>JBCDDC010000007.1:0-153274 GCA_039180675.1 Pseudomonadota bacterium | reverse complement strand
GGTCAGCCGCGTCTACGAGGCGCCGATGCAGATGAAGGCGGCCGGCGGGATCCTGGTGATCGACGATTTCGGCCGTCAGCGGCAGAGCCCGCAGGATCTGATCAACCGCCTCATCATCCCGCTGGAGAAGAGCGTCGATTATCTCTCGCTGATGACCGGGCGGAAGTTCGAAGTGCCCTACGATGCGCTTACCGTTTTCTCGACCAACATCGCGCCGAAGCAGCTTGTTGATGACGCCGCACTTCGCCGTCTGCGCTACAAGATTCTGGTAGGTCCGCCGGATCGGGACACCTACCTCACGATCTTCGTGCGCACGGCAAAGAAATTCGGAATGCCTCTGGACGAAAGCGTACTCCACTACGTCCTCAATGAGCTCTACGCCAAGACGCCGGAGGCGGAGTTCCATGCTTTCCACCCACGCTTCCTGATCGACCAGACCAAGGCGATCTGCACCTACGAGGATGTCGAACCGCAATTGCGGCCCGAGTTCTTGGATCAGGCGTGGGAGAACCTGTTCACCGAAGAATAGGCCGCGACCTCTCCCCTGGGCGTCCCTTTCCCGTGCGGGGGAGGGCCAGGGAGGGGGACGCGCGTCCCGGATGGGATGCGCCCGCAAAAGGTGTATGCGGGCCAGCGGCCCGCATTCCGCTTGGCTCTCAGGCGGCTTCCAGCAGACGGCGGGCGATCACCTGCGCCTGGATCTCGGCGGCCCCTTCAAAGATGTTCAGGATCCGCGCATCACAAAGCAACCGGCTGATCGGGTACTCGAGCGCAAATCCATTACCACCATGAATCTGCAAGCCGTTATCCGCCGCCGCCCAGGCAACGCGTGCACCCAGCAGTTTCGCCATGCCCGCTTCCAGGTCGCAGCGGCGTTCCGCGTCCTTCTCGCGAGCGGAGAAGTAGGTGAGCTGACGCGCGATCGTTATCTCGACCGCCATCATCGCGAGTTTCGAGGCGACGCGCGGAAAGGCGATGAGCGGCTTTCCGAACGCCTCACGCTCCTGCGCATAGCGAAGCGAGATGTCGAGCGCCGATTGCGCGACCCCGATCGCGCGCGCAGCGGTCTGAATGCGCGCACTCTCGAAGGTCTTCATGAGCTGCTTGAACCCCTGCCCCTCCGTCCCGCCAAGGAGTGCATCTCCAGGCACACAGTGGCCATCGAGAGCAAGCGTATATTCCTTCATACCCCTGTAGCCGAGAACCTCGATCTCGCCCCCTGCGATACTCGCGTCGGGGAAGGGCTCGGCATCGGTCCCGCGTGTCTTCGGCGCGAGGAACATCGAAAGACCTGAGTAATCATCCGTATCCGGCCTCGTGCGCGCCAGAACGGTCATCATATCCGTGCGGGCTGCGTGCGTGATCCAGGTCTTATTGCCGGTGATCACCCAGTCCTCGCCATCCCTGGTCGCACGGGTCTTCAAAGCCCCGAGATCTGACCCTGTGTTCGGTTCCGTGAAGACCGCGGTCGGCAGGATCTCACCGGATGCAAGCTTCGGCAGCCAGTGCTCCTTTTGCTGATCCGTCCCGCCGCAGAGGATCAGTTCCGCCGCGATCTCAGACCGGGTCCCTAAAGAACCGACGCCGATATAGCCCCGCGACAGCTCCTCCGAGACGACGCACATCGCCGTCTTGCCCATACCGAGGCCGCCAAACTCCTCCGGGATCGTCAGGCCGAAGACGCCCATCTCGGACATCTCCTCGATGATCTCCATCGGGATGAGTTCATCCTTCAGATGCCACTCATGGGCATCCGGCAGAACGCGATCCTGCGCGAAACGGCGGAACTGGTCGCGCACCATCTCGAACTCTTCGTCGAGCCCGGTGGCACCATAGGTCGTCGCACCCTCCTGCTCGGCGATCAGTTGCGCGAGGCGCATGCGCGCCGCGTTGGTGTTGCCCTCCTGAGTCAGTTGCATCACGGCCGGATGCATCAGCGCGCGCTGGGCCTCTTGCGAGAGGCCGATATCCTGCGGGCGGACGATCTCGCCCTGGCTCATCGGCAAACCGCCGTAGATCTGCCAAAGGTACTCGCCTATGCCGATCTGGAGGATCAGTTGTTCCATCTCGCCGAACCGGCCGTCCTGCTCCAGCCGCTCGGCCCATCCGGTGAGCTGATCTAGCGCTTGTGCATAGGTGGCCAGCCATGCGAGCGCGTGAGCGGCGTACTGCTCCCCCTCCAGCATCTGGCCTGAGACCCGATCCCCCTGCTTCACTCGGGTCGCAAGATCCTCCGTCGCGATACGGCTAAAAACACGCGCAGCCTCGACCGCCTCTTTCGACAGGCGAAGCAGATCTTCGGATGAAATCGGCTGAGGTGCGGTGATCCCGCTTTCCACATTCATGGGCTTTGTCCCTGGCGCTGGCTCGTAGGCGCCGCGGTGTTGTGCGGCTGCGAAAAGCCCTATCCAATGCGGCAGGCTTGGTCAACATCCATGCGCAAGGAAGTTACGCTAACTTGTCGCAACTTGGAATTTCCTTGCGCCTCAGCTCAGGTGAGAATTGCGCCACCTTCCATCTGAGCCTGTGCATCATAGATCGACCCTGAAAGGCTGTCAGCCGCCGCCTGGGGCAAAGGTTGTGGCACCTTGCAGGGGAGCGGGTCATAGCGGGGGGTATCTACCACCTCTCCCCGCAAGAGCCGCGCGTTGAATGCATCCCAGTCATGATTGTAGAAAATCGGAAACGCGTCGGCTGCGAAATAGTTGTAGAGCAAGAGCGGCCGGTTCTGCGCGCTCCTATTCGCAGTCGATGCATGGAACATCGCCGTGTGGTGGATCGAAATCGAACCTGCCGGCGCGGTCAGGGCAACGGCCGCATCATCCAGGCCATCCAGTGCCGCGGATTTCACTCCCCCGACGAATACACCGTTCTGATGGTGATCGAAGATCGGCCCGCCTTGCAGCCCGGCCGTGTTCCGATGAGACCCTGGGATCACCATCAAGGGCCCGTTCTCTTCGGTGCAATCCTCGATCATGATGCCGACGGCGAGCATGTTCTGATTGGTTTGGGGATAGAAGGCGTAGTCCTGATGCCAATCGAGCGCGCCGCCACCCGAGGGCGGTTTGAAATTAAGTTTGCCATGGTCGAAGCGGCAGGTGCCGCCCAAAAGCTCGGAAACGAGGTCGACGAGCGGTTCCCACCGCATCGCCTTGTCATAGACCGCGGAGGCGCGCTCGGGATCGGCGATCCGGCGCAGATCCGGCCCGGCAGGTGTTTCGATCACATCGAAATTGCCGCCGACGAGGCTGTTTGAACGCGCAGACGATACGAACCTGCTGGTCTCCTCTCGCAATTCCCGGATCAGCTCGTCCGGCATGAAGCGCTTGAGAACGATGTAGCCGTCGCGCTGATAATCTGACTTCACTTTGTCAATGTTCATCTCCCAGCTCCTTCGATTACTCCGGGCAACCGCCATGCAGTGCCTATCTCGCAGCCGACTCGGTTCAGTGATCTTTCATGGCTGCGACAAAAAGTGCCGCTCTTCAGCCAAACTGCTCAAACGACGAGCGCGAGACCGTCGCGGCGCGGGTCCCCTGCGGCGGTAAGACTCCCGTTCGCCGCGCGCATTGCAGCGTGGACGCCTCCGAAGAACATCGATGGTTCAGCCCAGCCCAGCGCATCGGGAAACGCATCCAGAAGGGCCAAACGATCCTGCTCTGCGAGGTCGGTTTCCTCGAAATCGAGACGCTCGCCTTCGACATGCAGGCGCGGGCTGAGAATTGCATTCTCGAGCGGCATATCCCGATCGATTAGGTGAGCGAGGACCTGCGCCAGTGCCGTTCGGATCCGGTTCGACCCGCCCGAGCCCAGTATGGCAATCCGTCCGTCCGGCCAGCGAACGGCCAGCGGGCACATCATCGATGCAAGCCGCGTGTCCGGCGCCCAGGAATGCCAGCCGCCAGGAACTAGATCTTCCTCTCCCAGCATGTTGTTTGGCGCGATGCCAGTGCCCGGCACGACCATCCCGCACCCCTCGCCGTTCGAAAGGGTAAGGGCAACCCCCATGCCCGCCTGATCGATCACCGAGATATGGGTGGTGCCACGGGTCGAGGCCGGGTGGCGGGCAAGCGTCTTGCGCAAACGTTCGATCAGATCCGGCGCCAGCAGCAGACGAGGTTCGTCACCGGTTTGCGTCCGCGCCTTTGATGTCGCCGCAAAGGCGTTGGCCGTCTCGACCACACTCGCGGAGCCCGGCATCAAGTCCAAAGCGAGGGCAATGAGGACACCACCAAGGCTAGGTGCTGGGTTCAGATTAAGCTGCGCCGCCCCCCGGGAGCAGACCAACGGCCTCCGCCAGCGCGGCAGATAGGCTTTCAGATCTCCGGCCGTCAGGTGCCCCCCCTCGCGCGCAAGCGCGATGAGCGCCTGTCCGACCTCCCCCTCCATGACAAAACGCGGACCCTCAAGCCCGTAGACCTCCAGCACATCGGCAAATTCCGGGTTTCGCTGCGGCGTACCCGCGGGCAGCGGCCCGTCGTCATCGCACATCAGCGCGCGCATCTCGGGCGAGGCCATCAGAATAGGCGAGATGATCCGACCGAGCCGGGCCTGATAGGGCGTTATCTCGACACCCTCCCGCGCGGCTTGGATCGCCGGTGCCGCAAGTTCCCGAAACGGCACGCGCCCACAACGCTGGTGAAGTTCCGCCAGCCCGACCGCGATGCCAGGGGTCGCGATCGCACCTGCGCCGATGTGAAACTCCTGGGTGACGCTGCCGAAATCGGCATGGACGGAGCGGAAATCGATCTCATCCGCCTTGGTCCTGGGGGTCTGAACGAAGAAATCGAGGAGTTCGGTCTTGCCGCCGGATGCGACCATCGCAAATCCGCCCCCGAGCAATCCGGCGAGAACGGGCTCCGCAGCCATGGTCATCAGGGCGGCGGCGATCGCCGCATCGGCAGCGTTTCCACCATCGTTGAGAACCGCTTCCGCCGCCGCGGCCGTGCGCTGATGGCCGCAGGCAATGGCGAAGCGAGACATTGGCTGGCCCTCAGGCCGCCTTCAGGGCGACTGCGCGAACGTCTTCTCCGACATGCGCCTCGTACTGGGCGAAATTCTCGACGAACATCCCAACCAGCTCGGCCGCCTGCTTGTCATAGGCGTCTGCGTCTTCCCAGGTCTGGCGAGGATTCAGGATCGGAGTCGAGACCGCTTCGCAGAAAGTCGGCACTTCAAAACCGAAATTCGGGTCGATGCGGAATTCGACCTCGTTCAGCGAGCCGTTGAGTGCTGCGGAAAGCAGCGTTCTGGTCACCCGGATCGGCATGCGCGAGCCCACGCCGTAGCCGCCCCCGGTCCAGCCGGTGTTCACCAGCCAGCATTGCGCGCCGGTGGTGGCTATCTTGTCGCGGAGAAGCGCGCCGTACACCTCGGGCCGCCTCGTCATGAAGGGGGCGCCAAAGCAGGTCGAGAAGGTCGGCTGCGCGGTATTCACGCCCTTTTCGGTCCCAGCCATCTTCGAGGTGAAGCCGGTCAGAAAGTGATACATCGCTTGCGCCGGCGTCAGCCGCGCAATCGGAGGCATCACGCCGAATGCGTCGCAGGTCAGCATCACCACGTTCTTCGGGATGCCCGCCATGCCGGTCTCGGATGCATTAGAGATGTAGTGGAGCGGGTAGGCGCAGCGCATGTTCGTTGTCAGGCTGTCATCCTTATAGTCCAGCTCCTTGGTGTGCGGATCGTAGACCATGTTCTCGATCACGGTCGCGAATTTGGAGCAGGTCGCGTAGATCTCCGGTTCCGCGTCGGCCGAGAGATTGATTGTCTTTGCGTAGCAGCCGCCCTCGAAATTGAAGATGCCGCTGTCGGTCCAGCCATGTTCGTCATCGCCGAGAAGAATGCGGTCTGGATCAGCCGAGAGCGTCGTCTTACCGGTGCCCGAGAGCCCGAAGAAAACCGCTGCGTCATCCGGGTCGCCCACGGCATGATTGGCGGAACAATGCATCGGCATCACGCCTTTGCCGGGCAGGATGAAATTCAGAACGGAGAAGATGCCCTTCTTGTTCTCGCCAGCGTAGGAACTGTCCCCCACGAGGATCAGTTTGCGCTCGAAGCTGACCGCGATGACAGTCTCTGACCGGCAGCCATGGCGCGCGGGATCGGCCTTGAAGCTTGGGCAGTTGATAACCGTGAACTCCGGGGCGAAGTCTGAAAGCTCCGAGAGCTCGGGCCGGCGCAGCATGTGGCGGATGAAAAGCGAGTGCCATGCAAGCTCATTGACCATCCGCACGTTGAGCCGGTGGTCGGGATCGGCGCCGGCGAAGAGGTCCTGGACGAACATCTCCCGACCCTTCAGATGCGCCAGCATGTCTTGATAGAGCACCTCGAAATGCTCCGGGCTCATCGGTTTGTTGTTGTCCCACCAGACATCGTTCTCGACCGACGCTTCGCGGACAACGAACTTGTCCTTGGGGCTGCGCCCAGTGTGCTTGCCCGTGTTGCAAAGAAACGTGCCGCCCTGTCCGAGTTCACCCTCACCCCGCTGGATGGCTGCCTGAACAAGACCTGCCTCGTTCAGATTGTAGTGGACTTCTAAAAGCCCGGTCAGGCCCATATCTTCGAGGCGGCAGTTGGGGTTGAACACGCCCGAGTCCATCAGAATCTCCTCACGGCTCCGGCTGGGCCGGACACATTTTTCTTTTTCGGCGGGGGCCTCTGGGCACCTGCGCGATCCGGGCCACATTGCGCGAGAGCGGCCGACTCGCGCCAGCCCGGCTGATCGCGGCTGTCTAGCGCAGCGCATCAAGCGGCGTCTAGCCCTGAAGCTTTGGTTAACGCCCCTAAAATGACGCAGGCGCGTCCCGTCTCGTTACATCTTCGCAATTAATTGTCCGACAAATGCGAGAAGCGGCGCAGGAAAATTGCCAACCGATCACGTCCGTGCAAATATGATACACATAAGCGGGCAAGAAACGCAGTCCCCGGAACCTCATGGAAAATCGGGGGGGAGGCATAATGGCTAATATCACTCTGGTGGATGACGACCGTAACATCCTGACCTCGGTCTCTATGGTGCTTGAGGCGGAGGGGTTTGACGTAAAGACATACTCCGACAGTACCGCGGCGCTCGCGGCGCTTCAGCAGGCACCACCGGATCTCGCGGTGTTCGACATCAAGATGCCTCGGATGGACGGGATGGAGTTGCTGCGCAGGCTGCGCATGAACTCGGATCTTCCGGTGATCTTCCTGACTTCGAAGGACGAGGAGATCGACGAGGTGATCGGCCTCAGGATGGGGGCGGACGACTATATCCGCAAACCTTTCTCCCAGCGCCTGTTGGTGGAGCGGATCAAGGCGGTTCTGCGCCGCCGTGAAGCAATGAACGACTCCACCATCGAACGCTCTGAGAACGAGAAGGTCTTGAAGCGTGGTAAGCTCGAGATGGACCCGATGCGTCACGCTTCTGTCTGGGATGGCAAACCCGTGACGCTGACTGTCACCGAGTTCCTGATCCTGCATTCGCTGGCGCAACGCCCTGGCTTCGTCAAAAGCCGCGACAACCTGATGGATGCGGCCTACGACGACCAGGTTTATGTCGATGACCGCACAATCGACAGCCATATCAAGCGTATCCGAAAGAAGTTCCGCAAGGTCGATGAGGAGTTCAACTCGATCGAGACCCTCTACGGCGTCGGATACAGATACCGCGAAGTG
This sequence comes from Pseudomonadota bacterium, assembly GCA_039180675.1. Classification (GTDB taxonomy): domain Bacteria; phylum Pseudomonadota; class Alphaproteobacteria; order Rhodobacterales; family Rhodobacteraceae; genus Thermohalobaculum. Next base: position 145,618 of record JBCDDC010000007.1, on the reverse strand, counting down.
TGATGCGCCGGATCGGCGCGGGTGAGGCCATTGAAGCAATCAGCCCCGGGCCGCAGGGGCTGGACGGGAAGCCGCGTCCGGCAACGATGCGGGCGCGTATCGTCCAAGGTCTCAAACAATCTGCGCCGTTCTCATCGCTGCAACGCAGGATCATCTTTTTCAATCTGGTGGGTCTGGCGCTTCTCGTCTTTGGCGTTCTGATCCTGAACTCTTTCCTCCAGGGGCTTATCGGAGAGCGGGTGAACGCGCTGGTCACGCAGGGCGAGATAATGGCGATCACCATCGCTGATCAGGCAGCAAACGCACCGGACGAAGCGCCCGGCTTCGATGCCGAGCAGGCCAATGAAATCCTGACGCGGCTGGCCGAGCCGACCGGCGCGCGCGCCCGGCTTTTCGACAGGGAACGGCGGCTGACTGGCGATACGCGCGTGCTCTCGCCTGAGCAGCCGCAGATCGAGGTCCGTCCGATCACGCCGGAAACACTGGCGCCGCCCGACAGCATTCTTGAGCGGATCGAAGTCTCCTATCTGCGGTTCCTCGAAAGCTTCCGGGACGAGATGGAGGTCTTCAACGAGATCCCGCCCAACGGCGTTTCCGAGGATAGCGAGGTCGTTGCGGCTGCTCTTGGCCAGATCGCCCATCAGGTTCGGGTGAATCAGGAGGGTGAGCTGATCGTCTCGGTTGCGTTGCCGCTGCGCCGTTACAAGACGGTTCTGGGCGTGCTTCAGCTTTCGACTGAGGGGGGCGACATCAACACGATCCTCCGCAACGAGCGGCTAAAGATCCTGCAGGTTTTCTTTGTCGCCACGATGGTATCGATCGCCCTGTCCGTCCTGCTCGCGAACACGATCGCGCGGCCGATCAGGAAACTTGCTCTGGCGGCTGACAGCGAAGGCACCAATGCCCTGCGTCCTTTGAACCCCGAACGGGTCGAAATCCCCGACCTGACCCATCGGGCGGACGAGATTGGTGACCTATCGGGCGCGCTGATCCGGATGACCGAGGCGCTCTACAAGCGGATCGAAGCGATTGAGAGCTTTGCCGCAGATGTCGCTCACGAGATCAAGAACCCGCTGACCTCGCTCCGCTCCGCCGTCGAGACCATGGAATACGCCAAGACGCCGGAACAGCGAAAGAAACTGCTCGACGTCATTCAAAAGGACGTCAGCCGCATGGACCGGCTGGTGACAGACATCTCCAATGCATCGCGCCTCGACGCCGAACTGGTCCGCGAGCGGATGGAACACTTCGATCTTGCGGAGCTGGTCGAGATGCTCTCGTCGATCACGCGCAGCCATGGCGAGGACCGCAAGGTGAAAGTGGAGGTGAACTTGCCGCGATCGGGCTTTGAGGCACGCGGACTCGAGGGACGGATAGCGCAGGTCGTGACCAACTTCCTGGACAATGCACTCAGCTTCTCGCCTGATGGGACCACGATCGTGGTCGAGGGCAGACGACTCGTGACGGGTGTCCGCGTGAGCGTGACGGATCAGGGACCTGGCATTCCGGCTGACAACCTGAGCAGCGTCTTTGAGCGCTTTTACACAGAGAGACCCGAGTCGCAGGGCTTCGGCAACCACTCGGGCCTCGGCCTCGCGATCTCAAAGCAGATCATCGAGGCGCATGACGGGCAGATCTGGGCCGAGAACGTGTATCAGGAGGGCGAAGGGCCCGGAGATCCGCCGCTGGGCGCGCGCTTCGTTCTCGAACTTCCCGCGTGACAAGCGTTCAGGAGCCCGTCTGCCTCCACGCCAGCGCAGTTGCTATCAACGGTAAGGGGGTTTTGATCCTGGGGCCAAGCGGCAGCGGAAAAAGCGCGCTGGCAGCCGATCTGATCTCGCGCGGCGCTACGCTGATCTCCGACGATCAAACTCTCGTCAGCCCCGCGAAGCCACCGCTTCTCTCGGCCCCAGACAGCATCAAAGGCCTGATTGAACTGCACGGCACCGGTTTGGTGCGCCTGGGGCATACCACCACGGCCCCGGTCTGTCTGATCGTCGATCTTGAGGAGCAGACACAGGATCGTTTGCCAGTTTCTCGCTCCAGGGTCTTGCTTGACCATAGCGTAAGGGTCATCTCAGCGAAGAGCCTTTCAAACCTCCCTCCCATCGTCTTTCTGGCGGTGACGGGCGATTGGCTGGATCCTGAGGACCACAAAATCGAGTAACCCTTGCGACGAGCGATGAGCGACCCGACGAAGACAGATGCGAACCCCGATCCGCGGCAGGTGCCCCAGGTCGTGCTTATCACAGGCATGTCGGGTGCCGGCCGCTCGACAGCCGTCGCTGCCTTCGAAGATATGGGTTATGAGGCGGTCGATAACTTTCCCATCAGCCTGATCGAACAACTCGTCGCGCCGATGAGCGGAGCGGCACGGCCAATCGCGCTTGGCCTAGCCCCGGGCAGCCGGGGCTTCGCGGTTCGGGCAGTGCGCGAGGTGATCGAAACACTCCGGACCCGCGCCCAACTCCCCGTGCAGATCGTATTCTTCGACTGCTCGGACGAGCGGCTGCTTGAGCGGTATTCCGAGACCCGGCGGCGGCACCCCCTAGCCCCCGAAGACGACCCCTCCACCGGGATCGAACGTGAGCGCGCGCTCCTGCCCCCGCTCCGTGATCTATCGAATGTGGTGATCGACACCACGCAGATGACGCCGCATCAATTGAAGGCAGAGATGACGTCGCGCTTCTCTCTCGCGCAGTCGACAGGCCTCTCGATTTCGGTTCAGTCGTTCTCCTACAAACGCGGCGCACCGCATGAGGCGGATATGGTGCTGGATTGCCGCTTCCTGCAGAACCCCTACTGGAAAGAGGACCTGCGCACCCTTGACGGTCGCCATCCTCGGATACAGGGTTTTGTCGCGGATGATCCCAAGTTTCCGGGATTCTTCGATCGGGTGCTGGATCTGCTGCTCACGCTGCTGCCGGCATATAAGGAAGAGGGGAAGGCCTACTTCTCGATCGCGCTTGGCTGCTCCGGCGGACGCCACCGTTCTGTCGCGACCGCCGAGAAGCTTCGGACGCATCTCGCGGAGGCCGGATGGCACACGACGGTTCGACACAGGGAACTGGACCGGTAGGGACGGAGAAAGGAAAGCGAGCCTAATGATCGGACTGGTGATCGTTGCCCACGGAGCGCTTGCCGAGGCCTTGCTGGCGGCAACAGAACACGTGGTTGGGCGGCAGGATAAAGCGATCGCCATCGCAATCGAACCGACCGACGATCTTCATACCAAGCAGGCAGAGATCGACTCAGCCGTGGCAAAGGTGGACTCTGGCAGCGGCGTCGTTCTGGTCACGGACATGTTTGGCGGGACGCCTTCAAACCTCGCTCTCGGCGCAATGTCCGACGATATGGTCGAAGTAATCTATGGGGCCAATCTTCCACTGCTGGTGAAGCTCGCGAAGTCGCGTGAGAGACCCCTGGGCGAGGCGGTCTCCAGCGCCTTGGAGGCGGGGCACAAATACATCGACTCCGCTGGCAGCATCCTTGCCCCGGCTGCGGGCGAAAAATAGAGCGCCATGCCGTCCAGATCGGTCGAGATCATCAATCGGCGCGGGTTACACGCGCGCGCCTCGGCCAAGTTTGTCGAGATGGTCGAAGCGCATAATGCTCATGCACAGGTCCGGCACGATGGTCAGAGCGTGAGTGGAGACAGCATCATGGGGCTCCTGATGCTAGCAGCCCACCAGGGGGTCTCGGTCGAGATTGAGACCAGTGGCCCGGATGCTGAGAAGCTCCTAGACGCGCTCGACCGGCTGATCGCCGATCGTTTCGGCGAGGAGGCCTAGGAAACCTCGTCCTCAATCATGTGCCGACGCAAAAGCGGATACTGGCTCATGATGAAGAGGAAGGTGATCGGGAGATTGCCGAATGTCTTGAACGTCACCCAGAACTCGGTCGTCTGGGTCCGCCAGATCGCCTCGTTCAGCAGCGCCATGAAGATGAAAAACCCCACCCAGCGCTTGGTGAAAATCATCCATCCTTCATCTGTAAGCGGCATTGTCTCACCCATGAGATACTTGAGGTAACTACGCCCCTGAAGAAGCCCAAACCCAAGGATGATCGCGAAAATGCCGTTCACGATCGTCGGCTTCATCTTGATGAACGTATCGTCCTGAAGCCAGAGCGTGAGGCCTCCGAATACCACCACAACGACAGCCGTGACCACCGCCATCTTGGGCAGACTTCGTGCAAGCGCCCATGAAACGGACAGCGAAATCGCGATTGCTATCATGAAGAGCGCGGTCGCCAGAAAGATCGGGCCATTGTTCCCGACCAAGGCGGCTGACCCGGTCATCATCTCCATCGTCTCGAAGATCGTCGGGTTTTGAAGCAGCGTCTCACCGTAGGTGAACGTGCCGAAGAAGACCGCGAGCGGCCCGATCTCGAGAGCGAGTTTCAGAAGCGGATTGATCTCTTTCATGGCGCGTTTCTAGCGACCTTATCAGCCGAATTCCACAAGGATGGCGCCAAGTGCGATCAGAACCATCAGCGCGGCGCGGCTCCGGTCCACTTTCTCGCCGAGCAGGAGCCAGCCGATCAGCGCGGCGAAGACCACCGAAGTCTCGCGCAGCGTCGCTGCTTCACCAACTTTATCGAGCCGGGTCGCCAGCATCACGCACCCGAAACTCACGAATCCGATCAAGCCTCCCAACAACCCACGAAGTAGCAGCGGACGCGCAGGAGGGCGCGCAGGGTCTCTCCGCCACATCCGGTAGGCGATCACCGGAAAGACAAGGCCGTCGACGATGAAGAACCAGGCAAGGAAGGTAAACGGATTAGGTGCCTGACGAATGCCCCAGGCGTCGTAGATCGTATAGGCGGCAACCATCACGCCCGCGGCAACAGACAGCCAGAGCGCGTTCGCCAGATTGCGCCGCCCAATCGTCTCAGTCTGGATATTGATCAGCGCCAAGCAAAGGATCGATGACGAGAGAAGCAGAACCCCGGCCCACTGAACCAGCGAGTAATGCTCATCAAACACGATGATCGCGAAGACGACGGTTGCGAGCGGACCGGTTCCCCGCACAACAGGATAGACGGCGGTGTAGGGTGCGCGCTCATAGGCAAGGCCCTGAAATATCTTATAGATCAGATGGACGATCAGCACGCCGACGAGGATCAGCCACATCTCGTCTTCAGGCAGGGGAAAGACGAAAAGCGCGATCGGGATCGCCATCACAAGATAGGAAAAGTCGATCGCGCCCCGCACGAGCCACGGGTTGAAGCGCCCTTTCTGCAAGGCACCGAAGCTCGCGTGCGCAAATGCTGAGATGAGGGCCAGTATCGCGGCCCATGTCGGGGCCGCGTCTGTTCCTTCGATGGCGAGAACCCAGTCGGCCAGAACGGCCTCCAATGAAAGCTGCCTTATTTTTGTCTAGACTGGATTCTATCTCTTCAAAAGAGTGCCGCGTCGGAACGGAGCTTTGCGCCCGTTTCAGCTTATGTCTGCGTGATTGGATGACGGGGAGGATCCATGAAACTCGACGGCGTGAGGCCCTATCGTCGTATTTCGCTTTGGCGCCAGTTTCTGGACAGGTTGTTCCAGACGGCGACCATCGTGGGTGCGACCGGGACAGTTCTCATCACTGTGCTGCTTCTGACCGAGCAGTGAGCTGCTACAGGATAAATCGCAACGCTATCACTGATCCTGTGCCGAGTTAGAGACCTGAGGCATCGCTCATTTCTCTAAGTGGCTTTGGCTATAGCAGCGTAGCGTGTTCACGATCTGTCGCAACCGATTGATTTGCGAACAGGCTCGTTTCTCGTTTGATTCTGCGTGTGCGAAAAAAGTTCAAAGTGCTGCCTCATTGCGCGCTAAAGGAATCGTTTTTTCGTCAAAATCAATCAGTAGAAGATCGTGGGAAACAGGTGGAGGTAAGAGATGTCGTACTCTGGAATTGAGGGCTATCGCTATCGCAGGCTACGTCGGCGCATCACGCGTTGGGTCGGTCGCGTTTTTGGTCTGACAGTGTTCACCGTGACGCTGACCCTCGGCCTCTTCATAATTGGCCAGGGTGCTTAACACCTAGGCAGACGCACCTGTAAGCGCACGCGCAAAATCTTCAGGATCGAAGGCGTCGAGATCTTCGATCGCCTCGCCAACTCCAATCGCGTGAATCGGCAAGCCAAAGCGATCGGCAAGCGCGACGAGGACACCGCCCTTAGCCGTTCCGTCGAGCTTGGTCATAACAAGCCCTGAAACATCGGCGATCTTCTGGAAGATCTCGACTTGGCTCAGCGCGTTCTGCCCCGTGGTCGCGTCGAGCACAAGGACGGTGTTGTGCGGCGCCTCTGAATCGCGCTTACGGATGACACGGACGATTTTCGCCAGTTCCTCCATCAGATCAGCCCGGTTCTGCAGTCGGCCAGCCGTGTCGATCAAGAGGAGATCTGCACCATCGGCCTCGGCCCGCACCATAGCTTCGAAGGCCAGCGAGGCCGGGTCCGAGCCCTGATCCGCGGTCATTACCGGAACTCCGGCGCGTTCCCCCCAAACCTGCAATTGCTCGACCGCCGCGGCGCGGAACGTGTCTCCCGCGGCAATCACGACCTTCTTGCCGGCGCCCTTTAGCTGGCTTGCCAGCTTTCCAATCGTGGTCGTCTTGCCCGACCCGTTGACGCCTACGACCAAGACGACCTGAGGCCGTTTGGGGTAGATCGGCAAAGGACGGGCGACCGGTTCGAGGATCTTGGCGACCTCGGCTGCCAGAACGTCCTTGATCTCGTCCGTGGATACACGTTTGCCGAAGCGTCCCTCCGCGAGGCGGGCCGAGAGCTTGAGCGACGTCTCGACACCCATATCGGCAGTGATCAGAAGCTCCTCAAGGCTCTCCAGCATCTCATCGTCTAGAACACGCTTTTTGACGGTGCGCGTCCCGGCCAGGGCGCCCAGAGCCCGGCTCATCAACCCGGTTTTCTCAGGTGCAAGATCGTCCGGTTGCTTCACCTGCGGGGTGTGGTCCGGCGCCAGCGAAGGTTCGGGCTGCTGCTCCAAAGCGGGTTCAGGTGGCGCCTCAAACTCTGCTTCCGGCAAAGGCTCAGGCGCAACCAGATCAGACGGTTGCGGGGACGTGACTTCGGCCGCGCGTGGGGCGACCCTTTCCACAACCTCCTCTGCATCCTCTTCGACAATCGCCTCTAATCCCTCGTCGAGCTTGGACGATGACTTGAAAAGGCGCTCTTTGAGTTTGCCGAAAAAGGACATGGGGGCAGGCTCCGATCTTGATCGCCCTCACATAGCCGCTGACCAGACGCATTGGAAGCCGATGATCGATCGGGGGCAGATCGGCATGGGGGTCAGAGCCTTCAAACCTGTAGGCGCCGCCCAAGAAATCCTGAGGGGGTCGCTTCGACGATCGCGCCGATGGGCTGATCTTCCGCGAAGCTCACTTCCGCGAAACCCTCGGTCCGCCCCATCCGCGCGCCTTCCGTCAAAATGCTTTGGGGACGGCCGGTCGTGGCGGCAAGATGCGCTGCTACGCGCGCCTCACCAATAGTGCGAAGCCGGGCCGCGCGTTCCTTGCGGATATCCTTCTTGACCTGAGGCATGCGGGCGGCGGGTGTACTTTTGCGTGCGCTATAGGGGAAGACATGCAGCCAAGTGAGACCGCATTCCTCGACCAGGCTCAGCGTGTTCTCGAACATCGCCTCAGTCTCGGTTGGGAAACCTGCAATCAAATCAGCGCCGAAAACGACTTCGGGGCGGGCTGCGCGGATCTCTTCGCAGAACCGGATAGCATCGTCTCGCAGGTGTCGACGCTTCATCCGTTTCAGGATCATGTCGTCGCCCGCCTGCAGGCTGAGATGCAGATGCGGCATCAGCCTCTTTTCACCGGAGATCACGTCCACCAGCGCAGGATCGGCCTCGATCGAGTCTATCGAACTGATCCTGAGGCGCGGCAGATCCGGGACCATGCGCAGGATACGCTGCACCAGATCGCCCAGGCGCGGGCACCCGGGCAGATCAGCACCCCAGCTTGTGAGATCAACTCCCGTGAGCACGACCTCGTTGTAGCCATTGCCCACAAGCCGGCGGATCTGCTCGACCACGACACCTGCAGGGACGGAGCGCGAGTTTCCCCGTCCATAGGGGATGATGCAGAAGGTGCAGCGGTGATCACAGCCGTTCTGCACCTGCACGTAAGCACGGGCGCGCGTGCCGAAGCCGTCGATCAGGTGGCTGGCGGTTTCGCGCGCCGACATGATGTCGTCGACCTGAATCCGCTCAGTCTCGCCGATAAAGTCGGGCGCCATCGCGTGCCAACTCTGGGGCTTGAGCTTTTCAATATTGCCGATCACCCGGTCGACCTCTGGCATCGCGGCGAAGGTGTCCGGCTCGGTCTGCGCAGCGCAGCCGGTCACGATCAGATTTGCACCCGGATGCTCGCGGCGCAGCTTGCGGATACGCTGTCGGGCCTGACGCACGGCCTCAGCCGTCACGGCGCAGGTGTTTACAACAACCGCGTCGCTGACACCGGCCTCGCGCGCAAGTTCGCTCATTGCCTCGGTCTCATAGGCGTTGAGGCGGCAGCCAAAGGTCTCGAAAACCGGCGGCTTCATCCCGCTGCCTCGATCAGTTCGGGCGAAAGAATGCCCTCGAAAGCGTGTGCGATTGGCCCGGCCATCAGAACATGATCGTCATCGTTCCAGATGATCTCGATTTCACCCCCATCGAGCGTGAGCCGTACCTGGCGCTCCATCAGACCGCGGCGAACCGCGTTTACGACGACGGCGCAGGACGACGATCCCGAAGCGAGTGTGATGCCGACACCACGTTCCCAAACCCGCATCCTGGCATGGTTTTGCGACAAGATCTGGAGTAGCTGAACGTTCGTACGCTCCGGGAAAAGCGGATGGTTCTCTATCCTGGGACCAAGCTCACTCAGAGCAACCGCCTCAGCGTCCTCTACGAAGAACGTGCAGTGCGGATTGCCCATCGAACAGGAGGCGGGATCGCCCTCAATGGGCAGGTGGAGTGTATCGACCTCCTTTGCCAGCGGAACATCGCGCCAGTCCAGCATGGGCGCACCCATATCGACCTCGACCAGGCCGTCCGTCCGCCTGCGGCAGTCGAGGAGACCGCGTTCCGTGCGCAGCGTCAGGGTCTCCCAGCCGCTTTCGGCCATCAGCTCGTGGGCGATGCATCGGGTCGCGTTCCCACAGGCCCCCGCCGTCGAGCCGTCGGAATTCCAGAAGATCAGCTCTGCATCCGCCTCGTCGCTCGGAAGGATTTCGGCCAATTGGTCAAAACCCACACCGCGGTGGCGATCACCGATCAACCGCACCAATGACTTGGATAGACCGATCCTGCAGTCGCGCTGATCGATCAGAACGAAGTCATTGCCAAGACCATGCATCTTTGTGAAGCGCAGGCCCGGCTCGCTGGAGGCCCGGTCTTTCATCCGCGCGTATATAGCGCGGAGGTCCAGAGGGCGCCAGAGGGCTCAGGAATAGGGGTCGAGCGCGTCGCGCAGCGCGTCACCCATAAAGCTGAACGCCAAAACCGCCAGGATCACCGGGATCATCGGGAACATGATCCAGGGGTATAGCTCCACCGCATTCAGGTTAAGCGCGTCATTGAGCATCATTCCCCAACTGACCGCCGGTGGCCTGAGCCCAAGCCCGAGGAAGGAGAGCGCCGTCTCGCCCAGGATCATCGCCGGGATCGAGAGCGTCGCCGAGGCGATGAGGTGGCTCATGAAGTTGGGCATCATATGCGAGAAGATCACACGGCGCGGCTTGGCGCCCATAAGCTCCGCCGCGCGCACATAATCTTCTTCACGCAGCGCCAAGAACTTTGAGCGGACCGCCCTAGCTAGACCCGGCCAATCAAGCAGCCCGAGGATGATCGAAATCATGAAGAAGACGGATATCGGGCTCCAATTCACCGGCACCGCGGCCGAAAGTGCGAGCCAGATCGGCAACTCCGGCAGGGACCGGAAAATCTCGATCAGGCGCTGAACCGTCGCATCGATCAAGCCTCCGAAATACCCGGCGACACCGCCCAGGATCAGACCGATAGCGAAACTGACCGCAACGCCGATCAGACCGATCGTCATCGAGAGGCGGGCGCCATAGATGATCCGGCTCAAGACGTCGCGGCCCAGACGGTCGGAGCCAAGAAGGAAGAGCTGCCCGTTCTCGGGCGGGCATATCACCCGGAACCGACCCTCAATGAAGCCAAACAGGCGATACGTCTCGCCGCAAACCGAGAAGAGGCGCACCGGCAAAACGTCGTCTTCGTCCATTGTCGGCCGCACGAGGCCACTCTCCCGGTCATAGACTGTGTAGGTCTGCTTTGTGTGCAGCCCAACATACTCACCATCTTTGAACAGATAGAGGCGCTGCGGCGGCGCGTAGATATTGTCCTCGTGAAAGGTGTTCGGGTTGTAAGGCGCCAGGATCTCGACAAACGGGAGCACAGCATAGCCGATCGCCAGGAATAGAAAGCAGACAACCCCGAGCCGGTGCCGCCTGAACCTACGCCAGACAAGGACCCATGTCGGCGCGTCAAGATCGGCACGGTCGAGCACCTGCCGGTCAGACTTCGCATCATACTCTTCCGGTGCAACATAATGATCCATGCTCAGGCCCCCTTCCTGCCGGCCGAGAGGCGGATCCGCGGGTCGAGCACGGCGAGCAGGATGTCAGAGATCAGCATGCCAACAAGCGTGAGCGCCGAAACGAAGAGCAGCACGAAGCCGGACATAAAGATATCCTGGCTGCGCAGCGCCTGAAGCAGGATCGGCCCGATGGTCGGCAAGCTCATGACCACCGAGATCATCACGGAGCCCGAGACAAGCTGAGGCGCAAGATTGCCGATATCGGCAACGAACGGGTTCAATGCCATCCGCAAGGGATACTTGATCGTGCGCGTCACCGGATCGACACCCTTCGCCCGCGCCGTCTCTACATAGGGTTTGTTCAACTCATCCATCAGATTGGCACGAAGACGCCGCATCACCGCCGCAGCGGCCGAGGTGCCAATGACGATCGTAGGCACAATCAGGTGCGTGAGGATCGAAACGAACTTGTCCCAGCTCATCGGCTCCCCTTCATACTCCCGCGCCATCAGCCCACCGATGGGGATATCGAAATACCGGGCGCCATAGGTGAGTAGGATCAGGGCCAGCAGAAAGTTCGGGGTCGCCAGCCCGATATATCCAATGAAGGACGCTACGTAATCGATCCAGCCATTTGCCCTGACCGCGGCAATGGTGCCAAGCGGCAGGGCGACCAGATAAACGAACAGAAGCGAGGAGAGATTGACCAGAATGGTTAACACCACCGTCTCGCCCAGGACCTCGGACACCGGACGTTCCAGCTCGAATGACCAGCCCAGATTGCCCTGCAGAAGCCCGTTGAACCCGTCGACACCTGGAAAGAAACCCATCCAGATCAGGTATTGCTGCCAGACCGGCTTATCGAGCGCATACCGTTTGATCAGCTCTTCAGCCTTTGCAACACCCGCCGCCTCGCCCGTCGCACGCATCTCGGCAATCTGGTTCGAGAGGTAATTGCCCGGGGGCAGGTTGATGATGATGAAAACCAGGGCCGAGATCGCAAGCAGCGTGAGCACCATGGTCACCACGCGGCGGGTGAGGAACTTCAGCATCGAGCCCTCTCCGCTGAACCCTTCCACGCAGGCTGCAGGGGGTCACGAACGCGATGCACACAAATCGCAACAACCCTGCGCGTCTCGCGAAGACGCCGGTTGCCCCCCTCAGCTACCCTCACGGGCTCTTGCCCTCTTCGAAGAAGAACTCGTCCATACGGTGAATGCCAAGCTGCGCACCCGGATCCCAGGCGTAGAGCCCGTCATCCGGCACGTTCATCAGTGTGGCGTGGGCAACGACCGGCATGGGCGCCCTGCTGACAGTGCCGATGACGAAGATCTGGTCGGCATGGATCGCCAGCATCTCCCGCCAGACAGCCTCTTTCTCAGCGTCGGTGTAGGACTTGCTCCAGATCTCGAAGAGGTCGAGGAGCCGCTGCGCCTCAGGCACGTCGGGCGGCTTTCCCATATCGCCCATCGTCTGGAAATGCTGCCCCCAGACGGGCCATGTGAAGTTCGACTGATCGACCGGCGCGAGTTCGAAGGGCGCCGCGCGAGCAGTCGGCACGCCATTGTTCCAGCCATACCAAGCCACCATCATCGAGCGGCCGGAATAGGCGCGGTTGCGCAGGATGTCGCGGTCGAGCGGGCGGACCAGCAAGCGCAGGCCCAGTTTGCTCCAGGTCGCAGCGACCAGTTCCAGCGTGTCGGCCACCTCGCGACGCTCCCCGGCCGTCTCGATCACGATCTCCATCGGCCGCCCATCGGGCAATAGCCGCACCCCAGCGGCATTACGCTCGGTCAGCCCGATCTCATCCAGCATTGCGTTGGCCCGTTCGAGATCAAACTGGGTCCAGGAATAGGCGAGTGCCTTCTGGAAGAACGGGCTCTCCTCGAGAGGCGCGACCCCGCGTTCCTCGGCAAGGCCAAAATAGAGCACCTTGTTGATCATCTTGCGCGAGACGCCGAGGCTAAGTGCCCGGCGAAACCGCACATCGCGCATCAGATCGCGCCAAACCGGATCGAGATATGTGAGGTTCGGATAGATCGCGACCTCCGACGCGTACCCGGACCGCCAGAGCCGCGTCTTGAAGCCATAGCCTTCCTGATTTCGCTTCAGAACCGGCGCATCCGCAAATCCGAGAGAGCGCGTCTGAAGCCCCGCCTCGCCATTCGACGCCTTTAGCGGAATAAGACCGCTGGCCGCGACCTCAAGCTCCACCTGATCGATGTAGGGGAGCTGACGGCCTTCAGGATCGATGCGGTGAAAGAACGGATTGCGCTTGAGGATGTATCGCTGGCCATTCTTCTTCGACGTGTTGTACCAGGGCTGGAGAACCGGAAGCTTCGGGTTGTCGAACTTGTAGAGATTGTCCTTACGATTATGCAGCTCCGCCCATGTGCGGTACTTCTCGCCCATCTTCTCCTTCAGCTTCTCCGGGTTGGCATATTTCACGTGGTACTTCTTCATGAAGTGCGCCGGGCGGTAGATGTAGACCGGCCGGGCCTGCGCCATGGCCGGGATGATGCGCGGGTTAGGCGCGGTCCAGGTGTAGGCGATCGTTTGCTCGTCGATCACCTCGACCACCGGCGGCTTTTCATCGACCAGCATCTCGACGGGGGGGCCAGCCGGGGAAGTCTCTCGGTTCATCGCCACATCTTCCCACCAATAACGGAAGTCCTCGGTCGTGAACGGTGCGCCATCCGACCAGCGGTGGCCTTTTCGCAGCACAAGCACCAGCCGCTTTCCGCCCTCCTCGAGCCTGTAGGTTTTCAGGAGATCCGGTTGCAGCGAATAGTCCGGGGCGTATCCGATCAGCCGGGCATAGCCATAGGCTGACATGTAGCGGACATCCTTCGCGCGCCCCACGAACATCCGCAGCGTTCCGCCATGCACTCCGGCAACCCGGCCCTTGCCTTCAAAGTCAACAATTTGCGGCTCGTCAGGTATGCGCTCGGCAATCGGTGGCAATTCGCCTGCTTTGATCCGTTCCTCCAGCAAGGGCGTCTCGACAAGGTCGAAGTCGACCGCGGCGGCCGGGACGGCGATCAGAAACGCTGCGATTGTCAGGAGTGCTCGGATCATGCAGCCGCCCTCACATAATGGCCGGGCGCGACTTCGAGCAGCGCAGGCGCTTTGTCTGCATCAAACCGGAATGGATCAGCCCAGGTATCGGGCTCTCCCGCACCGGCGGCTACGGCGCGGAGATCAAGGCGCTGATCCATATCGGGCTCCGGGCTCGCCGCCATAAGCGCCTTGGTGTAGGGGTGACGCGCATCGCTGAAGATGCACTCGGTCGAGCCCTCTTCAACCACCCTCCCCTGACGCATCACCATGACCCGGTCCGCAAGTTTCGAGACGACGGCCAGGTCGTGCGAGATAAAGACGTAGGAGAGGCCCAAATCCTCCCGCAACTCGGTCAAAAGCTCCAGCACCTCGGCCTGGACCGAAACATCCAGCGCAGAGGTCGGCTCGTCACAGATCAGAAGCTCTGGTCCGAGTGCGAGCGCCCTCGCAATCGCGATCCGCTGGCGCTGACCGCCCGAGAACGCGTAGGGAAAACGTGCGAGATGGTCAGGGCTCATCCCGACCCTGCCCATCAGGTAGGCCGCGCGTTCCCGCTGCTCAGACTTGGTGCCTTTGCCATGAACGCGGAGCGGCTCCGTCAGAATATCCTGGATCGACATGCGCGGGCTGAGCGAGGCGTATGGATCCTGGAAGACCATCTGCGCTTTCTGCCGAAAATCGATCAGGGCCTGCCCCTGCAACTCGGCCACGTCATGGACGACGCCATCCTTGCCGCAAAACTGGATCTCGGCCCCTGGATCGGGCCTCTCGGCACGAAGTATGAGTTTCGCAACCGTGGATTTGCCCGAGCCCGACTCGCCAACGACCGCGATCGTCTTACCGCGGTCGAGGCTCATCTCGAAATCGGTCACCGCCTTCACAGGCGGGTCGTCGGGGCCGAAGGAGCGGCTGCGCCCCGGATAAGTCTTCGATAGGTTGCGTACCGTGAGAATACGATCATTCGAGGATGCCAGGTGTGTACAAAGTGCGTCGGGCACCTTCGGCGCCGCCTCGATGAGCGATTTCGTATAACCATGACCCGGCGCCATCAGAACGTCGCGCGCGAGGCCGGACTCGACGACCTTGCCCCGACGCATGACAACCACCTGATCGGCCATATTCGCGACCACACCCAGATCATGCGTGATCATGATCACCGACATTTGGCGATCATTCTGCAGTCGCTTAATCAGATCCAGCACCATGGCCTGCGTCGTGACATCGAGCGCCGTAGTCGGCTCATCCGCGATCACCAGCTCCGGCTCACCGATCATCGCCATTGCGATCACAGCACGCTGCCGCAAGCCGCCCGAGAGCTCGAAAGGATAGGCGGACCAGGCGCGGTTCGGGTTGGGGAAGCCAACTTCCTCAAACATCTCAAGAACGCGTTTCTTGACGTTGACGCCCTTGTCGCGGGACTCGATCTGTAAGACTTCGGCGACTTGGCGGCCGATGGTGTGGAGCGGCGAAAGCGCACTCATCGGCTCCTGGAAAATCATCGAGATAGTGGTGCCCCGAAGCCTGCGCAACTTGGCATCGGACACCTTGAAGAGATCGATTGGAGAGCCTCCAATCCTGATTTCGGCCGCGCCCGAAACGACCTGCGCCGCCTTTGGCAAGAGCCCCATGAGCGCTTTCGCCGTCAGCGTCTTGCCGGAACCGGACTCGCCTACCAGGGCCAGGGTCTCGCCGCGCGCGAGCTCGAATGAAACACCATCGACAACCGGCAGCGCTAGGACCGGCTGCCCAAAGCAGATCGATAGATCTTTAAGGGTCAGCAAAGTCTCGCGCGCCACCGTTCGCTCCTGGAGTGATCTGGCCCCTATCCGCTAGTCATTAGGAACACCAAACTGTGTTCGGACGCAAGTTGCCATTGTGGACTTATCCGCTAGGCGGAACCATGTGGGGCCAAAGTCACATCTTTTAGGTTCAGATCCATTTCGCGGACCGGATCATAATCCGCGATGCTCGCCGAAAGGATTGCAGCGGGAATACCAATCGCGCCCGTTTCCACCGCTTCCGCGAGTGCCGCACGCAGGTCTGGCAGGCGATCCGAGTGTTTGGCGGATGTGATGAAGGGCAGGCTCGGCATCGGGCGGGTCCAGTGGATTGGCTCCAGGCCTGCCGCTCTGTCCGGTTCCGCGAACTGATAGAGCGCCCAGGCAACAGCATCGAGCGCGCAAAGGTCCGCCGATCCGTCGGCCACCGCATCGGCCGATGCGCGATGAGAGCCGGTCAGCAGAAGCGATGAGAAGTATGGACCAGTGTGCGCAACCTCAGTGAGGTAAGCGTCCTTGAGAGCGTTGCAGCCCGACTGGCTGTTGTGGCCATTCATCGCCACCCTGCGCTCCAGGAAATCCTGCAGTGTTGCACCGCTTCCGCGCCGCACGACCACCGCCGAGCTGTAGGTTCCGGACTCACATCCCGGCACATCGTAGGTCGGCCGCGCGAATGGGACCGCCGCTCCCGCCTCGCCACGGATCAGCGGCAATCCGCATGTCTGGCCGATCATGAGGGCCGGATCCCGCCAAGTGGCGGATATTTCGCCCCCCCTTCGCAGGGCTGCTGGTGCATCAAAGCCAAGGTCATGCAAACCGGCGGCGACACGCGCCCAGAACGCATCCGTTCGGCCCGCGATTTCGGGCCAGTCATACATGGGAAGAGCGGCGACTATGGCCGCCGCCGCATGATCGGGTGCACGTTGGGCTCACGCGGCCGGAAGAGCCACTGACGCGTGACCGCCCCATATCCGCGATAGAAATATCCGTCGTTATCCCTCAAAACCCGCTCTCTCTCCTCCCGCCAAAGCGCAGGCAGCTTATACCAGGCAACGCCCGGGCGCTCATGATGCACTTTGTGCAGGTTGTTGTTGAGGAACAGAAGGCTCCAGAACCAACCGGACTCGATAACGGCAGAGCGCGCACCAGGCGCCGCGGCGGCCCGATGCTCGATGTACGTTCGAAGAGACAGGAGCGAGACCGCCGGGACAACGATGAGGAGTGCATAGAACCAGAGTGGAATGCCAGCCAGCACGATCATCCATATAACCGGCACGAGCCCGATCGCATGGCGCACCCAGGCGTCGACGATGCGCGGCTCTCCCCGTCTCACCCGGCGGATATCCGCGCGGACGAAGCCATAGATCGCAAGAAAAGGTCCGATTGTCAGGCGCCCGGCCAGTGTCTGATTGATCCTCAGGATGAACCGCAGCGCTGGGGACAGTTCGTCCCAATCCCCTTCAGCCACATAGTAGGTCTCAGGGTCGTCATACGGATCAGTAAGACGCTCATCGTTATGGTGGCTCAGATGCGTCGCCTTGAACCGGCGGTAGGCATAGACGAGGCCGATGGGCAGAAAGACGAGGGCCTCATTGAATATCGCGCTTCTGGTCGGATGCCCATGGAGGACCTCATGTTGAAGCGAGGCATGAAAAGCAACGATGAATGCCCCGGGTAGAGCTATCCAAGCACCCAAGAACTGGTGGGACCAGAGCATGACGGCCCACGCAATATAGACCGCGACCAATGCGATGAAGGTCGGCCATTCAATCTCTCTGCGCGCGGAACGCTGCACCATTCAGACTCTCACAAAAGCTTGGACGCGCGCCGGCGATTTCCTCAAAATGGGTCTTCCGGGGCTCATCTCACTTTATCGTGATCACGTAATTTGGCAAATGATTTCGACCGCTCTCACGGATGGCAGGGTTGGCGAAGACGAATTGCGGTCCGGCCGGAAATCGATGATTGTCCACAAGCCGGATCACACATAAGAGCCATCGCGTGCGCAAAGTCTTCATCACCGGAACTGCTGGTTTTATAGGCTTCCATCTTGCCAAGTTGCTGCTGGCGGAAGGATTTCGGGTGCACGGGCTCGATGGCATGACGGATTACTATGATGTCCGTCTCAAGCATCGCCGTCATCAGATGTTGCTCCAGAGCGCCGCTTTCTCGGCGACCGAGGCAATGCTTGAAGATGCTGATGTGGTCAAAGGAACGGTCGAGGATGCCGCGCCCGATGTGATCATCCATCTCGCGGCGCAAGCGGGCGTTCGCTACAGCATCGAGAACCCGCGGGCCTATCTCGACTCGAACCTCGTCGGCACGTTCAACGTGATGGAGGCCGCGCGGGAAGCGGCGCCCGAGCATCTTCTGATGGCCTCGACCTCATCGGTTTATGGTGCCAGCGAAGACATGCCATTCGACGAAGAGCAAAAGGTGGATCATCAACTTACGCTCTACGCCGCCACCAAGAAGGCGAACGAGGCGATGGCCCACTCCTACGCCCACCTGTGGGAACTACCGACCACGATGTTCCGGTTCTTTACGGTCTATGGTCCGTGGGGGCGGCCGGATCTGGCGCTCTTCAAATTCGTCGATGCGATCCTCGATGGCCGTCCGATCGACATCTACAATCACGGCGAGATGCATCGCGACTTCACACAGGTGGACGATCTCGTCCGGGCAATCCGGTTGCTGATCGACGCCGCACCGCCACCAACAAATGCCCGGCAGGACGCGATTGCCGGAGACAGTCTCTCACCGGTCGCGCCCTTCCGGATCGTCAACATCGGCAACGGGGAGAAAGTGCGTCTTCTCGACTTTGTCGATGCGATCGAGGAGGCGATCGGCATGAAAGCGGTCAGGAACTACATGGATATGCAGCCCGGCGATGTTCCTGCGACGTGGGCGGACACCTCATTGCTGCGCGCTCTTACCGGCTATGCACCACAGACCGATTTCCGCGAAGGCGTTGCGGAGTTCGTTGCCTGGTTCAGGGACCACTACGGGAAGTAACCATGGCGCAGGCGCAGGAGACGATCGCTGTCATCGGGCTCGGCTATGTTGGCCTGCCGCTGGCCGTCGCCTTCGCGGCCAACCGCCGGGTGGTCGGGTTCGATATCGATCAGGGCCGGATTGCCGAACTGAAGCGAGGCAGCGACCGAACGGGTGAAGTGGGCGACGAGGAACTCGCTGGCGCAAAGAACCTGACAATCAGCTCCAGTCCCCCAGATATTCGTGATTGCCAGATCTTTATAGTGACGGTTCCAACACCGATCACCGCGGACAAGACGCCGGATCTCAGTCAGTTGCTTGCGGCCTCCGAGACGGTCGCGGGGGCGCTCAAGCCGGGCGACATCGTGGTCTACGAGTCAACCGTCTTCCCCGGGGCGACCGAAGACGAATGCGTGCCGGTTCTTGAGCAAAGCTCTGGCCTGACCTTCAACGAGGACTTCTTCGCCGGATACTCGCCGGAAAGGATCAACCCAGGCGACAAGGCGCATCGCATTGCGGATATCACCAAGGTCGTCGCTGGCTCGCGGCCACATGTGACCGAGCGGCTGGCAGATCTCTACGGAGAGATTGTTGGGGCCGGGATTCACAGGGCAGAGAGCATCCGTGTCGCCGAGGCCGCCAAAGTGATCGAGAACACCCAGCGCGATCTCAACATCGCCCTGATCAACGAGCTTTCGATCATCTTCAGGCGTATGGGGCTCGATACGGAGGCCGTACTGAAGGCGGCCGGGACCAAATGGAACTTCCAACCTTTTCGTCCCGGTCTCGTCGGCGGGCACTGCATTGGGGTCGATCCCTATTATCTGACCTACAAGGCCGAGTCGATCGGCTATAGCCCCGAGATCATCCTCGCCGGCCGCCAACTCAACGACTCGATGGCAAGTTACGCCTGTGGTGAGTTGCTCGCGGCCATGCAGACCCGCGAAATCCCCATAAGCGGCGCGTGTATTCTCATCATGGGGGTTACCTTCAAGGAAAACACGCCCGATGCGCGCAACAGTCAGGTCGTCTCGCTGGTAAGCGAATTGAGGGGTACCGGCGCCATCGTCGATATCTGGGACCCGCGCGTCGATCGAGCCGACCTGAAGGCGAACCACGGTCTCTCGGTGATCGATGCCCCGGAGGAAGGGGTGTATGACTGCGTCGTCATCGCCGTCGCACATGACGAATTCCGGAACTTTGGGGCCGCGAAGATCCGATCCTTCGGCAAACCCGAACATATCCTCTATGATCTCAAATACGTCCTGGCGCCTGACGAGAGCGATCTGAGGCTATGACCTCCCAACGGGTTCTGCTGCTCGCCAGCTTTGCCGACTCGCTGATTAACTTCCGCGGCCCGCTGATCGAAGAACTCACCGCGGCCGGTCATGAGGTGCATGTCTGCGCCCCGGGTTTAACTGCGAACGCAGCGTTGGCGAAACAGTTGAGGGCATTCGGGGCCGTCATGCATGAGATCCCGCTGAGCAGAACAGGCACGAGCCCGTTGGCGGATCTGAGAAGCCTCTGGCGCCTCTTTCAGCTGATGCGGAAGATCAAACCAGATCTCGTACTGGCCTACACGATCAAGCCCGTTGTCTATGGGATGATTGCGGGCTGGCTTGCCGGTGTAGAACGTCGTTTCGCGATGATCACCGGGCTTGGTTATGCGTTCATAGGTGAGAGCAACGGGAAAAGAGGCAGGACACAGCTTTTGGCCCGGGCCCTCTACCGGCTGGCCCTTGCGCGGGCGAGCGGTGTCTTCTTTCAGAATCCCGACGATAGGGAACTGTTCGAGCGCATGGGGCTGATCGGCGAGACGGTGCCGGTAACGCTCATCAACGGTTCAGGGGTCGATCTGAACAGATTTGAAGAACAAGCGCTTCCAGCTCTACCAATCCGTTTCCTGATGATCGCCCGCCTTTTGGGGGACAAAGGCGTGCGGGAGTACGCGGCGGCGGCACGGATTGTCCGGAGCAGCCATCCAAAGGCTGAATTTCATCTCGTTGGCGGAGAGGACTCAAATCCCGACGCCATACCGCTCGGCGAAATCGAAGGCTGGCAGAAAGACGGAATTCTGATCTGGCACGGCGAAGTCGCAGACGTGCGCCCAAGTCTTGCCGAGGCGCATGTCTATGTCCTGCCGAGCTACCGCGAAGGTACGCCGCGCACCGTTCTCGAAGCCATGGCCACAGGCCGGCCGGTGATCACCACCGACGCACCCGGCTGCCGAGAAACCATCGTCAACGGGGAAAGCGGATACCTGGTGCCGGTTAGGAAAAGCGACCCATTGGCCTCTACCATGATGCGGTTCGTCACTGATCCCAAGCTTGTCGGGCGCATGGGACGGGCTGCCAGAGAGCGCGCTGTAGAGAAGTACGATGTGCGACTGGTCAACCGGCAGATTCGCGATGCCATGGGCCTCTGACCACGGCATCATCGCAGGGCGACTGTGAATTTTGCTTGTTGCAGACTAGACGCCGTGCAACGCGCCTCATAGGTTTGGGTTAGAGAAGCCAGATACGCGTCGGATGTGCTTCGTATCGGCGGCTTATCCAACCTCGACATCACACGGCCATCGGGCCGACAGACGACCACAGTCAGCCTTCGAGAGGAGCAAGGCATGCAGGATGCACGGAGTTTCTACATCAATGGCGCGTGGGTCGCGCCGATCGATGGCAAAGAGTTCGAGGTGATCAACCCTTCGAATGAAGAGCCATTCGCAAACATCACGCTTGGCGGACAGGCCGATACGGATGCCGCCGTGTCTGCCGCCAAAGCGGCATTTCCGACGTGGTCCCGCACATCGAAGGAAGAGCGCCTCGCAGCGCTGCAGCGTCTGGCAACCGCCTATAACGAACGGGCCGAAGATATGGCGCAGGCCATCAGCCAGGAGATGGGCGCCCCAATTGCGATGGCCCGCCACTCTCAGGTGGCTGCAGGAACAGGCCACTTCGCGAGCGCGATCGAGACATTGAAGCACTTCGATTTCGACCAGATGCTGGGCGATCACGCGCCCGGCGACCGCATCCTTATGGAGCCGATTGGCGTCTGCGCCCTGATCACACCCTGGAACTGGCCGATGAACCAGGTGGTGCTTAAGGTCGCCCCCGCATTGGCTGCCGGATGCACGGTGGTGCTCAAACCGTCGGAAGTAGCCCCGCTCTCGTCCTACGTGTTCACGGAGATCATCGATGCGGCTGATCTCCCACCCGGTGTCTTCAACATGATCAACGGCGACGGGCCCGGCGTGGGCACGCAGCTTTCGGTCCATCCGGATGTGGATATGGTCAGCTTCACGGGCTCGACCCGCGCGGGCAAGCTGATCACCAAGAACGCGGCCGACACGATCAAGCGCGTCACGCTGGAACTCGGCGGCAAGGGTGCAAACATCATCTTCGACGACGCCGACGAGAAGGCTGTCGCCCGCGGGGTGCGCCACTGCTTCAACAACTCGGGCCAGTCCTGCAATGCGCCGACCCGGATGCTGGTCCAGCGTTCGCTCTATGATCAGGCGGTCGAGACCGCTCAAGCGGAGGCGGAGCGGACGGAAGTCGCGTCAGCAGCCAATGATGGGCGGCACATTGGGCCTGTGGTCTCGGAGGTCCAGTGGAACAAGATCCAGGGACTGATCCAGCAGGGCATCGACGAGGGCGGCCGTCTGGTTGCAGGCGGCACTGGCCGGCCGGAGGGCCTCAATCGCGGCTACTACGTCAAACCGACCATCTTTGCCGACGTCACACCTGACATGACGATCTGGCGGGAGGAAATCTTTGGCCCGGTTCTCTCGATTAGCCCCTTCGATACTGAGGAGGAGGCGCTGCAGATGGCAGACGATACGGCTTACGGCCTGACCAACTACGTCCAGACGCAGGATACCGAGAAAGCCCACCGCGCAGCCCGTGCGCTCCGCAGCGGGATGGTGGAGATCAACGGGAAGTCCCGCGGGGCCGGTGCCCCGTTTGGCGGTTACCGTCAGTCAGGCAACGGCCGCGAAGGCGGCGAATGGGGTCTCGAGGACTTTCTCGAAGTGAAGTCTGTCAGCGGCTGGGAGTAACCCGGCACTCTGAAACAGCCTCGGGGAGGCGGCTCTGGTGCCGCCTTCCCGCCTAAATTCGATTATTTCACTGAGTTTTACCTTGCGACGCGGCCAGCTTGTCGGCACCATGCGATCGCCTTGCCACATGACCTTTCGTGCAGCTTCGGCTCAACCGGAAAATGAGGTCATGGATGTCTGGCGACCTGCGTAGACTACTCTCTCTACACGAACTTGCATCGCGCTTTGGAAGCGGTTTGAAACCGGAGTTCGAGGCGTTGCTTCGAACTCATCTGGAACCGTCGCCAGAAGGCGCGAGTCCATTGCCTGTTCGTGCTCATTCGGCTGGCCCGGCGCATCAACACGCCACCCCAGAACGGCTTCGGGCTTCCGGCATTCCCATGCTTCGCAGGCCGCAAGAGGCGGATGAGCGTCCGATCGAGGCGCAGCGCTGACCAACCTGCAAACCGGCTCGCCCTACTGGCCGGATCGGGTTGGCGTACTGGGTGCGTGTGATCCCGCACCCGGCAAACAAAAACAGAGGAGGAAGCTATGAATGAGATGACCCTGGTTGATGGCGGCACCCATGTATCGCCCTTCGCCCAACGCTACGACAATTTCATCGGCGGAAAGTTCGTCGCCCCCCAGTCGGGCCAGTACTTCCAGAACATCAGCCCGGTCACAGGCGGGGTAGTCGGCGAGGTCGCCCGGTCGGATGCGAGCGACATCGAGCTCGCGCTCGACGCAGCGCACAATGCAGCGGATGCCTGGGGTCGAACCAGCACGACGGAACGCGCGAACATGCTGATGAGGATCGCTCAGGCGATCGAAGACAATCTCGAGCTTCTCGCGATCTGCGAGTGCTGGGACAACGGCAAGGCCATTCGCGAGACGCGCGCCGCCGACATCCCGCTGGCCGTTGATCACTTCCGCTATTTCGCGAGCGTGATCCGGGCGCAGGAAGGCTCGATGGGCGAGATCGACCACGACACGGTCGCCTATCATTTCAACGAGCCGCTGGGCGTCGTTGGCCAGATCATCCCGTGGAACTTCCCGCTCTTGATGGCTGCGTGGAAGCTCGCGCCTGCCCTCGCGGCCGGAAACTGCGTGGTCATCAAGCCAGCCGAGCAGACACCGGCGACGATCATGGTCTTTGCGGAATTGATCGCGGATATCTTGCCGGCCGGCGTGCTTAACGTCGTCAACGGCTTCGGGCTTGAGGCTGGAAAGCCGCTCGCGCAGTCGGACCGGATCGCGAAGATCGCGTTCACCGGCGAGACGACCACGGGCCGCATGATCATGCAGTATGCGACCGAGAACCTGATCCCGGTCACGCTGGAGCTTGGCGGCAAGTCACCGAACATCTTCTTCTCCGATGTGGCGGCTGAGGACGACGCCTTCTTCGACAAAGCAATCGAAGGCTTCGTGATGTTCGCGCTCAATCAGGGCGAGGTCTGCACCTGCCCGTCCCGCGCGCTGATCCATGAGTCGATCTATGACAAGTTCATGGAAAAGGCGCTGGAGCGCACCAAGGCGATCGTCCAGGCCGATCCGCGTGACGGCAATACGATGATGGGCGCCCAGGCCTCGTCGGAGCAGAAGGAAAAGATCCTCAGCTATTTCGATATTGGCAGGCAAGAAGGCGCTGAGTTCCTCACCGGCGGCGAGGAGGCAAGCCTGCCCGGCGATCTCGCAAACGGCTACTACATCAAACCGACCGTGCTCCGCGGCAACAACAAGATGCGGGTGTTCCAAGAGGAGATCTTTGGCCCGGTGGTGTCGGTCACCACCTTCAAGGACGAGGATGAGGCGCTCGACGTTGCCAATGACACGCTCTACGGCCTCGGCGCCGGGGTCTGGTCGCGTGAGGCCAACCGTTGCTACCGCTTCGGACGGGCAATCAAGGCAGGCCGGGTCTGGACCAACTGCTACCACCTCTATCCTGCCCATGCGGCCTTTGGCGGATACAAGCAGTCCGGCATCGGACGGGAGAACCACAAGATGATGCTGAACCACTATCAGCAGACCAAGAATATGCTTGTGAGCTACAGCCCGAACGCGATGGGCTTCTTCTGATCCGAACGATGGCGGAAAGGGCCTGCCCAGCGCGGGCCCTTACACCTCCAGATCGTTGAGAGATGGCTTGATCTGAAGGGTTTGTCCCCCATCGTTGATGTGGAAGCGAATGCAAGGATGGAGACCATAATGACCGCCAACACGGCGTCCCTGATCAACGCGATCGTGCTTATCGGTTTATCAGTCTGGGCCTATCTGGCTGGCGGCGGCGCGTCTTTCACTGCGCTCATCCCAGCGGGGTTCGGTGTCGCCCTAATGATCTGCTATCCGGGCGTGAAAGTTCAGAACAAGGTGATCGCGCACATCGCCGTTCTTCTGACACTCGTCGTGCTGATTGCCCTCATCATGCCGCTGCGGGGCGCCATCGGGCGCGAGGACTCCCTCGGCATCCTGCGCATAGCGCTCATGATGGCGACCTCGGCATTCGCCCTGGTATTTTTCGTGAAGAGCTTCATCGACGCTCGAAGGGGCCGGGCATAACCCGGCGGAAGGTGCTCAGCCCTAGCCAGGCAAGCTGAACAAGGAGAATGAAGATGTCAGAGACGACCATCTCCTGCGTCACGGACGAAACGGTGCCGGCAGGCACTGATCCGCTCGCACGCGTCACAGCCACAGAGGCCGCCCGGAACCTGATCGCCGAACTGCAGGCGAAGCACGGCGAGATCATGTTTCATCAGTCCGGCGGCTGTTGCGACGGTTCATCGCCGATGTGTTTCCCGAAAGGCGAGTTCCCGCTTGGCAGCAAGGACGTGCGTCTCGGTGAGATCGCGGGCGCCGAGGTCTGGATTTCCGGCCCGCAATTCGAGGCCTGGAAGCACACCCAACTGATCCTCGATGTCGTTGCAGGCAGGGGCGGAATGTTCAGCCTCGACAATGGAACGGAACGGCGTTTTCTTGTCCGCAGCCGCTTATTCTCGGAAGATGAGCTCGCGGCACTTGGGGAGCAGTCCAAGTAAACTGCTCAGCGCTCGATACCCAAGCATTCGTCACAGAGGAGCTCGACTGATCATGGCCGAACTGATCGATACCTGGTCCAGCATCCCTGAAGAAGAAGATGGCATGACGGCAGAGCACTCGTGGATCTGGCGCGAGATGATCCGTGGCGCCGATCTCGGCGATCTTTCGGGCGCGAAGGTGCTCGATGTGGGTTGTAATCAGGGTGGCTTCCTCCGAATGCTTTACGATCACAAGCCATTCGCATCCGGTACAGGCATCGATCTCGCGAAACAGGCCGTCGCCCTCGCCGAGACGCGCAAGGGCGATCGCCCGATCAGCTACCGGGCCGGTGCAAGGCTGGCAGACGCAGGTCACGAGTTCGACGTGGCGTTCAGCCACGAGGTCATCTATCTGCTTGACGACCTCGCTGATCACGCCGCGCAGATCGCAGGCGTTCTGAAGCCGGGCGGCAGCTATTATGCTGTCACGTGCTGCCACAGCGACAGCCCGCTTTGGGAGAAGTGGCGCCCGAGGATCCAAGAGTTCTCAAACCTTCCGGTGCCGGATTACAGCGTTGCGGATATCGCGGGGGCATTTCGAACGGCAGGGTTCGAGGTGGCTGTCAGTCGCTTCCTGGCGGATGCCTTCATCCCACTCGAAGGGCCGGGGCCCTATTGTCCGACCGATGTCGACACGCTTGAGCTTTATGCCCGGTGGAAACTGATGTTCCGCTTTACGAGACCGGATTGATCACAGCCGACCCGGAAACTTGCATGGCGACATCAAGAATGAGGAGGTGACAGGATGAGCAGCTTGAATGGATTGGGGCCTTACTCCTAAAGCATTCTGCGCATGGTTGCGGCCCTTATCTTCCTCTTGCATGGGACCCAAAAGCTCCTTGACGTCCCATCCACTGACCGTGTCGTCAAACTCTTCTCGCTGCGATGGTTCGCGGGCGCGATCGAGATCGTATGCGGTGTTGCGCTGCTATTGGGCTTCATGACCCGCCCAGCGGCCTTTCTGGCGTCGGGAACGATGGCTTTCGCATACTGGATCGCCCATGCGCCGCGCGATCTGTTCCCCACCAAAAATGGTGGCGATGCGGCAATCCTGTACTGCTTCGTGTTCTTCTACCTCGTCTTCGCAGGACCAGGGCCGCTGAGCGTAGATGCACTCGCAAAATCACGGGACTGATCCACGGCCAATCCCGCAGAGTTCAGACGCGGCGCGGCCTTTTAAGGACGGCTCTTCAGGCGACTTTATTCTCCGCCAGAATGCCCTGAAGCCACGGCACAGCGATGTCTTCGGGCATATCCGGCGAGGAGGCATCGAAGATCCCGCGCTCGCCCACCATATTGGCCTTGCAGTCGAGCATGGCCGTCATGATCTTTTCGGAGCCTTGGGCGAAGGTCTCGAAACTGCTGTCGCCCAACCCGAATATCGCAAAGCGGACATGCCCCAGGTCAGGCTTTCCGTTCGTGAGCGCCTTATAGAAGGTCTCGGCGCCGCCCGGCACATCGCCGCTGCCGAAGGTCGAACTTACAAGCACGTAGAATGTGTCACCGCTCATGCTCGCGGGTGCGACATCCTCCATGCTCGAGATCTCGCATTCGATCGAGCCATCCACCGCATCTTTCAGATCATCGCAGAGGATTTCGGCCGTTCCAGTTTCGGTTCCGTATATGAAATGGAGTTGCACTGTCATCCAGTCCCGTTCTGTGTTTCGAGGCTGCCTAAAGCTCACTCGCATATGGTGGGGAAGCGGTCGCGGTCCACCCATCGCTCGGACGCATTTGGTTCCCGCACGATATAAGGAAAGTGGTGGGCTTCAACCTCTCTCTGAACCGATACTGCGTTTTTTGTGCAGCAATCGTAGAACCTGCGGCAGAGGCCCCAGCGCTTTACCCTGCATCCCTCGCAGGATCGGTCCAATAGCTGGCCGCCTTTGCCTGCCCGGGCCGAAAACCGACTTGCTTGAAGATCTTGCGGGCCTCGGTGGCTTGGGAGCGCTCTGCCGCAAAGAAGATCCTGTAGTCGTCTTCCGGCGGCTTCAGTTCGCTTATCAACTCCGTCGGATCGGTTGCGTTCATATCCGCCCAGTTCAACCTGATCGCCGAGGCGGAGCGGAGTTCCTGCATGTCTCCAGGATCTCGCACCAGGATCGTTGCTTGCCCCGATGTGGCCGCAGGCGCTCCTTCAATCAGGCGCATGAGAACCGGAAGCGCGGTTTCGTCTCCGATAAGCCCCAACCAGCCCGCATTCAGTTGCGAGGAGCCGCTCGGCCCATGCATCACAACCTCCTCACCGGGCTGCACCCGCGAGCACCAATCGGTGACCCGCCCGCCATCGTGAAGAACGATATCGACATCCATCCAATCAGCGTCCGGGCTCAGCACTCTCACCGTATAGGGCGGGCGGTGCCATGATTGAACACCCCCGGGCCAAAGCGTTAGACCACGTTCGTCGAGCCGCGGCCAATCCGCACCCGTCTCGCTGAAGAGCAGACGGAAGTGAAGCCCTGCACCGGGGCGAGCGAATGCACGGAAATCACCCTCCAGCCGCAGCCGCATGAAGTTTGGTGAGATCCGGGTCGTGCTAACCACGCGGCAGAAGATCTGGTTCAGCGGCCATTTCTCGGAAAGCGGCTGCCACTCGAGCGCTTGCTCCAGCCCGAGCTTTGCAAAGCGTTGGGCGTAGACATCCTTCAGAAGCTGGAGCAATGCGGGGCTTTCTGCCCCGAAAGTGATCTCCGCCCCCGGCGCGCTGCGGCGCATCGTGACCTGACCCAGAGGCGCATCGATCCGCAGAGAGGCCTCGGTTCGTTCAACATCGAAGCCGTTCTTCTCGGCAAGCGCCTCGATTGCTTCGAAGACGGAGTCCGGCGATCCTGCAAGATATGCGCTGTGCTCGATCACGGGCGCTCCCAAGCCATTTTTCAAAGAAGATGAGAAGCTTATCGTCGGGGTGTTTCTTCGCCACCGGTGCGATTGGCGCAGCAGTTGTAGCGCAACCTTCGGCGCTACAAAAGCCTGTCGAGGCATTGTTCACTCAGGGCCAGCTACCCGGTGGCCAACGGCCCAGCGGTCATGGGTCTTGGTTGGAGAGAGCGCTTGGCGCATTGCCCAAAACATCCACGAAGGCGCAGTCGAGGGCGCGCGCCGATTGTTCGATGGTGTACTGATCAAGAAATCTCGCGCGCCCGAGGCTGGCCAATTCCTCCACCTGTGACGGATCCTTAATGAGATCCTCCAGTTTGTCGGCAATCTCGGCGCTTGAGCCCTCGACGAGCGGCATGCACGCACCCGACACGACCTCCTTCAATCCACCAACCTCGGATGAGATCAACGCCGCGCCACCCGCGAAGGCTTCCAGCGCGACGCGTCCGAATGCCTCCTCCCGGGAATTCACGATCGCGATCTTGGATCTGCAAACCTCCGCGACGACCTCGGCGTGGGGAAGATAACCCACCCATTCAACGCGATCCGTCATCGTCAAAGCGGCAAGAAACCGCTCCTTCGTGCCCTGATCCTCCGACATCGCCCCGATGACCTTGGCCGACCAACCGGGATACTTTGGGAGCACTCTCGCCAGAGCTTCTGCGATATCGGCCATGCCCTTACGATCGGATATCTGGCCAACGGCAATGACTTGATCGTGATCCTTTTGGCCCGGATGCCACTCTTTCTCATCAAGGCCATTTGGCACCACATAGCTCTTGGTTCGGCACTCCGGGTAGGCAGCTGAGAACTGTTTCTGGCACGCATCGCTCACATGAAGGATCCCGGCCAGCCGGTTGAGCTGTCGATATCGCCGCTGCTGCCGGAAGCCGCTGCTTTCCTTGATGAAATTGTGCTTATGAAGGAGGACCTTCGTCTCCGGAAACGCTTTTGCCAGCGCGCTCGCTGTCGGCAGATGCTGCTGCGCCACGATCAGATCTGGCCGGATCTCTCGTAGAATCTTCCGGATCTCATTGAGTCGAATGAACTTTGACGACTTTCTGAATGGTCTTACCGAGAAGCCCGGAAAGTAATCGGCGATTTCCTCGCAAACGATATGCGTTCGGCTGTGGAACTCGCTGTTGAGGACGGCATCACGAACGCAAAGATCGATCGAGCTTGCAGCTCTTGGGCTGAAATGCATGCCCCTCGGCATAATGATTGCGACGGTGGCCAAGGGTCTTCGCCTCTTGTATCGGAACGCCTTAAAATGAGGAGCAAAGGTCGTGAAACCCAGCGGCTACATCATTCGAGTCCGTTTTTCGAATAGAAATGTCTTTCCTAACTCGGCCTCGTCTGCTCGTGGGCAATGCGGGATCGTACAGTGCCAAGCGCAATCCTCAGCTTTGAGAGCCCCGCGAGAACTCTCGATCCGGCCAATCGATTGCTGGTCCCTCGCACCGAATGGCGGGCAGAGATCCTTCAAACCGGACAGCCTAGAATGCAACGCGATAGGCGAGAGCCGCCGTGATCCCTGGCGCACGGGCAAAGCTGAACGGCTGCGCCGACGCCTGATTGAACAAGGGGGTGTAGTCATTGTTCAGAAGGTTCTGAATGCCGACTTCGACGTTGCCTGGCCCCACAGCAAAGCTCGAGTAAAGATCGACCACTGTATAGGAGTTCACGACCCCTGAACCGAAGGCGGTGCTGTCCGCAGTCCGCGTGCCCACATGGGTGACCTGAAGCCGCGCGTCCCACCAATCGAACGGGCGATAGTCGGCAAAACCAGTGACCTTGATCGGGGGGATCCGGGTTGAGGGCAGATCCTCATCGAAGTCACCATCATCATCGGTATCCACGCGGCCACGCAGCCACGTGAACGTGCCGCCCACCGTCAAATCATTCAGAACACGGGCGCTGCCGGTTGCCTCGACGCCCACGATCCTCTCGGGCTGCTTGAGAATGTTGATCGTACCCGCCTCGAACGTCGTTCCGTTGTCCGACCGGCTGAAGAAGCCGACGACCGAACCCTCGAAACGACTATCGCCATAGCGCAGACCAAGCTCGAAGTTGTCAGTGCGCTGCGCCTCGCCCTCCGCTTCGGTCGCCTGAGAGAAACTCCCATCCGTGATCGACCGGACGATATCGGCCACCGTGAAACCCTGGGAGAACCCGCCATAGATATCGATATTGTCGGTCACAAAAATCGTGCCCGTCAGATTGAAGAGAGTCTCGTCGAAGGTAAGCGTTCCGCCCTGTACCGGGTTGCCCAGAATGTTCGTAAAATCCGAGATATCGACGGAGATGGCTTCATGGCGAATTCCGCCGGTGATTTTGCCCCAATCGAGGATCGGCACATCGACTTGAGCGAACCCCGCGACCGCGAACTGGTCCGCAACCGGGCTCGTTGTCGGCCCGTCCGTCGCCGTTTGCACGGTCTCGTCGGTCAGAACGTCAACGCCCCAGGTCACGGTGAATGGGAGCGGCTCAAACGGAACCGGCGTGTTGACAGTGAGCCGCCCTCCGACCTTTTCGCTCTCGATCTGAGTCTGTACGAAGCCCGGAAACTTGCCGAAGACGACATCCAGATCCGCATAGTAGGCCTGAGCCTTCACCGTCGAACCAAAGAGATCGTCGTGGCTGTACTCGATCGTCGCGTTGGTGTTCTCGGTTCCCGGATTGACCGGATTGAAATCACCAAAGACGGCTGGAGTCCGAATATCCTGCGCCGGATCACCGTCAAAGCTGATCTGAGCAAAGTCAGAATCCTGCTCGAAATCATAGTAGAAGCCACCGAGCTGGATACGCTGACGGTCTTCGTCGAAGTTGAAGCCGATCTTGCCGAAAACGTTGAAGCTGTCGCTATCGGATATCCCGCCCTGAATGCCGGTTGGATCGGCAGGTACACGCAGGCCATCCGCATCGAAGCTGGCACCGCGGGAGATGAAGGACCCTCCGGCTAGATAGTCCACGGCGCCCGTCCTGCCCGAGACCTCGGCAGAACCTTCGTAAGTCAAGGAATCGCCGACGAAGTTGGTCAGCGAGATTTCGGTTCCGGCCCGGGCGTTGACATTGAAGGCGCCTTCCTGGGGCCGGCGCGTCACGATGTTGACCAGACCACCGGTCGCACCGAAACCAAAGGCGGCGGTCCCGCCCCTGATAACCTCGATCCGCTCGATCGAATCCGGATCGACCGAATTGAGAGCCCGCCGCCCGTCACGCAGAGGAGTGGATTGCGGCACACCATCGACGAGGGTCAAAAACGTCCGCCCACGAAGGGTTTGCCCAAAGTCGGATTGCGCTTCGTTGGTCGGGCTGAACCCAGGCGTCGTGATCGACAGGATATCGCCGACATTCCGCGTCAGCGTTCGCTGAAGCTCCAACTCCTCCCGGGTCACTACGGTGACCGATCTCGTCGTCTCGTCCAGCGGAGTCTCGATCCGGTTATCCGCCTCAACAACGATGGTCTCCATCTGCCTCAGCTCGCTCGCTTCCTGAGTCAGAGCCGGTGATGCGGTCAGGAGCAGGCTCCCGCCGACAAAAACAACACGATTGAACATGAACCCCCCGCCAATCCCCAGTTGGTCTAAATTTGCTTGGCTGTGAGCTTGGCGAAGTTGTGATCAGCCATGGATCTCGAATTGTCAAGCGGCAGCAAACTGCGTCGTTTTGTATCGACGGGGAGCAGTGAACTCAGCGCCGTTCGACATGTGCGACAAGCTCTTGCCAGCCCCAGTCGCTCTGTGGCCGGGGCCTCCAGCGGTCTGCCCATGCGTGGTGAATCGAGCCGAGCAGCTACCGGTTCAGAACAGACGAAATCGCTGATACATAGGCCTGCGTTTCCTGGAAAGGCGGCATGCCGTTATGGCGCCGCACAGCTCCGGGCCCGGCGTTGTATGCAGCGAGTGCAAGTTGCGGGTCTTGGAAAGTGGCCATCTGGTCAACCAGATAGCGCGCGGACGCATCTAGATTAGCGTAGATGTCAAAGGGCCGGGTAAGGCCAAGTTCCGCAGCAGTCTGAGGCATGATCTGACCCAGTCCCATCGCACCCTTCGGCGAAACAGCATAGCGGTTGAAGCCACTCTCATGCTGAATGAGCGCGCGGAAGATCCTTCCGAACCCGTCTGCATCAAGCCCAGAGGCCGCAACGCCCGGATTGGCAGCAAAGCGGCCGATCACCTTCTCCAGAGCTTTCGCCACATCCGGCGCCGGAGAGGCTCTCCGAAGAGAAGATGAAAAGCGCCTTTGCGCGCCCACTTCAGAACCGGTGCGCACGGCCTCCGTCCGGGTGTAGGAAGAGTTCGACAGCTTCGATGTGCCCAACTGATATCCACCGCCAAAAGGGTTGAGCGACATCCTGCCGACCGAAAGCTCTCCCGCCGCGGTTGGAACGGCGATCAGGGAAGCGAGTGCAATCAGGATCGCCCTCATACCCCTGCCTCGCGGATAAAGATCTGGATCGCTCGGCGATAGAGCCCGTAAGCGAAGCTTTCCGGCTCGGCATCCAGGCGCAATGCACCTCGGGACATGCGCCCGGAGGCGAGTTCACCCTCCAGCACTTCGGCGGTCAGTTTGTACTGTGCTTTGCGCGGCAGCAGCTTCTCCCCATCGCGGTCGACAGCGATATCGCCCCCGTAGGTCGATGCAAGATAGGGCAGCTCGATTTCTTCCGTCGCGACACTCGCGATGCGGGAGAGGCGGACCGCGAGACGCGGCTGCGCAGGATCGTCGGGAACGAATTCTCCGCCCGTACCCTCTTCGAGCCGGACAAGCGCGTCGCCGGGCAGATAGGCCCGCACCTCGCTAGCGCCCTCTCCAACGATCTCGGCCAAGACCGCCCTATCAGGCAGCCAAAGCCCCTGTTTCAAGAGCGGATCGACATCGCGGAGTGTGCCGGAATTCGGAGCCTGCACGGTCAGCTCCGCCCGCTGAGTTTCTAGTGCACTAAGCGCCTGACGCTCTGCCGCCAGTTCGGTCTCGGAGATCCTGGCCTCGGCCAGAAATGCACTGTCCAGTGCACCTCGCCGCACCCGCTCCCGCAACATGAGAATGCGGCTTTGGCTGAGGTCAATTGCATGATCGAGCGCAGGATCCTGCAGCGTGACAAGGATATCTCCGGTCGCGACCTGCGCGCCCTCTTCGAGGTTCAATACAGCGATCTGTCCCGGCTGTGACGTGTAGACCCGCTGTGCGTTTGCTACTTCCATCACGCCCTGCACCCGGACGGTGCCATGCCAGGGGATGACTGCTGCCGCCAAAAGAGAACCCACGAAGGCAAGCGTCAGCCAGCTCCGTCGGGTTGATCTTATTTCACGTCGCATTTTCCACCATTCTCTTACCTCGGCAAAGATCGGCCTGAGGATGAACCAGATGATTTCGACGATAAAAAGGAAAATGCCGAGTACCTTGAAAAACAGCGTGTAGACCAACAGCGCAATGGCGATGAACAGAAAGAAGCGGTAGATCCAAGTGCCCCAGGCATAGGCGACGAGACCGGCACGGTAGGCGCGTGGCAGGTTCTCGGGCGGCTCTTCTCCAAGCCCGAACAGTATCTCGCGAAGCTGCCAGCGTCCGAGCGCGAAGCCGCACGCCTGGAGATTCTGGACTCCGATCGCATCCGATAAGAGGTAGTAGCCGTCGAAACGCATAAACGGATTGAGGTTGATCAAGAGGCTCGAGACGATGCCGATCGTCGCCACGGTGAACGCAACCGAGCGCAGCGGTCCATCATCCAGAAACGCCCATAGGAAAAGCGCGATGGCGGCGAGCATCAGTTCGACCATGATGCCGGCCCCATCGATCAGGAGCCGCGTGCGCCGGTCGCGCAAGCGCCAGGCATCGGTCGTATCCGTGTAGAGCACCGGCCAGAGCACGATGAAGGCGATCCCCATCGTCGGAACGCGGCAGCCGGATCTCGTCGCGGCGTAAGCATGGCCAAGCTCATGCAACACTTTCACGCCGATCAGAGATACGGCGTAGAGCAACGCCCCTTCGATGCTGATAAAATGGAGAAATGTGGTCGTGAACTCCTCCCACTGACGAGAGGTGAGGTACACGCCCAGGACACCGAGAACCACGACAACGACCCACCAGAGGCGGCTGAAAAACGGCTCGGCTAACCAAAGTGTCTGATCGAGAAAGCGGCTCGGCCGGAAAAGCGGGATCCGCCAGAAGAGATATCGATGCAGCATGCCCATCGTGGCGGAGCGCTTCTGTTCATGGCTCTGAGCCTCGAAGACACGAACGGCGTCTCCGGCCGGGGCGAGCGTCAGATTGCTGCGGTCGAGAAACGTCACCAGCCGCGCGAGCTGTGCATCATCCAGCATGCCGCCTTCGGAAGAGAGTGCTTCGCGCAGTTTGCCTACGGTCCCCGACTTCCAGTGGGCGAGCAGACCAAATGTGTCCTGGCCGATCTGGAAGTACTTGTGCCGGACCGGGTCAAAAATCAGCCAACTTGGTGCTCCCGAGATAAGCGGCGCTCCGCGGAGGATACGCAGCTCCTCTCGCAGCGCTGGCAGGGCCTGGTGATCGGGATAGGTAACAGCGCTCATGGCCGATCCGGTTCAAAGGCCTAGATACTGGCGCGCGGCCGAGATCGGCCGGCGGAAAAGGAACAGCGCGAGCGGCACGTCTTCGCCATAGACTTGGGCAGAGCCCCTGGTCCCAATCCGGGGCAAGGGCGCATCGGGCGCCGGTTTTGCCTTGAGGATGTAGGCGAGCCTGCCGTCCTCGATCGCCTCGGCCCTGTAGGCACCGTGTTCCAGTGTCGCCTCGACCGCGTTCAACGGGTCCGAGTCGAGGAAAACCCGGACGCGGGCGTCGGGCTTCAGAACGATCGCGTCATTAACCGCAAGCTCGACGCGAAAACGGATCTCTCCCGGTTCGGCGATCTCCATCACGCGCTCGCCGAGCCTGACGGGCCGTCCGGCCCACTCTCGCTTGTCGGCGAAGACCGCGACCCCTTCTGCCGGCGCATGAACAACCAGTTTCCGGGTACGCGAGAGCGCGAAATCACGCTCCGCCCTAGCGAGCTCAAGCTCCGCCGCCGCGACGGCCAGTTCAGCCTTAGCCTCCGGGCTTGCAATCGCCGCCTGCCGCGCGCGGAGAGCCTTTGCTTCGGCGACGGCGACGGCACGTTCGGCGATGTGATAGGCGTTGCGGATCTCGTCCGGATCATACTCGAACAGAACATCGCCGATCGCGACATCCGCGTTCTCGTCGATCTTCACCTCCTGGATCACCCCTTCGATCCCGGCGGAGATGACGGTCGATTTGGCGGCGGTGACTTCCATCGGTGCAACGGCCGTCAGAGGGACAGGGATAAAGCCCGCCGCAACCAGCCCGGCGACCAGCAAAGCGGCGACCGTGCGGCCAAGGCGGAAGCCAGACTTCAGAACCCGCTTCTCGCCCTCAAGCGCACGCCAGGCATGCCCATAGGTCTCGGCAATCCGGGTAGCAATCCGCTTTTCCCCATCGGTCCAAGGGGTCTCTTTGGCCGTGAGCAGACCGGCAAAGACCCTTCCATCACCCGTTCTCAGCGGCGTCCACATAAAGTAGCGGAAGGGATAGGCCTCAGCCTCTGGATCGCGTTCGTCGCTGTAACCATCAACTTCGAAGAGCCTTTGCTCGGAGGCACCGGTTTCGTCGACGAAGCGGCGCATCATCCGCTCGATCCACCGCGTCATCGGGGCGTTGCGATCAACGGTTGCGATTGAAGAGATGGTCTCGAGGGTCATCCGCTGCCCGCGCCGGCGCAGGATGAACGCCTGCCGGTAAGGCAAAACCTTGCGCGCGCTGTTGGCGAGGTGGAAGCGCAGTTCCGATACCGTGGCCTGCGTGCGCGCCTCTGCCTCTATCTGCAAAAGCGCGCCCGTGCGGTTGCTCTCGGCCGCGCCACCAGAGGCCGGGTGCGAAGTTGCAACCTTTATCGGACCGGTTTGGTTCATAGCTCAGTTCGCTTTCTCGCGAAACGCCGCGACGCCGCTCATACCGGCGAGCACGCGTTCGGGACGGTCGGCAAAGGTACCGATAACCTTGATCGTCTGGCTCACCGGATCGACCGACGCGCCGAGACGCTGGACCGTAGCGAGGTGGCTCGTACCCGTCTCATCAACGAGAAACTCGAATTCATCGCCTTCACGCAGCCAAACCAGCCAGCGCGA
The DNA here is from genome assembly GCA_039180675.1 of Pseudomonadota bacterium. Lineage (GTDB taxonomy): Bacteria > Pseudomonadota > Alphaproteobacteria > Rhodobacterales > Rhodobacteraceae > Thermohalobaculum. The sequence goes on along the minus strand of JBCDDC010000007.1, from coordinate 109,075 downwards.
AGGGACAACCACGTGCAGCTCCAACTGGCTGTCATCGAGGATCTGCATCAGCGGCTGATTTTCCGCAGGCGTCTCGAAGGCGTTGATCATCGTCTCGACGACCCGCCCATTGAAGGGGGCTCGGATCTCGCAGTTCACCGCCCGCGCTTCAAGCGCGCGGACCTCCGCCGATGCGCTCGCCACGGCTGCCTGGCTTTGCCGCAACTCAAGCGACCCGACAGCGTTGTAGCTCGCCAATTCCTGGTTCGACCTGAGAGTTGCGGTTGCTGCGGCGAGGTTCGCCTTCGCGGCCTCGATATCCGCGTTGAAACGGCGACAGTCGAAGGCGACGAGCAGATCGCCCTTGTGGAAAGACTGCCCCTCGCGGAACGGCATTTCCAGCACCGTGACCGTGATATCGGCTGCAATCACCGCTTCATCCTTCGGCTGAACGACACCGCGGACCTCCGTCTCTTCGCTGGCAGGGTCGTTCAAATCGAGGTCGAGCGGCGGAAGACTGCTCTGCCCGAAGGCAGACCCGGGCAGGCCAAGCGTCAGAGCCGCCATCAGCAGTCTTCGCATATGTACGCCTCCTCGAGCCTCGATCGCCGGATCAGCTTCCAGCCTTCGCGTTCACATCGCCCCTGCTCTGCCAAAGATCGCGGAAGCTCTGCGCCAGGTCGTTGACACTCTCTTGCCCGGAAACCGAGTTCGCGAACGGATCAAGCCCGATCGAGGTATAGACGCTGGCAAAAGCGGCCTGAAGATCAGCATACGCCCGATCGTAGAGGATCTCGTTCACGATCGTATTCATCTCCTCGCGAAGACGGGTCTGCTGGCTGACGCGACCTGCCCGAGCGCCCGCGCTGATCTGTTGGTTGATCTGGCGCTGCACGTCGCGGAACTTACCCCGGTTCTCGACCAGATCATTCAGCGCGAGGTAGCGCACCCGGCTGACATCGACCTGCGTCGCCACTGCTTGGGTCAGCGCGAGGGCTTGTTGGTCCAAAAGATCACGCTCGGCGGCGACAGACTGGGCACGTTCCGGATAGCTGAAGACATTGAGCAGGTTCCACGTGGCCCGCGCTCCCCACCCGACGAAGTTCTGATTGAAGAGCAGATCATTCGTATCGAAGTTGAAGCCGATGAAACCCTTGAGGTTCGGGAACGTGCTGAGAAGCTGCGCGTCATCCTCCAGCAGGTTGACCCGCTGCTGATAGCTGATCTCGCGTAGCTCTGGCCGGTTGCGCAATGCGACATCGACCAATTCAGCACGGTCGAGGTCGATCGCGATCTCGGTCCTTGGATCCTTGGGCGCGACCAGTTCGAATTCCGTGCCCGGCGCCAGATTCATCAGTGCGGCCAGTTCGGACTTTGCCGCGGCGAAATCCACCTTGATCTCTTGGATCGTGTTCTGGATCTCGTGCAGTTCGCGGCGGTAGGTCAGCGCGGGAAGCGGGGCGACCCGGCGGCGCTGCGCCAGAGCTTCGGCGTTGGCGAGCGAGCTCTGAACTTCCGCTTCCAGCTCCAACGTGCGCGCTAGCAGTTTCTCAGCGCTGACAGCGCGCCAGTAGGCGACCCGCACCTCCTCCACGATCCGATTGATGACGGCGCGCTTGTTCTCCTCGGCGATCAACACTTGGTCGGCCTGTTGCTGTGCGCGCACATAAGAGAGGCCGAAGTCGAGGATATCCCAGCTCAGCGTGATATCGCCAAATGTCCGCTCATCCGGTGCGGATCGCGACGGTGCCAGCGACTGGGTGAATGGTGGGATGAGCAACTCGCTCTCCCCGCCGGTCTCATTGTTCCGGTTGCTGTATTCAGCGTTGGCGATGAGCTGCGGAAGCAGATCGTAATGCGCCAGATCCAGCCGTTCGGTCTCGAGCGACCGGCGCAGCATCTCAACCTTCACGTCGAGATTGTATTTCACAGCGCGTGCCATCGCCTCGTAAAGATCGATCGGCCCGGCCACGGGGTCCTGCTGCACCGCGACCCGGGCCAATCGGTCAGCCGCAATCTCGTCGATCCGGCTCTGGCTCAGGGGATCGGGCGAGACGACCCCACAGGCGGAAAGCAAGCAACCTGCCGCCAGAAAAATATGAGACATCTTCAGCGACCCGCCTGGTCGCAAAGGCCTATTGGCCGCCTGTATCATCTGCACACTCATATCTGCACCCTCACTAAGTCTTCAGCTCAGTGCCGCGATCAGCGCGGCCGTCGCCTTTTTGGTTTCTTCTGCCATCTCCGAGACCTCACCAGTCAGGAACGCCTGTTCAGCAGGTCCGCCCTGATCCCGCGAGATCAGGAATATCTCTCCGGTTGCCGTGTTGACCCTGACCACGATGACGGTTCTTTCGTCTTCATTTTCATGTCCGAGCGTCATGCGTAGAACGATTTCCGGCTTACTCGCCGGCGGTTCTCCGAACAGCAGACCACCGCCGGCATCGTCGAGCCATGCGGGCATGGGGCCACCATCCGCGCGCGTCACCGAATAGAGACCTCCGACATCAGGCGCCCCGTTCGCAGTCAGATACTTCATCTCGATGAACAGAACATCACTGCGGGTGTAGAACTCCACCGTATGCTGCGAGCCAGGCGTCGACGCGCTGAAATTGAACGAGTGCGATGGCGAGGTCTCAACCAGATCGGCAAAGCCGTTCGGAGCCTGTGCAAACCGGTCGAAGCCGCTTTCCTGCTCCTGCGGCAGCGTGACGAGATCCTGTTCGAAGGGCCAGCCGGGCACCCTCGCGAGCAACTGGTCGTCCAGTGCGCTGACAGGTGGATCGATCGCAGGGGGCGGCGATGAGGTTCCCACAGTCACGCTGATCGTCGCGGAAGCAGTATCGCCGCTGAGATCGGTGACCGTGTAGGTGATCGGGTCGACCGTGCCCTGGAAGACCGGGTCAGGGACAAAGCTCAACGTCCGGATCTCGGCCTCGCTCAGGGGCTGACCCGCTACGACGGGAACCTGATCGCCCGATCCATCAGTGATGAAGAGCGTGCCCTGCTCCGCACTGGGGAGCAAATCAATAACGACGGTGTCGATACCGTCCCCAAAATCAGGATCGTTATCGAGGATGTCGAGCGCGACCGGCGTGTCGAAAAGCGTCTCGACTGCATCATCCACAAGCACCGGTACCTCATTCGGGGCAATCGGTTCCGCGACCGTCACGCTGATCGTCGCGGAAGCCGTGTCCCCGGTCAGATCCGTGACCGTATAGGTGACCGGATCCACCACGCCCTGGAAGTCTGGAGCCGGAACAAAGCTCAACGTCTGGATCTCTGCCTCGCTTAAGGGCTGACCTGCCAGGACGGGAACCTGATCGCCCGATCCATCAGTGATGAAGAAAGTGCCCTGAGCCGGGTCTGGCAGACCATCTAAGACGACGGTATCGACCCCCTCGCCTAGCGCGATATCGTTCTCGAGAACATCGAGGTCGACCGGCGTGCCGAACGGGGTTTCAATGACGTCGTCCAGAAGGATCGGGACTGCGTTGGGAACGATAGGCCCCGTCACCGTCACCGTGACAATGGCCTGGTCGGTGCCGCCGAACCCGTCCGAGATCGTGTAGCTGACCGTGCTCGTCGCACTCGCCCCGGGTGCCAGCCCGTCGAACGCCCCGTTCGTGTCGAAGCTCACCGTGCCGTCAGACGCGATGGTGAAGACACCCCCGCCCGAGCCCGCGACCGCAGCGCCGACATCGCCCGCGGCCCCATCGACCGCGACCACCGTCAGCGCATCGCCCTCCGGATCGCTGTCCGGGGACGCGTTCACCCCGGCAATCACATTGCCAAGCGCCACGGCGCCCGCATCAAACGCCACCGTCTCCGCGTCATCCACCGCAGCCGGCGCCGTGTTGCCCGGACCCGTCAGCGTCAGGGTCGCGCTCGCGCTGTCGCCGTCGATATCCGTGATCGTGTAGGTCACCGGCGCAACATCGTCGCGGAAGCCCGCGACCGGCGTGAACGTCAGGTCGTTGAAGTCAGAAAGCGCGATCGGACCGGTCAGCGCGTCGATCGTGATCACAGACCCGCCCGCATCGGTCACCGTGAACACGCCCTCGCTCGCCGGGTCCGGCAGGCTCCCAGGATCCAGCGTCACGCTCGCAATCCCGTTGCCCGGATCATCGTCGCCCAGAAGATCGATCCCCGTAAGCGCCGTGTTCAGCGCATAGCTCTCCGCATCGTCAACCGCAACGGGCGCCGCGTCTGCATCGCGGAAATCGAGATCCGCAGAGAGACCGACAGCATCGTTCGTGGTGCGGCCTGCAACCGGATCGTCGGCGTCGGTATCGTTATCAGAGTCACTCAGATTGAAGTTGGTGTAGTCCGCATCGCCAGGAATGTCGCCACCATCGTCTCCAGCGATATTCTCATCGTTCACATCGAAGCCATCGGCGCTGTCAGCACCCTCGAATTCATCGAGAAGGCCATCGCCATCGGCGTCGTTGAAAGGTGCGGGAGGAGTTGCTGTCGGGGCGCCATCACCCCGCTCCGCCACATCCGCGATCGTGTCGTTGTCGGAATCCGCGTCCAGCACGTCATCTGTGCCGTCCAAGTCGGTATCGACCGGATCGAGCCCGAGGCTCAGCGCCCGGTCGGCGCTGCCTGTATCCGCATCATAATTGTCGTCGAGGCCGTCGCTGTCACTGTCCGTGATGCCCGCGCCCTGGCCCGAGGGTGGGATGTAAGCGCCAGTCGCCTGCGCCTCTACATTGTCGGTGATCCCGTCATTGTCCTTGTCGATATCCAGGTGATCGGAGACGCCGTCGGAGTCACTATCAAGCGGTGTCTTGAAGCCAATCGAATGGATACCGATCGTCACAGTTCCGCTGACCGTGCCACTGTCCGGGAACTTGGCCGACGTGATCCGGATCTCCGTCACGGGCCCATCGATCGAGAAAACGAAATCGTTGATTGTCGGGTCGAGGCCACCGCTTGTGACCGGCCCGCGAACGATGTTCGAACTCGCGACGGTGTTTCCATCGGCATCCACGAATTCGAGATCGCCGCCGCTCGTGTCCACGCCCGAGAAATTGGACGCGTCGACGGTGAGTTCCTTATCGCCGTTAAAGACCTGGATCTGCGTCGCGTCGTCGAAGTTCAAACCACCGACCGTAAAGGTCAGATCCTCGACGAACTGGTCGAATTCGATGGTGTAGACCGCAACACTTCCACTGACGAAATCAGTGTTGTCCGGCTGGAACTGGATCACCTCATCCAGGCCGAAACCTTCGACCAGATCGACCCCGCTCGCATAGGTCGCCGTGCCCTGAAGCTCGGTGCGCAAGGTGAAAGCGTTGTCGCTCGTCGTCGCAAAACCGGGCACACCGCCGGGGGTCTGGGTCGCGGCGGTGATGTCATCGCCCGTCGACAGGCCCGCGGGCACGAAAAGATCGCCCACCTCGAACACTTCGAACTCGAGATGGTCGATGATGCCGTCATTGTCGTCGTCGATGTCGACGACATTCGCGACGCCATCGGCATCGGTGTCGGTCTCGAGCGTGATGGTCGCTTGCCCAGTTCTCGACCCGTCGGTGACGGTATAGTCGAACAGTTCGAACCCGTCCGCGCCGAGCGGCTGTTCGACCGTAAGGGTGCCGTCGCCATTCAGCGTCACCTTGGTGCCGGAATTCAGCTCTACGGTCTCGCCGCTTGAGATCGGAAGCGGATTTGAAGGATCGTCGATGTCGATGATGCTGGTGATCGACAGACCGGACTGATCGTTGCCGAGCGGACTGATCGTCGCCGGGGTATTGGGGACGACGACAAAGCTGTCGTCCTGCACGACCAGCGGCGTCGCCGCCAGGGCGGCAGAAGAGAAGAAGACGCCGCCTATGCCGCCAACGAAATCCGCCCCGCCATTGTTGTTGCCGGTGTTGGTATCCGCACCGGCGAGCGTCACCGGGTTGAACGTGCCATCCGCAACATCGTCGTTGTCGAACGCGCCGTCAAAATAGGCGACGCCAAAGTACGTCTGGCCAGCCGCGATCCCGAGATCTTCAAGGGTGATCAGGGCGCCGCCGATCGCCTCGTTCGAGCCTGCGGTGCGGACCGGGTTCGCACCACCTTCAAAGATATCGCCGCCGGTGGTCGGGTCGGTGCCGATCGGGTCGACATCGTTCAGAAAGTGGAAGCCGAACCGGAATTCGGAGCCGCCTGCCGCGTTGCCAACCCCGTTGATCGTCGCGTCCTCAAGATCGGAGCCCGAGGTGCTGACGAGTTCGCCGAAACTGGCTGGGTTTCCATCTGCATCCAGCGACAGTATTGCTGCCAACTGACCGTTATTATTGGCATTTTTTTCAAGATAGAGATGCCCCGCCTCGTCAAGCAAATCCGCATCAGTCGGCGCGGTGATGCCGTTGTCGAAGATGAAATCGACCCGCTCGATATTTGAGCCGAGCTCCACGCCGCGATTGGTGTTGTTGAAAACGTCGAGCACACCGCGATTGATGATCGTGCCACCCAACGCCTCTTCCAGCGAGACCGCGCCGGGTGCACCAGGCAGCGATCCGACAGTGTTGATATCGCCGCTTCCGCCAGAGCCACCCGCGTTCTGAACGAAGATTCGGGTTCTAGGGTCCCCTGCGAACTCGTCGTTGTCGATCGTTCTTATCTCGACCCGGTTTGCAACATCCGCGATCGAGACGTTGATACCGCTTTCCGTCGTGACGCCTGTGACCTCGAGGTCCTGGCCGTTCCCAAACGTGTAGACGTCGCCATCCTCGGTGTATTGGGACTCGGTCGCATCGACCGCCTGCACCTGGATATCGACCGTTGCGTCGATCAGGACATCGTTCCAGTTCTCTGCCCTGATCGCCTCTGTCTCGAGCGTGCCGATCGTCGTTTCGAGCTGCCAGTCGCCGCCGAGTGCGGCGCTGCCTGTCAGGTCTTCCGAAGCCGCAATGTCGGCGCCTGTCGCGCTCGCCAGAAGCGCTGCCGTCTCGATGCCGACCTCACCACCGGTGAAATCGCAGCCGTAAATCAGAATGTCGCCGTCGACCGAAAGTGCCTCGCCGATCGCAGAGAGATCATCGCCGTGCTCTCCCAAGATGCTCGCGGCGGTCAACTCCGTGTTTCCAAGAGAGAGGCTCCCCTCGTCACCATGGGCTAAAATGTGGATCGCATCGATGTTCGAGCGGCTCTGCACTGCTTCCGCGATCTGCTCGACCCCGTCACGATCGGCGTCTAGGAAAATCACCTCAGCGTTCGGGTCGATGTCGGCCATCAGCGTCTCTACGTCGCCCACGGCGGCATCAATAAAGACAAGCTCACGCCGGTCGGAAACCGGCCCGGCCTCGACAAGATCATCCGAGATCTGCTTGGCAGCGGCATCGGCGGCATCAGCCGCCTCCGAACCAGCAGCGCCGCCTGCCACTTGAGCAGCGTCTGCCGCCGCATCAACCATGGCTGCATCCAGCAAGATGCGTTGCTCCAATTCAAAAGTATTATCGGAGAGATCTGCTCCAAGCGAACTTACGCCTGCGCCCTTGCGGCGGCCCATACTCGTACCTCTTTTGATCAGGTGATTATGGGCGCAAGATAACCAGAAGAATTAGTTCAAATTCAAGATGAATTTCGACAAGACTGCGGCGAGAATCTTCACAATACACGGGCATGCGCCGCCTTTGATGAAATATTCCCGCAATAGTTGCCTGAATAGGTTAATACGCGCCAAAATTTAATTATAAGTCATTCGAATCAACTCTTTCATCGCCAAAAGGCAGGCGCCCGCCCGTGTAAACCAAGGTGCAGAGCAGGTCTTGATGACTAGCCCAAGGCGCGGCGATACTTCAGCGGCTCTGACTCGATTGCCGTGCGTTGGACATATTTCAGGTGGCCTATAGCCTTCAGAAAATCTTGGTGCGCGGGCTTTCTCTCGAGGTAATCCATCAGCCGGTAGAGGTTGATCGGCTGACGCGCGATCAGGTCCTTGATCCGCGCGACCGCATCGTCGAGGGCACAATTATCGATGAAGGCGCAGGCTGTCTGAGTTGGCGTGAGCAGATAGAAGTCACCCTCATTCTTCGGGGTGTACCGGGTGATGTCGAAAGGTGATGCTCCTAGCGCGTGGAACTTCGGGATGAGGCACCGCACACCCGATCCCTCCTGCTCCAGAACCGTGCCGGAGGTCTGCCTGAAGCCCAGGGCAGCCAACCGCTTGATCGCGTGCTGACGCATTGCAGGCGACAGCATGTCCGCGTCGGCGCGGTCGTATTTGAGGTCGTCGAAGACCGATAGAACGCCGAGGCGAGAGCACGCAAGATAGAGGAATGGACCGAGATCGACATCGTCTAGGCTCACCGCAACGCTCTGGCTGGTTCTGGATGCATCAATCGGTAGCGCGCGTTCCATCGCAATCCCGCTAGGCTTTGAAGGACTGACCAACACAGAGGATAGAGGCGAGGTTTCGGGAAGCAACACGTAAGCTGCTCCCTGTCCAGATACAGCATCAGGCGACAAGCGATTGCGATCCGAAGTTGGACGCAAACAGCCAGGATCCCCTGAACGGATGAGCCTCTGTGTCGTTCTCGTTCGCAAACCGAAGTCTTGTGACAGTCCGTTACATTTCTCCATGAGCTTCCAGCGGCCACGGCTGTTATAAGCGCGGCGAACCGCAAGGGAGACAGGCCGATCAGCTCGGTGCAGCATATCCTCGTCGTCGACGACCATCGCGACATTCGCGAAACCCTGGCGAAATATCTCCGCAAGAACGGCCTGCGAGTCATGACTGCGGCCGATAGCGCCGAGGCGCGGCGCCTGATCGAGACCTCCTCATTCGACCTTGTCGTGCTCGATATCATGATGCCCGGCGAGGACGGGCTCTCACTCTGCTGCGACCTGCGAGCCAGCGGAGCTCTACCGATACTGCTACTCACTGCTATGGCCGAGGATGCCGACAGGATCACCGGGCTCGAAATCGGCGCAGATGACTATGTGATAAAACCCTTCAATCCGCGCGAACTGCTGGCCCGGATCCGTGCGGTGTTGCGACGAGCACAATGCCTACCAATGACCAGAGACCCGGAACTCGGCACCCGTTACCAGTTCGATCGTTGGTTATTCGACGCAGACCGGCGCGAGCTTCAGGATTCGCGTGACGTGGTCACACCGCTATCGACCGGAGAATTCGAGCTTCTCCTAAGCCTGGTCCGGCACGCGGGCAGGGTCTTGAGTAGGGATCAGCTTCTGGACCTGACTAAGGGGCGCTCTGCCCAACTCTTCGATCGCTCGATCGACAATCAGATCCTGAGGCTTCGCAAGAAGGTCGAGACCGATCCGGGGAACCCCGAGCTGATCCAGACCGTCAGGGGTGGCGGCTATCGGCTGGCCTGCAGGGTCGAGGAGGTCTGATGCGGATCCTACCAGGCTCTCTCGCAAGCAGGCTGATCATGTTTCTACTTGCGGCACTCGTGATCACGCAGGTCGCCACGTTCCTGATCTTCCTGAACGAGCGTCAAAATACACTCCGCGACGTCAGAGCCCAGAGTGCGGCGGCCCGGATGGCCACGATTGTAAGGCTTCTCGACGACATTCCCACGGCGAGCCATGCGCAGACTTTGCGAAACGTAAGCACGCGGCGGAGCAGGTTCTGGTTTGCTGACCACGCGCAGGTCGCGAGCGGGACAGGAAAAGCCGAGGAAAGGGCTCTCGAACGGCGACTTTCCGCCCGTTTGGGCGCGCGGGTTCAAGAAACGCGAATACATTCAATGAGCGACCAGATTCCATCACTCCTGAGCCAGGCCGCCTGGGCTGACAGCGGCGCGCTGAGACGCTTGCGGCGGCTCGATGTAAGCCACTATGTCTCGGTTCTGCTTCCTTCAGGCATGTGGCTGAACCTGGAGGCGCGCACTCCGCTTGGCGGTGCCCGCTGGGTACAGCCGGTGCTCCTATCCATGGGCTTGATGGGCACCGCCACAGTCGTAATCGTGGTGATCGTGATCCGGCGACTGACCCGCCCGCTGCGAGCGCTCGCCGGGGCTGCTGAGGGTTTTGGACGCGGCGAAGTGGTCGAACCCATACCTGAGACGGGCCCGCCCGAGATCCGAAGCGCAACTGAGGCTTTCAACCGCATGTCCAACCGGTTGTCGCGTTTCGTCCAGGATCGCATGCAGATCCTTGCGGCGATCAGCCACGACCTGCGCACACCCATGGCGAGCCTTCGTCTTCAGGCCGAGATGATCGAGGATGCGGAGACACGCGGCCGGATCATGGAAACCTTGGATGAGATGCAGCGCATGGCGACGTCGACCCTGGATCTGGCGCGCGAGGACGCCGCCCGCGAGGACACACGGATGGTGGATCTCGGCCAACTGGTTGAGGCGGTGTGCAACGACCTTTCGGATCTGGGCCATGACGTTGCGGTCGATGAACTGCCCGGCGTCCTCTCACGCTGCCGTGTCGTGGCGCTTCGACGCGCTCTCCGCAATCTGATCGAGAACGCCGTCGCCTATGGCAAGCGGGCGCGTGTTTCCGTGCACGCGGATGGGGGAGAGGCGCTTATCGTGATTGACGACGACGGCCCCGGCATTCCCGAGGATGAGCAGGAAGCGGTATTCGAACCCTTCGTTCGGCTCGAACCCTCCCGCGCCAAGGAAACTGGCGGTGTCGGGCTCGGGCTTGCGATCGCCCGCTCCATCGCGCGCAGCCACGGCGGTGACATCACGCTGAAGAACCGCAACGGGAATGGACTGCGCGCAACGCTGACGCTGCCGCTCGTGCAAGAGCAATAGGGTCGATCTGTCCCGAAGCCACGCAGTATGCCCACAGTCTAAAAGGTACCAAGATCAGGCACCTGCGAACTGCGGAGGCGACTGGTCGGTTTCAGGGACCTCACTACCCCTAGCGCGAAGTTGGAAAGCCGTAGAGCGCTTCCGCCGTCTCCACCAGGATCTTCCGCCGGAGGTCCGGGTCCGGGATCAGACGCAGAATCTGATCCAGCAGGCGCGCCGGATCGGGCATATGGCGGTATTGCGCCACGTGAGGCCAATCGGAGCCCCAGACGAGCCTGTCGGGCACCGCTTCGATCAGTTTCTTGGCGATGGGCTCGGCCCGTTCATAGGGTGGTTCGGTGTCGAGACGGTAGAGGCCCGAGAGCTTGATATGAGACCGCCCGTCTTCCGCCAGGCCCACCATGCGCCGGAACCCGTCCCAGTCCGTCCCCCTTGCCGCATCGAAATGGCCCATATGGTCGATGACGCAGTCGATCGGGAGGGCCCGCAATTGGTGCTCAACCTCTGCCAGCATAGTGATGTCGATCAGAAGTTGGACATGCCAGCCGAAGGGCGCTGCCTTGGCCGCCAGCCGCTCAAGCGCGTCGAAGAGCGTACCGCCCGCGAACAGGGTGTTGATCCGAAAGCCGCGTGCACCCAGAGCATCGAGGCGCGCGATTTCGTCTTCCGGCACATCGGCGTCGAGGACCACGATCGCACGGCGATTGGTCGGATCCTGCTGGACAGCATCCATGGTGCAGCGATTGTCGGTACCATAGACCGAGGCCGAGACGATCACGCCCCTCGCCATTCCAGTGGCTGCAAGCATGGCAGTGTAGTCCGCCTCGGCGCTTTCCGGCGGGTCATAGGCCCGGACCGGCGCCATTGGATAACTGCTACGTGGCCCGATCACATGGGCGTGGGTATCGATCGCGCCCACGGGCACACCGCTGACAGGGGCAAAACTCCGCGCGGGCACGAGGCAGGGGCCATCATTCATGATGCCCCTCTTGGGGCGGCGGATGGAATGCGATTGAGTGCTTTTGTAGCTGGGATCTGCATCGCTAGGGGTCTCCGGCAGTCAAGACTACGGGAAAACCGCACCCGAATGAACTGGTGAAATTATCCGTGCCGAAGCGCGGGTCGTACGGCAGTAGTTTCAGGCACTGTCATGGCGGGCCAGCATCGCGAGAAGCGCCTCCTTGCGCACCGGTTTCGGCAAATAGTCGGTCATCCCCGCCGCCAAACACTTCGCGCGGGTATCCTCCATCGCGTGGGCGGTGAGCGCGATGATCGGAATCGGTGTGAGATGTTCTTCAGCCTCTATCTCGCGAATTCTTGCTGTCGCCTCCCAACCATCGAGTACGGGCATGGACAGATCCATGAGCACCACATCCGGGCGTTTGGCGTGGTAGGCGGCGAGCGCTTCTTCCCCGTTCTCAGCCTGCACCAGGCTGTGCTCGGTAGGCTCGAGATACTTCTCGAAAACCAACCGGTTCACCCTGTTGTCCTCTGCCAGCAGAATGTTGAGAGGGCGGGCGGGGGTCGCGCCCGCATCGGCACTTTCGCTGACAGGGGCCTCTTCCTGCGCGATCGGCAGTTTGAGGTTGATTGTGAAACGGCTTCCCTGGCCGGGTCGGCTCTCCACCGCGATCTCACCCTTCATCTTGCGCACCAACCGAGCCGAGATCGCAAGGCCGAGACCGGTGCCATGCTCTCGGTGGTTCTCGGCCGTATCCGCCTGCACGAAATCATCGAAAATCGTCGCTACTCTGGCTTTTGGAATCCCGATGCCCGTATCGCTGATCGCAATCGTGACCTGCGCAGTGGCGCCAGAGACGGTCACCGCGACATCCACCTTGACCAAGCCTTGATCGGTGAACTTGACTGCGTTGCCGACCAGGTTCGTGAGCACCTGCCGGACGCGCAAGGCATCACCCTCGAACCGCCGCGGCGCATCAATCTGATAGTGCTTTGAGAGCTCTATACCCTTGGCTGCTGCCAGCGGACCCGTGAGCCGCAGCACCTCGTCCAGGAGTGCCGCCAGATCGAAAGGCGCAGTAACCAGTTCCAACCGACCCGCCTCGATCTTTGAAAGGTCAAGGATGTCGTTGATCAGAATGACCAGCGCCTCGGCAGAATTGCGGATCGTGTCGATCGAAAGCTGCTGGTCCGCTGTTAAAGTGCCGTCGTCGAGCACTTCGCTCATCCCTATGATGCCATTCATCGGTGTGCGGATCTCGTGGCTCATTTTTGCGAGAAAGGCCGATTTCGCGCGATCGGCTTCGGCCGCCTTGCAAGCGAAGGCTCGCGCCTGCTTGGCCTGCGCGTCCGCATCGGCCCTCGCCGCCACCAGATTGCGAGCATCGGTTTTGGACTTCGTGAAATCAGTAAAGGTCAGCACCCAGCCGCCGTTGTATCGCCGCCGACTGGCGACACTGACAGACCGATCCTCAGGGGTTTCGTGATAGATCTGTTCGCGCAGTTTCGCGTCAGTCATGTCACGCAGGAACTGGAGCGGGACGACCTCGCGCGGGCCATAGTCTCCGCGCGCTCGGCTCTCGGAGACAAAACTGGAGAAGCTCTCCCCAACAGGGTTCCAGTCCTGTGGCCAGCCTAAGATCTCACCTAGCCGGGAATTGATTGTCTCGATCCGACCATCTCCGTCGATCACCATCAGGCCCTGGCTCATGACGTCGATCACCTCCTCCAGTCTGGTGCTAGCGGACGAGACAGCTCGCCGCCGCAACCGCACGAGAAGGAACGCGGCAGCGGCAGAGCCGACCGCGATAACAATCAACCATATGCCGAAGGTGAATGACGCCAGTGTCGCGCACCCGGTGATCAGGATCAGCCCGCCCATCACCGCATCGATGCGGCGCGGCGACAGAGAGGATACGGCAAACCCGGCCGGCATCGTTCCGGCAAGCGTTCCGCTCACGTTGCTCTCGGCACGATCAAACCGTTTCATCTTCCCACTCTTCCATCATTCGCTTTTTGACGATCCGGCAGGTCGCCACCGCCAAAGGGCGCGCTCTTGGTGAAACTGCCCCTCCTCAAGGCGGGAGCGCTTGGTGAGAAATCTAAAAGCCGAGGCGTTAAGAAAGCCCAAGCACGACAGCAGAAATCAACGCTCGGTTAACACGCTGGTCCCAGTCTGATCACCCATGGAAAGTCAAACGATTCCACGGGTGTCCGACGGCGAATGGTCAAATCCCCTCGGCGTGGTGCAGGGTCGGCGCGTCGTCATCGTTCACGACAAGATGTCTGGGCGGCGCAGGCTGTCCCGCCACCTCGCGGCCCATGGGTATGTGGTCGCTCCCGCGCCCGATCCCGTGACCGCGCTGGAGCTTCTGGCGGAAGAAGACGCCGCGATAATGATCTGCGACAGCGCACTGCCGGATAGTGGCGCACGGCAGCTATGCGACGCGGTGCGCGGCTCGGATCTCGCCGCCAGGATTTACATCCTCCTGATCGCTGAGAAATCCGAACGAGCACAGGTTGCGGAGAGCATGCATCTGGGTATCGACGATGTTCTGCGCTACCCGGTCAGCGCGGCTGAGCTCGCGATCCGCCTCGTCGTGGCAGAGAGCTGGTTCCAGCGGCGTGAAGCCTTGCAGGATGAACAGCTTCGCGGCGACGCCGTCAACGAAGAGCTCTTGGAACTTCGCAAGGAGCGCGCCGCGGACAAGGCACTGGCGGCGCGGATCCAGCATGGTCTCCAACCACCCGGCCACTACAATCGCAATGGTTTCGGGATCGCCTCGCTCTGCCTATCGAAGGGCGAGGTCTGTGGTGACGTGATCGGCACCTTTGCTGCTACCAGGGACACAATCGGGCTCTTTGCCGCTGATGTCTCGGGAACGGACGTCGCTGCCGGGCTCATGGGCATGAACTTGATCGCGCATCTCTCCGGCGCGATCCCCGGGCGAAACATCGCAATTGCGAAGGAAGCAGGTGGTCGGGCGCGTCTGCGCGACCCGGCTGAGATTTTAGGGGAACTCAACCGGCTCTTCAACCCATCGCGGGAGCAGGAACTGTTTTTGACCGCGGCGGTCGCTCTGGTAGATCGCACGACTGGCGCGGGCCGGATTGCGCTCGCTGGGCATCCTCAACCACTACTCGTCGATGCGGGTGGAAAGGCTGCCGCCATCGGCACCCCTGGTCCAGCGATCGGGCTTCTGACAGGGCGGCGGTTTGAAAGCATGGCATTTACCATGCGGCCAGGCACCCGCCTGTTGATGTTCTCAGATGGTCTTTCGGATGCATGCGCGGCGACAGGCGATGATGCTGTTGCCGAGCATGTGGCTGCCGTCGCCGGTGAGTTCGCCGCCGCGCCACTCAGCACCTCACCACAGGCTCTCATAACCACCCTGGCAGAGGAGCACGATGCACACTATGCCGACGATGTCTCTGTTCTGATCGCGGAGAGGCTTACACCGGGATAAGGCTCACTCCTCAGCGCTCAGGTCAAAGTTCTCTCCGGGGAAGTACTTCGCCACCCGCACATCGCCAGCCCGGGCATGACCCTCCATCCGCTCCAGCCGCGAAATGCGGGCCGCAGACGGCCCGATCAGGCGGTTCGCCTCACGCGTCGCGCGCTGCCACGTCACCGTCTTCATGTATTTGTGGACGCTGAGCCCCCCGGTATAGCGCGCAGCACCCGAGGTCGGGAGCACGTGGTTGGTGCCCGAGCACTTGTCTCCATAGGTCACTGTGGTTTCCTCGCCGAGAAAAAGCGAGCCGTATGAGGTGAGCCGATCGAGCCACCAGTCGAGGCCACCCGCCTGAACGCTCAGATGCTCCGGGCTTACGTCATCGGCACATTGCGCGACTTCCTCGCGAGTGTCGCAGACCATGATCTCAGCATAGTCACGCCATGCAGCCTCCGCGTTCTTCGAATTCAACTCCGGCAGGTCGGCGATCAGTTCGGGAACGCGGGCCATGACAGCCTCGGCCAGATCACGGGATGTGGTTGCGAGCCAAACCGGTGAGTTATAGCCGTGCTCGGCCTGGCTCACGAGATCGAACGCGACGACTTCCGGGTCGGCGTCCTCATCGGCGAGGATCATCGAGTCGGTCGGGCCCGCAAACATGTCGATGCCCACACGGCCAAACAGGATCCGTTTCGCTTCCGCGACAAACTGGTTTCCGGGGCCAACTAGGATATCCGCAGGCTTTGCTCCGAACAGGCCAAAGCACATCGCGGCGACCCCCTGAACCCCACCAAGGTTCAGGACCCTGTCCGCACCGCAAAGGTCGAGCGTGTAGAGGATGGCTGGCGGGATGCCGATACCAGGGATCGTCGGCGAACAGGCGGTGATGTCCTTCACACCCGCCACCTTGGCTGTCGTCACCGTCATAATTGCCGAGGCGACGTGGCTATAGCGCCCGCCCGGCACATAGCACCCGGCAGCCGAAACCGGGATCTGCTTTTGCCCCGCGATTAGGCCGGGAATGACCTCCATGTCGAAGTCCTGGGTCGAGGCGCGCTGCGCCTCGGCAAAGCGCCGGACATTGTCATGGGCGAACTGGATGTCATCCTTCAGTTTCTGGGGAACCTTGTCGGCTGCTGCCTTCAGATCCTCCGGGCTCACCACGATATCGCCGGTCCACTTGTCGAGGTTCGCTGCGTATTCGCGGGCCTTGTCCTCACCCCCTGCCTCGATCGCGTCCAGCATCTCCTGAACGATCTTGCGGGTCTCTCCACTATCGGTCGCAGAGGTCTTGGGGGCTTGCTTGAGGTAGGTAATCATTGGCGGACGCGCTCATTCTCGGGATCGTATTGGCAGGGCGCGATCACCCTTATCGGGAAGCGCTCTCCAAGCAAACTGATTTCCATCGCCTGGCCTTCGTCACCAAATTTCGGCTCCACGAAACCCATGGCCAGGTTTTTCGAAACCCGATGCCCCCAGGCCGCGGATGTAACAGTGCCGATGACGCGCCCGTTCTCATAGAGGCTATCGCCGGGATGGGCGGGGGCAATGTCAGTGTCGATCTCCATAGTCACGAAGCGGCGGCGGAGCGCATTGCGCGCCTCCATCGCCTGACGGCCGGGGAAGTCATGGTCGAGACGGACAAATCGGGACAGATCGCTCTCGTTCATATCGAACTCGGTGATGAGGTCCGCCTTCCAGTGGCGATATCCCTTCTCGATCCGCATCGACTCCGTAGCGTAGAGGCCGAAAGGACCAATCCCGTGCGGCTCACCTGCGTGAAGCAGCGCCTCGTAGACGCCAATCAGCGATGCCATCGGGATGTGCAGTTCCCACGCCAGCTCGCCAGAGAAGCTCACCGACATCGCAGTGACGGGCCATTGGCCAATGTTGACCTCGCGAACCGAAAGCCATGGAAAAGCCTTCTGGCTCCAATCATCGAAGGGCGCTGCGGCCTCAAGCACCGCGCGCGATTTGGGACCTGCAAGGACGAGGATGGAATGGGTGTCGGTGAGGCGCGTCAGAGTCACGCCATCTGGCTTCCGCTCTTCGAGCCAGTCCCAGTCGTGCTCTTCGGCGGCGGCCGCGGAGCCCCACCAGAACTTGTCATCAGCGAGCTTGGCGAGCGTCGCTTCGCCCAACACATTGCCATGGTCCGAGAGGAAATAGCCGAGACCAACCTTGCCGATCCGCTGTGGGATGCGCCCGGCGAAAATACCGGTAAGCCAATCCGCGGCTCCCTGCCCCGCGATTTCGATCCGGTTGAAGCCGTTGACCTCCATTAGCCCAACGCCGGTTTGAACCCGTGCAATTTCGCCTGCGACCACATCTTTGGTCGGCGTGAAGCGAAACTCATGCTCGTCGACGAAATCGGGGGTGGGTTTGAAGAACAGCGACCGCTCCCAGCCGTTGACTACACCCATCTCGGCCCCTTTGGCTTTCAGGATGGGCGTGAGCGGCGTTGTCCGCGCGTTTCGTCCTGCAGGGCGCTGCTCGTGCGGGCGGTGGAAGCGGAACTCGTTCTGGTAGTCCTCAATCGCCTTCTGAGCAGTGTAATCCTCCGATGCCCAGCGGCCGAACCGGCGCGGGTCCAACGCCCAGGTGTCATAGCACGCCTCACCATGCGCGATCATCTGCGCCAGCAACCAGCCATGCCCGCCACCCTCGCCCAGGCCGGCACGCAGCCCAGTGATGCACCATGCATTGCGCCTGCCGGGGATACGGCCAACCAGTGGGACGCCGTCCGGCGTGTACGTGATCGGCCCGTTGATGACAGTATGTATCCCGGTCCGCTCCAGCACCGGCAGCCTCCGGCAGGCGCCCTCGATTACCGGCGTGACGCGGTCGAGATCGTCTGGGCAAAGCGCGTTGGTAAAGCCCGGGTCGATGCCGCCACGCCCCCAGGTCCGGCAATCCTGTTCATAAAAGCCGACCAGAAGCCCGTTCTTCTCCTGCCTTTGGTAGAAGTCATCCGTCGGGCAGCGGATCAGTGGCACGCGGAAATCCAGCGCCTCGATCTCCGGGATCGGATCGGTGAGGAAGTACTGGTGCTCCATCGAGACGACGGGGAGCTGCGTACCCATCATCGCCGCGACCTCGTTGCAGCGATAGCCGCCCGCGTTCACCACATGCTCGCAACGGATGTCACCCCTTTCGGTGTGAACGATCCAGCCATCCCCGGTTTGCGTCAGACCGGTCACCGGCGTTTGTCGATAAACCTCCGCCCCGGCCTTGCGCGCCCGCCGGACCAGCGCCTGGCAGAGTTGGGCTGGATCGATATCGCCATCCATCGGATCCCAAAGCGCACCGATCAGATTATCGGTGGTGATCAGCGGATGCCGCCGCCCGCATTCCTCCGGGTCGAGCAGTTCGAATTCAACCCCCATGCCCGCCGCAAGCGAGACAAAATGCTGATAGCCATCCCAATGCCACTGCTCCGATGCCAGCCGCAGCCCGCCGGTGCCATGGTGGTAATTGATCGGATAGTCAGGATCGTTGGCGAGGTCCTGATAGAGTTTAATCGAGTGGGTCTTCAGCCCAACCATCACCTGGATCCCGCCGAAATTGGTCACCTGCGCTGCGGAGTGCCACGTCGTGCCAGAGGTCAACTCATCCCGCTCCAAAAGGACGCAATCGGTAATCCCTTCCTCGGTCAGATGATAAAGCGCCGAGCATCCTCCGATGCCCCCGCCAATGACGACCACGCGCGTCTCGGTCTTCATGCCAGCCTCCGTGATGGATGATACCAGTCACCGACAGACACTGCGTGGCGTCAAGCACAGGGCAGCCGTGTGCGGAAATGTCGAAACAGGCGTTCTGGAACGCTTCACTCAGTCTTCCCGGTCGAGCACTCGGAACGTGTCCGCCAGCCAGGGATGGCGCGCGACCGCTTTGCCGACCGTATCCGCGAGGAGAATCCGCAGCGCCGCCGCGACTTGCAGCGGCAGGCTCCCCATCACCTCCGCGCGTGCATAAACCGACAGGCTCCTTGCCTGCCCGGCAGATGGCAGCGGCCGGATCTCGAGCCTCTCGCCAATGCCAGGGCAGGAGGCGAACGCAAAGGCCGTGGTGATCGCCCAGCCCTCTACCGCCGCGACCGAGGAGAGAACACCCGCATTGGTCGAAACCTCGAAACGCCGGGGCGGAGACAGCTTCAGACGCCGCAGATGTGCCTCGATCATCCGGCCAAGCATCTGTGACTGACCGTAGCGCACCATGGGTTTTTTGATCAGATCCCCAAGCGGTGCATCCGCACCGATCAATCCGGGGGCGCAGGCCAGCAGGAACGGATCTCTCAGAACCGGATGGCGCACAAAGCCGTCATCCATCAAATCGGTATCGGCCGAGATCACGAGGTCGACGGACCGGCTCTCGAGCGCCGCAAGATTCTCGTGACTGAGCCCTGAGCGGACGACGAAATTGCAATCGGGATAGATCTCGGCAAGGCGTTCCAGAAGGCGCGGCAGGATCTCGGTCTCCGCCTCGTCGACCACCGCAAGCCTGAGCCTGCGAAAGGTGCGCCGCTCGATGCGCGCCAGATCGGCGCGCGCACGCGCCGTCTCATCGAGGATCGCAATCGCGCGGGCATGAAAAAGCTGGCCGGAGGCTGTCAGCGCGAATGGGCGCGCCGCCCGATCGATCAGCTTCGCGCCAAGCGCGGTTTCCAGATTTGAGATCTGTTGCGATACAGCCGAAGCCGAAGCTCCCAGCCGCCGGGCACCACCGCCGAGCGAAGCTTCCTCCACAACCGCAACGAACATCTCGATGCCACGCAGGGTGAGTTGTTTATCAGGCAATGCACTCATCGGATTTTCTTAAATATAAGCTACGGTTTTTTCAAAGCCAATCCGCGCGTCTTGCCTCCCCAACTCGATCTTCGATGCTGGACGTCATGGCGACACGCAGAAAACTCGGGCGCAAGGCACGCCTCTCGGCGAGGGCACCGGACGCCGTGCAGCCGAACCCTTGCCCGCCAGGCCAGGCGGGCGGCCAGTACCGGCCGCTTGGCGTCGCGCAGATGGAGGCGATCTACGCCACCGCGCTGCAGCTCTTGGCGGAGCTTGGCATGAGCGAGACGCCACCCGGGTTGGAGGAACGCGCGCTGGCCCAAGGCGCCGAGATGCGGGAAGGTCGCCTTTGCTTCCCACGCGCGCTTATCGAAGACATCATCGACGGGGCCGCAAAGGGCTTCATCTTCCACGGCCGCGACCCAGCACATGACATCGAGATCGGCGGCGAGCGGGTCTATTTCGGCACCGGCGGAGCCGCTGTCCAGACGCTCGATCTCGACACCGGCGCCTACCGGCCCTCGACCTTGCGCGATCTCTACAACTTCACCCGCCTGATCGACCGGCTAACCAATGTGAGCTGGTTCACCCGCTGCTGCGTGGCGGGCGATATGGAGACGATCGAGGCGCTCGATATCAACACCGCTTACGCGCTTCTTAGGGGTACGACGAAGCCGGTCGGCACATCCTTCACGATCGCCGAGACCGTCGCGCCGATCGTGCAAATGTTCGACCTTGCTCTAGGCGGTGAAGGCCGTTTCCGCGCACGCCCGTTCTGCAAGGCGCATATCTCGCCAGTCATCTCGCCCATGCGCTTCGGTGAGGACGCTGTGGCTGTCACCGAGGCGTGCATCGCCCATGGTATCCCGATCAACGGCATCATCGCCGCGCAGTCGGGCGCCACGGCCCCCGCGACACCGGCGGGCTTCCTTGCCCAATCCCTGGCCGAGACGTTGGCAACTCTCGCCATGGTGAACCTCACATCCCCTGGCTATCCGATGATCTTCTCCAACTGGCCCTTGGTGATCGACCTGCGCACCGGCGCCTTCTCGGGCGGCGGAGGGGAGAGCGCGCTGATGAACGCGGCCTCGGCCCAGATCATCAATTGGCTGGGCCTGCCCTCGGGCGTCGCCTGTTCTATGGCGGACGCCAAGGCGGTGGATGCGCAGATGGGCGCCGAGAAAGCGCTGACCAGCCTCGCCACCGGCCTCGCCGGCGCCAACATGGTCTATGAAAGCTCCGGCATGACGGCCTCGCTGCTCGGCGCAAGTTTCGAAGCCTTCGTGCTCGATGACGAGATGCTTTCCCATGTCCACCGCATGGTTCGCGGGATCGAGGTGACCGAAGAAACCCTGGGCTACGGCGCAATCCGTGAGGCCGTGCTGGGCGAAGGCCATTTTCTCGGCGGCGCGCATACGATGGCGGCGATGCAGCGCGACTACTTCTACCCCCGTCTCGCCGATCGCGACCCCCCCGTGACCTGGGAAGAACAAGGACGCCAGCAGGCCTGGTCCCGGGCCCGCGAACGCGCCAGAGACATCCTCGCGACCCATCACCCGGATTATCTCTCGCAAGGCGCCGACAGCGCGATCCGCGAACGCTTTGATATCCGCCTGGACCCGTGAGGGAAGGCCCGGGTGGGCGGGTGTCGTGGTCCCGCAGGGGCCACGCAGTCGCACCCGGGGCCATTGCCACACCAACTTGTGGCAGATCGATCATTTGCTAGTCTGTGCCGATGGCCAATGAGACCTCCCTTGATCACCTCGATTTCGACCGCTCGACCGAAAGCCGCGAGGGTATCGATCTCAGCCATATCGCCCGTCTGCGCGTCCAGTATCTCACGGCCCAGTCCAACGCCCTGATCACCCAGACCCAGTTCGCCGACGCCAAGGCGGCTGCGCTGATGACGCTGAGCGGGCTCCTGTTCTTCCGCGGTCCGGCAGGGATTTCTTTCGATCTGACCACACAGCCCCTTCTTCTCGCGGCCCTGGCTCTCAACGCGTCTTGCGTGATCGCCTGCATCTGGACGCTCATTCCGAGGGTCCGGCGCGAGGCACGGGTGCCCGGGCTCTACGAGTCGGAGCGGTTCTCCTGGGTTGCGCTGTCCGACAAGGCGGCAGAGGAGGAGGATTTTGCCAACTTCATGCGCACCGCCCAGGCCAGCCAGCTTATCCTGAGCCAGGCACGTGCCAACCAGGCGGTCGCCAAGGTTCTGCGCCGAAAGTTTCAGGTGCTGCGCAGCGCGTTCCTGCTCGGCGCCGCCTCGGTGGCGGCAATCGCGTTGCACTGGCTGATCGGCGGCCTTTGAGGCGCAGGTTTCCCTTGCCTGTGACCCTTTCGAGGCCACATGATCCGTTGAACGCGATAGAGGAGAACTGCCCCATGTCCGTCACCGAATTTCCGCCCATGACCGGCAACCTCTCCCATTATCAAGAGCGTGTTGACCTCGCCGCGGCGTTCCGCTGGACCGCGCGGCTGAACATGCATGAGGCGGTCGCCAACCATTTCTCGCTGAGCGTCAACGACGACGGCACACAGTTCCTTATGAACCCGAACCAGGTGCATTTCTCCCGGATCAAAGCCTCGGATCTCTTGCTCATCGACGCCAATGATCCAACGACGATGGACCGCCCCGATGCGCCTGATCCCACGGCGTGGGGCCTGCATGGCGCGGTCCACCGAATGTGCCCTCATGCCCGTTGTGCCATGCATGTCCATTCGGTCCATGCAACCGTTCTGGCGACGCTCGAAGATCCTCTCATCCCGCCGATCGAGCAGAATGCCTGCATGTTCTACGGCCGCATGGCGGTCGATCCCGACTATGGCGGTCTCGCGCTCGACGAGGAGGCGGAGCGCTGCTGTTCCCACCTCTCCGATCCGAAGACGTCGGTCCTCATCATGGCCAATCACGGGGTCATGGTGGTCGGCGAGACGGTCAGCCAGTGCTGGAACCGGCTCTTTTATTTCGAGCGCGCTGCCGAGACCTATGTCAAAGCGCTCTGGACCGGGCGCCCGCTTCGCGTTTTGAGCCACGAGATCGCCGAGAAAACCTCCACCGAACTCGCGGATTACGAGGGTCAGGAGGAGAAACACCTTGGCGAGTTGAAGGCCATCCTAGACGAGGAAGGTTCTGACTACGCCGCCTGAAGAGGCGGCGCAGCAGGTGGCGAAACGATCAGCCTGACGGGGTCGGCTGAACCCTTTCGAATCGTTCTTTGATCCTTTCGATTTCTTCGGGATCGGTCTGCTGACAGGCCGAAAGGCTGATCGCCAGAAGCATTGTTAAACCGAGGATGCGCATGATTGCCCCTTTCATTTCTCAACTATTAGGTCACGTAGGGGCTGCCCTCTGGGAAACAACTTCTGTGTGCATCGCCGCTGGACGATAGTCTCGGCAGTGTGGTGCCTGATACGCTTGGCGTTGCAGCGTCTCGCTGCATGACCCCAAACTTTCGTGAGCGGTTGCACATTCAAATCATGTAATTTTCATCTATATTCTGCGTGAGCGATAACGGAGAGAGCAAATGAACCCAGACGTCACAGCGTTCTTCGATGAACCGACCAATTGCGCCTCCTATATCGTGCGCGACCCAAACGGCGACGCCTGCGCTATCGTCGACTCCGTGCTGGATTTCGACCACGCCTCGGGCAGGACGTCGACCCGCTCGGCCGATCTGCTGATTGCTTATATCCGCGAGCACGGATTGACCTGTGAATGGATCCTCGAGACCCACGTTCACGCTGATCATTTATCGGCAGCGCCCTACCTGCAGGACGAACTGGGCGGCAAGATTGGGATCGGTGGCGAGATCTGCACAGTGCAGGATGTCTTTGGCAAGATCTTTAACGAAGGCACCGAATTCCAGCGCGACGGCAGCCAGTTCGACGCACTCTTCCGCGAGCAGGACCGGTTCACGATCGGCGACCTGCAGGCACACGTGCTTCATACACCTGGTCACACGCCCGCCTGCATGACTTATGTGATCGGCGATGCCGCTTTTGTCGGTGATACGCTCTTCATGCCCGATTTTGGGACTGCGCGATGCGATTTTCCCGGCGGATCGGCCCGCGAGCTCTGGCACTCGATCCAGAAGATCCTCTCCCTGCCCGACGACACGCGGATCTTCACCTGCCATGACTACAAGGCCCCGGGACGCGACGAGTTCGCCTGGGAGAGCACGGTCGGCGAGCAGAAAGCGAAGAACAAGCACGTGCGCGTCGGTACGACGGAAGATGAGTTCGTCGAGATGCGGGAGACCCGCGATGCCCAGCTTTCAATGCCGAAGCTGATTATTCCGTCGATCCAGGTGAACATGCGGGCGGGCCAGATGCCCGAACCCGAGGACAACGGCAAAACCTATCTGAAGATCCCGATCAACGGACTTTGACGCTCAGAACGCCTTGAGCGCCGCGATGTCGAGCGCCTCGAAATAGGCGAGCTTGTCTTCCTCCGGCGCGGTGCCTTCGATCTGCACCAGAATGCGGTTGTCGATCAGCGCCTGGATCTCGCCCTGCGGCGTGACCACCAGTTTCTGCCGGTTGATCCGTTTCACTGTGCCCATAGAGCCCATGAGCTGAGAGTTGCCGAGGACGCCTGCCATCGACACCACCATCGGGCTGTCAGCCATCATGCGGATCGTGACGCGGCCCGGCGCGCCTGCGTATTCCGCCTCTGCGATAAGGCCGCCAATGAAGGCGGCCGCGCCGGCGGACTGGGTCGACGTGTCGGTGCGGGTCCAGCCGTCGAGCGGTTCGGGCAGGAAATTGCTCAGCCCTTCCGCCTTCATCTGATCGAGGAGCTGGGTCGCATAGTCGAGCTCTTCTTTCGCGACTGACACATCGCCAGCTTCATACGCTTCGAGCGCCGCACGGATCGTGTCGCTCACCTCATCTGCGGCTGCTGGACCGGCAATCAGACCGATCATCAGGACTTTTGCAAAACTACGCATGAAACACCTCTCCTTCATGGTGCATTATTCTACCCCGGATCAGGCAAGTGAGAAAGATCGGACAGAATTAGATGGGGTCGGGGAGCGACTGCGTGACCCCTGCGGGGCCACGACACCCGCCCACCCCGACCTTCACTAAGGATGCGCTCAGAGATTGCGGGCGATGATCAGCTTCTGGATATCATTGGTGCCTTCATAGATCTGGCAGACCTTCTGATCGCGGTACATCCGCTCGACCTCATAATCGGCGAGGTAACCGTAACCGCCGAGAACCTGGATCGCCTCGGATGTCACCCGTTCCGCCGCCTGAGCGCAGAAGAGCTTGGCCATGCATGCCTCCTTGAGGCAGGGCTCGCCGCGGTCTTTCATCCGCGCCGCGTTCAAGACCATGTTGCGCGCACACTCGACATCGGTCGCCATCTCGGAGAGACGGAACTGCACGGCCTGCAGGTCGAAGATCGGTTTGCCGAAGGCTTCCCGCTCCCGCGCATAGGCAAGCGCCCGGTCGAAGGCCGCCTGTGCGAGACCGGTGGCTTGCGCCGCGATCCCGATCCGCCCGGCCTCGAGCGAGGAGAGCGCGATAGCGTAGCCCTGGCCTTCCTCGCCGATCCGATCCTCGAACGGGATCTTCAGATCCTCGAAGGCGAGGGCGCAGCTATCGGAGGCCTTCTGACCAAGTTTTTCTTCGACTCGGACCACATCGAAGCCCGGCGCATCGTTGGCAACGGCAAAGCAGGACATACCCTTCTTGCCCTTTTCGGGATCGGTCATGGCAAAAAGCACGGTCGCCTTGCCGATGCGGGCGGATGAGATGAACTGTTTGGTGCCGTTGACGGTGTAACCCTCGTTAGTCCTCGCGGCCCGGGTCTTGAGGTTAGAGGCATCCGAGCCCGCCTGCGGCTCGGTCAGCGCGAAGGAGCCGATATGACGCCCCTCCGCCAGAGGGCGCAGCCAGCGCGTTTTCTGATCGTCGTTGCCAAAACGGTCGAGCACCGCACAGACCGGGGCGTTGTGGACCGAGACCAAGGTCGAGACCGAACCGTCGCCCGCCGCGATCTCGATCAGCGCCAAGGCGTAGGAAACGTAATCCGCCCCCGCCCCGCCCCAATCGGGATCGATGGTCATACCGAGCAGGCCAAGCTCGGCAAGCTCGCTCACGATCTCAGGCTCGATCGCGCCGGATTTTTCGCGGGCATGGGCGGTCGGGGCGAGCCGTTCCTGAGCATAGGACCGCACGCTGTCACGAATGAGGATCTGTTCTTCGGTCAACATGGTTTCTTCCCTACCCCGCCTTGCGCCAACAGCCAAACCAGAGATCGTGATCCGGCCTTTGACCCAGAAGGTCTGAAAGCCGCTTCTCGACATTCCCGGATGTGTTCCATCGATCGGCGAGGGCTGCAAGGTCACTCTCGGACGCAGCGGCGCAGATTGAGACCAGATCGCGGAAGCCGGGCTCAGAGTGCGCAGGCTCATCGGCCTCGATCGCGCCAGCAAGTGCGTAGAGGAGCTCGGTCCGACGCCTGGCCATGAGAAACGCATAGGCTTCAGCGGGGCGGACCGGCGCTGACAGCTGCCGAAGTGTTGCACCTTGGCCGACCACAACCTCGATCCTGAGCGCGCCATCCTGCCGGGCAAGCCGGTAGCGGCCGGGATTGTCGAAGAGATCCTCCTCGATCATCAGCTAGGCGTTCTCACGATCGCGGTCCAGTTATCGGCAATGCCTGAGAGTTGGCCATAGCTCGCTCCCTTCCTGTGGCAACCCCTTCCGCCTCCACGCTGCCCATTGGTTACCACGACAGCAAGATGGCGGGCCGTTCTCCAGTCATTAGCCAACCAGCAGCCCGCGATGTAGGCGCGATGCCTACCAAGTCATGCGGGCGGGGCGATACTGTCCATTTGGCAAATAGGCCCGACCTTTACCCTCGCCGCAACAATCCCAAGCAAATCGGCGGCGGCTTATGCACATCACGCGGCCATCCAGGACCGAGAGCGGTGCAGGATCGATCGCACTTGACCCAAGCCTCTTGCGTATCGCGGCGAGATGTAGCCCTAATGGTGCAGCGCAAAGCCGTGTCGCGTGGGGGCGCATTTGTTTCGATACACGATCCGAAGAACGCTGTTGGCGATCCCGACGCTGCTGTTCATCAGCTTCGTCATCTTCGCGATCCTCGATCTCGCGCCGAACGACCCCACCGGTAACCTTCCACTGACAATTCCCGCCGAGGTGCGCGAGAAGATCCGCCAATCCCTCGGTCTCGACGCGCCCTTCTATGTCCGCTACCTGCTGTGGTGCGAACAGTTCTTCATCAACGAGCCGCTCAACATTCTCGAGGATGCCTTCGGCTGGCAGATCGGCAATAGCGAGGAGCGTCTGCGTGTCACCTCATGGGCCACCCGCTCCCCAATCGTCGATCTGATCGTAGAGCGCACGCCGCAGACGCTATGGGTAGTCGGGATGAGCTACGTGGTCGGCATCCTGATCGCCATTCCGATCGGCGTGATCTCAGCCTATCGCCAATACTCTTGGTTCGATCAGTTCGGCACGTTCTTCTCGATGCTGGGCTTCTCGGTCCCGACCTTCTTCACCGGACTCCTGTTCATCCTGATCTTCTCCGTCTGGCTCGGCTGGTTTCCGTTCATCTATGACACCACGCATGAGGTCACGGACTGGGATAGCTTCATATTCCAGATCAAACAGATGATCATGCCAACCATGGTGCTCGCGCTCTTCAACGCAGCCCAGATCAGCCGGTTCATGCGCGCCTCGATGCTCGACAATCTCAATCAGGACTATGTGCGCACAGCCCGGGCCAAGGGGCTGAAGGAACGGGTTGTCGTGCTCGTTCACGTGCTGCGCAACTCGATGATCCCGGTGGTGACGGTTATCGCGCTCGGCGTGCCGCAAATCTTTGGCGGCGCGATCATTACCGAGCAGATCTTCCGCGTGAACGGCCTCGGCCAGCTTTTGATCATCGGCATCCAGGGCGCCGATATCCCGCTGGTGCAGACGCTCACCTTCATCTTCGCCGTGCTGATCGTGTTCTGCAATCTGCTGGCCGATATCCTCTATGGCATTCTCGACCCGAGGATCCGCTATGACTGACGCGATCAAGGACACTGCCGTCGGGACCGGCGCGGCGAATGGCGAGCAGCATCGCTCGCTCTGGATGGATGTCTGGGTGCAGTTCCGCCAGCATCGCGGCGCGCTGGCCGGTGTGATCATCTTCGTTGCGATTCTCGCCCTGGTGATTTTCGGGCCTTACTTCCACACGATCACTCCGGGCGAGCCTGACTTCAAGGCACGCAATCTTGGCCCGACGCTGGAGCATCCGATGGGCACCGACAACCTTGGCCGGGACATGTTTGCCATGGTCCTGGCGGGCGGGCGCACATCGCTCGCGGTGGGCTTCGCCGCCATGTTTATCAGCCTCTTCATCGGGACGCTGATCGGGATGCTGGCGGGGTTCTTCAAGGTGCTCGACGGTCTCCTGATGCGGCTGACGGATCTGTTCCTGGCGCTGCCGCTGCTGCCTCTCTTGCTGGTGATCATTCTGGTCTTCCGCGACGCACTGCGCACGGCGTTTGGTCCTGAGGCGGGCATCTTCATCCTGATCGTCTTTGTCATCGGCATCACAAGCTGGATGCAGACCGCGCGGATCGTCCGCGGCGACGTTCTGGCGTTGAAGGAACGGGAGTTCGTGCTGGCCGCCCGCTCGATCGGTACGCGGTCTGACAAGATCATGACGCGGCATATCCTGCCGAACGTGCTCTCGCCGATCATGGTCTCCGCGACACTCGGAATCGCGAATGCGATCATCACGGAAAGCGCGCTCTCTTTCCTCGGCCTCGGCTTCCCGCCGGATTTCCCGACCTGGGGGCGGCTCTTGTTCGACGGTAAGGATTTCATCGAGATCACGCCAGAGCGCGTGCTCTGGCCCGGCCTAATGATCTCGCTCACCGTGATCAGCGTGAACTTCATGGGTGATGGATTGCGCGATGCGCTTGACCCGCGCCTGCGCGGCCGCTGAGCGGATCACGCTGAAACCTGAGATTGCTTAGTTGCAGACGATCTGGCTTTTCAGAAAGCCTTCGAACTCCAGGATATGGCGGGATGCTTCATTGCGATCGATCTTGCCTTGCTCATAGGCCTCAAAAATCTGATCAACATGCGACCGGACGAGATCGCAATAGGCGATCCAGGCAGAATCGGCTGGGCCCTGAACCTCCGGCGCCTGTGCGCAGTTAAAGCGCCGGCTGTCCTCTTCGTTCAATGGCAGTGGAACCGCGCGCTCAAACAGGTCCGCGCGTCTGTAGGCGGGATCGGCCTTCTCAAGCCCGGTAAAGAACTTGTGGTATTTGTTCGAACTGTAGATCTCGATCGGGATCAGCGGCATCAGTACCCAGGGGCCAACCGCTCCCTTGGGGGCGCCGCCATAGGGGATCACGCGCTTCGCCTTCTGCTCCCGGTTTCCGCGCCCGGTCAAACGATCGAATAAAGGAATCATACCAACCTCATTCCTACGCTTACCCCACCCTACACGAGATGTTTGCTAGATGATCAGAGAGGCAGGATTTTGGCAAAACCGGCCCGGCTTGGGACGGTTTGGAAACCACGTGTCGCGTGAACAAACCCCGCCGCAAGGCCGACGGACAACTCGCCCGGATCTCGACCAGTGATCCAGAGGCCATGAACGCGCTTGATAACGAGGTTCCTGATCTTCTGTGCCAGCTATGAATGTAGCACCCTGACGGCACTGAGGGCATCAGGAATATTGATTTCCTCAAGGTCAGATGACCTTAGGTAAACGGGCAGCAAGCCACTGTATCAACTCAAAATGACCGCCCGGCGCCTCGACGGTAGGCAGCGGTTCGACTAGGCTTTCGCTCATCGGATGGAGGGCCGCTTGGGCCAGTGTAACGACAGCAGCATCGCGTTCCCCGGTGAGCTTTGGGGCAAGGGCTATATGTCGCCTCGCGTTGCTGCTGCTGCGTTTGACGGGCTGATCTCTCATGACAGCGATCCCAAAGCGGTTGATGAGGAGGCTAAGGCCTGGAAGGCGACGGTCCTAATGCTGAACCCCGGCGAACACTGCGCGCACCATATCCGCAGGAGGCATAAGGCATGATGCGCGCAACGGGTCTCCGCAGGTCAGTCTCCAGCCTTACCCTGGCCTCGTTTCTTCTTTCAGCCTGTGGATTGACCACACCGCCACCGCCGAGCGGTCTTGTCCGACCATCGGCGAGCGATACCCTTCCGACGACCGAGGCGGGAACGGAGGCTGCCCAACCTGCTTCGTTCCAGATCCCGTCGGAAGGACAGCTCGCGGCGCTCAAGATCACCATCGAGAACCCGCCGGAGGATCTGCTCGACGAACAGGGCGCGGGCATTCTTACACTCAGACAGAAAGGTCGCCGAGATGCCGACCGGCTGATCTTTCTCAACGGCTCGCTCAATGTCTTTGCCCTCGATCCGGGCATCTATCGGATTGACGCGATCGGGGGCTACAGGTGCGGCGAGCTCTTCCTGATCCTGCCGCCGCGTGAGGAGCCGCTGGCTCTCGGCCATCTGACGCTGACACCGACCGGGGAGAAGACGGCGATGCTCTCAGGCGGCATCCCTGCGCCCGAGGATCTGGAGAACGTCGCTGCACTGATTGGCGCGACTGCGGATGAGATCGCCTCCCAACCGCTTGAGCGACGCCAGGGTATTCGTTGCGAAAGGGTCGTCTGGGCCGCCTCGCGCCCGGACATCGATCCGAACGCGCGGGTTCTTACCCCGCTGGAGGTTGCCGAGGGTGTTCTCTTTCTCGCCGTCTTGGGGGCGATCAGCGGCGGCGCGATCGCGACTGGCAGCTTTGTCTTCGCCAGCGGCAGCGGCGGCGCGTTCGTGGGGGCAAGTTTTTAGGCGTCACTCCTCCGGCGGAGCGTAAAGCTCGCTTTCCGCACCCAGATATCCATCCCAGGCGAACCAATAGGCGATATGCCCAGGGACGCGCGCCAGCCGCTCGCCGAACGGCCCAGCTAATGCATCCTCGGTCACCTGCCAAATGCCACCCGGGCCATCGAGAGCACCATCTGGGCGCCCAGCAAACTCCCGATCACCCCGGTCATAGGCGCGCACGGTCCGGGTCGCCAAGTTGCCGATAAGGACGACATTGGTGAGGCCCACCTGGTCGTTGATCACTGGCTCCGCTTCGAAGGCGCCGACCGGCCACGCCTTCGCTCCTCCGGCCACCCGGATGCCATAGACGTAGTCCTTCTGCCTCAACCGCGTTTGGTCCGTGATCGTTGGAAACATCAGATCCGGCGACGCGAAATAGTCACGGTAAACGACACCGGAACCATAGTCGCGGGAGTATCCTGTCTCGAGCGAAAGGACCCTTGTCTCCGGATGCGCCTTCTGCCAGTCGGCCCAGGAGGTGATCGCCACCGCCCGGATCTTGAGCCTGATCCCCGAATGCGCGAGCGGCCCGCCAACCGGCTCGCCCGTGAACTGGTTCCATAGGCTAAGGGTCTGCCGGTCGAACATAAGCTTGTTCGAGCGGTAGAGAAAACCGGACGAGCCGAAGACAAATGGTTCCTCGCGACCCTCGACCCCGGTTTCGAACAGGATCCCGGCACCGCAAAGCGTACAATAGGCGAGCGCCACCGGCACGCCACCGATCACTTCGTTGAACATCTCATGCCAGCCCATGATGCGCAGCGGATAGGCTCGCGCATCCCCGTTGATCTCGACGCCAAAGACAAGATCGTCGTCGCGCAGGTAGTCCGCATCTGCCGCCGCGATCAGTTCCGGGTTGTCCAAGGAGGGGATGCCGTCCACCAGCACTCCGCCCCAGGTGATCTCCTCAAACCGGATCCGCAACTCCTCACCGTTCTCCGGCTCGTTGAAGAAGAGCAGGAACTGATTGTCGATGTTTTTCCAGAAGTTGAGCTTGATCTGGTAGTAGGTCGGATGGGGCACGATCTCAGGGTGTGCCTCCTGCCACAGCATCGCTTCGCGCCAGGTCGAGATCTCCTCGCCCGTCAGTTCGGAAAGCGCTGCCGCGACCTTCACATGCTCTCCGCCGATCCGCATGAGCAGCACCAGCGTCGGGATGATGTCGGGATCGCCGCGCGCGACCAACGCATCCAAGGCCGCCTGCTGGACATCAGGCGCCCCGATCAGCGCATCCATGCTCTGCTGCGCGATCCTCTCAAGGTCGGCCTCTGTCTCCTGCGCGTTCACCGCCATGACAAGGCCAATTGCCAAATAAAGGCAGACGATAAGACGTCTCATTCCAACTATTCCCGTAACATGTCGCCGACGGACTTATCCGGAAACCGGCCTCCCTGGCAGGCGCAAGACCAAGTATCACTGCCAGTTGAACGCCCGTGATATGGTCGGGCGCCTTTGGGGAGACCGCCATCTCTAAACCCAATTAGGTGGGGTCTCGTTTCGAGGCGCTCTCCATATCTTCTCTGGCACGGAGGGCCGCAAAGAAGCCAATGGCCTCAATTCAGCTGGAAGTGAAAAAGACGCGCGCTGTGGCGATGAAAGGTAAAGCGGACGACAGGTCAAGAAGGATGCGCACCCAAAGCAACTGTTTCGAGCCTTATGATGCCTGATCCAGCTTCGGCGCCAGCCGTCAAACGTCTGTCCGAGACGCGGCATTCGAACGTGGGGCGTAAGCATACCAGTAGGCGATCGCGACGCCTCCGGCGCCACCAACAATGTTTCCGAGCATCACAGGGGTCAGATTGCCTGAATATGCGCCGATACTTCCTTCTGCACCTGCCAAGACGATGACGAGATCCCGGGTGCGCGGCCAGTTGTTGTGTAAGCATCGTGCGGTCTCTGATGGAAGGGTGATCTGGTCAGAGCCTCCACATCGTGAAGGCCAGATCAATCGGAGCGATAGCCTCTGGGGCTGGAGGCAGGTAGTTTGGCGATGTGTGTGGACGGATGGTGTTGTTGTGGCACCGCCAGAGCTCGATCAGTACAGTTGCCTCCCTGAGATCATTGAAGAGCTCGACGTTCAGTAGTTCGTCCCGGATTTTGCCATTGAAGCTTTCGTTGTAGCCGTTCGACCTAAAATCGATCCACTGGATCGATTTATTCACGGTCTCACCCTAGGGAATGCCAGGCTCGATCAACATGGTCTTCGCGCCAACCCTGGCGATCCACTCGCGAACAGCATGGGCTGCGAACTCAGGGCCGTCGCCATTGTCGTTCGGACCAATGGCGCGACAAGGCTCGGTCTTTGCGCCACCGGCAGTAGGTCACCTGAGTGACGCCTCGACGTCGCACAACCTCACCAACACTGACGCCTTCGGCCAAGAAGACCTCCGCCTCACGTAGCTTCGAGATGATCTCTTCCGGTTTGCATCGCTTCGTACCCATCGCACTTCTCCTTCGAACGAGCAATTCTTCCACTCAGCGTGGCTGCATTCAAAGGGGCAAGGCCACTGGCCCGCATCGCCAACCACAATAGACTGAACAAGTGCGACAAGCGTTCTGCCGGGACCATCTCACCTTTCGTTGAGTTATCCCTTGCGACCCGTTGCAAGTTGAACGGCTCTTGCCTAGGGATGGCCGCGGAGAATGGAGAGGACTGCCTTCCTGATGAACCTCCGAGATCTGGTCTACGTCGTTGCCGTTGCCGATTATCGGAATTTTACCCGTGCGGCTGAGGCGATGAATGTCAGCCAGCCCGCTCTCTCGAGCCAGATCAAGAAGCTCGAAGCCGAACTGGGTGTTGAGATCTTCGCCCGCGGCAAGAAAGACGTCCGCATGACCGAATTCGGTGAGCGCCTGGTCCATGCCGCGCGCCAGATCAACGAGCTGGCACAAGGCATCGGTGAGACGGCGCAGGAATACCGTGAGGTTGATGCCATACCACTTCGTCTTGGCATGACCCCCACACTGGCCGCCTACCTGTCCCGCTATTTTCTCGACATGATTGCGGAACTTTATCCGCAGATGCGTTTGATCATTGTTGAAGAATATCCAATCGAGCTGGCGCAAATGGTCGAGGAGCAAAAACTCGACGCGGCACTGATTGCTCGAAAGAGCCATGCCGCCATCTTCGGCGACGGAGCGAAGCGTGTTCTGGACTTCTTTCCGCTGTGGCTGGAGCCATTGTTTCTCGGCGTCCGGCAAGGCCACAATTTGGCCAGACAGAACGGTATCTGGGCCAAGGACGTCCCGTCCGATCTGCTGATCCGCTTCGACATTTCGTTTGGCTATGATCTGGAGAAGGATCTGCCGGCCTCTGATCCAAAGGCGGCGGAGATCGTTGGCATTGATGTCCGCAACGCCAGGTTTGAAACGGTCTGCAGACATGTCGCCCAAAGCGACGCGTGCACGATTATTAATGCGATTGCCGCCATTCAGTTCAATCGGGACAATATTGGTCTCTCATTTATCCCCTTCCTGGATGACGGCAATCTGCGTGAATTGGGCGCTATTACACGGCCGGAATACTCTCGCCAGGCCGTGGTCGATGCGATCCAGGCTTACATAGAGAGCACCCCACCCCCTGGTACACTCTCACATTCCTCGCGCGGCGAAGCGCGCGCAGCCGCCGAATCGATGTTGAAGGATTTGGACTTGCTCGCCGATTGAAATGGCCGCTCGATGCTCGCGAATAAAGGGGCAAACAAGCCCTCAGAAGATCAAATATCGGGTCAAGCCATCGTGAGGCTGCGCGAGCGAATCGATTAGGCGTATAGCCTAAGAAACGCTAAGCGATTGAAATAAAAAGAGTTCAATCTCGCAGAAGATCACGAAAGACGTGAGTATAAGTCCCCCATATAGCTCCTATCGGAAGAATGTATTTCTGCTGAACTTCGCAACTTCTTAGGCCGATTCCTGCCGCTCGGCTCCCCCTTAACCGACGGCGAGAACCAGAACCTAAGGAGAAAAGTCATGCCATCCGGAATACTGGCAAGTTTGCGCGCACGTCTGCTGACGTCGTCCTCGCTGCCTCAGGAGACCGTCCGTGACGGACAGACCCTGATCCAGAACTTCTTTCAGAGCACCATTGTCGAAAACACGCCGGCATTCCTGCTCGACAACGACTTTGCCCGTCTTTTGAATTTCGGGCAGATCACCACCAATAACGCGCCCGCCGCGGTGGCGGTTGAAGGGGAAGACGCCGAGATCTTCAATTTCCGCTCCGGCCGGATCGAGGCCAATAGCGGTCCCGACGCGCTCGCCACCGGCATTCAAGTGAGCGGCAGCGCGACGATCCGCAACTTTGGCGAAATCGATGGGGAGTTCAACGGCATCCAGTTTGCCGGGGCGCAGTCGTCCGGCAGTCTCGACAACTTCCGCGGCGGCGTGATTTCGTCCGACAGCCGGGCCGTCGACATTCAGGGTACAGGCGTCGATCTGCGCAACTTCGGCGACATCATCGGGACCGGTGATCAGCGCAACGGCACGATCTACACCAACTCGACCGCCGAGGATTTCTCGATCTCGAACTTCAGCGGCGGAACAATCGATGCCGGTGAGGGCAATCTGGGCGCGGGCGTCTCGCTCGAAGTTGGCGATGAGCTTGGCGATGTCGTCTCCGGCACGCTCTTCAACGGGTTTGGCGCGACCATTCAGGGCCGCGGTCAGGCCGACGCGAACACAGGGCTTGCCGGTGACGGGATCCGGGTCGATGGCGGGGCGGAAGGTGCAATCTTCGACACCGACATCGTCAACAGCGGCTTGATCTCGACCGAAAGCGATCAAGGCACCGCTGCCGGTATCCGCATCACCGACGCGGTCGGCGCCGAAGGTCGGATCTTGAACACCCAGACCGGGGTGATCGAGGGCCCGCGCAACGGTCTCTATATCGGCGATGCCGAACACGATCTCGAGGTACTGAACTTCGGCACGATCCGTTCGGACAGCCGGGCGGTCAATATCGACGGCTCTGGCGTTGACCTGATCAACGGGGGCGACATCCTCGGCACCGGGGATCAGCGCAACGGAACGGTCTATGCCGACGGCACAGCCGACGATTTCACCGTCAGCAACCTTGTGGGCGGCACGATCGATGCCGGTGAACACAATCAGGGCTCGGGATTCGGTGCCGAGATCGGTGGCGCCGAAGACGGCGCAAACACCTTTGCCCTTGAGAATGCTGGTACGATCCAGGGCCGGGGTAACGCGCCTGCAGGCAGCAATCTTGCCGGTGACGGCGTGCGGATCGGCAATGTTGGCAATGTCGGCGTTGCTGAAGCAACGATCACCAACTCCGGCACCATCTCGTCGGAAGGCGCCAACGGTACGGTCGCCGGCGTTCGCTTCGTCAACGGCATCTCGTTTGACGGGACATTGGACAACTCCGGGACCATTTCCGGTGTTCAGAACGGCGTGTACTTCGGTAACCCGGTCAATGGCGAGGGCGCGGACCATTCCAACGGTGTGGTTAACAACCTTGAAGACGGTGTGATCTCTTCAGACAGCCGGGCATTCAACCTCGACGGGTTTGGTCTGACCGTGAACAACGCCGGGGACATTCTCGGCACGGGCGATCAGCGTAACGGGACATTCTATGCCGATGGCACAGCCGACGACTACACTGTCAACAACCTCGTCGGCGGCACGATCGATGCCGGGGAACACAATCAGGGCTCGGGCTTCGGTGCCGAAATCGGCAGTGCGGAAGACGGCGCCACCAGCTTTGCCCTCGACAATGCTGGCACGATTCAGGGCCGGGGCAACGCGTCTGCTGCCAGCAATCTTGCCGGTGACGGCGTGCGCATCGGCAATGTCGGCAATGTCGGCGTGACGGATGCGACAATCACCAACACCGGGACCATCTCGTCGGAAGGCTCGAATGGCACGGTTGCGGGTGTGCGTGTCGTGAACGGCATCGACTTTAAGGGAGCGTTGGTCAACGAGGCAGGCGGCCTGATCGAGGGCGTGCAGAACGGTGTCTATTTCGGGACGGGCGATCACATAGGCGGCTCCTTCGTGAACCGTGGGACCGTCACCTCGGACAGCCGCGCGGTGAATATCGACGGTGAAGGCCTCGAAGTCGTCAACGAGGGCCAGATCCTCGGCACCGGCGATCAGCGTAATGGTACCGTCTATGTCGATGGCACCGCCGATGGCTACATCTTCACCAACACCGAGACCGCTGTTGTCGATGCAGGTGAGGGCAACAACGGCTCTGGCCTCTCGATCCAGAACGGAGATGTAGATGGCGATATCGTCTCGGCGGCCGTCTTCAACGAAGGTGTTCTTCAGGGCCGTGGCGATGCGGAAGTTGGGAACACCATCGGTGACGGTTTCCGTCTGTTCAGCAACGCCGAAGGGACGTCCTTTGCCGGTGTTCTCCAGAACGAAGGGCTGATTGCCGGGTCTGAAACCTCAGATGTCGCGGCGGGGATCCGCATCGACGGCGGGGTTGAGCTTCTGGGTGCCATCATCAACGATGGAGAGATCCGCGGGACCGTCAACGCAATCGACGCAACAGAAGCAGGCTCAGTCACCTTCGTCAACGACAGTGATGGCGTGGTCAACGGCAACGTCCTGCTGGGCGATGGCGAAGACATCGTGGTCGATCTTGGTCAGATCGACGGCGTCGTCGACGGCGGTGCCGGTGATGACGTGCTTATCGCGGGCGACGGCGACAACATCCTAGTTGGCGGTCTGGGGAATGACTTCCTGGACGGCGGCGAAGGCATCGACACGGTCGACTTTTCCGATCTGGACGTTGCCGTAACTGTGAGCCTCGACGAGAATGGCAATGGTACCGCGACACGAGACACCGGGTTCTCGGTCTCTGTAGTAAATCAGATCGTGTCTGCACCATCGCAGTTCGGCTCTCAAATCGATGATGGCGCCGAGTTCGTCGACGAGGCGGTTGCGGGGAATCTCTACTACAACATCCACACGGCGGACTTCCCCGGTGGTGAGATCCGCGGCCAGCTTCTGGTGCAAAACGATATCACCGAAGGGCAAATCCGTACGGTAGAGCTTTCGGGCGGCCTCGATGCGAGCCAGGAGCCGGGCCCTACCTCGGACAGCGAAGCGACCGGTTTCGCAACGGTGACCATCGTCCAAAACCTCGAGACCGGTGAAGTGACCTATTCGGGCGACCTGAGCGTGACCGGCCTCAACGAAGCCGATCTGCTCACCCCTATCCCAGGGGTCGTCTCGGCGATCCACCTGCACAATGCGCCTGCAGGCCAGAATGGTCCGGTGGTGCAGGACACGCTGGTGGATGCGGGTGGCACGCTCGACACAGCTGAGCCGATCACCAACACCGGTGTTGTCGGAGCGGACGTCATCGAGAATGTCGTCGAAACCGACATCCTCAGCTGGATTGAGCGTGTGGTTGGCTCGGACGATGCCGACACCGTGGATCTCTCGCAGTTCAACGGCGTGACCATCGACCTCGACCTCAGCACGCCAGCACCGAACCCGGCTGCTGTCGGCGGTGAAGGTCCACAGGACGGGGCGATCATCGTCGATGGTGAGATCGTGACCGAAGTCGATGACTTCGAGAACGTGATCGGCTCGGGCGGTGACGACCTGATCCTTGGCAATAATGAGTTCAACATCCTCGACGGTGGTGCGGGCAACGATGCCATTCACTCCTTCGGCGGGCAGGACATCATTATTGGCGGTTCGGGCACCGATACGGCGCTGTTCTCGGCAGGAGCTGGCGTTGAGCTGGACCTCGACGAAGACGGCAACGGTGTCGCCACGGTCAACGCACCTGATGGAGCAACGCTCGACCAGGTGTTCGGCTTCGAGAACATCAACGGCTCGAACAATGCAGGCAGCCCGAATGGCGGCGACGACGTGTTGTCCGGCAACTCGGGTGTCAATGTCCTGAACGGTCAGGCCGGCAATGATGTCCTCGACGGTGAAGGCGGCAATGATGAGCTGATCGGTGGCCTCGGCAACGACATCCTGATCGGTGGCGAGGGCGACGATGTCCTTACCGGCGGAGCGGGCGAGGATGTTTTCGCCTTCGAACCGGGCGACGGCACCGACACCATCGTTGACTTCGAGGTTGGCGTCGACCGGATCAAGATTGGCGACTTCGAGCCTGACTTCTCGCTCGCCTCGCAGGCGACACAGGACGGCGCGGATGTTGTCATCTCCTTCGGGTCCGACAGCACCGCACGGCTCTCCAACACCAATCTCGGTCAGCTGAGCGAAGACGACTTCGTCGCCTAGTCGCAGACCAAAGGGGCGG
The DNA here is from genome assembly GCA_039180675.1 of Pseudomonadota bacterium. Taxonomy (GTDB): domain Bacteria; phylum Pseudomonadota; class Alphaproteobacteria; order Rhodobacterales; family Rhodobacteraceae; genus Thermohalobaculum. The sequence goes on along the minus strand of JBCDDC010000007.1, from coordinate 70,020 downwards.
CAGCGCAAAGCGCCGCCCCACCTCGCCGCTGGTTTTCCCTGAAAGGATCGCTCCCATGTCCCGCAAACCCTCGCCCGTCTCCGAAGCCTGGTCCTCGCTGCGTGGCGGATTTGTCGCCATCGCTCTCTTCAGTCTGGTTCTGAATCTGCTGATGCTCGCCGGACCCCTGTATATGCTGCAGGTCTATGACCGGGTCCTGACCAGCCAGAACATGGATACCCTGATTGCGCTAAGCCTTTTGCTCGCAGCGGTTTTCGTTGTCACCGGATGCCTTGATCTGATCCGAATGCGCATCCTCGGCCGCCTGGCTGCAAGGTTCGAGATGAAAGTCGGCATCCCAGTCCTAAAGGCCGCGATACGCCGCAGGGTCAGTGGAAGTGCACCAGCCGGTGAACAGCCGCTCGACGATGTAAACGGCTACCGCGACTTCATCTCTGGTACAGCTCTGATTGCCTACTTTGACGCACCGTGGATCCCGATCTACCTCGCAGTTCTTTATGTGCTTCACCCCTATCTCGGCCTGCTCGGTCTCGCTGGTGCCGCGACGCTCACAATCCTTGCGCTGATCAACAATGCCCGCAGCCATCCTCCGATGCAGAAGGCGTTCGAAGCCCGCCAGCGTAGCGATTCTCTTTTCCAGATGGCTGACAAGAACGCCGAGTTAGCGCAGGCCATGGGAATGAATGGCGATCTCGCGCGGCGTTGGTCAGCGCTCCAGTTCCGTACGAGCAATATCAAGACCACCGTAGGTGACCGGATCGCGACATTCACGGTCCTGTCCAAGACTATCCGCATGGGTCTTCAATCCGCAATCCTGGGCTTGGGTGCCGCGCTCGCGGTCACGGGCGAATCGACCGCCGGCGTGATGATCGCCGCAACCATTGTTTTGGGCAGAGCGCTTGCTCCGATCGATCAGGTGATCGGGCAATGGCGAACCTTCCTGGCGGCGCGTGGCTCTTACCAAAAACTAAGCGAGCTAGTGGAGGAGTACGACGAAGATGTCTCGGGTTTGCAACTCCCGCGGCCCCATCGGGATATTTGTGTGGCGATCCGTCAGGCTGGCCCGCCGCTTGCGCAGACGGCGACACTCAATGGCATTCGGTTTAGCTTGACGGCGGGCGACGCAGCAGCCGTCATCGGACCCAGCGGTTCCGGCAAGTCGACGCTCGCAAAGATGCTAGCGGGTGTCTGGGTGCCACAACGCGGCGAAGTGGCCTTCGATGGAGCTCCAACCTCGAAATGGCAAGCTGAACTGCTGGGTCGGGCGATCGGCTATCTGCCTCAGGAAGTGGAACTGTTTGACGGGACAATCCGGGAGAACATCGCGCGCTTCTCTACAGAAATCGAAGATGGAATGGTTCTCTCGGCGGCCCTAGCTGCCGGTGTTCACGAGATGATCATGGCCTTACCCGACGGTTACCAGACGAAGATAGGAAAGGGCTTCTTCCTTTCTGGCGGCCAGCGCCAGCGCTTTGCTTTGGCCAGGGCGCTCTATGGCGATCCGTTTCTCTTGATCCTCGATGAACCGAACTCTGATCTAGACGCGGCAGGAGATATCGCGCTGCGCAACGCCATCGTGTCGGCGCAAAGACGCGGTGCGATTGTCATCGTGATGACCCATCGGCCGAGCACTCTTCAAGCCGTCAACAAGGTGCTGATGCTGGACAGGGGAACGCAACGGGCGTTTGGGCAGAAGGACGATGTCCTCAAATCGACAACCCGGAATGTCCTGAAGCCTTCGCTCGAAACAGCCATTTGATCTCGCAACACCGCAATCGAAACTCGGAAGGATAAATCAATGTCAGCCGTGACGCAGCGCCAGGACGTCTTTATTTTGGAGGACTATCATCTCGTTCCCGAAACTGCAGCCGAACAGCAGATCAGACCATACGTGCTGATCGGGCTACTTGCTCTCGTCGTCTTAATCGGAGGGTCGGTGTTCTGGGCCATGCGAGCAAATCTCGATGGCGCCGTCGTCGCGCCTGCATCACTGGTTGTGGAAGGCAATTGGAGAACTGTCCAGCATCTCGACGGCGGCATCGTGCGGGAGCTTCTCGTAGCTGATGGCGAATTCGTCGAAGCGGGACAGACCCTCTTGCAACTCGACAGCACGGACACGGAGGTCGATATCAACGTCCTCGGCAGTCAGTTGGGTGGTCTCTCCCTCCGTCGCGCCCGGCTAAAGGCTCAACTCGCCGGAGATACGGTCTTTCCTCAGAACAGCGCAGACATCGCGTCGATGGACGCGGCGGGCCAGCGTGATTGGCGAGCTGCCTATGAGACCCAGAGACAATTGTTCGAAACCGAGCTCCGCGCCCGTCAGTCAGAAGACGAAATCGTGGCAAAACGCATCGAGAGCCTTTTCGAGGAGATCGAAGGCATAGCGGAACAGCGCGCCGCAAATGCCCGCCAAACCACCATCACCGAAGGCGAGGTTGCTGCCCTGACATCCTTGTTGGAGAAAGGCCTGGTTTCAAAGCGGCGGGTCAACGCAATCAGGATCGAGATCGAGCGTTTACTCGGCCAGGATGCATCCCTTCAAACGGCTCAGGCACGCGCCAAGAACCAGATAGGTGAGCTAAAACTTGAAGCGATCACTGCCAAGAAACTGCGTGACGAAACGATCACGGCGGAGCTTGCAGCGGTTGAAACCCAGCTCGCCTCGGTGATGCCGCAGTACCTCGCGGCGGTCGAGCGTAAGAAAAGAATTAGCATCGTCGCGCCCGCAAGTGGTCGCGTGGTCAATCTGTCCGTCTTCACCGAAGGCGCCGTCATCCGCCCCGGCGCTGCAATTCTTGACGTGGTTCCTTCGGAGGACGAGCTGATCGTTGAGGCAAGGATCGATACAACTGATATCGAAAAGCTTAGAGTCGGTCAGGACACCCGCGTCCGTTTAACCGCCTTCGATCAGGAGCAGGTTCCGGAAGCGTCGGGCCGGATAGTTGATATTTCGGCTGACAGTCTGACCGACGAACGCACAGGTGGCGCGTACTTCGTCGCCAGAGTGCAGCTCGACGCCACTCAACCCGACACGATCGCTCAACTGGACCTGATCCCCGGAATGCCAGCGGACATCTTCGTGAACACAGGAGAACGTTCCGCGTTCTCGTATCTGGCCAAACCCCTAAGCGATCGGATCGCGAGAGCCTTCATCGACTAACGCTCAAGGCTCACCGCCAGGAAGGAGCACGCTTTGCCAGCAGTTGGCCAATCCAGCTCGGCCAACCTGAGCAATGCAATTTGGGATCATGAACTCTTATCGGACGGTCCGAAGTGGCCGTTCGTGTAACCAGCCGAATGCCGCGTCACGGCGTGCATAGCCGCGACCCGCCAACAGCTGGCAACGGCAAATCGATATCCAATAGGTAAGGTAAGAGCGGAACAATGGGTTGTAGTATTGGTCAAGTCGGCTCCCTGGTCACCAAGCGTCTGTTACCTCCTCCTGCGGTGGCCATCCGAAACGACATCCACCGAGGCCTTACAGGCACCTGGATGCGTAGATGGTGACCACAAGAACCACTTCGCCGATGTAACATGAAGCCCCTTTGAAGCTACAATCACGAACGACGTTAGTAGTGTTAGAGGGCTGGTCGCAGAGCTCCTCCCAGGGTGGTAATCTTGAGTGTTCTCGGCCACTTCTTGGCCGCCACATATCTCGGTAGGAGACCTGTCGCGGGTAGTCGGTCGAGCAAAACGATATCACGAAGTGCCTTCTTCGCGCGCGGTATCGAATTTGGACGAACGTCTTTCGCCGAACAGAGTTCCTTAGTCTCCGACCAGAATGGATCCAAGCTATCAACGTCTGCTTATCTTGAAATAGGCCGGCACGCTCGCAGCCGCGGCGAGTGACTGCTACCCCGCCCTTTGAATCAAAGTGTTCCTATTTCTCGATCAGCACTGACGACGCCAGAAGGGGACCGAGTTAAGTGAGTTTCAGGCTCAAAGGTGACGCCGTGGTGACACAAACTTAAGAGCGAAGATCAAATTGCAGCTAACACGCTGTTTTAGTTGGTGCCGGCTGAGGGACTCGAACCCCCGACCCGCTGATTACAAATCAGCTGCTCTACCAGCTGAGCTAAGCCGGCACGGGCGCTGGGATACCTGATCGTTCAATACCGGGCAAGGCATCAGTGGGGCGTGCTCTCTCCCGGCCTGCTGCGGTCCATCGTGCGCATCAGGAGGATGACAGGGGCGAGGCCGATCAGGACAATGGCGACAGCTGGGGGACCTGTCTCGGCCAGACGCTCCAGCGATGCGTGGTTATAGGCGGTCGTCGCCAGAGTCTCGAAATTGAAGGGGCGCAGCATCAGGGTGGCGGGCAGCTCCTTTACCGAGTCGACGAAGATCAGCAGCCCGGCCGTCAGGATCGAGCCGCGGATGATTGGCATGTGAACCCGCTGGAGAGTTCCGGACTTCGTCTCACCAAGCGTGCGCGCCGCAAGTTCGATTGAGGGCGTCACCCGGCCAAAGGCACCATCGATCGCCCCATGCGCGATTGCAGAGAAGCGCACGACATAGGCGAAGACAATCGCGGCGGCGGAGCCGGTCAGCAGAAGGCCTGGGTCGACGCCGATCGACGCCTCGAGAAGATCGGCGAACCAGTTGTCGAACGCAGCGAGCGGGATGAGAACGCCGACAGCCAGAACGGCACCGGGGACCGCGTATCCCAGCGCAGTCAACTGGGCCAGCCAACTCAGGCTGGACCGGCCGGAGCTTCGCGCGCCGTAAACCGCGAAAAGCCCAATCGCCGAGGCGAGCACCGCAGCGGAACCTGAGAGCACGGCCGTATTCCTCGCCGCCTGCCAGAACGCCGGGCTCAACCATTGATCGAACTGGCCTGCCGCATGGCTGCCAAGGATCAGCAGTGGCGCTACGAAGCCGATCAGGACTGGCAGAAAACATGTCAGTGTCATCAACCACCCGCTCACGCCGCGATTGATCTCGCGCGTGATCGGACGATAGCGCTTCGAGGTCTGGTGGTGTTTCCCGCCGCGTCGGCCGAAACGTTCCAGCATAATCAGCACTAGAACGAAGCTGAGCATGACCAGGGCAATCTGAGCCGCGCCACCGGCGTTGTAGGTGTCGAGCCAGACAAGAAAAACGCCTTTGGTCAGGGTCTGGATGTTGTAGAAATCGACGGTACCGAAATCGTTCAGCGTCTCCATCGCCACCAATGCGCTGCCTGCCGCGATCCCGGGCCGGGCCAGTGGTAGGCCGACGCGGAGGAACACGCCCCATGGTCCACAACCAAGCGCGCGGCCGACCTCCAGCGCACAGACCGACTGTTCGCGGAACGCCGCCCGGGCAAGGAGGTAGACATAAGGGTAGAGAACGAAGGTCATCACGAAGATGCCCGCCTCAATGGAGCGGATCTGCGGAAACCAATAATCCCGCGCATCACGCCAGCCAAAGAGTTCCCGCAAACCGGTCTGAACGGGGCCTGCGTATTCTAGGAAATCGACAAGAGCGTAGGCTCCGATGTAAGCGGGCATTGCAAGTGGCGCGAGAAGCGCCCATTCAAGCCAGCGCCGCCCGGGAAACTCCTGCATCACGACCAGCCACGCACAGCCAGTGCCGACAAAAATCGTTCCGATCATCACCGAGGACATCAGGATCAGCGTGTTGCCGAGGTAGAGCGGCACCGAGTGTTCGAGCAGGTGCGGCCAGATGTTCTCGCTGGGGAACAGGGCCATCCATATGACGGCTGCGATCGGGAGAAGCAGAAGCGTCGCCAGCAATGCGCTCGCGATCATCCAACCGTCAGGACGCCAGGGCCGGGGTGCGATGCGCGAGGGAGCAAGCATGGGCGGTCAATTACCCCCTTGTCCCGGGCGTGTCGATACAGCATCCCGTGACCGGCGACTGCGTCTTAGACGCGCGCGATCTGCCTGCAATTGACCGATGCGGGGCGCTTGGGTAGGACACGCGGGCATTCCGCCGCACTCGAGGTCTCTCATGTCCGCGCCCCGGTCCTTTCAGGAAATTCTGCTGCGCCTCTCGAATTACTGGGCGTCGAAGGGCTGCGCGATCCTTCAACCATATGACATGGAGGTGGGTGCGGGCACGTTTCACCCGGCCACCACCCTGCGGGCGCTTGGCGAGAAGGCCTGGTCGGCGGCGTATGTGCAGCCCTCCCGGCGCCCGACCGATGGCCGCTATGGTGAGAACCCGAACCGGCTGCAGCACTACTACCAGTATCAGGTTCTTATCAAACCGAGCCCGCCCGACCTGCAGGAGCTCTACCTCGGCTCGCTCGCCGCGATCGGGATCGACATGAGCCTCCATGACATCCGCTTCGTCGAAGACGATTGGGAGAGCCCGACGCTCGGCGCATGGGGTCTCGGCTGGGAGGTCTGGTGCGATGGGATGGAGGTCAGCCAGTTCACCTATTTCCAGCAGGTAGGCGGGCACGACTGCCGCCCCGTCTCGGGTGAGCTCACCTATGGTCTGGAGCGTTTGGCGATGTACGTTCTCGGCATCGACCACGTGATGGAGATGCCGTTCAACGACCCGGACGCGCCGATCCCGCTCAAGTATGGCGATGTGTTCCGTCAGACCGAGGAGGAATACTCGCGCTGGAACTTCGACGTTGCAGACACCAACACGCTCTTCACCCATTTCGAGGATGCGGAGCGGGAATGCCGCGCCATCCTGGATCAGCCAGCGGATGACCCTAAGACCGGCAAACGGATCATCATGGCCCACCCGGCCTACGACCAGTGCATCAAGGCGAGCCACCTGTTCAATCTACTGGATGCGCGCGGCGTGATCTCGGTGACCGAGCGCCAGGCCTATATCGGCCGGGTTCGCGCGCTTGCCAAAGCCTGCGCCGATGCCTTCGTCGAAACTGAGGCCGCGCAGGCATGAGCGGGCGCCTCGTCATGGGTGGATTGATCCTTTTCAGCGCTCTCTTCGGCGCGGCGCTCTGGTATTTCCAGGTCTACGCCTTTTACGTAGAGGAGAACGGCCTGACCTCGATAAGCGCCGCGGGCGAGGATCTTACCGTCACTGATTATCGTGGCATTGCAGCGTCTTCCTCCCCCCTCAAACTCCGCGCCTGCTTCCAAACGGCGTGGACTGCTGAGGGGAAAGAAATAGACCCAGGCGACCCAGTACCGTTGACCGCGCCACACTGGTTCGAATGCTTCGACGCCGAACGGATCTCTCGCGACCTGCAGGCCGGAAAAGCAACCTCCATTCGTGCCGCGCGCAATGAACCCGATGGCGTGGACCGCTACATCGCTCTCTATCCCGACGGGCAGGCGTTCATGTGGCGGCAACTCAACGAGAAGTTCGCCGATCAGTAACTGATCGGAGAGGGCGCATGAAATGGACTTTGCAAGCGATCCAAACCAGATCCAGATCAATGTCTTCTTCGCGCTGACGATAGGGATCATCGTCTATTTCGTCGGCGAGCGTCTGACCCGACGCTTTGCCTTTTTGCGCACCTACAGCATTCCCGAGCCGGTCTCAGGCGGGCTTTTGGCGGCGATCTTGTCGCTTGCCGTTGTTCTGGCAACCGGGCGCACAATCTCTTTCGATCTCGAGGCACGAGATGTGTTGCTCGTCTACTTTTTCACGACGGTTGGCCTGAATGCCCGCGTTAGCGACCTGATAAAGGGTGGGCCGATCCTGGCGATCATGCTGGCAATCACGATCGGATACATGATCGTGCAGAACGGTGTCGGCATTCTCGGCGCGACGATCTGGGGGTTGCCAAGCCAGGCGGGTGTTCTGATGGGAACGACCGCGCTTATCGGGGGCCATGGCACCGCGATCGCGTGGGGGCCTTTGATTGAAACGGATTACAGCGTCACGGGCGCGGCAGAGCTCGGCATCGCGTCGGCGACGGTCGGCCTGATCATGGCGAGCCTGCTGGGCGGTCCTATAGGAAAGTTCCTCATCGAGAAGAACCATCTGATCGCCGAGGCGCCTGTCGACGAAGACCTAGTCGCCAAAGGCGCCGAGACAGAAGTCGCCACGGCAAAAGATCCGATCACCAGTCAGGGGCTGATGCGTTCGGTCCTGTGGATCCATGTCTCGATCATCATCGGCTACTCGATCTTTGAGACACTGTCGGAACTGGATGTGAAGCTGCCCCTCTTCGTGCCATGCCTGCTGACCGGTATCGTGCTCTCAAATCTTCTGCCCAAGCTCTTCCCTCGGATCGTCTGGCCCGCGCACACGCCAGCCATGGCCCTGGTCGCGGAATTCAGCCTTTCGGTCTTTCTCTCGATGTCTCTGATGAGCATGGAGCTATGGACCCTCGCCTCCAGCGCAGGTGTCCTTGTAACAACAATGCTTATGCAGGCGGCTATCGCCGCGATCTTCATCATCTTCGTGGTCTTTCGGATCATGGGGCGCGATTACTTTGCTGCCGTCATCTCGGCGGGCTTCGCCGGGTTCGCGCTCGGAGCGACACCGACGGCGATTGCGAATATGACGGCGATCACGCAACGCTATGGACCATCGCCCCTGGCGTTTATCATTCTGCCGTTGGTCGCGGCCTTCTTCGTCGACATCGCCAACGCGATCCTCATACAGTTCGTTCTGAACCTCTAGGAACACGCCCGTGCCAGACCTGCTGATCGAACTCTTCTCCGAGGAAATCCCTGCGCGCATGCAAGCGCGAGCCGCAGAAGATTTGCAGAAACTCGTGACCGACAAGCTCGTCGAGGCGGGCCTGACCTATGTCAGCGCAGGCAGCTTTGTCACGCCGCGACGGCTGGTGCTGACGCTGGAGGGGCTGCCTGCCATGACCTCTGCGCAACGCGAGGAGCGGAAAGGACCCCGCGCGGATGCGCCGGAGAAGGCAATCGAGGGTTTCCTACGCTCCACCGGCTTGTCGAGGGAGCAATTGGAGGTCCGCGATGACAAGAAGGGGCAGGTCCTCTTTGCCGTTATCGACCGGCCCGGCCGCGCGGCGGAGGAGGTGATCGCAGAGGCGGTGACCGAGACGGTCCGCACCTTTCCATGGCCCAAATCCATGCGCTGGGGCAGCGGCAACCTGCGCTGGGTCCGTCCTCTTCACGCGATCCTTTGCATTCTGAGCGACGAGGCAGGCGCACGGGTCGTTCCGTTCGAGATCGATGGGATCGAGAGCGGCGATACGACCCGCGGCCACCGCTTCCGGGCGCCAGACGCGTTCTCGGTCACCAGTTTCGAGGATTACGCGGCAAAGCTCGCGGCGGCGAAGGTCATGCTGGACCCCGCCGAGCGTCAGGCGAAGATCGCCCATGACGCCGAACAGCTCGCCTTCGCCCAGGGGCTCGAGATCGTCGAAGACAAGGGGCTCTTGGCCGAGATCGCGGGACTGGTTGAGTGGCCTGTGACCCTGATGGGGGAGATCGGCGAGGAGTTCCTCGATCTGCCGCCCGAGGTGCTCCAGACCTCGATGAAGGAGCACCAGAAATTCCTGTCGATTCGCAACCCGAAATCCGGCCGGATCGAGCGTTTCATCACGGTCGCGAATGTCGAAACGGCGGACAAGGGCGCGACTATCCTTGCGGGCAACCAGAAGGTGCTGACGGCCCGTCTCGCCGACGCGAAATTCTTCTGGGAGAACGATCTGCGCACGGTCAAGGAGGTCGGCCTCGAAGGCATGGCCAAACCGCTGGAGAACGTGGTCTTCCATGCCAAACTCGGCAGCCAGGCGGATCGCGTGAAGCGGATCGAAGCATTGGCCCGCGAGATAGCACCGATGGTCGGCGCGAAACCCGACCTTGCCGCCGAGGCGGCCCGGATCGCGAAGGCCGATCTGGCCTCGGAGATGGTCTACGAGTTCCCTGAACTCCAGGGCATTATGGGAAGCTACTACGCCCGCGCGGCCGGACATGATGACAGTGTGGCCGGAGCCTGCGAAGCCCATTACCGACCCCTTGGTCCCTCCGATGAGGTTCCAACCGATCCGGTCTCAATGGCAGTCGCGCTAGCGGACAAGATCGACACGCTGACGGGATTCTGGGCCATCGATGAGAAACCAACCGGAAGCAAAGACCCATTTGCGTTGCGACGAACCGCCCTGGGTGCGATTAGATCAACCCTTGAGAACCGACTCCGGTGGAAAGTCCACAAACGGTTTCAAAGCCTCATTTTCTCATTTTTGCATAGAGACCTCATCGAGAGCACTGACGAAGCGTCGCTTGCATTTTTAGAGCAGGCTTCGGCATGCCTGTTTGATAAAGACGTCTTTGATTTTCTGGACGCTGCTCAAAAAGTAAAAAATGAGTGGGAACAGAGTAGTCCAGCGCAGCCCGATTTCGAGATTATCAATCGGGTTAGTGAGCGTATCGTCATTTCGTCCAATCGCTTAATGTCCTTCTTTGCAGACCGTTTCAAAGTCTATCTCCGCGACCAGGGAATTCGGCATGATGTAATCGACGCTTGTTTCCGCCTCGGCGGGCAGGACGACCTGGTGCTGCTAGTCAACCGCGTGCGAGCGCTGCAGGGATTTCTCGGCACCGAGGATGGCACCAACTTGTTGGCTGGCTATAGACGCGCAGGGAACATCCTGACGAAAGAGCAGGAGAAGGACGGCGCCAGCTTTGACGACGCGCCCGACTCTGCCATCGCGACAGAGGCTGCGGAGACGGCTCTCTTCGCGGCGCTGGATGCTGCGGAGCCTTCCATCGACGCGGCACTCAAGGCCGAGGATTTCGGGGCCGCGATGTTGCAGATGGCCAGCCTGCGCGCGCCGATCGACGCGTTTTTCGAGGATGTGACGGTCAACGCGGACGACCCTGCGCTCCGCCAGAACCGCCTGCGCCTGCTCTCGCGCGCCCGGCGGGTGATGCGTCAGGTCGCCATATGGGAGGCGATCGAGGGCTAAGCTCCGCACCCCTCTTGTGCGACCGCGAAATGGCTGTATGACGGCCTCATGACAGAGGAACTCGGCTGGATCGCGCCGGACGCGCCCTTGCTGGACGAACAGAGGTTCGGGACCAAGGCAGCCCTGCTGTCGCGCGGCGTCCGCGCCGGTCTGCCCATCCCGCCCGGCTTTGTCATACCTGCGGATCATGATGCTGATCTCAGCGAGGACGTGATCGCCGCGGCCTTTGACCGCCTGGCCGAACGATCGGGCGAGCCGGCGGAGTTAGTCTCCATTCGAGCCTCCTCGATCGGTCCCGGCAGCGACGTCGTGCCCGCGGTCTTGAACATCGGCGCCTCGGGCGCAGCGATCGACAAGCTGGCAGGCAGGTACGACGCACGGCTCGCCTTCGATCTCAAGCGCCGCCTGCTCCACTCCTTCGGGGTTGGCGTGATGGGGATCGATGAGGAAGAGTTCGAGTACGCGCTCTACGATCTGATGCGCGACCTGGGCGTGGATGGAGAGGCCGAGCTGACGGCGGACCATCTCGCCCAACTGTCTGAGACCTATGCCGGGGTTCTGGACGAGGTGAACGGCACTGCCCTGCCCGACGCCGTCGTCCCGCAAACCTGCGCGGCACTACGGGCGATGGCTCAGTCGTGGAACACGCCGCGGACCCTGATGCGGCGTCAGGCGCGCGGCTTTGCAGCGGACTCCCCTCTGGCGCGGATCGTCCAGGTGATGGCGCTCGGACTGGGCACCAATGCGGGCGCGGGTGTCGCACATTTGCGAGATGCCACGACCGGGGCACAGGGCCTCACCGGGCGCTATCTGGCCAATGCGCAGGGCAATGAGGCGCTCATGGGTCTTCGAACCCCGAGCCTTATCACCCGCTCGGAGCGCGAGGCGCGGGAGATGCCAGACCCCTCGCTCGAAGAGCTGTTCCCGGAGGCGGTGCTGGAGCTGCAGCGGATCGGCCGGCAGGTCGAGGCGGAGATAGGCGAGTGCTACAGCCTCGATTTCACGCTGACCGAGGGAAAGGTTCAGATCCTGGAACTCGTACCGCTCAAATGCTCCGCGCGCGCGGCGGTCCAGATCGCGGTGGATCTGGCGGAGGCGGGCGCGATCACGCGGGCGGACGCCCTGTTGCGCATCGGTCCGACTCTTGTGGACGAGCACCTGCACCCAACCATCGACCCCACGGCGGCGCGCGATCTGATCGGCCACGGTCTGCCGGCCTCACCGGGCGCTGCGGCTGGCAAACTCGTTTTCTCCCCCGACACGGCCGAGGAAGCCGCGGAGAGCGGAGAACGGGTGCTGCTCGCCCTCGTTGAGACGAGCCCGGAGGATATCCGCGGCATGCATGCGGCAGGGGGTGTTCTCACGGTGCGCGGCGGGATGACCAGCCACGCAGCCGTTGTCGCCCGTGGCCTTGGAAAACCCTGCGTCGTAGGCGCCAAGGACATGACCTTGAACCGGGTTGAGCGCACGCTGACCTCGCCCGACGGCCGTGTCTTTAAAGAGGGCGACGTCGTTACAGTTGATGGTGGCGAGGGTCAGGTTCTTGCCGGCAAGGTCCCGACACTGGAGCCGGAGATCACCGGGGCCTTCGCGCAAATCATGGAATGGGCGGACAAGGAACGCACCCTCGATGTCCGCACAAACGCCGACACCGCGCGCGATGCGGGAACAGCGCTCGGCTTCGCAGCGCAGGGTATCGGTCTCTGTCGTACCGAGCACATGTTCTTTCAGGACCATCGTATCTCGGCCATGCGCCAGATGATCCTGGCCGAAACTGAAGAGGAACGCCGCGATGCGCTTGCGAAACTGCTGCCAATGCAGCGCGGTGACTTCCACGATCTCTTCGTCCGCATGCAGGGGATGCCTGTTGTCATCCGCCTTCTCGATCCACCGCTGCATGAATTCCTGCCGCATGGGCAAGCGGAGATCGACGAGATGGCCAACGAGCTTTCCGTCACGCCACAAAAGATCCGCGCGCGCGCGCTCGAGCTTGCCGAGTTCAACCCGATGCTGGGCAACCGGGGCTGCCGGATCGGAATTGCCTACCCCGAGATCTATCAGATGCAGCTTCGCGCGCTTTTCGAGGCCGTCTGCCATGCCGCCAACGAAACCGGAGAGGCCGCGAAGCCCGAGATCATGATCCCGCTGGTATCGGCGGTGCGTGAGTTCGACCTTTTGAAGCGCGAGGTCGAGGAGATGGCACAGGCTGTCTCGGCGGAGTGCGGCGTAAAGATCGACTACACGATCGGCGTCATGATCGAAACACCGCGCGCCTGCCTGCGCTCAGGCGATATCGCGGCGCTCGCAGACTTCCTGAGTTTTGGAACGAATGACCTCACACAGATGCTCTACGGGCTTTCGCGCGATGATGCGGGCCGCTTTATCCCGAACTATGTGGAGCGGGGTGTCTTCGAACATGATCCGTTCCACCAGATCGACGAGGAGGGGGTTGGAGAGATCATGAAGATCGGGATTGAGCGGGCAAGAGCACGGGCGCCCCATGTGACGATCGGGCTGTGCGGCGAACATGGCGGGGACCCTGCGTCGATTGATTTCTGCCACCGGGCGGGTTTCGACTATGTCTCCTGCTCGCCCTACCGGGTTCCGGTCGCCCGGCTTGCGGCAGCGCAGGCCGCAATCCGTGCGAGACGATGAGCGTTCTGGAGCCACTCCGACGGGGCGGGAAGATCGCGGTCGCCAAGGCGTTGGAGCAGATTGAGACCGCGCCGGATCTGGCCGCCACGGCCGATCTGCTCGACGCGGCATATTCGGCGCCGCTCGGTTCCGTGATCGGCCTCACCGGCCCGCCGGGTGTCGGCAAGTCCACATTGATCGATAGGATCATCGCCGATGTCAGAGAGCGAGAGAAGACGATCGCCATTATTGCGGTCGACCCGAGTTCCAGCATCTCTGGCGGCGCGCTTCTAGGTGACCGGACGAGATTTGTAGTCGACCCAAGTGACCCGGGTGTTTTCATCCGCTCAATGGCGGCGCGGACCCGGCTGGGCGGTATCGCGGATCTGACCTATCCGGCGAGCGTTCTGCTGAGGGCGCTCTATGACATCGTCCTCGTCGAGACTGTAGGGGTCGGCCAATCGGAGACGGCCGTCACGCAGGTGGCGGATCTTGTGGTGTTCTGCGCGCAGCCCGGCTCTGGAGATGCACTCCAATTCATGAAGGCTGGGATCATGGAGGTGCCCGATATAATTCTGGTGACGAAGGGTGACCTGCAGCCCCTTGCGCGCCAGACAATGACTGACCTTCAAGGGGCGATCTCACTGCTCGATGTGCAACCCGCGCTGATGCAGTGCAGTGCCGATCGGGGGGAGGGCATCACCGAGATGCTCGACTGGCTGTTTGAGGAACTCGGGCAGAGGTCCAGCAGGGTTAAATCGCATCGTGAAAGACAGGTCCTCGCCTGGATGAGAGATCAGATCCGGGCCCGATTCGGCTCGAAAGGTGCGGAATTGGTCTCAGACGAGGACTTTTTGAAAGACTGCACGCCGTTCTTAGGGTTGAATTTTGCGTTTGTGGCAATTGAGCGGCGATTCCATGATGCTTTAGGACCACATTAAGCATGACCTAGACGCAAAGCTGCTTTTTGACGCCCCGAATCGGATTGGCGAAGGGGGGGCTCATGTTTTAGGAGACTGCCACGGGGCGGTAACGAGTAATCGCACTGCGGGCCGACCGGGACATGGGGTTTCGTTCCGGGCGCCGACACCACCAGTGCAAACCAAAGGAAGTAGGTATGACCGTCGTGATGTCTGGGCGCCGCGCACTTTGGTGCTGCGCCGGGATCGCAGCGTTCGCACTCGCAGCTATCCTAGGAAATCAAAAGGCCGGCGCCGAAACGCCGGGCGGTGTATTCTCGCTTGGCAGCGCGGGCGCTGATCGGTTCTGGGCGGCCAACCTGCTGTCGCTCGATCGGATTGGGCTTGGCAACTACGCGAAAAGGGATCAATTCCGCCACGTCCCAGAACTCCCGCGGATCGATGCGCCTGAGAGCATCGCCGAGATCCCGGAGAGGATCAACGAACTGGCGAAAAAGGACGCACAGATCATCGCATCGGCCGATGGCGCCCAAAACGCACAGCAAGCGCAGCTCGTAGCAGTGGATAAGGCAGGCACGATTAATCTCGACGCTATCAAGCACGTCAAGATTGGCGATCGGAGCGCCGAGTGGAGCTGTCTGACAGAGGCGCTTTATTTCGAAGCCCGAGGTGAAAGCCTCGTTGGTCAGGTCGCCGTCGCGGAAGTGATCCTCAATCGCGTCGACAGCCGCCGCTACCCCAGCTCGGTCTGCGGCGTTGTCCGCCAGGGCGAGAGCCGCGGCAAGGGATGCCAGTTCTCTTACCGCTGCGATGGCAAATCGGATGCGATGAGCGAGAAGGGCGCGATGAAGCAGGTTGGGCAGGTGGCGTGGGTCATGCTGAAAGGCAAGCCACGCATTCTGACCGGTGATGCGACCCACTATCACACGACAGCCGTCAACCCGCGTTGGTCGAAGAGGCTTGTGAAGACCGCCCGGATCGGTGACCATATCTTCTATCGCAAGCCCACCGAGCTTTCGAGCCGCTGAAGCAATAATCAGCGCGAATTGCCCTCGCCCTGTCGGTTTGAGCGTGGCAAATCGCGCAATCTGGGCGTATTGATGATCGACTGTTGAGGGGAACAGGGATATCCGGCCCATGGAAAATCCGAGGTCAGAACCGCTCTCGATGCACGAGATGGCGGTCGATCCAGAAACGCCTGACAAGATTTTTCTGTCAAACTATGTGCGCGAGCTCGAAATCGGAGCCTATCGCGAGGAGTTCGGCGTAACCCAACGCGTACGCTTTGACATAACGCTCGAGGTCTCGCGCAACACCGCCCATATCGACGATCAGGTCGGTCGCGTGATCAATTACGACGACCTGATTGAGGCGATCACAGAACTGGCGGAGGGATCGCGGATCAACCTGCTGGAGACCTTTGCCGAGCGTCTGGCAAGCGCGATCCTGATCGATCCGCGCGCACGCCGGGCCATCATCCGGATCGAGAAGATCGACCGTTTGCCGAACGAGGCCGGGCTCGGTGTCGAGATCGTCCGCCGGAGAACGGCGGAAACGAACGAAAAAGTCTGGGCCCTGTCCCCGGAAATGAAGTGATCAGAAAGTCGCGAAGCGGCGTGCGATGATATCCGCCGCTGTGCTCTGAGCCTCGGCGAGCCTCGATTTCAAGTCGTCGGCATTCTCCGCATCGGCCAACGTAAGCAGCCGCTCCAGCAATCCTGAGCCGATCTCGCCGGGGTCGAGCGGACGGTCGAGCGCGACCCGCTCGATCTGCTGCATCTGCTGCAGAAGCGCATGCGTTGCAGTGAGCTGAGCCGCTTCCTCAGCCGGCAGCCATCCAGTGCCGGCCAGATCGGCGAAAGCGGGCCTGGCCCGACGCCACTGGTTCAAGCCCTGGTGCAGAACACCGGTCTGCGCGAGGAACTCGATCTCCAGCAAACCGCCAGGCGCGCCCTTTAAGGACCAAACCTCCCCTTCCTCGGCCGTCCGGGCGCTTGAGATGCGGTTGCGCATCTCCTTCGCCTCTGCGAGCACTTCGGGGCGCGCCGCGCGTTCTGCGAGAACCTGCGTCCGGATCGCCTCGATCTCGTCGGCGAGCGAGGGATCGCCCGCGATCACCCGCGCCCTCGTTAGCGCCATGTGCTCCCAGACCCAGGCGTCGTTCCGCTGATATCGTTCAAACCCTTCGAGGGAGACCGCGACCGGACCCATGCGGCCAGACGGCCTGAGCCGCATGTCTACCTCATAAAGGCGGCCTTCGGCTGTAGGTGCGGTCAGGGCCGCGACAAGCGCCTGTGTCAGCCTTGGGAAGTAACTGATCGGGGGAAGCGGTTTAGGCCCGTCCGAGAGGTCGGCTCCAGCGCTGTCATAGACCGTGATCAGGTCAAGATCGGACCGCGCAGTCATCTCGCAGGAGCCAAGCTTGCCCATCGCGATGACCGCAAGCCCGCGCCCCGGTGGCGCGCCGTGCTTCGCAGCAAACTCTGCGATCACATGCGGCAGCAATGCCTGTATCGACGCCTCGGCTATGGCAGTAAAGGCGGCTGCCGCTTCCTCAGCGCCCGACATCTCGAACAGAAGCTGCACACCGGCCCGGAATTGCAGGTCCCGCGCCCAGCGGCGGGTCACATCCAGTTTGCGTTCGTAATCCCGTTCTCTGGACAGCGCGCTGGTAAGCTCTTGGGAAAGCGCCTCAGACCCCGGAACGGGCTCAAAGAAACTCTGATCGAGGAGAGAATCGAGTACTTGCGGATTCTGGCCGAGGTGCACTGCCAGCCGGGGCGCGCGCGAGCAGATCCGCACGATCAGATCCAGCAAATGCGGGTTGGATGTGAAAAGCGCGAAGACCTGCACGCCGGATGGCAGCCCCGACAAAAAGCGGTCGAAATCCAACGCCGCCTGATCGGGCTGCCCACCCTCGGCAAGAAGGCCACGAATGCGGCCCTCAAGCCGGCGGTACATGTCGAGGGAACGCGCATCCCGGGTCGCCGGGATCTGTCCGGTGCGCCATCTAGCGAACAATCGGCACATGTCTTCAGGGCGCTGGAAACCCATCGCTTCCAGATCGGCCGCACTCACCTCCTCGAACCGCGCTTCCGGTTCCATCTTGCGCGACCCGAAGAAATCCTGCGCCAGGGAATGCACGCGACCCATCCGCTCGCCGATCTGCTCCTCCCATTTCGAGAGATCAGCCTCGCCCATCAGCGCGGCGACCCGGGTCCGCCCGTCCTTGCTGAGCGGCACGGTGTGGGTCCGCGCGTCTTCGATCATCTGCAGGCGATGCTCCAGTGTGCGGTGCGCGATATAGTCGGCTGAGAGCTGATCAGCCGTTTCCGCCGGGATGATCCCAGAACCCGCAAGTGCACTCAATGCACCGAGCGTTGTCGGATCGCGCAGCGTCGGGTTCCTGCCACCCTGGATCAATTGCCGCGTCTGCGCGAAGAACTCGATCTCGCGGATACCGCCGGGGCTGACTTTGACATCCGCGCCGGGGATTTCAGCTTGCACGAAGCGGCCCTTGGTCTCGCGGATCTTTCGCAGCATGTCCGCCGTCTCGTCGATCGCCGCAAAATCCAGATACCGGCGCCAGACGAATGGAGTGAGGCGATCGAGATATGCCTCGCCCGCAGCGATATCTCCGGCACAAGCGCGGGCCTTTATGTGGGCTGCGCGCTCCCATGTCCGACCGACGGATTCGTAGTATCGCTCCGCGGCCTCGACCGCCATACAGACGGGCGTTGTCGACGGTGACGGGCGCAGGCGAAGATCCGTCCGGAAGACATAACCGTGCTCCGTGTTCTCGCTCAGAAGCTTCACCAGATCGCGGGTGATGCGGATGTAGCGGGACTTCGCATCGGCAAAATCATCGGGCGCAAACCGCGATTGATCGAAGAGGCAGATCAGGTCGATATCAGACGAGTAATTGAGCTCCCGCGCCCCGTGCTTTCCCATTGCGATCACGATGAACCCTGCGCCACTTTCCAGAGCATCAGGGCCAAGTCCCGGGAGTTTTCCCGCTGTAAGCTCTCGTGACAGCAGCCACTTCAGGGACGCATCGGTAGCAGCATCCGCGAAATCGCTCAGTGCATTCGTGACCTCGACAAGCGACCAGACCCCGCCAAGATCAGCCAGGGCCACGAGCAGGCTTGCCCGCGCTTTTGCAAGGTGCAGGTCGCGCGACAGGCTCTTCATATCCTTAGAGGTGTCGCTAAGTGCTCTGATAGATCCGATCAGGCCCTTTATCGTCTCTTCGGGCGAAACTTCTGCAATCTCCGCGAGCCATGCCTCCTCCCGGTCAATCAGCCGCGCTAGGTAAGGACTAGCTGCGGAACAGCCGCGTTGCAGAGACGCGAAAGGATCGTCTCCAGATGGGGAGGGGTCTATGGGAAACCGCGCCTGATCGAGACGCGCAGCCAAGGGGCGAAGGTGCGTCACCGCCCCTCGAACCCTGCCTTGCGTTTGGCAAGGAAGGCAAGCACGCCCTCCATGAAATCCCTGCTTTTGGCGAGATCCGCCTGCAAGCGTGCCTCGAGCTTGAGCTGCTCGGCAAAATCGTTCGTCACGCTTGCGCGCATCGCCTCCTTCATTGCGCGATAGGCGCGCGTGGGCCCCTCGGCCAGCCGCTGGGCCAATTCGCGGGTGCGCGAATCCAGCAACTCGTCATTTACGGCCTCCCAGATCAGGCCCCAATCCGCGGCCGTCTCTGCCGGGATCGGATCCGCGAACAGGCTCATACCCATCGCCCGCGCGTGACCGACCAGTCGCGGCAGCCAGAAGGTCCCGCCCGCGTCAGGCATAAGCCCAATCCGCGCGAAGGCCTCGAGAAACACGGCCGAGCGTGCGGCGATAACCACATCCGCTGACAGCGCGAGGTTCGCGCCCGCCCCGGCCGCGACGCCGTTTACCGAGCAGAGAACGGGGATCGGCCCCTCGGCAATCGCAGTGAGGATCGGGTGATACTCCTCGACCAGAAGCCGTTCGAGATTGACACCAGACGGATCGCTCAGATCGCCGAGATCCTGGCCCGCACAAAAGCCCCGTCCAATCCCGGTAAGGATCAGCACCCGCGCCTCGTCTCGCGCCTGCAGGATTGCCTCCATCAGTTCCCGGCGCATCTCTGCGTCAAGCGCATTGAGCGTTTCGGGCCGATTGAGCGCGATCGTCGCGATTGCTTCATCAACGCTGTAGCGGATGGATTGGAACGACATCACGATCCCTTGCTGTTTGCGCCACTTTAGCAGGACCGCCTCGCGCGCCAAGCGGGAAAGGATTGCATGATGGATCCCAGTCTCGGCGAAGCGGTCGCAGCATGCTAGGGTTCCATCAGAGCAGGCGGAGCGGTCATATGACCCGCAAGGGCGATAAAAAAATCAACGCTGGTCAGGCGAAGGGGCGCAAAATCCCTCAAAAGCCAACTGCCAAGAAACAAGCACCGCGGACACGGCGGCAGAGGGCGCTCAGGGCCGCCATGTCGATCACCCTTGTCCTTCTAATCTTTCCGATCGTCTGGGTGATGAGCTACTGGATTATCAATCCACCGACAAACTACTACATGATCCGTGAGAGCCTGCGTCTGGGCGGGATTGACCGCAACTGGCGCGATATCGAGGAGATGTCGCCCCACCTGCCCCGCGCGGCGATGGCGGCCGAGGATGCCAATTTCTGCGACCATTGGGGCTTTGATCTTGAGGCGATTGAAAAGGCGCTACAGGCCAACGAAAAAGGCCGGCGTTTGCGGGGCGGCTCTACCATTACGCAACAGGTTGCCAAGAACACGTTCCTCTGGCCGGAACGTTCCTGGACCCGCAAGGGGCTCGAGGCGGGCTTCACTGTCCTGCTCGAGGCGCTGTGGTCCAAGCGCCGGATCATCGAGATCTATCTCAACGTCGCCGAATTCGACGAGGGCGTCTTCGGTGTCCAGGCCGCCAGCCAGCACTATTTCCGCAAGGATGCTAGCGATTTAACGGCGATAGAAGCCGCGCGGCTTGCGGCTGTGCTCCCCAACCCGAAGGAGCGTTCGGCATCGCGCCCCGGCAACTGGACAAGGCGCCGGGCGGCCTCGATTGCCGGTGGTGCAGAGACCCTGCGCCTCGATGCGCGCGCGGAATGCGTTTCGGTCTCACAGGGGACTTGAAACTCAACTCCCGCAAAGGCAGAGAGGGGAGGAATTCGCTTCGGACCCGATATGTATCGCCTCTATCACCTGCCGCTTTCCGCCTTCTCCCGAAAGATCCGCCTCGTGCTGGCGGAGAAGCGCGTGCAGGCGGAGCTGGTGGAGGAACGGCCGTGGGAGAAGCGGCTCGACTTCCTCCGCCTCAATCCAGCCGGTCGCGTCCCGGTTCTGATCACGGACAAGGGCAAGAGCATCGCAGGCTCGAACGCCATTGCTGAATTTCTCGAAGAGACCGTGCCAGAGCCACCCCTTCTCCCCGCCGACCCGGTCGCGCGGGCCGAAACACGGCGGCTCGTGGACTGGTTCGACGACAAGTTCAACCGCGAGGTAACTGAGAACCTGGTCTTCGAGCGGGTCACGAAACGCATGGCCCGGCTGGGATATCCGGATGGTGCTTGCCTGAAAGCGGGGACCAAGAATATCCGTGTCCATCTCGACTACATGACGTTCCTGCTGGAGGATCACAGCTGGCTCTCTGGCAAGCGCATGACCCTCGCCGATCTCACAGCGGCGGCCCATATCAGCGCGCTCGACTATCTGGGCGACGTTCCATGGGCGGATTATCCGGCAGTGCGCGACTGGTATGCGGTCATGAAATCGCGCCCGGGGTTCCGGGCCCTGCTGGCGGATCATCTTCCTGGTTTTCCGACGCCCCCGCCGCATTACGCAGACCTGGACTTCTAGCGCGGTTCACGGAGCCGTGAACGAGGGTGGGTTATCCCGCTGCAAAGGCACATCTTTGTATTTGCACGACAAATCAGGAAGACCGATATGCGCCATCTCACTGTGATGATTGCCCTCGCAGCTCTTATCGCCGCCTGTGGCCCTAGCCCCTATGATGGTGTCGGGAGCAAACCGACAATCGGCGCCGCGCGAACCGGCGCCAACGCCAACAGGTAAGCCCCTAGGAGAACGTCCTTTCCGACGGTAAAGTAGCCCCATGTTGGAGAAGACGGCGATCGAGACGAAACTGCGCGCTGAGGCTATGTCTCTTGGCTTTAGCGATATGGCTGTCGCCGACCCCGGGGGCATCGAGGCTGCGGGCGAGAAACTTGCGCTCTGGCTCGATGCGGACCGTCATGGCGATATGACCTGGATGGCCGATCGCGCGCATTGGCGCGCTGACCCGCGCGCGCTCTGGCCCGAGGTCCGTTCGGTGATCGTTCTAGTCGACCGGTACGGCCCGGATCTCGACCCCCTGACCCTTCTGGAGCGGCGCGATCGCGCGGCGATCAGCTGCTACGCGTGGGGCAAGGACTATCACGACACGATCAAGAAACGGATGAAACGGCTCGGCCGGTGGCTGATCAATGAGGCGGGCGGGGACATCAAAGTCTTCGTCGATACCGCACCAGTGATGGAAAAGCCCTTGGCGGCCGCGGCAGGGCTCGGCTGGCAGGGCAAGCACACCAATCTTGTCTCGCGCGATCTCGGTTCCTGGTTCTTCATCGGTGCGATCTTCACGACGCTGGATCTCGCGAAGGACAAACCACATGAGGAGCGCTGCGGGACCTGCCGATCATGCATCGATATCTGTCCTACCGCGGCCTTCCCGGCGCCGTTCCAGCTCGATGCGTCGCGCTGTATCTCCTACCTGACCATCGAGCTCAAAGGTTCGATCCCGCGAGAGATGCGTCCCCTTATCGGTAATCGCATCTACGGTTGCGATGACTGTCTCGCGGTCTGTCCCTGGAACAAGTTTGCGGCCCGCGCGTACGATCCATACCTGCCCAAGGACGGCATGATTGCCCCCGCACTCACCGATTTGGCCAGCCTCTCGGATCAGGCGTTCCGCGCCCGTTTCTCGGGATCCTCGATCAAACGGATCGGGCGGGAGCGGTTTCTGCGAAACGTCGCGGTTGCCATTGGGAATTCTGGGCAGCGCAAGCTAGTTGGGACTGCTCGCACGCTCGCAGCGGACAGCTCTCCTTTGATCCGCGAGCACGCCGTTTGGGCCCTGTCCCGGCTGATGCGGGCCGAAGATTTTCTGGCCCTGCCGACAAACGATCCTGATCCCACGGTTCGACAAGAGTATGCGTCCTGCCGGGAGGAGCTTACTGGTCGGCTTCCATCCTTTGCAGGCTGAGCCGCGCCGCACGCTCCAGGCTTGTCCCACGCGCGAGAGCGATCACGTCGACCCAGGCCTCCCGCGCCGCCTCCCGATCGCCCAGCACGACACTCGCCCGGCCGAACTGATAGAGCGCCTCTGCATCACCAGGCGCCCGTTCAAGCGCACGCTTAGCATCGTCCCGGGCCCCGATGGCATCGCCACTGCGCAACCGGGCCTCTGACCGCCCGAGCAGATAGCCAAGACGCGGACCTCCGATCCGGATCGCGCGGTCATAGTCCGCAATTGCCGCGCGGGCGAGACCGCGCTCCATTTTGATCGCGGCACCCAGAGACAGCGGCAGGCTCGGATCCTCGGCCAGGTTCTCCGCTCGCTGCCTGCTTTCCTCCGCCTCCTCGATCTCACCTGCCTCGAGGAACAGCTCGCCTGCCTGCACGAACATCTCCGAGCGGACCTGCCGGGGCAGTTCACCCGCCTCGGCGCCTGTCTCTGCCAGCAGGCTGGCCGCCTGCAATGGCGCCCCCGATGCGGCAAGGGCGAGCGCATGGCAATGCCGCGCGGCCCATCCGCCACCGAACTCGGCCCACTTTGCCGCCTGATCCACGGCCTGGCGCGGGTTGCTGCCAACCGCCTCGAGGCAGGCGTCATAGGTCTCGAACGCCTTGGCTGGCGATATCAGGCCACAGAGGCCGAGCACCGCGATTACCGCTCGCAAATCCATCATGGCGATCTATGCTCCTCTCGATCTTGTTCATACCCAATGACGGCCCGAGGACCTATGCCTGAATCGACAGACCGCACCCTGCTCAGCATCGGTCATGGATACTCCGCGCGTGAGCTGAGCAAACACCTTTTGGCGCAGGACTGGCGGGTGATCGGCACAACCCGCAGCGCGGATAAGACCGAGGAGATCCGGGCCAGCGGCGCCGAGCCGGTCATCTGGCCCGATGCGGACCTGTCACCCCTCTTCGCGGAAGCCACCCACCTCCTGCTGTCTGCGGGACCCGAGGAGGATGGTGACCCGGTCCTGAAGCAGCTCGACGGCAAGATCCCGGCAAACGACATCGTGTGGGCGGGATATCTCTCGACCACGGGCGTCTACGGCAACCGCGACGGGGGCTGGGTCGACGAGACAAGCGACTGCAACCCGGCAACGAAACGCGGCCAGTGGCGGCTCGACGCTGAGCGGACCTGGGCCGAGACTGGCCTGCCCCTCCATATCTTCCGCCTCGCAGGGATCTACGGACCAGGGCGAGGCCCCTTCGCTAAGGTCCGGAACGGCACCGCACGCCGGATCATCAAGGAAAACCAGATCTTCAGCCGAACGCATGTGGAGGATATTGCGCGAATCCTTCATGCCTCGATCGAGCACCCGAACTCAGGGGCAATCTACAATGTCTGCGACAACTATCCCGCCCCGCCAGAGGACGTGATCGCCCACGCAGCCGAATTACTCGGTCTGCCGCTGCCCGAGGCCGTTCGCTTCGAAGACGCGGACATGTCACCGATGGCGCGCAGCTTCTACGCGGAAAGCAAACGGGTTTCGAACCGGCGGGTTCGAGAGGAATTGGGCGTCGAGATGCTCTATCCAAGCTACCGGGAGGGTCTCGCAGCCCTGCTCAGATCCGAAACTCAGGGCGTGTAGCGGACCCGGGCCTCGCCCGCCTCCATCTCCGCCCCCGCACGGTCAAAGCGCAGATGCGCGAGCGCCCTTCCGCCGGACTGGGTGAAGATCTTTCCGGCAGGCTTTCCGGCAGCCATGAGCTCCGTACCCTCCGGCGCCGTTCCGGCGACATCGACAACCACGAGCCCTTTGCGCAGCTCCGTCTTGTGCTTCATCCTAGCGGTGACTTCCTGGCCGACATAGCAGCCTTTGCGGAAATCGACACCGTTCAGTCGCTCGAACCCAGCCTCAAGGATATAGGTCTCGTCCGCCAAAAGCTCCCGCCCGCTTTCCGGGATCCGATGCGCCACTCGCAATGCGTCATACTCCGCCCGCGCGCCCGCGGCGGTCTCTGGCGGTGCAGCACCGTAGATTCGCCACCCAAGCGCCGGGTCGCGGGGGTCGTCGATGACAGTCGCCGCATGGCCGGGGGAGGGCGGCGGGGGTGGTGGGTGGGAGCCGCCCTCCCCCGGCCAGACCAGAAACACGCGCAGACTCTTATCCTCGCGCAATGTCGCATCGCGGCGCAGACAGTACATGCCGAGCCTGCGCATCAGATCCGGCGCCCTGTCCGCAACCGTATCGATCAGGATGTCCTCGCCATCGCCAACCAGGAAGAAGTCAAAGAGATACTTTCCCTGCGGCGTCAGAAGCGCGGCATAGACGGCCTTACCGTCAGAGGCTTCATCGACATTGTTCGTGACGACATTCTGCAGAACCGACCGGGCGTCCGAGCCGGACATGCGCAGAACCGCGCGGGTGTCATCTGCAAATCCCTTGAGTTCGGCCATGAGCGCGCCTCCTTGCGCCCGATATATGCCTCGCCTATCCCGCTGCCCAGCCCTATAAGCGGGCCAGCGAGAAGTTTTCGACGGGTTGGAATGACTGCGCCGCTGTCCATCGTGATCCCGACGCTCGGGGTGGCCGACCGGATCGGTCCCTGCCTTGGTGCCCTCACCCAGGGGGTCTTCGACGGGCTGATCCGCGAAGTCATCCTGGTCGATGGCGGCTCTGACGACAATATCGCCGAGATTGCCGAGACGACGGGCGCCACCTTCCTGACCGCCCGCCGCGGCCGTGGCCCGCAATTCGCCTGTGGCGCGCGCGCGGCAACGGGGGAATGGCTCCTCTTCCTCCATGCCGACACCGTTTTGCAGCCGGGCTGGGTGCAGGCCATCCGCACCCATATCGAGTGCGACGGGCGAAAGGCCGGTTACTTCGATCTTTCATTCGATCAGGGCGGGCCGATGGCCAGCTTTACCGCCTTCTGGGCGAACTGGCGCAGCAGGCTCCTGGCCCTTCCCTATGGCGATCAGGCACTCCTCATCCCCGCGAGCCTCTATCGCGAGATCGGCGGCTACCCCGAGCTTCCGCTGATGGAGGATGTCGCCTTGATCCGGCGCCTTGGCCGCCGACGGATTGCGCCGCTCAAGGCCCGCGCCCTCACCTCGGCCGAGCGCTACGTCGCGGAAGGCTGGCTCCGGCGGGGTCTGCGAAATATCACGACCTTGCTGCTCTACCGGCTCGGAACCAAGCCTGAGAAACTCGTGGCATGGTACGAGAACCGATGACCCGCCACCTCGTGGTGTTCGTGAAGGAGCCTCTGCCCGGCCGCGTCAAAACACGCCTGGGGCGGGAGATCGGGATGGTCGCGGCGGCCTGGTGGTTCCGCCATCAGACACGGCGTCTCTTACGCAGACTCGCGCATGACCCGCGCTGGACTACGACGATCGCCGTCGCACCCGATCACCAGGGCCTTCTAAGCCGTGTCTGGCCTGCCAGGCTTGCAAAATGGCCGCAAGGGTCCGGCGATCTTGGCGCACGGATGGCACGCGTCTTCCGCCGCATGCCGCCCGGCCCGGTCCTGATCATCGGAGCCGATGTTCCCGGCATCGAACCGCATCATATCGCCGACGCTTTCCGGTTGCTCGGCGCGAGGGATGCCGTCTTCGGCCCGGCGCCCGATGGGGGCTACTGGCTGATCGGCCTGCGGCGAGGTGGCAGCACAGTACCGGCGGGGCTGTTCGATGGCGTTCGCTGGTCCACTGAGCACGCCCTGGCCGATACGGTTGCGACCTTGCCCGGACTGCGCATTGGATACACCGCGATGCTCACCGATGTCGATGAAGCGAAGGACCTAGCGGCCTAGCACGCCGAAATGGACAAGTTCGCTGCGGAGGTCCTCCGGCAGTGCCGCTTCTTCCATACCCTTTGCATCCAGATCACGTGGTGCATCCTCGGGCTTGAGGTAGCGCCAACCCTGAAACGGGCTTTTCAGGCGGGGTTCGACGCGGATCAGCTCTGGGTTCAGTATGAAACCGCACCGTCGGATCCCGTCTTCGCCGATCACTTCCTCGAACCCCTCAACCCTCTGGCGAACCAAGATGATCCCTGAGACGACCCAATAAATCGAGCCGCCAGCCAGGATCTCGTCCTCCCGGCGCGGCCACATCCGGGTGATGTGCCGTGGCCGCGGATCGAGCCCTGCAGCCGCGCGTTGAGCAGATCGGCCCGCCTGCCAGGCGCGCAGGGTATCGACATTCTCCGAGCCGACGCTCAGCTTCATCAGATGCAGCTTCGGTCTGCCAACCGCGTCGCTCATCCCAACCCCAGAACATCTATCATGTCGTATTCGCCCGGCTTCTGCCCCTGACCCCAAAGCGCGGCCTTTACCGCGCCACGGGCGAAGATCATGCGGTCAGACGCAAGATGGCGCAGGATCACGCGCTCGCCCGGGCCTGCAAAAACCACGTCATGCTCGCCGACCACATCGCCCCCGCGCAGCGCTGCCATGCCGATGGCGCCGGGCTTGCGCTCCCCGGTGATGCCATCGCGCGCGCGGTCCTCAACGTCACCGAGCGCGACCCCGCGTCCCTCAGCAGCCGCCTCTGCCAGCATCAACGCTGTACCTGAGGGGGCATCGACCTTCATCCTGTGATGCATCTCGACGACTTCGATGTCGAAGTCGGCATCGAGCGCGGCGGAGATCTTTTTCGTCAATAAAGTCAAAAGATTAACTCCGAGGGAGAAATTTCCGGCCCTCACAATCACGGCGTGCCTTGCAGCTGCCGAGAGCTTTTCGAGGTGCGGGTCCGTCAGGCCGGTCGTCCCGATGACATGGGTCAGCCGTGCCTGCGCGGCAAGGGCGGCATGGGCAATGGTCGCCGCTGGCGCCGTGAAATCGAGCACGGCCTGACTGCGGGCAAAGGCTGGCAGCGGGTCGGCCTCGACGATCACACCGGTTTCCGGCCGATCAAGACAGATCCCCAGATCCTTCCCGATCCAGGGATGGTCCGGCTGCTCCGTCGCGCCGACGAGCGAACAGTCCTCCCGCTCCGCTACCGCATCAGCAAGCATCCGGCCCATGCGGCCGGAGACGCCCGTTACTGTGAAATGCGTAATCGACATGTGCCCTCCCGTCACTCTGATCTAGCAGCGGCACGGGGCGGGGGAAAGGGTTGGCCTACGTCCGCAGGCGTCAGCCCTTCATCTTGTTCCAGAAGTCCTTCACCTGCCCGAAGAAATCATTGGATTCGGGGCTGTTCCCCTCACCCTCTCTCTCGAATTCCTTCAGAAGCTCTTTCTGCCGGGAGCTCAGGTTGACCGGGGTCTCCACCGACAGCTCGATATAGAGATCGCCTGACTGCCCAGGCCGTTGCAGCGCCGGCATGCCCTTGCCGCGCAGGCGCAGGCGCTTTCCGGTTTGCACGCCGGACGGGATTTTGACGCGGCTGCGTCCACCATCAAGCAACGGGGCCTCCAGTTCGCCGCCAAGTGCCGCCGTCGTCATAGGCACCGGAATGCGGCAGAAGAGGTTCGTTCCGTCCCGCTCAAAGATCTTGTGATCATCGACATGGATGAAGATGTAGAGATCGCCTGCCGCTGCCCCACGAGGGCCGGCTTCGCCCTCCCCCTCAAGACGGATCCGGGTGCCGGTATCGACGCCTGCCGGGATGTTGACGTTAAGCGCACGCTCTTTGCGGATCGTGCCAGAGCCTTGGCAGGTCTTGCAGGGATTCTTGATTATCTGGCCGCGGCCCTGACAGGTCGGGCAGGTTCGCTCGATGGTGAAGAAGCCCTGCTGTGCGCGGACTTTCCCGTGGCCCGAACAGGTGGGGCAGGTCTGCGGCTGGCTGCCGCCCTCCGCCCCGCTTCCCGCGCAGGTGCTGCAAGTGACATTGCCGGGCACCTTGATCGTCGTCTGCTTGCCTGTGAACGCCTCTTCCAGCGAGATCGAGAGGTTGTAGCGCAGATCAGACCCGCGCTGCGCGCCGCCACGCCGCCGCCCGCCCTGACCACCAGACATGAAATCACCGAATAGATCCTCGAAGACATCCGAGAAGGCCGAGCCGAAATCAGCCCCGCCGCGCGGCCCGCCGCCCCCGCCCATACCGGCCTCGAAGGCCGCATGACCGAATTGGTCGTAGGCGGCTTTCTTCTCGGCGTCCTTAAGGATCTCATAGGCCTCGTTGACCTCCTTGAACTCGGCGGCCGCCTTGGGATCATTCGGATTCTGATCCGGATGCAGCTTGCGTGCCTTCTGCCGGAAAGCCTTTTTGATATCGGCCTCGCCCGCGCCGCGCTTGACGCCGAGAACATCATAGAAGTCACGCTTGGCCATGAGTGGGGTCTTTCTGTTCGCTTTCCGGTGCGAGGATCACGTTCATTTTCGTTCGCTGCACGGGCATATAGCGATGCTGCCGGAGGAAGGCTAGGGCCGGGGTTTCCTCATTCCGCCGCGCCTCCAAAATGACCATCCTTGGGTGCAGTTGACCTGGCGCTTTGGCGAAAAAGGCAGATAGGACCGGCTCTTCCATCCCCTCGATATCGATCTTCAACGCATCAATCCGCTCGAAACCTGCTTCGAGAACCAAATCCAGAAGCGGCCGCGCCCGCGTCTTCGCCGTTGGTGCTGAGGCGGCGTCCACTACGGAGATCTCGCCGCGATTGCCATTGGCAGCGGCCAACTCGATCTCGCCCTCTCGGTCCAAAAGTGCGCACCCTACGACGGTCACCTCGGCCGCGGCAGACGCATCGAGATTGAAGCGAAGCCGGCGCAGGTTCTCGGCATCCGGTTCGATCGCCAAACCCCTGATCGGTCCGAAGCTGCGGACAGCCAGGGTGTAGAGACCCACATTCGCTCCTGCGTCGACGAAAATGAACGGTTCTGGCGAGTTCCGGAGATGCGCCTTCAGCGCCTCCCGCTCGCTCGCATCCCAGAACTGCAATGCACCGAAGACACGCTTCTCCGAGAGGTTGTCGCGTGGGTGGAGCCGGGCGCGCTGACCCGGAAAGGGCTCGACATCAATCGGGTCGGGCCGGCCAGAGAGGCAAATCCTGCGGATAATCGAGGTTGCGCGGCGGGCTGCCGGACCTGTGCCGAGGCTCAAACCAAACCGGCGCAGACGTTCGATCCGCGCCGGCAGGGCGTAGGTGCCAAACGGGGCTTCGGCCACGGCTGCCACCTGCTTATCGATCAGGACGCTTTCTTGTCGTCGTCCTTCACTTCTTCGAATTCGGCATCGACGACATCGTCTTCCGCCGGCCGGGCTTCCTCGGCGTCTTCGACATTGCCCTCTTCGGGGCCAGCTTCCGCTGTGGCTGCCTCGGCTTCCGCCTTGTAGATTGCCTCGCCCAGCTTCATCGCAGCTTCGGCGAGCGCCTGGCTCTTGGCCGCGATATCCTCGGCATCGTCGGTCTCGAGGGCTGTTTTCAGTTCCGCAAGCGCATCGGTGATCGCCTGACGTGTTTCCTCGTCGACTTTGTCGCCATGCTCGGCCAGCGATTTCTCAGTCGAGTGCAGCATGCTCTCGCCCTGGTTCTTCGCTTCGACCAGCTCGCGGCGCTTCTTATCCTCCTCGGCGTTCTCCTCGGCTTCCTTGACCATCTTCTCGATGTCGTCGTCCGAGAGGCCACCCGAGGCCTGGATCGTGATCTTCTGCTCCTTGCCGGTGCCCTTGTCTTTCGCCGAGACGGACACGATGCCGTTCACGTCGATGTCGAAGGTGACCTCGATCTGCGGCATGCCGCGCGGTGCCGGGGGAATATCTTCCAGATTGAACTGGCCGAGCAGCTTGTTGTCGGCGGCCATCTCGCGCTCACCCTGGAAGACGCGGATGGTCACGGCATTCTGGTTGTCTTCCGCAGTCGAGAAGACCTGAGACTTCTCAGTCGGGATCGCCGAATTACGGTCGATCAGGCGGGTAAAGACGCCACCTAGGGTCTCGATACCCAACGACAGCGGCGTGACATCGAGCAGGACCACGTCTTTGACGTCACCCTGTAGAACACCGCCCTGGATGGCCGCGCCCATGGCGACGACTTCGTCGGGGTTCACGCCCTTATGCGGTTCCTTGCCGAAGTATGACTTCACGGTCTCGATGACTTTCGGCATCCGGGTCATGCCGCCCACAAGAACTACCTCGTCGACGTCGCCCGGGGTGACGCCCGCGTCTTTCATGGCTTTCTTGCAGGGGTCGAGCGTGCGCTTGATCAGATCCTCCACAAGGCTTTCGAGCTTCGCGCGCGACATCTTCAGCGTGAGGTGCTTCGGGCCCGATGCATCTGCCGTGATGTAAGGCAGGTTGATCTCGGTCTGGCTCGACGACGAAAGCTCGATCTTGGCCTTCTCCGCGGCTTCCTTCAGACGCTGGAGCGCAAGCTTGTCATTGCGCAGATCCATGCCCTGGTCTTTCTTGAACTCGTCAACGAGGTACTCGACCAGACGCAGGTCAAAGTCTTCACCGCCGAGGAACGTGTCCCCGTTGGTCGCTTTCACTTCGAAATAGCCTTCATCGATCTCTAGGATCGAGATATCGAACGTACCGCCGCCGAGGTCATAGACCGCGATCGTCTTGGTCGTGTCTTTGTCGAGACCATAGGCAAGCGCCGCCGCCGTCGGTTCGTTGATGATCCGAAGGACTTCGAGACCCGCGATCTTGCCCGCGTCTTTCGTGGCCTGACGCTGGGCGTCGTTGAAATAGGCCGGCACGGTGATGACTGCCTGGGTCACCGCCTCGCCAAGATAGCTCTCGGCGGTCTCTTTCATCTTTTGAAGCACATAAGCCGAGATCTGGCTGGGCGAATACTTCTCGCCGCGTGCCTCGACCCAGGCGTCGCCGTTCTTCCCCTCGACGATCTTGTAGGGGACCATCTTCTTGTCTTTCTCGACGGTCGGATCGGAATATTGTCGGCCGATGAGGCGCTTGACGGCGAAGAGCGTGTTCTCGGGGTTGGTCACGGCCTGTCGCTTGGCGGGCTGGCCGACCAGGCGCTCCCCATCATCCGTGAATGCGACCATAGACGGGGTCGTCCGCGCACCTTCGGCATTCTCGACGACTTTGGGTGTCGCGCCATCCATGATAGCAACGCAAGAGTTCGTCGTTCCGAGGTCGATCCCAATGACTTTTGGCATGTCTGCTCCCTTTCGGCGATTTGTCGAAGCCCGGCCCGTTCGCGGCACCTGACTTCCTATCCCAAGTTAGTTGATCGGCTGTTCATATAAGGAGCGGGATTTCGGCCCGCAAGCCGCTTGATGGTTAAAATCCACAGGAGTCTGGCCTGTGCGATCAGGGCTTTCGGGCACCTGCCTCAGCACTCTCGAACACCTTTGTGGCAATAGCGTGGAAATGAGATCGCGTCTCCGCAGGGATCGCTCTGGGAGACCACAAAGCTTCTGGTTCCAAGCCCCGAAGTGCCTTGGATATCGCCATCGCGACCGTAAGTGCGGCCAGATAGGCACCGGCCTGGGTTGCATGATGGTCGTCCTCGCCGCGCAGATCCACGCCTGCCTCGGCGCGCGCGGCGCGCCAGGCCCGGCCAACAGGCGCCAGACTTCCAGCGTACGCACGTGCGCCGCGGCGGTAATGCTCCTCGATCCGCTTCGTCGCTTGGTCACGCTTTTCCTTAGGGGTCCGCGCCGGAGACCAGGGGGAAAAGAAGACAAGTGAAGTCTCGTTGCCCGCAACTTCGGCAATCGCCGCCATCGCACCGATCGAGGCACGCGCTTTTTCCTCGACCAGCGCTGTGTCGGAGAAATCCTGCAGCACGATGACATCCCAGCCGCCGTCTCGCGCAATCTCAACCGCATTGTTCTCACGAACATGCCAGTCGAGGCTCACACCATACCGCGAGATATCCCGAACGATGGGCCTTCCGCTCCCCGTTCGCGCGAGGATGTCTGCCACCATGCCGGCCACATTCCATTGCGCCGTGAACGAGTTTCCGATGAAGAGAATGCGCTGCTCCGCAAGCAACGGCGTGCCCGGCGCGATGCAGCAGATGACGATTGCCCAGATCAACCCTCGCATGCGACCCTTGTCCCCTCTTCGAACCGGTGGATCAAGCGGTGGCGTACGGAAAAGAGATCATCATCCGGGGCTTCCGGATCTTACCGGCATATCTCGATCGCGACCGGCAGGCAGCCATTGTCGAGGAATGCCGTGAGATAATCCGCGCCGCGCCTCTGGTCCGCCCCATGACCGGCTGGGGAAAGCCCATGTCGGTTCGGATGACATCGGCCGGACGGGCCGGATGGGTGATCAAGCGTGGCCGGTACCAGTATGCTGCGCGCCACCCAGAGACCGACAGGCCCTGGCCAAGTATCCCGGGCCAGATCCTTTCGGTCTGGCGCGAGGTCTCCGGCTGGGAAGCAGAGCCAGATTGCTGTCTCTTGAACTGGTATGATGCGACCGCGCGCATGGGCCTGCATCAGGACAAGAACGAAGGGCTGTTCGACGCCCCGGTGGTTTCGATCTCGCTCGGTGACCCCGCGCGGTTCCGAGTCGGCGGCACGGAGCGCGGCGGCAAGACCGAGAGCGTGATCCTCAACTCTGGCGATATCGTCGTCATGGGAGGAGAAGCGCGCCTCGCATTCCATGGGATCGACAGGATAATTGCAGACGGCTCGCCGAACCCCCTAACCAATCGCGGGCGGATCAATCTGACCCTGCGCGTGGTCGATCACCGGCTGATCAAGTAAGCTCGTCCGAAAACTGGAGGGATCGCAGATGGACATTCTGGCAATTGTCTTGGCCGCAGTGGCAGGCTTTGCGTCGGGCGCTGTGTGGTACATGATCAACGGCGCGAGGTGGATGGAGGCGACAGGCCGGACAAAGGAAGATATCGAGGCCGACAAGTCTCCGCTCCCCTTCATCATCGCGTTTCTGGCGAGCCTGGTGACAGCGGCGGTGATGCGCCACGTCTTCGTCACCGCGGGCGTTGCGGGGTTTGGCGCCGGTCTCACGACCGGGCTGGGCGTAGGTCTCTTGATAATAGCGCCTTGGATTCTCACCAACTACGCATTCGCCGGGCGGCCCAAAGCGCTTTGGTGGATCGACGCGGGGCATGTGGTGCTCGCATCCAGCTCGATCGGAACGGTTCTTGGTTTATTCCTCTAGAGCCCGGGCCCGTCGGGTCCAGGGTTGAGATCCTGCCCGAAGCCGAGAAGGTTTCCATCGGGATCGCGCAGATCCATGTCACGGCAACCGTAGAACGCATCCTCGGGCGGGCGCTCGACCTCAACACCGCGCTCGACGAGTTGCGCGTGGTAGGCGTCGATGTCCGAGACATAGATGTAAGCCGCCCAGCCGGACCGCGCCCCAACGCCGCCGCCATGCCCATCGATGGCGATGGTGACCGCTCCAAGTTGCAAGATCGCGAAATCCGGGTCCTCGGGGTCCGGCCATTCGCCCCCAACCTCGAACCCGAGTTGATCTCGGAAAAAGGCGACGCTCGCAGCCACGCTGCTGCTGGGCAGGACGGCCATGGAACGCAATCCTGCCATCCGATCAGCCCTGGTTAGGTGTGATCAGACCGACCATCGCCCCCGTCGGATCGACGACAGTTGCAATCCGTCCGGCCATCGGTACGTCGAACGGCTCGCTGATCACCTTACCGCCCAACTCGCTGGTCTTCGCGCAAGCCGCGTCGACATCATCGACATGAATGTAGGTGATCCACGCCGGCGCCATCCCTTCGAGGTCCGGCCCGCCCATTTCCATGATACCGGCGACCGGGTGGCCATTGGCGGAGCAGACGAGATAGGGGCGCTGGCCGTCCCCCATAGGAACTTCTTCCACGCTCCAGCCCGCTATGCTCTCGAAATAGGCCCGCGCACCGGCTGTGTCGCGGGTCACAAGCTCTGACCAGTGGATATCGCCGTGCTTCGTTGTCATGCGAGCCTCCCTGAAAGACTTGCAGGAGAGACTATCACGGCGGTCGATTCGGGCCGTCAGCTCTCAGCCGGCGGCTCGTTCCCGTCGTCAACAGCGTCCGCAGGCGCTTCTTCCGCCGGCTCTTGCGCGGCCTTCGCCACACCAACGAGCGCGGGGCGCAGTAGGCGGTCGGCAATTACGAACCCCGCCTGCATCACCTCGATGATCGATCCGTTCTCGGCACCTGGCAGCGGCGCCTCGAACATCGCCTGATGCCGGTTGGGGTCGAATTTGTCCCCGGGCTCCGGAACCACGGCTTCGATCTTGTGCTTGGCAAAGGCATTGACCAATTCGCGCTGGGTGAGTTCGACCCCCTCGAGAAAGCTCGCATGGCTTTCGCGAAGACTATCATCGGCAGCATCGAGCGCACGGGCGAGATTATCGTAGACGGTGAGCAGATCGCGGGCGAGCCGTGTCCCGCCATAGGTCTGCGCATCGCGCTGATCACGTTCCGCCCGGCGGCGCACGTTCTCCGCCTCCGCCAGCGCGCGCATCATCCGGTCCTTGTACTCGTCACGCTCCGCCGTCAGTTCGGCGGTCGCAGCGGCGAGGCGTTCCTCGAGCGAATGCTCCTGCTGGATCGCGTCCTCAAGCCCCGGCACAAGATCCTCTACAGATGGCGTCTTGTCGTTCCCGGCAACCTTCGCCTCTGGCGCTGCGCCTTCGGAGCTTTCCTCCGGGGTCTCGGTCACCTCGTCTTCGGAGACTTGTTTCGTTGTCTTTTCGCCGGACATGAACTGCCTTTCGATTATCGATATTCTCTGGCCCGCCTCAGCCGCCCCGGGTAGAGACCAACTGGCCGACAAGCCGGGCCGTGTAATCCACGATCGGAACGATGCGCCCATAATTCAGTCGCGTCGGCCCGATCACCCCAATCGCCCCGATGGTCCGCTGGTTCTGGTCCTTGTAGGGCGAAATCACCAACGACGAACCACTCAGCGAAAAGAGCTTGTTCTCCGAGCCGATGAACACACGCACGCCTTGTCCCGTTTCGGCCAGATCGAGCAAATGGGCCAAATCGCGTTTTTTTTCAAGATCGTCGAAGAGCTGACGCATCCGGTCGAGATCGATCGCATCCTGAGCATCGTCGAGCAGGTTGGCGCGCCCGCGCACGATCAAACGCTCCGCCCCGTGACCGGCATTTTCGTCCCAGAGCGCGATGCCGCGTTCGACCAGGCTCGCCGCCAGGGCGTCAAGTTCGCTGCGCCGCGCCGCGATCTGGCTCTCCACCAGCTCCCGCGCGTCCTCGATCGCCCGCCCGCGCATCTGCGCATTCAGGAAATTCGCCGCCTCCTGCATCGCCGAGGGGGTCAGGCCCGGGGGTGCGGGAAAGATGCGGTTCTCCACATGGCCGTCTTCCGTGACCAGGATGGCGAGGACCTGCTCGCCCGAGATTGGCAGAAACTCCAGATGCCGGATCCGCGCGTTTTGCTTCGGCGCGAAGACCAGGCTCGCGCAGTGCGAGAGGCCCGAAAGCATCGCACCCGCCTGATCGAGAACC
Organism: Pseudomonadota bacterium; assembly: GCA_039180675.1. GTDB lineage: Bacteria > Pseudomonadota > Alphaproteobacteria > Rhodobacterales > Rhodobacteraceae > Thermohalobaculum. The sequence goes on along the minus strand of JBCDDC010000007.1, from coordinate 34,020 downwards.
TCGCCCAGCGAGGCATCGTGGTGGGTCAGGGAGCGCTCGATCGTCGCCCGCTCGCCCGCGTCGATATCGCCGATCTCAAGCACGCCGTCGATGAAGAGGCGCAACCCCATCTGAGTCGGCACGCGCCCAGCCGAGACGTGCGGGCTGTCGAGCAGACCGAGCAATTCCAGATCCTGCATCACATTGCGGATGGTCGCGGCCGAGAGCCCCTGCTCCAGCACCCGGCTGAGCGTGCGCGAGCCGACCGGCTCCCCGGTCTCGAGATAGGTCTCGACCAGTTGGCGAAAGATCGCCCGGCTGCGGTCGTTCAGGTCTGAGAGGCTCGGGGTCGCCTCGGCCATTCCATGCTCCGTCGGCTGTGTCGGATCCGATTAGGCAATCGGGGTTTTCGCGTCAATCACGTGGGGGTTAAACTTGCCCAGAGCAAGCGGAGCGACGCAATGACATGGTTCATTCACCACGTGAACATTCCGGCCCACGACACACGAGACTCGTCAAACTTCTATGAACGCGTCCTGGGCGTGGAAGAAGTGCCATGGGTGTTCCCTGACCGGCTGGACGTCGTGATACAGGATCCCGAGAAACTGAGGCTCCTGCCGTGTCCCACCCGGGCGCTGGTCGCGAACCCGGGCATTCATGTCGTGAAGCCGGATCCAGGTTTCTCGATTTCGCGCAGGTTTCACCACAACCCGACCATCGGGGGCCACGTGGCCTACCATGTCGCCGATCTCGACCAAGTGATCGCGAGGCTCGAAGCACGCGGTGTTCCCCACACGCTGACCGGGGAATATGCGATCCCGAACATCCGGCAGGTCTATTTCTTCGACCCAGCGATGAACCTTGTGGAGGCCAATGCCTGCCTTACCGCAGACCGTGCCGAACTCTCCGCAGCGCCTTGGAGCATCCACCACGTCAATATCGCAGCGATTGATGTCCGCGAGACTGCGGAATTCTACATGGATGTCCTCGCCATGGAGGAAGCGGCTTGGACCTTTCCGGCGAATCGAGGCGCAGTCAGCGCAGATCCGGCCGAACTGACGCTGATGCCCTCGGACACGATGAGCCAAGGCGCCAACACCGGACTCCACATCATCAAGCCGGACCCGCTGTTCGCCCAGAAGAACGGCCTAATTCATAATCCCTCCATCGGCGGCCATATCGCCTATCAGGTGCCCGATCTGGCGCGGGTCATCGCAACGCTTGAGGAACTGGATGTCCCGTTTTCCCTGACCGGTGAATTCGCGATCCCCGGCATGCGCCACCTCTACTGCTTCGATCCGGCGATGAACCTGATCGAGGTCAACGAGATGCTCTGATCCGGACCGCTAGCGTCTCAGAAACCGCAACGCGATTTTACCAACTGGAAGTTGCGAAATCGGTATGGCGGGCGTCGCAACGCTCCTGTATGGCCCGGACTGCACAGCGAAGGAGATCTCCATGCGCCCCTCCGGCCGCCAGCCAGACCAGCTGAGACCTGTCACCATCGAAACCGGCTACACCAAGCACGCGGAGGGATCGGTGCTGATCCGCGCAGGCGAGACGGTGGTGCTCTGCACCGCGTCGATAGACGAGAAGGTGCCGCCATTTCTCCGCAATGGCGGGCTTGGCTGGGTTACGGCGGAATACGGCATGCTGCCGCGCGCGACCAACACCCGCAACCGCCGCGAGGCGAAGGCCGGGCAATCGGGCAGAACGCAAGAGATCCAGCGGCTCATCGGTCGGTCGCTCCGCGCTGGAACGGATCGGGTGATCATGGGCGAGCGCCAGATCCAGGTCGACTGTGATGTCCTCCAGGCCGATGGCGGCACGCGGACGGCCGCCATCACCGGCGGGTGGGTCGCTCTCTGGCTCGCGGCCCAGACCCTCGTCGACAAGCGCGATTGCTCCGAGAACCCGATCACCCAGCACATCGCAGCCATATCCTGCGGCATCCATAACGGGAAGGTCGTGCTGGATCTCGACTATGCCGAGGACTCCGAGGCCGGAACCGACGCGAATTTCGTGATCACCGGCTCCGGCGGGCTGGTGGAACTGCAGGGGTCCGCCGAAGGCGCGGTCTTCTCGGAAGAAGAATTTCTCGAAATGCTACGCCTGGCGCAGAAGGGCTGCGCCGAACTGGTCGAGGCGCAAAGGGCGGCCCTCGGATGAGCCGTGCCTTCGAGGGTGGCAAGCTCGTTGTCGCCACCCACAACAAAGGCAAGCTGAAGGAGATACGGATCCTTCTGGACCCATACGGCATCGAGATCCTGTCAGCCGCCGATCTTGGCCTGAATGAACCCGCGGAGACCGAGACTACCTTCGCTGGGAACGCGGGCATCAAGTCCCACGCCGCTGCGCAGGCCTCCGGTCTTCCCGCGCTCGCCGATGACAGCGGGCTGGAGATCGATGCTCTGCATGGGCAACCGGGTGTCCACACCGCCGATTGGGCCGAGACCCCGGCCGGGCGGGACTTCCTTATGGCAATGGAGCGGGCGTGGCGCGAGATCCAGGCCTCGGGCGCGAAGCCGCCCTTTACCGCGCGGTTCAATGCCTGTCTCTCGCTGGCTTGGCCTGATGGTCACGACGAGGTCTTTCTCGGCCAGACCGAAGGCCAGATTGTCTGGCCCCCGCGCGGGCCAAACGGCTTTGGCTACGATCCCATTTTCCTGCCCGAAGGCTCAAATCAGACCTTCGGCGAGATGCGCGACGACAACAAGAATGTCATGAGCCACAGAGCGCGCGCCTTCGAAATGCTCGTGACCGCGTGCTTCAAAGGTTGATATCTCAGAAGCCGCTGTTTTCACCCTCACTAGATTCTGAGTCGGTTCCTCCGGGATCATCGCGGCCGTCTTCCACCGTATCGACCGAGAAAGGGCTGGTCGGAGCTGAAGGAAAGGCGCCGGGAACTGCGGGTCCATCCCTTTCCGTGCATCGGAAGATGCTGCAGGTCGCGAAGACCGGTGCGACCAGTTCAAAGGTCTGATCGCCCTGATCGGGTGTGGCCAGAACCGTGCCCTCCTCCACCCAGATATCGACTTCGACGATATCCGTTGAGTCGATCCAGAAGCTCGTGCCACGAATCCCGATCGTCGCCACAGGCGTCCTGAGCCGCACACCTTCGGCAGGCACTCTACCGCTGATTAGCCTGAGAACACCCTTCCCCATGCGGACACTCATCTCGCCCGCACCGCTCGACGGAGAGTAGACATAGTCGTCGATCACCACTTCGGAGCTCGGTCCGATCGTCAAGAGCGTGTCATCTTCGAATCGGATCTCCGTGCTGCCATAGCGCTCAGTCATCACTTTGGCGTTGCGATAGACATCATCGCCTACGCCGAGCGTCGACGGCAGAAGCGCCTGGCGTTGATAGACGTCGGGCTGCACCCTCACGGTTTCGCCAGCACGCTCGGATTGAGCGGCCGCCGGAGCGGACTGAAGAGCTACGCACAGCGCGACAAAAGCAGGAAAGCCTAGCTTGGTCATTGAGTTCCCCTGAATAAACTTCTACAAATTGTACCAGTGATCCTGGAATCGGCAAAACTGATGCCCGCCTGGGACGCTTAGTGCACGCCTCGCCGCTTGCGTTCGGTGCTCTCTGATGCGAGACCCCGGGTGTCGTTGAGGAGGCCAGTGATGACCCGCAGACTGATCTCGAGCGGATCGCCTTTCGAGGAGAAATTCGCCTATTCCCGCGCAGTGGCGCAGGGAGACTGGTGCTTTTGCGCAGGCACGACGGGTTTCGACTATGCAACCATGACCATGCCCGAGAGCGCGGCCGAACAGACCCGCAATATCTTTAACACGATCGAGAAGGCGTTGGGCGAGGCTGGGTTTTCGCTGGCAGATATCGTTCGCGTGCAGTGCACGGTGACTGATGCAGCACATTGGGAGGCGTCGGCCGAGGTCGTCCGCGAGTTCCTCGGCGACGTCCGGCCGGCGAATACGACTGTGATCGGAGATCTCATCGCGCCCGAGATGAAGATCGAGATCGAGGCAACTGCGTTCCGCGGATGACCGCTGATACTGGCTTTGGCGTCTACGTTCATTGGCCATTCTGCCTCGCCAAATGCCCCTATTGCGACTTCAACAGCCATGTCAGCCGGTCAATCGATCAGGAGGCGTGGCGCGACGCGCTGCTTGCAGAGCTGAAATACTTCCGCAAACTGACTGGTCAGCGGACGGTTGAGACCGTGTTTTTCGGTGGAGGGACGCCGAGCCTCATGCCAGCAGACACCGTGTCAGCGATCATCGACACGATTGGCAGTCTCTGGTCCTTTTCCACCGCACCCGAGATTAGTCTGGAGGCAAATCCAACATCCGTTGAGGCGGACAAGTTCCGCGACTATGCGAGCGCGGGCGTCAATCGTGTCTCCATGGGGGTCCAGGCGCTGAACGATCGCGACCTCAGGGCACTCGGCCGCCGCCACACAGCGGCCGAGGCGGCGGCTGCCTTCGACGTTGCAAGAAGCTGCTTCGATCGCGTGAGCTTCGACCTGATCTACGCGCGGGTCGGACAGACCCTCAGCGCGTGGGAGGCGGAACTCGGTCAGGCGCTCGACATGGCGGTCGATCATCTCTCGCTCTATCAGCTTACGATCGAGGAGGGCACGCGGTTCTTCGACCTGCACGCTTTGGGCAAATTGCATACGCCGTCGGACGATCTGGCCGCCGATATGTACGAGCTGACACAGGCCATGACCGCAGCAGCCGGAATGCCCGCCTACGAGATCTCCAACCATGCGCGCCCTGGCGCAGAGAGCAGACACAACCTGCTCTACTGGCGATCTGGAGAATGGGTCGGCGCAGGGCCAGGCGCCCATGGGCGCATAGAGCTCGATGGGGTTAGAACGGCTACAGAGACCGAACGCGACCCGGCACAGTGGCTGTCATCGGTCGCTCAAGCCGGGCACGGGACCGCGACCCTGGAGGGCGTGCAGGCTGAAGACCGGGCGGCGGAGTACCTCCTCATGGCCATGCGGCTCGGCGAAGGCGCGGATCTGGACCGTTTCCAGCGTTGGAGCGGCAGGCTGGACGAGACCCGCCTCGACCGGCTGGTCGACCAGGGCCTGCTGCTGCGGGAGAACGAGATCCTGAAGGCGGCGCCGCAAGGCCGCCTCGTGCTCAACCGGCTGCTTGCCGAGATCACGATTTAGATGATCCGGGAAAGCACGCTCGGAAAATCCGCCGCGTGAGGCTATCTCGTTGCAAATGAAGCTGGTGTGGACAGGCTTGGGATGGCTTGCCGTTGGTCTTGGCACCCTCGGCGCGTTCCTGCCGCTTCTCCCGACCGTGCCCTTTCTTCTGCTCGCCGCCTTCTGCTTTGCCCGCGGGTCGGAGCGTTTTCACGAATGGCTGATGACGCATCCGCGCCTCGGGCCGCCCATCCGTGATTGGCAGGCGCACGGCGCGATCCGGCCTCGCGCCAAACGCGCTGCGATGATCGCGATCCTGGCCAGCCTCGCAATACCACTTCTGGTCGGGGCGCCGTATTGGGTTCTGGCGATCCAGGTCCCCATCCTCGCCATGGTCTCGATCTTCATTCTGACACGGCCGAGCGGCGGCCCGGCCGGTTCGGATCCCGCACGAATATCCGCGAATGATGCCGGGTAACGACCAAACAGCACTAAATCATTGCAAAGCAAAGCTTGACCGCGCCTCTTCCCCGAATATCTGCCAGCGGTGATCGGTGGGGACCGGGGAACGACATCAAGTTTAGCATGGTGATGATAGAGCGAGATGCCGGAAGATTCTAAATCCCCAACACTGCTTTGGCTGCGCCGGGATCTCCGGCTTGGGGATCATCCCGGCTGGGAGAAGGCGCTGGAAGGTGGCGGGCCGGTCATTCCGGTCTTCATCCGCGACCCGCTCTTCGACGAAATGACAGGAGCCGCGGCATCCTGGCGGATCGGTGAAGCTCTAGACGTTTATGCTGGGGCGCTTGAGGAAAACGGGGCACGCCTCATCCTGCGCAGCGGCAAGGCGCTCACTGTCCTACGCGAGCTCATCGAGGAGACAGGAGCCAAGCGGGTGGTCTGGGGCCGTGCATACGACAACCGCCAAATCGCACGCGACAAGGACATCAAGGCAGCACTGAAAGACGACGGGGTCGACGTTGTCAGCGTCAACAGCACGCTGCTTTTCGAGCCCTGGACTGTGGAGACCAAAACAGGCGGTTTCTACAAGGTCTACACGCCGTTCTGGAACGCCGTGAAAGGACGCGATGTTGCCGAAGCCCTTAAAGCGCCAGGCAAGCTTTCGGCCCCGGATGAGTGGCCGGCATCTGAAACGCTCAAAGACTGGGACCTCGGCGCGGCCATGCACCGCGGGGCGAAGATCGTCGCCCGGCATGCGGTGATTGGCGAAGACGCTGCGTGGGATCGGCTCAGAGACTTCATCGGTGGCGCGATCGACCGGTATGACGCCGACAGGGATCTGATGGGCGTCGACGGCACCTCCAAGCTTTCAGAGAACCTGGCCTATGGAGAGATCTCTGCTCGGCAAATCTGGCACGCCGGGCGCCAGGCGTTAGAAGAACGGGGCCATCCATCAGGCGCTGAGACGTTTCTAAAAGAGATCGTCTGGCGCGAGTTCGCCTATCATCTCCTCTACCACACGCCGGATCTCGAGACCGAAAACTTCAAGTCGGAATGGGATGACTTCGCCTGGCGGGATGACAATGACGAGGCGGAGCTATGGCGGCGCGGCATGACCGGGATCGAGATCGTCGACGCCGCGATGCGCGAGCTCTACGTCACCGGCACCATGCACAATCGCTGCAGAATGCTGGTCGGCAGCCTTCTGACCAAGCATCTCATGACCCACTGGCGTATCGGCGAAGCGTGGTTCCGGGATTGCCTGATCGACTGGGATGTCGCCTCCAATTCGATGGGTTGGCAGTGGATCTCGGGCGCCGGGCCTGACGCAGCACCCTATTTCAGGATCTTCAATCCGGACACACAGGCCGAGAAGTTCGATCCGAACCGCGACTATCGCGATCGTTGGCTGGCGGAGGGACAAAGCGATCCGCATCCGGACGCGCTGAGCTTCTTCGATGCGGTCCCCGAGAGTTGGGGACTGTCGCCCGATCAGGACTATCCCGAGCCCGTCATCTCGCTCTCTGACGGGCGAGAGCGTGCTCTGGCCGCGTATTCGAACAGGGATGCGGCCTGATGAGGGTTGCCGTGATCGGCGCCGGTATCTCCGGCATGGGCTGCGCGCTGGCGCTCAGCGAGACGCATGACGTGACACTCTATGAGGGCGCGGACCGCCTCGGCGGCCATGCCAACACGGTGGACGCGAAGTTCGGCGACCTGAGGGTGCCCGTCGATACCGGCTTCATCGTCTACAACTACCGGAACTATCCGAACCTGACCTCGATGTTCGAGACACTTGGTGTTCCGACGAAGTGGTCCGACATGTCGTTCGGCTTCTCGATGAATGATGGCGCTTTCGAATACGCTTGCGACAGTCTCGACAAGCTGTTCGCGCAACGCTTCCGCGCTGTGGATCCCCGCCATATCACGATGCTGCGGCAAGTGCTTCGGTTCATGAAGACAGCTCCCGGTCAGCTTGAGCGCGGGGAACTCGACGGCCTCACCCTCGGCCAGTGGATCGATCGGAATGGATACGGGACCTGGTTTCGCGATCGCTTCCTGATCCCGATGGGCGGGGCGATCTGGTCGACAAAGCTCACTGAGGTATTCGACTTTCCGGCCAAGAACTTCATCAATTTCTTCATCAACCACGACCTGATGACGGGCCTCGACGACGCGCAGCAATGGCGCACGGTCGATGGCGGCTCCCGGCAGTATGTGGAACGGGTCGCGGCCAAGCTTGCCGGTCGCTACGTGCTTGGCCGCAAGGCCGTCGAGGTGCGGCCAAAGAGCGTGCGTTTCGCCGACGGTGGCGAGGAGCAGTTCGATCACATCGTGCTCGCCTGCCACGGACCGCAGGCACTGGAGCTCATCTCGAACTTCGCGGATCAGGAGCAGCGGGAAATCCTGTCGGCCTTCAAGACCTCGCCAAACCGGGCTGTCCTGCATTCCGACCCGGGCCTGATGCCCAAGCGGCGCAAAGTATGGTCGAGCTGGAGCGTCCTCTCAGGCGGCGCCATCGCGGATGCCGACCGCCCAGCGCAACTGACCTATTGGATGAACCGGTTGCAATCGATCCCCGAAGCGCAGGACGGCAAGACCACACCGGTCTTCGTCACGCTGAACCCGGTGCAGGAACCGGACCCGGCTCTCGTTCACTCAAGCCATGATTACGCGCACCCGCTCTACACCGAAGATGCATTCGCGGCGCAGGATTGCATAGATACGATCCAGGGTCGAAACGGGATCTGGTACGCAGGCGCGTGGCTCGGCTATGGTTTCCACGAGGATGGTCTGCGCAATGGTGTCCGCGTCGCCGCGGCGCTCGGTGCGCATCCTGATTGGGTAAAGGATACTGGCCCGGAAGTGACGCCCGCGATGGCCCATGCAGCCGAGTAACCAGTCGCCAAGCGCTGCTTGCCTCTACGAGGGCGAGGTGATGCATATGCGGCTGACGCCCTTCAAGCATCAGTTTCGCTATCGTGTCTTCACGTCTCTCCTGGATGTCGACCGGCTTGAGGAGACCTGCGGGGCTCTGCGCCTGCTGCGCCTCGACCGGTTCGGTCTCTTGTCCTTTCACCGTAAGGATCACGGCGCGCGGGACGGGTCAGACCTGCGCCCCTGGGTCGAAGAGCAGCTCGCCCTGCACGGCTGCCCGACACCGGCGCGGATCTGGCTGCTCAGCTTTCCCCGGATCTTAGGCTACGCGTTCAATCCGCTCAGCATCTACTATTGCGAGGATGCGGACGGGCGGCTGGAAAGCGTGATCTACGAGGTCAAGAACACCTTTGGCGACCAGCACCCGTATGTCCTCGCATGCCCCGCCGATAGCGACGGGTCCTGCCGACACGAGGAATCCAAGGATTTCTACGTGTCCCCCTTCCTGGGGATGGACCAGACCTACACCTTCACCATCCGCCCGCCGGGCGAGCGGCTCAGCATCAATATCCGCCAGCGCGACGACACAGGACCCTGGCTGATCGCGACGCAGACCGGACAGCGCCGCCCTCTGACGGACGCCCAGATCCTTTACAGCTGGATCCGTCACCCTTTGATGACATTCAAAGTCTTTGCCGCTATCCATTGGCAAGCTTTGAAACTGGCCATCAAAGGAGCGCGCTTCACACCATATCGCGGAGCTTACCCGCACAAGGCGGGGGACAAGGCACCCGCTGCCACGCCCGCCGAGTAAGGAAGACAAGATGAACATGCAGAGTGTACCGAAGCCGAGCGCCGCGAAAGCGTTCACCACGACCAAGGGACAGACGAACCTTCCGCGCTGGTTCGAAACCTTTTTCAGCATCATTCAACGCATCGAGATCGGCCAATTGGCCATCGAACTGCCCGACGGCCGCCTTTTCGAGGTCGAGGGCAGCAAGCCTGGACCCTCCGGCCTGATCCTCTGCCGCAACGATGGGTTCTTCAGCCGCATGGTGCGCGACGGCGAACTCGGCTTTTGCGAGATGTTCATGGATGGCTGGTGGGATACGCCGGATCTCCACCAGCTGATGGACGTGCTTATGCTGAACAACGAGGAGATTTCGCGCCCCTTCACCGGGACCGCCATCGTGCGCGCTTATGAGCGGCTGCGCCATTGGCTGCGCTCGAACACGAAATCGGGCTCGAAGCGGAACATCTCCTACCACTACGACCTCGGCAACGAATTCTACGGCCACTGGCTCGACAGCTCGATGAGCTACTCCTCGGCGCTCTATTCGGGTCAGGGCGAAAGCATGATCGAGGGTCAGGACAACAAGTACGAGGCCATCTGCCAGCGCATCGACCCGGGGCGGAAACTCGGCCCCGGCGCGCATATCCTCGAGATCGGCTGCGGCTGGGGCGGCTTTGCCGAATACGCCATCAAAAACCGCGGCTGGCGGGTAACCGGTCTGACCCTGTCGAAAGAACAAGCCGCCTTTACCAAGGAACGGCTGGCGCGCGCCGGTCTGTCCGAGAACGCCGAGATCCTGATCCGTGACTACCGCGACGAGAAGGGGCTTTACGACGGCATCGCCTCGATCGAGATGCTTGAGGCCGTGGGCGAACGGTTCTGGCCCACCTATTTCGGCAGCCTTCGGGAGAGGCTGAAGCCCGGCGCCACCGCAGCGCTCCAGGTCATCACCATCTCGGACCATCTGTTCGACAGCTACCGCAAGGGCACGGACTTCGTGCAGAAGTACATTTTCCCCGGTGGAATGCTGCCCTCGCCGCAGGCCCTGCGGCGCGAAGCAAAGCGCGCTGGCCTGTCGGTGGATGGCTCGACAGAGTTCGGCGAAAGCTACTCGCGTACCCTTCGTGAGTGGTCGGAGCGCTTCAATGCGCAATGGTCGGAAATCTCAAAACTCGGCTTCGATGACCGCTTTTTCCGCATGTGGAACTTCTATTTGGCCTGCTGCGCAGCCTGTTTTTTGGCTGAGACAACGGACGTTACACAAATTTCCTTGCGTCGCGCCGCATAATTGCGGCAATTTCGTGGCGGGGGGAACGGGTCTGCCGCACCAGTCCGTATGTCCTCCCAGATGGTCCGATCTGGAGAGCTAAATGCTCCTGTTCCGGTTTATCTGCGCCATCCTCATGGCGTGGGCAATGAACATTGCGCTGGCGCGGCCCGAGGCGCTTGCCCTGCTCGAGGAGAGCCCTGACTTCCCGATCATGGCTGCGATCGGTGGTGCGATCGTGGGCTTCATCAACCTCGCGAAACGGCAGGGCTGGGGCATGGTCGTCGCGCTGGCGAACGGGATCTGGGCCGGTATCCTCACCATCGTTGTCTCCATCCTTGTCTTCCTTATCGCGGTTCCAATCGCACGCAATTGGGTCGCAATGGACGATTTTGGGGATTTCACGCGGATCACCAGCCAGGCGCTTGATCCGCTGATCGATCAGTTCACCAACGCGCCGCTCGTCGTGGTGATCCTGATCCACGCGGCGGTTGTCGGGATCATTACTGAGGCGATCCACTGGTCGCTGGTGCGCGCGCTCCGCAAGCGGGCGGAGAGCCGCGATTAGCGCTTGACCGGCGCGTGCACCGCGCCAAGTCGAGCGTCATGCGCCAGTCAACGCTCTCAGTCTTCTGCTATGCGCTGCCGGCGCTCGCCTTCGCGGCGCTTTATCTGCCACTCTTCACCTATGTGACGCCGTTCTATGTCGCAGAGCGTGGCGTCGACCTCGCGGCGCTCGGGGCGGCATGGATCGCGATCCGGATGTTCGATGCGGTGTCCGACCCCGCGATGGGCTGGTTGAGCGACCGGACCCGGCTTCGCTGGGGGCGGCGGCGTATCTGGCTGGTGCTTGCGGCCCCTCTCGTGGTCTTCGCCTGCTGGCAGGCCTTTGTTCCGCCCGAGGACGCGGGTCTCGGCCACGCAGTGCTGTGGCTCTTCCTGCTCACGCTGGGCTGGACCATGGCGCAAACACCCTACGCAGCCTGGGGGGCGGAGATCGCTACCGGATACGATGACCGGGCCCGGATCACCGGCTGGCGTGAGGCGCTGGTGCTCGTCGGCACGCTCCTGACCACGATACTTTACTTCGGTGGTGGTGAAGGGGGTGACGGCCTGCGTCTGATTGCCCTGGTGCTCGCCGTTCTGATCCCGGCGACCGTCGCCGCAGCCGTGCTCGGCATGTCGGAGCCGCGCGAAGTCCCCACGCATCGGCTCGGCCTGCGCGAGGGCGCGCGGACGCTTGCACAGAACGATCTCTTCCGGCGCCTGCTTATCGCGTTCTTCATAAACGGGGCGGCAAACGCCCTACCTGCCAGCCTGCTTCTCTTCTTCGTCGAATATCGGCTTGGCGCACCCGAGGCCCTTGCCTGGCTCGTGCCGCTCTACTTCGTCTGCGCCGTGGCCGGGGTCCCGTTCTGGACCTGGATCGCACGCAAGAGCACGAAGCATCGCGCCTGGGGCGGCGCCATGCTCTATGCCTGCGCGGTCTTCACCGGATGCCTGTTCCTGGGCGACGGGGATGTGCTGGCCTATGCGGCTGTTGTGGTGCTCACGGGGCTGGCGCTTGGCGCAGACATGTCGCTGCCGCCGGCGATCCAGGCCGATGTTATCGCGCTGGACGAGCGCGATACCGGCTCGGCCCGCGCCGGGATTTTCTTCGCGATCTGGCAGGTCGCAACAAAGGCGGCGTTGGCCATCGCCTCGGGGCTCGGCTTCATCGTGCTGGGCTGGTCGGGGTTCGTGGCGGCCGAAAACAACACGGAAACAGCGCTTCTCACGCTCTCCGTACTCTATGCAGGGGTTCCAGTGGCGCTGAAGTTGGTCGCGGTCGCGCTGATGTGGAACTTCCCACTGGATCGGGAGACGCTAGGAGAACCTTCAGCGGTCGATGGTGTCCCAGCCGGTGGCCTTGCGCACAACCCATAAGTAGGCGCGATTGGGAAGCAAGCCGATCAGGCGCAGGATCATTGCGAAGATCACTGGGAAGCGGATTTCGAACCCCGGGCGCTCGAGACCATCAACAATCCTCCGCGCGGCATCTTCCGGCTGCATCAGCATCGGCATCTCGAAATCGTTGACCGAAGTCGCATCCGTCTCGACGAAGCCAGGATTGATGACCGAGATCCTGACGCCGAGTTTGACGAGATCGAGCGCCAAGCTCTCCGCCATCGTGATCAGACCTGCCTTGGTCGCTCCGTAAGGCGCTGCGTTCGGCAGGCCGCGATAGCCCGCGACCGAAGCGGTCAACGCAACGTGGCCATCCTTTCGCGCAATCATGTGCTGGAGAACAGGTTCAAGCGCATTCGTGACACCGGTCAGATTGACGTCAAAGGTCTGGCGCGCCTTCTCGGCGTCGAAGTTCTGCGCCCGCATCGGATGGTAGATACCCGCATTCAGCACAGCGAGCGCCAGGGGTTGTGCTTCCGTGATCGTTGCGACCGCCTCGCGCATTGCATCCAGATCCGTGACATCGGCGGGCAGGACGACGACCTCGCCCTTTGCCTCCGCCGCCAGCGCGTCAAGCTGCTCTTTCCGCCGGGCAGTCGCATAAACCTTCCACCCCTTCGCCGCCAGTGCCAGCACCAGAGCTCGACCGATGCCGCCGGACGCACCGGTCACCCAGGCCGCACCGTCTGCCGGCCGCATGACTTTTGTGAAAACGCTCATGCCTTGGACCAGAGAGCTCCAATTGCGCCTGTCTCTGAGGCAAGCTCATAGGTTCCGGGTTCGCCGCCTGCGTCGAAGTTGGAGCCCATCCATTCCCCGCGGTCGTCATAGAGAAGCTGGGTTTCCAGTTCTCCCGAGACTTTCCACGTGCCGGGTCCGGCAGCGGCAACATCGATCTCCAGTGGATCACCACTCTGTGTCGAGATCCAGGGCCGACGCTCTAGAAACGCCGTGTTGTAGTAGCTGGTCGTCACGCTCTCTAGCGGCGCATTACCTGAGAAACGCGAGCCGACAACTGCAAGTTCGTCACCGGTGTTCGTGATCTTGCAGAACTCTTTCGTCCCGTCATCGTTCACCCGCGAGTCGACCGAGACGATCCTGCCGTCTCGCCAAACCTCGCGGTTGATCAGCTCATAACGGTATGCCGTGATGCCTAAGAGCCGCACCCGGAGATCGATTGTTATGTCGATTTCAAACCGATCTTCCGTCAGGGTGGCGCTAAGCTGATGAAACCCGATCTCGTCGCCCGAACGCAGAACGGTAAAGCGGCGCGTGGCCCGCTCCGTCGCGCGAGCCGCCGCTGGTACCACGGCACCCGTTGCGAAAGCCGAGGCCCCCGCAACAAAAGCGCGTCTGTCCATGGGATACTCCCGTGTTCTCAGTCGCCGAGGAAGTTCAACGCCCGGGAGAATGTACCTGTAAAGTGCAGATTCCCGTCCATCACAATCAGGCAATAGCAGGTCTCATCGCCGATGATCTGGGGGCGATGGTCGTCATCCTCGTCGTTTAGCGACAGATCCCCAGCGCGATACACGCTGTCACCGTCCTGCAGCGCGCCTGCAAGCACCAGAGTCGCTTCGCGGCCGTGATGGGTGTGCTGAGGGATCGCAACCCCCGGCCTGGCGCGAAGAAGGCTCACTTTCTCGCTTCCAAAACCTTCGAGTTCGTATTCCGACACGCCGGGGAGCCTGAACTTCCACTGAATATCGTCGAAATCCATCCCGACCGCTTCAATAACGGGACGCGGCAGCGGCCCGCTGTCCAGCTCAATGGGATCCGCTTCGATCTCCGGCTCCGCATCAATGACGTTCAGAACGTCGCTCAGCGCGGACGCAGACATCGCGATAGGCTCTTCGTCAGAGAGCAGGGCACCACCGATGCGCTCCATTTCGGCGACTTGCCGTCGGCTTTCGGATGAATGCATGAGATGAGCCGCGATAAGCAGGGTCGCTCCGGGCGACGCTGCTCCGCTGGAATAGTCTGCAAGCATTTCGGTGCTGGGCAGATGTGTCGGCATATTTCTACTTCTTGCCTCGCTTTTCTTTTACCGTAATACGCAGCCAACGCGATTTTGGATCACGCAAGCGCGGTAATTTCTTGTCTTGACCTCTCAGACGAAAAGCCGTCTGTCCGTGCGCCAGCAGGATGGAGCCCTCCAGAAAACTATCAAGTCGAGTGGCAAAATGAAACCGATCTTTTTCTACGGCTCGCTTCGTGACCATGCGCTGCTCGAAATCGTGCTCGACCGCTCGATTGCGTCCGACGAGATTGCCGCTGCGCAGGCGGCGAACCATCTCATCTGCCGCCTTGCCATGGAGGCCTATCCGATCCTCGTGCCTAATGACGGCTCGACGGCCGAGGGCATTGCGCTGCTCTCCCCCACAGGCCTGGACATCGACCGCCTGATCTATTTCGAGGAGGCCGAATACGGCCTTATCGACATCACCGTGGAAACGGCAGGGGGACCGCTCGAGGCACTCTATTTCCGTGGCACCGACAAGACACCGCCGACAGACTTGCCCTGGCACTACGCGCAGTGGCAGGCGAACGACCGATCAGCCGCCCTGCATGCGGCACGCGAATACATGAGCCATTACGGCACCCTGACCATCGCGGAAGTGGATGCCCATTGGCCGGGGATCATGACCCGCGCCCATCAGCGCGCCCGCGCGGAAACAGAGACCGGTAGCGCGGGCGCGCTGCAAAGCGATCACGGACCTGCGGATCTGGTCCGCGGGCGCATCGCCTACGCCTACACCGGCTTCTTCTCGGTCGAGGAACACCGGTTGCGGCACAAACGTTTCGACGGGACTTGGACCGGAGAGCTTGACCGCACGGTTGCGATCTGGGGTGATGCCGCGGTTATCCTCCCCTACGATCCGGCCCGCGACCGGGTGATGCTGATCGAGCAGTTTCGAGCAGGTCCCGCAGTGCGGCGCGACCCCGCCCCCTGGTGCATCGAGGTGATCGCAGGCCGCATCGAACCAGACGAAGGCGCCGAAGCTTCGGCGCGCAGAGAGGCGCTGGAAGAAGGCGGTGTCGAGATCGGCCGCACGGCAGAAGTGCCCGGCTTCTACCCTTCACCCGGGCTTATCGCGGAGAAATTCTATGCTTTCGTCGGCGAGGCGGATCTGCCTGGCGACGGCAGCCTGCACGGAAACACCGACGAGAACGAGGACATTCGCAGCATAATCCTGCCCTTCGACGAGGCGTTCCACGCCCTCGCATCGGGCGAGGTGAACACGGCGATCGGGCAGGTCACGCTCTATTGGCTGGCAGCCAATCGCGAGCGGTTGCGGGCCGAGTGGCGCTGAACGCTCTTGAGCGCGGAGACACATCGGCCTAAGTGGAGACGAACTTATCTACGCTCGGGGAGGTGTGCTTCATGCGAATTTACAAGGATCTGCCGGATGCGGTCGGCAACACGCCGCTGATCCGGCTGAAGAAGGCCTCCGAGCTCACGGGTTGCGAAATCCTTGGCAAGGCCGAGTTCATGAACCCGGGCCAGTCTGTCAAAGACCGCGCGGCGCTGTCGATCATCAAGGATGCGGTCGCCAAGGGAAAACTCTCGCCCGGCGGCACGATCGTGGAGGGTACGGCCGGCAATACCGGGATCGGCATCAGCCTCGTCGGCGCGGCCATGGGCTTCAAATCGGTGATCGTGATCCCCGAGACGCAATCCGAGGAGAAGAAGCAGATGCTCCGGCTGGCAGGGGCAACCCTCGTTCAGGTCCCGGCTGTGCCCTACCGCAACCCGAACAACTACGTGCACTATTCCGGCCGTCTTGCGGAAGAGCTGAACAAGAGCGAACCGAACGGAGCGATCTGGGCACAGCAATTTGACAATGTCGCCAACCGGCAGGCCCATATCGAGACCACGGGCCCCGAAATCTGGGAACAGACGGACGGCAAGGTCGACGGCTTCATCTGCGCCTGCGGCTCCGGCGGCACGCTCGCCGGTACGGCCGTCGCACTCCGCGAGCGCAATCCCAATGTCAAGATCGGCCTCGCCGACCCGGATGGCGCCGCCCTTTGGCATTACTATGCGCATGGGGAGCTCAAAGCCTCTGGCTCAAGCTTCTCAGAAGGGATCGGCCAGGGCCGGATCACCGCAAATCTCGAGGGGCTGGAGGTCGATTTCCCCTACAACATCCCCGACAGCGAGGCGGTACCGATCGTCTTCGATCTGTTACAGGAAGAGGGGCTCTGCATGGGACTCTCGACAGGGATCAATGTGGCTGGAGCGATCCGTCTCGCAAAGGACCTGGGGCCCGGGCACACCATCGTCACCATCCTCTGTGACTACGGCAGCCGCTATCAATCGAAGCTCTACAATCCCGAGTTTCTCGCTTCAAAAGGTCTACCGGTCCCGGAATGGCTGGCACATGACCGCGAGGTGCCCTCGGTTTTCGTCGACGTTTAAAAGCCCGCTTCCCCGAAGCGATCGCATTGGCTAGGTTGAGGTCATGAAGCGCCTTCTCCTGGCAGTGCTTTTTCTTATCTCGGCTCTGCCTGCTTTCGCACAGAGCACGATTGAGGAAGATGTCGCGCGGTGGAGCCTTCAGCTCAGCGAGATAGAAGCGCGCCTGGGTTCGCTTGAGCCCACGATCGACGACCTCGACGATTTCAGAAACCAACTTGATGATGTCAGCGACGAGCTGAAGGCGCGTATCGCCAACCGCGAAGAAGAGTTGGCACCTCTGGAAGCGGGCCTCGAACAACTCGGTCCGGAACCCGAGGACGGGTCCCGTGAGTCGCCACAGGTTGTTGAAGAACGCAAACGACTGAGCGATCGGGTCGCAACGCTTTCAGGTGGATTGCGTCTGGCGCAGAACCTCTTGCTGAATGTGGATGAGACCCTAACCAGGATCGTGACGACGCGGCGCGACATGTTCCGCGATGCGCTTCTGACCCGCACGCGCGGGATCTTCGAGCCTGGTATCCTGTCGCGGGCGCACGAGGCACTCACACGAAAAGTCAATCAGGTTCAATCAGAGGTGCGCACCCGCCTCGAAAGCAGTGATCAGACAACAGGCGACAAGATCAGGCGCGGATTGGGCGCCCTATTCCTGATTGGCGTGCTCATCCTGATCTTCCGCACGAAGGACACGGCCATCGCATGGCTGAAATCCCGGATGGAGACGGGCGAGACCAGGCTTCGAAATGTGAACCTGTCGATCGCGCTCACGCTCGTTCGGCTGATCCTGCCGACCGCGGCAATCATCCTTTTCGGCCTTTGGATGGAAAGCTCCGTCCTGATCGGACCGCTAAGTCGCGCGATTTTGGATGGCCTCGCTTACTCTGCGCTGCTCGTTGTTGGCGCTTACGGTCTCGGCAGCGCCTTCTTCGCGCCATACGAGCCGGAGCTGCGCATTTCGAGACTGGAGGACGATCGGGCCCGGAGTATGCACCGATGGCTGATGGTGCTCGCACTGATTGTTGGCGCAGACCGCCTGCTCGTCGCCCAAGGCGCCGAGGGACTTGGACTGTCATTCGAAACCCTCGTGACGCTCAATACTCTTATCCTGATCCCGGGAGGCCTCACTCTGTGGATGGCGTCAGGGATACTCCGGCCAGGCGAGATGAGTTGGCAGGTCGAGCCAGAGGATGAGGATGACGAACCGGTACAGCCGAAGTTCACGGCCCAGTTCATTCGCCTACTGAAGTTCATCGTCCGAGCGGCGGCGGTTGCCGCCCCGATCCTCGCCATGATCGGATACTTCGCGGCATCCCGTTACATCTTCTATTCGGTCGTCTTTTCAGGCGCTGCACTCAGCATCGGCATCATGCTCTTCCATGCCGTGAACGAGGCGGTGACCACGGTGGTCGACGAGGACGATGAGACGTCACGGCGCAGGCTGAGGCTTATCCCGGTGATCGTCGCCTTTTTCATGGCCTGCGCTGCGATCCCGGTTCTGCTGCTTATCTGGGGGGCAACAGGCAAGGACCTGGAGAACCTTTGGGAGGGGATCGAGGAAGGACTTGTCATCGGCGACATCGTCCTCTCGCCGCTCGATCTGGTCAGCTTCCTGATTGTCTTCTCCATCGGCTACGTTTTCACCCGGATGCTCCAGGGCATCATGAGCCGGAACGTCTTGCCGCTCACAGGGCTGGATTCCGGCGGGCGCGATGCCGTCACGGCCGGGATCGGCTATGTCGGTATCTTCGCGGCAGCTCTGATCGCAATCTCAACAACCGGTCTCGATCTCTCGAACCTCGCCATTGTCGCCGGGGCGCTTTCGGTCGGGATCGGCTTCGGCCTGCAGAACATCGTCAACAACTTCGTCTCTGGCGTGATCCTGCTGATCGAGCGACCGATTAAGGCAGGCGACTGGGTGGAGCTGGCCTCCGGCATGGGCTACGTGCGGAAGGTCAACGTACGCTCGACCGAGGTGCAGACCTTCGACCGCTCGACGCTCTTCGTACCCAACTCCGAATTGATCTCCTCGCCGGTGATCAACTGGACGCACTCCGACCTGAACGGCCGGTTGATCGTCAAGATCGGCGTCGCCTACGGCACGGATCCGAGAAAGGTCGAAGCGATCCTGCAGGAGATCGCGGACAGCCACACGATGCTGCTGAAACGCCCCGCCCCCTACGTCTTATTCCGCGGTTTCGGCGCGGACAGCCTGGATTTCGAGATCCGCGGCGTGCTGCGCGACGTGAACTGGATCCTGAATGTGCAGTCCGACATGAACTACGCCATCGCCGAGAAGTTCGAGGAAGCAGGGATCGAGATCCCCTTCGCTCAGCGCGACGTTCACATAAAAAACCTCGACGATCTCGGAAAAGGCGTGGTGGAAGTGGCAAAGGACGCCGTCGAGGATGCGAAGCACCCGCCAGCACCAAGAACAGCGCCAAAAGCCGGCATGGATACGGCCGATGGCGAGGCCGAGTGAGACAGATGACATGACCACTCCCCTCTTCCGCGACGACGCCTATCTGCGCGAGACGGCCGCGACCGTGCTTGCCATCAACGAGCGCGGCGGCATCGTGCTCGACCGCTCGATCTTTTACCCGACCGGCGGCGGCCAGCCCGGCGACAGCGGCGTGCTGATCCGTGCCGGCGGCGAGACCCCGATCGCGACGACGGTAAAGCGGGAAGCTCCCGATGAAATCGTACACGTGCCCGGCGAAGGTGCGGTTCTGCCGGAAGTCGGCGCATCGGTGATCGCCCGGCTCGACTGGGACCGGCGCTATCGGCATATGCGGGTGCACACTGCGCTGCATCTCCTCTCGGTCGTCATTCCCCTGCCCGTCACCGGCGGCTCGGTCTCGGCAGTGAAGGGGCGGCTCGACTTCGACATGCCCGAAGCGCCCGAGGATAAGGAGGCTTTGCAGGCCGAACTCAACGCCCTGATCATGGCGGACCATGCTGTCACCACAGAATGGATCACGGACGAGGAACTCATGGCTCAGCCGGACCTTGTGAAAACGATGTCGGTCAAGCCGCCGATGGGTCATGGCCGGGTGCGGCTAGTGCGCATCGCGACAGGGGACCAAACGGTCGATCTGCAACCCTGCGGCGGCACTCATGTCGCGAAAACCGCCGAGATCGGTCCTGTTACGCTCGGCAAGGTCGAGAAGAAAGGCAAACAGAACCGGCGTGTTTCGGTTCTGATCGGGTAGTCTGATCCTGAACCGTCGGAGCCTGTGTGATGAACCAGTTTGGCAAACTATCCGAGGGCCCGTTCTTCGCGCTCGCGCTGGTCACGCTCATCATCGCCTGCCTTGCGCTGACGCGGGATTACGCCGTCCCGATCGCGATCGCCGTGTTGATCTGGTTCCTTATCAACGGTCTCGCTGATGGGTTGCGCCGCCTGCCCGGAGTTGGCGAGCGCCTGCCGCGCGGTCTGGCGCAGGTCTTCTCGGCCCTGATCCTCTTCGCAGCGCTTTTTGTCTCGGCGAGGATCGTCGTCCAGAACGCCACCGCGCTCGGCGCCACGATCACCGAGGCGGACGGGCCAATCGTCGATGCCTTGCGGACGCTGATCGCTGATTTCGGCCTGGAAGACAGGTTCAGACCGCGCACGCTGATCGAGACACTCCGGCTTGAGGATCTGATCGCCCCGGCCCTGACCACGGCGCAAGGGCTGATCTCCGACGCCGCTATCGTCATCCTCTACGTGATGTTCTTGCTGATAGACGAGCGGTTCTTTCCCGCCAAGCTGAACGCATTGTTCCCAGACCCCGCACGCCGGGCAAGGCTGACCGAGACGATTGGCGAGATCGCCGAGGAGACGCGCGCCTATCTCTGGCTTATGTCCATGCTCTCAGCGGGCGTGGCACTCGCAACCTATGCCATCTGCTCTGCCGTCGGTCTTGAGGGGGCGGGGTTCTGGGGGTTCCTCGCCTTCGCCCTCAACTTCGTCCCTACCATCGGGTCGATCACGGCGGTAGTGCTGCCCGCGGTCTACGGATTGCTGACGCTTGCTGATCCGACACAGCTTGCGATCCTGATCGCGGGCCTCGCGGCAACACAGTTCATTGCGGGCGAGGTCGTGTTGCCCCGGATCATGTCGGACCGTCTGAACCTCTCCAGCTTCGTGATCCTTTTGGTCCTCATCGTCTGGGGCGCGATCTGGGGACCAGCGGGCATGTTCCTCGCTATCCCGATCACCGTGATCCTCGCGATGATCTGCGCGAAATTCGAGGGCACCCGCGCCATCGCCATCCTGCTATCGCGCGACGGGCGCCTGCCCGAGGAGTAAGCGGCGGCAATCCTTTTGTTGCCCCTGGCAGGCGCGCTCGCTAAGAGCGGAAGAGAATGGTGGATGAACGAAGGACATGCCCATGGCCATCAGCGGCACCGACGCGCTGGTCTCGACCGAATGGCTGGAAGAGCGGCTGAACGCGCCGGATATCCGGATCATTGATGGCAGCTACCACATGGCCGACACGGGCCGGAACGGGCGTGCCGAGTACGAGGCGGGACATATCCCCGGCGCCCGCTTCTTCGACATCGACGAGATCGCCGACGAAAAGGCGCCCCTGCCCCATATGCTGCCCCCGGCCGAGAAATTCATCTCACGCATGCGCAAGATGGGCATCGGCGACGGCCACAGGGTCATCGTCTACGACCAGACCGGCCTCTTCTCGGCCGCGCGGGTGTGGTGGACTTTCCGGGTCTTCGGGCACCAGGACGTCTCGGTCCTGGACGGCGGCCTGCCGAAATGGATGGCCGAGGGCCGCCCGGTCGACGATGAGCCGGTCGACCCGCGCGAGCGCCACTTCACCGGGCGGCGCAATGCCGGGATGGTCCGTGACGTGACGCAGATCGCGGGCTCGACCAAGCTGCGCTCCGAACAGATCGTCGATGCACGGTCGCCGGGGCGCTTCCGGGGCGAGGAGCCAGAGCCGCGCCAGGGCCTGCGCGCCGGGCATATCCCGGGATCCGCCAACGTGCACTACCGCACGCTTCTCAACGACGATCAGACGATGAAGACACCCGAGGAGACGAAGGCGATCTTCGAGGCTGCCGGCGTCGACCTTACCCGCCCGATCGTGACCTCCTGCGGCTCGGGCGTCACGGCGGCGATCCTATCGCTGGCGCTCCACAGGCTCGGTCACAACCGCAACGCGCTCTACGACGGGAGCTGGGTGGAGTGGGGCGCCTATCCCGATCTTTCGGTTGAGACCGGTGCATGAGGGCGGGGGAGACCGTCGATTACACGGTCACCTATCTTGAGATGACGGCGCGCCCCGGGCCGCCACCCCCGGTGCCTGTCAACACCAACATCGCACTGATCCGCGCCCAAAATCCGCCCTTATCGTACTTTATCTATCTCTACAGCACCGTTGGTGCGGAGTACGAGTGGACCGATTGGCTCGAGAAGCCGCCGGAGGAACAGGCCGATTTCGTGCACGATCCTCAGGTCACGCTTTTCACGCTGATGGTCGATGGGTGGCCTGGTGGGTTCTTTATGTTGGACAGGCGAGAAACTGGCGTGTGTGACCTCGCATACTTTGGTCTTATGCCCGAGGCGGTTGGCCGGGGTCTCGGCCGCTGGTTCCTCGGGACCGCAATCCAAACAGCCTGGGACGCAGACGGAGTCGAGCGGGTGACTGTGAACACCTGCACGCTCGATCATCCGAGCGCCCTGCCACTGTATCAACGGATGGGGTTCCACCCCGTCCGGCGGGAAGTCCATCAACGTACACTTACAAGGGATCGGTTGAGTAACGCGTAAGGGTTTTGTCCATGTTGGACAGCGAGGGGAAAATCATCGTCGGCATGCCCGCGGGCCACGAGCTTGGCCGCGCGGAGTTGTGTGAGATGCATATCCATCCCGGAGCCTGGGTTCCGAAGGGTGCAGCCGTCGTCTCCGTCCTAACGGAGACCGGGCGGCTGACAATGCGCAGCGACACGGCCGGGGTTATTATTCCGCTCCTGTCCGAGGGGGATCCGGTGGCCGAGGGCGATGCCCTCTTCACGCTTCGGCCGGGGCCCAAGAACGGCAGTTCCCGCCGCCTGCCGGACGAGGGCGCTCCCGGAATGGCGCGCAGGCGTCTTCCCGCTCCGCTTCTCAAGCTGCGCGATTTCACCCGGAAATGGGCCTGGCCGATCCTCGGCATCGCGCTTTACCTCAGCTTTGCACGCTGGGTTCTGCCGCGGCTGGATGTCTGGCTGCCGGAGCTGACCCACTGGCACTGGCTGGCTGTCCTCATCGGCCTGCTCGCGGCAGGTTTCGTGGGCTTCCACGCTCTCGGCCTGCGGGGTGGGGTCAGAGGGTATGTCATCGGGCGCAGCCTCATTGTCGCCTGGGTGCTGCTGGTGAGCAGCGGGATCTATCTGCAGGCCGGTGGCGTGCGGCCCCTGGTCGATGACGTCGTGACCGGCTCCCGCACCGTAGCGACCCATCTCGCCACCGCAACGCTGGGCGCGGTCCCGGATGCCCGGGTCACTGAAGAAGCGCAGCAGAGCCAGGCTGCTCTCGCGGCCCCGCCGAAACCCGCCATCGACCGCGAAACTCTGCTCAACAGCGATAAAGTCATCTTCCGGTCGAAGAGCCGCTTGCGCGCGACGCAGCGCAAAACAGCCGAAGTCGTCTCGGCGAGCGAAACGGATAGTGACGAACCAGCGGTCACTCCATCGCTGGACAGGACATCCGGAGAGTAGGTGATTCCCCGTCTCTAGGCCGATTGCCCGGTGAATATCTGGATTTTTCGGAGATCATGAGCCGAAGAGGGAAGTCAAAGAATCGCTCTCTCCACAGAAATGCCAACGCTCGCGCCAAATGTTCCTTATTCGTTCACACTCCACTAGTGTCGATTGACGCGTCAACCACAAAATGTGGGGCGATTAGCGAAAAAATCCGTTGACCTAGCGTTCGCCGCTCATAAGGTGGTGGTCCGCGCTGATCGACACACAATATGTAGTGTTCCGAACAACGCAGGGGGTCGGGAGGGACCACCCTAAGAAAGTCTTGAAGATCCTGGGCAGATCGCCCGGGCAACCGGTGGGTATTGGCCTGTCGGGCAGGGAATTAGTCGCCGAAGGGCGTGCAAGAGGGACAGTCAGATGCAGATCAACCGTGTGTTCACGAAAGCCGGAAAATCACCCTACGCGGCGATCCCGTTTCGGACGGCAAGCTCGGAGATTCGCAACCCGGACGGCTCGGTCGTCTTCAGCCTTCCGGAATTCGACGTGCCGGAGGCGTGGAGCCAGGTGGCCTCCGACGTTCTGGCGCAGAAGTATTTCCGCAAAGCGGGCGTCGCCAGATGCCTGAAGAAGGTGAAGGAGCGCGGTGTTCCTGAGTTCCTGTGGCGCTCGGCGCCCGATGAGAAGGCGCTGGCCAAGCTGCCGGAAGATGAGCGCTATGGCGGAGAGACCTCCGCCCAGCAGGTCTTCAACCGGCTCGCAGGCGCGTGGACCTATTGGGGCTGGAAGGGCGGCTACTTCACCAACGAAGCCGATGCTCAGGCCTACATGGACGAGATGTGCTTCATGCTGGCGCGCCAGATGGCGGCACCCAACTCCCCGCAATGGTTCAATACTGGCCTGCACTGGGCTTATGGAATCGATGGCCCGAGCCAGGGCCATTATTATGTCGATTTCCAATCCGGCAAGCTGGTGAAATCGAAGTCATCCTACGAGCATCCGCAACCGCATGCCTGCTTTATCCAGGGCGTCTCGGATGACCTCGTGAACGACGGCGGCATCATGGATCTGTGGACGCGCGAGGCGCGTCTCTTCAAATACGGCTCGGGAACCGGCACGAACTTTTCCTCCCTGCGTGGCGAAAACGAGCCGTTAGGCGGCGGCGGCAAATCATCCGGCCTCATGAGTTTCCTGAAGATCGGGGACCGGGCCGCCGGCGCCATTAAGTCGGGGGGCACAACCCGGCGTGCGGCGAAGATGGTTATCTGCGACATGGACCACCCGGATATTGAAACCTTCATCGATTGGAAGGTCCGGGAAGAGCAAAAGGTGGCGGCCCTCGTGGCTGGCTCGAAGGCTCATGAGCAGAAACTCAACGCCCTGATGGCGGCCATTAACTCCTGGGATGGCGTCCTCGCGGACGCAGTCGACCCGAAGAAAAACCCGCAGTTGAAGGCCGCCATTAAGGACGCCCGCAAGGCCATGATCCCCGAGAACTACGTCAAGCGGGTCATGCAGTATGCCGAGCAGGGCTATAAGAGCATCGAATTCCCGGTCTTCGACACCGATTGGGACAGCGAGGCTTATCTGACCGTCTCGGGCCAGAACTCGAACAACTCGGTCCGGGTGACCGACGCTTTCCTCCAGGCGGTGAAAGACGATGCCGATTGGGAGCTGATCCGCCGCACAGATGGCAGGGTGGCAAAGACGGTGAAGGCGCGCGATCTCTGGGACCAGGTCGGCCACGCCGCCTGGGCCTGCGCTGACCCCGGCATCCAGTACCACGACACGGTCAACGACTGGCACACCTGCCCGGCCGACGGCCAGATCCGCGGCTCCAACCCGTGCTCGGAGTACATGTTCCTCGACGACACGGCGTGCAACCTCGCCTCGCTAAACCTGCTGACCTTCATGAAGGACGGCACATTCGATGTGGCGAAGTACGAGCACAGTGTCCGGCTCTGGACTCTCACCCTCGAGATCTCGGTGCTGATGGCCCAGTTCCCGAGCAAGGAGATCGCGCAGCGCAGCTATGACTTCCGCACCCTCGGCCTCGGCTACGCTAATATCGGCGGGATGCTGATGACCCAGGGGCTCGGCTACGACTCAGATGAGGGACGCGCGATTTGCGGGGCACTCACCGCGATCCTGACCGGTGTGTCCTACGCGACATCGGCGGAGATTGCGGGAGAGCTCGGGCCGTTCCCGCGCTACCCGGACAATGCCGAGCACATGCTGCGCGTTATGCGCAATCATCGCCGGGCGGCCTATTCGGAGACGTCGGGCTATGAGAGCCTTGCGACCCGCCCGGTTGCCCTCGATGCCGCGAGCTGCCCGGACCAGACCTTGGCGGAGCGTGCCCGGGCTGCCTGGGACCTGGCGCTGGAGCTGGGTGAGCAGCACGGCTATCGCAACGCGCAGGCCTCCGTGATCGCACCTACCGGCACGATCGGGCTGGTGATGGACTGCGACACGACCGGGATCGAGCCCGACTTTGCACTCGTCAAATTCAAGAAGCTTGCGGGTGGCGGCTACTTCAAGATCATCAACCGCGCGGTGCCTAAAGCTTTGACAACGCTTGGTTATGATGACGAGACGATCGAGGGCATCATCGCCTATGCGGTCGGCCACGGGACGCTTTCAGACGCCCCCGGCATCAACCATGAGGCTCTCAAAGGTCTCAACTTTGGCCCGGACGAGATTGCGAAGCTTGAGGGGTCCCTCGCCTCCGCCTTCGACATCAAGTTCGTGTTCAACCAGTGGACGCTGGGGGCGGACTTCTGCACCGACGTCCTGGGCGTGCCGGCCGAGAAACTCTCGGATCCTTCGTTCGACCTTCTCGGCTTCCTCGGCTTCACAGCCAAGGAAATCGAGGCGGCGAACACACATGTCTGCGGAACCATGACGCTGGAAGGCGCGCCGGGCCTGAAGGAAGAGCATCTGCCCGTCTTCGACTGCGCCAACCCCTGCGGCAAGCTGGGCAAGCGCTATCTCAGCGTGAACAGCCACATCCACATGATGGCGGCGGCACAGTCGTTCATCTCGGGCGCGATCTCCAAGACGATCAACATGCCCAATGACGCGACGATCGAGGATTGCCTCGCGGCCTATGAGCTCAGTCATCAGCTTGGGGTGAAGGCCAACGCGCTCTACCGCGACGGCTCCAAACTCAGCCAGCCGCTGGCGGCATCGATCATCGACGAGGATGCGGCCGACGAGATCGCGGAGAATCCGGCGGAGGCCCCGCAGATCATCGCGGAGAAGATCGTCGAGAAGATCATCGTGCAGGAGGCCGCGCGGGAGCGGGAGCGCCTGCCCCACCGCCGCAAGGGCTATACGCAGAAAGCCGTGGTCGGCGGGCACAAGGTCTACCTCCACACCGGCGAATTCGACGACGGCCGGATTGGCGAGATCTTCATCGACATGCACAAGGAGGGTGCCGGTTTCCGCGCGATGATGAACAACTTCGCCATCGCGGTTTCCATGGGGCTGCAATACGGCGTGCCGCTGGAGGAGTTCGTCGACGCCTTCACCTTCACCCGGTTCGAGCCCGCGGGCATCGTCAGCGGCAACCAGTCGATCAAGAACGCGACCTCGATCCTCGACTACATCTTCCGCGAGCTGGCGGTCTCCTATCTCGACCGGACCGACCTTGCCCATGTCGAGCCGGAGGGGCAGCGCTTTGACGAGCTTGGCCGCGGGATCGACGAAGGCACCAATGTCGCAGAGGCCGATGAGGAAGCGGCCCAGCCTGCAATCGAAGCGGTAAAGCAGCTTGTTTCACCTGGCTTCCACCGCAAGCGCCTGCCGAAAGAATTCCATGTCTTTCAAGGGGGTAGCGATCAACCGCAAATGATGGCTGGCGCTGCAACCGCCTCGATCAGCCCAGCGACAGGCACAATCACGGCAACCGCCGCAATCGGCGCGGCCGGGGCAGCAGTGGTCGACCGCGTCGCCGAGGCCCGGATGAAGGGCTACGAGGGCGATGCCTGCGGCGAATGCGGAAACTACACGCTGGTCAGGAACGGGACCTGCATGAAGTGCAACACCTGCGGCGCGACATCGGGCTGTAGCTGAGCACAGGGGAGAAAACGGATCAGGCCGCAGGCGAGAACTACCGGGCAGTAGCAAGACCAATGGCTTGATGCGTACTGGGGAGGGTGAAGACCCTCCCCATTTTTTTTGTCAGATTCTCCGAGATTTTGCGCGACAAAGATCGGGGCGTCCGGGGGGTTAACATCCGTCAGACAAAACGCGACCCAGGATCTGGGCTCGCAGATTTTTCGCGATTTTCTTCGAACTCGGCCATTTTGGGGACCGGCGGAAGGTGAGCCGAAGATGACCGATCAGGGGATGACGGGCCGACCCTCGGCTGCCGAGCGTTTGATCGCCGCGACCACGCGCAGCGCGGCGAGCCCCTCGGCGCCCTGGACCAGAGGCGCCTCCTCACCCCGGATGACCCGGGCGAAATGCTCGAGCTGACGCATCAGCGGATCGGCAGGTGTGGCGGGATCGCGGGTGGCCTCCATCGGCTCCCACCAGCCGCGCTTTTCCGGGTGGCGCCAGAGCGCACCCTGGGGGATCGAGAGCGATCCGTGGGTGCCACCGATCAGATAGCAGGCCTCGCCGGTTTCCGGATAGGCCGGGTTCTCACCCGCCGTCTGCTCCCAGCTCCACGGTCCGGCTATGGTGTCGGAGGCGGTGAGGGTGCCGAGCGCGCCACTCGCGAAGCGCAGAAGCGCCACTGCCGTATCCTCCACCGGATGGCCCCGAACGGCGCTGGACTGGGCGGCCGTGACCTCCTCGATCTCACCGCAGAGATGGCGCAGCAGGTCGATGTCGTGGATCAGATTGATGAAGACCGGGCCCGCGCCCGGCGCGCGCCGCCACGCGGCATCGAAATAATCGTCGGGCTTGTAGATCCAGAAGCTCGCATGCACCGCGACGAGCCGGCCGAGCGCGCCCGCCTCGATCTGCGCCTTGGCCCGGGCGATCAGCGGGTTGTGCCTGCGGTGATGGCCGACGAGCACGGGCACCCCGGCGCGCTCCGCCGCCATGACGATCGCCTCGGCCGCCTCGACCGTATCGGCAAGCGGCTTCTCGACCAGCACGGGCACACCGGCGGCGATCGCGGCCAGCGCGTGATCGCGGTGAAGCTGGTTCGGGGTTGCCACGATCAGGCCGTCGGGCCGCGTCTCACGAAACAGCTCCGCCAGGTCGGCGAACCAGGGCACGCCGAGGGATCCGGCGAGATCATGCGCGGCGGGCGCGGGGTCGGCGATGGCTGAAAGGGTTGCCGCCTCGGATTGGCCGATCAGGTCGATATGCCTGCGCCCGATCAGCCCGGCCCCGGCCACCGCGAGGGAGACGGGCCGGGTCATCGCCCGCGCCCGGCCGGCGGATGACTAGAGGCCCAGGCCAAGGCGCATCGCGGCGCGGCGGATCGGCGTGATCTCGTAGATCGCCTTCAGCCCGACCCGGCGGAGATCGCGAAGCGGCTGCGCCTCGGCCTGCGCGAACCGGTTGAGCGCATCGACGCCCGCGACCCGCATGGCGATATCCGGCATCCGCTTCGTCTCGTAGCGGGCGAGGATCTGGTCTGCGCCCGGATCGCTCGCCCCCTCCAACAGATCGGCGATGCACTCGATATCCGCGAGGCTCATGTTGAGCCCCTGCGCCCCAATCGGCGGGATCACATGGGCCGCCTCGGCGATCAGTGCCAGCCTGGGTGCGGTGAGCCTCAGCGCCATCTGGCCGATGATCGGCCAGAGCGCGCGATCGCCGGTAATCTCAAGCGGGCCGAAGATGTGCATCGTCTCCTGCGTCAGCTCCGCCGAGATATCCGCGTCGCTCATCGCGTTCAGCTCCACCGCCCGCCTGCCCGGCGTCATCCAGACCACCGAGGAGGTCGGCCGCCCGTCGCGGTCCGGCATCGGGACGAGCGTGAGCGGGCCGCCGGTGCGGTGGATCTCGGTCGAGACGCCCTCATGCGGCCGGTCGTGATGCACGGCGAAGACCAGCGCCTTTTGCCCGTAATGCCAGCGCCGGACCGGCAGGCGGGCTGCCTCGCGCAGGGTCGAGTCGCGCCCGTCGGCCGCAAGGACCAGATCGGCGGTGATCTGCGTGCCGTCCGCCAGGCGGACGATCCGCTCCCTCGTCCGGCCGACAGTGCCGGTGGCGGGTGACTGGAAATGCGGGATGCCCAGCTCCGCAATCCGGGCCTCAAGCGCCGGGCGGATCGCCGTGTTCGGGACGTTCATGCCGAAGGGCCGGTCCGACACCTCGCCCGCGCGGAAATCCGCGTTCTCCCGCGGGCGGCGCTCCACCCCGCCGGCGTCGACCAGGCGCATGACGTTGAGCGCGCTCGCAGCACCCGCCATTCCGGCCCAGGCACCTGCGCGGGTCAGCGTGTCGATGCCGGGCTGGAGGATCGCGGTTGTGCGCAGATCGGGCCCGTCCGGCACCGGGGGGGCGACGAGCGCGACCCGGTGACCGGCGCTGGCGAGGCGGCAGGCCGCGGTCATGCCCGCGATGCCGCCACCGGCGATGAGGATATCGGTCTCTTCCATATGCTGGACGGTAGGTCGCGCCTGCCCCGGCCTCAACCCCGCAATTTCTGGAAAAACTGCCGCAGGAGGGCGGCGGCCTCCGCCTCGGCCAGCCCCGAGATGACCTCGGGCGCGTGATGGCAGGTCGGCTGGGTAAAGATGCGGGGGCCGTGGTCGACCCCGCCGCCCTTGGGGTCGGGTGCGGCGTAGTAGAGCCTGCGGATCCGCGCCAGGCTGATCGCGCCCGCGCACATCGCGCAGGGCTCGAGCGTCACGTAGAGGTCGCAGTCGGACAGGCGTTCGTTGCCGATCCGGGCGGCGGCGGCGCGGATGGCGATCAGCTCCGCATGGCCGGCGGGGTCGTTGTCGGCCCGCACGCGGTTGCCGGCGGCGGCCAGGATCTCGCCGTCCCGCACGACCACGGCGCCGATCGGCGCCTCGCCCCGGGCGGCGGCGGCCTCGGCCTCCTTCAGCGCGGCTCTCATGTGGCTCTCGAACATGGGCGCCAGCCTGCATGGCGGCGGGGCGCGATCAAGCAAAAGCTTGCAGCGGACCGGGCCGCCCGCTATGGCCGGGACCCGCGCGGAGGAGAAGATGGCCGAGGACACCGAACGCATCGCCAAGCGCATCGCCCGCGCCGGTCTCGCCTCGCGCCGCGAAGCCGAGCGGATGATCGAGGCCGGGCGCGTCAAGGTGAACGGCAAGCGCATCGACAGCCCCGCGCTCAACGTCACCGCCCGCGACCGGATCGCCGTCGACGGCCGGGCGATCGGCGAGGCCGAGCCGCCGAGGCTCTGGCGCTATCACAAACCGGCTGGCCTGGTGACAACCGACCGGGACGAGAAGGGCCGCGCCACCATCTATGATCGCCTGCCCCCAGACCTGCCGAGGGTCATGTCCGTGGGGCGGCTGGACCTGACCTCCGAGGGCCTGTTGCTTCTCACCAATGACGGCGGGCTGAAGCGCAAGCTCGAGCTGCCCTCGACCGGGTGGATGCGCAAGTACCGGGTTCGCGTCCATGGCGCGCCGGACGAGACCACCCTTGCCCCCCTGACCCGGGGCATCACCGTCGATGGCGAGCGCTTTAAGCCCATGGTCGTCTCGCTCGACCGCCAGCAGGGTCGCAACGCCTGGCTGACGATCGGCCTGCGCGAGGGCCGCAACCGCGAGATCCGGCGCGCGCTGGAGACGGTGGGGCTCATGGTCAACCGCCTGATCCGCATCAGCTACGGTCCCTTCCAATTGGGCGAGCTCGCACAAGGGGAGGTTGAAGAAATCCGCCAAAAAGTCATTCGCGACCAAATTGGGACAGATTTCAGCGGCTGAAATGCCAGACTCGCGCAGGCGGCGTTTTGCATAGGCCCGCCGTTGATGGTAAGCATAGGGTTGGAAATCGGGTTATCGTCGGCGTCAGCGTTGCGCCATTTGTGTTCGAGGAGACCGGGATGCGCATTACTGCTTTTGTCACCGCTGCGGCGCTTGCCCTTGCGCAGAGCCTTCCTGCCTATGCTCAGGAACCGGTACCGGCCGCGAAGATCCAGTCGACCCAGACCGTCGAGGAAGGCGGCCTGGCCCAAGGGCCGCTCGACGATTTCGGCGAGGTCGAAGCAGCCGTCGCACTCGCCGTCCTCGCCCTCCTCGGCGTCGGCCTGGCACTCGCCCTCGGCGGCGGCGGCGGCGACAGCACATCGACACCGACGACCAACTGACCAGAGCGCCTCGGCGCGTAAAGGCCCGCGCCGCCAAAACCTGGGTAATCAGGGATCACGCACTACTCGGACGACGGCAACCCGGGTGAACACATCGTTCGCCGTGATCGGCACGTAGGACAGTTCACCCAAGGCTAGACATGTCGAGACGCCTTTGGCGGGAGGTGTTGCTTTGGCTGGTCCTGCGCCTGCGCCTGTGTCTCGTCCACCTGTTCAAATTGCCTTCATCTGCATTCTGCCGCGCCGAACCGTTCAGCCCCGGACGGGATGCAACTCTATTCGGGGATCGAGCCCTTCGCGAAGGCGAGGAGGCGGGTGCGCGCGTCCCGTCCGCTTTCTTCATCGCCAGCGAAGGTGACGCCCCGTACACCGCAGACCGCGAGGAACGCGCGCCTTCCGTCGGGCGTGGCCAGCGAATGCGCGCCGTTAAGGGTCGTCGTGCGCCCGGCCTCGTCCACGCGCAGGGTGCAGCGGGGCGAGGTGTCTCGAACCGTGATCGCACTGGCGATCTCGAAACGGCCCGAGCGGCTGTCGAACCCGTGCGCCGCGGTCTCGTAGACCGTTACCGAGACAGGCTGATCCGCCGCCCGCCACGCATCCGCCTGCCGAACGCATGGGGTGGAAGGTGTCCAGTCGTCCTGTCCCGCGAGCAGCAGAAAAAGCGGGCTCGCCAGCGCCTCACCGTCCAATTGGAAACCACAGAAGGGGTAGAACGCTGCAGCGAAGGCGAGGGGCGGCCTCCCCGGCGCAAGCATGCCCTGCAGCCGGTTCACGGCCGCCAGGGTGACGGCGGTCGCCCCTTTCGACCAGCCGACAGCACCGATCTGCGACGGGTCGAGATCCAGCCGGGTGGCGAGCGCGTCCCGCGCCTTGAAGATGTCAGACGCCATCTGCTGTTCGCTGACCCTGATCTGATCGCGCGCGACGGAGCGCACACCACGCGCCCCGAAATGATCGAGGATCAGCGCCGCCCACCCAGCCTCGGCGAACTGCGCTGCCGCTCTTTCCTGCCGCCCGCCCGTACCACCCGCCCCATGGCTCAGGATGACCGCAGCGCGGGGCGCACCGTCCTCAGGCAGGACCAGGCGCCCCTCAATGGCGACGTCGCCGGGACGCGCGTCGATGAAGTCTGCGAAATCATACCCTGCGAGCGTCTCCGTGCGCAGTGGCTCGCCGGGGGCTACGCAAGCCGAAAGGAGGATGCCGACGCTCAACAGGATGGATGACATGAGGGATTTCATCAGGCGCTCTCCTTCGATGCCCGCATATTCACGCGAGCTTGCGGTGACATTCGCGGCGATCCGCATAGGTAGATATGCGTCTGTTGAGACGGAGACCAACCATGCCCCGCCTGCTTCTCGTCATCGCCCTATTGCTGATCGCGACCTCGGCCGACGCCTTTGTCACGCGCACGATCACCATCCAGCATGATGGTGTCGACCGGCAGGCGCTGATCGACGTGGACACCGACGCGCGCAACGCACCCGTGCTCGTCGTCCTGCATGGCGGCCTCGCCGGCCCGCGCAGCTTGCGCCGCCGCGCCGGAATCAGCCTGGTGCGCGAAGGGTGGGTCGTGCTCTGGCCCTCCGCGCTCGGCGACTGGAACGACGGGCGGGCGGATGGCGCGGGCCGGCCCTATGACACGGCGGACGATATCGGTTTTCTCAGAAGGCTGATCGGCGAGCTGGCACGGGCCGGCGTCGCCGATTCGGAACGCGTCTACTTCGCAGGCCCTTCGATCGGCGGGATCATGGTCCTCAGGCTCATTTGCGACGCGCCGGACCTCGTGGCCGGAGCCGCCGTCGCCATCGCGAGCCTTCCGGACGGCGGTGCCTGCCAGGACGGCCCGCCGCGCCCGGTTCTCTACCTCCATGGAACAGACGACGACATCATGCCCCCGGGCGGCGGACGCATCGGCGGCTGGAACCCGCTCATTCGCGACCGCGGATGGGTGGAGCCTGTGGCGGAAACCGTGGCGACCCTGGCCACGCGCAACGGATGCGACGGCTTTCGCGAGGCGCGCCTGCCCGACCGGGTGCAGGACGACGACTCCACCGTTCTCCTGCGCAGTTACGAGGGCTGCGACGCGCCACTTGAGCACTTCATCATCGACGGCGGCGGACATACCTGGCCCGGCGCGGGCCGGTCGCGGCTTGGCCGCGTTGTCGGCGCTACAAATCAGGACATCTCCGCAACGCGCGTGGT
>JBCDDC010000006.1:0-173647 GCA_039180675.1 Pseudomonadota bacterium | reverse complement strand
GCAGGAGAAGCACTGGACAGGCACCGGCTTCCCCAAGGTCTTCTACCATCAAATCCCCCATTTCACCTCGCGATCGTTGGAGTCCATCAGGTTCTCGTACCGGCCCATGGCCCAGAGCGGGAAGAAGGCCGGGTAGCCGTGGTACTTGAGGTAGAAGACCTTGGGGAAGCCGGTGCCTGTCCAGTGCTTCTCCTGCCAGCGCGCGCCATGCTCATCGACCGGGGCCTGGCGCAGCCATTCGATGCCCTGGACAACGGTGTCGCTGTCGACCTCGCCCGCCGACATCAGGCCCAGCAGTGCCCAGGCGGTCTGGCTCGGCGTCGAGGCGCGCGCGAAACCGGCACCCCAGTCCTCATAGCTCTCGAGCCCCTCGCCCCAGCCGCCATCGGGTCCCTGCCGTCCCTTGAGCCAGGCCACCGCCTTGCGGATATAGGGCTGGCTCATGTCCTCGCCCGCGCCTTTCAGCGCCACCAGGGCCGACCAGGTACCATATATGTAGTTCGCGCCCCAGCGTCCGAACCAGGAGCCGTCGGGTTCCTGCTCGCGCTTGATGAACCCGATGCCGCGCTTGATGTTGTCGGCATAGAACTCGGCATCGACCTGCGCGAGGCAGCCGATACAACGGGCCGTGACATCCACGGTCGGCGGGTCGAGCAGGGCGCCGTGATCGGCGAAGGGGATCGAATTCAGGTAGAAATGCTCGTTTTCCGGGTCGAAGGCGCCCCAGCCACCGTTCTTCGACTGCATGCCGGCGAGCCATTCGCAGGCGCGGTCGATATTCTCGGCATAGCGGTCCGCATCGGCGCGGTGCATCGCCATGGCGACCACGGCCGTGTCGTCCACATCCGGGTAATCCGGGTTCTCGTACTGGAACGCCCAACCCCCGGGACGCAACCCGGGGCGGCGCACGGCCCAGTCACCGACATGATCGAGGATCTGCTTGTCGACCAGCCAGTCCAGCGCCCGGATCAGGCGCGGGTCGTCCTTGTCGCCGGATTCGAGGAAGGCATGGGCCGCCAGCGACGTGTCCCAGACCGGCGAGACGCAGGGCTGGAAATAGATATCCTCGCCGCGTTCGATCATCAGCCGCTCGATCGCCTCGCGGGCTGTCTGCACCCGCGGGTCATCGTCGGGATAGCCCAGCACGCGCAGCGCCATCACGGCGTTCGCCATCGCGGGGTAGATCGCGCCCAGCCCGTCAAGCCCGTTCAGATGGCTCAGCGTGAACTCCTCGGCCTTCTTGATTGCCTTGTCGCGGATCGGTTTCGGCACAAAGGGCTCGGTCTTCTGCAGCACCTTGTCGAGCCAGAGAAACGCGTTGCCGATCGCCGAGCCGGTTGGGTTGATCTGCCAGGTCTTCTGCATCTCGGGCTCGACGATGAAGAGCTCGCGGATGTCGAGCCCGGTCGGGTTCACGGCCTTGGCCCGCTTGGCATAGAGGATCAGGAGCGGGGTCAGGACGGTCCTGGACCAATAGGCGATCTTGGACATGTGGAACGGGAACCACTCCGGCATCAGGACCGCCTCGACCGGGATGCAGGGCATGCCGCGCCACGGGATCTGGCGGAAGAGCGCCATCATGATCCGGGTGAAGACGTTCGCTTTTGCTGCGCCGCCCTGGCTCAGGAGCCACGAGCGTGCGCGGGCCATGTGGGGCGCATCGATATCTTCGCCCGCAAGCTTCAGCGCCCAATAGGCCTTCACGGTCGCCGAAATGTTGCCGGCGCCGTCGTGGTAGAGCGGCCAGGAGCCGTCATTGTTCTGCGTCTGGCGGAGATAGCGGGCGATGCGCGCCTCGCGCGGCTCGTCGATCTCGCCCAGGAAATGCCTGAGCAGGATGTATTCGGCGGGGATCGTGCAGTCGGCCTCGAGCTCGAAGACGATGTGGCCATCGTCCTGCTGCATATCCCAGAGCTTTTCGCGCTGGCTCAGGATGCGCGCACGGCGGTCTGCGCGGCTGCGCATCACCGGTTCGGCGTATTCTGCCCCGTCCATCACCTGCTCCCTCTAGGCCGCCAGTCGGGCTGCGGTCTCTCCGGACCGGATAGCCCCTTCTATCGTGGCGGGTAGGCCAGTGTTTGTGGCATCTCCTGCAAGATAGAGATTGTGCAGCGCAGTGGATGCGTTTGGTCGCTTTGCCACACCGGAGGGCGACTGGTCAAACGTCGCTCGCCGCTCCGTGAGAATACGTCCGCTGATGTAGTTAATTGCCCCCAGGTTGAGCGCGGCGCAAGTCTCGATCCATAATTGTTGAAGAAGCGTGTCCCGATCG
Organism: Pseudomonadota bacterium; assembly: GCA_039180675.1. Lineage (GTDB taxonomy): Bacteria > Pseudomonadota > Alphaproteobacteria > Rhodobacterales > Rhodobacteraceae > Thermohalobaculum. The sequence continues at coordinate 171,375 of JBCDDC010000006.1, read as the reverse complement.
CCACCCAGGACCTCCATCTGATCGGCCGCCGAAATCGTCAGGCTGACCACATCGCCGCGCACGAAGATCCAGTGGGTTTTCGAATTCAGGACCCCGATCAGGGGCGGCGCGTCCTTGAGGAGCGCCGGATCGGGCACGACGAAATGCGCGTTCAGGATCGCATGGGTGTCGCCGGGCAGCTCCAGTTCGGGTAGCACATTGCCGAGCCGTGCCGGGGGCAGGGCGAGGACGATGCGGTCGGAGGCGCCGATCTCCTCGGCGCGGCCGTCGTTGAAGACCAGGCGCGCCGCGCGGTCCTCGGTCGTCTCGATCTGCTTGAGCTGGGCGAAATAGCTGATCTCGACGCCGAGCTCCTCCAACCGGGCGACAACGGGAGTGACCAGCGCCTCGCCAAGCCCTTCCGGCGCGAACATTGGTCGACAATAAGCCTCGCCGCGTGCGAAGGTTTCGCGGAAGACGCGCCAGAGCAGGGGGGCCGCGCCCTTCTCGGGCGTGGTGTTGAGGACGGCGAGCGTCATCGGCTCCCAAAACCGGTTCCAGAGCGGGCCGCGGTCGGTGATCGCCTCGGCGACCGTCGTGTCCTTGCCCGCGAGTGCGAGTGCCGCGCCGCGCAGGTAGTCGAGAAACCTGGTGTCGGGGATCCGCCGGGCGGCGGAGGCGACCCACCAGGGCAGCGGCCCCTTGTTCATGCGCACGGTCCAGCGCTGGCCGGTCTTGATGTCCGCGAACGGGAAATGCGCGTCCGGCGCTGCTTTCAGCCTGTCGGAGGCCCCGGCAAGCGCGAGGTAATCGCGCACCGAGTGGTTGCCGGTCAGCACCAGGTGATTGCCGTTGTCGATCTGACGATCGAGTTTTGCCTCGAAGAACGAGCGACAGCGCCCGCCCGCATGGCTTGACCCTTCCCAGATCTTCACCTTCTGCCCCTGGCTGGCGAGACGCAGCGCGGTCGAAAGCCCGGCGAGGCCGGCGCCGACGATATGAACGGTGCCGTCAGGCATAAGCGCGCGCTCCGGGCCAGAGGACGGCGCGGAAGCCGCGCCAGACTTTCTGCGGCTTCGACAGGCGGATCGGTGCTGCGAGATCGAAGTCCATGGCCTCCATCTGCGCCAGATAGCTCTCGTAGACGCCCATCATCATGAGGGCGGGCATCAGGGTACGGCGGGAATGGGCGGGGATCTCAGCCCGTGCCTTCTCAAATTCTGCGCGTGCCAATGCGCCGATTTCGCGCGCGGCATCGGGCAGCCCGGTGTGACCCGGGATCGCATCGGAGGTGAAGGGCAGGCCATGATGCTCCAGGATCTCGCGCGGCAGGTAGAGACGGCCGAGGGCGGCGTCCTCCTTGACATCCCGCAGGATGTTGGTGAGTTGGAACGCATCGCCGAGCGAAAGGGCAAACCGCTCTGACGCGCTGCCGGTCCAGGCGCCGAAGATCCGCATCGAGATCATCCCGACCGCGCCTGCGACCCGGCGGGTGTAGAGCCTCAGATCGGCGATTGGTGGGGCGACCATGGGCCCGTCTGCGTCCATCTGCATGCCGTCTATGAGGGCAAGAAACTCCGCACGCGGCAAATCAAATAGCCGTACGGGTTCGACCAGCGCATGACCGACGGCCGAGAGCGGTTGGCCGTCGTAGATCCGCCCGACCTCCTGTCGCCAGTCATCGAGCAGCCGGTGCTTGTCATCGAGCGGCCAGTCCTCATCGGCGATGTCGTCGATCACGCGGGAGAAGGCGTAGAGCGCCCACATCCCCTCGCGCCGCGCCTTTGGCAGAATCTTCATGCCGGGGCCGAAGGAGGTGCCGGAGCGTTCGGTGATCGCCCGCGCGACCCGTTTCGGGTCGGTGCCCGCCACGGCTGGCAGCGGGGCAAGCGCGTCGAGCCCGGCGCCGAGCGGATCGACGGCGATGGTCATGACCGTCCCCCGATCAGGCGGCCGATGCCGGACAGAAGCCCGAGCGTGAGGTCCCATTTCGAGTGCTTTACGCGGCCCGCGAGTGGATCCTCCCGCCGCAGACGGGCGGAGAGGCGGCGGGCAAGGCGCTGGATCACGGCAACCTCGGCCCCGAGCCGGCGGTCGCGGATCATGCCCGCCAGCGGTTCTGCCCGGTCGAGCAGCCCATCGGTCCCGTCGAGGCAGCGTTCGATCACGCGGCGCAGGCCCGGGCTTTCGCGCTCGGCATCGAGATGGGTGACATCGATCCCCTCCTCCTCCATCCAGTCCTGCGGAAGGTAGACCCGGTCGAGCGCTTTGCGGTCATCGCCGAGATCCTGCAGGTGGTTCAGAACCTGCAACGCGGCACAGAGGGCATCTCCGGCGGGGGCGGTGGCGGGGCTTTCGCCGTGGAGCTGGAGGAGATAGCGCCCGACGGGGTGCGCGGAATACCGGCAGTATTCCAGCAAATCGTTCCAATCCTTGTAGCGTAGCTTTGTCGCATCCCAGCGGAAGGCGACAAGCAGGTCCGAGGCGCAGGAGCGGTCCACCCCGGTCTTGGCCATCGAATCGCGCAGTCGTGTCGAGATGTCGGGGGCGGCGGCGCCCGGCTCGAGCCCTGCATCGCAGAGATCGAGGCGGCGGACCTTCTCCTCCGGGCTCAGATCGGGATTGTCGGCGATATCATCCGTGCCGCGCGCGAACGCGTAGTAGCGCATCACGTGCGGACGGTGCCGGGCAGCGATAAGGCGTGAACCGACGGGAAAATTCTCGTCCCCCGCCCCTTTGCCCGAAGGTGCCTCCACCGTGGTGTCGGAGAGTGTGGTGTCCGCCGCCATCCCGGCCTCATTATTCATTGCGACGCAACCTAATGCGCGGGTCACAGAAACACAATTGCGCCACGGCGCCGCTATTGCGGTTGTGAATGGGCGGGGGCCGCTGTATCGGCGGGGGATGCTGGTGCTCGCTCTCCTCTCGGTTCTGATCTGGCTGGGGCTCCTGTTCTTTCGGGGCGGGTTCTGGTGCGCCGATCAAAGGCTGGGGCAGGCAGGGACGCTGGCCGACTGGCCCGGGGTGATCGCGATCATCCCGGCGCGGGATGAGGCGGAGACGATCGGCGCGGTGCTGGAGGCGCATCAGAGAAGTGCGTATCCCGGCGATTTCTCGATCATTCTGGTCGATGACGGCTCGACAGACGGCACCGGCGCCATCGCGCGCCGCATCCAGGGCCTGCGGCAGGTGAGCGTCATCGACGCGCCGGAGTTGGAGCCTGGCTGGACCGGCAAGCTTTGGGCGCTGCAAACCGGGGAGACGGCGGCGCGGGATGCGGCGCCCGGGGCGCGGTACGTTCTGCTGACGGATGCAGATATCCTGCACGCGCCAGGGACCCTTACGGCCCTGGTCGCGAAGGCGGAGGCGGAGCGGCTGGGGCTCGTCTCGCTAATGGCGGAGCTCGATTCGCGGGGGATCTGGGGGCGGCTTCTGATTCCGGCCTTCGTCTTCTTCTTCCAAAAGCTCTATCCGTTCGCGCTGGTGAACGCGCCCGAGAGCAAGGTGGCCGGGGCGGCCGGGGGCTGCATGCTGCTCCGCCGTGAGGCGCTGGAGGCGATCGGCGGGATCCAGTCGATCCGCGGGGCGCTGATCGACGATTGTACGCTTGGCGCGAAGATCAAAGCGGCCGGGCACCCGGTGTGGCTGGGCCTGTCGGCGGGTGAGGTCCGGTCGATGCGGGACAACCGCGCGCTGGGCTCGATCTGGACGATGGTGGCGCGGACGGCGTTCACGCAGCTTGGATATTCGCCCTGGCTTCTGGTCGGATCGACGCTGGGGATGGCACTTGTCTATCTCGCCGGGCCGGTCGGGCTCGTGCAGGGCCTGGTCCAGGGCGATGCGGCGTTGGTCTCAACCGGGGCGGCGGCGTGGGCGCTGATGGCCTTCGCCTATGCGCCAACTGTGAGACTTTACGGCCTGATGCCGGTTGCGGCGCTGTTTCTGCCGGTCGCGGCGGTGTTCTACATGGCAATGACGCTCGATTCGGCCCGGCGGCACTGGCGCGGGCAGGGCGGCGCATGGAAGGGCAGGGTCTACCCTACGGGTTAGACTTTGGCCCCTGGTCGATCTGCCCAGCCTCAGCCATCCATGTCAGCGCGTCGCGGAAGCTCTCCTCCGGATCTCGGATGGTGTATTCGAGCTCGGCCATGGCGCGCGAGATGTCGAACTGGCGGCGCGGGCCTGCGAGGCGCACGCCGGTCAGCGGTGCCTTTGGCGGGCCGGAGCGGATGGCGCCGATCGCTGCCTCGGCCTTGGCGGCGGCCAGCGCGACCCAGTGGGGCACGCGCATCCGGGGCGCCGGGCGGCCGGCGACCTTCTGGAACAGCGCGGCGAACTCTCCGGTTGTCATGTTGGTGCCGCCGAGGAGGTAGCGCCGTCCCTCCCGCCCGATCTCTAGCGCTGCAATGACACCCTCCGCCAGATCGCGGATATCGACGAAATTCCACGTGCAGTCGATCAGGGCGGGCAGGTCGCCATTCGCCATCTCGCTCAGCATCCGGCTGGGCGGGGTCAGGGAGTGATCCCCGGGGCCGATCGGCGCGGTCGGCTGCACGATCATGGGCCCGGCGGGATGCGCGCGGCAGAGAAGCTCCGCCTCGCGCTTGGAACGCGGATAGGGGCCGAGCATCGCCTCGACCGGGAGTTCGAGCCGCTCATCGACCGTCTCCAAATCGCCGCGCCCGCCGGTGATCAGGGTGACAAAGCTCGAGACATGCACGACACGGGTGATCCCGGCTGCAAAAGCGGAGTCGAGCACAGTCTGCGTGCCCTCGACATTCACCCGGGTGAAGTCGTTGGGGTCCTTCGCCCAGAGGCCGGTGATCGCCGCGCAATGGATCGCCGCGTCGCAGTCCATCACCGCCCGCGCGACATCGCCCTGATTGGTGACCGAGCCCTTGATGATATCAGCGCCGCTGTCGAGCGGCGGGTCGAACGCGAGATCGAAGGCTGTGACCTCGTTTCCGTACTCGGTCAGGAGACGCACCAGATGTCGGCCGAGAAAGCCAGCGGCGCCGGTGACCAGAACACGCGTCATAGGCCGCTGCAGACGAGGAGGCCCGAATCGATGACCGAGCCGATGACGAGCTGATCATCGGCCTTCACCGCCACCGTGGCACCTGAGAAGACCTCGCCCGTTGGATCATCGAACAAAACCGTCGTCGAGCCGTTGGCAAGATCTGCCTGAACGACCCTGCTCGGCGCCTTGCTAAACCAGCCATAGCGGTAGGCGCCGAGTTTCAGGAGCGATGGATGCACGGCCACGAGCGCGGTGCGCCGGTTGACCATCGAGATGTTGTCCGGCCCGCCGGGCAGCTTGATCGAAGTGACACCCGTTCCCCCGGGGCGAAGCATCGGGGTCGAAATGCGGCTGGCGCGGGTCTCAGCGATCCAGAGATCGGCGATGCCGTTCGGAAAGTTCCGCCCGCCCATGACGAACGGCGTCTCCCCGTCACCCGGCACGAAGAACTCAAGCGAACCGGTCGGGATCACGCCCAAGAGGTCGCCCATGTCGAGCGAACAGGAGCGGCGGTCGATGCTGACGACGACACGCCCGGTCATCATGCGGGAGAAGTCGAGGTCGTTCGCGCGGCAGTACTGCTCCGCCACCCGCCGGTCGATCGGTGCCCAGCGGTCGTCTTCTAGTGCAAAGACATCGATGCTGTTGATCCCGTCGCGGCCGCGATTGACGAGGGCGAGCTGGCTTCCCGAGCGGGTCACCGCGATCCCGTGCGGGCGCAGGCTGCCGCCGGTATCGGCCGGGTCGATCACGCTCGCAACCTCTGCCCGGCCTTCAGCCATCACTCCCGGATCGAGCGCGTAGACGCCGCCATCCGGCTTCAGCGGGTCGAGCCTGTCATGGGCCGAGAGCAGAAGCGTGCCGTCCGGAAGCTGGGCTATATCCTCGACGCCTGAGACCTCCGCGCCCGTTGCCTGGTCGATGAGCGCCACGCGCTGGCAGGCCGACGCGCCAAGCTGCGCAGACACAGGGCTAATGGGCTTGAAGAGCAGCCAGGCAAAGATCGCCGCACCGATCGTCAACAGAACCGAGAGAAAGATCACGAGGCGTTTCATGCGGGCACCGGTGCTTCGTATCCCCATTTTGCGATCCAGGGGGCGCAGTGCTCTTCGACCTTGCGAACCGCTTCAATATCGCCCCGGAACCCATTCTTCTGAAAGCTTTTCACCGTATCAAGGTAAGCACGGAACTTGGGCGCCGCTGTGGCAAAGCCGGGCAGGTCGAGGGTGGTGTAGATCCGCTCCAGCGCCTCCATCGGCCGGGTGTCGAGCAGATCGTAGGGCAGTTCGACGAAACCCGGCGCCTGCCAGTCGGCGGTCTCCTTCTCGAAGCGCTGCATCATCCGGGCGTAGACCCGGGTGATCGTGGCATCGATGTCGAGATCGGCTGGCACATCCTGGAGCGCCAGTTCCGCCAGCAGTTTCCGGTAGAAGTTCCGCATCGAGAGGAAGACATCGAAGGGATTGCGGTGGATGTGGATGAATTTCGCGCCCGGGAACATCTCGGCCAAGAGCGCGGGGCGGGCGGTGTAGACAGGGTTCTTGATCAGAAGCGGCTGCCCCTGCGCATGGGCGAGCTTGCGCAGGAAGAGGAGGAAACGCTCCTTCCACGCCTGGATCTGATCCGGGGTGCACCCGTCGAAGAACAGCCCACGGTCGATCAGCCGGTCGAAGGCCTTCGGGAAGTAGATTCCGTGGTAGAAGGAGAGCGGTGACATGCTGGCGATGCCGATCTCGTCCTCCTGCGGGCTGGTAGGAGTGACGGGAATGTTGTCGATGAACCGGGTCTCGGGGAGCTGGCGTTCGAGGAACGGGCGGATGAGGCGCGCGAGGCCCAGCATGTCCCACGGCAGGCCGACGGCGACCGGGGGGACATAGCCGAACTCGCCGAGGCTCATGACGTTGTATAGATGCGTGGTGCCCGAGCGCCAATGGCCGAGAATGAAGACCGGAGGTTGTAACTGCTCCGGCCGCGGGGTGCCCGGTGTGATCAGCGCGTGCTCAAGCGCCGAGAGGGGTGCCCGGCCAAGCGCTGCCCCCGCGATGCCGAGCGCGGATCCCAGCCGGTCGGGCGCGCCGCCGTCGCGGAACACCGAAATCAAGGTGCCGATATCCGCACCGCTGAGGGGATGGGCCATAAGAGATCCTGCGCGCCTGCCTGCGGCGAACCTAAACGGCACCCGGGCGGCGATCAATCATGCGTTTTGGGAGGTTCATGTCCGAGGTGAAAGAGGCCTGGAGAACCTCTCTCTCCCTCGGACACCGCCACTTTGCCGCCACATTTTCCGTAAAGCCAGTCTAAAATGTGGCGAGAGCTGCCTTAATTCGAAAAAGTGGCAAAGAAAATGTCCCGATTTGAACCATTAGAGAAGAATAATCCGGTTTTGGCGCCTTATTCTGCTGCGGAGAGTGCTTTGGGGAGGGCTTGGGACAGCAGATCCATGTCCTCCGGGGTGCCACAACTGACCCGGATGCAGCGGTTGAGCGGACTGATTCCCGGCATTCGGACGAAGATATCGAGTTCCATGAGCGCCTTCATCACGCTCTGGGCGTAGGCACCGTCGCGGCCGCAATCGACCGCGACGAAATTGGTCGCCGAGGGGATCGATGTCAGCCCGTTCTCCGCTGCGATCTCTGCGATCCGGTTCCTGCTTTCTACCACTTTACGGCGAACATCCTGGAGATGCGCGTCATCGGCGAGCGCGGCGAGCGCGCCAGCCTGTGCCACGCGGTTGACGCCGAAGTGGTTGCGGATCCGGTCGAGGCCGCCGACTGTCTCGGGCGCGCCGATCACATAGCCGATCCTGAGGCCCGCCATGCCGCGTGCCTTGGAGAAAGTCCGAAAGCGCAGGAGGCGGGGGTCGGCGACGTCGAAGGGCAGGGCCGTGCCCTCTGGCGCGAACTCGATATAGGCCTCGTCGAGCACTAGGGTGCAGCCCGTGGGCAAGCGGTCGAGAAGTGCCGCGATGGTGTCAGCCCCGTGCCAGGTGCCCATCGGATTGTCAGGGTTCGAGAGATAGACGAGCCGCGCATCGACCTCATGCGCCTTGGCGGCCAGGGCCTCCGGGTCTTCATGGTCGTCGTGGTAGGGGACCGTGTGGAGCACGGCGCCGAAGCCTGCAACGTGGTAGTTGAAGGTGGGGTAGGCACCGGCGGAGGTCACCACGGCGCTGCCGGGCTCGACCAGTAGGCGGACGACGAGGCCGAAGAGCCCGTCGATCCCCTCGCCGACCCGGATGGCATCGACGGGGATGCCGTGGAAGACCGCAAGTGCTTGGCAGAGGTCGTGGCTGGCCGGATCGCAGTACATCCAGCTTTCCGCCGCCGCGCGCTGCATGGCGGCGAGTGCTTTGGGAGAGGGGCCGAAAACGCTCTCATTGGCACCGATCCGGGCGGCGAACGGGCGGCCGCGCAGGCGCTCGGTCTCCTCGGGTGCCACGAAGGGAATGGTCGCCGGGAGGGCGTCGACGAGTTTGGTGAAACGGCTCATGGCGGCAGGCTTAACGGCCGCCATGAGCCGAGCCAAGCCTTATTCGGCCGGCGACATCCGCATCAGCGCGCCATCGCCGACCGCGAGGAACCAGATCGCGCCGTCCGGGCCTTCGCGCACATCGCGGATGCGCACGAATTCATCGCGGAGGAGTTCTTCCTCGCCCGTCACTTCGGTGCCGTTACGTGAGAGCCGCGAGATAAGGTCGAACTTCAGCGAGCCGACAAGCAGGCTGCCCTCCCATTCCGGCCAGAGCTTGCCGGAGTAGATGGCGAGCCCCGATGGGGCGATCGAGGGATCCCAGTAATGTTTCGGCTGTTCCAACCCCTCCTTGCGCGGGCCTACGCCGATCGTGCCACCGACATAGTGCCGACCGTAAGAGATCACTGGCCAGCCGTAGTTCTTGCCGGGCTCGATCAGGTTGATCTCATCACCGCCGCGCGCGCCATGGGAGTTGGTCCAGAGCCGGCCTTCCGCGTCGATGGCGAGGCCCTGCGGATTGCGGTGCCCGAGGGTCCAGACCTCGGGCGTCGGCCCGTCGATGAAGGGGTTGTCGGAGGGGATGGAGCCGTCGCGGTTGATGCGGATGATCTTGCCGTTGTGCAGATCCATCTCCTGCGCCGAAGGCCGTTCTCCCCTGTCGCCGGTGCTGAGGAAGAGGGTGCCGTCGCCAGCCTCGACGATGCGCCCGCCGAAATGCCGACCGCCGCGTGTGGGCTCGGTCATGCGGAAGAGCACCTTCAGATCCTCGAGACGGCCGTCCGCCGCGTTCAGGCGCGCTGCTGCCAAGGCTGTTCCCGCACCGCCGCGGCGCGGTTCGGCATAGGTAAGGAGAATTTGCCCGGTCTCGGCGAAATCACGCGGCACGAGGACATCGAAAAGGCCGCCCTGATTGCGGGCGTAGACCTCGGGCACGCCGTTGATCTCTCGCCGCTCTCCGTCTTGGGTGAAATGCAGAAGCTCCCCGTCACGTTCGGTGATCAAGAGCCCGCCATCGGGCAGGAAGGCGACCGACCAGGGTGTGTCGAGCCCCTCGACGACAGTCGCGACCTTCACCTTGCCCGCGCTGGTGTCGTAGGTGTTGGCGGCTGCGGCGACAGGGATCAGAAAAAGCAGCAGAAACAATCGGATCATAGGAGCCTCCCTTTCATTCTGATAGATAGGGAGGGAGGGCTGGGAAGCCAGCCCTCAGGTTCCGGGAGGGGTCCAGCGGTAGAGCGTCATGGCCTTTGACCCGATGATCGCGGCGAAGGGGCCCATGGGCACGATACGCTCCCGCCTTGCGCCTGAGCGTTCGTAGGCGCGGGCGGCTTCATGGTGGCCATCGGGCATCTCTGTGCGCCAGGCGGATTTGCCGAGGCGGATCACCTCGCCGCTCAGCCATTTCAGCAGCGCCGAGCCGAGGCGCATGCCGCGCGCCTCGGACGCGACCGCAAACCCTTCGACATAGAGCTCATCCGGCCTGCCCCGGCGCAGGGTGAGCTCGGTCCCGATCCAGCGCGAGGTGCCGGAGACGAGGCCGTACTCCCGCCAGAAGCTGCGGATCCGGGGCATGATCGAGCCCTTGCCGTCGACCCGGTACGAGAGGCAGCCGATCACGCGCCCATCGATCAGGATGGCGGCGATACGGTCGGGCCGGATCGGGCTCGAAAGCATTTTCTCCCGCTGGTCGCGGTCGCCGATGATCCGGCGCAGGGAGATGCGGCGCCGGGCGGAGAACGCGCCGACCTCGGCTTCCAGCTCCGGCGGGATCGGGTGGACGAGGATCCAGTCCTCTCCGCGGTCCCTGATAAGCTGCTCGGGGACCCGATAGCCCGGTGCCTCGCTCATCCGTCTCGCAAGGCGCGCGCGGCTTCCAGCGCGAAGTAGGTCAGGATGCCGCTGCAACCTGCGCGCTTGAAGCCCATCAGGCTCTCGAACATGCCGGCGCGCGCGTCGAGCCATCCGTTGCCCGAGGCGCCCTTGATCATCGCGTACTCGCCGGAGACCTGGTAGGCGAAGGTCGGGACTTTCAGCTCTGAAGAGACGCGCCAGCAGATGTCGAGATAGGGCATGCCGGGTTTGACCATCACCATGTCGGCGCCTTCGTCGAGGTCCATCATCACTTCCCGGATCGCTTCGTCGGAATTGGCGTAATCCATCTGGTAGGTCTTCTTGTCGCCCTTGAGGGCATTGCCGGAGCCGACGGCATCGCGGAACGGGCCGTAGAAGGCGGAGGCGTATTTCGCTCCGTAAGTCATAATCATTACGTTTTGGTAATCATGTTCCTCCAGCGCCCGGCGCATGACGCCGACGCGGCCGTCCATCATGTCCGACGGCCCCATAATGTCGGCGCCCGCCGCGGCCTGGTTCAGGGTCTGCTTTTCGAGCGCGAGCAGGGTCTCGTCGTTCAGGACCACGCTGTCGCGGACGAGGCCGTCATGGCCTGCCGAGTTGTAGGGGTCGAGGGCGACATCGAGCATGATACCGATCTGCGGCACGGCTGCTTTAACCGCGCGGGTGGCGCGGCAGACGAGGTTTTCGGGGTTCCAGGCCTCCTCCGCCTCCGGCGTTTTCTTGTCATCGGGCGTGTTGGGAAAGATCGCGATGGCGGGGATGCCGAGATCCGCAGCCTCTGCCGCCTTAGCGACCAGGCGGTCGACGCTCAGCCGCTCGACGCCCGGCATGGTCTCGATCGCCTCGGCCTTGTCCTCGCCCTCGATCACGAAGCAGGGCCAGATGAAATCGGCGGGGCTGAGCGTGTTCTCGGCGACCATTGCACGGATCCAAGGCGCCTGGCGCAACCGCCGCGGGCGGTTGATTGGGAACGGCGCGGGCGAAGGTATTGGCATATCCTGGGGGTTTCCTGGGTGGTTTGTCTTGTTTTGCGCACAGGTTGTACTGCCATCTGGCCGCTCGGCAACCCCCTGTGATCGCGTGACTCTTGCAACGAGAGCGGCGCGGCGCTACCTCGCGGCGCATGACGATATCTGAGACGCACGGCGCGAAATCCGCTTCGGGCGCGATCACTGTTTGTGGCGCGCCGGAGGGGTGGGATGCGCACTACCTCGCGGAGCTGGTGGCAAAGACCGGCGGGCCGGTGATCCATGTCGCGCGGGACGATGCCCGGGCTGCGGCGATGACAGAAGCCTTGGCGGTGTTCGCCCCGGTCCTGCCGGTCCTGACGTTTCCGGCCTGGGACTGCCTGCCCTATGACCGGGTCTCTCCAAATCCCGAGATCGCGGCGCCCCGGATGGCGGCTCTCGCCGCACTGGCCGACGGGTTCGACCGGCCCGGGGTTCTTATGACAACGCTCAACGCCGCAACACAGCGTGTGCCGCCAGTGGCCTGGGTCGCGGAGAGCAGCTTTGTCGCCGAGGCGAGCCAACAGATCGATATCGATGGGCTAGTGGCGTGGCTCACAGGTATGGGGTTCAACCGCGTCTCCACCGTCATCGAACACGGAGATTTTGCCGTAAGGGGCGGGATCATCGACATTTTCCCACCTGGAGACGCATATCCCGTCCGGCTCGATTTCTTCGGCGATGTTCTGGAAAGCGCACGGCGCTTCGACACCGAAAGCCAGCGGACGATAGAGCAGGTCGCGCGGGTCGAGCTTGCACCCGCCTCGGAGATCACGCTGACCGAGCAGGCGATCACGCGCTTCCGCACAGGCTACCGCGAGACGTTTGGCGCCGCGCGGCTCGACGATCCGCTCTATGCCGCCGTGTCGGAGGGGCGCAAGCATCAGGGAATGGAGCACTGGCTGCCGCTGTTCCATGAGCGGTTGGAGACGCTGTTTGACTATCTGCCCGATGCGCCGGTCACGCTGGATGCGCAGATCGAGGAAGCTCTTAGAGCCCGGGCGGACACCGTTGCGGACCATTACAACGCGCGGGAAGAAGCGCTCTCAATGGCGGGCAAGCACGACGTGCCGTACCGGCCGCTCGCGCCCGAGGCGCTGTATCTTGGACCGGAGGGATGGCGCGCGGCGTTGCAGGGCCGGGCGATCAAGGCCTTCACCCCGCACAAACAGCCGCTCGGGCCCGGAATTGTCGATGCAGGCGGACGGCAGGGGCGGAATTTCGCGCCGGAGCGTCAGCAGGACGGGGTAAATATCTTCGACAAGCTGGTCGAGCATGTGCAGGCGCGGGCCAAGGTGGGTCCGGTGGTTCTGGCGAGCTATTCCGAGGGCGCGCGGGAGCGGCTGATCGGTCTGCTCAGCGATCACGGGCTCGCGGATGTGCAATCCGTCGACCGCTGGGAGAAGATCACTGGTGTCTCCTGCATGGTCTGGGGGCTGGAGCAGGGGTTCCAGTCCGATGATCTGACCGTGATCTCGGAGCAGGATGTACTCGGTGACCGGCTGATCCGCCGCGCCCGCAAGGGACGCCGGGCCGAGAATTTCCTGACCGAAGCGCAATCGCTGACACCGGGCGATCTGGTGGTCCATCTCGACCACGGGGTCGGTCGGTATCAGGGGCTGGAGACGGTCACCGCAATCGGTGCGCCGCATGAGTGCCTCGCGCTGGAATATGCGGGTGAATCAAAGCTTTACCTCCCGGTGGAGAATATTGAACTCCTGAGCCGATATGGACAGGAAGCAGGCGAGCTGGACCGGCTCGGCGGCGGTGCCTGGCAGGCCAAGAAGGCCAAGATGAAGGCCAAGATCCGGGATATGGCCGACAAGCTGATCCGGATCGCGGCGGAGCGCGAGTTGCGCCAGGGCGAGGTTGTCGAGCCGGGCGAGGCCTATGCCGAGTTCTGCGCGCGCTTTCCCTATCAGGAGACCGATGATCAGCTTGGCGCCATCGAGGCGGTTCTGGGCGATCTGGCCTCCGGCCGCCCGATGGACCGGCTGGTCTGCGGCGATGTCGGTTTCGGCAAGACGGAGGTGGCGCTGCGCGCGGCCTACGTCGCAGCGGCCAGCGGGCTGCAGGTCGCGCTCGTTGCGCCGACCACGCTGCTCGCGCGCCAGCATGCGAAGGAGTTCACCGCACGGTTCAAGGGGACCGGGCTGAGGGTTCGTCAACTTTCGCGTTTCGTCTCGAACAGTGAGGCAACTTTGACCCGCAAGGGGCTGGAAGATGGAGAGATTTCTATCGTCGTCGGCACCCATGCGCTGCTGTCGAAACAGGTCAAGTTCTGTAATCTTGGCCTGTTGATCATCGATGAGGAGCAGCACTTCGGCGTGAAGCACAAGGAGCGGTTGAAGGAGCTCCGCTCGGACGTCCATGTGCTGACCATGACCGCGACGCCGATCCCGCGGACCCTGCAACTGGCGATGTCTGGGGTGCGGGAGTTGTCGATCATCGCAACCCCGCCAATCGACCGGCTTGCAGTGCGCACCTATGTCAGCCCGTTCGACTCGGTGACGGTCCGCGAGGCCCTGCTGCGCGAGCATTACCGGGGCGGGCAGTCGTTCTTCGTCGTCCCGCGCATCTCGGACATCCCGGAAGCGGAGGAGTTCCTGCGCGATCAGGTGCCGGAGGTCTCGGTCGTCGTAGCACATGGCCAGATGGCGGCGGGTGAGCTCGATAAGCGGATGAACGCGTTCTATGACGGCAAGTACGATGTGCTGCTGGCGACCACGATCATCGAGAGTGGGCTGGATATCCCGTCGGCCAACACCCTGATCGTCAACCGGGCGGATATGTTCGGACTGGCGCAGCTATACCAGATCCGCGGCAGGGTCGGCCGGGCGAAGCTCCGCGCCTATGCGTATTTCACAACACCGCCGCGCAAGCCCCTGACGCCGCAGGCGGAACGGCGGCTGAAGGTGCTCTCAAGCCTCGATACGCTGGGGGCTGGCTTCACGTTGGCGAGCCATGACCTCGATATCCGGGGGGCGGGGAATCTCTTGGGCGAGGAGCAGTCCGGCCATATCAAGGAGGTCGGCTTCGAGCTTTATCAGGAGATGCTGGAGGAGGCGATTGCCAAGATCCGCTCCGGCGCGACGGCGGCGACGGTCGATGAGGACGAGACCTGGGCGCCGCAGATCAACCTCGGCGTGCCGGTGCTGATCCCGGAGAACTACATCACCGATCTCGATGTCCGGCTCGGCCTCTACCGCCGCCTATCCGGTCTCGAGACGAAGACCGAGCTGGAAGGTTTCGCAGCGGAGCTCCATGATCGGTTCGGCAAGCCGCCGAGCGAGGTCGAGACGCTGCTTCGGGTCGTGCGCGTCAAGGCGATGTGCAAGCGCGCCGGGATCGCGAAAATGGACACTGGACCAAAGGGGTGCACGATCCAGTTCAGGAACGACAAGTTTGCCGACCCGGCTGGGTTGGTCGGGTTCCTCCAGGACCAGAGGGGCCTCGCGAAGGTGCGCGACAACAAGCTCGTCCTGCGGCGCGACTGGGCCGAGGACAAGGCCCGCGTCAACGGCGCCTTCATCGTCGCAAGAGATCTCGCAAAAATCGCAAAAGCGGCTAAGAAGGCCGCCTAATGGTTACCAGCGCACTGGCTGGGGCAGACGGGTCGGCAGGATCGCCTGATTGCGCCGGCGCCGGGCAACCCACTGGGTCGCACAAGGATCGGCCGAGCATGTAACTTCATTGCAGTGATCGCAGTGATCAGGCGTATGCACATCGGCATCGATCGGTCGAAGGTCGGTCGGTGTCATGTTGTTCCTCCTGATCAGCGGGACGCGTCGGCTACACGAAGAGCTTTAAGTTTACAACCCTGTTGCGGCGCAAAAGTTTTAAAATAATTTTAGACTGCAAACTCAGATTGCGCCGGCAGCCCGAAGTTTCTCAATCTCATCCGGGCGATATCCGGCCTCTGCCAGTATCTCGTCTGTGTGCTCCCCGTGCCGGGGTGGCGTGCCCCGTGCCTCGGGCCCGCCATGGGCGAAGGCGAAACCGGCCACGGGCAGCCTCGCAGGGCCGCCGGCGGCCTCGAGGTCCGGGCAGGGCTGCAAGACCCCGCGAGAGGCGATCTGGGCTGTCGCGATTGCCTCCCCAGCCGGACGGATGCGCGCGGCGGGGACGTGGTTCGCGTTCAGGAGCGCCTCCCATTCCTCGGCGGACCGCCGTGCAAGCCGCTGCTCGATCCGGGCCTCGTCTTCTGCCCGGTGATGGGCGATCTCCCATCGCTCCATGGCGCGGATCTCGCGGGCGCGGATCGGGTCGCCGAGCGTCTCGAACATGCGGGCGAACTGGGGGGTGGTGAAGGCGCCGATGGTGATCTCGCCCTCGGCGGTCGGGTAGGCGCCGTATCCCGCATAGTCCGGGTGGCGGTTGCCGTGCCCTGACGGGCTTTTCCCGGTGGTCAGCGTCTCGGCCACCAGCCCGCTCATCAGCATCAGGGCACAATCGGTCATCGCCACATCGATGGTCTGCCCCTTTCCGGTTTTGTCGCGCTGATAGAGGGCCGCGGAGATCGCGAGTGCCGCCTGCGCGCCAGTGCCGTAGTCGACCATCGGCGGGCCGACCCGCATGCGTTCGGCGGCATCGGCGCCGTTGGCGGCCATCAGCCCCGAGAACGCCTGGATCACCACGTCATAGGCCGGGTGCCCGGCTTTCGTTCCGGTCTGGCCGAAGCCGGTCATCGAGCAGTGGATGAGCCTAGGGTTGATCTGGTGGCACGCCTCCGGCCCGAAGCCCAGCCGGTTGATCGCGTCGCCGGCGTAGTTCTGAACGAGCACATCCGCCCCCTCGATCAGGCGGCTGAGGACGGCCTTGCCCTCCCGGCTTTGCAGGTCGAGGGTCATGGCGCGCTTTCCAGCGTTCTGGCCCAGGAACCAGGTACCGAGGCCCTGGTGGTTCAGGCTGGGATTGCCCCCTTCGCAGCGCATCATGTCGGGGTGCTCGGGACTTTCGATCTTGATCACATCGGCGCCGAGGACGGCCAGTTGGTAGGTCGCGAACGGGCCTGCAAGAACGTGGGTGAGATCGAGAACGCGAATATCTTCGAACGGGCGCATGGGGTCAGCCTTCCTTGGGCCAGGTGTCGGAGAGCCGGTAGCCGCCGGGCCAGGGGTCGCCCGGGTCGAGCATGTGCTGATGGGTGCCGGTGATCCACGCCCGCCCCGCGATGCGCGGGATGATCGCCGGGCGGCCGGCGACAGTGGTCTCGGAGACGATCTCGCAATCGAACCTCGATCCGATGATCGAGATGCCGGTAAAGCGCTGCCCCTGCGCGAGCTGACCGCGTGCATGGAGCACGGCCGTCCGTGCCGAGCACCCGGTGCCAGTCGGCGAGCGGTCGACCTTGCCGGGGCGGATGACGACCGCGTTGCGGCCCAGAAGCGCGCCGTCCGCCTCCTCGAGCGGCATGGCGAATTGGCAGAAGGAGATGTGATCCCACTCGGCGTTTTCGGGGTGGGAGAAGCCGAGCTGTTCATTCGCCGCGGCCGTGATCTTGACGCCCAGGGACGCAAGGTCGCGCGCCTCGTCGGGCAGGAGTGCGAAGCCCAGGGCAGGGGCGTCCACGATCACGAAACTGTCGCCGCCATAGGCCGTATCGACAGTCAGCGCTCCGACCCCTTCGACCTCGATCACCGCATCGAGCCTGTCGGCGAAGCTTGGGTGGTTGGTGATGGTGACCCGCTTCGCCTTGCCGCGCTCGACGCTCACCTCGGCGGTGACCAGCCCGCCCGGTGCCTCGAGCGTCAGGCGCGTCAGGGGTTCGGAGACCGGCACCATCCCGGTCTCGACCAGGACTGTGGCGACGCAGATGCTGTTGGAGCCCGACATGGGCGGTGTGTCGCACGGCTCCATGATGATCCAGGCGGCATCCGCGTCCGGATGCTTTGGCGGGACGAGCAGGTTCACATGGCGGAAGACGCCGCCGCGGGGCTCGTTCAGCATGAAGTCGCGGAGCGTTCCGTCGGTCGCGATCCAGCGCGACTGCTGCCACAGCGTCTCCCCCGGGGGCGGGGCCACGCCGCCGACGATCACATCGCCCACCTCTCCCTCGGCATGGGCGGAGACAGTGTGGATGATCCTGGTCGTTTGCATGCGCTCTCCGTCAACCCAGCTTGAAGAGATGATCGCAATGGCGCGATTGGATTCTGTCCGTTTTCCGACAAGAACGGCGTTTCTCCGGCAAAAAGACTGGTAATCGGGCCTCTCATTGCGCCAAGCGCAAAGATCAATTGATGCGGACCCAGGATGTAATCGGGCCGGAAGCGGCTATTTTCACCCGAGGACAAACGATGGAGGCTTTTGATGGGACTGTTGGTCGACGGCACGTGGCAGGACAAGTGGTATGACACCAAGAAATCCGGTGGGCGCTTCGTGCGTCAGGATGCGAGTTTCCGCAACTGGGTGACGGCGGACGGATCCGCGGGTCCGAGCGGTGCCGGCGGGTTCAAGGCGGAGAGCGGGCGCTATCACCTCTATGTCTCGCTTGCCTGTCCCTGGGCGCACCGGACGCTGATTTTCCGCAGCCTCAAGGGGCTGGAGCCGCATATCTCGGTCTCGATCGTGCATCCGCTGATGGTGGAGAACGGCTGGGAGTTCAAGACGGATTTCGCAGGCGCCACGGGCGATCACCTGTTCGGCTTCGACTTCATGCATCAGATCTATACCAAGGCGAAGCCGGATGCGACCACGCGGGTGACCGTGCCCGTGCTCTGGGACAAGCAGACCGACCAGATCGTCTCGAACGAAAGCTCCGAGATCATCCGGATGTTCAACTCAGCCTTCGACGAGATCACCGGCAACAAGCAGGATTTCTTTCCCGAAGCCCTGCGCGACGGGGTCGAAGAGTGGAACACGCGGATCTACAACTCTGTCAACAACGGCGTCTACCGGTCAGGTTTCGCAACGACGCAGGAGGCCTATGAAGAGGCGGTGACGGAGCTGTTCGAGCGGCTGGATGAGCTGGAGGCGCATCTGAGCACCAACCGCTATCTGATGGGCGACCGGATCTCCGAGGCGGACTGGCGGCTCTGGACCACGCTGGTGCGGTTCGACCCGGTCTATGTCGGGCACTTCAAGACGAATATGCGGCGTCTGCAGGATTACCCGTCGCTCTGGGGGTATATGCTGGAACTCTACCAGTGGCCGGGCGTTGCCGAGACGACCAACATGGAACACATCAAGTTCCACTATTATGCGAGCCACGAGACGATCAATCCCACAGGCGTGGTGCCCGCAGGGCCCGCGATAGACCTCCATGCGCCGCATGGCAGGCAGGCTCTGAACGCCGCCTGAGCTGGCGGATGCCTCACGAAAAAGCCCCGGTGCGGTTCGCGCCGGGGCTTGGTCTTAGAATTCCAAGGTCGATGACCGTTGGAGTTTGGCTCAGAAGGCGAGCAGACCCGCCACCACACCGGCCAGCATGATGAAGTAGACCATGGTCAGCCAGTCCGAACGGCCCTTAAGGGTCTCCGTCGCCGCGATGCGGGCTTCCTCATCGTAGGCGCAGGAGGTCACGACGCGATGCTCGGCCTCGCGGATCCGGAGCCGGATCGGCTCGGTCTGCATGATGACGAGACCCACGATGATCAGGGAGAAGCCGATGCCGGGTGAGATCGCGCCGTAGAGCATGTAGAGACCGGCGATTGACATCGCGATCCCGGCCAGCATCAGGCCGAGAGACCGCGGGCCAGCGAAGATCGGGCTGTCGATCGCGGTACGCGCCTCGTCGTAGCTCGCGATCTTCTTGCCGTTGATATAAGGGCATCTCAGGCGGTGGACGACCGAGGCGATGCCCATGGCCGCCAGCAGCGCAACGCAGACCCATGTCTCCCAGAATGTCGACAGGCTCTGAAGCGTGGTAAGGAAATTGTTCATGCTTGTGCCTCCTCACGGGCGGCAAGCGCCGCGTTGAGCTCTTCGATGATCTTGAGCCAGGTCGCCGTGTCCTGAGCGCCCTGGACGACGTGGCGGCCGTTGATGATGAAGCAGGGAACGCCGGTGACGCCCATCTGGCGCGCGGCTTGCTCTTCCTGCTGCAGTGCCTCGCGATCGGCATCGCCGTTGAGCAGTTCGGCGACGACGTCGCGCTCCATGCCGACGCTTTCGGCGATCTCGAGCAGGACCTCGTGGTCCGAGATATCCTGGCCTTCGACGAAATAGCGGCGGAAGAGCTGGTTGACGACCGATGCCTGGCCGCCGGTGGTCTGGGACCAGCGGATCAGGCGGTGCGCGTCGAAGGTGTTCGGCGTGCGCGGGATCGCTTCGAGGTTCATCTCGAGCCCGGCGGCCTTACCGGCCTCCGCGATGCGGCCATAGACCTGTTTCGCGCCTTCGGGCCCGCCGAATTTCCATTCCAGATACTCTTTGCGGTCAATGCCGTCGGCGGGCATGTCCGGATTGAGCTGGAAGATGCGCCAGTTCTCGGTGAACGGATTCGACCCGGCCTCTGCGATCGCGCGGTCGAGGTTCGACTTGCCGATATAGCACCAGGGGCAGATCGGGTCTGAGATGATGTCGAGGGATATCATACGCGGAAAATAAGGTGTCTCACGGGGAATTGAAAGGGCGGTACGCTCCCGGCCGCGTGATCGCCGGTGCGCGGAGGCGGGTGAGCCAAGCGGGCTCGCCCGTGCCGGGCGAGACGTCCTCTCCCCCGGCATGTCCCTGTCAGGCAGGGCCCTGCCGGGGCTGTTGGCGCGGACCCGCGACCCCGGACGGATCGAAATCCTGGGCCAGTTTTCGGCGGAGAAGCTTGCCGTTCGCGGTTCGGGGCAGGGCGTCGCATTCCTGCCAGAGCCGGGGGCATTTGTAGGCCGCGAGACGGGTTGCCGAGAAAGCGCGGAGCGCTTCTTCGCCGGGCCAGGGACCATCGGGCACGACGAAGGCGGCGATCAGGGTGAGATCGTCGCGCAGGCGCACCTCGGTCACGCCCGCCTCGGCGATGCCGGGGTGGGTGAGGAGCACGTCCTCGACCTCCTGCGCGCTGACGCGGTAGCCCTGGGCCGTCATCACATCGTCGGACCGGCCGAGGAAGGTGACGTAGCCGTCCGCATCCATTGCCGCACGGTCGCCAGTGAGGAACCATTCGCCGCGCCGGGCGGCCGCGGTTTCATCCGGCCGGTTCCAGTAGCGCAGCATGAGGCCCGGATCGCGGGTGGAGACGGCGAGGGCGCCCTCGGCATCGACCGGCGCCGGTTCCGCGCCGTCGAGGATCGCGACCCGACGCCCGGTCTGCGGCCTGCCGATCGCGCCCGGGCGCGGGGTACAGTTTGGGCCGCTGGAGAGGTAGGTGGAGACCTCGGACATGCCGAGCGCCTCGTAGATCGGTTTTTGTGTGCGCGCCCGCCAGGCCTCGGCAAGCGTCTCGGGCATCCTCTCGCCTGAGACGAGGGCGTGGCGGAGCGCGGAGAAGGACCGTGCCAGGGGGTGTTCCGTGCGCAGGATTCGCCGGTAGATCCCCGGAACGGCGGCGAGGATGGTCGCGTCGTGACGCTCGGCGATCCTGGGCAGCGCCTCGGCGGAGGCCGGGCCGGTATGGATCACCGCCGTGGCACCTGCAGCCCAGGGATCCGTCAGGCCGGTGCCAAGCGTGTAGGTCCAGTTGAACGCCCCGGCATGCAGCATCACGTCATCCGGGCCAAGCCCGTACCAATCCGCCCACATCATCCGCCGCGCCCAGGCGGAGCGCTGGGCGTGCAGCACACCCTTTGCCCCCCCGGATGTGCCGGAGGTGTAGATCAGGAAGGCCGGATCGTCGGGCGCGCTCTCGACCGGATCCATGGGCGGCGTGTCGCGGAGGCCCCGCCACTCCGCCGGGTGGAGCGGAGATGCACCCGCAGGGAGCTGCGTGACCGACAGATCCTCGCTCATCGCGACGAAACGCGGGGTCATGTCGGCCAGAAGCGCTGTAAACTCAGGTTCTGTGAGCTGCGCAGAGGTCGGAACGGCAATGCCACCAGCCGCGATCGTGCCGAAGAACAGGATCGGGAAATCTGAGATATTGCCCATGCGCAGGGCGACCCTGTCGCCAGGCTCGAGGCCTCGCGCGACCAGACCCGCCGCCGTGGCCCGGATCGCGTGATCAAGTGCGGCGAAGTTCCAGATCTCGGCGATGTCGCCGGCCTCGCCCTCAATCACGATCAGCGCCGTCTTCTCGGGCGTCTCGCGGCTTTTCCGCATGACGTAATCCGCCATGTTGAAGGGTGCGGGGCAGGGCTCGGGCGGGCCGAGATCGTAGAGCGACCGGGTCAGCGGTGGCGCATGTGGCGGCGGCATCTGGACAGTGCGATCCGTGCTATGGCAAGGGAGGTGAGCTTTGCAGCAAGGAGCGTCTCCATGCAATCCGAACGGCATTGGTGATGAGCGAGCAACCCGATCCGCCGGGCGAGAGCCTGCTGCGCCTTGCCCGTGGGACGGCGACGGAGGAGGCGGTTCCGCCGCTCAACCTCGGGGAGCGTGTGCGCCAGTTGCGCCAGGACCGTGAGTGGACGCTGGAGGAGGCAGCGAAGCGCGCTGGGCTCGCCCGATCGACCCTGTCGAAGATTGAGAACGCGCAGATGTCGCCGACCTTCGACGCGGTTCAGAAGCTGGCCCGGGGGCTCGGCATCGACGTGCCGCAGCTTTTCACGCCGCCGGTCAGTGACAAGATCACCGGGCGCCGGGCGATCACCCGCAAGGGCGAGGGGCGCGAGCACATCACCACCACATACGAGCACGAACTGCTGGGCGGTGAGATCAGCCGCAAGCGCATGCTGCCCTACCGCACGGCGATCCATGCACGCTCCTTCGACGAGTTCGATGACTGGGTGCGCCACGATGGGGAGGAGTTTCTCTATATCCTATCGGGCGCGATCCAGCTTTTGACTGAGTTCTATGAACCCGTGGATCTGCAGGAGGGCGACAGCGTTTATTATGACGCCGCCATGGGGCATTGCGTGATCTCGATCTCGGAAGAGGACGCGGTGATTCTGTGGGTCACGTCGCTCTGACGGAAGGCCCAGAGGGTCAGACCGCGCGGGCGAGGTAGATCGGGTGCCAGTCATCCTCCGGCAGGTCGCTTCCGTGCCGGTCTTCCGAGAGGATCTCGAAACCATTCGCCTCGATCAGATCGCGGTAGGCGGGGCCGTCGAAATGGCTCCACCACATGCGGGCGCCGAAGAAGTCTTCATCGCCGACCCAATCGGTCAGGCCGGTCGTGACCAGCAGGAGGCCCGATTTTGGCAGGAATGACCGGAGCCTACCCAGGATCTCGCCATGGCGCGCCCGGTCGGTGTGGAAGAGGGCGAAGATGCAGACGATGGCGTCGACCGCGAATTGCCCCGTCTCGAGGTTTTCTATGTCGCCAAGGTGGTACTCGGCTTCCGGCACATTGCCGCGCGCGAGCTCGAGCATCGATTGGGAGATGTCGAGCCCGATGACCCGGTGGCCGGCGTCGATCAGCCAGCGATCGACTGGCATTCCGGCGCCACAGCCGAGATCGAGCACAACGCTGTTTCGGGCGAGCAGAGCGTCGAGCCGCTCGAGATGCGGGAGGGTCGAGCGCTGGTCTCTTGCCTCGGCATAGGCGGCCGCTATCCGGTCATACCCGGCCCTGACCAACTGGTTGGGGGTCATTCCTCCGGCGTCCTCCAGACCATATTGGCCACTGGGATCGCAAGAACAGCGCCGGTCACTTGGGCGAGCAGGAACGGCAGCACATCCTGAGGCTGGATCCCCGAAAATGTATTGGTCAGGGCCCGGGCGACGGTGACCGCCGGATTGGCGAAGCTGGTCGAGGCCGTGAACCAGAGTGCCGCGCAGATATAGGCGCCGACCATGATCGGGATCAGATACGGTGCGCTTCGCAGCCCGCCGAGAATGACCATCACAAGGCCAAAGGTGGCAATCACTTCGGCCGCCCATTGACCAGGACCATGCCTGGCCTTTTCCGACACCTGTGCGATGTCGAGATCAAACATCAGATGCGCAAGCAGGGTTCCGACGATCGCTGCGGCGATCTGGATGGCGATGTACATCACCGCCGTTGCCGGCGCGATCTCGCGGCGGATCAGAAAGACCAGAGTCACGGCAGGGTTGAAATGCGCGCCCGAGACAGGCCCAAAGAGAGTGATCAGAACGAACAGCATCGCACCGATTGCAATGGCATGGGGCAGAAGTGCGGCGCCGACCTGACCTCCCGCAAGCGCCTCTCCCATAATCCCTGAGCCGACGATGGTCATCAGGAGAAACGCAGTCCCGAGAAACTCGGCGAGGAGGGTGGCACGGATGTTCAAGGTCAGGCGCCCCCGGTCTCGGCGATGCGGTCGAGGGTCCAGCGCCGGCCGTCCCGTGTCATCTCCTCGATCGGCTGGGTCAGCAGCGCGTCGATCCGGCGCGTGAGGCGGATATAGGCGAGGTCGAAAGCAAGCTCCGACTGTGAGGCTGCGGGGTCCTCGATTTCCCAAAGCGTGGACATCGGGCCGCGCGGCCAGGCGACGGAAAGCTCCGCCTCCGCCGCGGGGCAGAGGAAGAGGATCAGATCGGGCCTGTTGGGCAGGGGCGGTGCAAACTCAGTCCACGACTTCGACCGCAGGCCCGACGCATCGAGGCCCTTGCGCTCAAGCAGGCGCAGGGTGCCTGGGTGGACCCGGCCAAGCGGGTTGGTCCCGGCCGAGGAGACATGCACCCGGTCGCTGGCTTCACGCCTGAGGATCGCCTCGGCGATGATCGACCGGGTGGAATTGCCCGTGCAGACGGCCAGAAGATGAAACACGCGTGCCCCCAATGCCTCTCAGCCGCATAGCCGGGGGCGATGACGCTTTCAAGACATGGCAGGTATCAGAGCGCAGTCCACCCGCCATCGACGCTTATGGTTGTGCCGGTGATTTGAGCAGCATCATCCGAGCAGAGGAAACATGTCGTGCCGGCCAGTTGCTCGATCGTCGCGAACTGTTTCGAGGGTTGACGCTCCAACAGCACCTCGCGCTCGACCTGCTCGCGGGTCATGTCGTACTTGGCCATCGTATCGGGGATCTGCGCCTCGACAAGCGGGGTGAGAACATAGCCGGGACAGACGGCGTTGCAGGTGATCGGCTCCTCTGCCGTCTCGAGCGCAGTCACTTTGGTCAGGCCGACGACCCCGTGCTTCGCGGTAACATAGGCCGATTTGAAGGGCGAGGCGGTGAGCCCGTGGGCGGAGGCGACATTGACGACCCGGCCCCAGCCGGCCTTGCGCATGATGGGCAGGGCGGCGGCCGTGGTGTGGAAAGTCGAGCTCATGTTGATCGCAATGATCTGATCCCATTTCTCCACTGGAAATTCGTCAATTCCAGATACGAACTGAACTCCGGCGTTATTCACGAGAATATCCACCGAGCCGAACTGGTCGGCCGCCTTAGTGATCATGGCGCGCGTCGCCTCGGGGTCTGACATGTCGGCCTGGATATAGGCGGCCCCGACATTGCAGCCTGCGGCGATATCGGCTGCCAGCTCGTGATCCTCCTTTTTGTCGGTGAACGAGTTCAGCACCACGTTCGCCCCTTTGGCGGCGAGGCCCTTTGCGATGCCAAGGCCAATTCCAGAGGTTGATCCGGTCACGACAGCGGTTTTTCCTTGAAGGGACATGAGCTCTCTCTTTCATTCGGGGATGTGTTGGGTGAGACTGCCTGAGAGCAGTATAATGATGCGGCGCAACAAAAACGAGGGTCGAATGACACCCGGCGCGACACACAGGACACTTCGTCACATCTGGGAGAAATCCGGCGCGGGGATCGTACTCGACCCGCTACGGGCGAAAAAAAAGGCGTCTCCCGAAGGAGACGCTTTAGGTGTTGAGGCAGGTTTCATACAGGCAAGAAACCTATCGAGCAGTGCCTTTACGTTACGCGTTAAAGCCGCGTTCGACAAGAGCAATTTGCAGATCTCGAAAATCCGGCGCGATCGAGGCCGGGTTTTGACCCATTTTTTGGCGATCCTTTTGATTCTAGCTTGGTTTACGCCTCAAAGTGTCTTGTCTGAACCACGTCACGGGATCGCCGCGCATGGCGAACCGGCGCTGGAAGCGGGGTTTCAACACCTCCCTTATGTAAATTCAGGCGCCCCGAAAGGCGGTCGCGTCGTCATGGGATCGATCGGCGGCTATGACAGCCTCAACCCCTATGTGCTGCGCGGGCGCGCGCCATGGCAGGTGCGTGCGCTGACGGTGGAGTCCCTGATGGCGCGCAACTGGGATGAGCCCTTTTCCCTCTATGGTCTCCTGGCCGAGAGCATCGAAACCCCGCCTGACCGATCCTGGGTCGCGTTCACGCTCCGCGAAGAGGCGCGGTTCTCAGATGGAACTCCAGTGACTGTGGAGGATGTGATCTGGTCGCTCGAAACGCTCGGCACCGAAGGGCACCCGCGCTACCGCAACAGCTGGCAATCGGTCGAGGCGATCACGCAGACGGGGCCTAGAAGCGTCAAGATCACCTTCGCCCAGCCCAATCGCGAATTGCCGCTGATCATGGGGCTGAGGCCGATCCTGCAAAAGGCACAGTGGGAGGAGGCGGATTTCCAGAAGGGCGGGATGCTGCCGGTCATCGGCTCAGGTCCTTATACGATCGGTGAGGCCGAGGCGGGACGCTCCATCACCTTTCGCCGCAATTCGGACTGGTGGGGGCGTGATCTGCCGATCAACCGCGGGCTCTACAATTTCGACGAGATCCGCGTCGAGTTCTTCCGGAATGAAGATGCCTATCGTGAGACCCTGAAGGTCGGCGAAATCTCGCTCCATGCAGAATACGACCCGGTGCGATGGGTCGATTTCGAAGCCTTGCCGGCAGTGCAGGACGGGCGGCTTTTGCTGGATGAGCTGACCCACAGGCGCCCGACGGGTCTCTACGGCTTTGTCTTCAACACCCGGCGCGAACTGTTCGCCGACCGCCGGGTGCGCGAGGCGCTGGCAATGAGCTTCGACTGGGAATGGGTGAACGAGCGGCTCTTCCGGGGGCAGTTCGACAGGATCGAAAGCGCATTCGGCAATTCGGAGCTGGGATTTGACGGGGAAGCAGGCCCGGAAGAGCGCGCGATCCTCTCCGGCTTCGATCTGCCGCCGGGCACGCTTGAGGCGGGCTGGCGGCCGCCTATAAGCGACGGCAGCGGTCGTGATCGACGGCTGCGCAGAAAGGCGGCGCGGCTGCTGGAGGAAGCGGGGTGGCGCTTGGTGGACGGACTGCGCCGCAATGGCGACCGGTCCCTCGATTTCGAGATCATCGTCAACTCGACCGAGCAGGAAACCCTCGCGAGCCTCTGGTCCGATCAGTTGAAGCGGCTTGGCGTCGCCATGACGGTGCGCCGGGTCGACGATGCACAGTTCGAAACGCGCCGGAACGGCTATGATTTCGACATGATCGTCTATCGCTGGGCGATGTCGCTGAGCCCGGGAACCGAGCAGCGGCTGTATTTCGACTCTGCCGGGCGGACCAACGAGGGTACGCGCAACTACATGGGCGCGGCTGATCCGGCCATAGACGCGGCCATCGACGCAGTGCTGCAAGCGGAGAGGTCCGAGGATTTCAAGGCGGCGGTCCGTGCGCTCGACCGCGCGGTCAATGCGGGGATCTACGTGATCCCGTTTGGCGTTCTGCCATCGGATCGCATCGTGCATTCCGACAACCTGCGCCGGCCGGAGAGCCAAACCGCCTATGGCTGGTGGGGGTGGGCTGCTGGCCCGGCCCGATGGTGGGTGGAGCCCTAGCTTACCTGCTTGACCCGTTTCGGCCGTTCTGGGCGAGGGCGCGGGCCGCGAGTTCTTTCTTGCGTGCCTCGATCTTGGCCTTCTCCTCCTCCCGCTCCGCTTTGGTTGGCGGCACGACGAGACCGGCGGAGATCACGAGTTTCGCCGCATCTTCCACCGTCATGTCGAGGATCTGGACATCCTTTCTAGGCACGAACAGCAGGAAGCCTGATGTCGGGTTCGGCGTGGTCGGCAGAAAGACCGAAACCATCTCCTCCCCACCCGACTTGTCCGCAACCTCGCCCTTAGTATCGGTTGAGACAAAGGCGATCGCCCAGATGCCCTTGCGCGGGTACTCGACCAGACAGGCCTGCTTGAACGAGGCCTTTGAGCTGCTGAAGACCGTCTCGGCGATCTGCTTGATCGCGTTGTAGATCGAGCGGATGACTGGCGTGCGGTCGATCAGATTCTCGCCGAAACGGATCAGCTGGCGGCCGAAGACCCGTCGCGCCAGGGTTCCGATGAAGGCGGTGAAGATGAGGAAGACGATGACCCCGAAACCGGGGATGTCGACGTCTAGATACGTGGAGGGGTTGTAGATCGAGGGGACGAGCGGGACGATCTGATCATCGATGAACGTGATGATCGCCCAGGTGAGGTAGATCGTCAGGCCGACCGGCGCGACCACTACCAGGCCGGTCAGGAAGTTCGCGCGCATCCTGAGCCAGAACCCGGCCTGCCTGCGTTTCCGCAGCGGCGCTTCCGCCTTTTTGTCCCCATCGGCCATCCGACTGACCGTCCCTTCCCGCGCCTTGGGCACGTCTCGCTTCTTCCTCATCCAGCAGTTTAAGTTGGGAGCTGCCGCCGCCATTGCAAGCGGCGATATCATCTCCACGGTGCGCTGCAAAATTTACGCGATCATAGATCACATTGGCGGGGACAATCCCAGACCTAAAAGCGTGAGCGGGCCTCAGTAGCCGAGCGTGCGATCGACTGTGTTCTCGAACGACTTTCCCGCCTCGCCGCGCGCAATCTGGCGCATGATGGAGTCAGACGCCGTGGCGGGCCGGGTGACTGAGGCGATATGCGGCGTCACCGTCACGCGCGGATACGCCCAGTAGGGGTGGTCGGGGGGAAGAGGCTCGACATCGAAGACATCCATCGTTGCGTGTCTGATCTTCCCAGCGTCCAGCGCGGCCAGAAGCGCATCATGATCGATCAGGGCGCCGCGACCCGCGTTCACGAGGCAAGCGCCGTCGGGCATCTTGGCGATACGCTCCGCATTCAAGACGCGCCGGGTCTCCGGCGTGTGAGGCAGCAGGAGGGCCAGGATCTCGCTTTCCGCGATGATCTGGTCCAATCCCTCCGCGCCTGAGAGGCATCGGACACCCTCGACCCGTTTCGCGGAGCGGGACCAGCCGAGGGTCTCGAAGCCGTGACGGGCCAGATGCGCGGCACAATCGGCGCCGAGGACGCCCAGCCCAAGCACACCCACGGTCCGGTCACGGGCAAGGGGTGGGAAGGTCAGCTCCCACTCCGCGATCGGCTCGGCGCCGATATAGCGGTCGATGTCGAGATGATGGCGCAGAACGTGGCCGACGACATAGTCGCGCATGCCCTCCGACAGACCCGCCTCCACCATGCGGACCACGGGCAGGTTTTCCGGCGGGTCGCACCGCATCACCGCCTCGACCCCGGCCCACAGGTTCAGGATCGCCTTGAGCTTGGTGTAGGGGGCGAAGTCCTTCACCGGCCCGTCACCGTCGAAAATCAGGTAATCCACCGCTTCGGGCGCTACGTCGGACGGGTCCATATGGATGGTCGCCGAAAGACCTTCCTCATCCGCTGCACGGGTCAACTCCGGCGCGTAGAGAGAGCGCTTCTCGGGGTTTCCGGAGAACAGGACAACGGGCATGGAAACGCTCCTCCGGGGCGGTGGATGTCTTAGGGGCGATGGACGTGGGCCGATTGGATCAGGCCGAAGGCGATCAGGAGCACCAACATCGCCGACCCGCCATAGCTGACCAGCGGCAGGGGCACGCCCACCACGGGGATGAGGCCCGTGACCATGGCCATGTTCGCGGCCCAGTAGAAGAAGAAGGTGGCGATCAGCCCGCCGGTGAGCAAAGCGCCGAAACGGTTCGCGTTTCGCGCCATGGAAACAAAGCCGAGGACGATCACGATCATGTAGAGGGCGAGAAGCGACACTGAGCCGACAAAGCCGAATTCTTCGGACAGGGTGGTGAAGATGAAGTCCGTATGTTTTTCGGGCAGGAAGTTCAGCCTGCTCTGCGTGCCTTGCATGAAGCCACGGCCGGAGATGCCGCCCGAGCCCATCGCGATCTTCGACTGCGTGATGTGATACCCGGCGCCAAGGGGATCGGTGGACGGATCGAGGAAAGTGTCGATCCGGCGGTACTGGTAATCCTTCAGGATCTGCCATTCGGTGCCTTTCGAGGCCATCACGACCCAGATCGTCACACCGCCCATCGCGCCGACGGTCGCGAAGTACCACCATGAGACGCCCGCGAGGAACATCACGATCGCACCCCCGGCGGAGAGAAGAACCGCCGTGCCGAGATCGGGTTGCTTGAGGACGAGAATGGTGGGGAGTGCGATCAGCCCGAGCGGCAGGATCAACCAGAGCGGATGGCTCACCCTGTCGGCATCGAGCCAGTCGTAGAACCGCGCGAGGGCGAGAACCAGCGCCACTTTCATCAGCTCGGAGGGTTGCAGCTGCAGCGGGCCGATCTGGATCCAGCGCTGCGCGCCCATCCCGGTTGTCCCGACAAACTCCACGGCAACGAGAAGGCCAAGGGCGACGAGATATCCGAGCGGCGCGGCCCAGCGGAAGAACCGGATGTTGATCATGGCGATGACCAGCATCAGAAGCAGTCCAACACCAAAGCGGGTGATCTGACGCCCGGCCCATGGGTCGAAGCTGCCCCCGGCGACCGAGTAGAGCATCAGAAAGCCGATGCAGGCGATGGCGCAGACGACAAGGAAAAGCGACCAGTCCATCCGCAAAAGCTTTTGCAGCACCGTAAGCGGAGGGCGTTGGGAGGCGACGGAGACGACGCTCATGTGGGAACCCGCGAGACAGGCGTCTCGGGCGCAGAAGGAGCCGGCGCTTTGCCGGACGGATAGGCCTTGTCCGGCGGGTTGGGGCCGTAGATTGCGCGCAACAGGATGTCGCGGGCGATCGGCGCTGCCGCTTTCGAGCCGCCACCGCCATGCTCCACGATGACCGAGACGGCAAAGCGCGGGTTGTCAGAGGGCGAGTAGCCGACGAAGAGCGCGTGGTCCCGGCGGCGCCATGGAAGGTCTTCGTTCTTCCACACACCCTGGGCGCGCTCAGCCGCCGTGATGTTGCGGACCTGGCTGGTGCCGGTCTTACCCGCCATCCGGTTCTCAGGGTCGGAGATCCGGGAGCGGCGCGCGGTGCCCCTGCTCGAGTTCACCACGTCGTGCATCCCGCGGCGGATGAGTTCCAGATGCGCGGGGTTGATCCCGAGCTCCCGCTCCTCCGGCCTCGGCACGGGCAGGCCCGCGCGCGCTTTGATCAGTCGCGGCTCGATCATGCGGCCCGTGGCGATCCGCGCGGTCATGACGGCGAGTTGCAGGGGAGTCGCGAGGACAAAGCCCTGGCCGATGCCTGAATTCAGTGTATCGCCGAGCTGCCACGACTCGTCTTTGGCGCGCTTCTTCCAGGCCTTGGTCGGCATCAGGCCCGATTTGATCGATGTGGTCGGCAGGACCAGCTCTGTTCCGAGCGACAGGCGGCGCGCCATGTCGGCAATCGCGTCGATGCCAACGCGCCGGGCGATTTCGTAGAAATAGACATCGCAGGATTGCTCCAGCCCCTCTCGCAGGTCGACATGGCCATGTCCGCCGCGCTTCCAACAGTGGAACCGCCGGTTGCCGAGACGCATGTGGCCGGGGCAGAAAACCGTCTCTCCCGCCGAGACGACGCCAGCTTCGAGCGCCGCGAGCGCCACAACCATCTTGAAGGTGGAGCCGGGCGGGTACATGCCCGAGGCCCATTTGTTGTGAAGCGGCCGGTGATCGTCGTTCAGAAGCGTCGAGTAGGCGTTTTGGCTGATACCCAGAACGAACGGATTGGGGTCGTAGCTGGGACTGGAGGCGAGTGCGAGCAGATCACCCTCGCGCAGATCGATCAGAACTGCGGCGGCGCTTTCGGTTCCGAGGCGCTTCTGCACCGCCGCCTGAAGCTCGAGGTCAAGCGTGAGGTAAAGGTCGCTTCCGCCTGCGCCTTCCTGACGGTCGAGCTCCCGGATCACGCGGCCAAGGGCGTTGACCTCGATATGGCGGGAGCCGGCCTCGCCGCGCAGATCGCCCTCGACGGCCTTTTCAACCCCCGTCTTGCCGATCTGAAACTCGGGGATCTGCAGGACCGGATCGACCTCATCGAGCTTTTCGATATCGCGCTTGGTGACCCGGCCGACGTAACCGACGACATGGGACGTGAGCTCGCCATGGGGGTAGAAGCGCGAAACGCCGACCTCGGGCTGAATGCCGGGCAGGGCGGGGGTATTGGCGTTGATCCGCGAGAACTGCTCCCACGTTAGATGCTCCGCCACGCTGACCGGGACAAAAGCGGCCTTGGATCGGAGATCACGGATCACCTTCTCGCGCTGGCGCGGGCCGATCGGGATGAGGCGGCCAAGATCATGGAGCGTTTGGTCGACGTCGTTGGTCTGCTCGCGCACCATCACGACGCGGTAGTTCTGCGTATTGACGGCCAGCGGTACGCCTTTGCGGTCGAAGATCTCGGCGCGAACCGGGGCGATGAGCCTGAGGTTGATCCGGTTTTCCTCGGCCAGCAGCCGGTAGCGTTCGGTCTCGATGACCTGAAGATGGCGCATCCTCAGGGCAAGCGCGGCCCCGATCAGGGCGGTGAACCCGGTCACTACGGCCGCCCGGCGGGTGATGTTGCGCCCGTGCTCCTCGACCTGTTGGGCACGGCCTAGACCCAGGGCGCTGAAGCGATTGCCGCTCATGACTGGCTTCCCAGCCGCGTTTTCTCGTCGGCATAGCCCACCTGCAGGAAGACACGGAGCAGGAGGGCAACGAAGACGTAGGATCCCGCAGTGATGATCAGCAGCCAGGCCAGATCCTGCGCGACCGCGGGGCGGGCGAAGGTTGCGGCAAGAAGCAGCCACTGGACCGCCAGCGTGGCCGCGAAAATGATGGTGACGCAGAGCCACTCCATCCAGAACGGGCGGTGAATGAACCACCCGCGCGCCTCCATCAGGAAGACGGCCGCGAGCACCAGGGTCAGCGCGCCCGCGCCCGGTGGTGCGTCGGTCAGCAGATCACGCGACAGACCCAGCGCGAAGACCAGCAGCATCGGAACGGCCTCCGGCCTGCGCAGGGCGCAATAGGCGGTGAGGCAGAAGAGAATATCGGGCGATGGCATGGCATTCGCGGTCAGGCCCAGCGGAGCGATCTCCATCGAGATCGCAACGAAGCCGAGAAGGGTGAAGCCGAGCATGCGCAGGATAAGGGGCAGGGTGAGGGTATCGGCCATGGTTGCCTACTCCTCTGCACCGGTTGGAACGCCCGTCTCGAGCGCCGATTGATCCGCGCCATCTACAATAAGCCCGCCCGGCTGATCGATCTGGGTATCGGGCTCGTAGCGGATCAGCCGCACGAACTCGAGCCGCGAGAAATCAGCCGAAAGGATCACGCGCCAGTCTTTCCGGTTCGTCGTCACCAGTCGGCCGACCGGGAGATTCGGTGGGAAAACACCTCCGTCGCCGGATGTCTCGACCAGATTGCCGGGGCGGACCTGCTCCTCGCTTTCCAGGAACTGGATCATCGGGGCCGAGGTGCCATCACCCGCCAGGATGGCCCTGCGCCCGGA
Organism: Pseudomonadota bacterium; assembly: GCA_039180675.1. Classification (GTDB taxonomy): domain Bacteria; phylum Pseudomonadota; class Alphaproteobacteria; order Rhodobacterales; family Rhodobacteraceae; genus Thermohalobaculum. The sequence continues at coordinate 138,460 of JBCDDC010000006.1, read as the reverse complement.
TGGTTGGATCACCACCGGAAGGCGGGAGGAGAAGTCGGTCAGCAGCAAGAGCCGGGTGGCCCGCTCGCCGACGCCGACAACCCGGCCGACCACGCCGTTCCCATCGACGGCGGCTGAGCCGTCTCTGACGCCATCCAGGCGCCCTACGTTCACAAGTGCGGATTGCAGGAACGGACCGCCGCTGTCGGCCACGATATCGCCAGTCACGAATGTCGTTCGGGGGGCGAGGCGTACTTTGTTGAGGGCGCGCAGCTGGGCGTTCTCTTCCTCCAACTGCCGCGCGGTTTCCCGCCAGGCCTGGAGGCGCTGGATCTCACGGCGGAGCTGGCGGTTCTGTTCGTAGACTTCAAGGAAGTTCTCATAGTCGCGCAGCATGTTCGAGCCGACATCAATCGGGGCGTTGGTCCAACTCATCGAGGGGAGCAACGCATCGGCCAGCACCATGCGCAGGCGCTCGACCCGCGGATTGTCCATCCGCCACAGGATCAGCAGCACCAGCGAGATCACAACGATCAGTCCCAGCAGGACACGGTTGATCGTTCGGTTCAGGCCGCGTTCGCTAAGATCCCCGGAGGTGCGCATTCGGCCCTCCTCACACTCCGACCTTCATGACGTGACCGAGCCGGTCGAGATGTTCGAGGGCGCGACCGGTTCCGAGCGCCACGCAATGAAGAGGTTCCTCGGCAACCGAGATGGCGAGGCCGGTCTGCTCCCGCAGTCCGAGATCGAGATCGCCGAGCAGCGCACCGCCGCCCGCCAGCATCACGCCGTTGTCGACGATATCGGCGGCCAGATCAGGCGGGGTCGCCTCAAGCGCCACCATGACGGCCTCGACGATCTGCTGGACCGGTTCGGTCAGCGCCTCGGCGATCTGCGCCTGGGTGATCTCCTGCTCTTTCGGCACGCCGTTGAGCAGATCGCGCCCGCGGATCAGCATCGTCTCGCCGATCCCGTCCGCCGGGGTGCGGGAGGTGCCGATCTGTTTCTTGATCTTCTCAGCGGTCGATTCCCCGATCAGCATGTTGTGCTGGCGGCGCATGTGGCTGATGATCGCTTCATCCATCTTATCGCCCCCGACCCGCACGGAGCGCGCGTAGACGATGTCCGAGAGCGAGAGGACCGCGACCTCGGTCGTGCCCCCGCCGATATCGACGACCATCGACCCCGTCGGCTCGGTGATCGGCAGCCCTGCGCCAATCGCGGCGGCAATGGGCTCTGGGATCAGATAGGCGCGGGACGCACCGGCGGAGATCACCGACTGTTCGATCGCCCGCTCCTCGACAGCAGTCGCGCCGTAGGGCACGCAGACCACGACCTTGGGCTTCGAGAAAGGGGATTTTGGATTCACCTTTCTGATGAAGTACTTGATCATCTCTTCTGCGACGTCGAAATCTGCGATCACGCCATCGCGCATCGGGCGAATGGCCTGGATCGATCCCGGCGTTCGGCCAAGCATCAGTTTGGCGTTTTCGCCAACCGCCTTGACCTCCTTCTTCCCGTTGATCGTCTGGTACGCGACCACCGAAGGCTCGTTCAGGACAATGCCCTTGCCTTTAACATAGACCAAGGTGTTCGCGGTCCCGAGGTCAATCGCCATGTCGTTCGAAATGAAGCCGAACATTCTGCCCAACACTTGCCCTCACTTCTGCTCTGAGTGGTGCCTGATCCTGCATAGACTGTTATCGATCAGCCTTGACAGGCGGTTATAGAGGGCAGGGCAAGCAAGCGCAAAGAGAAAGCGCGAAGGCCGCCCTCCGCGCTTTCAGAGTTTTTTGGGTCGCTCGGGTCAGCTCGCGATCGTCTCCGGCGCCGTCTTCTGGCGGCGGACGAGCAGCTTGTTGAGCGCGTGACAGTAGGCCCGGCAGGACGCAACCACGGTGTCGGTGTCCGAGCTTTGCGCGGTCACGATCTTGCCGCCCTCGGCCAGACGGACCGAGACGGTCGCCTGAGCGTCAGTCCCCTCGGTAACCGCGTGAACCTGGTACAGATCCAATTCCGCCTCATGCGGGACGAGCGCCTTCACACAATTGAAGGCCGCATCCACCGGGCCGTCGCCCTGTGCGGTGTGGGAGTGTTCAACCCCGTCGATCTCCAGGATGATATCAGCCGATTGCGGTGCCTCGGTGCCGCAGATCACCCGCAGGAACTTGAGCTTGATCCGCTCCGACCCGGCGGTCGCCGTCGATTCCTCGACCAGCGCGACGATGTCGTCGTCGAAGACCTCCTTCTTGCGATCCGCGAGCGCCTTGAAACGAACGAAGGCGTCTTCCAGCGCATTCTGACCCAGATCGATGCCCAGATCGGTGAGCTTGGTTTTGAAGGCGTGCCGGCCCGAATGCTTGCCCATGGGCAGTGAGCTCTCGGTCAGGCCGACATCCTCAGGCCGCATGATTTCGAAGGTGCCCGCGTGTTTCAGCATACCGTCCTGATGGATGCCGCTTTCATGCGCGAAGGCGTTCTTGCCGACGATGGCCTTGTTGTATTGAACCGGAAAGCCAGAGACGGCGGCGACGATCCGGCTTGCCTGCATGATCCGGGTCGTGTCGATCGCTGTCTCGAAAGGCATGATGTCGGGGCGGACCTTAAGCGCCATGACGACCTCTTCGAGCGCGGTGTTGCCCGCACGCTCCCCCAACCCGTTGATCGTGCATTCGATCTGACGCGCACCGGCTTCGACCGCGGCCAGTGCGTTTGCGGTCGCCATGCCGAGGTCGTTGTGACAATGGGTGGCAATTGTGCAGTCTTCGATCTCGGGGACTTCCCGGCGCAGCATCTCGATGATCGTGGCGCTTTCGCGCGGGGCAGTGTAGCCGACCGTGTCGGGGATATTGATCGTCGTCGCCCCGTTAGCGATGGCCATCTTGACCGTCTCGACCAGATAGTCCGGCTCGGTTCGGGTTGCGTCCATCGGCGACCACTGGACGTCTTCGCAGAGACCGCGCGCATGGGCGACCGTGCCAGCGATCTTGTCGAGCACCTGTTCCTTGGTCATCGCAAGCTGATGCTCGCGGTGCAGCGGGGAGGTGCCGATGAAGGTGTGGATGCGCGGCTTCTTGGCGTGTTGCAGCGCCTCCCACGCCCGGTCGATATCCTTGAGCGAAGCGCGGGCGAGACCCGCGATCACCGCCTGCTTGGTCTGTTTCGCAATCTCCGTCACCGCCTCGAAATCGCCCTCGGAGGCGATTGGGAAGCCTGCCTCGATGATGTCGACCCCCATCTCGTCCAGCAGATTGGCGATCTGGAGCTTTTCCTTAAGCGTCATCGAGGCGCCGGGCGACTGTTCGCCGTCACGCAAAGTGGTGTCGAAGATCTTCACGCGATCACGCGTGGTTTTTTCTCTATCTGTCATGGCTTTGATCCGTTTGCCGGGAATGTCTCTGAGATCTGAGCAGCGCGATCGTCACATCCCCTGAGTGCGCGCGCCGCGGGTCCCGGCGCCCTCAGGGGCGTCTAAGGAGGAGAAGACCTGAGCGCAGGTCCTGAGAGACAGCGATGCAAATCGGTGCGTGCATGCGCCGCACTATACGAGGCTTTCCATCGCAAGCAACAGATTTGGATATCGCAGACGAGGTCACTGGGATGCGCTTTCCTGGCGGCGGCCATTGACCCACTCGCCCTCATAGACGTCGCCCGAGGCGTAGTTCATCACGCCGAAACCGTGCTGGCGCCCTTCCTTGAAGGCGCCCTTGTAGACGTCGCCATTGGGATAAGTCGCCGTTCCTTCGCCGTCGATCTCACCACTCTTCCAGCCACCTTCGTAAGTGAAACCATCCGCGAGTCTCAGCACACCGATCCCGTCGCGGCGGCCCTCGAGGAACGCACCTGTGTAGGAGGCGCCATCGGGATAGGTCAGCGTGCCTTCGCCAAAGTGGAAACCGTCCTTCCAGGTCCCCTCATAGATCTGGCCGTCCGCATAGGTCATCTTGCCCTGGCCGTTGTGCTTTGCATCGGCGAATTCGCCCTCGTAGACAGCGCCATTGGCATAGCGGGCAACGCCGGTCCCTGAGATCACGCCGGCCTTCCACTCGCCTTCGTAGCTGCCGCCGTCCTCATAGGTGATCTTGCCGGTGCCTTCGGGTGTGCCGTTCTTGAACCCGCCTTCGTAGATCGAACCGTTGGGATAGGTTGCCTTGCCGGTTCCTTCGATCTGGCCGCCCTTCCATTCGCCGACATAGATGTAACCATCGACGCCAGTGAAGGTGCCGGTGCCGTCACGCTCGCCTGCGACGAAGGTGCCTTCGTAGACATTACCATTGGCGTAGACCGCTTTTCCCTCACCTTCGCGCGTCCCGTCCACGAAGCTGCCGGCGTAGGTGTCGCCGTTGCCATAGGTGGCCGAGCCGGTGCCGGTGATCTGGCCCTGTTGCCATGCGCCCTCGTAACTGAACCCATCGGGGAGGACGATTTTGCCTTGGCCCTCGCGCAACCCATTTACGAAGCCGCCTTCATAAACTGCGCCGTCCGGGTAGGTGACCTTGCCCTGACCGCTTTGCGCGCCTTCCTTCCACTCGCCCTCGTAGATGTAGCCGTTGTCGCGCTCCATGCGGCCAAACCCGTTATGGGCAGAATTCTTGAAGTCGCCCTCGTAGCGCATGCCATTTGTGTAGATCGCGAGCCCCTTGCCCTCGATCACGCCATTGACCCATGCGCCTTCGTAGGATCCGCCATCGGCGTAGACGATCTTCCCTGTGCCATGCGGCACCCCATCCTTGAACGTGCCCTCGTAGACAGAGCCGTTGGGGAACTTTGCCGTGCCTTCGCCCTCGATGACGCCATCGACCCAGGTGCCGGTGTATTCATAGCCGTCAGGGGCTGTGTAGGTGCCCTGGCCGTGCTGCTTACCGTCTTTGAACTGCCCCTGGTAGATCGCGCCCGAGTCGTATTCCTTGGTGGTCGTCGCGACCGACGCCTCCTGCTCCTGCCCGGTCTCCTGTGCGATCGCGGTGCCTGAGAGAATGAGCCCAAAGGCGCAAGCCGCCATAATCTTCGTCATTGCTGATCCATCCCTGTATTGCCCGGTTCGCCCTGGATCTTATTTAGCAAGACATTAGGTCCCGAAACTATCGATGACAATGACATCTGGCGGAATTAAGGCGCCCACTTGCAAGGATGACGTGTGCTGCCTAAGGCAATGGCACGACCCTGATCCAGAGATTCGATGACCACTCCACTCAAGCTTCATCTCGCACAGCTCAATCCGATTGCGGGCGATATCGCCGGCAATCTGGAGCGCGCCCGCATTGCGCTGACCGCCGGTGAGCGCGCCGGGGCGGACCTCGTCGTGCTGCCAGAGATGTTTCTGTCGGGATATCAGGTGCTCGATCTTTCGGTGCGCCCGGCGTTTCTGCGCGACATCTCCGCCGCGCTTGATGTTCTGGCGGCGCAGACGGTGCCAGGCGGTCCGGCTCTCGCCATCGGCGCCCCGATCCGTGGCGAAAGCCGCGAGCCGGGGCAGGATCACGCTGGCGCCTACAATGCCTATCACTTGCTGCAGGACGGGAAGATCCGCGCCCAGTTTCTCAAGCATCACCGCCCGAATTACGGCGTCTTCGACGAGAAGCGGCTTTATCTGGAAGGGCCGTCGCCCGGCCCGGTGGAGATCAAGGGCTGCCGCGTCGGCTTCCCGATCTGCGAGGATATCTGGTTTCCGGACGTCGTCGAAACGCTGCAGGAAGCGGGCGCCGAGCTGTTGCTGGTGCCCAACGGCTCCCCGTACCATCGCGGCAAGTACGACATCAGGATGCAGGTTGCGCTGAACCGGGTCGTCGAGACGAACCTGCCGCTGGTCTATCTCAATCTGGTCGGCGGCCAGGATGATCAGATCTTCGATGGCGGATCGTTCGCGCTCAATCCGAGCGGCCGCCTTGCCCTGCAGATGCCGTTCTTTGAGGAGGCGACCGCGCCGCTCGATGTCGAACAGCGCAATGACGGCTGGCATCTGTCGAACGGCGAGCTTGGCCCGGTTCCGGGAGCGGCAGAGACGGATTATCGCGCGAGTGTGATGGCCACCCGCGATTATGTCGCGAAATCAGGGTTCTCGAAGGTTCTGCTGGGCCTATCCGGAGGGATCGATTCGGCTTTAGTGGCGGCAATTGCTACCGATGCGCTCGGCCCCGATCATGTCCGATGCATAATGCTGCCCTCGCAATACACGTCGGATGGCTCGCTCGATGACGCAAAGGCCTGCGCCGAGGCGCTGGGCGTCACCTATGGCGATTTGCCGATTTCGGGCGCGGTCAGCGCGGTCGGGCAGGGGCTCGCGCCGTTCTTCGAGGGCATGGCCTCGGACACGACGGAGGAAAACATCCAGTCCCGGCTTCGCGGCGTCTACCTGATGGCGCTGTCGAACAAGTTCGGAGAGCTTCTGCTCACGACCGGGAATAAGTCCGAGATGGCAGTCGGTTACTGCACGATCTACGGCGATATGAATGGGGCCTACAACCCGATCAAGGACCTCTACAAGACCCGGGTTTTCGAGACGGCGCGCTGGCGCAATCAGACGCATGAGCCGTGGATGCTCGGCCCCCCGGGCGAGGTGATCCCGCAGACCATCATCGACAAGCCGCCATCAGCCGAGCTGCGCCCTGACCAGAAGGACGAGGATAGCCTGCCCCCTTACGAGGTGCTGGACGCGATCCTGATGGATCTGGTCGAGATGCAGCTCTCCACCGAGGAGATCATCGCCAAGGGCTACGCGCGCGAGACGGTGATGCAGGTCCAGCACCTGCTCTACATGAACGAATACAAGCGTTTTCAAAGCCCGCCGGGCGTTAAACTCACCCACCGGGCCTTCTGGCTCGACCGGCGCTATCCGATCGTGAACCGTTGGAGAGATCAGAGCTGAACCGACGTCTTGCGAAAGTGCCTCTGCCGGATCTGCTTGCCACGCCGATTGCAGAACAGCGTCAGTTTCCGCTTGCCCGCGCGTGTCACCGAGCGTGATCCCAAGTCATCTCTATGTGACAGTGAAAGTTAAGAAGGCCGCGTATCACAATGAATTCTTGGGATTTCGATTATTTGGCGATATTCGTGTTTCAAAGCTGATTGGGGGTGCAGTTTCCACGTGGCGAACCCGCATGACAAATTGCAACTTGTCTACCGTCGCGGCCGTTTGAAGGCCGGGACGTCGTTTTTCGTTTTCACAGCACTCTTTATCGCGGTCCTGGCATGGCGGTTCCTGGGCGTGCCGACCCTGGCCGGCGCGGCGGGTGCAACCTCCGACACCTTCACCTTGATGCTGAACATCGCGCTGCCGATCACCGGCCTGCTTGCCCTGTGGGGTCTCTACGAATTTTGGGGCGCAGTCGCGAACCGAGAGCCGACGGTGATCGGCGATGCTAGCGGGCTGACGCTCACCTCCGGCGACGATGTCATCGGCCCGTTTGCCTGGAGCGAGGTGTTTCGCATCGCGGTCAAGCAATTGCCGGGCCGCAGGCGGGTTGTCGCGATCAGCCTGAGGAACCCGGAAGTATCGCTTGAGAGATTCCCGTCAAGTATTGAGAAGTACAGATGGTTTCTGGCTCATGAGGATGACCTCGTCCTACCGCCTGCGCTGTTCGACACCGCGATCGAACAGGCGGCACAAGACCTTGAGGCGATGCGCAGTTTCTACGCGCCGAACGATTTCTGAACAGGGCCTGCGTAGACATCCCTGATCCGGCCTTGACCCTGCGCCTCCAAATCGGCATGGACCAGCCACCGATCAGCGCTGAGGATCATCGATGACCACGACCCGCTTCGCGCCGTCACCCACCGGGCGGCTTCATATCGGAAATCTGCGAACCGCTGTGATGAACTGGCTGATCAGCCGGAAGGCAGGGGGCACGTTCATCCTGCGCATCGACGATACCGATCAGGAGCGGTCGACCGACGAATTCGCCGATGGCATTCGCCGCGATCTGGAATGGCTGGGTCTGACCTGGGACCGGGAGGAGAAACAGTCCGCCCGGTTCGACCGGTATCATGCGGCAGCCGACCGGTTGCGCGAGGCGGGACGGCTCTATGATTGCTTCGAGACTCCGCTGGAGCTCGATCTCAAACGCAAGGCGCAGCTGAACGCGGGCAGGCCCCCGGTCTATGACCGCGCGGCACTCAAGCTCAGCGCCGAGGAAAAGGCGGAATTGGCGAGGGACCGAACACCACACCAGCGCTTCCTGCTTGAAAGGGAAGAGGTGCGCTGGACCGACCTGATCCGTGGAGAGCAGCGTATCGATGCGGCTTCGATCTCCGATCCTGTGCTCTTCCGAGCGGATGGACAATTGCTCTACACCCTCGCCTCGGTCGTCGACGATGGCGAGATGGGCGTCACCCATGTGGTACGCGGGGCCGATCACGTGACCAATACGGGTGCGCAGATCCAGATCTTCGAGGCGCTTGGCTACGCGGCGCCCGTGTTCGCGCATCATTCGCTCCTGACTGGGGCACAGGGGGAGGCGCTGTCGAAACGGCTCGGCACCCTGGCGCTGAGCGACTTGCGGGAGGCTGGGATCGAGCCGCTTGCCTTGGTGAGTTTCATGGCGCGGTTTGGCGCCTCGATCCCGATCGAGCCGGTGACAGATATTGCTGAGATCATCGAAACCTTCGATCCGGGCCAGTTCAACATGAGCCCGACGAAATTCGACCCAGAGGAACTCAGGATCCATTCCGCGAAGACGCTGCGCGCGCTGCCCTATGATGACGTGAAGGACCGTCTTCCAGTCCAGGATGCAGAGTTTTGGACGGCCATCGGCCCCAACCTCGATACGATCGGCGAGGCGGCCGAGTGGTGGGATCTCTGCCGTAATGGCGCTGCGCCACTGATCGAACCAGGCGATGAGGATTTCGCGCGGGATGCGCTTGCCAACCTCCCCGCACGACCATGGACAGAGACCAGCTGGACCGAATGGTCGAACACGATGAAGGAGCGGAGCGGGCGCAAGGGCAAGGCGCTTTTCCCGCCCCTTCGCAAGGCTCTTACTGGCCGCCCCCGAGGGCCCGAAATGGCGCTACTCATGCCTCTTCTACAGAAACCATGATCCGCGCAGCACTTCTCGCGGCACTGGTGGCGCTCCCAGCTAGCTCCGGGGAGCGCAGCGGGGAGTTCGTCGGCGGGCGCACCACCGGATCGGTCTCGATCATCCAGCAAGACGGACAGTGGTTCGTCCGGCTGGGGGCCGACTTCCTCCATGAGGGCGCCCCCGACCCCTGGGTCGCCTTCGGCAAAGACGGGTTTCGTCGTGACGCGCTGCTCGGACCGCTGCGCGAGGACGAGGGCGAGCAGCTCTACCCAGTCCCTGAACGGCTCGACCCGGCGGAGTTCAACCAGGTCTATATCTGGTGCGAGCAATTCAGCACGTCGCTCGGCCGGGCCTGGCTCAAACCTTGACAATCCACCGCTTCGGGTCCAAGCAAAGACCCATGACCGCCCCGATCTGCATCGAGATTTGCATTATCCGCTGACATAGCGTCTGCGGCGGTTTCACTGTTCCAACCTGAACATCCCCATGCTACCCGCCGCGGAGCCACCGCGAGGAGCCAGTATGACCACGATCAAGCTCTACAACACCCGGACCCGATCGAAGGAGGCGTTCGAGCCTATCGATCCGGCAAATGTCCGGATGTATGTCTGTGGCCCCACGGTTTATGATCGGGCGCATATCGGCAATGCGCGCCCTGTGGTGGTGTTCGATGTGCTCTTCCGCCTGCTGCGCCATGTTTATGGCGAGAAGGCAGTCACTTACGTCCGAAACTTCACTGACGTGGATGATAAGATCAACGACCGGGCGCTGGCAACCAAAGGAGCGGATGAGACGCTGGTCGAGGCCGTTCGGCGGATCACGGATGAGACCATCGGCTGGTATCACGACGACATGGACGCCCTCGGCGCGTTACGGCCGAGCGAAGAGCCACGATGCACCGAATACATCCCGCAGATGATCGCGATGAGCGAAGACCTGATCGCCAAAGGTTTCGCCTATGAGGCCGAGGGTCATGTGCTGTTCGCGGTCGAGAACTATGACCGCTACGGCAAGCTCTCAGGCCGCTCGGTCGAGGACATGATCGCGGGTGCACGGGTTGAAGTCGCACCTTACAAGAAAAACCCAATGGACTTCGTTATCTGGAAGCCATCAACCGAGGACCAGCCGGGATGGGAGAGCCCGTGGGGCAGGGGGCGCCCGGGATGGCACATCGAATGCTCGGCCATGGCAAAGGAACTGCTCGGCGATGTCTTCGACATCCACGGCGGCGGCATCGACCTTCAATTCCCCCATCACGAGAACGAACTGGCCCAAAGCTGCTGCGCCCACGGAAGTGACCGAATGGCGAACTTTTGGATGCACAACGAGATGATCCGGGTCGAGGGCCAGAAGATGGCGAAGAGCCTTGGCAACTTCTTCACCGTACGAGACTTGCTCCAGAACAGCATTCCAGGTGAGGTGATCCGACTCGTGCTCCTCGGAACACACTATCGGTCCCCTCTGGATTGGACTGAGCAAAGGGTTGAGGAGGCAACGGCAACGCTAAGGAAATGGCGTGCTGTCGGTGCGTTCGAACCCGAAGAAGGCGATGTCCCAAGTCCTGTTCTGGATGCCTTGTGTGACGATCTTAACACGCCAAAAGCTCTCGCAGAGATGCATGCACTCGCGAATTCCGGCGACATCGCAGGGCTGCAGGCGTCGATGCATCTGTTGAACCTTCGCGCTCCTGATCTCGAGATTTTCGATCTGGCGGCCGAGGGCGAACACGAGGTTATTCAGCAACTTCTGAACGAGCGCGCGGAAGCGAGGAGCGCGAGAAACTTTGCACGCGCCGATGAAATCCGCGACCTTCTGCGAGATGCCGGTGTTGAGATACGTGATGTTCCCGGTGGTGATCCGGAAATAATGCGTCTTCCAAGCTTCGACTTGAAAAGACTCCATGAGGTGCTGCGATGACCCCCGAGCGCCTCTACCTCTTCGACACGACACTGCGGGATGGGCAGCAGACGCAAGGGGTCGACTTCTCGGTCGCGGACAAGGTTCGGATTGCGCATGCGCTCGACGAGCTTGGCCTCGATTACATCGAGGGCGGCTGGCCCGGCGCCAATCCGACGGACAGTGAGTTTTTCAGGCGGGCACCCAAGACCAAGGCCAAGTTCCTGGCCTTTGGCATGACCAAGCGGGCAGGGCGCTCGGCCGCGAATGACGATGTGCTGGCCGAGGTCGTCAATGCCGGGACCGCCACCGTCTGTCTCGTCGGCAAATCCCATGATTTCCATGTCGAACGCGCGCTCGGCATAACGCTCGACGAAAACCGCGCGAATATCCGAGAGAGCATCGCGCATCTGGTCGCGCAGGGGCGCGAAGCACTGTTCGACGCGGAACATTTCTTCGATGGCTACAAAGCGAATCCCGATTATGCGCTTGCGTGTCTTGAGGCTGCCATGGAGGGTGGTGCCCGCTGGGTCGTGCTCTGCGATACCAATGGCGGCACGCTTCCCAGCGAGATCGCGGATATCGTCGGTGCGGTCTGCCGGAAAATACCGGGCGATCATGTCGGCATCCACACCCATAACGACACGGAAAATGCGGTCGCCGGATCGCTGGCGGCGGTTGAGGCGGGCGCGCGGCAAATCCAGGGCACGCTTAACGGGCTGGGCGAACGCTGCGGCAATGCCAACCTGACCTCGCTGATCCCGACGCTGTTGTTGAAGCCGCGCTACGAGGGGTTCGAGATCGGCGTGTCGCCGGAAGCACTGCCGAAACTGCGGGCGGCGAGCCTGATGCTGGATGAAATTCTCAACCAAGTGCCCAACAAGCACGCGCCCTATGTGGGTGCGGCGGCGTTTGCGCATAAGGCTGGCCTGCATGCCTCTGCAATCATCAAGGACCCGAGCACCTATGAGCACGTCGCGCCCGAGGCGGTCGGCAATGAACGGGTCATCCCGATGTCGAACCAGGCGGGGCGGTCGAACCTGCTGCGTCGTCTTGGCGAATCCGGTATCGAGGTTGATAAGGACGACAAGCGCCTCGGCACTTTGCTGCAACTGGTCAAGGAGCGGGAGGATCAAGGCTATGCCTACGATCAGGCGGGCGCGTCGTTTGATCTTCTTGCACGGCGGCATCTCGGCCTTCTGCCGATTTTCTTCGAGGTGGATCGCTACCGGGTCTCGGTCGAGCGGCGGTTCAATGTGGAGGGGGAACGGGTCACCGCGTCCGAGGCCGTCGTAATCGTTCATCTCGATGGGGAGCGGATGATCTCGGCGTCTGAGTCGATCGACCCGGTGACGCGGGAAGATCAGGGGCCGGTAAACGCGCTTGCGCGGGCCCTGCAAAAGGATCTCGGCCGGTATCAGGATTACATCGATGATCTGCGCCTCGTGGACTTCAAAGTGCGCATAATCGGGGACGGGACCGAGGCCGTGACCCGCGTGCTGCTCGATTCGAGCGATGACACAGGGGCCGTTTGGTCGACCTTGGGCGTCTCAGCCAACATCGTCGATGCCAGCTTTCAGGCACTGGAGGATGCGGTGATCACCAAACTGGTGCGCGCCGGAGCCCCCGCAGCCCGTGGGTGAGCCCAAACTCAGCCCTTGCGCGTCTCTCGTTCGGCAGGCTGACCCGGATCTCTTCCTCGCCGCGCTCTTCACAGCCGAGCCGTTACGGGAGCGGCTGATGACCTTGATCGCCTTCGACGTCGAGCTGTCACGGGCGAACCGCCGGGCATCAGAGAAGGTAATCGCGGCGATGCGGCTACAGTGGTGGCGCGACGTGGTCGCTGAGGCCTGCGACGGTGCGGAGCCGCGAGCCCATGAGGTCGCCGGCCCCTTGGCGGATCTGATCCGGAGTGTTCCGTTGCCTGCGGCCGCGTTCGAGCCGATCATCGCGGGGTATGAGCGGGAGCTCACTTCGCCGTTCTCCGCCGATGAGTATGACTTCTGGGCAGAGGAGCGCTTCGTCGGGCTTCTGCACCTCGCCGCCTGGCTCGTTGGCTGCGCGGATCATGCGGCGCTCGCGCCCGCAGGGCGGGCGATGGCGCTCTCTTTTGCCTTGAGGCATGCGCGGGCCATGGCGGGGGAGGGTGTCTTTCTGCTGCCCCTCCCAGGTCTCGAACGTGGTGCGCTGAGCCGTGGCGAGACCACGGACACGATGCGGGCGATGATCTCAGGCCGCGCGGACGACGCGCTCGACGCGCTTCGGAAACACCGGGCAGGCGTGCCGCGCAGGCTGAAGCCTGTACTGCGGCTCGGGTGGAGGTCCGCCCCCGTGCTGAAGCACGCGCTCAAGCCGGGCCTCGATCTCGCCCGGGATTTCGTGGAGCCGCCTGGTCGCGGGACCTTGCGCCTGCTCCAGCTCTCACTGACTGGCCGCTGGTAAAGTTCAGTTCTTGCGCAGGACGTAGACGGTGCAGCCCATGTCATTTCCCGGCACATGGTCGCCATACTCCTTGAAGACCATCTCTGCGACCCAGCAATCACAGATCTCGCCGATCTGGCGTTCCATCGTGCCGTCTTTCGCTGCCCAGTCGTTGATCGAGAAACTGAAGTATCCGCCCGATGGCAGCACCTTGAGGATTTCGTCGAGAACGGTGACGGGCAGATAGTCCGGCGTAATACAGCCGATCGCTGCCGCATGCGAATAGACGCCCTCTGGGATCTGCAGAGGTTGCGACATGTCGCAGATCTGAAGGTCGCGATAGAGGCCGCCCTTGGCGCGCGCTTTCTCAAGCATCTCTGGCGAGAGGTCGAAGCCGTCTACGGTGGTGAATCCTTGGGCGCGAAGCGCGAGACCGGAGAGCCCAGTTCCGCAGGCAAGATCCATTATCGGGGCTGATTTGTCCTCGACAAACCCGGCGAGCGCTTTCGAGCAGCGTTCCGGCGTGATGTACCCGTTCGACATCACTTCGTCTTCATAACCGTCGGCCCAGCCACCGTAGAATTTCTTGACCTGATCGGGCCCTTCCAGCCCGTAGGCGCTCTTCAGACCATTGGTGATTTTCTCGACCGATTCCTCGCCGGGCATGGCTCCTCACGCGGTGGCTAGCGATTCGGTTTCACCATACCATGTATCTATCGCCGCCAAGGCGCGGGTGGCGTGGGCCTCGGCCCGGGCCTTCTTCCCCCGGCGTCCCTTGCGCAGGTCTTCCTCAAGCGGAGGGAACAGGCCGAAGTTCACGTTCATGGGTTGGAAGGTCGCGGCCTCCGCCCCGCCGGTGATATGCGCGAGGAGTGCACCGAGTGCCGTCTCGGGTGGCGGTGTCCTGAGCGGCCGCCCCTGCCGCTCCCACGCCGCAAGGCGCCCTGCGAGCATGCCCATGGCACCTGATTCCACATACCCCTCCACACCCGTGATCTGCCCGGCGAAACGCAGCCGGGGCATCGCCTTGAGCCGCATATACGGGTCCAGGAGGCGCGGGGAATTCAGGAACGTATTGCGATGGATCCCACCAAGGCGGGCGAAGCGGGCTTGCTCCAACCCTGGGATCAGGCTCAGCACCTCGGCCTGCGCCCCGTACTTTGTCTTTGTCTGAAAGCCCACGATGTTGAACAGCGTGCCGAGCGCATTGTCGCGCCTGAGCTGGACGACCGCATGGGGCTTCGTGTCCGGTGCATGCGGGTTGGTCAGCCCGACCGGCTTCATCGGGCCATAGCGCAGCGTGTCACGCCCCCGCGCGGCCATCACCTCCACCGGCAGGCAGCCCTCGAAATAGGGGGTGTCCTTCTCCCAATCCTTGAAATCCGCGGTATCGGCGGCAAGGAGCGCGTCGAGGAACCTGTCATACTCCGCCTCGGTCATCGGGCAGTTGAGATAGGCCGTGCGCTCCTTCTCAGTCTCTCCCTTGTCATAGCGTGACTGAAACCATGCCTTCGACATATCCACACTGTCGGCGTAGACGATCGGCGCGATCGCATCGAAAAACGCCAGCGACTCCTCGCCCGTCAGGTCCCGGATCGCGAGCGCCAAAGGCTCCGATGTCAGAGGGCCGGTCGCGATGATCACACTGTCCCATTCCGCCGGTGGCAGCCCCGCGATCTCCCCGCGTTCCAGCTTGATCAGAGGATGCGCCAGCACGGCTTCGGTGACGGCCTGGCTGAAGCCTTCCCGGTCGACAGCGAGGGCGCCACCGGCGGGCACGGCATGCCGCGCGGCCATCTTCATCAGGATCGAACCGCCCCGCCGCATCTCCTCATGCAGAACGCCGACCGCGTTCCCGGTATGGTCATCCGACCGGAACGAATTGGAGCAGACCAGCTCCGCCAAATGATCGGTCTGATGCGCAAAGGTGGCCCGTTCTGGCCGCATCTCATGCAGGACAACCGGGACACCGAGATTGGCGGCCGCCCAGGCCGCCTCGGACCCCGCCATGCCGCCGCCAACGATGTGGATTGGTTCAAGCGCGTTCATGAGCGGTGAGGTAGCCCGCCAGCAGGCGTATCGCAATCCTGCGCAGAGACCCAAATTGATCGGAGTGTGACGACCCTCACGACCCGCATGCCGATCTCAGAGTACCGATGGAGCGTGCCGATCTGGTCAGAGGACCCCATGAGACTGAAATCGATTCGCAATGTGATCGCCGCGCTCGCCATGTCTTTGGCCATCGCGCAGGGGCTTGTTCTGGCTCAATCGATCGCAACCGTGAATATGACGCTCAGGGATGGGGCACCCGAGCCGATGCACGGATTTGGGCTGTCAGAATTTGAGACATTTCTGAGAGTGTTCGGTTGAACAAACGCGGATCAATCGCATGGCGATTGACTCATTTTGGCGAAAATATGACACTAGGGTTGTGTCGCGTAAGTGGAGTTGTTCGTATGTCTGGTCCGACGATTGGGTATGTTCTGTTGACCGTTGGGTTCATCATGGTCATGGGCGCCGGGGGCGTCATGTACAAGGCCATGGATCACCTGAGCCCGTCCCCTATCTCGAAAGATCCCGGGATGCGCTTCAATCTGGTGATTGAAGAGCCGAAAGGCCGGTTCGCGGCGTCTGAATAGTCAGACGCCGTCTCTCAGTTTGCCTTTGGCCAGTCGTTCCAGGGGAACGGCTTATCTTCGGTGTTGCCCGACTGGAAAGCCGCCATCTGCTCCAGCCATTTGCCAAGTGATGAACCGAAGGCCGCGAGGTGCTTGTTCGCCTCCCGGAAGATCATCAGCGAAAGAAATTGAACGATCGCGATGAGGTTCAAAACCGGTTGCGCTATCCCGAGTGCGAGGATGAAGAACAGCATGTAGAGACCCCGCATCCAGATCGGTTTGCGTGACTCTGCCTCGGGGAGTGTCTGCTCTGTCGCCGTGTTCATATCATGCCTTTCAGGAGGGAGTGTCGCCTCTCAATCACGTGAGGACGACTGATTTCCGTTTCAAGAGCACGGCTGGAAGAGAGAGGTTTCCTTCGCCTTCCGGGGAATACCTGATAAGCTGATCTTATGAAGATTACGCTTCGACAACTCGAATATCTTGTCGCCCTCGCCGAAGAGAGCCATTTCGGCAGAGCGGCTGAAAAGGTCGCCATCTCCCAACCCGCTCTTAGCCAGCAGATCCGCGAGATCGAGGCCAATCTGGGCGTTGCGCTGGTGGAGCGGGGCAGGCAGGTCTGCCTGACCCGTGCAGGACGGCAGGTGGTGGGAAAGGCACGCGAAATCATCGCCTTGACGGGCGATCTTGAGAAAGGCGCCCCGCGGCTCGAAGGGCTGCGCGGCACGCTCCGGATCGGGATTATTCCGACCATCGCGCCCTATCTCCTGCCCGCGCTGCTGTCGCGGATGGGGGAGGACGACATCACTGTGCAAGTGCATGAGGCGGTCACGGATCAGGTTCTCAAGGAGCTTGCGGATGCGCAGCTCGACGCGGTGATCTGCGCCTTGCCGATCAAGCAGCCCGGTCTGACGGCGGTGCCCGTCCTGACGGATCGCTTTCTCTACGCGACGGCGAAATCGGATACTCTGCCGCCGCCACAACGGCCTGAGGAGGTGACGACCGACAGGCTCCTGCTGCTCGATGACGGGCACTGCCTCGCGGATCAGGCCTTGCAGGTCTGCGGATTGCGCCGGGGATCGGCAAGCCTTGGCGCCGCGAGCCTCACCACCCTGGCGCGGCTCGTCGGCGAGGGGCACGGGGTCACGATGCTGCCCGAGATTGCCGCAGATATCGAGGGCCGCGATCTGGCGCTACATCCTTTCCATGAGCCGCAACCGGCCCGCACCATCGCCTGTGTGTTCCGCGAACAGGCGGTCGGCGAGAAATGGGCGAGCGATCTGGTCGCGCTGCTGCGCGCCGACGACGCTGAGCATAGGAGGGCCGCGGAATGAAGATCGACGGCACCCCTTGGCGCACCATCTGGACCGAGGGCTCGGCAGTGCGGATCATCGATCAGACGCTTCTGCCATTCCGTTTCTCCGTGATGGACCTGCCAGACGAGGCAACAGCCGCGCGGGCGATCGCCGATATGCATGTCCGGGGCGCGCCGCTGATCGGGGCCACGGCCGCGTATGGCCTGGCGCTCGCCATGCGAGAGGATCCGTCGGACGCAAATCTATCAGGCGCGTGCACGCGTCTCCTCGCCACCCGGCCGACCGCGGTGAATCTCAGATGGGCGATTGACGGCCTCCGATCTCAGCTTGGGCCACTCTCGCCCAAAAAGCGTGCCGAGACCACGTGGCGCCGGGCGGCGGAGATCGCCGATGAAGATATCGAGATCAATCGACAGATTGGGCTGTACGGGCTCCGACTTATCGAGGAGATCGCTGCCAAGGGCCGGCCGGTCAACATCCTCACCCATTGCAATGCCGGATGGCTCGCAACGGTCGATTGGGGAACGGCGACGAGCCCGATCTATCAGGCGCATGATGCCGGGATCGACCTCCATGTCTGGGTTGACGAGACGCGGCCACGTAACCAGGGCGGACACTTGACTGCCTGGGAGCTGGCGCAGCACGGCGTGCCGCACACGGTAATTGTCGACAATGCCGGGGGCCATCTGATGCAGCGGGGGAAGGTCGATATCTGCCTCACCGGAACGGACCGGACCGCGGCAAACGGGGATGTCGCGAACAAGATCGGAACCTACCTGAAAGCGTTGGCGGCGCATGACAATCAGATCCCATTCTACGTCTGCCTGCCGAGCCCGACGATCGACTGGCAGGCAGCGAATGGTGGCGAGATCCCCATCGAGGAACGATCCATGCGGGAGGTGACGCATGTCGCGGGCCTCGTCGACGAAACGATCGTCGAGGCCCAGGTGACAAATCCGGGATCGCCTGCGGCAAACCCTGCCTTCGACGTCACCCCGGCACGGCTCGTCACCGGCCTCGTGACGGAAAGGGGGATCGCGGCCCCAAGTGATCTCGAAAGCCTGTTCCCCGAGCGGACGGCCGCGGAATGAACCTGCGTCAGGAGGTGATCGAGACCGCCCGCGCGATGAACGCAGCGGGCCTGAACACGGGCCGCTCCGGCAATGTCTCCGTGCGCTTCGAAAGCGGGTTCCTCATCACGCCATCGGGGCGAGATTACGAGACGCTGGCGCCGGAACAGATTGTCGAGATGGGATTCGATGGAAGCTGGGCGGGGCAGGGCGTCCACCCATCATCCGAGTGGCGGTTCCACCGGGACATTCTCACGAGCCGGGCCGATATCGGCGCGATCGTCCACACCCATCCGGTGCACGCAACAGCGCTCGCTGTCCATAACCGCGGCATCCCGCCGTTCCACTACATGGTCGCGATGGCCGGTGGCCATGACATTCGATGCTGTGGCTACGCGACCTTTGGCAGCCAGGAGCTGTCGGATCTCGTGATCGAGGCGTTGGAGGGGCGGATGGCCTGCCTCATGGCCCATCATGGAATGGTCGCCTGCGGCGCAGATCTTAGCTCAGCGCTGCGGCTTGGCGTGGAGGTCGAGTTGTTGGCAGCACAATATCTGCACGCTCTCCAGATCGGTGAGCCCCCGCACCTGCCTGCTGATGAGATGGATCGCGTACTGGAGAAGTTCCGGGCCGGATACGGGTACGGGTCCGGCCCGGAGAGGGCGTGATCAGGTAAGCGTCAGCTTTGCCAGGCCGAGTGGGACCGCGAACTTGTCGCACCAGATCCACACTTCATTGAACTCCGCAACGTCCAAAGTGGCTGGGATTTCATAGACTTGCCGCCCACTATTGCTGCTCAGAAGCGACAGGGACGCATCCTTGCGATAACCGTCGGATCCAAGCGCCACATGCGGGTCCGGCGCGCCGTCGAAGGTGAAGTCGTCCTCCAGCACAACCACCCACTTGTTGCCGACACGGCCGATCGAGGCGTGACCGGTCGTGATGTGATTGCTCTTGCCGATGAAGACGCCCGAGGCGGTTTTGGCCACGTCTCCCTTCGACGCAGTCGCAGCAGCAGCGGCAGGTGCGGAAGTGGTGGTTTGTTGCGCGCATGCGCCAAGCGCGAGAACCGCGCCGAGTACCAGTGCGGTGGCAGAGGTCAGTCTCATGAAGATTTTCCCTGTGGTCGGATAAGATACACGGAAGAATGGTAGGATCGCGCGCAGATGGAAAATCACTCCATCTCACGCTTTCTCGACGCATCGCGAGCGTGAGGTCGATTGCCCGGTTTCTTTCAGTCAATCCGTGGCATATATCTGGTAGAGAGGAGCCCCGATGACTGAGCGAGATCTCAAAGACCGTAGCGAGCGGCATCCGGAAAAAGCGCACAGGGCCGATAATCCGAGCCCGCGCAAACCCCCATGGATTCGGGTCAAAGCCCCGACCTCGCGTGGCTATCACGAGACCCGGAACACGATCCGTGAACACGGGCTGGTAACGGTTTGCGAAGAGGCCGGCTGCCCCAACGTCGGCGAATGCTGGTCTCAGGGTCATGCGACCATGATGATCATGGGCGAGATCTGCACCCGCGGCTGCACATTCTGCAACGTTGCCACCGGAAAGCCGGATACTCTGGATGTCTTCGAGCCCGGCAGGGTCGCCCAGGCGGTCAAGAAACTCGCCCTCAATCATGTGGTTGTCACCTCGGTCGACCGCGACGATCTGAACGATGGCGGGGCCGAGCATTTCGCCCAGACGATCCGTGCGATCCGCCGCCACAGCCCCGGGACGACGATCGAGGTTCTGACGCCCGACTTTCTGAGAAGCCCGGATGGTGCGCTCGAGACGGTGGTCGAGGCGCGCCCGGATGTCTTCAACCACAATCTGGAAACCGTGCCTGGCCTCTATCCGCAGGTCCGCCCCGGCGCGCGATACTTCCACTCCCTACGGCTGCTCCAGCGCGTCAAGGAAATGGCACCCGAGATTTTCACCAAGTCGGGCCTGATGGTCGGGCTGGGAGAGACCCGGACACAGGTCGTCCAAGTGATGGAGGATATGCGGGCGGCGGATATCGATTTCCTGACCATCGGCCAGTATCTCCAGCCCACACCGAAGCATCACGCGGTCGCCGATTTCATCACGCCCGATGAGTTCGAGAGCTATGAGAAAACCGCGTATTCGAAAGGCTTCCTGATGGTCTCGGCTTCTCCGCTCACCCGGTCGAGCTACCATGCGGGCGACGATTTCGCGCGGATGCAGGCTGCGCGTCAGGCCATCGCGAACGGGTGATCCAAATTATTGGCGCTTCCCGCCCCGCGCCGCAGCGCCGCGGTGCAGTTGTCTTTTGCGCCAGGATCTTTACATGAGCGAATTCGGATAGGAGCTGACGGAACACGTCGAGAGGATGCCGACCCATATCGAAAAGCGCCGCATGCCGTACACGGCAGAGCAGATGTATGCCTTGATCGAGGATGTCGAGGCCTATCCCGAATTCCTGCCGTGGTGTGCCGGCTGCCGGATCCGCAAGGATGCACGCGGCCCCGATGGAAAAGGGGTAGTGGACGCCGATCTCATCATCTCGTTCAAGGTTTTCAGGGAGCGCTTCGGCAGCCGTGTCTCCTTTGATCCGGAGGCCCGAACCATCGACGTCTCCTACATCGACGGGCCCTTCAAGTACCTTTTGAACAATTGGAAGTTCACGCCAGACGGAGAGAGTTGCATCGTCGACTTTCACGTGGACTTCGAGTTCAAGAGCAGGACGCTGCAGGCAATCATCGGGGTGGTCTTCGGCGAGGCGATGCAACGGATTGTGCGCGCGTTCGAACGACGGGCCGATGCGCTTTACACCGATCAGAAAGCTGTCAGCCAGCAGCAGATCT
Organism: Pseudomonadota bacterium; assembly: GCA_039180675.1. GTDB lineage: Bacteria > Pseudomonadota > Alphaproteobacteria > Rhodobacterales > Rhodobacteraceae > Thermohalobaculum. The sequence continues at coordinate 117,324 of JBCDDC010000006.1, read as the reverse complement.
GAGCATCTCGAGCGCCTGGATCGCCGATCTTCTCCGCACCTCTTCACGCCCCAGCGCACCGAACTCGATCCTCGCATGGGCCGTGGTGTGGCCTCGCCGGGCGCAGGCGAAATGAACCAGGCCTTCGGGTTTCGCCTCGCTGCCGCCACCAGGACCCGCAATTCCTGTCACCGCGACTGCAAGATCCACTGGCGCATTGCGCAGGCCGCCCTCGGCCATCGCGATCGCCACGGGTTCCGAGACCGCCCCGTGCTGGATGATCAGATCCATGGGAACACCAACAAGCTCTGCCTTCGCTTCGTTTGAGTAGGTGACGAAGCCACGCTCGACCACGGCGGAAGATCCGGGGATATCGGTCAGCGCTGCCGCAATCATCCCGCCCGTGCAACTCTCCACCGTCGCAAGCCGGATCCCTGTCGCAATACAGCGATCCAAGATCTCGGTTGCGAGTGAGGTGGTCTCAGCCATGGGCGATCATTGCGGCAATCCACACGAGAAGGGCGCTGAGCGCCCCGGCGACAACATCATCCAGCATCACGAACAACGCGCCCGGCCGGTCGAACCAGCGAACCGGTGGCGGTTTCACGATATCGAAGAAGCGGAATAGGACCAAACCGATTAGCCAGCCGGGCCAAGGGAAGACATGCGGCTCGAGCCCGGCAACCCAAAGGCCCCAGGACAACGGCCAGAGCGTGAGCATCATCCCGACCACTTCGTCGATCACGACCTCCGAGGGATCGTCCGACTTGCCCTCCAGATAGCGCGCGGACGCCCAGAGCCCGATACCGAATAAAGCCAGTGTGGCGACCGCGACCAGCGGAAAACCTCCCAGAAAATGCAGCAAATACGCCAGCGGGATCGCGGCGATGGAGCCAAAGGTCCCCGGCGCCTTTGGAAGCCTGCCGACGCCGCCGAAGGTCACGATGAACGGGATCATTCCAGGATCACACAGGCCGTGGCCATGCAGCCCATCCCCTCTTCCCGACCGACGAAGCCCATCTTCTCCATCGTGGTCGCCTTGATGGAAATACGCGATGGATCGACGCTAGAGATCTCAGAGAGCCTGACCTTCATCGCCGAAGCATGCGGGCCGATCTTGGGTCTTTCGCAGAGGAGCGTGACGTCGAGGTTGGCGATCCGCCCCCCACGTTCGCGGACCAGATCAGCCGCGTGGCTCAGGAACACGTGGCTCTCCGCTCCCTTCCATTGCGGATCGGAGGGGGGGAAATGGGTCCCGATATCCCCTTCGGCCAGCGCGCCGTAGATCGCGTCAGCGAGCGAGTGCAACCCGACATCGGCATCGGAATGTCCTTGCAGGCCGTGGCTATGGGGAACTTTCACACCGCAGAGCATCACATGGTCGCCCTCGCAGAACCTGTGAACGTCGAAACCGTGCCCGATACGGATGTCCATCGCCTGACCCTCCCGCCGCACCAGTCGCTCGGCGCGCGCCATATCCTCGGCCGTGGTTATCTTGAAGTTGTCGGCTTCGCCAGAGACGAGCGTGACCGGCAGCCCGGCATTTCGAAAGACCTCGGTGTCGTCTAGGGCAGTGGGGTCTTCAGCCGTCCGGTGCGCGTTCAAGAGAGCCGCGAACGGGAATGCCTGCGGGGTCTGCGCCCGCCACAGCCCGGCCCGGGAGACGGATACATCCGCCCCGCCATCGGTCTCACGCCAGAGCGCATCCACCACCGGTTCGGCGGCGATCGCGCCACCCTCCCGCGCCGCTTCGGCGAGGCGATTGAACAGCTCTGAGCTCGCGAAGGGACGCGCCGCGTCATGCACCAGCACGATGGGCGGTGCGTGGGGCTCAAGCGCCTCAAGCGCCAATCGCACGGTCTCCGCGCGTTCTGCACCGCCGCGAACGGGTGGAAGCAACCGCTTATCCTCGAGGCCCTCGATCGCACGCTCGTACTGCTCGGCATAGTCCGGGTGGATCGAGACTTGAATGAGCGCCGCATCGCTCCCCATCGCGGCCCGGAGCGTCCGGGTCAGAACCATCTCGCCACCCAGCGCCTGATACTGCTTCGGGATCGGGCCGCCGAGGCGCAGGCCCTTGCCGGCCGCGACGATAAGAATGGCGAAGCTCATGGAGAAACTCTGCGATTGCGATTGGCGACTCTTTAGCCAGCGGCCTTGATCTCGGCAAGGCCCGCAGCCTATGACAGCGGGAAGTGCACGTGTTTTGGGCAAATCATGCTCCAGGTTGGGGAAATAGCGATCAAAAGCCCGGTGCTGCTCGCGCCGATGGCAGGAATCACCGACCGCCCGTTTCGTGAGGTGGTCGCCCGGTTCGGTGCCGGTCTCGTCGTCTCCGAGATGATCGCAACCGCCGAGGTGCTCGCGAACGGAGAAGCGCTCCATCACAAGGCGGAATTGGCCCTCGGCGCGGATGCATCCGCCGTGCAGATCGCGGGACGGGACGCGGAGTGGATGGCCGAGGCGGCACGGCGCCTGGCCGGACAGGGCGCGCGCATCATCGATATCAACATGGGCTGCCCGGCCCGCAAGGTGACGACCGGCGCGGCAGGCTCCGCCCTGATGCGCGAGCCGGACCATGCCCTCTCACTGATCGAGGCGGTTATCGAGGCCGTCGATGTCCCGGTTACGGTCAAGATGCGTCTGGGGTGGGACGATCAGATGATCAACGCCCCAGATCTCGCCACACGGGCAGGGGCCGCGGGCGTTCGCATGATCACGGTCCATGGCCGCACCCGCTGTCAATTCTACAAGGGGAGCGCGGATTGGCAGGCGATCCGGGCAGTCAAGGAGGCTGTCTCGATCCCCGTCATCGCGAATGGCGATATCGTTTGCGCTGAAACCGCGCGGCGTGCGCTCGCCCTGTCGGGCGCCGATGGCGTGATGATCGGCCGTGGCGCGCAAGGGCGGCCCTGGCTGCTCCATCAAATCCACGCCTCGCTCGCCGGATTGCCGGTGCCGGACGCGCCGCAGGGCGATGAACTCGCCGAGTTGATGATCGCCCATTATCAGGCGCAGCTCGCCTTCTACGGGGTCGAGAACGGTGTCCGGTCTGCGCGGAAGCATCTCGATGCCTATCTCCGGCATGTCGAGAATGGCCGGCAGATCCGGGATACGGTCATCCGAGAGACCGATCCCGCGCGCGTCATCGACGCTCTCCGGCGGGTCGGCGACGAGACGGGCAGGTTGGCGGCATGAAACTCCCCGACCTCCTCGACGGAATTTGGAGCGGGCTCCCGAACCCGGCCCTTGTGATCGGCGAAGACCACCGGATCATCGCCGCCAACATGGCAGCCGAGAGTTTCCTCGGCCTGTCGGAAAGGCAGATGCAGGAACGCCCAATCAGCCGGTTCCTGGGCGAGGACAGCCGCATCGCGGAACTGGTCAACCGGGTGCTGGCCCATGGCGTGCGGGCCGCGGATTATGATTATGAGCTCAACTGGCCCGAAACCCCGCCGCGCACGGTCGATCTGACCGCGTCGCTCGCCGACGACAAGGCGGACGCGGTGATCCTGCTTTTCCACCCGCGCTCCATCGCATCACGCATGGACCGGTCGCTCGATCATCGGAGTGCGGCGCGCTCCGTCTCGGGCATGGCCTCGATGCTCGCCCATGAGATCAAGAACCCGTTGGCAGGCATATCCGGGGCGGCGCAGCTTCTGGAGATGAATGCCGATGACAGCGACAGAGAGCTTGCGCTCTTGATCCGTGACGAGGTCGAGCGCATCGGCAAACTCATGGCCAGTTTCGAGGAATTCGGCGATCTCGGCCCGATCGAGAGAGACGAGGTCAATATCCACGACGTTCTCGACCGGGCCGCGCGGGCGGCCAAAGCGGGTTTTGCCTCTGAGATCCGGTTCATCGAGGAGTTCGATCCCTCGCTTCCCGCCACGCTCGGCGACGGTGACCGGCTGATGCAGGTGTTTCTGAACCTTCTCAAGAACGCGGCCGAGGCCGCACCCTCGGTTGGCGGCGTGATCATGCTGCGCACGGCCTATGCGGCCGGGATCAAGGTGACGACACCATCGGGCCGCCGCGAGAGCCTGCCGCTCCTGATCTCGGTGACTGATAACGGCGCCGGGATCCCTGAGGAGATGCAGCGCAACATCTTCGACCCGTTCGTCACGTCAAAGGGCTCCGGCAGCGGGCTCGGGCTCGCCCTGGTCTCGAAAGTCATCGCCGACCATGGCGGTGTCATCACCTGCGAATCGAAACCGGGCTGGACCCGTTTCACAATCCGCCTGCCGTTTTCCACCGTCAGCGCACAGCCTGAAGAGGCCATCGGATGATCGAAGGCGCCACCATTCTTCTCGCCGACGATGACAAGGCGATCCGCACGGTGCTGACCCGGGCGCTCAACCGCATCGGCTGCCGGGTAAGGGCGACCGGATCGATCTCGGGGCTCTGGTCGATGGTCGATCAGGGCGAGGGCGATCTCGTGGTGTCCGACGTGCACATGCCGGATGGTGATGCGCTGGACCTGATGCCGGCAATCCGCCGCAAGCGCCCCGATCTGCCTGTGATCGTCATGAGTGCTCAGAACACGGTGATGACCGCGATCCGCGCGGCGGAAGTTGGTGCTTATGAGTATCTGCCGAAACCATTCGATCTCAAGGAGTTGCTTTCGGTTGTCGAGAAGGCGTTTCAGGAACAAAAGCCTCTGGAGAGCGCGACCGAGGCCCCGGACAAGAAGGAGGAAAATCTCCCCCTGATCGGACGCAGTCAGGCCATGCAGGACGTCTACCGCATCATGGCGCGGCTGATGAACACGGATCTGACGGTCATGATTTCCGGTGAAAGCGGCACTGGAAAAGAGCTTGTCGCCCGCGCGCTCCACAATTTCGGGCAACGCGCCCGCGGTCCGTTCGTCGCCATCAATATGGCGGCCATCCCACGAGACCTTATCGAATCGGAACTGTTCGGCCATGAGCGCGGCGCCTTCACCGGGGCGACCGAGAAGATGCTGGGCAAATTCGATCAGGCGCAGGGTGGTACCCTGTTCCTCGATGAGATTGGCGATATGCCGGCCGAGGCGCAGACCCGGCTCCTTCGTGTTCTACAGGAAGGGGAATTCACCTCGGTCGGCGGTCGGTCTGCACGGCAGGCCGATGTCAGGATCATCGCCGCCACCCATCGCGATTTGCGTCAATTGATCAACGAAGGTGGGTTTCGGGAGGATCTCTACTACCGCCTCAATGTCGTACCGATCCGGTTGCCGCCGCTGCGGGCGCGGAAGGACGATATCCCGGATCTCGCAAGGGCGTTTCTGAGGGAGTCGCAAAAGCTCGGACTACCAGGCAAAACCTTTTTGTCCGAAGCTTTCGATCGGATGCAGGAGTACAACTGGCCCGGCAATGTCCGTGAGCTCGAAAACATGGTCAAGCGGATCGCGGCGCTCAGACCCGAGGATCCGATCCCGGCTTCGGTCATCGAGGATGAGCTTTCGAGCCAGCGCGCCGCGGCAGACGAGGCAACGGGCGCGCCGGGTGAGCGTACGCTGGGTACCGCGGTGGAACATCACGTTCAGCGGATGTTCGACCGATATGGCGAGGGTTTGCCGCCGCCGGGCCTCTACGAACGCTTCCTGCGCGAAGTCGAATTGCCGCTGATCGCGATCACGCTGTCGGCGACCCGTGGTAACCAGCTCAAGGCCGCCGATCTGCTGGGCATCAATCGAAATACGCTCCGCAAAAAGATCCGGGAGCTTGACATACCGGTCACACGAGGCAAGAAACTGATGTAGAATGGCAACACCGGCCGGATGGCTGAGTGTGGATCAGGTGAGAGGCCTGCAGGCACATCAGACGTGACAGGAATCGACACAAACACCGGTGGTACCGTACCGATCTCGGCGCCTAAGAGCCGCCAGAGTCTCTGGTCACTCACGGCCGGATCGCGCTTCGGCAGCGTGATTCTCACACTCGTTCTGCTCGGGCCGGTAATCGTGACCGTGAATTACCTTCTCCTGGGTTCGGAGCGCGCGGATGAGACCGTGCGCACAGCGGTCTTCCTCGTCACCCTGACGTACGTTCTGGCACTCGCGGCGGTGATCGGCGTCCATGTCTCATCGATGTTCATGGCGCGGCGACGGCGCTCCGTCGGCTCGCAACTCCATGCGCGTCTCGCGGGGATGTTCGCGCTCATCGCGCTCGCCCCGACCGTTATCGTGGCGGTCTTCGCGACGGTGATGGTGAATTTCGGAATCGAGCGCTGGTTCTCAGATCAGGTCGGCAGTGTCGTGCGGAATTCTCTCATCACGGCGGAGGCTTATGAGAGAGAGCATCTCAGCGTCCTCGTTCGCAATGTCGAGTTGATGCAACGCGAGTTGAACGAAGCCGCAGGGCGCCTGACCCCGAACGAGATGCGCGACTACGTGCGCGAACAGTCGATCGCGCGCAATCTGGATGAGACCTATCTCTTCTCCTCGGATTTCGAGATCTTCGCGCGGGGAGAATTCAGCTATCTCTTTGGCTTCGAAGAACCAACACAGGAACAACTCGACCGCGCCAGGGCAGGGGAGCTTGTTCTCATAGATGACAATCTGAACGGTGAGATCCGGGCACTCGTGCATCTCAGCCGCTTTCAGGACGCGTTTCTCTACGTCACTCGGGACGTGCAGGGGGAGATCCTGCGTTTGCTCGACGAGACCCGCGAGACGGTTCAGTTCTATGAGGAGTTGGGCGAGGAACGCGACAGCCTGTTGATCAACTACGCGATGCGGTACCTCGCCGTGTCGCTTCTCATGATCCTCTGCGCGATTCTGCTGGGCCTCTGGTTTGCGGAGCGGCTGGCGAGGCCCGTCGGCCGTCTTGCCGGGGCCGCCGATGCGATTGGGCGTGGAAATCTCAATGTTCGGGTGTCGGAGAGCAAGGACTCCGACGAGATCGCCCTGCTGAGCCGGGCCTTCAACAGGATGACCTCACAGGTCAAGGATCAGCGTGACGCCTTGATCCGCGCGCGTGATGACACCGAGCGGAGGCGTCATTTCATCGAGGCGGTGCTGTCCGGTGTGACCGCCGGGGTGATCGGTCTCGACTCGAAGGCCAGGATCGAGCTGATCAACGATGCCGCCGCCGATATGCTGGGTGTCAGCGCGCTCGACATCTACCGTGAAAAACTCACCGATGTTTTGCCACCCTTTGCCGACATCATCTCGCGCGCCAAGGAGAGCCCGCATGATACGGCGCGGGGCGAGGTCAAGATCACTCTGAAGGGTGAGCAGAAGGAATTCCTCGTCCAGATCGCGGCGAAATCGCGTGACAACCTCAACGAGGGGTTCGTCTTGACCTTCGATGACGTGACCGCGCTCGTCTCGGCGCAGCGGATGGCGGCTTGGGGCGATATCGCCCGCCGGATCGCGCATGAGATCAAGAACCCGCTCACACCGATCCAACTTTCCGCCGACGGGATGCGGCGCAAGTATGCCGACCGTCTTGGCGAGGACAGCGCCCGGTTTGAGCAGTACCTCGATGTGATCACCCGACAGGCTGGCGATATCCGGAGGATGGTGAACGAGTTCTCGCGCTTTGCCCGGCTGCCCGAACCGGAGATGCAGGAGGAGGATCTGAGCGATCTTGTGACCCAGGCGCTGGTCCTTCAACGCGAGGCGAGGCCGGAGATCACCTATGAGGCTCACCTTCCTGATGAACCTGCGAAAATCATCTGCGACCGTGGCCTCATCAATCAGTGCCTCGTCAACCTCCTGCAGAACGCGGCGGAGGCGGTCTCTGCACAGGTCGCCCAGAACCCGGAGCCGAAGGGACGGATCGTGGTGGAACTGTCCGAGTCCGGAGCCGAATATCATCTCAGTGTCATCGACAACGGCCCGGGCCTGCCCAACGAGCGGCGGCAGCGCCTGGCGGAACCCTATGTGACCCATCGGGCGGGCGGCACGGGGCTCGGCCTGGCAATCGTTTCGCGTATTCTCGAGCAACATGACGGCAAACTGGTGCTGAGCGACGCCCACGGCGCCTATGAACAAAACGGGGCGCGGGTCGAACTGCGCTTGCCGCGACCCAAAGAGGGTGCGAGGGCAGAGGAAGTAGAGTAGCAATGTCAGACATTCTGGTTGTCGACGATGAAGCGGATATCCGCGACCTCATCTCGGAACTTCTCGAAGAAGAAGGGTACAGCACCCGGTCGGCCCATGACGCCGACACGGCGTTTGCCGCCATCGAGGCATCGCCACCCGATCTGATCATTCTGGATATCTGGCTTCAGGGGAGTCGGATGGACGGGATCGAAATCCTGAAATCGGTGAAGCGTGATAATCCGGGCATCCCTATCGTGATCATTTCCGGCCATGGAAACATCGAACTTGCCGTCGCGGCGGTGAAGCAGGGGGCGTACGATTTCATAGAGAAGCCCTTCAACATCGATCAGCTTCTGGTCGTCATCGGCCGTGCCTTGGAGGCGAGCCGTCTGCGCCGTGAGAACGCGCAGTTGAAAACGGCCAGCGAAGGCGCCTCGGAGATCGTCGGCTCCTCTCCCGCGATCATCGCGCACCGCCAACGGCTGGAGCGTGTCGCGAAAAGCGGCAGCAGGGTGCTGCTCACCGGCGGGCCGGGGGCGGGCAAGGAGATATCTGCACGCTTCATCCACCGCCTTTCCAGCCGGGCCGATCAACCCTTCTTGGTGGTCAACGCCGCCTCGATCGACCCCGACCGGATGGAGGAGACGCTTTTCGGTTCCGATGCCGAGGGCGGGGTGCGCCCTGGCCTTTTCGAGCGCGCCGATGGCGGCACTTTGTTCATCGACGAAGTGGGCGAGATGCCCCAGGGCACGCAATCCAAGATCCTGCGGGTTCTCATCGACCAGGCCTTCTCCCGCCTCGGGGGGCAGAGCACCGTGCGCGTCGATGTCCGCGTGATAAGCGCGACGAACCGCGATCTTCAAAGCGAAATCGAAGACGGCAATTTCCGCGAGGATCTCTATCACCGGCTGAACGTCGTCCCGATCGAAGTACCGACGCTGGAAGCGAGGCGTGAGGACATCCCTGAATTGGCCGAGCATTTTCTGGGCCTGTTCGCCCGCCAGCAAGGCCTTGCCCGCCGAGAGCTCTCCGCGGGCGCAATCGCAGCTTTGCAGACCCGGGCGTGGCCCGGCAATGTGCGCGAGCTGCGCAATCTGATGGAGCAACTCCTGATCCTCGGCGATCAACGCAATCCGATCGAGGCTGACGAGCTGCCGTCTCACGGAGGTGAGGAAACCCGCGACACGGGCCTCGGCGGCATCATGAGCCTTGTTGCCAGCTTGCCGCTGCGCGAGGCCCGCGAATTGTTCGAACGAGAGTACCTGATTGCGCAGATCAATCGCTTTGGCGGCAACATCTCGAAGACGGCGAGCTTCGTCGGGATGGAACGCTCAGCGCTTCACCGCAAGCTGAAGATGCTCGGCGTCGTGACAACATCCAAAAGCGGCGTGCGGATCGCGATCGCCGGCGATGACGAGGAAGCGGTCGCCGGGAACAACGCATGAAGATTATTGTCTGCGGGGCGGGGCAGGTCGGTTACCAGATCGCCCGACACCTCTCGGCCGAGGGGAACTCCGTCACGGTCATTGACCACAACAGCGCGCTGATCCGGCAAATCACAGACGAGCTCGATGTCTCCGGTGTCACGGGCTTTGCATCAAGGCCAGATGTGCTGGCACGGGCGGGGGCGCGGGACGCTGATATGTTGATCGCTGCGACCTCGATGGACGAGGTGAACATGGTCGCCTGCCAGGTCGCTCACTCGGTCTTCGACGTGACAACCAAGATCGCGCGGATCAGAACCGAGAGCTATCTCGAGGCGGAATGGTCCGACCTGTTTCGCCGGGATCACATGCCAATCGACGTGGTGATCTCGCCGGAAGCAGAGGTTGCCAAGGTTGCGCTTCGCCGTCTCGCCTCGACCGCCTGTTTCGATATCCAACCCTTTCTCGATGGCAAGGTCGATCTGGGCGGGATCAGGATCGACGACGCCTGTCCGGTTCAGAACACGCCGCTCAGGCAATTGAGCGAGCTCTTCTCCACACTCCGCGCCATCGTCGTCGGTATCAGGCGGGATGGGAAACTGTTCAATGCCGATGCGGACGATCAGGTGTTTGTCGGAGACGAGATCTACTTCGTCACCGCCCATGAGGACCTAGACAGAACGGTCGGGATCTTCGGCAAGGAGAACCGCCGCGCGAGCCGGATCGTGGTCATCGGCGCCGGAAATGTCGGGCTCAAAGTGGCGCAGGAGATCGAAAAGCTCCAAGGCATGAAGGCAAAGATCGTGGAACTGGATCGGGAGCGAGCCGAGTACTGCGCCGACGTGCTCGACCGGACCATCGTCCTCCACGGAAATGCCCTGAAATCCGAGTTGCTGGCCGAAGCGGGGGTCGAGACTGCTGATGCGATCGTGGCACTCACAGACGACGCGCGCACAAACCTCCTGTCCTGCGCGCTCGGCAAGGAAAGCGGCACGGATATCGCGGTCGCACTCTCCAACGACTCTGTCTTCGAGAGGGTCGCCAGTTCCATCGGCATCGATGCCCTGATCAACCCGCGCTCCACCACGGTCTCATCGATCCTGAGGCATGTCCGCAAAGGCAGGATCAAGGCCGTCTATTCGATTGGGGCAGGGGAGGGCGAGGTGATCGAGGCTCAGGTCATGGCCACCTCACCCATCGCGGGCAAACGTATACGCGACATCAAGTTCCCGCCCGGTGCCATCGTCGGGGCGATCCTGGCAGAGGGTGAGCTGGTGATGCCGCGCGGCGATACCGAGATCCAAGTCGGTAATGTGCTGGTTGTCTTTGCCGAACAGTCATCGGTTCGCGGGGTCGAACAGCTCTTCCGCGTGAGCATGGAGTTCTTCTGAGCATGGCGCTCTACCGCCTGCCTATTCTGACGCTCCTGCTGGGTCTGCTGGCGCTCGCGATGCTGATCCCATCCGCCTTCGCCGCGTTCGGCAAGGAATGGAAGATCGCCCGCGCCTTCCTCCACCCTGCGATCTTCACGATGCTGGCGGCCTGTGTGGTGAGTTTTCTGGTTCCTGCTAATCGCGAGGTTACGGCACGGCGCGAGTTGAGAGTGCTGCTGCTGGCATGGCTTCTTGTCCCGGCATTCGCGGCGATACCGGTCGTGCGCCTGGAGCCGACACTCGGCGCCGTGGGTGGCTGGGTGGAGATGGTTCTGGCCTTCACCACAACCGGGGGCAGCCTGTTTGCCGACCTCACGACGGTGCCGGATGCGGTTCATCTCTGGCGCGGCATTGTCGGATGGTTCGGCGGGCTCGTCACTCTGATCGCCGCCTATGTCATTATGGCGCCGCGACGCCTCGGCGGTTTCGAAGTCGACGCCGGAAGTCCACGCTCGGCGGGAACCGTGAACCCCAATCAGTCCGTCGTGCTGACCGCCGCAACCCCTCCGCTCGAGGCGCGTCTGGCGCGGGCGATCCGGATCGTGCTGCCTGTCTATGCGGGGCTGACAGCACTCTTGGCCCTGATCCTCTCGGGGCTGGGTGAGAGCGGTCTGAACAGCAGCGTGCACGCGATGTCGATCATGGCGACCAGCGGGATCTCACCGGACCCAGAAGGCATCGCAGGTGCAAGCAGCTTTCTCGCCGAGCTTGTCATTGCAGCCTTTCTCGTTCTCGCAGCCAGCCGAGTGCTCTACTTCAATGCAAGCCAGATCGGCCGGGCGCGGGAGTGGCGGACCGATCCTGAACTGAAGCTCATGGGATGGCTGGTCGCCCTCGCCACGTTTCTGCTCTTCGCCCGCCACTGGGTCGGGGCGATCACGGTGGATGAGCAGAAGGGCTCGCTCGACGCGCTCGCCGCACTTTGGGGCACGATCTTCACAACGCTGTCTTTCCTGACAACGACAGGCTTCGAAAGCGCCTTCTGGGAAACCGCGAGGGATTGGAGTGGCCTCCAGAACCCCGGTCTCCTGCTTCTCGGCCTCTGCGCCGTTGGCGGCGGTGCAGCCACCACGGCAGGCGGGGTGAAGCTCATCCGCGCCTACGCCCTGATCCGCCATGGCATGCGGGAGGTTCAGCGGATCGCACAGCCGGACTCGGTGATCGGCATCGGGTTGAGCGGGCGCACGATCACACGCCAGGGCGCGGTGATCGCCTGGACCTTTATCATGCTTTATTTCATTGCATTGATGATTGTGATCGTCGGGCTTGCCGCAAGCGGTATGCGTTTCGAGAACGCTCTTGTCGCCGCGACAGCAGCAATCTCAAACACAGGCCCGATTTTCCCGATCCTCAGCTCCGACACCTCCGCTTTCGCTGATCTGAGCCGCAATGCGCAGGTGATCCTCGGCCTAGCCGCGATCGCGGGACGGATTGAAGTTCTCGCTCTCGTCGCCATCTTTAATGTCGATGCGTGGCGGCAATCCTTCGATGCGACTAAAAACCACTGGTAAAGGGGCCGGTCTGCGCCCAAGCTAGAACGACGTGCCGCTCTGGCACACAACAACGGCTGCGAAGAAGGAAAACAGATGGCCGAGAGCAAACAAAATCTGCAAGACAGTTTTCTCAACCACGTCCGCAAGCAGAAGATCCCGGTGACGGTATTCCTGGTGAACGGGGTGAAGCTGCAGGGCGTGATCACCTGGTTTGACAATTTCTGCGTTCTCTTGCGCCGTGACGGGCAATCTCAGCTCGTCTACAAGCACGCGATTTCGACAATTATGCCGGCGCAACCCTTCAGCCTCTACGAAGGCGACGGGGAGTAGGACCGGGGCAGGGGGCATGCATCCTTGAACAGGTCAATCGTACTGAGCCCCGAAATCCGCGGGATACATAGCAGGGATCCATCGCAACGCCTCGAAGAGGCGGTAGGTCTGACATGCGCGATCGATCTCGACGTGCTCTGGGCCGAGAGCGTGACGCTGGACAAGCAGAACCCGGCGACATTGTTTGGTCGCGGAAAGGTTGATGATGTGGCTGGGCGTGTCGCCGAAAGCGATGCGGAACTCGTGATCGTCAACTCGGCCCTCAGCCCGGTCCAGCAGCGCAATCTCGAACGCGCCTGGAAGGCCAAGGTGCTCGATCGTACCGGCCTGATCCTCGAGATCTTCGGGCGCCGCGCGCGGACCCGAGAGGGCGTGATGCAGGTCGATCTGGCACATCTGTCGTTCCAGAAGTCGCGGCTTGTGCGCAGCTGGACCCACCTTGAGCGCCAGCGCGGCGGCGCGGGTTTCATGGGCGGCCCGGGTGAGCGTCAGATCGAATCCGACCGGCGGATGATCGATGAGAAGATCACCCGCCTCAAACGCCAGCTCGGCAAGGTGATCCGCACCCGCACACTCCATCGCAAGGCCCGGCAAAAGGCCCCGTATCCGGTCGTGGTGCTTGTGGGCTACACTAACGCGGGCAAATCGACACTGTTCAATCGCCTGACCGATGCGGGTGTGACCGCGGCCGACATGCTGTTCGCGACGCTCGATCCCACGATGCGCGAGATCAGGTTGCCGTCGGGCCGCATGGCGATCCTCTCTGACACGGTCGGGTTCATCTCGGATCTGCCAACAGAATTGGTCGCTGCGTTCCGTGCGACGCTCGAGGAAGTTCTCGAGGCAGATCTCATCCTGCATGTGCGCGATATCTCAAGCGAGACATCCGATGCGGAAGCGGCCGATGTGGCTCAGGTACTCGAAAACCTTGGGGTAGCGGACGATGCGGCCCTCATCGAGGTTCTGAACAAAACAGACTTGTTGGAAGACGAGGAAGAAGGAGTCGGATGCGGCACGTCTAGCGACATCTCACAAATAGCTGTCTCCGCTAAAACCGGCCACGGCTGCGCGGCGTTGCTCGAAGCGATCGATCAGGCGGTCTATCCCGACAGCACCGAGGTTGAGTTGCAGCTCCGACACTCCGACGGCGCGGCTCTGGCCTGGCTCTACGACCATGGCGTGATCCGCCAAAGACACGACGACGACGCAGGCATCAGAGTGAATGCCGAACTTACATCGAAGGAATATGCCCAGTTCCGTAAGATATTTCAGTCGCAGTCAGTATAATATCTTAACATAATTAACATTCTGAGAATTTCATACACCACAAAGGCGCACCGGCTTTCATTCGCGAATAGCCATCAGTTCGAGAGCCAAAATATACTTGTCGACTTTGTCACGCTTGATTTGCGGACAGCAAGGTCGACCATCTGATCAGGGCTGGATTTAGATCTACTCAATCAGTGATAACCCGGCTGTGTCCGATCAGGGTTTCGGCCTCGCCGTTGCGGGTCAGGAAATCCATCCGCTGCAGGATATCGAAGCCGCGGGAGCTTTCGTAGGCCGCCTCGCAGCGGGTCTTTTGTTCCGTGATCGGGCGGCAGGCCCCTCCGACCAAGGCAAAATAGCCACCAAGTTCGAGGCCCCTACCCTGCAGATCCTGGTCGATCGCCCGGAAACAGGAGCCACATTCCCGCCGGGTCCGCAAATCGCATTGGCACGAGATCGAGCCGCCCGCGATTCGCTCGACCGCGGCGTTGTTGGGTGCGGGAACCTCGCCGATATCTCCACCTCCACAGCCCGCGAATAGGGTCGTGAAAGCAAGAGCCGTGAGCCCTGCGCGCATCAGTTCCGCCGCTCGACCACGGCGGTCAGAGGCGCAAGCCGCGCGTCCTTGCCATTGCGCTCCAGCGCCCAGCGCGAGATGCCCAGCAGCACCGAGGCACTCGTCTTGGCGAAGACCACGACCTCACCGCCCGCCACCGCATCGCGTGCGGCGGCCTCGATCAAATCATAGACCGCGTCTTCAGGCGTATCGGGTGCGAGCACCAGCGAATTGCGCACCGCCGGTGTTCCCGCCCCTTGCGCGATCGAGAAGCCTGCCCCCTCGCCCCCCGCGTGGACATCGACAAAGGCATAGCCGCCGCGCTGCAGTTCCTCGATCACGGCGGACATGATGGTCGCGTCGCCAGTCACCGCGCTGCCGCCTTGAGTAGACAAGCCGACTGCACTCGGCAATCGATCGAGGTAGCCCCGTGTGAGCTCGCGCACCTGAGTCTCCGGCATGCCGCTCCGGATCTCGCTGTCCGAGGGCGGCGTCCCGGTCTCTTCCATCGGCACATGCGCGAG
This sequence comes from Pseudomonadota bacterium, assembly GCA_039180675.1. Lineage (GTDB taxonomy): Bacteria > Pseudomonadota > Alphaproteobacteria > Rhodobacterales > Rhodobacteraceae > Thermohalobaculum. The sequence continues at coordinate 102,284 of JBCDDC010000006.1, read as the reverse complement.
CACTTCCAGCCCGGCCGCGCGGACCTTCTCGCCAAACTGCGTGGACCCCTCGTCGCGGGGCACGAGCGCGATGGTGAATGGAATGCCGAGGCCGAGGATCGCATCAGCCGGGATCTCCGACTCGTCAGGCGTCTCCAGCACGATTGCGATCAGCGGGATGGTGCTCGAGGCGTTGAAGGCCGCGCGATGCGCCTGCCATGCATCGGGGCCGTCGGCCGGGGGCTCCGCGGCAGTCTCCGGCGCGGGCGTGCTCGCCACGGCTACCTGTTGGTCATCTTCCACGGCCTCTTCAACAGGTTGAGGGAGGTCCGCGGCGGCGGTGTCTTCCTCCGGAGTTTCCTGCGATGCCGGCGCTTCCGCCTCAGGCTCGACTGCGGGCTCCGCTTCCAGCGGCGCAGAGGCAACCGTCGTCTGTGTTTCCGGCGGAATCACAAAGGCCATGGCGACGAAGATTACACCTGAGACGACCACGCCAGCGACCGTGCCCGCAAAGAACCGCCCGTACGAGAACCTTTTCTTCGAGGGCTCCGCCACCTCGTTCGACTTACGATTTGACAATGGCACCCGCCGCTCTCCCGCCATGATGACCCTCCGAAGTCTGGCTGAACCCACATCTCAACGCTCTGCCCGGTGTCAGCGCTTGACGCCGCCCGATGCTTGGGCGCATCTATACCGCCTGCGGCACCGCTCGGCTACCCGTCAGAGCGCAGTTGAACAACTCGGGGAACTGGGACGCTATGCTTCTGCTCGTCGATAACTATGACAGTTTTACTTACAATCTGGTGCATTTTTTGGGCGAGCTCGGCGCAAAGTCACATGTGGTGCGCAATGACGAGCTAACGGTCGAGGATGCGCTCGCACTGAACCCCTCGGCCATCGTGCTCTCGCCCGGCCCCTGCACGCCGAAGGAGGCCGGGATCTGTGTCGATCTCGTCCGCACCGCGCCTGCGGATCTCCCGATTCTCGGCGTCTGCCTCGGCCATCAGTCGATCGGCGCCGCGTTCGGTGCCGAGGTCGCGCACTGCCACGAAATTCTGCATGGTAAGCTTTCCACGATCACCCATGACGGCTCCGGCGTTTTCGAGGGACTGCCCCAGGGATTTCAGGTCACCCGCTACCATTCGCTGATTATCGAGCCGGAGAGCCTGCCTAAGGAACTCGAGGTCACGGCAAAGTCGCAATCGGGCGTGGTCATGGGGGTGCGCCACGTCTCGCGCCCCGTCCACGGCGTCCAGTTCCACCCGGAAAGCATCGCATCTGAACATGGCCACGCGATGCTGCGGAACTTCCTCGCCCTCGCGCAGGACCCGGTGTCGGCATGACCGACCTGAAACCGATGATCGGGCTGGCGGCGAGCCGGCCTCTCTCTCGTGCCGAGGCGGAGGACGCCTTTGGCATCATCATGGAGGGTCAGGCGACCCCGGCCCAGATCGGCGGCTTTCTGATGGCGCTGCGCACGCGGGGCGAGGCGGTCGACGAGATCGCAGGAGCAGCCTCCGCCATGCGCGCCCGCGCAGCCCATGTCGCGGCACCTGAGGGCGCGATGGACATCGTCGGCACCGGCGGTGACGGCAAGGGCACGCTGAACATCTCGACTGCCACGGCCTTCGTCGTCGCGGGCTGCGGCGTACCGGTTGCCAAGCACGGAAACAAGGCGCTTTCCTCGCGCTCAGGGGCGGCCGACGCGCTGACCGAGATGGGCGTCAATGTCATGGTCCCAGCCGATGTGGCCGAGAAAGCGCTGGCTGAGACTGGCATCTGCTTCATGATGGCGCCGATGCACCATGCGGCGATGCGCCATGTGCAGCCTGTGCGGGTCGAGCTTGGCACGCGGGTGATTTTCAACATTCTCGGACCACTTACCAATCCGGCCGGTGTGAAACATCAGCTCACCGGAGCTTTCGCGCCCGAGTTCCTCCGCCCGATGGCAGAGACGCTGGCCGCACTCGGCTCGACTTCGGCGTGGCTAGTCCACGGCGCGGACGGGACCGACGAAGTGTCGATCGCCGGGCCAACCAGGGTCGTCTCGCTCTCCAGTGGTGAGATATCCGAGCAGGAAATCCACCCCGAGGACGCCGGGCTGCCCGTGCACCCTTTCGAGGATATCTTGGGCGGTACGCCCGAGGACAATGCGGCCGCGTTCCGGGCGCTTCTGGAGGGTGCATCGGGCGCCTATCGCGATGCCGTTCTCCTGAACGCCGCCTGCGCCCTGATGGTCGTGGGCAAGGTCACGAACCTGAAGGATGGCGTGATGCTCGCGGCCCAGAGCCTCGACAGCGGCGCCGCGCGGGAGAAGGTCACCCGGCTGGCACAGGCGACGTCTGGCTAACCCCACGCCGGGCCCACCACAGAAACGGCGCGACCACCAGATACATAGTGATGCCATAGATCGCCGAGGGCAGCGTGAAACCCGGCAGCGCCCCTGACGCATCGGCCAGCAGCCCGCCCAGCGTAATCCCCAGCGCTGCGTTCTGAACACCAGCCTCCAGTGCAATCGCGATGCGCTCGGGTCGGGTCAGCCCACTCACCCAGCCAACCGCGAGCCCGATCGCCAGCATCGCGACATTGAGCGCGATCAGGAGGGGCCCGAGGGTCGCCAGATTGCCAAGCAGCGTCCCCGCCCCCGCCGCAACGGCGCCGATCACGATCAGCACGAAGATGATATTCGCAAGCATCGCCAGCGGCTTCTCAACCCGGTCGGCAAAGGCGGGCGCGGCGTGGCGGATCGCGACCCCGGTCGCGACCGGCAGCGTAGTGATCAGGAAGACCGCGACCGCCAGGTTTGAGACATCCACCTCGGTCGAGGCGCCGACGAACAGCTCCGCCATCCACGCGACCAGCACCGGCACGGTGACGACCGCGAGCAGGCTCACAACCGCGGTCAGCGTGATCGACAGCGCCAGCGCGCCTCGGGCAAACCGGACAAGCACGTTCGAGGTGACGCCACCCGGGCAAAAGGACAGGATCATCACGCCCAACGCCAATTCCGGCGGCAGCGGCACGATCATCAACAAGCCAAAAGCGACCAGCGGCAACAGGATGACTTGCGCGATCGCGCCGGCGATGAAGGCGCGCGGCAGCCGCACCACTCGGCCGAAATCGCCGAGCGTCAGGCCGAGCCCAAGAGACAGCATGATCACCGCCAATGACAGCGGCAGGAACAGATCCAGCAAAAGCTCCATAAGGCCTCCCTGCCCGGCCGCCGCCGGGATCTCGCAGGACAATAAGGCACGAACCGGGCCGGTAAAGGCACCTCCCGCTGTCGTTATGAAAGAACTACGTAAGTGTTACGGAAGCATCCCGCCCGATCCGCCCTCTTGGCGGCGGCGACTGGACAGGCTAACAGAGGCGCCATGAGCGACATCCTGGACAAGATCAAGGCCTACAAGCTCGACGAGATCGCCGAACGCAAGTCCGCCCGTCCGCTTGCCGAGGTCGAAGCCGCGGCCCGCGCGGCAGACCCGGTACGGCCCTTCCTGGGCGCGCTCCGCACAACCGAAGAGGCGGGCCGGTACGGATTGATCGCCGAGATCAAGAAAGCGAGCCCTTCCAAGGGTTTGATCCGCGAAGATTTCGACCCCCCTGCCCTCGCACGTGCCTACCAAGAAGGTGGCGCCACCTGCCTCAGCGTTCTGACCGACGGGCCGAGTTTCGAGGGTGCGGACGCGTTTCTGACCGAGGCGCGCGCGGCGACATCCCTGCCCGCGATCCGCAAAGATTTCCTCTACGACTCCTACCAGGTCGCAGAAGCCCGCGCCCTCGGCGCCGACTGCATCCTCATCATCCTCGCCTCCGTCAGCGATCAACAAGCGAATGAGCTTGAATCAGCAGCCTTTGACTGGGGCATGGATGTTCTGGTCGAGGTGCATGATCAGGAGGAACTGACCCGTGCGCTCGACCTCCGCTCGAAGCTGCTGGGTATCAACAACCGTGATCTGAAGACCTTCGAAGTCAGCCTCGAGACCACGGAGACCCTGGCGCAGGACGTACCTGCAGACCGTCTGTTGGTCGGTGAAAGCGGGCTTTCAACGCCGGCTGATCTGGCCAGGCTCGCACGGGCGGGTGCGCGCTCCTTCCTGATCGGCGAGAGCCTGATGCGCCAAGACGACGTGGCCGCCGCGACCCGCGCGATCCTCGATAATCCGGCACCTGCGAACTTCCGATGAGCAAGCTCACGCATCTCGATGACCAGGGCAATGCGCGGATGGTCGATATCGGCGACAAGGACGCGACCGAACGCACGGCGACAGCCCGCGGCACCGTGATCATGACGCCCAAGACGCTGACGGCCATCCAGGAAGGCCGGGCGAAGAAGGGCGACGTTCTCGGCATCGCTCAGCTTGCTGGGATCATGGCGGCGAAGAAGACGCCAGAGATCATTCCGCTCTGCCACCCGCTTTTGCTGACAAAGATCACGGTTGATCTGACGCCCGCGCCGCCTGACCGGGTCGAGATCGAGGCGACTGTCAAACTCTCCGGCAAGACGGGCGTGGAGATGGAGGCGCTGACGGCCGTCTCTGCCGCAGCGCTCACGGTCTACGATATGGTCAAGGCCATCGATAAGGGGATGCAGATCACGGACATCCGCCTGACCCACAAGGATGGCGGCAAATCGGGCGCCTATCGGGCCGAGTGATGCTGAGCACGGCCGACGCCCTGGCAAAGGTGCTTGACCTCGCGCCCTCAATGCCCACGGAGACTGTTTCGCTTGCAGACGCAGCCGGGCGGGTCTTGGCGGAAGACGCAATCGCGAGGCGCGATCAGCCGCCCTTCGCCGCCTCAGCTATGGATGGATATGCAGTCAGGGCATCGGAAGCGCTGCCTGGCGCCGTTCTCAAGGTTGTCGATGAGTCAGCGGCCGGGCACCGGGCGGGTATGTCCCTGCCCCTAGGCGCGGCAATCCGGATCTTTACCGGTGCGCCGGTGCCCCAGGGTGCTGACGCGATCCTCATTCAGGAGAATTGCGCGCGAGAAGCGGACCGGATCACCGTGCAGGAAGCCCCGACCAAAGGCGAATACATTCGCCCGGCCGGCGGTGATTTCGAGGCTGGTTTTCGGATCTCGGCTCCGCACCGGATCACTGCGCGGGATCTAGCCCTGCTCGCTGCCATGAATGTCGCTGAGTTACGCGTTGCGCGGCACCCGGTCGTCGCTCTGATCCCCACCGGCGACGAGTTGGTCCTGCCAGGCGAGGAACCCGGACCAGACCAGATCATCGCATCGAATAACTTCGGTCTGGCCGCGATGCTCACAGCCGCAGGCGCCCTGCCCCGGATGTGCCCGATCGCACGGGACACGGCGGAGAGCCTGCGCGCCTCCTTCGCCGCAGCCGAGGGCGCGGACATCATTGTCTCGCTTGGCGGCGCCTCTGTTGGGGAACACGATCTGGTGGCCGAAGTGATGTCCGGCGAGGGGCTCAAGCTCGACTTCTACAAGATCGCCATGCGTCCCGGGAAACCGCTGATGGCAGGGCGTTTCGGCGGGGCGATGATGCTGGGCCTGCCGGGCAACCCGGTCTCCGCGATGGTCTGCGGTGAGGTCTTCCTGCGCCCGGCCATCGATAAGGCGCTCGGCCTGCCCGCTGCCCCGCGCAAAAGGCGCATCGCCACCCTCGGCCACGAGATCGACGCGAATGGTTCAAGGGAGCACTACATGCGTGCGTCGCTCCGCTCCGACGGAGAGGTCACGCCAGTTGTCGATATTCACGAGAACCAGGACAGTTCGCGGCTCAGTGTTCTTGCACACGCAAATTGCCTCGTCGTGCGCCCACCACACGCAGAACGCGCAAAAATTGGGACACTCGTCGAGTACATCCTGCTTGACGATTAACAGGGTTATCCACACCTGCTTGACACAAATCGGGAACACTTATAGAACAATGAGTGTTAATTTCCGCAATCTGGAACGCAGGGACTGACGGAATGCTGACAAAGAAACAGTATGATTTGCTGATGTTCATCCACGAGCGCGTGCAACGAGACGGCGTTTCTCCGTCGTTCGACGAGATGAAAGCCGCGTTGGATCTGAGGTCCAAATCCGGGATCCACAGGCTGGTTACCGCACTCGAAGAGAGAGGGTTTATTCGCAGGCTCGCACACCGAGCCCGCGCGGTTGAGATCCTGCGCCTTCCAGAGAATTTCGGGAACAAAGTTTTGGTACCCGCCCGGGGCTTCCAACCATCGATTATCCAGGGCGATCTGGACCGTGATGAGCCTGAACGCGGGGCGATCGAACGGCTCGGCGGCGAGGGCGTGACCGTAGCAGAGACCTCATCAGTGCCCTTGATTGGCCGGATCGCTGCGGGCGTACCGATCGAAGCCATGGAAAGTGGGACGACGCAGTTGGGCGTGCCGTCCTCGATGCTGAGGGCATCCGGGGAGCATTACGCGCTTCAGGTGAAGGGTGACTCGATGATCGACGCCGGGATCTTCGAGGGCGATGTCGTGGTCGTACGCAAGCAAGTCGATGCGGAGAATGGTGATATCGTAGTTGCCCTGATCGAAGACCATGAGGCGACGCTGAAAAAGCTGCGCCGCAAGGGCCGTTCGATCGCACTGGAAGCGGCTAACCCGACCTATGAGACCCGCGTCTATCGCGACGATCAGGTCAAGATCCAGGGTAAGATGGTCGGCCTGATCCGTACCTACTGACCTAGTCCCTCACCGACCATGGTCGGCGCGCTGCAGGGCGCGCTGGCGTGATGGAAACCTCATCGCCGTCGGACGACACTGCAAGGCCACCCATGCGCGAGAGCTCTAGCGCGCCAAGCGCTTTACAATCCCCCCTCGGTGCCTTTCCCTGAAATACGAGGACAAGAGTGCGTTCGGTGCAGAACCGATCAGCTTCTTCGGCTTTGCGCAGAACCACCAAGCGACTGCCGTTGCTGAGATGGGCGAGCACCGCCTTGCCGTCCCGCTCGACCCCAGGCCGGGCAGCTGCATCAGATTGCTCCGCGGGATCGCCGTCGCGCCTCAACCAGTTGGACGCGATGAAGGACCGCCGTCTTGGATGATCGATCACGCGACCCTCGGGCCCGAGAATTCCAGTCAGCCGCCCATCGGGTGCGACAAGAACGTCGGGCCGCGGGTCCGACCGAACCATCAGAACGGCCGCGACGGCGAAACCAGCAAGACCCAGGAGCCGCCACCGGCTGCGCCAAAGGCAGAGCCAAAGGCCACTCAGTGCAATTGCGGCGATGACGGATGCCGGAAAGGCAGCCACAAACCCGACTGCGCCAGGAAATCCAGCCACCCAGCGGGATACCGAGAGGATCGCCAAGATCCCCTCCCCCATCACCTTCAACGCCGGTCCCTCGAGACCGAATGGTGCGAACAGGCCGGCCGCGAGGGCGCTTGGCGCCACGACAAGGCCCATAACCGGAACGGCGGCAAGGTTGGCAATCAGACCATAGGGCGCTGTCCGGTTAAAGTGATAGGCGGCGAAGGGCGCTGTGGCGAGCCCCGCCAGAATTGTCGTTAGCACGAGCCCGCCGACATAAAGGCCAACACGGCGAGCGATCCGGCGCCCAAAGCCGCGCCTTTCAGGCGCTTGCTCGGCGCGATCCCGCCTCAGGTAGTCTCCGATCGCCTCGAACCCCGTCACCAGCGCGCAGGTCGCGGCAAAACTCATCTGAAAGCCCGGCTCCACCAGCGAGATCGGCCGGATGAGCAGCACCACAACGGCGGCGATGGCGAGGGCGCGGAGCGTGATGGCGGGCCGGTCGAACAGAACGGCGAGCAGCGCAACGCCAACCATGATGAAGGCGCGCTGCGTTGCGACGGTCGACCCCGACATCACCAGATATCCCGCTGCGACCAGCAGGGCCGCCATGGCTGCGAGCTTCTTGGCCGAGAAGCGCATCGCGAACGCACCGCTCATGGCCAGCAACAGCCTGACACCGCCAAAGACGAGTCCCGTTAAGATCCCCATGTGAAGCCCGGAGATCGCCAGCAGATGCGCCAGGTTTGCGGTCCTCAGCGCCTCAGCGTCCGCCTCCTCGATATAGGCGCGGTCACCCACGATGATTGCCGCAGCGAACCCTCCCGCGGGACCCGGCAGATGCTGGCGGATCGCAGCGGAGAGATCATGGCGCGTTCTGGCGACCCAAGTTCCGATGATTTCGGTCGCAGTAAGCGCCTCTTGCTCAGGCACGGGCACAACCACCCCATGGGCGAAGCCCACGGCGCCGAGCCCTGCGAAATAGGCGTGGCGGCGAAAATCATAGGCGCCGGGCTCGACCGGGCCGCCTGGTGGCGAGAGCGAGGCGTAGATTCTGATCCGGTCGCCCGGCGCGGGAACAGTGTCACCGGGCTTGAGCGAGACACGGACGGCCCTCGGCGTTTTCTCCCGCGGCAGACCGTAGATCGTCACGTCTCTCAGCAGGATCCGTGGCGCGCCGCTGGCGGACCGGCTGACCTCGACCACCCTGCCCTCCACGGTCTCGGACATGCGGTAGTCCAGCATCTGAACGCCATTCACCGCCGTCTGGATCAACGCAGCGGAGAAGCCGAGCGAGGTCGCAAAGCCCGCCCAGATCGCAATCAATGCAGGAAGGCCAGCCCGCCCCGCGTGGCCGGAAATCAGCACGATCAGCCATGGCAAAGGGGAAATCGCGCAGATAAGGCTCGGTTCTTCCACCAGCTCGAAGTAGAACGCGATCCCGATCCCCATGCCAACCGGCAGCCACAGGATCATCCGGCGTAGCTCGGACGCCACTACTCCCCCGCTTCCCCACTTCCCAACCAAACTTGCACCCGTACCCGGACTGGATCATAAGGGCGCCAACCCACTCTCACGCGCCCTCCTGACAACCTAAAGCTGTATGGCGCCTATATAAAGAGCAATCTCAATGAGCGATCGTGCCATTGTCACCCGATTTGCCCCCTCGCCGACCGGTTTCCTGCATATCGGGGGAGCGAGAACAGCGCTATTCAACTGGCTTTTTGCCCGCCACCATGGCGGCAAGTTCCTGCTGCGCATCGAGGATACCGACCAAGCCCGCTCGACACCCGAGGCCACCGAAGCGATTTTCGAGGGCATGCGCTGGATGGGGCTCGACTGGGATGGCGACGCGATCAGCCAGTTCTCCCGCTGCGCGCGCCATGCCGAGATCGCGCACGCCATGCTGGACGCCGGAACCGCCTATAAGTGCTTCTCAACACAGGAGGAAATCGCGGCCTTCCGCGAGCGGGCGAAAGCAGAGGGGCGCTCAACCCTGTTCCAAAGCCCCTGGCGTGATCGCAGTGATTGGCCCGATGCGCCTTATGTGATCCGCCTGAAAACGCCGCGTGAAGGTGTCGTCACGGTCCAGGATGCAGTACAGGGCGAGGTGACCTGGCAGGCCGACCAACTCGACGACCTTGTCCTGCTACGCTCAGACGGCACGCCGACCTACATGCTCGCCGTCGTGGTCGATGATCATGATATGGGCGTAACCCATGTCATCCGGGGCGATGACCACCTGACCAACGCCGCGCGGCAGAGCCTGATATTCACCGCCAATGGGTGGGAGATCCCGGTTTTCGCACATATCCCACTGATCCACGGCCCGGACGGTGCCAAACTGTCAAAGCGGCACGGCGCCCTGGGCGTCGATGCCTATCGCGACATGGGTTATCTGCCCGAGGCGATGCGCAACTACCTCGCACGGCTGGGTTGGAGCCACGGCGACGAGGAGTTCTTCACCACAGAGAAGGCAATCGAATGGTTCGGTCTCGATGCGATTGGTAAGTCACCGGCCCGTTTCGATTTCACGAAGCTAGAGAGCCTGAACGCTCAGCACATCCGAGCTACCGGTGATGCGGCACTGCTTGACTACGTGAAAGAATTTGCTGCAGCGCAGCAATCCCCCATTCCAGACGGAGAAAAATGTGATCGTCTCAACCTTGCGATGCCATCTCTAAAAGAGCGCGCCAAAACTATTCCTGAACTCATTGACCTAGCGTCATTTATTTTCTCTGAACGGCCGATCTCCTACGATGAAAAGGCCGAGGGTCAGATCACACCTGACAGTCTAACCCTCCTCGTTGAATTGACTGTGCGCCTGCAAAATGCTAGCCGCTGGGATAAACCGGAGGTGGAGCAAATCCTCCGCAACTTCGCAGAGGAAAAGGGGCTGAAGCTCGGAAAAATCGCGCAGCCACTGCGCGCCGCCCTAACGGGGCGCGGTGTCAGCCCGGGGGTTTTCGATGTCATGACGGTCCTCGGAAAAGACGAGACGCTCGTGCGGTTGAGCGACCTCGTGACCGACTGACCGACCTCACCTAGCGAAGTTTGACCGAAAGAGCGCGGCGTCCGCCGTGCCAGAAGGAGAGGTACGATATGTCAGACGGATCCCAACGCACCGCCACCCTCACCCTCGACGGAAAGTCCGTCGATCTTCCGGTGTATGACGGCATCCATGGACCATCTGTGATAGACATCCGCACCCTCTACAAGGAACTTGACGTCTTCACCTACGATCCCGGTTTTACCTCGACCGGGTCGTGTGAGAGCAAGATTACCTATATCGACGGCGACAAAGGCGAGCTTCTGTATCGCGGCTACCCGATCGATGAACTCGCCGAGAAGAGCCACTATCTCGAAGTGTGCTATCTCCTGCTCTATGGCGAACTGCCGACCGCTGCTGCCCTTGAGGATTTCGAGCTGCGGGTGACACGGCACACGATGCTCCATGAGCAAATGACCAATTTCTTCAGAGGTTTCCGGCGGGATGCTCACCCAATGGCGATCGTCTGCGGAGTGGTTGGCGCAATGTCGGCATTCTACCACGACTCCACGGATATCGACGATCCATGGCAGCGTGAAGTCGCCTCGATCCGTATGATCGCGAAGCTGCCGACCATCGCGGCATGGGCCTACAAGTACTCGATCGGGCAGCCGTTCATCTATCCGCGCAACGATCTCGATTACGCGTCCAACTTCATCCATATGTGTTTTGCGACACCTTGCGAGGACTTCATTGTCGATCCGATCCTGAGCCGCGCTATGGATCGGATCATGACCCTTCATGCGGATCACGAGCAAAACGCATCTACCTCTACCGTGCGTCTCGCGGGTTCTTCGCAGGCCAATCCGTTCGCCTGTATCGCTGCGGGTGTAGCGAGCCTCTGGGGTCCGGCGCATGGCGGTGCCAACCAAGCCTGTCTGGAGATGCTGCGCGAGATCGGCTCGGTCGACCGGGTCGGCGAGTATGTCAACAAAGCGAAGGACAAGAGCGACCCGTTCCGCCTGATGGGCTTCGGCCACCGGGTCTACAAGAACTTCGATCCTCGGGCGACCGTGATGCAGCAGACCGCCAAGGAGGTGCTCGAGCTCCTCGGGACCGGTGATAATGAAGTGCTGCAAGTCGCTCAGGCACTTGAGAAAGTTGCGCTGGAGGATGACTACTTCATCGCGAAGAAGCTTTATCCCAATGTTGATTTCTATTCCGGCATCATCCTCGAAGCGATGGGCTTCCCAACATCGATGTTCACACCGATCTTCGCACTTTCGCGGACGGTTGGATGGATCGCGCAGTGGAAAGAGATGGTCGAGGACCCGGTTCAAAAGATCGGCCGCCCGCGCCAACTCTACACCGGGGCGCAGGCGCGGACCTATGTCGACGCAGAGAACCGGTAAGGTCTAGACAAGCTGCGCGAGGACGGACCGGGCTGCGCGAGCGGCCGGCCCACCTTCTCCGCCACCGAGCTCAGACACCACACGCTCGAACGCCTTAAGTTGAGGCTCGCGGGCCTCCGCGCTCGTGAGCAGCGGGATGAGTGCGCCGGTCACCGCATCTGGCGTTGCATGTTCCTGCAGAAACTCTGGCACCGGTTTGTCTTCACTGAGCAGGTTGACCAGGTTTGCGGTGTCCACCTTCGCGATGCGCCGGACAATCGCTGCCGTGAGCCAGTTGGTCTTGTAGACCGCGACCATCGGCGTCCGCGCAGCCGCCATCTCCAGTGTGATCGTGCCGGATGCGACCAGCGCCGCGTCGGCTGCAGCGAAGGCGAGGTGTTTGGCCGCATCACTTTGATCCGGATCGATAAACACTGGGTTGGCAGGCAGGCCGCGTACCGCGTCACGGACATCACTCTCCACCGTCTCCGCAAGCGGGATGATGGGGAGACAATCGACCGCCTCGTCCTGCAACTGCTGCAGCACGGCGCGGTAGAGCGGCATCAGACGGCGAACCTCGTTCCGGCGCGAGCCAGGTGCCAACAGAAGGCATTTGAGATCCGCGCCACCGGTCCACTCCCGCCGGAGCGCGGCCACTTCCTCACACCCGGGTGCCGCGCGCGCCGCCACCGGGTGACCCACGAAATCGCAGGTCATCCCCGCCGCCTCCATATAATGCGGCTCGAAGGGCAGGAGAGCCAGGACATGGTCGATGTATTGTGCCATCTGAGCGGCCCTGCCCGGCCGCCATGCCCAGACTGATGGGGCCACATAGTGGATCGTGCGGATGTCAGGGGCAGCCCGGCGCACCCTCTCGGCTACCCGCAGCCCGAAGCTCGGGCTATCGATGGTCACAAGCGCGTCTGGTTTCTTGCTTAGAACATCCCGGGTCACCTCGGTCATCCGCCGCATCAGGGATCTGAGCCTGGGCAGAACCTCGACCAAACCCATGACTGAAAGTTCGCCAATGTCGAAGAGCGGTTCGAGTCCGGCGCCTCGCATCCCGATACCGCCCAGCCCCGCAAACCGGATATCCGGCTGCTCGACCCTAAGCGCGCGCATCAGATCGGCGCCGAGCCGGTCGCCGGAGGGTTCGCCAGCCACCAGATAGATCAACCGGCTCATTCGGGGGCGTCCATGGCCCAGATGAAGAGACCGGCAGAATCTGCCGCAGCGACGGTTGCTTCGCGGTTGAGGATGTTGGTGCCGCCTGCCTCCACCGCAATGCCGGACAGGCCCGCGCGCCCGACGGCATCAATCGTCGCCGTCCCGATCGTCGGAAGGTCCACGCGCCTGTCCTGACCGCGCTTCGGCATCTTCACCAGAACACCTGCAGGCGGCTGAGCTGCCTTGCGCAGGTCGGGGGCCAAGCCGGCAACGCGCTCCAGCATGGCGTCGGTGCCGTCGATCGCCTCGATTGCCAGACATGTCCCTTTCGCGATCACTACGGCCTGCCCGACATCATGCGCGCTGAGTGCGGCGAGGATATCGGCCCCCTTCTGCGCATCGCTGCGATCCTGCTCCGAGGGTCGGTGGTGGCCGAGGACCCCAGGCTGCACGCCGAGCCCGGGCAGCACCTCGTCAGCGCCGCGCATGGTGAAGCCTTCCCGCTCGAAGATCCGCGCAAGTCCGGTCAGCAGCGCATCGTCGCCCTGCCTGAGCAGGCTGAGCACGGTCGCCCCGACCCTCAGCGTGCCATGATCGAAGAGCCACGGCCTCAGCCTTGGCCTATTGGTGGCCCCGGCGAAGACGACCTCGGTCACACCGGCGGCCCTCAGGGCGCGAAAAAGGCGGGCAGGACGCTCATAGAGGTGGCGTTCGTGCGGATGCCCCTGCATCCAGTCGTGAATGTCCGGATCGAAGCTGATCACCACATAGGGTGCAGCACTCTTCGCCCGATGCTCGGCAATCATGCGTGGGAGATCGCCGCTCCCGGCGATGATCGCGAGTTTCGCGCTCTCGCCCATTCAGCTCTCGCGCGGCACGCAGAAGCTGCGGGAGCTGTCGGCCTCGATAAAGCTGACGATCTGCTGGACCGGATCGATCCCCGGGTACTTTGCGCCGACAATACGGGCGCGATCGACCAGCGATCCCTCGCCCTCGAACAGATCACGATAGGCGCTGCGAAGCACATGGATGGTCTCGCGATCGAAACCCCGGCGTTTGAGCCCGATCAGATTAAGACCGCCAAGCGCAGCCCGGTCGCCGAGGACAGAGCCAAACGGAATCACATCGCGCTCTACCCCGGTCATGCCACCTACCACCGAATACGCGCCGATACGCACAAACTGGTGGACGGCGCAGAGACCGCCTAGGAGGACGAAGTCCTGCACCTCGACGTGGCCCCCAAGCGTGGCGTTGTTCGCCATGATGACGTTCGAGCCGATCTGGCTGTCGTGGCCAACATGGCTCCCCATCATCAGCAGGCATTTGTCACCCACCCGGGTCACCATACCGCCGCCTTCTGTGCCCGGGTTCAGCGTTGCGTGCTCCCGGATCATGCAGTCGGCGCCAATTTCCAGCCTGCTCGCCTCGCCGTTGTACTTCAGGTCTTGCGGCTGATGGCCGACCGAGGCGAATGGCCAGACCCGTGTGCGGGGTCCAATTTTCGTGCGCCCGGCCACGGCCACATGCGAGATCAGTTCCACGCCGTTGCTCAGCTCCACCTCGCCACCCACAACGCAGTAGGGTCCGATGCGCACATCGGACCCGACTACGGCGCCATCTTCAACGATGGCGGTTGGGTGGATCGACATCTCAGCTCCCGCGCCGGCTGTCTTCCGGGTCGATGATCATCGCGGAATAGTCGGCTTCGGCGGCCCGTTTGCCGTCGACACGGGCTTCGCCGTGGAACTTGTAAACCTTGCCGCGGCTCTGAGTGATCTCGACATGAAGCTCGAGCCGGTCGCCGGGGCCGACTTTCTGCCGAAAGCGCGTGTTATCGATGGTCATAAAGTAGACAAGCAGGTCCTGATCAATCTTGCCAAGCGAGTCGACCACCAGAACCCCTGCGGTCTGAGCCATCGCCTCGACAATCAGCACGCCCGGCATAACGGCCTCTTGCGGGAAATGGCCCGCGAAATGCGGTTCGTTGATCGTGACGTTCTTGATGCCGATGGCGCTCTTGTGCGGAATGATCCCCTCAACCCGATCGATCATCAGAAACGGATACCGGTGCGGGATCATCCGCATGACCTCGGAGAGGTCGACGGAATGGGCTTCTGGAGAAGTTTCGGAGGGGGCCGGCTCTGTCGTCATAAGCGCCTCGTCTGATCTTGGTGCCATCTGATTACCGCGAGGCCAGATGAAATCAAGTGCCTCGCACCCCTGTTATTCGGTCTCCGGGGTCTGGGGGGTTGCGGGAGCGAGGGGCGAAAGTGCCGGGAATTCGATCCGCTCGAATGCCGGAAGCTCCACTCTCTCGTTGAAGAGCGCGATTACCTCATCGGTTTTCTCGATCTCAGGATCTGCTATCAGGATCTGGTCGGCATCGATGATCAACGTCGCGCTTTCGCGCTGGAGCACTTCGATCAGCACCGGGTAAAGCTCGGTGACGAGATTCTTCCGGGCATCCCTGAACTGCGCCGTGATCGAGGCTTCCAGTCTTTGCGCCGTGCGCCGGACCTGTCGCACCCGTTGATCGAAGGCACTGGTCTGGCGCTCGAACTCTTCGCTCGGCGTCTCGGGGCGCAAGCCGGTGAGCCGCTGCTCCTCCCGGTCAAGCGCCTCGGTCTCTATCTTGATCCATTCCTGGAGCCTTTCGCGCGCGGCGCGCTCCTGCGTGCGAAGCGCAACCGCGGCTTCCGTTTCGGTCAGGATCCGGGCGCGGGAGACCACGATGACGTCCTCATGGCTCGCAACCTGGCCAATGGCTGGCGGAGGCAGACAGAGTGCGCCTATGATGAGGAAGAGAACAGCTAAGCGAGGTGCAACACCCATCGCCCTAGAATCTGGTTCCGACGGAGACGCGGAACAGTTCCTCTTCATCGAAGTCTTCGCTTATCAGCGGGAACGCGGCCGAGAGCTCCAGCGGGCCGAAGGGTGTTTGGATGAAGAGCAGGCCACCCGCCGCCGCGCGCAGCTCGAACACCTCCGACTGCACATCGGTGATCAGGTTCCCGGTCGAATCAAAGGCGTCATCCTTGTCGAGGTTCCAGAGCGAGCCGATATCGATGAAGGCACCGCCGAAGATCCCCAGTTCTTCCGGCAGGCCGAGTGGGAAGGACACCTCGTTGCGCCACACCAGGAAGTAGTTGCCGCCCAGCGAGTCATCGCTGCCGGGGAAGACATCACGTGGACCAATCCCCTGCGAGGCGAAGCCGCGGAAACTGTCGCCACCGAGGAAGAACCGGTCGTTGATCTGCGTGTCCTCTCCAAAGCTAAAGAGCGCGCCGCCCTCCAACTCGGAACTGAAGATCACATCGTCGTCGAACAGGCCCCGCCATGTCTTCGCGCTGCCCTCGGTTCTGACAAATCGCGCCGACCCCCCGATACCGGCAAACTCCTGATCAAACGCCAGCAGGTAGCCCGAAGTCGGCTCGATCGGGTCGTTCCGCTGATCATGGGTGATCGTGTAGGCGACCGAGGATTTCAGGCGCCCGCCCTCATCCGCAATGATGATCGGCGAGGTCGAGGAGTCCGTTTCGATGTCGTCACGGACGATGTTGTATCTCGCACCGAAATCCGTGTTCTCCCCAAGTGGGAAACCAAGGAACGGCGTGAAGCCGAACCGGTCGACCTGGAACGAGGATTCATCCGTCCGGTCATCCTGGATGAAGAAGGCCCGCATCCCGATCCTGAGATCGCGATCTAGGAACTTCGGCTCCGTGAAGCTGAAATCGTAGACTTGGGTGTCACCGGCGGCGGTCACTGTCGCGCTCAGGATCTGGCCGCGGCCCAAAAAGTTCCGCTCGGTCAGGGCAACGTTGCCGATCGGGCCGACCGATGATGCAAAGCCGAGGCCGAAGGAGAGCGAGCCGGTCGATTGCTCCTCGACCTTGACCTTCAGAACCGCGCGGTCGGGCGCGCTGCCCTCCTCCGTGTCGATCTCCACACTCGAGAAATAGCCGAGGCCGCGAATGTTGCTTCGCGCGCTCCGTATCTTGCGCGCATCGAAACTGTCGCCCTCGACGATCTCCACCTCGCGGCGGATGACCCGGTCGAGCGTCTGCGTGTTGCCCTCGATCTCGATGCGCTCGACAAAGATCTTCTCGCCCTCGATCAGTTCGAACGTCACGTCGATGATCAGGTCTTCGGATCTCTTGTCGGCACGCGGGCGGACCTGGACAAAGGCGAACCCCCTCGCGGCGGCCAGATCGCTGAGGCTGTCGGCGATCTCCTCGACCTCGCTGGCATCGTAGACTTCGCCTTCAAGATCGGTCGGAACGATGGCAAGGAATTCTTCCTGCTCGAGGCCCCGCGCGTTCACGATCACATCGAAGGTGCCAAACGCATACTCCTCACCCTCCTGCACGGTGAAGGTCAGGAAGAAGCTCTCCTTATCGGGCGTCAGCTCCGCGGTCGCCGACAGAACCTCGAAATCCGCATAGCCCCGGTTCAGATAATACTGCCGCAACAATTCCTTATCGAGTTCCAGCCGGTCAGGGTCATAGACATCGCCGCCGAAGAACGACGACAGGAAACTCGATTCGGACGTGTCGATCGCGTTCCTAAGCTGGCGGTCGGAAAAGACCTCGTTGCCGATGAAGTCGATAGAGCTGACACCGGTCAGCTCTCCCTCGCTAATCTCGAAGACCAGATCGACCCGGTTCTCCGAGCGTTCGATCACCACCGGCTCGACGGAGGCGCCGAAGCGGCCTGTGCGCCTGTAGACCTCGATGATGGCCTGCGCATCAGCCTCCGCCGCCGACCGGGTCAGCGGCAGACGCGGCCTGAGAGAGATGATTTGGTTGAGATCCTCGTCGGCGAGCACGTCGTTGCCCTCGAAGGCGATCTCGTTGATCGACGGGTTCTCGACCACTTCGACGATCAGCGCATTCTGGCCCGGGTTGATCTGCACATCCTGGAAAAGCCCGGTGTCGAAGAGCCGGCGCACGGCGATGTTCAGGTCTTCTGCGGTGACCGTCTGATCCTGTTCGATCTGCATGTAGGAGAGGATCGTCTCGACCTCGATCCGTTGATTGCCCCGGACGATAACCGATTGTTCGCGCGGCGCTTCCTGCTGCGCCACAGCCTTCGGAGGCTGAAGGATCATGTCCGGCAGACCGACCGAGAAACCGCAGGCAAGCGCAACGAAACCGAATGCCTGCATCAGACGGTGAAACCGCATACTCACTCCTCCGTGGCCCGGTTGCCGGAGGTCAACGCGCCACCCTATCAGGGTGTCCCTGGCGCTCTCACCGACTCCGAAGTTTGTTTTATGGCCCGTTAACCAGTGAGCCTGGTCAGATCATTATACGTCGCGAAGCCCATGAGCAACAGGACAAGCGACAGCCCGACACCCATCGCGGCATTCATCCAGCGCTCACCCAGCGGCTTACCGCGCAGCGCCTCGGCTGCGTAGAACATCAGGTGGCCGCCATCGAGGATCGGGATCGGAAAGAGGTTCAGCAATCCGATCGAGGTCGACAGTAACCCTATGAGAGAAATCAGGTTTCCGAGACCGGCTTTCGCCTGATCGGCCGAGATCTGGGCAATTCCGATCGGGCCGCCAAGCTGGCTCGTGTCCGCATTGGTGAAAATCATGTCGCCGAGGAAGGTGAGCGTGTTCACTATCACGTTCCATGTCGCCAGCACGCCGCCCTGCAGCGCGGTCAGAAACCCGACCGGTTCGCGTGTCGGGCGAAGGCCGCCGAAAGCCATCGAAGAGATCCCCATCGTTGCCTGGTCAATCTGCTCGCCGGTCTCGGGATGCGGGCGTTTCACGACATCGGGGGTAAAGCTGAATACGAGCGCTTCATCATCGCGCTGCACCAGCAGATCGATCTCGGTGTTCAGGGGCAGTTCGGCGGTGATCATACGAAGCTGGTGAAAGCTCGTGACCGGTTGGCCATTCAACTCCAGGATCACATCGCCGTGGCGCATTCCGGATTGTGCGGCCGGCATCCCGGGGCTGATCTGATCGACCACCGGGCGATTCTGATAGCGCGCGGTGACGATCTGTTGCCTGCCCTTACGCTCAACCTCCACCGAGATTTCGGCGCCGTCCGTGTTCTGGAAGGCGAGGAGCATCTCGCCCCAGGTCTCGACCTCGGTATCGCCGACCCTTAGGACCCGGTCACCCGGCTGCAGCCCCTCAGAAAGCCCGTCGGTTTCCACCACCTGTCCAACGACGGGCGCATCGCTTGTATGACCGAGCGAGAGCGCGATCCCAGTGAAGATCACTATCGACAACAGGAAATTCGCCATCGGCCCGGCGAGAACGGTGAGTGTCCGCGCCCTGATCGACGCATTATGGAAGGCAACGGCCTGAAGGTCCGGCGCCAGTTCCTCATCGCTCTTCTTGGCGCTCGCCGGGTCCATATCTCCGACGAATTTCACGAAACCACCCAACGGGATCAGAGCGACCTGCCAGCGTGTTCCGCGGCTATCAACCCAGCTCACAAGGCGCTTTCCGAACCCTATCGAGAACGTCTCGGCCTGGATCCCACACCAGCGCCCGACGATGTAGTGGCCGTATTCGTGGACGAAGACCACGACGCTGAGCACAACCAGAAATGGCACCGCGACGGCCAAAACGCTTCCGATCACCGGGATATCCGCCAAAAACTCCATGCGCCTCTGCTCCTCAGGCCGCGAACCGGCCAACTAATTCCGCCCCTACCCTGCGGGCCATGCCATCCACTTCATATATATCATCCAAAGACGAAGCCACAGGAAGATCCGAGAGATTTTCCATCGTTTCTTCAACGAGATGTGCCATATCGAGAAAACCGATCCGTGCATCGATGAAGGCATCCAGCGCGACTTCATGCGCGCCGTTCATCACACAACCGGCCACGCCCGGCACCATGGCCTGACGCGCAAGCCGCATGGCCGGGAAGCGCCCGATGTCCGGGGCCTGAAAGTCGAGCCGCGCCAGATCAGCGAAATCCAGCTTTTCAACCGGCAGAGGTTTGCGCTCGGGATAGCTGAGGGCATATCCAATGGCGACCCGCATGTCCGGCGGGCCGAGATGGGCCAGGATCGTCCCATCGCAGAACCCGACCATGGAGTGGATGATCGACTGCGGGTGCACGATCACCTCGATCTGGTCCGCCTCCACGTCGAACAGATGCCAGGCCTCGATCATCTCGAGCGATTTGTTGAACATCGACGCGCTGTCGATCGAGATCCTGAGCCCCATGGACCAGTTCGGATGCGCAGCCGCCTCGGCTGCCGTGACGCTGCGCATCTGCTCGAGCGAATGGTCGCGGAATGGACCACCGGAGGCCGTGAGGATCAAACGCTCCATCCGGCCGCGCTCCGCCGCCATGCATTGGAAAAGCGCGTTATGCTCGCTGTCCACGGGGAGAAGGCGGGCGCCTGTGCGCTCGATCTCGGCCAGAAAAAGCCCCCCGGCGGCGACCAAAGTTTCCTTGTTGGCCAATGCGATGGTTGCGCCAGTTCGAGCAGCCGCCAAGGTCGGCGCCAGACCTGCGGCACCTACAATCGCCGACATGAACCAATCGACCGGGCGCGAGGCCGCCTCAACCAGTGCCTCCTCCCCGGCCGCGGCTTCGATCCCGGTGCCGGTAAGCGCCTCGCGCAGATCGCTTAGCCGCGCCGGATCGGCGGTTACGGCAATCTCCGCGTCCAAGCGCTTCGCCGCATCGGCGAGCCCAGCGATGTTGGAATGGCCCGTGACCGCAACGGTCTTGAATTGCTCGCGGCCGAGGGCTTCGGCGACATCGACGGTGTTCGCGCCGATCGACCCGGTGACCCCGAAGATGCTGATGCGTTTCAAGAGCGTTCTCCAAGCCCGCCGCGTGATCGTGACACTACCAAATAAACACCGCCTGACCACGCCAATTTGTCATGAGCGCCGCCACGAAGGTCGCCGCCAGAAGACCGTCGCAACGGTCGAGCACGCCGCCGTGGCCGGGAAGGAGCGTGCTGGAATCCTTCGCCCCGTAGCGCCGCTTGAGGGCCGACTCCGCCAGATCTCCGCCTTGTGCCAGCAAGGCTGCGATGGCAGAGACGGTGCAGACCTGAGGAAAATACGTACCCGTGGTCGCCCAGCTGAAAAGCCCGCCTACGAGAAAGGCCAGAGCCACCCCACCACCGAGCCCGGCCCAGGTCTTCTTTGGGCTGAGCGACGGCCAAAGCTTTGGCCCGCCGATCAGCCGCCCGGCGAAATAGGCGCCGATATCCGTCGCCGCGACGACAAGGGCGATCCAGGCGGTGCTGAGCAGCCCCCATTCCGGGAAGTGTCTGATCCATATGAAAGAAAGACCGACACCGGTGATCCATGCGACCCCGAGGATCCGCGCGAAGAGGCCCTGACGCCTGCCTGCGAGAAGATCGATGAGAAACACGGCAGCCACGAGTGCCGCGATCAGCAAGCTGCCCTGCGGGATGGTGAGAAAGAGAAACGTGATCGGCAGCGCCGCGGCAGGCAAAGCCCAGAGCGTCGCGCCGGAATAGATGTCGAGCCGCCGCCCCTCGGTCACCCCGGCAAGCTCCACATTCATCAGTGCAACAGCGACGGTGACCAGCGCCACGGTCCAGAGACCGCCGCTCCAGATCGCGGTGACGGCGATGGCGACGAGCGCGAGCGATGTGATGATCCGGGGCCTGAGATCCGCAAACCGGCCGGGGGCGGTCATTCGTCAACGCCCCCTTCTCAGGTCACAACTGCGCCGAGATCTTGCCGAAGCGCCGCTCCCGATTACCAACGGAATCAAGGACTTGTGCGAATTGATCGGCGGTGAAATCGGGCCAGCACTCCTCGACGAAGGCGAATTCGGCGTAGGCGATCTGCCAGAGCAGGAAGTTCGAAATCCGCATCTCGCCAGATGTGCGGATCACGAGGTCCGGATCGGGGACGCCACCGGTAAAGAGTGCACCGGAAATCGTCTCTTCATCAATGGTTTGCGGATCGATCTTGCCGTCGGCCGCATCGCTGGCGATGCCGCGCACCGCTTGGGTCATCTCGTGGCGGGAGCCGTAGGAAACCGCGATCTGGAGCGTAAGTCGCGCGTTGTCGGAGGTTCGCTCCTCCATCTGGTCCATCAGACGCTGAAGATCGCCCGGCAGCCGCGCCCGGTTGCCGATGAACCGGACCCGGACATCCATGCCGTCGAGCTCATCGACCTCGCGCACGATATAGCGGCGGAAGAGCTTCATGAGCACCGAGACCTCGTAGCCCGGGCGGTTCCAGTTCTCAGACGAAAATGCAAAAAGTGTCAGGGTCGTGACACCGAGATCCGGGCACGCCTTGACGATTTCGCGGACACGTTCCACTCCGCGCTGATGGCCAAACGTGCGGGGCCGGCCCCGTTTCTGGGCCCAGCGGCCGTTTCCGTCCATGATAATGGCCACATGGGCGGGCGTCTTCGCTCGCGTCATCCTGCTCTCCGCTCTCAACTGCGCCGCAAACCTGGGTTAACCCCTTAGATTTGCATGATTTCTTCCTGCTTGGTTTCCAGCGCTTCATCCACCTGTTTTATATACTTATCTGTCAGTTCCTGGATCTCTTCGGACCACACTTTTTGGTCATCCTCAGACATCCCATCCCCTTTGGCCTTTTTGATCTGATCCATCCCGTCGCGGCGTACATTCCTGATCGCCACTTTGGCACTTTCCGCATATTGCCCGGCAACTTTGGTCAATTCACGGCGGCGTTCCTCATTCAACTCGGGGATTGGTAGACGCAGCACCGTGCCGTCGACGACCGGATTGATGCCGAGACCCGAGGTCCGGATCGCCTTGTCGACGACAGCCACCAACGACTTGTCCCAGACATTCACGGTGACCATCCGCGGTTCCGGCACATTGATCGTGCCGACCTGGTTGATCGGCGTCGGGGCGCCATAGGCCTCCACCATCACAGGATCGAGCATGGAGGCGGAGGCGCGGCCTGTCCGCAGCGAGGCGAACTCGGTCCTGAGCGCGCCGATCGCACCATCCATCCTGCGGGTCAAATCGTCGACGTCGATCTCGATATCATCGGCCATGGGGTATCCTTTTCATTCTTCTTTGGCCCGTTGTCGCATGAACGCTGAAAAGGAAACGCCAGTCTAGCCCTTAACCGTCGTGAACCGGCCGCGGCCATGCAGCACCTCCAGCATACCGCCTTCTTCATGCAGGGAGAAGACCACGATCGGCAGGGCGTTGTCGCGTGCAAGCGCGATGGCAGAGGCATCCATCACTCTGAGGTTTTGCCTCAGAACATCATCGTAAGTGACTGTTTCAAAACGGCTTGCACTTGGGTTGGTCTTTGGATCGCTGTCATAGACACCGTCGACCTGCGTGCCCTTGAAGATCGCATCGCAATTCATCTCCATCGCGCGCAGTGTCGCCGCGGTATCGGTGGTGAAATACGGATTTCCGGTGCCCGCAGCGAAGATAACGATACGGCCCTTCTCGAGATGGCGCACGGCGCGGCGGCGCAGGTAAGGCTCACAGACCGAGTCCATCGGGATCGCGGACTGCACGCGTGTGTGGATCCCGAGCCCTTCGAGCGCGGATTGCATGCCGAGCGCGTTCATCACGGTCGCCAGCATGCCCATGTAATCGGCCTGCGCCCGCTCCATCCCCTGGGCGGCGCCCGAGAGCCCGCGGAATATATTGCCCCCGCCGATGACCAGACAGATCTGGATGCCTTGGGCGTGAGCGCGTTGAATTTCCTTGGCAATTTTCTCGACGGTGGGTGGGTGGAGGCCGAACCCCTGGTCGCCCATCAGGGCCTCGCCGGAAAGCTTCAGAAGCACCCGGGGGTAGAGCGGGGTTCCCGTGCCGGTTTCCTGCATGCGCCCCTCGATTCCCCTGCCGTTGAAGTTGGCGCAAACTGGCCGAACGGTCGCAGAGATGCAAGCCCTGCCCGCCCGCTCTTCCACGAGATCTCGCGCGATTTCACAGGACGATTGTCGTGGATTTCGCGGGTTAACAGATCTCGGACAACGCGCGACAAAAGATCGGGCGCCTCGGACAAATCGCGACAAACTTCGAACTGCGCCAATTAGGGACCAGGCGTTAGATCCTCCGGCATCATCCCGAGATGCAGATCAGAGCCGTCATAGGGGTGGGCGCGGGCGACCTCCTCATTCAGAGTGATGCCGAGCCCGGGTTCCCGCGAGGGGATGATATAGCCATCCTGCCAGGTGACGCCCGAGACGACCTCGCCGTGGAACCCGTCGAAGCGCTCGATGCTCTCGAGGATCAGGAAGTTGGGGATGCAGGCGGCGAGTTGGATATTGGCGGCGCCCTCCACCGGACCGCAGTAGAGATGCGGGGCCATCTGGGCGTAGTAGGGCTCGGCCATGGCGGCGATCTTCTTTGCCTCGAGGATCCCGCCGACACGGCCGAGGGCGGGTTGCAGGATCGAGGCGGCGGAGCAGGCGAGCACGCGGGAGAACTCGTATTTGGTCGAGAGCCGCTCACCGGTGGCCACGGGGATCGAGGTAAAGGCCGCGATCTCGGCCATCATCTCCGGCATCTCGGGCGGGCACGGCTCCTCGAACCAGAGCGGCTCATAGGGCTCCAGCCGCCGCGCCATGCGTTTGGCGCCGGAGACGGTGAACTGGCCATGGGTGCCGAAGAGGAGATCGGCGCGGGTCCCTGCGGCCTCACGCAGGCGCCTGCAGAAAAGCTCGGAGCGCTCCAGATCCTCCATCCGGGGCTGGTGGCCGTCATAGACCGTGTAGGGCCCGGCCGGGTCGAACTTCACCGCGGTGAAGCCCATGTCGAGGTAGTGGCCGACCCGTTCGGCGGCCATGTCGGGGTCGGTGTAGATCGACGTCTCCGGCGTGTCGTGAGCGTCGCCCTCGGGGTACATGTAGGTGTAGGTGCGGATCGCCTCGCGGCAGCGCCCGCCGAGCAGGTCGTAGACCGGCTTGCCCGCGGATTTGCCGATGATGTCCCAGCAGGCGATCTCGAGCCCGGAGAAGACGCCCATCAGGGTCGGGTCCGGGCGCAGGCTGTAGCCGGAGCCGTAGGTGAGGCGGTAGAGATGCTCAATCCGGTGCGGGTCGGCGCCCTCGAAATGCCGCGCGAAGAGGTCGCGGACCAGATCGGCCACCACATGGGGGCCGAACGTGGCGCAGTAGACCTCGCCCACGCCCGTGATGCCACAGGCGGTGGTGAGCTTGACGAAGATGAAATAGCGCCCCCCCTTGCGCGGCGGCGGATTGCCAACGACGAAGACCTCGCAATCGGTGAGTTTCATGGGGTGCCTCGCATTCTAAAGGGATCTGTCCCGGAACAGGGCCGCGCCCTGCCTCGGGCGGGCGCAGGGGGCTTCGGGTCTATGCATCTTTACGGCTGCCAACATGACGGGCCTTTGTGCTGGCTGGCAACGCTGCCAATGCGCCCTCCCGATGGGGAGGGAGGGCGCGGCCCAGCGGGCTTCGCCTTTGGTTCCGGACCGGGGCGGGTTGGGAAACGGGGTCATGGAGTGTCCTCGTCATTGACGCATTTCACGAGGGTGAGCGGTTTGATTTTCGCTGCCTTGATCGCTTTCGCCAGGCGGTCGGAGAAGAAGATCAGAGACCCAAAGTTGATATCGTGAACGAGGTCCAACTGACCCATTGCTGCTGGATTGGCAGCAATTTTGCGGCCCTTGATCCCGGGGATCATGTATCGGCCACTCGCCCCTAGGATCGCACCGGATGTCTCCTCCGGCACACCAACTTCAGCAACTTCCGCTACATTTAGAACAAAGAATTTGCGGTCTGCGACCTGCTCGCCATCGTCAAAGAGCGGCACCTCGAAGAACCGGGTGCGGCCAAGGTTGAAACCCTCGAGAACAGTCTTGAAGGCCTCTGAGACGATAACCTTGGCGTTGGTGATCCAAAACACATCTCCGAGCTTCGGGCGGGAGGGCATGATCCGCTTGTGCTTCCAGAAGATCCGGAGCGGGACATGCGCCGCATCAAGTTGCTGCCCAGCCTTGTATGCGTTCGACCCCTCATAGCGGGAAGCGTTGCTGTTGTCCGTCAGCTCATAATCGATCTGCTTTGCATAAGTTGTCGTCGCCATGAAATCGCTGCACCAGATCGTGTCGCTTGTGTTCATCAATCAGAGCTCCTGTTCTTCAAGACACTGCAGAGGGCCGCGCCCTGCCTCGGGTAGGCGCAAGGGGCTTCGGGTCTATGCATCTTTATGGCTGCCATGAATGAGAGCCCTTGAGCGGAATGGCGAGGTTGCCGATGCGCCCTCCCATCCGGGAGGGAGGGCGCGGCCCGGCGGGCTTTGCCCTTGAGTCCGGGCCAAGGGGGCTTCAGAGTCAGTCACCCCTCCCCGACCATCACCACGTTGCGGATGCCCTCGCCACGGCGGGTGGCGGCGATGGCGTCGTTGATCCGCTCGAAGGGGAAGCGGGCGGTGATCAGTTCGTCCATCTTGATCCGGCCATTGCGGTAGAGCGCGCAGAGCCAGGGGATGTCGTCCTGGATCTTGCAATGGCCCATATGGCTGCCGACGATGCGGTGGGAGGCATCGGCCAGCAGGAGCGGCTCGAAGCTCGCGAGATCACCCATCTTGGGCATGCCGACGATGATGACCGCGCCTCCGTTGGCGAGCATCTCGAGCCCCTGCTCGATCACCGGGGCGACGCCGACAGTGACCAGCACATGGTCGACGCCGCGCCCAGCCGTGATCTCGCGGACCTGCGCGACCGGGTCCTTACCGCCATTGACGCCGTGGGTGGCACCGAAGGCTTTTGCGGCCTCGAGCCGGTCATCGGCGAGATCGACGGCGATGAGGCGCCCAGCGCCTGCAATCGACGCGCCCTGGATTGCGTTCAGCCCGACCCCGCCGCAGCCGATCACCGCCACGTCGTCGCCGGCGCGCATATCGGCCGTGTTGACCGCCGCGCCGAAGCCGGTGATGCCGCCGCAGGCCAGGAGTGCTGCTACCTCGAACGAGATATCGTCGCCCACCTTGCAGACCTGGGAATGATGGACGACCACCTGCTCGGCAAACGCGCCGGTCTTCATCGCCGCGTGGAGGAAGGAGCCGTCCGGATAGCTGAGCGGCGAGCCGTCGTAGTCCGGCCGCTCGCAATCGGCGTGGAAGCCCT
This sequence comes from Pseudomonadota bacterium, assembly GCA_039180675.1. GTDB lineage: Bacteria > Pseudomonadota > Alphaproteobacteria > Rhodobacterales > Rhodobacteraceae > Thermohalobaculum. Next base: position 75,445 of record JBCDDC010000006.1, on the reverse strand, counting down.
TGGTGCAGCACCGGCAGGTGCCGCAGGAATTGACCAGCGTGACCGCCACCCGGTCGCCGACGGCCAAATCGGTGACCTGGGCGCCGGTCTCAATCACGGTGCCGGAGGCTTCATGGCCGTAGACCGCCGGCAGCGCGCCGCCCCAGGCGCCGTCCGAGAAATGGATATCCGAATGGCAGATCGCGACGGCGCGGATCGCGACCTTGACCTGGGTCGGGCCCGGATCGGCGATCGCGACCTCTTCAATGACGAGCTGTCCCCCGAACTCGTGACAAACGGCTGCGCGCATAATTCCCCTCCACGCATCTCATCAGGATCGGGACCCTGACAGATCGCACAAGGCTGACAAGCGGGAATGCGACCGGATGGGTCGGATTCCGGCCATTTGACGGGTGACGTTGCGTGCTCTGGGCGTGCGCCAGGCGGGGCGCGGGGTCAGGTCAGCTCCCGCTCCCCCGCCGGAGTCTCGATCAGGGCGCTGTACCTGAGCGTGGGGCCCGGGATGACCTCAGGCGGGCGGTCGATCGCGAGGTCCTCGAAGAGCGCGCGGATCGCGTCGGGCTCCGGGTGTTCCAGCGTGACATGCTTCAGCTGCGCGCCGAGGTCCGGGATATGCGCCATCGACGTTGGCCTGCCCCTGTGACCGATCAGCGACGGAGCCGCGCCACCGAGCGGGAGGGAGCCGTCCGCTGGGATCGTGAAATCGAAGGCGGGATCCTCGGGCGGGAGTGCTACGGCCGGGCCGAAGATCTCCCCATGCGCCGTTGTCTGGGCGGTGATATCTGCGGTGCTGGCGACCCAGCCGCGCAGCCGGCGTCCGGCCTCCCAATCCGCGCGCACGCTTTCCTGATCGTCGAGGCCGAACCAGCGGGGGCGGCCCGGCGCGGTGCCGTCGGGGTCGAGCGCGACGATTTCGAGATAGACCTGGGCGCCGAGCTGGAGCCGGTGATTGTGGGTGCCCATGTAATGATGCCGGGTGCCGAAGGGCACGTCGAGGCCGAGACAGTCTTTGACATGCTCGACCCCCTCGTTGAGCGACGGGGCGATTACGGTCAGGTGGTCGAGCTTCAGCAACGGCGCCCCTCCTCAGATCACTGCGATCTCAAGCTGAGTAGCTGATCGGCTCGATCAGATCCTCGCGGCGGGTCCAGGCGAGATAAGCGGTGGCGAGGCGCTGGCTGATCTGCCCCGGGGCGCCGTTGGAGAAGACCCGGTCATCGACCTGAATGACCGGCGCGATCCCGCCGCCGGAGGTGGAGAGAAAAATCTCGTCAGCCTGCATGAACTTGGCCGCCGGGATGTCGCGGATCTCGGGGATCAGGCCCTCGACGGCCGCGATCTCAAGCACCGTGCGCCGGGTGATCCCCTCGAGACAGCCCCATTCCGGCGTGACGACATGATCGCCGAAGACCGCAAAGATGTTGAAACCCGGCCCCTCGGTCACACGGCCCTGATGATCGAGGAGGAGCGTGTTGTCAAAGCCCGACTCCTTCGCCTCGATCAGCGAGATCGTGAAGTCACCCCAATGATAGTTCTTCACTGTTGGATCGACGCTGTCGGGCGGGATGCGCCTTGTCTTGCCGATCTGCAGCGTGGCGCCACGCTGGGCGACCTCGGGCGCGATCACATGGATGAAGGGCACGCACCAGGCGTAGAAGTGGTTGGCGCAATCGCGCGGATCGCGGGAGCCGGGGACGACACAAGGGCCCCGCGAGGCGACCATGCAGCAATAGCTGTCGCGCAGCCCGGTCGCGGCCACCATGGCGTGGAGTGCTGCCTGCATCTCCGACCCGTTCATGCCGACGTCGAGGCGCAGCGCCTCCATCGACTGGTGAAAGCGTTCGAGATAATCCGGCAGCCGAAAGAACGCGCCCTCGCGCACCGGGACCATGTCATAGGTGATGTCGGAATGGATGAGGCCCCAGTCACTGACGCCGATCTTGGCGTCGCCGATGGGAATGATCTGGCCGCCCATCCAAGCGGCGCCGCGGCTTAAATCAGTCATGGGCGCAGCTTGGCGGCGATGGTCTGCCCTGTCGAGGGGTTTCAGCCCCTGTTATGCGTCTTCTCGTAGAGCTCGCGGATGATCGTGCTGGCGGTCTTCTGGTACGCGAACGGCAGGATCGCGTGGACCAGGGCGGCGAAGGCCGCACAGCCGAGCTTCGCCGCGAATTTCAGGGCGAAGAGAAAGTGCTCCCCATAGCTCTCGTCGACCGAGGCGGGATGGACGGTGAAGGCATTGGTCAGGCGGGCAATCATCGGGGCTCTCCTCTGCTGTGTTGTGAGAGATATGGGGGCAAGTGTGCGGGCGATCTTCCCAAAGATTGAGATTTTCAGTATAATATTGGGATAATTTCCCGAGAGATGATCGATGCTTGATGATATCGACCTGAAGATCCTGCGGATCCTGCAACGTGATGCCTCCCGCCCGGTCGAGGAGGTGGGCGCAGAGGCCGGGCTGTCCCGCAACGCCTGCTGGCGGCGGATCAAGCAGATGGAGGAGGCGGGCGTGATCACGGCGCGCGTGGCGCTGGTGAGCCCGGAGAAGATGGGGCTGGGGCTTTTGGTCTTCATCTCTGTGCGCACGGACCGCCACGATGCCGCCTGGCAGGCGGAATTCACCCGCGCGGTCAGTGCCCTGCCCGAGATCATGGGGGTCTACCGCACGGCAGGCGACCTGGATTACCTGCTCAAGGCCCGGGTCGCGGATGTGCCTGCCTATGACCGGCTCTACCAGCGGCTGATCGCCCAGGTAGAGATCAGCGACATCTCGGCCAGCTTCGTGATGGAGGAGATCAAGGAGACGACCGCCCTGCCCGTCTTCATCCGGTGATCCCGCGGGCCGGTCACGCGAGGCGTTTGCGCCCCGCAACCATCAACCCGGCAAAGGCCGAGAGGATGAGAAGGATCCCGCCTGGTAGCGGAATAGCCGCCACCGTACCGGCGGAGATGTTGTCGATGATTCCGCCGCTCGGCCCATCATTGACGATCACCTGACCGATATCGGTATCCGTCGTCACCCCGAGAAAGGCAGGCGTCGTGCCATTGGTCGCGACGGTAAAGCTGCCGAGCAGACCGTTCGAGGTGTCGAAGACCTCGAGTGTTATCGGGCTGTCATCGTTGGAAAAGAGATCGAGCCCGAATGCGGTGATACCCGCGGGAAAGACGATCTCGAGCACCTGCGCAAAGGTGTTTGCGGCCAGCCTCTGGGTCGGTCCGAACAAGCCATCGCCAAGCCCGACGATCCCGCCGCCCCCCGAGCTTTGAAAGGTGAACCCGCTGAAATCGATAGGGTCTGAGAGGACAGCGACAGCACCCGGCCCGACGCCGATACCTTCGAAATCCTCTGTGATTGTGATCGTGTTGCTGGCCTCGAACGCAGCCCGATCGGTCGTGAAAACCGTCACCGCTGCGGCATCACCAGCCACGAAAAACGCCATCGCACCAAACGCGAACTTGACGAACGAGCGCATTTTCAGGGTCTCCTTGCATCCACACGCACGAACTGGATAACCAACTCGAACTTCCTGCTCTCTGACAATCGAGTATCAGGCGAATGTGACGCCATTTCGGGAGAAGATGGCGCAATCAAGGACTCTTTGGGATCCTTAGCTATCTGTCGGCGAGATCCGCGACATCAACACTCGGAAATCTGTGGTGATTTGAGGCGAAGAGCTTTCCGTGTCGCTTAATCCAACCAGAAGAATATATTCGTATCGGACAGCTTTTTCTCAATTTTACCATGCGGTTGCTGTTCGAACTTGAAGCCGTCGGGGCCGAAGGCGTTTCTACCGTTGCGCGGCAGGCCCGGGTCGAAGGGCTGCGGGAAGAAGCCTGTGCGGCCGGGGCGGCGGAAGCCTACGCCCGGGCCGCCGAAGAAGGCCTGGCCCTCCTCGGTCGTCACGAAGGACGGGACCTCCGGCTCGGTCAGGAAGATGCCTTTGGGGTTGATCAGGATGCCCGCGCTGGCGGGTGCCGCCACTCCGGCGGCCAGGGTCAGGGCGATGGCGGTTGTCACGGCACGCATGGCTTGCATCCTCTCACGTCATTCCAGTCTTACGCGACTGTCTGAGAGGGGACATGGGGCGCGGGCAGGAAGTCGCCAACCCGCGGCCACTTCACGAGTGCATGAGGTGCTCAGCCAGGGTCAGCGACGAGACCGGCGGCCTCGATCCCAGCGACGGCGGCGATCTCGTCATTCTCCGAGACATCGCCGGTGACGCCGACAGCGCCCAGGATGGCACCCTTCTTGTCCTTGACCAGCACGCCGCCGGGGGCCGGGATAAGCTGATCGCCGAAGGTGCCTGCGAGGGCGCCTACGAAATGCGGTTGTTCAACCGCGCGGTTGGCGATGACACGGGAGCCGACGCCGAAGCCGATAGCACCATAGGCCTTGCCATGGGCCACCTGGAAGCGGAGGTTCGAGGCGCCGTCCTCCCGCTCGAACGCCTTCACGTGCCCGCCGGCATCGAGCACGACGACCGAAAGCGGTTTCAGCCCCATCTCACGCCCCTTCGCAAGGGTCTTCGAGATGATCTGCCTGGCGCGGCGGAGGTTGATTTCAGCCATCAGTGGGCTCCTTCTTTCTTCTCAAGTCGGCGCTGGTGCAGCGCGGGTTCGGTGTAGCCGGAGGGCCATTCGACGCCTTTGAAGACGAGGTCGCAGGCGGCCTTGAAGGCGACGCCGTCGAAGCCCGGGGCCATGGGGGTGTAGGCGAGGTCTCCGGCGTTCTGCTGATCGACGACGCCTGCCATGCGTTTCATCGTCTCCATCACCTGATCCTCGGTACAGATGCCGTGGACCAGCCAGTTGGCGATGTGCTGGGACGAGATCCTGAGCGTCGCGCGGTCCTCCATCAGACCGACATTGTTGATGTCTGGAACCTTGGAGCAGCCGACGCCCTGGTCGACCCAGCGGACGACATAGCCGAGGATGCCCTGGGCGTTGTTGTCGAGCTCGGCCTGGATCTCCTCCATCGACCAGTTCGGACGGTCGGCGAGCGGGATGGTCAGGATCCGGTTGAGATCAGCGCGCGTGCGGGTTTTGAGCTCCGCCTGGCGCTCGGCGACCGAGATCCGATGGTAGTGGATCGCATGCAGCGTGGCGGCCGTCGGGCTCGGTACCCAGGCGGTGTTGGCGCCGGCAAGCGGGTGGCCGACCTTCTGCTCCAGCATATCGGCCATCAGGTCGGGCATGGCCCACATGCCCTTGCCGATCTGCGCCGTGCCGTTCAGCCCGCATTCGAGGCCGATATCGACGTTCCAGTCCTCGTAGGCCTTGATCCATTCCTGCTGTTTCATCTCGGTCTTCTTGACCATCGGGCCCGCCTGCATGGCGGTGTGGATCTCGTCGCCCGTGCGGTCGAGGAAGCCGGTGTTGATGAAGGCGACGCGGGATTTGGCGGCGCGGATGCACTCCTTGAGGTTCACCGTGGTGCGGCGTTCCTCGTCCATGATGCCGAGTTTGACGGTGTTGCGCGCGAGGCCGAGCATGTCCTCGACGGCGGCCATCATCGCATCGGTGTTGGCAACCTCTTCGGGCCCGTGCATCTTCGGCTTCACCACATAGACGGAGCCGGTGCGGGAGTTGCGGTCGCCCTCGGTCTTGTTGAGGTCATGCTTGGCGATCATGATGGTGCAGACCGCATCCATGATCTCCTCGGGGATCTCGGAGCCGTCTTCCAGCAGGATCGCCGGGTTGGTCATCAGTGGGCCCACGTTGCGCACCAGCATGAGCGAGCGGCCGGGAAGCGTCAGGTCGCCGCCATCGGGCGCTGTGTAGAGCCGATCGTGGTTCAATTTGCGGGTGAAGGTCTCGCCGCCCTTGGAGACTTCCTCGGTCAGGTCGCCCTTCATAAGGCCCAGCCAGTTGGAATAGCTGAGTTTCTTGTCCCCGGCATCGACGGCGGCAACCGAGTCTTCGCAGTCCATGATCGTGGTGATGGCGCTTTCGATGACCACATCGGCTAGGCCGAGCGTATCGTGGCGGCCGATCGGGCCCTCGAGATCGAGAACGAGCTCGATATGGAGGTTGTTGCGCTTGAGAAGCACGGCGGAGGGTGCCGCCGGGAAGCCGCGATATCCGACGAACTGCGCCGGGTTCATCAGCCCGGATTTCCGGGCGCGGGTGCGCACACCGTCGCGCGCAGTGAGTTCCGGGATCAGGGTCACCTCGAGCTTGCCGTCGACCACGGCCAGAGCTTCGACATGGGCCCAGGACGCGCCTTCCTCGGCCAGCGGCACGACGCCGGAGAGATGCGCCTTGGCCCAGGTGACCACCCTGCCCCCGCGGCGGCGGACATAGGGCCCCTTTGGCGCGGGTGATCCCAGCGCATCGGTGCCGTAGAGCGCGTCATAGAGCGAGCCCCAGCGGGCGTTCGCCGCGTTCAGCGCGTAGCGGGCGTTCGTGATGGGCACGACAAGCTGCGGACCAGCAATGTCCGAGAACTCGCGGTCCACATTCGGGGTATCGACTTTGAAATCAGGGCCTTCAGGGACGATGTAGCCCGACTCCTCCAGCATGATCCGGTAGGCGGTCGGCGAATGCTGCTTGCCTTTGCGCGAGAGGTGCCACTCGTCGATTTCCTTCTGGATCTCCTCGCGCCGCGCGACGAAGGCGCGGTTCCTGGGCGCGTACTCCTTGGCAATAGCGCCAAAGCCGTTCCAGAAGTCGCTGGAGGCGACGCCTGTGCCGGGAAGCGCCTCGTTTTCAAGGAAATCGTAGAGCTCGCGGGCAACCTTCAGCCCGGCAATCTCGACCCGTTCGGTCATGTCCACCTCATCGCAGTGTAGTGAAAAAATCTTGCGCCCCTCCCGTATGCGCATGAAAGGAAACTTTCAAACCCTTTCAGAAAGTCTTCCGCCCTGCGGAACGCGCAATAGAAAAGGCGGGGTCGAAGCCCCGCCTTGATCGGTCATATCACGGTTTGGATCAGTCCTTGCGTTCGGCCAGCCGCCGCTCGACTTCCATCTCGATCATGCGCTGGACATTGGCCGAGATGTTGGAGCCGATCTCACCCATCAGCTCGTCCTGAATGACCCGCTTGATCATCGACTCAAGTGCTGCCTCGTCCAGCGCGAGCGCGTCGGAGGCGGGCGCTGCGGCGGCAAGCGCCGTTGAGGGCTCGACCGGGGCCACATCGGTGCCCGTGGGCTCATCAAGGGGGACTTCCTCGGCCTCGTCGGCCTCCTCGATCCCGTCGAGGTCGTCGTCTGTATCGAAGGACGCCGGCGTCTCGTCGAGGATGTCCTCGACCGGCTCCGCCTCTTCGATCGGGTCAGAGCTGAACCGCGCCAGCATCTCGTCGACATCCGCCACCTCGGCGTCGCCAGAGGGCTCGTCGCCCGACATCATGGGCTCGTCGGCCGGTTCATCCACGGCCGGTTCGTCCACGGCTGCGGGCGCATCGCCCATCTCGGACCCGGGCGCCTCTTGGGTGTCTAACGGTCCCTCTTCAGGCGCATCGCCCAGGACCAGAGGTTCGTCTTCGACTGGATCGCCAAGGACGAGCGGCTCTTCCTCTTCAGTATCACCGAGCACCAGAGGCTCCTCGTCCTCGGGCTCGCCTCCGAGGACCAGCGGTTCCTCTTCATCCTCCGCCTCCACATCGCCTGCGCTCATGTCGGGCGTGAGCGAGAGCGGATCCGGCTCAGCTTCGGCTGCCGCGGGATCCTCGGGCTTGTCCGTGCCCTTCTCCATCATTTCCTGGGTCAGGGAGTAGATATCGCTCGGACCCGTGTCCTCGGGCGCCGGTTCGGCGGGCTTTTCCGCCTCGGCGCCGGACCACGGCTCTTCACTTTTCTCCGACCGGATGATGCGCCGGATCGACGCCATCACATCATCCATCGAACGGCGTTCGTTATCGCTTGGCATGCTCTCGTGTCCTCAGTTTCTTATCGTTCTGCGTGCTGGTCGGCCTGCTCAGGGCCGCCAATCCAAGGACCAGACAGTATCATCACTCTGATCATAGCTAAAGTTCTGCTGACGCACGCGGTCGTAATAGGCGTTGGCATCATAGGGATCGCCCACGTCGAGACCGAGGTGGTCGACCGTCATAAGACCCATCGCGAGAAGGAGCAGATAGGCGCTCACCTGTTCGTCGAACTGGGCGTTGATCAGGCTGTCGCGCGCCTCGAGCGTCTCTTGCTCGGCATCGAGGACGTCGAGCGTTGTCCGGGCGCCGACCTTGGCCTCCTCACGCACACCTTCGAAGGCGAGTTCGGCGGCGCGAACCTCGAGCCGCCCGGCGCGGATCTGAGCGCGCGCAACCTCGAGATCGGCCCAGGCATCGCCCACATTCTCGCGGATGTTGCGCAGCTCGGTCGTGATGTTGGCGTCATCCGCCTCCACATCCGCCTGCGCCTGGCGGACCAGGCTGTAGTTGGTACCGCCGGTATAGAACGGGATCGTCAGGAAGAGCCCGACCGAGCCCTGGCGGCTCTCGCCCAGTTCGTCGTCGAAAATCGTGGATTGCGAGACGGTGCCCTGCAGGCTGAGCTGCGGGAGCAGTGCGCCGATCGCGGCTTTCACATCGAAGCCAGACGCTTCACGCTCCAGCCGTGCGGCGAGCAGTTCGGGGTCGTTCTGGAACCCAATGACGATGGCCTCGTCCTCGGAGTTCGGCAGATCCGGGAGCGGCGGCGCGGGATCGAGCTCCCCCGGCGCGCGGCCGACCGCGCGGCGAAAATCATCGCGCACGTTCTCAAGCGCGCCGATGGTGGCGGCGAGGTTGCTGCGCGAGGCGGCAAGGCGCGCGCGCGCCTGCTCCACATCCGTGCGGGTGACCTCGCCGACCTCGAAGCGCTCCGTCGCGGCTTCGAGCTGTTCGCTGAGCACGCGGACGTTGTTGCGCGCGGTGCCGAGCAGTGCCTCCTGGCGTTTGACATTCAGATAGGCGACGGCAGCGTTGAACAGGATATCCTGCTCGATATCGTCGAGCAGCGCCTCGGACGATGTGATCCGGCGTTCCGCCGCCGAGGTCGAGTTGGCGACCTGTCCGCCGGTATAGATCGGCTGGATGACGTTAAGGTTCAGCGCCGAGGGCATGGTGAACTCGTCGAGGGTCGAGGAGGCAACCTCGAGACTGGCGGTCCCCTCGACGATGACCCGCCCGCCTGCGCGCGCCTGGACGGCGCTTTCCGCCGCGATGTTGATGTTGGCGCGCTGGTTCGCGAGCTCAGGGCTGGTGAGATAAGCTTCGGCGAGCGCGTCGGCAAAGCTTTCCGCGCCGCCCGATGTCGGCATGGCCACAGACAGGGCCATGAGGCTTACCAGTGCCGTCTTCCCCCCAATTCTCATGCACACTCTCCGTTATTTTGCGTATCGCCGCAAAGTCATACCCCGATTGTTAGAAGGAGAACTCTCTGGTTCCCTGGAACCCGTCGAGAAGCGGCCCGAAACCGTCGAAGTGATAACGGCCGGACAGGCTGCCTCCGGCGCGGGTGAAGCTGTGGCAGGCGCAGGTTGCGCCCTTCTGCACGAGGGCGACGATGCGGCCACCCTCCTTCAATTGATCACCGAGCCGGGCCGGCACCTCTTCGACCGCGCCGTTGATGAAAATGAGGTCGAAGGGCCCATGCGAGGCGTCGCCCATCTGTGGATCACCGTTTGTGACGATGGCGTTGTTGATGCCGAGCCCCTCAAGCACGGTCTGCGCCTGCTCCGCCAGCGCCTCGTCCGGCTCTACGGCGACGACCACCTCGGTCATCGAGGCCAGGATTGCGGTAGAGTATCCCGTGCCGGGACAGAGCTCCAGCACCAGATCATCGGCGTGCAGATCCGAGACCTCGATCATCTTGGCGAGGATGCGAGGGGCCAGAAGCGCCCGGTGCGACGTGACAGGAACCTCCATCTCCACATAGGCGATGTCGCGGCGCGTCTTGGGGACAAACTGCTCGCGCGGGATCTTCATCATCGCGTCGATCAGAGCGTAGCGCGTCACGTCTGCAGGCCGGATCTGACAGTCGACCATCGCCTGCCTAGCCGCCTGAAAGTTTAGCATAATCGACCACCCGCCGTTGTCAGTCGCTTTCGACTACTCTCTGCCACATCACCAGAGGGGGCGCAACACGATCGGCATTCCGCTGGGCACCTTGTGCCGGACGCGCCATGCGAGGGTCGTAAACATGATTCGCGACGGAAGCGTTACCTCAGGCCGGGCAGCACTGCTGGTCATACCGAAGGTTGGCGCCACTTCGCGGAACCTGTTCCGGAGTGAGACAGTTCCGACAATCCGCATGGCGAGGTCAGGCTCGGACAGGATGAAAGAGCTCGACGCGTCCGTTAGGCGCTTCTTCCAATGCAGACAAACAGGCGGGTTCTTTCGGTATTTCGCCTACACATCGCGCAAATCGACAGAACTATTCTTTATCACCGAACACTGAAGTGCTACTCTCACGCCAACGTGATGGGGGATATCTCATGTTCCAAAGATTTGCCTGGGTTTTGAGTTTCTTTCTTGCGCTGAGTTGCGCTCAGGCAAGCGCCGTGACGATTGGAGTTGGGGGAAACCTCTCGACGCCTGAAGTCATAAACACCTCAGACACCACTTTCTCCGTCACCGTGTCAGTCAATGCAACAGGGACAGTCGGGTTGAACACGGGTGGTTTCGCGCTGAGGTTTGACACCGATTTTCTGGAGCTCTTGAGTGTCACCCCGGCCGCGATCCCCGCCGGCATTGCCGGCCCAGGTGCCGACTTCGTCAACCCTGGAGTGAACAACGGGGTGCAAGTTGCAGATGGAATAGGGTTTTTCTCCTTTGTCCCTCCTTTCACTGCGACTGAATTCGACGTTGCAACACTAAGCTTTGAAGTTGTTTCTGGGGTCTCTGGCACTACTACCGTGGACATTCTGGCTTCGGCAGAAGATGCGTTTCAGTTCGTGAATGGTTTTCTGGGTGTAACCCTACCGGCCGATCTGCCGACCTTCGCGCAGATCAACTTCACGGCGGAACCAATTCCATTGCCCGCCACGGTGTGGATGATGCTGGGTGTGATCGTGTTGGGCGGCCTTATCCGGTCGAGGAAAGCCGCTGCCTGAAACCCGATCCCCGGTTTCAGCCCTGCTCCTGGGCCAGTCGCATACTGGCTTGGAAGAAGAGCGATAGCAGCACCCCCCAGATCATCCCGAAGAACCCGGCGCCGACGGCCCAGATCAGGATCGTGGCGATGATCTGCATTTTGGTCATCCCCAGCTTCTCGCCAATGATATCTGGCGTGTAGCTGTAGGCTTCCAACAGGCCAAGGATCTTGGCCACCGCCAGCATCAGGCCGGTGCGGATCAGGATGTCCCACCCTACGCCGAAGCTCACCAGCGTCCAGCCGAACCAGCCGAGACCGGGGTCGAGATTGGTGAGCATCAGGACCGCGACCACAACCATGCCCAGAAGCCCCCCGATCTTCGGAATGGCTGTGACGAACCCCAGGATCACGGCGACGAACAGGATTGCGCCGATGCTGAGGCCGAGCGGCAGGATCGCCATCGCCAGCGCATAGAGGATGGTCAGCGTGACGCCGACCTCGAGATAGCCGATCATGAAGAGGCTGATCCCGGTCTGGAAAAGCTCGCCGAAACGCAGGACGTTGGCCCGGAGTTTCTCGTCCTTAATCCCGGCCGAGATGACCGCGCGGTGCATCTTCACTTCCTTTTCCCACCCGCCGAGGATTGTGCCGACGATAATGGCGCCGACGATCAGCTTCACCCAATCCTCGAGCACCACGCCGATCAGCCCGACGATGCTGCCGAAGGCCGACTGAATGAAGGCGTTAAGATCCTTGATCGCATCGCCCGCCAGCGAGCCGATCGTGTTGGACACGCCCTGCCACCCGGCGCTCTGCTCCACCGTCACATCCGGGATGTAGCCGGGCAGCTGCTCATGCGCCCAGGCGAGCAGCCCGTCGACAGTGAGCAGGATCTTCGGGAGCTGGGTCTCGATCTGACGGTAGAAGACCTGGGCCTGGTTCTGCATCGCGAACAGAACCAGCGGCAGGACCAGAAGGGTGAGCAGCATCAGGCCCCAGGACACTGCCTTGACCGCACGCGCCTCGTTTGGGACGCGCAGGTGATAGTCGATCGTGTAGGGCTTGCCCCGCCAGGTCACGACGTAGTGGAGCGGGCTGCCCGCCACCAGACTCTCGACATGCGGGCGCAGGCCGACGGCGAAGAAAACGATGCCGATCACATAGGCGAAGCCCTTGTAGGCCAGGAACGCGGGCAGGATCAGGAAGACCAGCGCATAGAGCCAGAGCGCGAAGCCCGCAGGGCTCGGCAGCCGTTCGATAATCTTGTCCAAGCAGGCCTCCCACGCGCAATGCCCGGAGAGAGGTACGCGGAGCGCGGTTTGCGATCAATGTCTGATGGGTGCGGAGCGTGCGGGCAGCGTTGCTCCGGTCTCCCCGAATTGGTCTGCGATCTAAGCAAGACGTTAAGAGCTTTGGCGTAAGCGGCTGGTGAGAAACCGTGGAGTTGCGCCATGTCAGAGCATCAATCGCCATCGTCCAGCACCCAGATGCATGGGCGTTTTCGCCGGGATGATACGTCCAGCCGTGAGGAGCAGATCGGCCTCGAGGAACTGGCGGTGGAGGGAACGTCTGCCGCAAGCAGGGAGGCGGGTTCGGGCTTTGCCGTGAACCTTAGCGCGCTGGGGGCGTTGCTGCGCGATCAGGCGCAGAGCCTGTTCGAACGGATCTTCGGGCGATTCTCCCGTCAGGATGACGATGTTGGCGCGCGGCAGGACCCGGCGGTCGGCGTCGTGCCGACCGGAGAGCAGGAAGAAGCGGGCAGCACCGAACGCGCGATCGAGGGTGGCGTTGGCGGAGCACCGGAGACCGCGCCGACGGATGACGGCGATGCGGGAGGCAACGCACCGGCTGATGGGCCGCAGGATCTGGGAGATGCAGGTTCAGTTGGCGCCGATCCCGCCAGTGGAAGCGCCGGTGGAACCGGCGGCGGTGCGCCAGAACCGGGCAATCGGCCCTCAAATGCAGGGGCATCGGCAGGTTCGGACAGTGAGTCTCGGCCCGAGGGCGCGGCGACTGAGGGGGCAATCGGCGACGATTCTACGCAGGGCTCACAAGATGCCGGCGCGGATGGAGAGGCCGAAGCAGGCACTCCTGCCCCGGAAGACATGGAGGCGCAGGAGGGTGGCGAGGAAGCGGATGGCTCTGGTGCGAGCGGCCCCGCATCCGGCGGACCGGACGTAGAGGATCAGGATAGTGCGGAGGCGCCAGAGGATCAGACAACCGACCCTGAACCCGCAGCGCCGGATGAAGCCGCGGCAGGTCAGGACGAAGCACAGAACACGGGTACGGAGCCAGGCGATGCCCCCGATACGCCTCCATCTCTGGGCGCGCAGGGCGGGGAAAGCCCCGACGATCCCGGGCAGGACGGAGCGGGCCTCGACGGACCCGATGATGCCCAAGGCAGTGATGATCCTGCTCCTGAGAACGCGCAAGCGGATGTTCCAGCGGCGACGCAACCAACAGAGATGCCGCCCGAGCCGATTTTCCAGCCATCCCCTGGTGGTGACCCGGAGGGTTCGCCGGTGGCTCAGGATAGTCCCGTTCAGCCAGAGGAGACCGGCGCGGCCGGGCCCGATCCTGTCGACGGAGCGGGTGAACCGCCCTTGGCGGAGACCCCGGAGACCGACTCCGTCGAAGCTCTGGATCCACTGCCTGATGGTTCGGGGGGGAACCCGCCAGGCGAAACCAACGACACCACCAATCTGCGCGGCAGCTCAGACGATGAAACGCTCGTTGGCGGGAGCGGTGAAGATCGGCTCACCGGAGGCTCCGGCGACGATCTCCTGCGTGGTCGGAGCGATGATGACATCCTGAGCGGCGGGAGTGGCGACGATCGGCTCGACGGCGGGTCCGGCGCGGATGTCCTGCGCGGGGGCTCCGGTGACGACCAACTGGGCGGGCGAAGCGGGGACGACCGCCTGGACGGCGGCTCAGGCGACGATGCTCTCGGAGGCGGCAGCGGGGACGACAGGCTCCGCGGAGGATCCGGGGACGATCTGCTTCGTGGCGGGAGCGGCCAGGACAGGCTCTCAGGCGGCAGTGGCGATGACCGGCTCAGCGGCGGATCGGGAGATGACCGACTGCGCGGGCAGAGCGGTGACGACACCCTCAGCGGTGGCAGTGGCGACGACCGGCTCGACGGTGGGTCCGGAGAGGACCGACTTAGCGGACGAAGCGGTGATGACCGCCTGGATGGCGGCTCCGGCAACGACGCTCTCAGAGGCGGCAGTGGGGACGACAGGCTCCACGGAGGATCCGGGGACGATCTGCTTCGTGGTGGGAGCGGCCAGGACAGGCTCTCAGGCGGCAGTGGCGATGACCGGCTCAGCGGCGGATCGGGAGATGACCGCCTGCGCGGGCAGAGCGGTGATGACACCCTCAGCGGTGGCAGTGGCGACGATCGGCTCGACGGCGGGTCCGGCGCAGATGTCCTGCGCGGCGGGGCCGGAGAGGACCGGCTGAGCGGGGGATCGGGCGACGATGACCTGCGCGGCGGCGCGGGTGATGACAGGATCTCAGGCGGCGCTGGCAACGACACGCTGCGCGGCGGAGCAGGCGATGACCGCTTATCCGGCGGTGCGGGAGACGACGCACTGTCCGGAGGCGTCGGCGACGATGATTTGCGCGGGAGTGACGGCGCCGACCTGCTCCGGGGCGGGGCTGGTGACGACCGCCTCTCTGGCGGGACTGAAGACGATCAGCTCCGGGGCGGAGCAGGTGACGACCAACTAAGGGGCGGCAGTGGCGACGACCGCCTCTCGGGCGGGGATGGCCAGGATACCCTGTCGGGCGGCGCGGGCAGCGATGTCTTGCGCGGCGGGGCTGGTGACGACCGTCTGAGCGGTGGGGCTGGTGATGACACCCTCTCCGGCGGCGACGGGGACGACCGCCTGTCGGGCCGGTCCGGCGAGGACCGGCTGTCCGGCGGTGCGGGAAATGATCGCCTTTCTGGTGGGGCGGATGACGACCTCTTGCGCGGCGGCGCGGGCGACGACCGGCTCGATGGCGGTGCCGGAGACGATGTGCTTCGCGGTGGCGCCGACAACGACGTCCTGCGGGGCGGACGAGGTGACGATGCCCTGAAGGGCGGTACGGGGAATGACGACCTGAGAGGCGGTGCCGGGGATGACCGGCTGTCCGGCGGACAGGGCGACGACACATTGCGTGGTGGCGCCGGAGACGACGATCTGGTCGGCGGAAGCGGTGATGACGCACTACGCGGTGGAGCCGGCGACGACAGACTTGCAGGCAAGGCCGGAGACGATGACCTCCAAGGCGGGCGCGGTGACGACGTTCTCCGCGGCGGTGCGGGGGATGATCGCCTCGCGGGCAACGCCGGTGACGATAGGCTTGCAGGCGGCCGTGGCGATGACGCGCTGCGAGGTGGAGCCGGTGACGACGAGCTGCGCGGCGGTGCGGGCGATGACCGCCTCTCCGGCGGGGCGGATGACGACCTCTTGCGCGGCGGCGCGGGCGACGACCGGCTCGATGGCGGAGCCGGAGACGACGTGCTTCGCGGCGGCGGGGGCGATGACGCGCTCCGCGGCGGCAAAGGGGATGATGCTCTCACCGGAGGTCAGGGCGACGACCGGCTTTCCGGAGGCTCAGGAGACGACCAATTGCGCGGTGGCGCTGGCGACGATGATCTGCGGGGTGGCCGGGGCGACGATGTCCTGCGCGGCGGCGCTGGCGATGACAGGCTCGCTGGCGGGGCGGATGACGACACGTTGCGGGGTGGCGACGGCGACGACCGGCTGACGGGCAGCGGTGGCAATGACGCGTTGGATGGCGGGCGCGGCGATGACGCGCTCTCGGGCGGTGGCGGAGATGACCTGCTGACCGGCGGCGCGGGAGATGATCGGCTCTCCGGCGGAGGCGGGTCCGATGTGCTCCGGGGCGGCGAAGGCGACGACGCATTGCGCGGCGGCGCGGGGGATGATCTGTTCGAGTACGGCATCGGTGACGGCAGCGACGCGATCTCCGGCGGCGGCGGGGGCTGGACCGATGTGATCGCGCTCGACGGGGTTGGCGGCGGGGTCACGATCGACGGCTCGACAGTGCAGGGCGAGGGCTGGATGGCAGAGATCGAGCGCGGCGCGATCGAGCATGTCGGCGATGGAAGCCTGGAGCTGACCAAGGGCTCCTCCGGCAAGATCACCTTCGACGATGGCGAGCAGATCAGCTTTGACGGGATCGAAGGCATCACCTGGTAGCGGCAGCGCGCGCCATCAACCCCGGCTCTCAGGGCCCGGGATTTCGGCACCAGGCCCGGTATGACGCAATCTGAAGCAGGCTGAGACGTGAGCGGACAAGGAAGCGGCAAGCCCCCGAGGACACGGTTTCGCACCGGGCCGACGGTCGCGCTGGGGGCGATCGGGGCAAATGTGCTCACCCTGGTGCTGCCGCTGGTGATGATCCAGCTCTTCGACCGGGTCATCCCGAACGCGGCCGGGACGACCCTGACGGTGCTGGGCGCGGTTCTCCTGGGCGCGGTCCTGATCGAGGCCGCCTTGCGCTATGGCTCCGCCGCGCTGCTGACCCGCGAGGGCACGCGCTATGCCGTGGAGGCGGAGCGCAGGCTGATCCATCAGGTCCTGCGCGCGCCGCGGCACCTCGACGGGCCGGTCGGCACCGGACGGCATCTCGAGGCCTGGGAGACGATCGACCGGGTCCGTGGGTTTTATGCGGGCCACGGCCGCCACTCCGCGGTCGATCTGCCCTTCGCGCTCCTGTTTCTGGGGGTCTTCTGGATGGTCGCACCGCCCCTCGTATGGGTGCTGATCGCAATCCTGGCGGTTGCACTCCTCTCGACCCGGATCAATCGGGGCGCTCTGAACGACCTGAATGAACGCAGGCGGGATCATGCGGCGCGGCTCGGCGGTTTTGCGACAGAGGTCCTGGGCGGGGCGGAACATATCAAGGGTCTCAGCGCCGAGCCGCTGATGATGCGCCGCCAGGAGAGCCTGTCGGGCCACGCAGCGCTGGTGACGGAGGAACTCACCGCCCGCCAGTCGGTCGCCAAGACGCTGGTCGAGAGCATCGGACAGGCAACCCCGATCCTGATCGCGATCACCGGTGCCTTCTGGGTCAATGCAGGCACGCTCACGACCGGGGCGCTAGCCGCAGCGATCCTGCTGTCGGGACGGATCGTGCAGCCGGTTCTGCGGGCGCGGGACCAGGCGGAGGCCCGGCGCAGCCTGGCGCCGCTGGAGGCAGCGCTCAACGAGATCATAGATGCGCCGCCGGTCCTGGGCGGCGCGCGGGAGACCGGCCGGATCGAGCGCCTGGCGCTGGAGGGGGCTACAGTCTCGACGCCTGGTGGGCTGTCGGTGCTCCGCGATGTCTCGCTCGACCTGCGCAGCGGTGACTGCGTCGCGATCTCGGGCGCCAGCGGGGCTGGGAAGACGACGCTGATGCGCCTGCTCTCAGGCCGGCTCACGCCCAGCGAGGGGCAGCTGATGATCAACGGCGCCCCGGTAGAGGCCCATCGCACCGATGCGGTCACGGCGGAGATCGCGATGCTGAGCCAGCGCGGTGCCCTGCTCTCTGGCAGTGTTCTGGATCTCATCACTGGTTTTCGCGGCGACGCCTGCCTGCCCGATGCGCTGGAGGTCGCGGAGGAGCTGGGTCTCGCACGGTTTCTCGCCTCGCGCGATGAAGGCTTTCTGATGGAGACCCAGACCGGCGCGGGGCGGGGCCTGCCGGGTTCGGTCGCGGCACTGCTTCCGATCGCGGCGGCGCTCGCGCGCAGGCCGTCCGTCTTGCTGTTCGACGAGGCGAACACGGCGCTGGACGCGCAATCCGACTACCTGCTGCGCGCGGCCCTCGCGCGCCGGGTCGGAAGCTGCATTCTGGTGATGATCACCCAGCGCCCCTCCTTCGCCGCTCTGGCCCGCCGGCATTACCGGATCGAAGATGGGCAGCTCCTCCCCGACGAAGGGGCGATGGACCTGGCCCTGGTGGCGTCATGACAGGGGCGGCGCTTCCCCTCTCGGCCCCCGATACATCGAGCTCGGCGCTCGCGGTCGATACAGTGGCCGAGGCGATCGAGGCCGGTCGACTCCACGGGCTCGCAGCCGAGGAGCCGATGGTCGCCGCGATGCTCTGGCTTCTGGAGCTGATCGACTGGCGGCCATCGACCCTGCGCCTGGTGCAGGCCCTGCCGCATCAGGCCGGTCCGTTCACCTTGGCGGATCTGCGGGCCACGCTCATGCGCCTCGACATCGCGAGTACGGAGCGCAAGCTGGGCCGGCAGCGTGCGGCGGATCTGCCGAAGCCTTCGCTCGTGATCACACCATCCGGGCGCGCGCTTGTCCTGGAACCTGGCGAGGCGGGCGGGATCAGCGCCTACGACCCACTGAGCGGCGAGGTCGTGCAGCCGCCAACGGATCCGGCCACGAGAGTGATCACCTTCCACCGGCCGGAGACGCCGACGGAGAGAAGCTTCACCCGCGCGCTGGCCCGCCGATTCAACCGGACGGCAGCGAAACTGATGCTCGCAAAGGGCGGGCTCAACCTGATCGCCATCGCCGCGGTACTGGGCCTGGTGATGATCTACGACACCATCGTCCCGGCGCGGGCCGACGACACGCTGATCGCGCTTTGCATCGCGGTCGGCCTGTCGATTGGCCTCGACCTCTTCCTGCGGCGCACGAAGGCGCGGCTGTTGAGCCGGACCGCGGCGCGGATGGAGTACATCATCGGGGTGGCGGCATTCCGCAAGGTGCTATCGCTGCCCTTCGACCGGCTTGCGACCGGCAGCGTCACCGCGCAGACCGCCCGGCTTCGGCAGTTAACCGCCGTCGGTTCCGCCCTCTCAGGCCCCGCGGCAGAGATCGCGCTCGAACTTCCCTTCACTGTTCTGATGATCGTCGCGCTTTTCGCGATCGGCGGGCCGATCGGGCTGGTCCCAGTCGTGCTCTTCGCGCTTTTCGCCATCGCCGCCGCGATCCTCGCCCCCCGGCTCAGACGGCTCGGGACAGCAGCGCGGATCGCACGGGAGGAGCATGATCAGGTCGTCACCGAGATCATTCTGGAGACCGAGGCGATCCACGACGCGGGCGCGCCCGCAATCTGGGAAGCGCGGGCCCAGCAGACCGGACAGCGGCAGGCGGAGGCTCAGCGCAAGGTCGATACCGCGCAACTAGTGCTGAATGGGATCAGCGCTGCCGCGACTCCCCTGGCTGGCGGGGCGACGGCGATCATCGGGGCGCATCTCGCAATCCAGGGGAGCCTGACGGCCGGGGCGCTGATCGGCGCCATGGTGCTGACATGGCGCATCATCGCCCCCCTGCAAGCGATGCTGCTGCTGATCGCGAAGTGGACCGATCTGGTCCGGATGAGCGGGCAGCTCGACCGGTTGATGCGACTCTCGGGCGAACCGGCGCCATCGGAGTTGCCGCTTCGGTTCGAGATGCGCGGGCAGATCTCCCTCAGGCGGGCTGCGTTTCGATATCCGGGCACGCAAGAGCCTGCACTGCGCGGCCTCTCGCTCGACATCCCCGAGGGCGCATTGGTGGCTGTCACGGGCCCAAGCGGCGCGGGTAAGACCACGCTCTTGCGCATCGTTCTGGGGCTGATCAAACCAATGAGCGGTTCGATCCTGATCGACGGGATGAACCTCGGCCAGATCCCGCTTAGCCAGTTGCGCGATCTGGTGAGCTATGTGCCCCATGCTCCGGTTCTGATCCACGGCACGGTCGCCCAGAACCTGAGGCTGGCACGCCCGCTCGCCTCGGACATGGAGCTGCATGAGGCGCTCGAAGAGCTGAGCCTCAGCCGCGCGGTCGCCGCCCTGCCCCACGGGATGGAGACGCGGCTGTCCGAGGAGATGCAGGCAAACCTGCCCGCGGGGTTCCGGCAGTCACTGGCGCTGGCGCAGGCCTTTCTGCGACAGCCCAGGATCCTGCTGCTCGACGAGCCCGCGCGCATGCTCGACCCCGTGTTGGAGAGCGCGATGATCTCGGCGCTCCAGACCCGGCGCGGCAAGGTCACCACCCTGATGGCCACCCATCGCCCCAGCCATGTGCGCCTCTCGGATTTCGAACTGGCGCTCGAGGCCGGGATGGTCCGGCGGATGGCCCCGACGAAGGAGCTCGTGACATGATCCTCTCGTTTTTCAAACGCCTTCGCGGTTTCACGCCCGTGCCCTCCGCCGAGGCTGAGCGGCGGAGGCTGATGCTCTTGGAGGCGAGCCTGGCAGAGCCGGTGGATGACGCAATGCACCGCCGTCTGGTGCACGTCTCGCTGCTGGCGCTGGTCGCCTTCATCGTCTGGGCAGCGCTGACGCCGATCGACGAGACGGTCATCGGCGAGGGGCGGATCCTGCCCCAGGCGGGGGCGCGGCACATCCAGCACCAGGACGGCGGCCGGGTCATCGCACTTGAGGCGGGTGACGGCGAGACCGTGCGCGAAGGCCAGGTGCTCTTGCGGTTCGACCGGGCGGAGGAGACCGCGCGCCTGCGCCAGCTAAAGGCCCGTCAGGCTGCCCTGATGATCACCATCGCGCGGCGGCGCGCGATGGCGGATGGCGCCGATTTCACGCCTGCGGAGGATGCCTGGGCCCGGGTGAGCGCAAGTGAGCGCGCCGTCTTCGAGATCGACGCGCAGGCGGCCGAGGCGCGCCTGGCCGTTCTGCAATCGAACTCACGCCTCGCGGTCACGCAGCTGGATGTCGCGCGGACCCGGCTGAAAGAGCTTGCCCGGCGCCAGGAGATCCTGACCCGACGGCTCACCGATCTCGACACGCTCTTCAATGGCAAGCAGGTCGTCAGCCGCCTGACCCGCGATCAGGCCGAGATCGACCTGATCCGGACCCGCGAGGAGATTGCCGAGACCCGCAGCGACGCGCGCGAGGCGGAACTCTCCATCCACCGCACACGGCAGGAGGAGCTGGAGTTCGGTATCCTGCGCCGCCAGGAAGCACTGCGCGCCGTCGCCGCACTGGAGGCCGAGCGCGCCGAGGTTGACGAGGAGGTTCGCCGCCTTGCGGCGCGCGCCGCACGAGACGCCGTTCTGGCGCCCGCCTCCGGCACCGTGCAGAACCTCATGATCAACGCACCGGGCCAGGTCGTCACGCCGGGCGCCGTGATCGGAGAAGTGGTGCCAGACGACGTCGAACTGATCGTCGAGCTTCTGGTGCCCGCAAGCCGGATCGGCGAGATCCGCCCGGGCGTGCCTGCGCTGGTGAAGGTGCTGACCTTCGACTACACGCGGTTCGGCGGGATCGAGGCGGAGGTGATCGGCGTCTCGCCCAGCTCCACAGTGCAGCCGGACGGGTCGTCGTTCTACGAGGTGCGGCTCAGGCTCGCCTCCGACAGGGTCGGCCCGCGCGAGGCGGATCAGCAGATCCGCCCGGGCCTTGCGGTCACGGCAGACCTGAAGATCGGGCGCAAATCAGTGCTGGAGTATTTCCTGAAGCCCCTGCGGGTCATCCGCGACAGCGCGCTGTCGGAGCCATGAGCGCGTCGCTGGCCGCCCTGCCCTACGCCAGCGCTGAAATCCTTGACCTCGCCCATGCTCGCCGTCTGCGCCAAGCGAAGCCGATTTTGCCGTGGACAGGACCGCGCGGGAGATTTATCTAGCGCCGACCGGCCTGGCGCTGACCCGCAACCTGCGCCCAGGATACCGAGATGAGGTTAGCCCGATAACCCTCGGATATTAAACGGCAAGGCGACGTGGCGGAGTGGTTACGCAGCGGATTGCAAATCCGTCCACGCCGGTTCGATTCCGGCCGTCGCCTCCAACACTTAGCGGGTGTTGGGGTCGTCGCTCTCAACAGATCTCTCAACATTCTGCAGATGTTCACGGCGCATCTTTTGAGCAAGTCTAGCATTGCGCTTCTGGCGAATCGATGCGGTGTAGTGCTGGACCATCGACGGGGTCTGGCCGGTCACAGAAGAGATCAGTTCGTCGGTGCATTTCGCCTCGAGCAGTTCGCAGGCGGCGTTGTACCGCCACGAGTGAATGTCAAAATCTAGCGCGCCGATCTTCGTCCTGATCTTCCTGACGGCATCGCTGGCACCCCTGTAGCTCCACGGCCCCGTGCGGTGCTGGTTCCAGAGCAGCCACCCTCCCCGGTTCGGCATTGCCTGCAGGGCCTCCTCCAGGGCGGGCAGGAGCGGCACGATCAGCCGCTTGCGGGTCTTCGACTGCCGAAGGTGGATCTCGTTGTCCACAAGCTGCTCCTCGCGCATCTTGAGGACGTCGCCGATGCGTTGGCCTGTGCCTAGGCAGAGCTCCATCACCAGGCGCTCTCGCGTGCCGAGAAGGGCGTGGGCGCGGTACGCGTCGATAAGCTCGGGGGGCCAGGGCTCGCGCGGCTCCGGGTCCGTCTTGATGAGCGAGACGCCCTTCGCCGGATTGTCGTCTCGCCATCCGACGTCGATCGCGTGCTCCATCAGGATCCGCATCACCTTCACCGCGTAGTTGGCGAAGTAGGGCCGATCGGCGTTCGTGTCGCGCATCTTGATGATCTCTCGCCTGCGCATGACGACGGGGTCTATCTTGCCCATTCGATCGACGAAGAAGGTCAGGTACTTCTCGTAGTCCCGCGCCGTCCGGGGAGCGAGCGTCGTGTAGGCCGATGATCGGTAATAGCTGTCGACCAGCCGTTTGAAATTCCGCGGTCCGGTCAGCCTCCTGTGTCCGCGCATCGCGTCGGATATCTGTTGGAAGAATTCAGGCGTGTCGGGCTCGGCCGTGATCTTCTTCGTCGGCAGGCCGCGCTTCTGGAAGTAGATCTCGCCCTTCTTCCAATAGACGTGCTTGGGGAGATCGCGCTTCACGCTTTGAGATCGATGCCGGCGAGCGGGTCGTCGGCTTCCTCCGGCACGTGAAACTCAAAATCCACCCTGCCGTCCGGGTGGAGGGTCATGCTGCGGACTCGACGGGAGCCATCCTTCTCGAGGATATCGGCGATCTGCTTCGCATTCCGCGCGAGGGCTGCGTCCTGTTTCGTCATCTCGCCGCCCCTGGTCGCCGCTGAGCGCCGCAGGAGGGGCACGAGGCGCTATCGCCCCTGTAGGCGTTCCCGCAGTAGTCGCAGACGTCCTCAGCCTTTCGAAGGGCCGCCAGGATCATCTGGGGCTTGGGAGGGCGCGGCGCGGCCAGCGCCTTGGGGTCTTTCAGGAGCTTCATGCGTTGAAAATGCTCCTGCGCAGATCTTCTTTGATTTTGGAATGAGCTCTAGAGATCGCGTGCGCAATGGCCTCGGAGCCCTCCATCGGGCGGGTGGTCACCTCAAAGTGCGTGCTCACGCTCTGCCATGCGAACTCGATCGTCTCGAACTCTGGCTTGATCAGCCTCTTCGGCACGCCGAAGTCCAAGCGCTCGGGACGGATGAGCGCCGGCGCCGCAAACAGCGAGCCAGCACCGCGCAGGAACGACCGTCTATCCATCGAATCGGCTCTTCTCGTTCCAAGCCTGATAGGCTTGTGGCATCTCGACCGGGTCACCAATCTCAGTGAAGTATTCGTCCCAGACTTCCAACTCATCGTAATCTCTGGAGAGAAGCCCCCAACCATCCTCGGGATGCCACACAGCGGGCTCCCATTTGGAGTCGAACGTCACTTTCACCCAATAGAGCCCTCTCTCTCGCGCCGCCTCCTGCTCGCTGAGAACAGCCACCAATCCGGCGTGATGGACCATGTCACGGAAAGCCGACATCACCTGATACGGGTTCACGATGCCTCCGGTCTCGCGTATGGCGGTCGCCAAAGCAGTTTTTGCTGTGAGGTTCCACCAGTCATGAGGGTGCGCATCAACAATCGCGACCATCGCTTTATGGATCTGAACCATTTCGTTTGTGGTGCTCGGGGTCCGGTCTTCCATTGGTCTACTCCTCTAAGATGACGCCCTTCTGGCGCAGCCTCCGCTCGACGTTGCGAAGCTTGATGTACAGGTCTGTGATAAAGGCCTCTTGAAGCCTTTTCTGTAGAGCCGGATCGGTGACTTCAGTTGAAGAGTTGCCTCCGAACTCTTTCACATGAAACATTAGACCGTGGTTCTTCGCCTCTTGAGTTCGCCGCAGATAATTCTCTCGAACCGATGCTAGGTGTGACAAATGATCAAAGTGATTTTTCTGATCTTTGATTTCTTCCAGCTTCATGACTTAGATCCCTCCGTCCAAATACTTAAACTCGATGCGGTTGAAGACTTTGTCGGTGGAGCAGCCATACTTCTCGACAAGCATGATGGCGAAATCCACGGGGTGCATTTCCGGAAACCCTTCAAGCGCACAATCCTCTGGAGGCATCTGCCAAAGCGGTTCTCCACGGGTGCTAACGACCTCAATCATGCAGATCCGCTTGACCTTCTCGCCCTTCTTCAAGCCCATCGCCTTCTCGACGGCCCAAAGCCGGTCGCCAGGCTTCAAGAACCACCAACCATCGCGCCTAGTCACCGTCTTGATCCGGTCGTACATCTGCGCCGTGGTCATCATGAAAGACATGTTGCGGGGCATCAGTCGGCGCTCTCCGACGTGATGACAGCTTTTGCCTTGTAGACCGTCGCCACGGCCGGGCCGGAGCCCTCTGGGTTTAGCTCACAAAGAACTTGAACCTTGCTCGGCTTCCATCCCTTGGCTTCGGCATACACGCGAAGTGCCGTTCGGATGTCGCTCTCGTCGAGTTCAATGGTTGTTTTTGGCATGGTCTCTCCGTTCACCCGTGCGGATTGCGACGGAAGTGCTCTTCCATCTCAACCCGCTCAAGCTCCCGCTGCTCTTCCTGGTGTTGAAGTTCCTCCATCTCAGCCCGATGGAGTTCATCGCGTTCCTGTTTCTCGGCCCGATCTAGTCGATCAATCTCCGCGGCGATCAGCGCACCGGCGCGGACTAGGTCTTCGCGTCGGGTCTTGGGCTTGTGCCACTTCTCGTCCCAAGTCGCAGGCCAGAACGCCCTCAAAGCGTCGAACCGATCTCGATCGGTGTGCGCGTATATCGCGGCGACCGTCGCCATTTCTCCGCGGATGTGCTTGTCGTCGTGCTCTGCCGACCAGCCCTCCTCGGTCTCTTGGCGCTGGCGCTCCATCAAGATATCAAACGCGCCTAGGGAGTAGTCCCTAGGATCGAGCCATCCAGCATCGACGGCGTGATCACGCCAGTCTGGACCGTAGAAATCGTCCTCGGTGCCACCAGGTGCAAAACTCATGGTTCGTAGTCCTCGTCATCGGGGAAATGCTCGATCTGTGAGTTCTCTCGATAGGTTGCAGGGCGAACCGGGCGTGGATCCTGGGCGGCCCAATGATCTTTGGCGACCTCCTCCGAGATCGGCCGCATAGCGTAGACGGCGTTCGTTCCGTAAAACTCGGTTACCGTCTCTCCATCATCGCCGGTGGGGATGTCGATCCTGATCATCTTTCCGCTGCCGACATACTCTTCGCGAGCCATGCCGATCCGCTGCCGGTGGCCCATCAGTTCGAGGAAGACCCAGCCAAAATCTTGGGGTGCCGCGTTGTCGTCTGTCGTTTCACTCATCGGTTTTCCTTCTTCTCCTAGTCGTTGGGGCGGGCCGTACCCGATGTGTTAATGGCCGCTTGTTCTCACCCGCCCCAACTGTCCCGCGTGACTGCCTGCGTGGCAGGGCCATCGTCAGGGTTTCGCGCGGTGTTCGGCGTTCCATCATCACTTGGCAGATTTTGCCTTGATCAGCCCATCTATGTGCTTATCGATCATCGCGTGAGCGTCTTTGCGCATGGCCTCTTTGAAAGTGGCCGCGATCTCGACAGCATTCTCGCGAACCTGACTGGCAAACTCATCAGAAACGATCTTGCCCAGCATCCATTCAGCACGCGTCTTGGCTTCTCTGCTGCCCCAAGTATCATTGCCGACAGGCTTCCCATTTCGGTCCACCTTTGTGCTCCAAAAGTCTTTTGCGCGCTGCGATAGCGTAGCTCTCAGCGTCGTAGGTTCTCCGGTCTTTTCGCCGAACACGTCGACTGGCTGGATGGTTTGATCAAGTGTTTCTGAAAGGGCCGCGTTTAGCGCCGCCTCAACCCGATCATCGATGGTAGTTTTAATAGCATCATCAACGCGTTCCCTGATTTTGGATTGAAGCATCTGTCCGATCGAAGCATGATCTGCATACTCGTCAGCAAGCTTTTCCGCCGCCATACTCAGCAGGTCTTCTTGGTCGATATTTACATTCATGGTGCTGATCCTCTTTAGTCGTGACAAAACTCGGGATATCCATCGTGAACGACGCCATCGAGCTCGCGGCCCATGGCTTTGATCTGCTTTTGCGTCCGGCCTTCCCATTGCTTGAAGAGGAAGGGGACGCCAGCGGCCGCGCACTGATCGCGCAGGCTGCGGAACCAATCGGGATCGGCTGGGCGGTAGTTGGGGCCGCTCTCGCCGCCGGTGATGACCCAATCAATGAACTGCGGACTATGAGCGCTTCGTCCCTCAGTGACGTGATGTGGCCTGCGCTCGTAAATGATGCCCTTGCCATCAACTCGTTTTCTTCCGCCCAGCCAAGTGTGACGTAACAGAACAGGGCCAAGCAGGGGCTCACACGATAGGAAGTGGACCCATGCCGGCAACGACAGCAAATGCGGGATCCGGCGAATTGCTTCCTCTTGGTTCTCGACCGTCGTGCCGAGCCAGACGTTTGGCCATCCGCCGTTCCATCCGTCCGGCAACATCTTCGCGATGTTCTGCGGCCGCTTGGTCAGCAGAAGCCAGTCGAGATGCGGTGTCGCCGCGATCAGCGCCCAAAGCTCTGTCCGCCACTTGGGGTCGATCGACTTGTGGTTATCGAACACATCGGCGAGGGACGCGCAGAAGACGCGATAGCGCCTTCCCTCGGCCTTCGCCTGCCGGTTCCACTTCAAAGGGTCGCCCCAGGTCTTAGTGCGCCTTCTGGCGCCGTGTGGCCCCCACTCAACGTGTCCAGAGCGCTTCGCCCAACCCTCCGCGTAGCAATGGTCGCAGGCGGGGCTCACTTTCGTGCAGCCAGTCCACGGGTTAAATGAATGGTGGGCCCATTGGATGTCAGTGTTCTCAGCCATCACCACCCACCAACAACGCCAGAACCGCCAATACGGCGAGCACGAGAGCGGCAGCGAACCGCGCCCAGGCGTGCGCGAGGATCGACACCAAGAAATGAGCCAACCACTTCTGGGTCATTCTTCGATCACCTGCTCCAATGTCGCGAGCGCGCTGCGCCCGTCTTTCCAAAGTTCTCCGAGGATTACCCACGCTTCCCGGCACTGCTCGATCGTCCACATCGCCGTGTGGGTCTCAGAGCGGGGGATGCCCATGCGATCAGACATGTAGGCGTAGACCTCGTTGCGTTTGAACCGGCCCTTCTTGCCCTTCCAAAGCGGGTCCAGGCGCATGTTGTGCAGCTTCATCCTCGCCTGCCGGGTCTGGTAGTTTGCCGGGTATCCCAGGGCGTTCGTCGTGTTGCCGTGGCAGCCGCAGTGAGCTTCACACGGACGGCACAGCCAAAACTTCTTTCCGTGGAGGTCCTTCCTGTGCGGATAGATCACCTTGCCGGTCACAAGCTCTGACGGCTCCTTGCAGTGCAGGCACGGTGGGCGCTCGCCGGTCATCGTCTCACCCACTTCCCGTGGCGCCGCCGCATCTTGCCCTTGGTCTCAGCCACCTCCATGCCGGGCACGATCTTCTTCTTCACAACCTCGACCTCGCGGACCTTCTTCTTCGGCTCCCGGCCGAGGTTCGTCTTGCGGAGAGCGGCCTTGCCGTTTTTCACTTCAACTCTCCCTTGAACTCGATCAGCCCCATGTCGACCAAGATCCGTTGCGTCTCGATCAGGCCGGCCAACTTGCGCAGGGTGATCAGATGCGGCTCTATCCGCTTCCACTCATCCCCTCGCAGATCGATGATGTCGTGGCAGCGGGAACAGGCGAAGGCGCCGTGGATGTCCATCTGCTTCGACGCCACGCGGCCCATGGCATCCGCACTGATGTGAGCGAGAACGACCGTCGCGTCGTCGCAATACGGGATCAGGCGAAGGCTGCAGGTCTGCCCCTTGGCTGCGTCCCGGATCATGCTCATACCGGCATCGTCTCCCGGATCAGAAGATCCTCGACCTGGCGCGAATATCGCGGGGAAAAATGGGGCGCCAGATCGGTGAGGGTGAACTGGACAACCTCATTCCAGAAGTTGTTGAAGTCTTCGTCGCTCATGGACGACTCGGACGTCGATCGGGCCATGATGGCATAGCGGTGGCCATAGGCCTCCTGATGAACCTTCGACATCGGGATGACGTCCGCGTATCCGGCCGCAATCTTGAAGCGAGCCTTGACGTATTCGCGCGATGCGTAGGACGCCCCCATCTCGTTCAGGGCGACAGAGACGATGCCGATCAGCACGTGCAGTTTCTTGGCGCGGTTGAAACCGCGCTCGCGCTTGAGCGCACAGGCGTATTCCTGGCGCTTCATCGAGCGGATAAGGTTCTCCCCGTGCTCGTCGACTGGGACGAGCAGGGAGCCTTTCGGCTGGACGTAGAGGTCTACCTTACTCATCGGCTCCATTGGCGCGCGCCTCGGCGTCCTCTTTGGCCCCGTCGACCTCTTCCATGCCCTCTGGGTAGAATTGACGAACCTGATCGAGTTCAGGCTTGAACATCTCGAATGTCGCTTCGATCTCTTCGTGATTGCTCATCTCGCCCAGATCACCAACAACCCGAGCGACTATGTCTTTGAGCATCTCCTGATCCGGCGCGTCCGAGTTGTCGACGATCTCAGCATCCTCGACAACGGCATCATCCGCCTCCTTTTGCTTGGGTTTAGATGTGCTCTTTTTCGGCTCCTCTTTGGGTTTCGCCTCTGATTTATCTGAGTTTTTCGATCCCAACTTGGGTTCGGAATCCAACTTGGCATCTTCCTGAGGCGGCGTGACGTCCTTCATCTCTGAGGCGGATAAGTCTTCCATCTCATCGATCGCCGGCAGGCCAAGCATGACCTCCGGCGCGTAGAGCCGGACAAGGAACGTCGCAGAGCGATACTTCAGCATTTGCTCTGGCATCGACTTATACTTTTCGTTCTTGGTCCACTTCTCGGCCATGGCCATCTTCATCGATGTCTCGGCCTCCACGATCTTTCCGGTCGCTCGAAGCTTTGCAAATGCGGTCACTACGAGAGTGGCGTCCTTGCCCTCCACCCGCCAATCAATGGGGTCCACGAACTTGTCTGACTGATTGGCTTTCGCGATCATGAAAGTCGAAGACCACCCAGGCTTGCCCGAGACGAAGTAGATCGACTGAGCAATCACCAGTGGGTTCTCATTCATGCGATCAGCCATATCGAGCACGAGTGTGCAGTTGGCTATCGCAACCTCTGGCCCGCCCTCGCGAAGGTGCTTCGGGATAATTGGAGACAGGGCGAGCGCCCGCGCTGACCGTTGTGCCAACTCAAACCTGTCCTGGTCGAGCAACAGGCTGCGCCGGTTCTTGGGCTCTGCTTTGACTGGCACATTCATGCGGCATACTCCTCTATCTCAACAATGGTTCCTGGAACCTTTTCCGCGCCGGACATGTAATCGGCGCGGGCGAGCTTCGTGATCAACGACTCCATCTCGGGATGGTTCTCGAAGTGAAGCATCGCTGAGCGAATGGAGACGATCTTGACGACCCGGCGCTTTCGCATGCTGACCGTCGCGCCGTCACCGCGGGAGGCAACCTTTTCCGCAGTAGACTTCTCCGCCTGCTTCTCGGCCTCATCAGCCTGCTTGGCCTTCTCTGCCGCACCCAAGAGATCGCCTCTGGCCTCAGCGTCGGCAGCCTCTTCGGCAGCTTTTTTGGCGGCTTCCTCCGCAGCGGCTCGCTCTTGGCGCGCGCGCTCGTCGGCCTCCGCCTGCCGCTTCCGCAGATAGGAGCCCAGAAGCTCTTTGGCGATGTCGGTCGCCTGTTTGGCGAGATTGACCATCGGCTTGTATCGACCCTGGATATCCTTAATCGCGGCATCGTGCGGCGCCTTCTCGGCCTTCCGCATGGCCTCAATATCCTTCGAAAGCTGACGGGCTTCGGAGATGAATGCGTTCAGACGCCTTTCATCGTCTTCGGTCTCGCAGCCATTCTGGCCCCACTCTTTCGCTGTCTGACCAAAGTCATTGATCCGATCGCGCAAGCTTTGGAATTCATCACTGTTATGGCCAATGCCGGGAGTATCGTCAGGCACGCTGATATCCTTTCGGTTTTGTTGCACGGGATGGGCTCGTGACGGGTTCGCAAGGAGAGAGACACGGGTGCGTTGGATCGTTTGAACCAGCCCATTCAATCTCAGCCCACATTTGATCGTAGGCGTCTCGGCTGATGGGATTTTTGGCCAGCCAGATAAACTCTTGAACCGGATCTTTCGGCTTGCCACGGACCTCGCATCGGTACTGCTCCGGCTCCGCGAGCTCGCCGCCTACAACCACTTGATGCAGCCAAATACGCGCAGGTACCCAAGGCCCACCTTTCACTAGACGGCGGACAAACCAGCCTGCCTCAACATCGCCATCAGAGATCTGCGGCCCCTGCCCCATCATTGCCTTCCGATGCCATCGGTAGACCGTGGCGATGGGGGTAGGCCGGCGCACTAGGGTGTCTCTCGGAAAAGATGGTCTTCCCCAGAGCGGGGTGGGAACGAGGTTGTGAGATACTCTGGGGAAGACACCTTCTGGCTGGGAGGGGTGACACCTGCCAGAAGTCTGTGAGTTCCAAATTGGTACAGCCCAGCCTCTTGCAACTGAGACGCGAAACCATACTCCTCAACCTTAAGTTTGGCCGATCGGCCGCCCAGATGGTGATTAAGGTTCAACTCGAGGTTCATATGACTTCGCCCAGCGACAAGAAGACTGATGGCACTCACGTAGATGATAAAATTTTTCACGTCAATGATGATATGAAAAAAAATATCACGCTGAGAGAGAGCCAGGCAGCCTTCATCCAAGATGACAAACAGACTCACCGGCCCGATTTCGAGCCGCCGTCCGATGACGAGTTGCGATTGTGGAGGGCTGTAGAGAGCGGCGAGGACGTCAGCCAGGTACTGACCGATCTTGTCGAGAGGCGACGAAAGCAGTCGCCTGAATAACTATTCTTCTTCTGGGGCGCTTTCGATCAGCGTGCGCATGGCGGGCGAAAGCCCATCCAATCTACCGGCCATGATCCACGCTGGATCAAGGTTATGCTCGGTCATTAGCTGATACATCTGATCCATGGTGAAGAACATCTCACCGCGGCTGAGCTTTGCGTATGCTGGCCGATGGATGCCCAGTCGGTCACAAAATTCGCCTTTTGGGATCTTAGCCGCTCGCCGATAGCGGTCGACGCGCTTGAAGGCTTCGGTTCTTTGGAAGATGACTTGCCCCTTCATCATGCTCTTTTTTTTCTTCGTCCCATGACGGACTTCTGCGAGCAAGGATAGAGACTGCCAATTGACATGATGATTGTTTTTATCATAGATCGATCATATGAGGCTAATCGACCATATCTTCGAGGACTTGGGTGGGACCAAAAACGTCGCGCATCTGACAGGCCAGTCGTACCGGACCGTACGATTTTGGGCTGAGCAGGACCGGCTCCCCGCCAGTGAAGACTTCGTGATTATGAGCGCGCTGCAGGTGGTCGGGTCAGAGGTCACGTTTGGAGACATTGCTGAGTGGAGGTCTGAGCGAAAGCATGGACCAGAACATAGGCAACGGCTCGATCGAATCGAAGCCCTTCGCGCTCAAAATCTTGCAGCCGAGTGATTGGTGAGATGCCTCCTGTACTGAAACGCTCTCTGAATTCAGAGGCTTAGCATGAGGCAGACACCATGGACGGAACCCAAGCAGCAATCGGCCACAACACCCCAGACGGGGTCAGCAAGGAAGTATTCCTCGGCCATGTGAGGTCGATCGCGCGCGAGAAAGCCGCTGTCAAAGAAGCACAGGCAAAACTGAACCGAGCCCGCCAATCCGCGAAAGCGGACAACATTCTTCTTAAGGATCTAGACCTATGCGTTGCGCTCGCTGAGCTTTCGACACCGGAGCAAATTGAGAAGCTCAACACCCAGCGGACGTATATGGAGTATCTGAACGCCCCGCTTGGCACGCAGATGACACTGTTCTCCCCCTCTTCCGACGACGATCTCTCTGACGAAGAGCGCATCGAGCAGATCAAGAAGGACGCCGACGCGAAGGGCTACTTCGAAGGCGTGAAGGGCGTTCTGTTCGAGGACGGAAATCCGCACGAGGCTAACAGCCCGGCCGGACAGGCATGGATCGGTGGGTATCGGCGCGGCCAGGAAGAGGCGGCGAAGAAGATTGCTGAGAAGCCTCCCGCGGCATGAACATCCTAGCGCTGGACATCTCGCTTCGCGGCTGTGGCGCTGCGATGGGAGATGGGTCATGTCCGCCACACACGACCGTGGCGTCATTCGCCGCGGTCTCTCACGGGAAGTCGGGCAAGCTGTTCCGCGACTGGCTTCGGGACACGTGCCTGAACTCGCCGCCGGCGCTCATCATCTATGAGGCGCCGTTCCGGCATGCAGACAAGAAGTCAGCGCAGAGCATCACCACGCTCCTGACAGGCCTTTGTTTCACCTGCGAGGTTTTCGCGGCTGAGAAGAATATTCGCTGCACGTCGGTCGCAATCTCGACGTGGCGCAAGTGGTTCATCGGCAAGGGCTTTCCTGAGCAGGCGAAGCTCGAGGCGCTCAACATGTGCGAGTTTCTCGGGTGGGAGACAGGCGGAGTCCATGACCGGGCTGAGGCGGCGGGCATCTGGGCATACGCGCACCTGAAAGAGGGCAACTTCCGCGGCGTTCAAAAGATGCTGTCCAAGGGATCAATGAAGGATTTCAGCGCATGAGCCTGGATCTGCCATTGCTGCACTACGGTCTGATCATCGCGGACCCGCCGTGGCATTTCCAGACGCGCTCTGGCGAACCGAGCGTGCCATACAAGACGATGAGCGTTGAGGAAATCTGTTGCCTGCAAGTCGGGCACCTAGCCTCCAAAGATTGCGCGCTGCTGCTTTGGTCGGCCTCTCCCAACCTGCTTGATGCTCTGAAAGTCATGTCCGCCTGGAACTTCCAGTTCAAAGGCAAGGCATTTTGCTGGGCAAAGACAAACCCGCGGCAGTTTCACGGACCTGCTTCGGCCAGCAAGACTTGGTTTATGGGCCGGGGCTATGGCTCAAGGTCGAACACTGAGGACTGTTGGCTCGGTACCGTAGGCAGCCCTACCAGGCTCTCCGCCGCAGTTCGTGAATTGATCGTGGCTCCAGTCCGCGAGCATAGCCGCAAGCCCGATGAGGCCTATGAGCGGGCCGAAAAGCTCTTCGCCGGCCCCTATCTGGATCTTTTCTCGCGTCAGTCCCGCCCGGGCTGGGACACGTGGGGCAATGAGGCGGGGAAGTTCGATGCCGCCTGACGCGATAAGCCCAGAGGAACGCAAGCTGATTGACGACGCGGTCGCGCGGCAGAAGCCGCAGGCTCCGAAGAAGCATCATCTTCGGAACGGCAAGCGTGAAGATGAAATTCGGCGTCTCGCCCAAGAAGGAAAGACAACTTCTGAGATCGCGAAGCAACTCGGGATTGGCTACCGCTCCGTCAACTACTACGAAACGCGCTACAACATTGAGATCACCAAGCGACAGTATTCAAAACCGGGCAAGAGAGAGCCCCGTCAAGGCGTCGTCGATCGGAAGAGGCAAGAGCGGCACGCGAAGAAATCAGCCCAGGTCCGTGATCGACGTAGGTTTAAGACCGCCCCGCCGCCAACTGGCAACGTCACGATGCTGCTCACGGCCGACCACCCTGCGGTGGTAGATGCTCTTCCGGTTCATGCTCACAGGATCGTCGACCCAGCGAACGCGAATACCGACAAGATGCGCGTCCTAAAGAGTGGCGAGCACAATTCCAAGATCGGCGGCGACGTTCTCGTTGGATGGCTCAAGGGCGCCAGGATCTTCACCCTGACGCTGCCGGAGCGCATCACCTGCCCGGCTTCCTGCCTGCACTGGCGTTCCTGCTACGGGAACATGGACTTGCACGCCTCACGCTGGCTGCCTGGCCCTGCGCTCGAGGCGCGCATTCGGGACGAGGTCGCCGCATTGTGCGAAGAGCACGACAAGGTGCTGATCCGCCTGCACTACCTGGGCGACTTCTACAGCGTTGATTATCTCGCCATGTGGTCGGATCTGCTCGACCGGCACCTTAACCTCTACTGCTTCGGCTTCACCGCTCATGAGCCCGTCTCCGAGCTTGGGTCGATGATCTGCATCATGCGGGATCAGATGCACCCGAAGCGGTTCTGGATCCGGCACTCTGGACACCATGGCGAGTGGGGCTCGACCACACTCGACTTCCCAACTGAGAAGAAGACGTTCGGCACTGCCATCGTCTGCCCTGAGCAGATGGATGCGATCGAGGGCGCGGAGAGGGAACGGCACTGCGGTTCCTGCGGCGTCTGCTGGTCGACGGATGCACCTGTCTGGTTTGTGGAGCACTGACGATGGCGAGGGGTGAGCCAGAGGCTGTGCTAAAGGGGCCGCACAATATCGAGGCGGAGCAGGCGCTGCTTGGCTGCCTCATGCTCAACAACGACTCGCTCGAGCACATGAACAGGCTTGAGCCGTGGCACTTCTTCGACCCGGTTCACGGGCGGATTTTCGAGCGCGCCCGCAAGATGATCATGGACCCGGACATGGGCCATTGCTCGCCTGTGACGATGAAGCCGTACATGGCTGACGACAAAGGGTTTCATGAACTCGGCGGCACGGAATACCTCATCCGACTTGCCGAGGCGACCATCGCGATCTTCGTGGTAAAGCACTACGTTTCGGCCATCATCGATCTGGCAGAGCGCCGATCACTTATGGACATTGCCGACGCCATTACCGCAGGCGCGATGTCGTCGGACGAGTTCGAAACCGCGGCTGAGGTCCGAGCCGTCGCGGAGAACAGCCTTGCCGTCCTGTCGGCCGAGTCGCCGCAGGGTCCGCCGTTCACGTCGATCGGGACGGCGCTTGCGGAGTCCATGGAGCAGGTCAACCGCCGCTATCAGTCGGATGAGCCGGTCCTGAGCACTGGTATTCGCGAGCTCGACGAGCTGATCGGCGGACTGCGGGACGGCAACGCCTATTTCATTGGGGGCCGGCCGGGGATGGGGAAGACCGGAGTTGCGCTGAAGCTCTGCAAGTCGGTCGCCCGCGCCGGAACGGATGAAGTCATGGGCCGCGGGGTGTTCTTTGACTCCAAGGAGATGCCCCGCACCCAACTCGCCAACCGATTCCTGTCTATGAAGATGGCCGAGTCGGGTCAGGGCGTCCCCTATAACAAGTTCGAAAGCATCGATCTGACGGAGGATCAGTTTCGCGAAGCGCTTGAGCACGCTCGCACCCTTGAGCATCTGCCGCTGCTGATCTCCGACGACAGCAGCGGCACGCTGGCGGGTCTTCGATCCTCGATAGCCGCAGCACAGAAGCAATTCGAGCGGTCCGGCTGCAAACTCTCCCTGGTCGTCGTGGACTATCTGCAGTTGATACGCGTGCCTGGCGTGAATGACCGGATGACCGAGGTCTCGGAGGCAGCCCGGTCAATGAAGTCGATCGCCAAGCAGTTCGATTGCCCCGTCGTGGCCCTGACCCAGCTAAGCCGCAAGGTCGAGGAGCGCGAGGACAAGAGGCCGATGCTGAGCGATCTCCGGCAGTCCGGTGAGATCGAAGAGGCCGGCGACGTCGTGATCATGCTGTTCCGGGACGCCTACTACATCGCCAAGGCGCTTGGGGCTCCAGGAAGCGACAGCTATTCCGAAAATATCGCCCGGCTCGACAAGGCAAAGCACAGCCTCGAGCTGATCGTCTCCAAGAACCGGCACGGCCCGGAGGGAGTGGCGCGCACCAACATCGACGTGAAGATGAACCGCATCTGGGACGATACCAGCAAGGTCAGCCAGGCCGACCAGGAGGGGTTCGATATATGAGCTTCAAGGCGTGGAAGCATTTGGCTGACGCCAACCCGGATGTGTCGAACGCGGCGTTCCGGGTTCTGTTTTGCCTTTGCAACGCTCACAACTCCGGCAAGCCGTCTGACGAGGCGTGCTTTCCCGAGACGGAAGCTTTGATGGACGCCGCTAAGATTGCCCGATCGCCGATGTTCCGGGCATTGAGGGAGCTTGAGGAAAGCGGGTGGATCCTTCGAAAAGGCGCGACCGTGCCGGGACAGCGAACGCGCCGCACATACTACATCTTGTGGTTCGATGATGTTGGGTTTGGGCGCGCATTGGCCGACCAAAATACCCTAGAGGGAACCTTGATTGACCATAAACCCGCCCAACAAAGTCCCCGTGAGGAGACTGATGAAGATCGACAAAGTCCCTCATCGGAGACAAACAAAGTTCCCTATAGGGCACTTCCATATAAAGCTGATCCGGTAATAGAACAGGTAAATAAGGATCCCCCTGGGAGTCCCCCTGGGAAATCTGAGCCTGATCAGGGCAACGAAGATCTACCCCTAGATCTAGCCCCCCCCAAGAAAGTGCGAATGACCGACGATTGGTCTCTGACCGAGGCCATGAGGCAGTTCGCCCGTTCGAAGCAACTGACCGACCAGGAGATCGAGGAGCTTGCAGATGACTTCAGAACCTATTGGTCCGACCGAACTGACAAGAACGGACGGAAGACCCCTCGAGGATGGGAGCAGACCTGGCGAAATCGCGTTACCGACCGATTGTCGGTCATCCTCCGAAACCGCCGAGCGGCTGGCGGGCAAAACCCCGGCCGAGACAGACGCCCATCTGGTTTCGTGGGCGCAGCAATGCGGGCTTACGGTGAGGCCGATCACTAAGCTCATCTTCCCCGAGGGCGTCACGACCGAGCAGGTGGTGGGCTACGAGGTCGAGGGGACGTCGACGCGGCCGATCGCGTGGCTGGATGCGTTCTTCGAGCCGCCGACGCGCCGGCAGGTGGCCGCGTGGCTGGCAGAGCTCTCGGTGATCACCGCCCGCCGTGAGGGCAGCGACGACGAAGAGCGGTTCCGCCTCGAGGTCTATACCCGTCGATGTCAGACATACCCGGCCGACGTGATGCGCTACGCCCTGATGGAGCGACGGTGGAAGTTCTTCCCGTCCTGGGCGGAGCTGGCGCAGGTCTGCGACGATCTGGTTTCGCCGCGCCAAAAGATGGCCAGCGTCATTCGAGCGAGGGCTGCGGAATGAGCGCAAGTCTCAGGGTGGCGATGATCAAGGCGCATGCGCGAAATATGCGCTTTCGTCAGATTGATCAGGATCTCGCCGAGATTTGGTGTGAGGAGTGCGGCTGGCTCGAGGGCGAGCCGTCGCGTATCGCGCAATACGCCAAAGAGCCGTTTCGGTGCGCTTTCTGCTCGGAGAAGGCAGCCTGATGACTGAGGCGCGCCAAACCTACCACCTGCGAGACTTCGCGCTGTCTGTGCGCGATCTCCGGGCGTGGCTTGAGCGCGCCAAGCATGGCGATAGCTGCATCTACCACGTCGGCGTGGTTCAGGAGGACAAACTGGAGAGCGTCGATCTGATGGCGCGGATGCATCTCGTTCGCCTTCTCGTCGACTGCAGCCTAGCCATGCCGACACAGCGGAAGGTGCGCTCCATGATCAGGCCCGGAAAGCCCGATCCAGAGACCGTCTACGCGTATCACCTGGTCCGCATGGGCGATGATCCTGTTCCGAGCGCCCTGACGGACGGAGAGGCATCCAGCTACGCTTTTGAGGGGCTTCTATGGGCCAGCCGTCGCGACCCCGTGACATCGATCAGCCGGGCCATCAGGCGCGGCATGAGCATTTCGGAGAAGCGCACCGCGGAGATCGTCAGGGAGATGACCGATATCGGCTGGATCATTCGAGAGCGTGGGTCTGCGGCGAAACTGACAAACCGAGCGAAGAGAGCACTGGGAGGGCTGACGTAGGATGGGACTGATCATTGACAGCTTCGCGGGTGGCGGCGGCGCCAGTACGGGCATCACGCGGGCGCTTGGCCGCTCGCCTGATATCGCGATCAACCACGATGCCGACGCCTTGGCGATGCACGAGGCGAACCACCCGGAAACCCGGCATGTGAATTCGAGCGTCTACGCGGTCGATATCCGCGATCTGATCGGCGGGGAGGAAATCGATCTTCTTTGGGCCTCGCCCGACTGCAAGCACTTCTCGAAGGCCAAGGGCGGTAAGCCGGTCGCCAAGCACATCCGCGATCTCGCCTGGGTCATCGTCCATTGGTGCGAGGTGCTGCACCGTTCTCGCCGTGGCGAGCAGATGCCGAAGGTGATCCTTCTCGAGAACGTCGAGGAGTTTCGCGATTGGGGTCCGCTCGGTGAGGACGGCAAGCCCGATCCGCTGAAGAAGGGGCACACCTTCACGCTTTGGTGGCGGCGTCTGCGCGCGCTCGGCTACAAGGTCAAGTGGCGTGAGCTCCGGGCCTGCGACTACGGCGCGCCGACCATCCGCAAGCGGTTCTTTCTGGTCGCCCGCAGAGACGGCCACCCCATCGTCTGGCCAGAGCCCACTCACGCCGCGCCGGGGTCCGACCTGGTCAAAGCGGGCACGCTGAAGGCGCATCGCACGGCGGCCGAGATCATCGACTGGTCGCTGCCCTGCCCGTCGATCTTCGACACGTCCGAGGAAATCCTCAAGAAGTCGGGCATTCGCGCAAAGCGCCCGCTGGCCGAGGCGACGCTGCGGCGGATCGCGAAGGGTGTGAAACGCTATGTGCTCGATGCGGTCGAGCCCTTCATCGTCACCTGCAATCACCAGGGCGAACACTTTTGCGGGCAGGGGCTGGATCAACCATTTTGCACCGTCACTGCTAACCGAGATGCTCATGGCCTGATCGTGCCAACACTGGCCCCTTTCGTCTCTTATGCCCAGCATGGTGGCCGGTGCAGGGATGCAAGAGACCCGCTGCATACGGTCACCGCAAGTACAAAGGACCAGAACTGCGTTGTGGTGCCCACCTTGGTCCAGACAGGCTATGGCGAGCGGGATGGGCAGTCGCCGCGTGTTCCGGGGCTCGAGAAACCGCTGGGCACGATCGTGGCAGGGGGATCGAAGCACGCGCTGGTCGCCGCGTTCCTCGCGCAGCACAACGGTGGGATGGTCGGACATGACGCGCGGGAGCCGGTCAGCACCATCACCATGCGCGGGACGCAGCAGAATGTCGTCGCGGCTCACCTACTAAGCCTGAAGGGCAGCGCACGGCGCGATCGTACGGTGGATGCGCCCCTCGCCACGGTCTGCGCGGGCGGCGGGCACGCCGCGATGGTGAGTGCGTTCATGGTCAAGTACTACGGACCGAACATCGGCCAGGAGTTGCATGAGCCGTTGCACACGGTCACATCGAGAGATCGGTTCGGACTGATCACGGTCGAGATCAGCGGCGAGACATTCGTCATAGCCGATATCGGGATGCGCATGCTCACGCCGCGTGAGCTCTACCGCGCTCAGGGCTTCCCCGACGATTACGTCATCGAGCAGAGCATCGCCGGGCGCGCCTTCACGAAGACGGCGCAGATCCGCATGTGCGGCAACTCGGTCCCGCCGGATCTAGCCTTCGTGCTGGCCAAGGCGAATTCGCCCTACGCAGAGCAGGTCGCAAATGTCGCGTGACCACCCAATGCGCCCCTCTTTCCCCGACTCAATTGTTCTGCCTATGTTCCTGGATGACGATTACGATCCAGGATCTACTCGATGAGGGCTGGGAGATGCGCCTGTCGTGCCAAGGCGACTGCCATAGAACGGTAGCACCGAACAGCCTGCATAAAGCACCACCGAAGGGACGCTCTATGACCATCACCAGTATTCAGGAACGCGCTGTCTGCAAAAAATGCGGAGCACCGATGCGGATCTCGCTGCACTTGAAGTCGGAGGAGTTGGAGCGGCGGATCACCAAGTGGAAGTTCGGCAGGACGCGCCGGTGGGGTATGCCTCCAGGCGACTAGGGGTAGTCAGAGATCGTTGATCGATCCATCCAGCGCGGTGGAAAGAATGATCAGTTGCAGATCCGCGAGTAGCCTTTGCCGTAGCAGGACCGGCCGGTGCCGAAGTTGTAGTGCTCTCCGGTCCTCTGGTTCCCCTGGAACAGGTTCCCGTCTGCGTCTCGACCGTTGTAGGTGCCGTCGCTGTTCTGCCTGATCCGCCAATCAGAGCCCGTTCGAGCGTTCCGCCCCTCCACCGTCGAGCCCGAGCTGTCCGGCAGGACGGTGTAGGTGTTCCCGTTGGTCCAGTCGTAGCTCGTCTGAGCGGATGCCGGCGCTGCAAGCATCAGCAGGATCACAATGGTTCTGGAAATCATGGTGTCGCCCTTCAATCGTCGCCCCGTCCGTTGTGAAACGTAATGGCGCGACGATGAAGGTGCAAGGTGAGCCGCCCAGTAGGCCAGCCTTACGGACAGGCCCACACCGACCCGTAGGTACGGCGCTGGTTCTCGAACGGCTCGCTGTGATGGGTATCAAAGATCAGTTAGCCCGTCCACTTGCTTGGGCCATCATTGCGGTGCGGTTGCTGAACGTCTCGAGCTCCTGCTCAATCCTTGCGCAGAGCCTGAGATCGTCCTCCATAGGCTCGACTTCGTCGCAGCCGTCCATAAGTAAGCTGAAAAGCTCTCTGGCTCCCATGAAGAACGCTATGCGCAACGTCTCTCGCTGATCGGGCGTCGGATTTGCAAAGCAAGCGTCGGCAAACACCTGAAAAGCAGTGTCGATCAGCTTCCCTTCCTTCGCAAGCTTGTGGATTTCTGAGCGCTTAAGGGCGCTAAACTGATCTGGCGTCATGTCGGGCTCTCCTTCTGGTCGGGGTCCATGATGATCCTCACGCCAGGCTTCTGATGAATGCCAAGTTGACCCTCTTTCCTGTAGAAAAGCCCGAGCTCGATGGCTCTATCAGAGGCGCGGCAATAGTTTGGATACCTGCCGACAATGTGGTTGCCGTCCATCAGTAGCACTTTGTCGATCATGCTTTTGGCTCCTCCAAAGCGGCGATGAATGCGTCGAAGATTTGCCGATGCGAGTCGGCGATCGTAGCGCCAGCCGCAACCGCAGCCACACAAGCGTTTGAGCCGCCCGCAGAGCGGTCCGACATAGCCGCAAGCACGGCATAGGCCGCTGGCGTGGTGATCTTCTCTTTGAGGGTCTTCCCCGGCGTGATTTCTGCCTCTCTGCGAATGATCGCCAGCGCCTTTTCCGCCCTGGAATTGCCCTCGCCGTCTCGATCGATCGACCACTGCACAGCCTCTCGAGCCTTGACGCGCCACGGCTCATCACGATCGCCAATCGATTTCATAGCAATGTCCAGAACGCTCGCTCGAAAAGACCGCCAGACGGCACCGCCTTCATAAAGGTCCAGGTCCCGATCTTTGGCGCGTTCGACGGCCTCGGCAAAGTGAATGCTGTCTTCTTTCCACGTTTCGCGCGCCTCCTCGAAGATAAACACCGCAAGCTCTGCCAGCCACTTTGGCCAGCCAACCTCGTGGTGCTCTTTGGCGAGAAACATCTCGACGCCCGTCAGCGCCTCCATGATGTCAATGTACCAGCGTTTTTCGTCGTAGAGCCGTCTCGGAAGAACAGCGCCCTCCGAAATCCCGTCTTTCAAGGCTTGTACGTCGAGCAACATCAATTACTCCTCCAGCGCCAAGGCGCGCAGCGTGAACCAGACCGGCCAACTGATCTCCGAGCGGCCAGACGTGTAGCCGCGGCCGGTCGACGCCTTCACACCAATCATCTCCCACACGGCGCTGATCGAGATGCCGCCCTTGCGCTGGCTGACCCACTCGACCAGCATCGAGATCTGATCCGAGTTCGCCGGCATGTCATGCACGCCAATCTCGGAAAGCTTCTGGATTGTCGGCCCAGCCAGCTTGTTCAGCGCGATGCCGTACTCCTCGAGATGATCCATCCGGCCTTCGGCGGCGTCCTTGCGGAGCGCCATGGCCTGCTTGCCGGTGACCGAGTCGTCTGACGCGTACTGCACCTTCTGGCGGATCACGTAGGCGCGGGCGAGCGCCACCATGGGGTCGATGTTCATCCTGTTTCCTCTTCCTGGTTGAAACTCAAAATATTGCCACGAAGCTGCGGCCACGCTCGCGCTGGATCTTTTCGATAGCCTCACGATGCTCAGGACCGCCGTTCCAGGCGTCTATCGCCTCGTTCTCCGTACTGTGGAAGCGGCCCCTGCAACCGCAGTCAGGGCAGACTAGGCGGAACCCCGCGCCCTTCACGTCCGCGATGATGGGCTCACCCTCGCAGTTCAGGCACGGGAGCGCGGCTATGTGTTCTTGCCACATGATTTGGGGCCTCGTTCAGCGTCTGATTGGATAGCGCGTCGCGTGGCCTCCGCAAGCTTCAGCGCGGAGGCCAGTTTCTCGTCATCAGCACCCAAGAAGCACATGTTTATGAAGATGCGCGTCAGAGCGTACGTAAGCTCGCCGTCGATGGGGTCACCGGGCTCGATAGGGTATTCCTCAAAGTGTGCGAGTTCCTCAGATGCCCCATAGTCTGTCAGATGATAGTCAAGCGTACATCCGCAAGCGTAACAACTCTCCGGATGGTCGCTCTCGCCGGGCATGCCAGCCATGTATGCGCTAATTCCATCGGCAAGTAATTCCTCAAAATCAGTTCTTCTGAACCAATCCGGCTCTTCCGGTGCGGGCCCTATCGTTGGCATCTCCGCCCATCTCGCTTCCCATGCACAGCGACGGCAGTATGAAAGCCCAGGATCGCTTTCCAACCAGTTGCAAGCAGGTGGATCGATAGGCGGGACAGCATCAATGATCTGCCGCTCCAATCTTTCGAGGCGCACCCAAGGGGCAATTTCAACCTTCTGCGAGCAGCCCATTACGCCTCCTCCCGCCGCTCGATGAACCGATCGTAGAGCCCCAGCCGCACCATCACGGCGTGCACGCCCTCCCTGTGAGCACGTATTTCGTCCTGTGTGTATAGCGGGACGTGCTCTGCCGCCTCAAAGGACGCGAGAGCCGCGTTGATGATCGTCTCGTCGGGGATGGGCGAGCTGTAGCTGGGTACGCCCGCGCTGTCTGTCATCCGATCGAGAAAGCCGCGCAGCCAGTTCTTCTCGTCGGCGGAGAGCAGCGGATAATAGGTCTCGAGAAGCAAACCGGGAGGCATGACGACAAAACACCTCACGTTGCACCAATCCACTAGCTCCTGCTTCATCTCGTCGGTCATCATGGTCTCCTGAAAATCTCCAGAACCAAGCCGACGATCGAACCACAGATCAAACCACTCACTAGGTCTGAGATGAGGCTGATCATCGGCCAAGTCTCAAAGCCCGCCGTAGAGCGAGCTAAAGCCGTAGGGCCAAACGCTGCCGTTGGATTCCTCGCCGCCACCATCGGTGATGGGCGCGTCGTGACGCTCCCCCGGCTTGATGTAGACGTTCGGCCTGGGCTTGGCGCACTTCGAGCAGAGGCGCTTGTAGTCCTCGTCCGGGCGGGGGACTGCGCCGGTGCCTTTGCACCGGACGCATGTGACCTGTTCCTGATAGTCGTGAGGCTTCATTGGGCCCTCCCCTCCATGACGTCCTGCTTGATGGACTCGGCTGTCAGATCGAGGAGCCGCAGCCGCTCGATCAGCGGCAGCGTGAGCGCATCCTGGATGACAGCTTGTGCCGCACTCAGCCCGGTCCGCGTGGTAGACGGTGCGGAGGCAGGGGGGTTCCTCAATCCGTCCCGATAGGTGTCGCCCCCTTGCCGACCCGACATCGCCT
This sequence comes from Pseudomonadota bacterium, assembly GCA_039180675.1. GTDB lineage: Bacteria > Pseudomonadota > Alphaproteobacteria > Rhodobacterales > Rhodobacteraceae > Thermohalobaculum. The sequence continues at coordinate 31,742 of JBCDDC010000006.1, read as the reverse complement.
CCAGCTTGGCCATGACCGGCGCCAGATCGGCCGCAACCTCGTCAGATGAGACCTTGTTCGATCGAGCGGACGTCTCGATCGTCTCCAGATCATGCAGAAGACTGTCGACGCGCTTCTTGATGCGGTTCTGATACGGATTGCTCATGCTGCGTCCCTCCGCTCGAATGCGATGAGGACGCGGGTGGCGAGGTAGATGCCGCCGGAGATCAGACACGGGTGGTCCGCCTCCCTCTCGGCTTCGTAGAAGGTAGCACCCTGAGCGTGCGGGTGACGCGCCTCGAGCCATTCCTGAGCCGATGCGGCGCCGATGACGTGAGATGGGCACGCCTGCATCACTCCATCGATCGACGCCATGACGCGAACGCTGGCCGGGCAGACGACCATCATGGACCAGCGCCGCGCGTCCCGGCCGTAGTTGTCGACGATATCGCCGGACGCTCCGTCGCGCTGGGCGATCTCGGCTGCCTTACGCGCCATTCTCGCCGCAGACTGCGGGTAGCCCTGCTCCATGTAGGACAAAGCCATCGCGAAGACGATGCTGTGATTGGTAGGTGTCATGTGTTGCTCTCCTCTGAGCTTCGGCCTGCGGGACCGTCCCGCCGCCCAACTGCGCATGGCGCATGGGATGCCGCCCCGCCTGGGGGCGGACACCGATGCGTCAACGGCGCGACCAATCGCCCTGCCGGCAGGCACGGCGCGGATCCCCGAGCTCGATAGCGATGTGATCGAAGGTGACGGCCAGCGCCCGTTGCTCCGGGATGTCCGGCCAGCATGAGGGGACATACTGCATCTCGACGGTCGCGAACTCGCGCTGCACCAGGCCCTCGACGCTGCCCCAAACCGTGAGGCGCATCAGCCGGGCCAATTCGCCCTGGTCGATGCCCAGAGCGTTGCAGGCGATGCTCGTCGCTTCCCTGACAGCCCGGTTCAGATCCTCCACGCGCCGCCTCATGCCGGGACCTCCCGCGGGTCCAGGCGCTCCATCTCGTCGTCGGTGAGGCTGCTCACGGGGACCGAAGTCGTTCCGCCGTTGCGCAGCACGAGGATCGCAAGCTCCCCTTCTGCGTTCTCGCCGCGATAATCAGGGTGCGTCTTCTGCCAGATCTTCTGAGCGCGAACGTCCCGCGCCGTGACGTGGCCAGACAGCCACGCGTTCACCTGGCTCTCTTGGATAGGAGCATACGGGCAAGCACTCGCCTTCTTCCCAGCGAGATACGCCTTGTAGCCCTCCTCCCAGACCTTCGGGTGGAGCGAGACGTCCATCTCGACGCGTTCCTTGTGGGTGATTTCCATCGGTGTCTCCTCTGACTTCGGCATGCCGGACAGGCCCAGCCGCCAGCACCGGACATAGCAGGAATGATAAGTTCTGTCATCCACAAAATGATTATAATTATCATCTTTGGAGCGTGAGGCGCTGAATAACGGCCGCTCGAGAAAGCGTCTACACGGCGCCGCACTTCACGAATGATGCATATTATCATCCAGCGCCATGGGACAACCGACCACTCAGCAGATGTTCGAAGTCTTGAAGGCCGTGACCAACGAGCCTGGTGCGATCGCGTTGCCGAGGCACGACAACGGCCGCTTCATGCCGGGCATCGTCTACGGCCGGAACCAGGGGCACTATCAGGAGTGGTTCTGCGACAAGGTGATCGATTGGGGCATGCAGGGGATGGTGCCGCTCCAATGGTGCTCTCATCTGAACATCTCCAAAGAGCGCCTCGCGATCTGGATGGATAAGCATCCTGAGTTCGGGGACGCCTGCCGGGTCGGCCGTGAGCACGCCAAGGCCTATTGGCTCGAGTTCGGCATCAACAACATGACCAACCGCGACCTGCGCAGCACGACCTACACGTGGTGGATGGAGCGGAACTTCCCTGAGGACTTTCGGCCGATAGAGAAGCAGGGGTGGCTGGTCAACGAGACCGAGCGGAAGATGAAGGCGGAGAAGGAGCGCGAGGCAGAAGCCGCGGGCGAAATCATCGAGGACGCCGAGATCATCGCCGAGGACGGTGTCCGCAACGTCAAACTGATGAGCGAGGAGGAGATCGAGCGCGAGCTTGCGAAGCTGTCAGGCTTCGAGGAGGCGCGCGATGGCGCTTGATTTCTCGCAACTCGGCTTCGAAGAGAAGCGCCGCGCCCTGTCTCTGCTTCGTGAGAAGGAGCGCCGTGTCGCCCAGAAGGACATTCTTGCGCTCGGCCAGCGTCTGACTGGCTTCAACCCACCCCGCCACCAGAAGGTCATGGGGCGGGTCATGCAGATGGCCTACCACACTACGGTCGACTACTACGAAGGCCGATCGAACAAGAAGCCGATCCAGCGCGTCATGCTCTTCGCCCCGCCCCGGCACACGAAGAGCTGGACCACGTCTTGGTTCGCCCCGGTCTACTTCTTCGGCCAGAACCCGCGCCTGCGGATCATGCATCTGACGCACACGGACACGTTCGCCCAGAAGATGGGCAACCGAATCCGCAACACGATCGACAGTCCGGTCAACCCGTATGACAAGCTGAAGCTTGCTCGCCACACGCGGGCGAAGACCGACTGGATGACGACCCTGGGGGGAGAATACGCCGGGTTTGGGATGAACGGCTCGCCTACCGGGCGCCCTGCCGACATCCTGATCATGGACGACATCGTGAAGGGGCGGAAGGAAGCGAAGTCGGACGTCACCCTGGACAATATCTGGGACATCTACTCGTCGGACGTGCTCACGCGTCTCGAGGGGCCGCAGATCCAGATCCTGACGATCACCCGGTGGAGCGAAGACGACCCGGCTGGTCGCATCCTGCCCGTGGGCTACAACGGCGAAAGCGGGCTCATCAAGGACCGCATCACCGGCGATGTCTGGCTGGTCATCTGCATGCCGGCGGTTGCCGAGCACCCGACCGACCCCCTCAAGCGCAAGCCCGGAGAGTGGCTCTGGCCGGAAGAGCACGGCCCTGATCGCGAGATCGGCGCCCAGCGCAAGCGTGGCGGCACAACCTGGTCTGCGCTCTACCAGCAACGGCCGACGCCAGAGGACGGCACCTTCTTCCTCAAGAAGGATTTCCGCCACTACCAGTTCGCGGACCTCTTCAAAGGCACGAAGGGCGAGCGCCTGATCGATCGCCTCGCGGTCTACATCTCGTCGGACTATGCCACGAAGCGCGAAGACGGCACCGACCCGGACTTCACGGTCCACACCGTCTGGGGTGTCGACGAGAACTGGAACGTGTTCGTCCTGGACCAATGGTGCGGCAAGGAACGCGCTGACAAGTGGGTTCAGGTGTGGCTCGCGCTGGTCAAGAAGTGGGGCGTCTCGATCGCCGCCGAGGAGCGGGGCCAAATCATCAACTCAGTCGGGCCGTTCCTGCAGCAAAAGATGATCGAGGAGAAGGTGTTCTGCCATCGCCGGCAGTTCACGTCATCGATGAACAAGGTGGCCCGCGCGCAGTCGCTCAGCGCGCTTTATGGCGAGGGCCGCGTCTTCCACCCCCAGGGACCTGAATGCGATTGGGTCGAGCCGTTCGAGAACGAACTGCTCAAGTTTCCGAACGCCTCTCACGACGACCGCGTCGATAGCGGCTCTCTCTTCGCGCACATGCTCGGCCGGATCATGCGCGGCGACACTCCAAAGAAGACCGGCAAGACACCAGCAGAAGAGCAACAGGAGCTTCTCCGGGAACTTGAAGAGGAGGACCGCTGATGTCCGCGATGACCGAGACTAAGAGTGGGCACGAGGTTAGACCTTACGACCCGTCAATGATCTACCCGGACGAGCCGGAGAGCCCGAAGGAAGCAGCCTCCGTCGATGAGACGTGGGACTATTGGAAGAAGCAACTCTATGCCGGTTTCCAGCACGAGCGGCGCTGGCGCGCAGAGGCAAAGGAAGCCGAGGAAATCTATTTCGGCGACGACAAAGCGGGCCGCGCCACGCAAACCGACGAAGCCGCCACGACGAAGGTGAACGAGGTTTCGGGCGTCATCCACTCCACGATCGATGTCCTGAAGCCGATGGTCTACTCGAAGCTGCCGACGCCATCGGTCTCGCGCCGGTTCCAGGGCGACGGCGAGGAAGACCCGACCGACCGGATGGCGGCGGAAGTCGCGCAGCGTCTGGCTGAATATCACCTCGACACGACGCGCTTCGACTCAGTCATGAAGCGGGTCCGCGACGACTGGCTCATCCCCGGCCGGGGCATGCCGCGCGTGCACTACAAGGTCGAGTTCGAGACGGATGTGCTGACGGGCGAGCGCAAGAAGAAGCGCGAATGGGTCGAGCCCCGCCATTGGCAGTGGCGCCGGATCCTGTTCTCGCCGGCCGACACGTGGGAAGACCTGCGCTGGATCGCCTACGAGACCTTCATGACTCGCAAGCAGGTCGAGTTGAGATGGGGCGTGGATGTCGCGCGCCGCCTCGCCTATCCGCACGAGGGCCTGGAGAACTGGACGCACGACACGGTCGATGACAGCGCCGGGTGGGTCGAGAACCGCGAACCTGGCTCGGGCGATCGCACGGTCAGCGCGCACGCGACCACGATCATCTACGAGATCTGGGACCGCGAAGAGAAGAAGGTCCGGTATTGGTGCGCGAGCGACACCGCCAAGATCATGATCGAGGAGGTCGACGACCCGCTCGAACTGGAGGGCTTCTTCGACTGCCCCGAGCCTCTCTTGGCCACGGCCCTCAACGGCCGCCTCGACCCGCGCCCGGACGTCACCTACTACCGCCGCCGCGCGGATGAGATTTCCGAGGCGTCCGAAAAGCTGAACGAGATCCTCAAGGTGATCGCCGTCGCCGGCCTCTATGCCGGTGAGGATCAGGAGATCATGACGAAGCTCTTCTCCGGAAAGAGCCAGCTTATCGCCGTCAAGAACTGGCTAGCGCTCATGGAGAAAGGCGGCGTCACGTCTGCCGTCCAGTGGCTGCCGCTCGACAACATGGTCAAAGCGGCTGCCGCGCTGCAGGCGATGATGGAGAACTCGAAGAACGCGCTGTTCGAAATCTCGGGCGTCTCCGACATCGTGCGCGGTCAGGGCGATCCCAACGCAACGGCGACCCAGGAGGAGATCAAGGGCAAGTACGCCGGTCTCCGGCTCGGGACGAAGCAGGGCCGAATGGCTCGGATGGCGCGGGACACGCTGGAAATCATTGTCGAGTTGGTCGTCGAGCACTTCGACGTCAAGACGATCGCCGCCATCTGCAACCTGGACCTGCCGCTGACCATGGAGGAGCGCGAGCAGCGTCAGTTCATCCAGAACATCGTTGAGCAGGTCGAGGCGCGTGCTGCGCAGGCTCAACAGAACGGCGAGCACGTCGACCCCAACATGATCGCTCAGATGATGGGTCTGCCCGGCTTGCCGGAGAAAGAGAAGGTTCCCGAAACGAGCTGGGAAGAGGTGATGAGCGTCCTGCGGGACGACCTCAAGCGGAAGTATTCGATCAACATCGAGACGGATTCGACCATCCTGACCGACGAAAGCACGGACAAGGACAGCCGCATCGAGTTCCTGTCTGCCTTCTCCGGCATGCTCGAGCAACTGATGCTGGTCGCCACCGCCGGCCCATTCGACTTCAAACTCGCCAAGGAACTGCTTCTGTTCGGCGTCCGCGGGTTCCGCAACGCACGGTCGCTGGAGAGCATGATCGCCGCTCTGCCCGACGAGTGGGAGGCCGAAGCGCCTCCGCCAGAGGTTCAGGTGCAGGTGGCCAACATCCGAGCCGAGGTCGATCGCATGGTCGAGGCGAACAAGGCGGAGATGCAGAAGGAAGAGCACAGCCACGAGATGCGCCTGAAAGGCCTGGAGATCCAAGCCGACGCCGCGAAGGCGCAAATCGACGATGCCAATCGAACCGAAGACCGAGCAACCAGCCCACAAGGAGCCCCAGCATGACCGACTTCGCGTCTGCCGCTGAGCCATTCGCTCCGTCGATACCAACCCTTTGCAGCGACGTTCTGTCCATTCTCTCGTTTCAGGAGCCGGACCTCGACTTCACCGTTCTCGTCGAGTTCTCGCGCAGGGATCGTGGGATCTGGACCACGTTCTCGCTGTGCATCGACGGCTTCGAACTGACGTACTGGAGCTTTGAAGGAACCAAGCTGACGCACGCATACGCGAGCGACATTCACCTCACCTTCCGCACCGCAGCCGCTGAGTTCTCTGCCGAGATCGAAAAGATCGCGGTGGAAGACAGCCCCGCTTAACCACCCCAACCCCCATCCATCAACAGGAGCACCCAATGGAAATAAAAATCGCAGAAGAGACCTTCACCGCATCAGATGACGCGCTCGAGCAAGTGCGGATGAACTTCAACCCGTCCGGCCTCGACAAGGTGGCCCGCATCAAGCTGCTTGCCGCGGCGCTGATCACAGAGATCAACGACGCTGATCCGCAGATCCAGGCACGCGCTGGCGACGACCTCGCCGCAGCGGAGATGCACGTCATCAACGCAGGCATGTGGGGCGTGCGCGCTCACACGTCGCAGGTGTGACATGCAGATGTTCTCCAAAGAGCTCGCCGCGTGGATCGGCTTCAACATCATCGGCGACTCGAAGCCCTACGTGAAGCAACCAGGTGCGGGGGTGAAGCGCGCTGCCGAGCGCCTGCGGAAGCAGGCCAGGATCTGGGCCCAGACGCCTCCGCCTCGCGGGATCAGCCGTCAGGTCGGCCGCGCCATCATGCGCCGCCGCGTCAAGGATATCCGCAGCCAGGAGAAGGCCGAGGCTGCGCGGATGAAGCGCAATCGGGTGGTACCGAAGGCGAAGCGCGACGGAAAGGGGGCGGCATGACCAGCCTCAAAAGGCGAATTCGCGGCCTTGCCTTCCGTCTCGGCCAGCGGCTCGGGCGGCTCTTCATCCGATTTGCGCGCAACCCGAGCCAGATGTCAGAGCCAACTGACGGATGGCTCACGGCCGTGCAGTCTGGCGTCGGCTACTCGATCATGCTGTGGGCGCGGGATATCAACCCGAACCTGCTTCAGCACCGTAACAACCCTGATCGGAGGCGCCCTGATCGGATCTGGGCATGGCCGTACAACGCCGATTGGAGTGGCGGATATTACCGTCAAGATACGCGCCGTCCGCTGGACGCTCACGAGAAGGCCCACGGCGCCGAGTACATCCGCTGCGACCTTGTCGAGGAGCCTCGCAAGTTCATCAAATGGACGGATGAGGGGATAGGGGGCGAGGGAGAAGTCGCATGACCAGCCCTCGAAAACCCATCCTTGGCATAGCCGCCGCCGTCGCGCTTGCTCCGACCTTCGCCGAAGCGCAGGGGCCGTTTTGCATGCCCCACCCTGCGATGGTCAGGGGCCTGATGAGCGATCACGCGGAGCGCGTCTCTTTCTCGGGGGTCACTCATGCAGGCGAGCATCTCGAGGTGTTTGTCAGCGACGACACCGGCCGTTGGAGCCTCATTGCGTCACGGCCGATCCGTCCAGGCCTCGTCATGTCGTGCCTCATCGCGACGGGGAACCACCACGAGATCATCAAGCCAGAACCCGAAAGGACCATTCAATGAAGCAGAAGCCCATCCTTTGCCTCGACTTCGACGGCGTCATCCACAGCTATACCAGCGGCTGGAAGGGCGCCGACGTGATCCCGGATCCGCCGGTGCCCGGGGCGTTCCAGTTTATCAACGCCGCGATGCCAGACTTCGACGTGCACATCTTCTCGTCCCGATCAAACCAACCTGGTGGAATTGAGGCGATGCAAGAGTACATGCGAATTGGCTTCACATCCCTGTTCCAGACGATGTACTTCGATGCCGTTCTTATCGTTGATCGTGTCGAGCTAAAGGTCACCAAGTCGCTCAAATGGCCGACCGAAAAGCCGCCGGCCATGGTCACGATCGACGACCGCGCCATCACCTTCACGGGCGAATGGCCTGAGATTGAAGACCTTCTCAGCTTCAAGCCGTGGAATAAGCAATGAGCCACGGTACCGAGGGAAAGGTGTTCGACAGGGTGGCCATGACGTGGCTGCCCCGCGCTGAATACGAGCGGCGCAAGGCGATCTACGAGGAGCGTGCGTTCCAGCGCCGCTCCAACCAGGGTCAACTGGCCGCGCCGCGCATCATCTCCGACATCGAGCCGTTCAAGCACGGTGACGATATCATTCAATCCCGCTCAGACGAGCGCGACTGGATGCGCGAGAACGATTACGCGCACTATGAGGACGTCGGCGAGAAGAAGCCGGAGGAGCCGGACAAGGGCGAGATCGCGAAGATGCTCTATGACCTCTCGAACACCGACACCGAAGCGGACATTTTCCAGCCGGAATACTCAGAAGACGAGGTTCTGAACGACAAGGAAGGCGGCTCTCCCGACCTTGATCTTGAGAACGTCGAGGTAATCGAATGAATATTCCAGATCGCACGGATCAAGGCCGAAAAGCGCTCCAACGTCTTCTTCGGATCGCGGACGAAGTGATGCAAGCCATTGATAAAGCTTGTCATTTGCGATCGGCTCCCAGCGAAACCATGCGATATCGTTCAATGGCGCGGCGTGCGCTCGAGGACGCCGCACTCTATGGCGCGACGGCGGTAGACTTTGCTCATCAAAACGACACCCGTTCTGAGGAGCAGACCAATGACCAAAGCGAAGAAAGCCCCCGCGACAAAGTCTAAGGCGCCAGCGCCGAAAGCGCCACCTGCCGGAACCTGGGAATTCGCCCAGCATCATCTCGGCAACGGCAAGGCCGTCGCGCGCAAGATCTGGTCACCGGGCATCGCCCTGAAATCCGTCACCAAGAACAAGAGAAAGATCTTCGAGCTGGCTGGCCGCAAGACCCAGCACGGCGTCGAAGAGACCATCCAGAAGCCCGACGCCGCGGATCTGATGACCGAGTACGACATCGCGGCGACTGATTGGGAGGTCGTCTGATGAGCGATGTAACCTCTCAAATCGACGGAGACGAAGACAACCACTTCCTAGGCGAGGATGTGAATGACGTCGCCTCGACGATGGCGCAGGTCGCAAAGGACCTAAACGTCGATCTCGATGCAGTCGACGAAAGCGGCGACGACGACAATCTCTACTCGACGTTCCAGGACCCCGAGCCAAACGAGACCGTGACCGAGCGTGACGGCCGCAACCTGGCTCTCGACGCCAAGAACAAGCCCAAGGCCGAAACGCCGGCAGACGAGGCGAAGCCTGACGAGAAGGACGCGAAACCGGACGAAGCCAAGCCCGAAGCCAAGCCGGAGGAGCAGAAGGCCGAGGAAGACGCGTCGAAGAAGGACGAGCCCCGCAGCTATGACGATATCGTCTCCGGTCTCTCCGACGCCGATAAGACGGTTCTCGCCGATCGGACGCGCAACGCCGACGAGGTCATGACCCTGTTCACGGGCCACGAGGATCAGCTTGAGCGCTTCGGCTACAGCCCGGACGGCAAAGGCGCTAAAGACGCCATCGCGCGGATGATCCAGTTGAACGATATCGCCAACCGCGACACCGCTGGCTACGTCGCATGGCTGACTGGTGAACTCGGCCGCGACCCGAAGGAACTCATCGGCGAGATCGCTAAGAACCTCAGAATCAACGTCGATTTTCCCGAGGCGAAGGTCGAGGTCGAGGAGGACGACGAGTTCATGGACCCCGAGCTCAAGGCCGCGAAGGCCCGAAATCGGGAGCTTGAGGCTCAGATCGCCGCCGCAACTCAGGCGCAGCCCGCCAAGCACGGGCCGGACAATCCTCGCGAGATCTTTCTGAACGGCGTGAACCAGATCAAGAACGAGATTGGCGCCGACGGCAAACCGCTGCGCCCGATGTTCGAGCGGCTCATGCCTCTGATGATCGAACGCGGCCAGGCGTATCAAGCTCAGAACGGCGGACAGCCGGTTGCACCGGAGATGTTCAAGCAGTTCTACGATGAGGCGGTGGCGGAGATGCGCGAGTTGATGGGAGCGCCGGAGCCGGCCCCCGCGCAGGACCCCGACCCCGCACCCAAAGAAGATGCCAAAGCGCAGGCCGATCCGATCGCTAAGGCGGATCGTGCATCATCAATCGTCACAGGGCCAGGACAAGGCGCCAGCAGCCCGCAAATCACGCCCGCTGAGACGACAGGCGATGCAGCGACGGACATCCGCAATCTGATTTCGCAGATTTCGTCGCGCTGATCGCAGGAGGCTCACGCGGGTAGGGTTTTAGGAGGCAGGTAATGTCAAACCCTACGATGGGTGAACTCATCACCACTACCCTGCGCTACCGGCGCAGGTTCATTGCGGACGCCACGTCCAAGAACACGGCCATGATGTTTCACATGCGCCGGAAGGGGAAGATCAAGCTGATCGGCGGCGGTCGGACGATCTCCGAGCCGCTGATGTTCGGCGAGAACGCGAACTTCCAGTTCTACCAGGGCCGTGAGGCTCTCAACGTGGCTGGTCAGGAAGTCATGACGTCGGCCGAGTTCGCCTGGAAGCAGTATGCTTGCGGCGTCTCGATCTCGGGTCTCGAACTGATGCAGAACGCATCGAGCCCGACCCGCGTCCATGACATCATGGCGCAGCGGATTGCCAACGCCGAGAAGACGATCGCCAACAAGGTGGCGGAATCGTCCTATTCGGACGGCACCGGATCCTCGGGCAAGGAGTTTGGTGGCATCGACCTCCTCATCTCCGACACCGCGGGAGCCACGGTTGGCGGCATTCCGTCCGCGACTGCGACCTATTGGGAGAACTTCCGTGTCGCCGTTGGCACCAACGCGTTCGTCGTGGGTAACGCTTACGCGAACATGGAGAACGTGATCCTGAACACGAACCGGAACAAGGACTCGGTCGATCTGATCCTTGCCGACAACAACTACTTCTCCGTGTTCAGCCAGTCCCAGCACGCGATCCAGCGCCACATGGATGCGAAGATGGCATCGGCGGGCTTCAACAACCTGCTGTTCCAGAACGTGCCTGTGGTTGCGGACGGTGGCCTCGGCGGCTTTGCCCCGAAGGGGATGTTCTTCCTGAACTGCGATGCGCTCTGCATGTACATGCACAAGAAGCGGAACAACACCATCCTTGGTGCTCCGCGCCGGCCGCTGACCGAGGACTCGGACACGGTGATCATCGCGGGCATGGGCAACTTCGCGACCAACAACCGGATGCTGCACGGGCGGCTGACGGACTGATGCCAACCGGCAGGGGGCTTCGGTCCCCTGCCCTCTTTACGACCAGACACCAGAAGGACGGAAACCATGGACAAACAAGACATGAGCACGCGCAAGATTATGGATTACATCGACAGGCAAGATCAGTGCGTTATGCCTTCCGACATTGGTCGCGCGTATGCCAACAATGTCGAGCAGCCCAATCCGCACCTGAGCGCCATGTCGGCAAGCGTGGGCAGCGCGGCCAATCGCGTCGTCAGCCTTTACGATCGCGTAACGGCGCTAAATGGGCGCATGTTTGGAGGCGGGCTGGTCACCGGTAGCGGAGACACCGAGAAGCCCCGGCAGAATGGTGAAGTCGCCAACCTGCGTGCCGAAATCGATGATCTGCATGAGGCGATCTCCGCCCTCACCGAGCAGATCGCGAAGCTCGAAACCCTTTGAAAGGAGCCATACGATGAACCCGTCGATGATGAACTATCAAATGCAGCCGATCGTGCAGCCGAGCGTCATGCCCGGCACTCAGGCTGTCGTCTCCGATCAGACTGCTAGGCAGTACGCTGACATGCAGGGCGCCGTCCGCGGTGACGGCATTGCGATCAGCTTCTTCTACAGCATGGTGACGATCAACAACCCCATGAACATGGAGGTCCACGGCACCCAGGAGGTTCGCCTGTGCGTGGCCAAAGCCATCATCGGTGACGGGTCGTCTCTGTCCGTGAAGCGCATCAGCCCCGAAGAGGCTGAGATGCGTTACCCCGAGCACTACAAGGCGTTCACCGAAAGCGGCGAGGTCCTCGTTGACGGCACCCCGATCAGCGAGCTTCCAGGCATGACCATGTCTGAGATGGCCATGATGGCTGTCTACAATGTTCGTTCGATCGAGGAGGCTTCGAACCTTACCGACCAGCAACTCCAGTCGATCGGCCATATGGGTCGCCGGGTGAAGCAACTGGCAATCCAGTGGCTGACCAACCTTGAGGAGAACGATAAGAAGGTTCAGGTCGCCGATGCCATGACGAAGTTGCTGGCGCGCGTCGACGCGCTTGAGGCCACGAACAGGCGCGTCGAGGCAGAGCGTGACGCGGCAAACCTCGCGCTGGCAGCACAACAGAAGGTCCAGCCTGGTCAGGCCAACGTGCAGCCGCAGCAAGTCGCTGCCGCGCCGATGCCGGATTATCCCGACATCGACGACACGCCGAACCCGCTCGAGGATGGCGCCACCGTGATCGAGCCGGAGAACGATGATCTCAACCTGAACGACATCATCAAGCCGGTCTGATGGCCAGCCGTACCGTCCTCGAGCTGGCGCAGGAAGCCGCAGAACGCGCAGGGGCCGCTCCTCCCTCTGCGCTCTACGGCAGCAATGATCGTATTGCGCGCCGTTTGAGGACGGGCATCAAGGACGTCATGCGAGACCTAATGCGCCGGTCGCCTCGCAAGGGCCACTCGGAACTGGTCTCGAAGTGGACGTTCACGCTGAACCCCGGCCAGTTCGCCTACCCCCTGCCGCCCGACTATCGGGCCATGGTGCCGGATACCGAGCAGCGCGATCGCTGGCCGATGGGGCTTATCGGCCCGGCCAGCGCCGTGACATGGGCGCGGTGGCTCTCTGGCGTCATTGTGCCAGCCACACCCTACGGATGGCGGATCTACAACGGCGAGCTCTACATGCAGCCGACGCCCGAGCACTCAGAGCTTGTAGTGATCGAGTACCTGACGCGCTTCATGGTCGTGAAGAACGCGAAGAACACCCAAGACGCGCTGGTCTGGAGCGATGACCTGAATTTCGCGGCCGCTCCGTTCGTGCCGCGCGACGGCGAGATCAGCATCTCCGAGGACTACTTCACCGCGAACTACCCGGGTGGCGCCTGGGGCGAGGCCGTCTGGGGGACCAGCACGTGGGGCGGCGCGACCGACGAGGTCTACGAGGACGAGATCCGTCAGCTTCCCGATCAGAGCGGCGTGCGCTTCGATATCCGGGCCGTGCATCCAACCGCGGACACCGATCGTCTCGCGATCACGGATGACCATGTTATCTCGCTGGGGCTGACCTACCGCCTCCGGAAGGGTCTAGGCCTCTCCTATACGGACGAAATGAACGAGTACACGGAGGAGCGCAGCGTCGTCTTTGCCGACGACCATGGCGGCGCGCGCGATATCCCCCTCGGCGGAAGCGGCGAGCACTACGACGTCGCCTTCATCGGTGATGGCGGCAAGGTCGTGATCTCATGACAGACGGAATTGCCGTTGGCTCAAGGCGTCGAAGCCGACCCTTCGATGCCACGGTGGACCCGGACCTTGCCGCAGCCCTTGCCGCTGTGACCATCCCTGCAGGCACGATCATGGCGCGTCTATCCGATATCGAACCGGCTGGGTGGCTGTTCTGCGACGGCCGTGCTGTGTCAAAGGGGGATTATCCGGGCCTCTTCGCCATCATCGGCAACCAGTTTGGCGAGACCACATCGGATTTCGTCCTGCCCGATCTCAGAGACGCATATGTGACTGGCGCAGGCGTGAACTCGCAACTCTTCAAGGTGGTGGGCGAGAATGCTTTGACGCTCACGGTCGAGAACATGCCGGCGCATAGCCATGAGGTCACGGACCCTGGGCACTCGCACTCGAACGGCTTTAACGCTGCTGGGTCTGGAAGTGGCGGCGGGGGCGGAGGGGCTGCGGGCAACACCGGCTCGGCATCCACCGGGATCAGCATCAGCCAGACTGGCGGCAGTCAGCCTTTCGACAACCGGCCGAAGTCACTGGCCTGCAACTTCATGATCAAAACCTGATGGAAGTCCCGGTCCCCCTCCCGTTCAAGGGCATCTTCTCCGAGGCGAAGTCGGCCGAGGTGAACGGCCTATTCGCCGAAAGGCTCGACGATTTCGAGACGGACGGTCTATCGCTAACGGCTCGCCCCTCTGCCGTGGTTGATGACACTTCAAGCGAGGCTCTGCAGCGCTTCGGATTCGAATTCGGCGACCCGACCTACATCGAAGTATTCCCAGATCGGTATGAGGCGAACGGGCAGACGCGGTCGCGCTTCTCGATCGCCGAGGCCATGTGCGCCATGATCTCGAGCAACGCGGTTTTCGTCGACGGCCAGAACGCGCCCGCGCGATGGGACGGAACCACGTGGTCAAATCCCGAGTTCACGGTCGTGACCGGCATCGACCCGGCGGAGTTCGACAACATCATCGCCCACCATGATCGGCTCTATGCCTGGCGCAGCGGAGATCTAGATTTCTACTATGGCGGGGTCGGCTCCGTCACGGGAGCCATGACGCTGTTCCCGCTCTCCAGGCTGGGCAACATCACCGGCAAGATCTCCATGATGGTCTCGCTGACGATCGATGCCGGCCATGGCCCCAACGATCTGCTCGCGATCATCACCACCACCGGGATGGTCGTCGTCTACGAGGGCCTGGACCCAGGCGATGATCTGGACTGGCGCCTGTTCGGTCGAATCCAGATGGCGCCGCCGGTCAATCGCTGGTGTCACGCGCCTTATGGTACCGATCACCTAGTTCTGACCGAGGCGGGGCTTGTCAGCCTGATCGGCTCAATTCGCCAGTCGCGGCAGGCGTTTATCTCGGCGATGGCGGAGCCCGTGCGCAAAGAGCTTCTCGAGGTCATCAAGGCCAACCGGGACCGGCAGGGCTGGGATCTGACTGTGCAGCCGGACGGCCAGCGGATCATCCTCAACACGCCCCTGTCGGCCACGACGTTCGGCCAGTTCGTCTATCGCGTTGAAAGCGAGGCCTGGACAAGGTGGAGGGTGCAGGCGCGATGGTGGCACTCGCTGATCTCAGAGCTCAACTTCACCGCGGCAGACGGCAAGCTGGGCTCTCTGAACGATGCGGGCGATGAGGTTATCACCAGCATCTGGCATTCGAGCTGGTTCAGCTTCAAGCGATACAGCCAGTTCATGTCCATGATCCCGACCATCCGGGCGAAAGATGCAATCTCGATCACGCTGCGGGTCCTTACAAACCGTGACAGCACACCGACCGATCTCGCCGAGGCCCTGCAACAGTTCGCAGTGCAGCCTGAGATCGCCGACACCGGCCGCGTGACGTTCGACGAGTTCATCCAGGTGGATGAGGCAGGGGCCAGCTATCAGATCCGCATGGAGATCACGGGCAAGCGCGTCGAGTTGATCAGCATTCTGGGGATGCTGGAGTGAAGGAACGGATCTACGGCAACGTCCTCTTCGGCGCGGACAAGCTGGTCAGCGATTGGGTCGCCGAACGCCTCGAATACGACGAATTTCACCAGAACGCGCGGGCTTTGGGGGTGATCCGTGAAGGAAACATTGTCGCCGGCGTCGTCTATTACGACTTCAATCAGTCGAACATCTTTGGAGCGATTGCCGCTGTCGAAGGGTCCAGATGGGCCGATCGAGGCACCTTGTTTCGGATCTTCGAGTATCCGTTCGATCAACTCAGGGTGAACCGCATAACCTGCGTGATCGCCGAGTCCAACACCAAGTCGATGAAGCTCTGCACCCAGATGGGGTTCCGGTTCGAAGCCCGTCACGAGGGCGCCGCACATGATGGTGGTGCCATGATATCCATGAGGATGTTCAGAGACGATTGCAGGTGGATCTCCAATGGGAAAGTCGAAAGCGCCAGCACCCCCTGATCCAGTGCGGACGGCGGAGGCCGAGGCGCGCCTCAATCGCATCGATACCTATCGCCCGGACGGCGGCGGGCAACGCTTCGGCTACACCAACGACGCTGGTCGGTTTGTCCAAGGTGTCGCTGGCAAAGACCAGCAGGCAGCCGTGCAGCAAGTCGAAAGCCCGACCGAGGCGTTCATTCGCAATATCGTCGAGCCCGCAGCGCGCCGGAACGCTACGCAGATCACGCGAGACAACTTCAGTCTTCCTGGTCCCGCGCGCGCCCGCGACACGTCAGAGCTTGGTGACCAGATCTTCGAAAGCGCGTTCTCCCGCCTAGCCCCGGCAATGGCCGAGGGCGACGACCGGATCATGACCAACCTGCAATCGCGCGGATTGCCGATCGGCAGCGAGGCCTACAACGAGGCGATGAACCGCCATCAGCGCGAGCGCGACGACACCCTTTCCCGTCTCGCTCTCGATGCAGATATCGCGTCCCGCAACGAGCAGTCTCGTGTGTTCAACCTCGACACCCAAGAAAGGGCCACGGCCCTAAACGAAATGGCGAGCCTGCTGGGCGGCGCATACGTCCCAGCCGTCGCTGCGCCGAGCAGCAATGTGCCTGGGATCAACTACTCCGGGATCGTCAATCAGAGCTATGCGAACCAGGTTAATGCAACGAACCAAGCGAATGCCCAGCGTGGCGGCGCTTTTGGCTCTCTGATCGGCTTGGGCGGTGCGGCCCTTCTGGCCTGCTCCGAGGAGCGCAAAGACGTCGAGGGGCATGTCGATCCTCACAAGGCGCTCAGCGTTCTCATGAAGTTGGAGAACTTCGTCTGGCGGTACCGCGAGGGCATGCAGCCCGATGACGCGATCGAGGGCGCGCGGCACGCTGGCCCGATGGCGCAGCGTCTGCACGAACTGACCAGCCTTGGCAGCCCGGACGTGATCGCTCCAACCGACCTCTTCGCGATGATCATCGGCGCCATCCAGGCAATAATGCAGGGCCTGCAGACGATTTCCGGGGAGTTCGACAAGCGCGTGTCTGCCCTCGAAAGCCTGCAACTCCAGTCAGATGGCATGATGTGCTAGGGGGAAGCAGATGAATTTCAGCGAGCTCTTCAACCGTGGGTCTCAACGCAGCGCGGATCTAATCTTTAGCTTGGCCCAGGGCATGAACAGCCAGCCAACCGCTCCGGGCGACTTCGTCAGCCCGATCGCGCGCGGACTGATGCCTCTGATCGCCGGGTACGCGCAGAATGAGGCGGATACTCGAGCGCAGAAGCAGGGCGATGCTCGTCGCGCGGCGATGATCGAAGCCCTCTCAGGCTTGGGTGGGGTCACCGCCGAGGAGGCGGCATATCTGGCCACCCAGGAAGACCCGACCGAGGCTCTGGTGGGTCTCAGCCGCCGGAACGACTATCGCTCCCGCATCGCTGATCGCGAGGCTGACAACGCGCGGGAAGACGAGAAGATGCGCCGGGCGGCTGCGCGCCGGAAGGTGACGGGCGGTACGAAGGTGAACCGTGGTGCCGAGATCGCGGCGCTCCGCTCCATGGGCCTGCCGCCCGAGCTTCTGGCTTTCGCCGAGGCCTCTGACACCCCCTTCAAGGCTGCAGACAGGTACCGCAAGGCGCAGGGATCCAGCACGGACCTGACGAATATCGGCGCGGGCGTTGATGCCGAGGGCAATCCGGTGTTCCGCGGCTACGACAAGAATTCGGGCCGCATGGTGGCGATCGACGGTGATGTGCGCCCCGAGGCAGGCCCCCAAGACTTGGATGCCCTTCTCGCCGAGGACACCGCACCTTCATCTGGCCGCAGCCTCCTCGAGCGTGCCGCAGACGCCATGGGCTTTGGCGTCACGGAAGAGGCCGAGACCGTCGTCACCAACCCAACGCCGGCAGAGCGGGCAGCGCCCGCGCCACGATCACCGGAGGGCCGCAGAGCCGCGGCGCCACCGGCTGCGATCGAGCATCTGAGGGCCAACCCCAACCTCGCGGAGCTGTTTGACGAAAAATATGGAGCAGGCAGCGCCGCCCAAATCCTTGGGCAGTAAGCATGACCAATCCATTCGACCAGTTTGACGCTGGGCCATCGAACCCTTTCGACCAATTCGACGAGACAGGCCAGCCGGTCGCCGCCGAGCCTGCGTCTGCCCCAAAAGTGCCGCAGCCGAAGGCAAAGCCCCGGCAGCCGGTGAAGATCGAAACGGGCCGGGTGCGCGGAGGACCGAACCGCGTACCACTTGATGTGGGGGATCGCGAGCCCGTCAACACCGAAACCAGCCTTATCGGGCAGGCCTATGACGCCCTGTTCGGGCCGTCTCGCGGGCAGCAACCGGACTCGAACATCGTCGTCGACCGGGCGCAGCGTTTCGCCCTGGGGGCCGGGGAGGCCGTTGCATCGGCTCCCGAGTCGGCTGCGATCGCAGGCGAGATGCTTGGTCGCGCCGGGGATGAGGGCCGCAAGAAGCAACTCACACAGCGCGAACGGTACCGCGCCGAACTCTCCGAGCGTCTGAAAGACCCCAACCTCAAGCCATCTCAGCGCGGCAAGATCGAGCAGCGCATTGTTCAGATCACCGACCAGATGGCCGAACTGCAGGCCGATATCGATCAACTGACGCCCGCCAAGGACCGTGTCGTGTTTAAGAAAGGCGACGACGTCCGAGCCTGGCTGACCGCCAATATCGGCACACCCGACCCGGAGCGCGATCAGGAGTTCTTCGGGGAGGTCTTCGGCGGTCTGGGCAATATGGTTGGCATGATCACCGTCAGCGCGGCCACGGGTGCCGTTCTCGGTCCTGCCGCTGCGGTTACAGCGGGTGCCGGTGTCGGCTCTTCAATGAACTCCAGTGCGGTCTACAGGGAGGCCCTGGACAGCGAGGCGTCCGATGATGAGGCGTTCCGGGCCGCTGGCTGGGCGTCTCTGGTGGGTTCTGCCGAGGTTGTGCCGATCGCGCGGATCATGCGCCCTCTGGCGCGGATCTCCCCGCAGGCGTCGAAGAAGCTCCTCGAGCGTGTGGGCGCCGTGGCGGTCAGCGCTGGCGAGGAGGCCGCTCAGGAAGCCTTCAACGGCGTGATGAACAACATGATCGCCCAGGGGATCTACGACCCTGAGAGAGGCATCTGGGACGATGTGGGTGAGCAAGCACTGGTCGGTTTGGTCACCGGCGGCATGGTGGCCGGGGCCGTCCAAGGCATTGATGCCGCCCGAGGTCGATCGACCGAAAACCAGAAGACCCCGATCGTTACCCCGGAAGTGAAGAAGGAAGATGATGAAGAAAAGCAGGCTGTGGTCGAACCTGAAGCGCCGCGGGCTGAGCCCGAAGCAGATCTACCGGCTGAAGCGCCGCCTGAGCCCGCCCCTGCCGAAGACGAAGCCCCTCGTGAAACGCCCGCCCCCGTAGGGCAAAATGTTTCACAGGAAACACTCGCTCCAAAGGAGGAAGAGGCAGCGCCTCCCGCGCCAAAGCCTGATCGCGAGGTCATTCCGGTCATGAAGCCCGACCCAGAAAACCCGTCCGAGATGATCGAGACGGGCGAGTTCGTGCAGCAAAACGATCAGGGCAAGTGGGTTCCGGTGACCGTGCCGGATCAAGCGACACCCGCGCCGCCGCCATCAACCGCGCCAGGCCAAGCGACCCCCCGAGATGTGCCGAAGGCCGAAAACCCCGCATCGGCGCAAGCCTCTGAAACCATTGATGATAAAAATGCCAGAAACTCCGCCAAAAACCAGTTTCAGGCGGACCAGGTAAATGACGCGGCTGACGCTCCAACCAACCCCTTTGACCAGTTCGATCAGCAGGCCGAGCCTCTGGTGGATCAGGATGCGCATCCCGATCCCGCCGTGGAGCCGCGCGAGCCGACCGATCAGGACTACAGGGACGCGGTCACGTCCATTCTCGGCACCACCGAGGGCGGCGTGGAGAACGCGCGCGAGATGCTTCGCGATCAACAAATCTCGAACACGGAAATGGCAAAGAAGATCGCAGAGGCCGGGTGGGGTGGCAGCTTTGGCTCAATCTCTGCGGCTCCCGGAGGGCCATTCACGGGTATTACTGGCCGGGGCGACACGATCGAGATCCGGCGCGCAAACGGTGAGACCGAAACGCTCAAGCCCAGTCAATGGCTTAAGATCCTTCGAGATCAGTTCCGCGAGGAAGATGCCGGCGAACCGGCGGGGGGGGGCGACCCCGTGGCTAGTACGGTTCCGGCCGAGGAAGCCCAGGAGGTAAGCGAGGGGCCGCAGCCCAACGAGAACGGCGTCTACTCGCGGGACGACGTCGTGCCAGATGATCGGTCAGAGTGGACGAAGAGCGGCAAGAAGGGTGACAGCCGGGCCTCCATGGACCTTCTCGAGGTCAAGCCCGGCCGCTGGGCGTCGAACATCGATTTCGAAATCAAAGGGTTTCAGGGCGGCGGCGGACCGCTGATCGACCCCGGTCAAGACGTCACCCGAGACGACGCCATCCGAAATGCGGTCGCGAGACTGGAGCGCTCGATCGCCGATGTCGCGGAAGGAAAGGCGGGATCTGCGCCTTCTTCTGCCGTCAAGGACGCCAAGGACATGCTCGAATGGGCGCGGTCGCTCTTGCCCGATGGCGATCAGCCTGCATCTCAGGAAGTTGAAACCACACCAGATCCGGCTGGGCGGCCGGATGCTCCTGCGTCGGGGCTTCCGCAGGAGCGGGCCGGGGAGACGGGCAACTCCCCGGCCCTTACCATCAAGGACATGGGTCTGACGGTCACCGAGAGCGTGCCCGATCATCTGACCGAGTTCGCAGAGGAAGCCATTGAGGGCCTGATTGACACGGACAACGTGCAGATCGTGGTCGCGATGTACGATGATCTCGCAAAGGGCATCCCGGGTTTCAAATACACGACGCCGACCGAGACGAAGAAGGCATTCAGGACCGGGCACGGCGTCACGACCGGCCACATGATGACCCAAGGCTATGGTCTTGAGGATGCCGGAAAGCAGCAAGTCCTGATCGGTCTGAGGCCAACCAGCAAGGTCAGCCGCTCGATCGAGACGCTGGCTCACGAAATCGGCCACGCCGTCGAGTTCACGACATACGAGAGCGCCTCGCAGGAGACGAAGGACGCGATCCAGAAGCAATTCGAGGAACGTCGTACCCGCGGGACGATGCGGCAGTTCGGCGAGGATCGGTTCCTTGACCGTCGAAACCGACGGGAGGAGCGCCAAGCGCGCGCGGATGGTGTGCCTGACAACGCCAAGGTCACCGTCGAGGATCGTGGCGATATCGAGTTCAACGAGTGGTTTGCCGATCAGGTTGCGCGGCATCTGTTCGTGTCGCGGCCCGCCCAGGACGTCGTTGATCGCTTCTTCCAGCGGATCTCCCTTCTCTGGAAGCGCCTGGGTGACTATCTGAGGTCTGTAGGCTACAGTTCCGGTGCGGTTTCGGATTGGCTCCGCGCGATTGAGCCATGGCAGCCCATCACAGGAGGCGCCGATGTCGATGAAACTGGACGTTCTGACGGCGATGCGGGAGCAGAACCCGAAGAAGTTCGTTCAACTCCGCAAGGACAAGACGGTGGAGATGGTCGCGGAGCGAGCGATCAGGGAAGCGATGCAGACGGTGACGGCGGACAAGTCCAAGGATCCGAACCTTCACAGGATGCAGGTCGAGGAAGCTCGCCAGCAAGCGATCGACAGCGTGATCGCCGACTAACCCAGAACTTCGTCATCGAGCCCGGCGAGTATGCGCCGGTCGGAGGGCAGAAGGCCCGCGCCGAAGCCTCGATGTCCGCGCTGCGCACTCTCAAAATCATCGAGGAAGAAGGCAGGCTGGCCAGCCCGGAAGAGAAGGCCATCCTCGCGCGGTATGGCGGTGGCGGCACGCTCAAATATGCCATGCCGGGGTCTGATGGAAACGTCACCAAGGGCTACGAGCGCCTCGCCGAAGAGCTCAAGCAGATCACGACCGACGCCGAGTACCGGTCGATCGCCAAGACCACGCAATATGCCTTCTACACATCCGAGCCGGTCATGCGCGCGATGTGGCGCGCGGTGCAGCGCCTGGGCTTCGATGGCGGCAAGATCTACGAGCCGGGCATGGGGATCGGCGGCTTTCCGGGAACGATGCCCGGCGTGCTTCGGCGGAGCTCGACATATCAGGGCTCCGAGATCGACCCGATCACCGCGCGGATCGCGAAGCAACTCTATCCGGCGCACACCATCCAGGAAGCCGACCTGACGCGCACACCGCTGGCGCGCGATGCCTTCGACCTGGTCATTGGCAACCCGCCATTTGCCGACGTGGCAATCGGGTCGGACCCGGACTATCCGCAGAAGTTCCTGCTCCACGACTACTTCTTCGCGAAGGGGCTTGATGCGGTTCGCCCAGGCGGGCTTCTCGCGTTCGTGAGCAGCGCCGGCACCATGAACAAGGTCGACGCCAAGGCCCGCGAGTATCTGGCCGAACGGGCTGATCTGGTCGGCGCGATCCGCCTACCGTCATCCGCGTTCAAGGATTTCGCCGGCACCGAAGTCACGACCGATATCATCTTCCTGCGCAAGCGCATGCCCGGAGAAGAGGCGAAGCCTGCCACATGGACTGGCGTGGATGCGATCGATCTGCCGGACCGGGACGGCAACACCGTGAAGGGCAACGTCAATCGATACTTCCTCGAGAACCCGGATATGATCCTGGGCGAGCAGGGCATGTTCGACAAACTGATCTCCGGCCCCCGGTACGGTGTCAGGCCGCGCGAAGGCCAGGATCTCGAGTATGATCTGACCACGGCCATTGCAAACCTCGGTTCGGACGTGCTGGTCGGGCGAACTGCAGAGACAGACGCGGCTGAGGTCGACGCTGCCTCTCAGGAGCGCAAGGCCGGCACGTTCTACCTTAAAGACCGCAAGCTCTATCAGTTCGACGGGCGGCAGGGAAAACCGGTTGAGCGCCGCGGTGCGGGTGTCAAAGGCGGCAAGAGCGCCGCCGACATGGAGCGCATCGAGGGCCTGATCCAGATCCGGGACACCCTGCGTGACGTCTACGCCGCCGATATGGCCGAGCGCGATGCTAAGGCGGAGCGCAAGGCGCTGAACAGGGCCTATGACGCTTTCGTCGCGAAGTACGGCCCCATCAACAAGGCCAAGATCACCTACCGCAGGCCGACAGCGATCGAGATGGAGCGGCTTCGTCAAGAGGCGCGAGAGGCCGCGCGCTCGATGAGCCTAGAGTTTGACGAGGGCACGTTCGACGCCGCCCGGATGCTCGAAGATGGCGCTTCCCTGCGAGAAGTCGCCGCCGCCCGCGCGGAGGCTGCCAAACTCGAAGGCTACAACGACGGCGACTTCAACCCGGATGACGTGCCCGACAAGGTCACTGAGAAGCTGGTCAACGTCGCGCCGTTCATGGACGACCCAGAGAGCTATCGGCTTCGGGCGATCGAGGACTACGACGAGAAGACCGGCAAGGCGTCCAAGACGCGGGTATTCACCGAAAGCACGATCACCCGCGCGCAGGCCCCGGACATCAACTCGCCCGAGGACGCGCTGCTCTGGGCCCTGAACATCAGCGGTCGAATCGACCTTGATCAGATCGCATCCCTGTCCAACTCGGATGCGCAGACGGTCAAGAGGGAGTTGGCTGGCTCGATCTTCATGAACCCCCAGACTGGCGAGTACGAGACGGCGTCCAGGTATCTCTCCGGCAATGTGCGTCAGAAGCTGGAGGCGGCCCAAGCTGCTCAGTCGAGCAATCCTGACATGGCGGAGAATGTCGCCGCACTGGAAGGCGTGCAGCCCGAGCCTATCCCGCCAGCGCAGATCGTGGCCCGGCCTGGCGCGAACTGGATCCCGGCGGAGGTATATGCCGAATTCGCGGCTGATCTCGATATGAGCCTTGAGGTCGAGTTCAACCGGACGCTCGGCCGCTGGTCGGTCACCGGCGATCTCCACAGCGAGACGGCGCAGACGGAATGGGGAACATCGAAGCTGCCGTTCGGCAAGCTGATGGACTTCATCATGAACCGCCGCCCGATCAGGATCACGAAG
Source organism: Pseudomonadota bacterium (assembly GCA_039180675.1). GTDB lineage: Bacteria > Pseudomonadota > Alphaproteobacteria > Rhodobacterales > Rhodobacteraceae > Thermohalobaculum. Next base: position 8,014 of record JBCDDC010000006.1, on the reverse strand, counting down.
AAGGTCGACGGCAACGACACTCTCGATGCGGAAGCCACCCAGGCAGCGCAGGACATGGCCGCGAAGATCAACGAACGGTTCGGCTCATGGCTCTGGGAGGAGCAGGGTCGCGCGGAAGAACTCGCCGAGATCTACAACATCCGGTTCAATTCCGAGGTCGCTCCCAGCTACGATGGCTCTTACCTCACGACGCCGGGCGTCTCGTCTGACTGGTCATGGCGCCCACATCAGCGCGCGGTGATCGCGCGTATCCTCCAGGAGGGCAGCACCTACATGGCGCACACCGTGGGCGCCGGTAAGACGTCCGCCATGATCGGCGCAGGCATGGAGGCAAAGCGCCTGGGGCTGGTGAAGAAGCCCATGTACGCGGTTCCCAATCACATGATCGCGCAGTTCACGAAGGAGTTCTACGAGCAGTATCCTCTGGCCAAGATCCGCGTGGCCGATGAGCGCAACTTCCACACCGACAGACGCCGGCAGTTCATCGCCGATGTGGCGGCATCGGATCTCGACGCGGTGATCATCACCCACACGGGTTTCGGCTTCATCCCGGTCTCGGACGCCTTCAACAAGGAACTGGTCGACCAGCAAGTCGATGAGATCAGCGCGGCGATCACGACGGCCAAAGCCGAACGGGGCGATCGCGTCACGGTCTCCCGGCTAGAAAACATGAAGGAGAAGGTCGAGCAGCGCCTGGAGAGCCGCAAGAAGCGCGGTCAGGATCAGGTGTTCACCTTCGAAGAGATGGGCGTCGACATGCTCTTCATCGACGAGGCGCACCTGTTCCGCAAGCTCGACTTCGTGACCCAGATGGGCAACGTCAAAGGCGTCTCGCCCGAGGGCTCGCAGATGGCGTGGGACCTCTACGTCAAGACGCGGTACCTGGAGAAGATCAATCCGGGCCGCGGACTTGTCCTGGCATCGGGAACGCCGATCACCAACACCATGGCCGAACTGTTCACGGTCAGCCGGTACATTCAAAGCGCCGAGCTGGACGCCAAGGGTGTCGAGACCTTCGATGCGTGGGCGCAGACCTTCGGCCAGACCGCGACCGCGCTCGAGCAGACCCCGTCCGGTGGATACAAGGAGGTCACCCGCTTCGCCGAGTTCATCAATACCGCCGAGCTATCGCTGATGGTTCGTCAAAAGATGGACGTGGTCACATCGAAAGACCTCGAGCAGTATGTGACCCGGCCGCGCCTTGCAGGCGGCAAGCGTCAGTTGCAGGTGGTCGAGCCCTCCCCCGAGCTCAAGGCGTTCCAGGAGAAGCTTGCGGAGCGGATGGTGGCGATCGAGCAGCGCGGTGGCCCGCCAGCGCCCGGTGATGATATCCTGCTTTCGGTCATCAACGACGGACGTCTTGCAGCGATCGACATGCGGCTGGTGGACCCGGACGTTCAGGCCGACACCGCGTCGAAGCTGGAAGAAATGATCGCCAACATCGCTGAAATCTACCACGACACGAAAGAGCAGCCGTTCTACAAGGTCGCGGAAGGTGGAGGATATGAGGCCGAACCCTTCACGACTGGTCCAGCGACACAGATGGTGTTCTCGACCCTGGGCGTGAACCCGTCCCAGCACAACCCCGGTTTCTCGGTGCATCGGCACATCGTCAACGGCCTGGTCGCGCGCGGCGTGCCTCGCTCGGACATCGCCAATCTTTCCGACGCCAAGAACGCCGTGGCCCGGTACCGCCTCTTCAACGACATGAATGAGGGCAAGAAGCGGATCCTGATCGGCTCGAAGAACATGTTCACGGGCGTGAATGCGCAGCGGCGGCTTGCGGCCATTCACAACCTCGACCCTCTTTGGTTCCCGGCCGATGACGAGCAGCGCAACGGTCGCGGCGTCCGGCAGGGCAACATGAACCGCGAGATTGGCATCTACGACTATTCGACCAAGGGAACCTACGACGCCACGATGTGGCAGATGATGGGGACCAAAGCGCGGTTCATCGAGGCCTTCTTTGACGGCGACCCGAGCGTGCGCAAGATGGACGACCTGGGCGAGGCCAGCCAGTACGAGCAAGCCAAGGCCATGTCGACCGCCGACCCGCGCATTCTGGAACTGACCGAGATGAAGGGCGAGCGCGGCATGCTCGAGCGGCGTCGGGACGGCATCGTCCGCGAGCGCTACGCGACCCAGCAGCGGGCGAAGTCAGCCAAGCAAAGCGCGGGCTTCTGGGCCGAAGAGGCGAAGAAGTGGCAGGAACTCGTCCCGCGTCAGGCGGATCTCAGCGGCGACAAGTTCAAGATGACCGTTGCCGACGTCGAATACACCGGTCGGAAAGAGGCCGGCGAAGCCGTCATCCGTGAGGTCCGCAAGGCTCTCGACGCCGAAACGCGCATCGAGGACGTGAAGATCGGAGAGGTTGCGGGCTTCGATGTCAATCTGAGCGTGGTTCGATCGATCGGCGAATATACGCCTGAGATCTCGATCGACTACGGCAACGGGCTGGAAGCGTCGGTCACTGTCTCGGACACACCGGTTGGCATGGCTCGCAGGCTGGAAGGCCCGGTCTCGTCGATCGACACCGCAGCACAGCGAGCCGCCATCCAACGCGATGCCTACGCCGAGAAGGCAAAGCAGGCCGAAGCCGCGCTTGATCGCCTGCCGGAATTTACCCAGCAAGACGAGCTGGACCGGTTAAACGCGGGCATCAAGGAGATCGAAGACCAGTTGCTCGCGGAATCGGGCGTGAAGCGCGATGCGCCGAAAGAGGATGCCGACCCGGATATCACCGGTCTGAGCGAAAACCCGACCGGCTTCATCGACCCTTCGCGCCGCGGCCAATCCATGACATCGGCGCCGTTTCTGCCCGATCGGGCGAATTGGGAGCATATCGAGCGCGCAAATGGCATCTGGGGCCGCGTGCGCGCGGGCAGCGAGGCCGTCAGTGATCTGGTGGACAAAGCGCGCCAGAAGATCCAAGACCGCTTCCTGCCGGTCCTGCGGGCTCAGAAGGTCCTCGAGGCCCATGGTCAGGAGATCAACGAGGATGCAGACGCCTACCTGACCGAGGAGATGTATTCCGGGCGCGCGGGCTACAAGCTGGACCGTATCGATCGAGACTTCACCACACCCATCCTTGAGAAGATCGCCGCGTCCAAGACGCTTTCGGTCGAGCAGGTCGGCGAATACCTCTACGCCCGGCACGCTCAGGAGCGGAACGCCGTCATCGCTTCGATCAACCCGGATATGGAGGATGGCGGCTCCGGCATGAGCAACGCCGAGGCCGAGATGATCCTGGAGCGTGTCGCGCAGAGCGCTGACGCAGAGACCTACAAGGAGATCGGCCGCATGGTCGATGATCTCCGGGCTGAGACCTTGAAGCAGCGCCGTGATGCCGGTCTGATCAGCGACAAGCAGCACGACGAGTGGGACAGCCAGTACAAGCACTATGTTCCGCTCAAGGGCTTCGCGGACTCCGACTTCTCGGACGGGTACCTCGATCTTGCGGGCGTCGGCCGGGGATATGGGGCGCGCGGGAAGGAGACCAAGCAGGCGCTGGGCCGTAGGTCTGAGGCCTATAACCCGCTGATCGGAGCGCTGGTTCAGGCGCAGGAAGTGGCAATCCGCTCCGAGAAGAACCGCGTCGGTCAGGCTCTTCACAAGCTGGCATCGGAGCACTCTTCGAAGAACCTCTGGACGGTGAAGAAGCCGAAGATGCGGAAATACTTCAACGCCTCGACAGGGCTTGTCGACTACATGGCGGAGAACCCGCTTTCGCTCTTCATGGCCGACAACGAGATGGCGGTGAAGATCGACGGCGAAGAGCACCGCATCGTATTCCATGACCAGCGCCTCGCCCGCGCCGCCGGCACCATGGGCGCAGATCAGATGGGCTTTGGCCTGCAAATGCTGTCCGCGGCAACGCGCTTCCTGTCCATGACCAACACGATGCTCGACCCGAACTTCATCGTTCGGAATGCCTTCCGTGACGCTGTGACGGCAGGCTTCAACCTGGGGTCAGAGTTCAAGGACCAGAAGGGCTTGATCCGCGAGGTCGCCGCCAACTACGGCCGCGCGCTCCGTGGGTCATATGGGGGGCTCGAGGGCGCGCGCGATACCGAGTGGCAGAAGTGGTTCGACGAGTACAGCCGTGTCGGCGGCAAGGTGTCGTTCTTCAAGCTCGACCAGCCCGAGGAAACCATGCGCCTGATGAAGAAGCGCGTGGATCTGATCGCCGGGTCGCCGCTGATGCGCGCATCGAAGTGGATCCGGATCACGCCCGAGAACAATCCGATCCTGGGCTTCATCGAGCGGGCGAACCTCGCCGTGGACAATGCGGTCCGCCTCTCGACATACGCCGCGCTCAGAAAGCGTGGCTATAGCGAACAACGCGCGGCCTCGATCGCCAAGAACCTGACGGTGAACTTCAACCGGCGCGGGGAATATGGCTCGGCCCTGAACGCATGGTTCATGTTCTTCAACGCCAACGTGCAGTCGACGCAGGTCATCTTCCGCGTTCTCTCGGGCCGGAGGGGACGCCAGGCGGCGGCAGGGTTGGTCGCGATCGGGTTCCTGACCCACATGCTCAACGCCGCGATCTCCGAGGAAGACGAGGAAGGCACGCTCGCCTACGACAACATCCCGGAGTTCAAGAAGGCGATGAACCTGACATTCATGGCCGGGCCGAACAGCGAAGATGCACTGACGGTGCCCCTGCCCTACGGCTATAACGTGTTCGTCTATCTGGGCGACCAACTGGCGAAGATGAGCCGGGGCAAAACCACGGGCTCGGACGCGTTCAAGAACCTCGCGGGCTCGGCCCTGACGTCGTTCTTCCCGATCGGCGGTCACACGCTCACGCACGCGATCACGCCAACGGTGTTCAAGCCCGCTTATGAGATCGGCGCGAACCATGATTGGCTAGGCCGTCCGATTGTCAGCCCGTTCAAACTCGCAGCCCCCGGCCCGGACTTCGCCAAATTCGGCCCCGGCGCGACCGATGCCTCGATCGCGATTGCAAAGACAATGAGCGATCTGACCGGCGGAGATGAGGCGATGCCTGGTCTGATCGACGTGTCGCCAGAGCATCTTGATCACATCGCTTCGGCGGCGACTGGCGGGATGGGACGCTTCGTAGGCGGCCTCGTGGACGTCACCATCAAGGGCGCGATGGGCGAGTTCGATGAGTTCGAAAGCCGGGATATCCCATTGGCAAAGATCGTCTATTCGCCCTCGGGCGCGTGGATGGACCGCAGCCGATACTATGATCGTCGTCAGGAGCACCGCGAGGCAAAGGCGGCTGTGAAGCGCTACGAGAAGGCTGGCGAGAAGCCGCCGCGCGATCTCGCCTGGTTTGCGGCCGTTCTTGATGAGCCTCTTCGCGATGCCGAAAGGACCCTTCGCAAGATGCGAAGCCAGTTGCGCGCGATGGGCGGTCGCCGGGAGCTGTCTAAGGCGCAGCGCGAGAAGTACGACAAGATTGAGGCTGCGGCGATGCTGAAATTCAACCGCGCCTACGTCCAGGCCATTAGAAAAATGGAAAAAGCAGGCCTTCGATGAGGCGCCGCACCACGTGATCGACCGATGATAGATTGGCCTTGAGCAGGAGGCCAATGAATGACGCTAGATCGGTCGCAAAACACAGCGGTTCAGCAAGAAACCATCTCTGGACGCGTCACTCTTGGCCAGACCACGGTTCAGCCGGGCGAGGTCGATACCGAGGTTCAGCGTGGCTATGTCGATCTGCAGCAGGTCTGGCGCGATGCTCGCCGCTATCCTCGAGACACACTTCCAGCAGAAGCGAATGAGCTTGAGCGTATCGTTATTCAGAATGGCAATGAACGCACGCTCTACGAGTATCAGGCCGGCAATTGGATTGCGATCAAGACGTTGGATGTATCCACGGGTGTGGTCACCATCGTCGGCGAAGGCGGCGAGCAGTTTGAGCCCCGTACAGACGCTGAAATCATTGCGGCACTTGCCACGAACGGGCCGCAGGCTCGAGAGAATATTGGTGTCAATGCGGGATTTGTGATCGGCGCACTGACCCAAGGCCCCCTTGCAGCCCGTACGAACATAGGTCTTTCTGACGATGAAATTCGGGCAATCGCAGGCGTTGAGGAGGTCGACTACATCGTCGTTTCAGGCACTGCGCCGACCCCTACTTTTCCAGGCCAGATATGGGTCAACACAACGGAGATCGATGTTTACGAGGTAAACATGCGCTCTCCCGACAACGCTGCATGGAGGCGTCTAGGCGTAATCGATCCCCTTGATGACAATGCCTTTTACCCCAGACACGCAACATTCCAGAGGATCTTCGATAGCACGAACCTGAGCGTCGTGCCGAACCCGCTGTGCGGTGAGCACAAATTCATCGTTATCGGAGGGGGTGGTGGCGGTGGCGGCGCAGGAGGCTTTGATCTTTCCTCTTCAGGTGGAAACTCTGGAGACCAGAACGTATCGGACTGGCGATCAAGCGATGGTGTCACATCGTTCAGCCTGACCGTTGGTGCTGGCGGGGTGGGTGTTGCCGATGCTGCCGGTACCAACGGCGGCGCAACCACGGCGAGCGACGGCTTCTTCAGCATCACCGCTGGAGGTGGCAGGGGCGGCAGGCGCGGCAATCAGGCAATCCAAGATCGCAACTCGGGATCCAGCCTGGCCTTTGAATTGTTGATCGGACAAAGGGGAACGCACGGCATTGCCCAAGTTTCAGGTCGCGGCGGAGACGGGCCATACGGCGGTGGTGGTCCCGAGCAGCAAACCGCTGTGGCAAGCTCGAGGCTAGCTGGAGCCTCTGGAAACAGGCCGGGCGCAGGCGGCGGCGGGGCTCTTCACGTCAGCAATGGCACCGGGTTTGACACGGCTGGCGGTGACGGCGCGAACGGGCGGATCATACTCTTGGAGCGTGTCTGATGCGGTATGCGAAGGTCGATGGAGCCGGGGTCGTAACCGACGTGATCGTCTCGGATCAGGTGGTTCCCGGATATGAGGTTGTCAACGATGCCGTCGGCATCGGGTTCAGGAAGGTCTCAGGCATCTTCCTCTCCCCCGCGGACGCCCCCGTGGCCGAGGTCGTACCAGAGTCGGTGTCTCGTGTGCAGCTAAGTCTGCAGCTTCTAGCGCTTGGCGTCCCGAACGGCCTCGACAACGCCGATATCCAGGCGACGATCAACGCACTTCCCGAAGAAGATCAGATCCGGTTCCGCGGCGCGACACGCTTCGAGCGGAGCAACCCGCAACTGATTGCTCTCGCCGCCCTGCCGCCGATCAACATCACTGACTCGCAAGTTCTCGACGCCGCCTTCATTGCCGCGTCCAAGATCACATAGGAGATCTCCATGGCTCAAGTTGGACCCACGGACCTGAACATCGCTGACGGCTGGACCCTGCTCGGCCAGAGCGGCGAGGTCGTCGCTACCGTGTCGTTTGAGGCGCTGAACGGCGCCTTCCTGCTTCAGGGGGCCGCTGGCGAAACCCCGCCAAGCAGCGCATCTCGGCTCGGAGTAACTGTATCGGCAGGAGAGCGCGTTGTCGGGCAGAGCTTGTCAGCACTGTTCAACGGCGTCACTGGCGCTGACCGCGTCTACGTCCATGCCCTGGCGGACCTGAGCATCTACAGCGGTCAGACATCGTAATGCGCGAAGGTTGGCTCAACCACGGCGACATGTGTCAAGTCGGCCGGCGATTTGGCCTGCTCTCCAGCGCCGGCTTCCTGACGCTGAATGTCGAGGGTGATGGCACGCCGTCTTGGACCACAGATGGCACGACGATCACCGTAGATGTTACGGGCTGGCCGGAATACGAGAACTACAACGGCGGTCCGTTCTCGACCGGCCCGGGTACGTTTCAGTTCACGACGGCTCAACTAGCCGCCGCCCCTGGCAGAGCCTTGGCCCTAGTGCCTCCCGTGGCGAGCCCCGCAGGGCCGTACAGCGTCGGCAACGTTGTGACCATGACAAGGCCTCTGTGGATCTTCGACGCCAGCGAGGGCGGCTCTCCGATTGTTTCGGATGAATTTGTGCGCATCGACACAAGCACGGTCGTAGAGACGGATACG
>JBCDDC010000005.1:0-181866 GCA_039180675.1 Pseudomonadota bacterium | reverse complement strand
TCGAGGGGCAGGAGATCTCGACCATGCCGGTGCCGGATATCGCCCGGCTCGGCCTGCTCCGCACCTTCCAGCAGACGCGGATCTACAAGCAGATGGACTGCGTGAAGAACATGCTGATCTCGATCCCGCATCGGAAGACGACCTTCCGCGACATGTTCGCGGGACATTCGAGGGAGGAGCAGGAGCGCGCCGAGCACCTGCTCGAATTCGTCGGGCTCTACGAAAAACGCTTCCTCCGCGCGGGCGATCTGAGCTTTGGCCAGCAGAAGCTGCTCGAATTCGCCATGGCGCTTATGAACGAACCGACGGTGCTGATGCTGGATGAGCCGACGGCGGGGATCAACCCGACGCTGATCAACGGCCTGATCGAGCGGCTGAAGCGGGCGAATTCCGAGTTCGGCATCACGCTCTTCATCATCGAGCACAACATGCGCGTGATCATGAACATGGCCGATCACATCTATTGCCTGGCCCATGGCGAGCTATTGGCCGACGGTGCGCCGGACTCGATCCAGAACGACCAGCGTGTGATCGACGCATATCTGGGGGCGCACTGATGAGCGACACCGAAAAACCAAAAACGGCCGGAGGCTACCATCAGGGCAGCGTCGACACGGTCATCTCGGTCGAGGCCGTCACCGCGCAAGCCGCCGCCATCGCCCAGAACGTCTCGGTCGAGGATCTCGATGCGCTGTCGGGTAACGACCCGTATCTGACCATCGAGAACCTGCGCGCGGGCTACGGCAAGATGGAGATCCTGCACGAGATCAACCTGCGGGTCGCGCGCAAACAATCACTCTGCCTGATCGGGCCGAACGGGGCGGGCAAGTCGACGATCCTGCATGCGATCTTCGGCTTCAACAACATCTTCTCCGGCTCGATCAATATCGGCGACGGGCCGAACAAGCGCGACATCTCAAAGCTCTCGCCCAACGAGAAGCTCAAGGAAGCGGGCATCGCCTATATCCTGCAGGACAAATCGGTCTTCCCCGGCATGACGGTGGAGGAGAACCTGTGGATGGGCGGGTTCCTGAAAGAAGACCCCAAGGAAGCCAAAGACGCCGCCGAGGAGGTGTTCGAGAAATACCCCCGTCTGGCCGCGCGGCGCAAACACCAGGCGAAGGTGCTCTCGGGCGGGGAGCGGCGGCTGCTCGAGATCTCCCGCGCGCTCGTCATGAATCCGGAGGTGCTGCTGGTCGATGAACCCTCGATCGGCCTCGAGCCGCGTTTCATCGACATGGTCTTCGACATTCTCCACGACCTCCAGCACAAAGAGGGCAAGACCATCGTGATGGTGGAGCAGAACGCGAAGAAAGGGCTTGAGTTCGCCGATATCGGCTATGTGCTGGTCTCGGGCGAAATCGCCATCGCGGGCAAAGGCGACGCACTTCTGGAAAATCCGGATGTAGGGCGGCTCTTCCTCGGCGGGTGAGGGCCTGTCGAGTGTGCTGCCATTTTGTGGGTTCGGCCTCTTGACCGTAGAGAGACCTTGGATCGCCTTAGAGACGCTGAACTATCGGAGAGGCAACCTGCCCAACGCTTGCCCGCGTCCAAAGGCTAGTCTGAAGCCCTGACAAAAACGGGTTCAGGTCAAAGACCAAGTGGATGCACACTTGAGAACCTATTTCATAAGCAAGCATCGTGGACAATTCCTTCAAGTTTCGCGCATGTGGTCGCAAAGCTTGCTGAGGCGAGAGTATCAGATGTCGTATCCATCACGCTCATTCTTAAGGCTGATGATGGGGCGTTGGGGTGTATGGGCGCTCTTTCTGACGATTTTCACCACACCTTTCTTCTTGATCTGGCGTAGCGCGGAGACACTGGAAGATGGGCACGTCCCAGGCTTGATCGCGCTTGTCGCCGGAGGAGTGGCGACGCTCTTCTGGACCATCTCGATCCGGCGGGCACGGCGTTTGAGGGAGCTGCGGAGAACAGGCATTCCGACTCCTGCGCGGGTCATTCGACACACCAAGGTGGGCAATAAGCGCGTCGGCGACGCAACGATCTACCGCGCCGACTGGCGGACTGATAATGGCCTTGAGGGCTGTACTGTGCCGCTCCACAGAAAACGCCTCCCGGATGTGGGCGAGACGATCACGGTCTTGATAGATCCGAACGGCCGCCTTCCGGGCGTTTGGGAAGCCGAAGTCTGAAAGTTCTCCGACATAGGGGCTGGAACAGAGACCAGCGAGCTCTGAGCCAGCATTCGATCAGATGTTGTGACTGGCGCCTCAAGAGACTTCGCATCTTGTTGCTTTGCGGGCCACTTCAAACCGCTCAGTTAGAACGCGGGATCACGTTGGGCTGGGCTAACTCGCCTCCGTGTCCAGCCAACGGATAACGTCGAAATCCACCATCTCGGACAAGCGGTGGACGTCCTCACGATAGAAATCCACCAGTTCTTCGCGGAGCCCTGGTGTCAGGTCTGGTGCCTCAGGCCAGTTGCGAGAGCGGCGCTTCTCCTCGGAGGTATGGACCGGCGCCGCAGCCCCTCTGAAGTCCAGATCGCATTCAATTTCGAGCGTCGTGAAGACATCGCGCATGAGACAGGGGGCATCGGTCTTCAAACGGTCGTGTGACAGGACGATGATATCAGGGAAAACCTCGCGCCAGTGGCTCAGTATCTTGCCGTATAGCCCTGTCGAAAGCATGATCTGATCATCGGTCAAAACATCGATCGAGGCGCTATAGGGCAGCCGCCCCTTCTGCATGTGGTGGATGTAGGCGGAGCGGTAGCGCTCGATCGGATTGCGCAGGATCACCATCACCCGCGCATCCGGGATCACCGACTTGATCTGTCCCGCGACGTCTTTGATCGCGTTCGGCGCATGAAAATAGTGCGGCGTACTCTCTAGGAAGTAGCGCGCCCCGGGTTTTGCACCCCTGGGAAAGTACGACTGATATTCGGTCAACCGGTCGAGATAATCGGGCTGGCCGAATAGATTGAGCTCCTTCTTCGCGGATCCAAAGATATGGCGCGATCGGGACAGTGTCTGATGCATCCAGGTCGTCCCGGATTTCTGCACGCCAACAAGGAGGAGGTTTGGAAACCGCACGTGGAACCGTCTCGCAAGAATTGCCTGTTTCTAGCTAAGCTCTCGAGACGCGCAAAGAGGCGATTCCGGAAACGCTGTCTCGCTCACCCTTCAGCAGCACTTCCGGTAGCCTTGAAATGCGCGTTTCGGGGTGCTTAGTGTCAGCCACCGGAGACGGCGCCCGCGGGCTCTGATAATGGATCGATCATGTCTGATACAAGACTTCCCTCTAAGATCCTTCTTGTGCTCGGCATGCACCGCAGCGGGAGCTCCGCGCTGACGCGCTCGCTCAGCTTGCTCGGCTACGGGCTACCCAAAACCCTGATCAAGGACAACACCTCGAACAGGCGCGGACATTGGGAAAGCCAGCCGCTGGCGCGTCTAAACGACAATTATCTCAAGCAAGCTGACCTTGTCTGGTCCGATTGGGTGTCGGGCCATCTGGCCCGGATGCGCGTTGCTGACCGCGACGCATTCCAGGAAGATCTTTTGAGTCTGATCGGTGACGAGTTCGCCGCCGGTCAGCCTGCGGTAATCAAGGACCCGCGGATTTGCCGACTGATTCCCAGCTACCGCGCTGCTTTTTCAGAGAGAGTGCCTATGCAGGCGGTCGTGGTAATCCGCAACCCGCTGGAGGTCATCGCATCCCTGGTACGGCGGAACAATATGACTGAGTCAAATGCAGGGCTGCTTTGGTTGCGATACATGCTCGATGCAGTCGTGGACTCAGACGGGTTGCCCCGCGCCTTTATAGCCTATGACCAGTTGGTCGATGACCCTGCTACAGCGCTCAAAGGTATTGAGAAGGCGCTCGACGCGTCTTTCCCGGCCCCGATCGACCATGTCCTGCCGGAGATCGAGGGCCTGCTGAGCAAAGGCCTGCAAAACCACGATCACTCCTCGGAGGAGGTGATCCATCACGACCTGACTCACGGATGGATCAGCGATACATACGCCGCACTGAGACTGCTCACGCGCGACGCGACAGCCTCTGAGCCCTTAGAATCGATTGCGCGCGTCAAGAAACAGACCCGAATGGCGGAGCCCATGCTTGGCTACATCGTCAAAGCCTACGATGATCAACTTAGAGAGCTGCGTCGGAGGGCGTCCAGTCTATCGGCGAGTGTCGATCTCAAGACGGAGCAGGTCAGGCTGCTGAGGGATGCGCTCAACGAGCGCGACGAGAAGATCGAGCGGATGCGGCAGAAGAAACTCGACGCTCCGGTCAAGCTCGCCAGAAAAGGCCTCAGGCGGCTCTTTAGCTCGCAAAAAGCCACATAGGATGAGCCTCCGATGGGCGCCATCAGACTACCAGAAGACCGGGATCTGATTCAAAGCGCATCTGGACTTCGAGAAGAACCATGTCTCGATCGCATATCTCGGCTGCGTGAAGGCCGGGCTGGACGATGTCGCATGAAGATTGAAGTGGTCGAAGAAGACCGCGTCTCCAGCCGCGAAGAACGGCCGGGCGGGTGTCGTATCCGGGAACGCCTCTACAACAGTGGCGCCAGAGACTGACCAGTCGAAAATCGCCCCATTTGTCCCAGTTGGCAGAACTGAAGTCAGGCGCCTGGGGATCAGATCCATTCCAGGACTTTCCGTGCCATCACCGCAGTCAGTCAGTGAGATCCAAAGGTTCAGACTCTGGATGCCCTTGTTCATGAAGGCACCGTCTTGATGCCATTCAGCCGGATGCTTGAGCGGTTCGGAGCGGCGAAGCACGCTTTTCTTGAAAGAAAGACAGGGTTCGTCCTGAAAATAGGCCTGCAGAAGTCCTCGCAGGCCTTGGTTTTCAAAACTATCAAGCAGCTTGGCCGAAACGCGCGGTGAGAGAAATGTCTCTATTGCTCCACTTTTGCCCAGAAAGGCATGGGACCCGCCACGCTCTTCCGAAGCGGGCTTCTTTAACGGCAGGAAACGAGCCTTTGAGTTGGTTGATCTCACCTCAGGCTCACCATTCACTTCGAACTCATGATGCTCCCGGGCCGCTTCAATGACGCCTTCGATCTCGCGCTGATAGTCGAACGCCTCGCGCGGACTGAAGAAGTTGCGCACAATCAGAGCGCCGTTGTGATGCATAGCACTGCGCAGGGCCTCGATAGAAAGCTCCCGGACATCGATCTCGGGCAGATCGGAGGACTCGCTCTCGAAGAGCTGCGGAGGTATCTCCTCCTCGTCGCCTGCCCATCCAGTCAATATCTCGTCGCTAATCCGCTGACCCGCACGCACACGCAGATCGCGCAACCGGACAAGATCGCCAATCTGACCTCCATCGCGATAGCGGTCTGCCATCTCAGTCACCTGGGCGATCAGATCTTCATTCTGCTGCGCGGCCTCTCCGGAAAGGGCGGTTGCCATGGCATCCTCATTCGCGTGCTGACACTGTGGTTTTGGCCTCGAGCGCTGGCGCTTGTACAGCTAGGTGGCCTCGATTACTACGGGCCCGCCACCTGAAATCTTGGTGGGCGTCTGGAGCTTAAGTTCAAGCATGTCGAAAGATCAAGATTCTGCCGAGAAGATCCAGCGGCTGCTCGATCATATTGCTGCCCTGGAAGAGGAGCGTGATCGCTTCAAGAAACGCGACTGGAACTATCAGGCGGTCTTCGACCGGGTCACTGATCAGTTGGCAGTGGAAAGGCCCAGGGCAACGGCCAATCCAGGCAAATTCGAAGGGCTATCTATCGTCGTTGCTTACTACGATATTCCCAGACAGATCGAGCGGACTCTGACGACCTGCTCGCCAGCCTATCAGGGCGCCGATGACGGCGAGATCGAGGTAATCCTTGTTGACAACGGATCACCGAGCCCCCTTCCCGACGACCTCCAGGAACGCTTTCCGCATGTGACACGGATTTTGACTTTCGACGGACACCCCTCGCCTGTGCATGCGCTCAACGAGGGGATAAAAGCGGCCCGGTTCGAGATGATTGGCGTGATGATTGACGGCGCGCACATGCTGTCTCCAGGGGTGACAAGGAATGCGCGCGAGATCTGGCACCTCTTCGACAACCCGGTCATCAACGTCCCGCAATTCATCCTCGGTGAGGAATCACAGAATCTGACGCGCGCAGGCGATGCATTCGAGAAGGAAGCCGAGGCACTCGCTGAACTCGGTTGGCCGCAGGATGGATATCGGCTCTTCGACTATGCGGTCTACCCTGGGGAGAACTACAACCGTTCCTATGTCGAAGCGATTGAGACCAACTGCTTGATCAGCACGCGCCGCGTGTTTGAGGAGTACGGCGCCTTCGACGAGAGATTCGATGAGGAGGGTGCGGGCTTTGCGAATCTCGAGCTCTTCTCCCGCCTCATCGACAACCCCAACAATCTGTACGTGACCCTGGCCGGAGAAGGCACGTTCCATCAGGACCATCGGGGAACGACCACGCAGCGCTCTCCCGAAGAACGGGACCTTCTGGTCGCGCAGTTCAAACGCCGTTTCGAGGAAGTGACGGGCAGCGACATGGTGCTCAATGCCCGCAGCCCCTTTCTCTACGGCAAAACACGACGGTTCACGCAGCGGGTGCCTACGATCTCGCGCAGCTTCGGCAAGGAGCGGGACCGCATTCTAAAGCAGCTCGCCAACATCTATGTCGCCCGGATCCGCGGTGGAATGACCGACGATTACCGGCCCGTTCTCTCGGTCGGGGGCGCTCCCGACGAGCGGCTGGCCCGGACGCCTTTGCCCGCGATTGGTCTCCTGCCCGAGGCTGCGAAGCGGAACGGGGTGGAAGAGAAAATCCTGAGCTACCTGCGCTGCCTTAAACAGGTGCACATCGCACTGAGGCCCTCGCTCTACTTCGAGATTGGGGTCGATACGGGCTCCAGCCTCAGATTGGCCGAGTGCCCCGCAATCGGCGTCGACCCATCCTACGTGATCCAAAACGAGTTGCAGTCGCCCGCCCGTCTGTTCCGGCAGACCAGCGATACCTTCTTCGCCGACACCGAGCGCTGTGCACGCCTGTTCGGCAGTGGGATAGAACTCGCCTTTATCGATGGCATGCATCTGGCTGAGTTCGTCCTGCGCGACTTCATCGAGACCGAAAAATGGATGAAGAAGGGCGGGATCATCATGTTCGACGATGTCCTGCCCGAACAGATGGAGATGCTGGAGCGGAACCGCCGCTTTAATGCGTGGTGCGGTGATGTCTACAAGATCATTCCGATCCTCCGGCGCTATCGCCCGGATCTGACGGTCTCGGTCTTCGAGACCTTCATAGGGCCATATCGTAAGGGCCTTGCCGTCGTGAGCGGCGTCGATCCAAAGAACCGCGTGCTGGAGACCCGTTATACCAAGATCGAAGAAGAGATCATGGCGGGTAGATACGATGTGGCCTCGATCAGGGCACTAGACAAACTTCTGGAACCTGAACCGATTTCCGGCCTCGAAGCCGCTGTCAGTGGGATCACCAGGGGTGGCGCTGTGGATCTGAAGGCCTGTCTCTCCGCTGCGTCGGCGCCCGCTGCGGTCACGGGAAAGCAGGTACCGAAAGCGCCGGAACTCTCGCTCGTCGTCGTCGCGCACAACATGGCAAGGGAGCTGCCCAGAACGCTGCGCACGCTCTCGGTTGAGATGCAGAACGGCATTGCAGCTGACGATGTCGAGATCATTGTGGTGGACAACGGCTCGTCCGACCCTGCGGATCTCGAGGCGTGTCTTCGTGAGGTGCCCAACGCTGCGTTTATCTCCTTGCCAAAGACCGGTGTCTCACCGTGCCATGCGGCAAATGTCGGGATCGCGGCAGCGCGTGCCGACAAGATTGGCGTCATGATAGACGGCGCACGCATGGCGTCGCCAGGTCTCTTGCGCGCGGCGATCGACGCACTCGGGACAGGTGACAAAACCGTGGTCGGCGCCCATGGGTTTCACCTCGGCCGCGAAGTCCAGTCGGAAGCCTTGAAGAACGGCTACGACGCGGATGCAGAGGACGCCTTGCTCACTAAGAGCGGCTGGGAAACCGACGGCTATCGCTTGTTCGACATTTCCGTCTTCTCGAAGTCCTCAGGAAAGGGCTGGCACACCCTGCCATCTGAGACCAACGCACTTTTCATGCATCGCGCACTCTGGATCGCCCTGAACGGCTATGATGAACGGTTTGCCGCCCTCGGCGGCGGCTTGGCCAATCTCGACATCTGGAAGCGCGCCTGCGAGCTGGATGACGCAAAGGTCCGTATCCTCGGAGGTGAAGGAACCTTCCATCAGATCCATGGCGGGGCGTCGAGTAACGCCGCTGTCTCGCTTAGAGAAGAGTTTGATCGCGAGTATATCGCTCTGCGGGGCAAGCCATACGAGCGCCCCCGGATAGACGCTGAATTTCTCGGCGAACCCCGGCAGGTCGGTCAATCCGGCGAGACAGCGGGGTCCTGACTACGAGCAGCCGTTTGGTTCCCGCCGATCCTTGACACCTGACCTGGCACACCCACGACCGTCGCGTTATCCGGCACATCGCGTACAACAACGGCGTTCGCGCCAACCTTGACATTCCTCCCAAGAGTGATCGGCCCCAGCACTTTCGCACCCGTCCCGATCGAGGTGCCGCGGCCAATTGTTGGCCCGACCCACTCACCCTCTACAAGCCCGATCGTCACGAACGGGCGTATGTCTACGTTGCTTTTGATCTCAACGAGGCCATCGATAACGACCTGGCCGTGAGGGAGAAACACCCCGGGGCCGAGGATGACTGGTGCGCCTATATGCACCTGAGCAATGACAATAGCCAAACGGCGCAGGATCGTGGGAAGCACCGGAATGCCGACTGCCCTCAGCGATGCGGCAGCACGGATCAGGATCAGCGCAAAGTATGCGTCCGCCACCCATATCATTCTCAACACCAAAAACATGTCTGCCCAGCGAGATGGTGACGCTTCTCGCTTTATGGCCATACCGGCTGCAGAGACCCGCGCATCGGCGACGATGGCCTCTGCGAAGCGCGGGTTCTGTCTCGCCCGCAGCTTAATCAGCTTTCGCGGTGTCATCCTGCGCCTCGGATCCACTCTCCCGCCTCCTATCGGCCGTCGTCCAGCCGCGCCGTGCGAAAACGTCGGCCGCATCCGCGCGGATTGCTGTCAGCACCGGATGGGTGTGGGTCGATATGGCTGCCGCTTCAACACGCTCCTTGCCGTGCAGCAGCCGCAGCTGCCGCTGCCCGGCCTCGTTATACTTCTCCCGCGTTTCAGCGGAGTAGCTCTTGGTTTTCGCATGGTACACGAAGCAATCGACCGCGACGGCACAAAGGAAACCGGCGTCGAGCGCCCTGAGGGTGAAGTCGCTTTCCTCACCATATCCCATGGGAAAGCTTTCTTCGTCGAAGAGCCCGACTGTCCTGATCACGTCGCGGCTGAGGGCGTAGCAGAAGCCGTTGATCTGCTCGACCAGCGGATAGGTATAAAGCTCACCGAAGCGGGCGCAATATGCGTGGATCGCCTCGATTGCCTCCTGCCCACCAATCAGCGGATTGCCGGGCATCTCCGGTGTTGGCAAGAACGGGATCGACTGCCATCCACCCGAATTCGAGAGCGGGCCCACGATGCCGATCTGCCAATTCGCAGCCATGCATGCGGCGAGACGATCAATCCAGTCGCCAACCACGATTGTATCGCTGTTAAGAAGGATCACCATCTCCGCCGACGTCTCCCTCAGACCCGCGTTGGCCGCTTTGCAAAATCCGCTTGCCGCATCGCGCCGGATCAAACGTACCTGGTCAGGCGAAGCCATCTGGACGCGGCGGCAGATGTCCCGCGTCTCCTCAGCCGATCCATCATCGACGATGATCAGAGTGTCGTTTGCGCTCAAGGTCGCGCTGACCGAGTCCAGGCAGAACGCCACGTCTTCCGGGCTATTGTGGACGCAAACCACGACCTCTACAGACGCACGCTGGCTCATCTGACGTGGGTGGCCTTTGTGAAAAAGCGCGACCGGCTGATGCTATCGGGAAGGAACTCGACCCGGAGGCCTTGCGTGTCAGCAACCGCCAGCGGCAGGGAAAGCTGATCGCGTTTGGAGCCGCGCATGATCGAGCGCCACCATTTCGCGCACATATCACGCACATGCTGGGATGAGGGCCGCAGGACAAGCACCATTGTCTCATAGAGAGTGGTGCCCCGGAAGGCTGCGTGGTTCTGGTGCTGCTTGAGATGCCGCGCCAGTGTTACCGGGTCTTCCTTTCCAAAGTTGAAACACGCCGCCGCCTCGGCAACCAGATTGCTCCGGTCAGGATGCTCAAACGTGGCGAAATCAAAACTCTCCGAGTCGAGGGCCTCGAGCACCAATTGTGGATCCTGGCACAGCAGAACATTGCCATCGAGCCAGAACACCCAGTCGTAGTCGGAGAAAAAAGTCGGCAGGTGAAGCTTCACGAAACGTGCGCACCGCCTCGGGTCGGCATTGTGATAGGCACTGTGAACAAGTGTCCACCCGTGCGATGGCTCAAGAACGGCATCGGTAAAGGCGAAGAAATCGGCATTCGCGAGCCAGGCGGGATCGATCGGCAGCAACCTGTCGAACTCACCGAAGATGGCCGTGACGACCGCGATTTTCTTGCCCTGAGGATTGTCGATGTCGAAAGGGTTGATCGCTCTGGCATCGCCGGGAGGCATGGCTTCGGATCCCAGCGGTCCGACGGCCACATCGGTTCGAACTAGAAACTCAACGGCCCATTGAGCCAATGTTATCCCGTCCTCTCCTGCAAGTTCAGGATTTGGAGCCAACGCCCTCGTGCTGCCATGGCGATAGTAGTGGCCCGCGGCGTCCGACGGCGTGGCTAGCCCGTGCGTCTTGGCATACCACTCCTCGTCCAAGGCATTGGTGGTGGTGGGAACGCCGAACTTCTCGGCTTCCATCGCACGGCGATCCCGCCGCGACGAAAAGAATATCTTCACGGCGTCCGGGAACGATTCTCCCTTGATCAGAGCGTATCGCCTCCTGAGTGACTTGCTGATCTTCATGTCACTGCACGTATCTGCACCCCACCGATCCTCCGCATTTGCAAGCGACGACCCGAGATACCGTGCTAAAGCGAAAAAACAGCCGGTCGCTTAGTGAGCGGCAGCTTCTCCTTTGCTGAGCGTCTCCTGCCCTCCTATGACCCCCGGAGAGCACCAGTCTTTGTTTCAGAACCATCCCGGCGAAGACTTGGTAGACCAAATCCGTCGTCGGGACTGCCCGCAAACGTAGCCCAAACCCGCTACGCGACATCTTCAGAGGCAGTCAAGGAGTTTCGCGGCTACGGCAATCACGAAATCTGCAACACAAGGAGTGTAACGCATCGGTCTGTCGCGCTGTAACTTCCCAGCAGATGCGACCTTATTGATCGTCCATCGCGCTCAGAAGCCAATCTGAACCTCAACGCCAAATCGCCGGCTTGCTCCAATGTTTGCCTCCGTCGCGCCGGGGAAAACCCCCGCCAGAAAATCCTCGTTGAAGAGGTTCTTCACATAGAAATTGGCCGACACGGCCTCGTACTCATAGCCGAGGCTCGCATTGACCAGGACAGAGCTGTCGACTTCCAGTTCAGGCGTGTTGTTGATGTCTCCGCTGGTGAAGTACGAGCCGGTGTAGCTCACATCCGCCGATCCGAAGACCCCCGTATGATGCTGGTAGAAACCACCGGCGGAGAAGGTGACCGTAGGCGCCTCGGGGAACTCATTCCCGTCGCAACTGCCGCCCGAGGGGTCACAGATCGGGTTCGTGATCCCATCCAGTTCGGTCCGCAGCACACCCAACGCGCCGAAAAGCTCCAGCCCGTTTTCAAAGGCGTAGCGGCCCTCGAACTCCGCGCCGAACGACTTCGAGTCTCCCGCGTTGAAGGTGCTCGTGGCCGGGAAGAACACCGGGTCGAATATCGTGATCTGCTGGTCGGAGTAGTCGTTGAAGAACGCGTTTGCCCCGAACGTCAGGCGCTGATCGGCCGAGACGAACCGGTAGGCAAGCTCATATGTCCAGACAAACTCCGGATCGACCACATTCGGCACATCTGTGAACACGAGGTTCTCCGTGAACCCGGCCCGGTAGCCGCGCGACGCAACCGCCGAAATTGTCTGCGTCTCGTCGATTTCATAGGAGAGCCCCGCCTTTGGCAGCACGACGTCAAAGGTTTCCTCAGCCGCGAAAACCGTGTCGCCGAACGCAGATTCCGTGAACGCGCTGTTTCGGACCCGGTCCCTCTGATACCTGAGACCGCCGAGAACGGACCACGGGCCGTAGAAGTTATAGCGCAGGTCCGCATAGACCGCCGTGGTGGTCGTATCATCGCCGAAGACGCCATCGGTCACGGTGATGAAGCCTCCTCCCAGATCGGCTTCGATCAGGCTGTCGATGGTTTCGTCGAAATCGCCGAAGAAGCCGCCGAACACGCCCGACACTCCGGTGCCATCCCGATCATCGATCTCAAGGCGCAATTCCTGAGTGAAGTCACCGCCGTCGCGCGTATCCCGTCGCCGGAAGGCGGTCGAGGTCGGAGCGCTGCGGATCTCCAGATCCGTGTTAATGAAGGAGGAGAGGGACCGGATGACGAGCCCGTCGGTCAGCTCGTATGAGATATCTCCGATATAGTTGAAGACCATGGCCTCGCGATTCTCGGCAAAAGTCGCGTCGCCGACGAGTGTCCGGGCGAAGAAATCCGGGCCGCTCACGATCGGCGTTCCCGGCGCGTCGAACGCGTAGTTGAAGGTGAAGAGAGCGCTAAGTCCCGGCACGGCTTCCGGCTCGGCAAGCAGTTTGGCCCGCACGTTCTGGAACGTGTCGTCTCGGAGGAACGTGTTGGCGGCATCGGCGTATTCGATATCAAGTTCCTCATCCTGCAACTCGCCGCTGAACCGAAAGGCCACCTGATCCTCGATAATCGGGCCAGAGAGCATGAAGGCACCGCCGACCTGTTCGTTATTCCCGATCCGCCCCTTGACCGCACCTTCCCAAAAGAAGGTGGGATCGTTGGACTCGATCACAACCGCCCCGGCCAGCGCCGCGCGCCCGAACAGCCCGGATTGCGGGCCGCGAAGCACCTCGACCTGCTTGAGATCCCAGGTGCTGCGCACACCACGGCGGATCCCCTCGGTGTTCTGGGTCGCACCGTCGATGATGTAGGAAATCAGAGGCTGTGCGTTTGCGATCTCGGCGACGCCATCGGCGTTGAGGCCTCTGATCTGGATCGCGCTGTTCCCGCCATTGCCGTCGAGAAGCCGGACATTGGCCAGCCTCCTGAAACTGTCCGGCAGACTGAAAATCGGAAATCGTTCGAGGTCTTCCGACGTTATCACACCGACGCTGGTCGTCGTTTCCAGAAACGGCCGGTCGATCTTTTCCCCCAAGACGATGATCGGTTGGACCATCATCTCCTGCCCTTCGGCCTGCGGGTTCTGGACCGCCTCGCTCTGATCCGCACTCTCGTTGCCTTGCGCGGCGGCGAAGCCAGCTTGCACAAGGAACGACAGCCCGGCGCACCGGGCCAAAGCCCATCCTCTTCGCATCATGACCCCTACCCCCGGAAGCTGGTCGTCTCGACAAACAAACTCTGTTCCGTGGGGCGCCGGATATGCTGCCATCCGGCCGACCTGCGTAGACGCAACTATTCTGAAATTCGCACGCAAATCAATCAGCGCATTGCGTATCGTTGCCTCCAGCGTTCAAGTGTCACAGGAAGTCAGGCCAATCCAACAGGCGGTCAGCCTTCCGCCGTCGCAGCCGAGGCATCACAGAGTTTACGAAAACCAGCCTTCCCGTTAGGCTACTTCTACACGACCACGACGACCGCCAGCGCCATACGCGCCCGCTCCAAAACACCACGATAAAGCCCGGAGGATGATCGCAATGAGCAATCACAAGAAATTCTACATCAACGGTGAGTGGGTTGATCCCGTCGACGAAACGGATTTCGACGTCATCCATCCTGGCAACGAGGAAGTCGTCGCGACCATCGCACTCGGCTCGAAAGCCGATGTCGACAAGGCCGTCTCCGCCGCAAAGGAGGCTTTCAAGACCTGGCAGTTCAGCACAGTCGAGGACCGAGTCGCCCTGCTTGAGCGCATGCTCGCAGCCTATGAGAAGCGCGGTGAGGAATTCATCAAGATGATGCCGCATGAGATGGGCACGACCATCTCGTTCTCCCGCGAAGTCCACATGCCCGTCGGCGTGGGACATCTTGAGGCAGCCATCGAAGCCCTTAAGGCGCACAAGTTCGAGCGCCCATCGCTCAGGGGCGGCTCGACACTTGTCGACGAACCGGTTGGGATTGTTGGTATGATCACGCCGTGGAACTGGCCGGTGAACCAGATCATGATCAAGGTCGCGCCTGCGCTCGCTGCGGGCTGTACAATCGTCCTCAAGCCCAGTGAGTATTCGCCCCTGACCTCGATCATGCTGGCCGAGGTGATCGACGAGGCAGGCTGCCCTCCGGGCGTCTTCAACATGATCAACGGTGATGGTCCGGGCGTGGGCGAGGCGATCTCGGCCCACCCGGATATCGACATGGTCTCCTTCACCGGCTCGACCCGGGCCGGCAAGGCTGTCACCAAGGCGGCCGCCGAGACGATCAAGCGGGTGACGCTTGAGCTGGGCGGCAAATCACCGAACCTGCTGTTCGCCGACGCCAACTTGGGCGAGGCCGCTCAGATCTCGGTCGACAGCTGCTTCATCAATAACGGCCAGTCCTGCGATGCGGCCTCGCGGCTCCTTGTCGAACGTAGCGTCTACGATCAGGTGGTGGATCTGGTCACGGACGTGGTCGAGAACACCAAGATCGACGATCCGATGAAGGAGGGCGACCATGTTGGCCCGGTCGTGAACAAGAAGCAATACGACCATGTCCAACGGCTCATTCAGGCGGGTATCGACGATGGCGCGCGTCTGGCCGCGGGCGGCCCGGGCAGGCCGCAGGGCTTCAACAAGGGCTATTACATCCGGCCAACGCTCTTCACTGACGTGAACAACGACATGACCATCGCACGCCAGGAGGTCTTCGGGCCGGTCCTCGCAATCCTCCCCTTCGATACCGAGGATGAGGCAATCGAGATCGCGAACGACACGCCTTACGGCCTTGCAGCCTATGTGCAGTCGACCGACGGGGAGCGCATCAATCGGGTGAGCCGCAAACTTCGCGCAGGCGTCGTGAACGTCAACGGGAACGCCGGGGACTACGACGTGCCTTTCGGCGGCTACAAGGAATCCGGCAATGGCCGTGAAGCGGGTCCCATGGGTTTCCACGAGTACCTGGAGACCAAGGCGATCACGCAGTAGCGACGACAGCGCCGGGTCGCATCGGTGAGATGAGACCCGAGGTAATTTAGCGCGACTGACGGGTTGGATTTGCCTCCGGCCCGTCAACAGATGCCCCGGACCGCGCACCTCCGCTGAACGCACTCAGAAGTTCACGGTCGCGATTGCGCCGAACGTGAGCGGCTCACCGACCCGAACACGGTCTGACCCGCGGGATGTACGCGCGACGACATAATCCGTGTCCAGCAGATTGCGGCCATAGGCGAAGATTCCCCAGTTCTCATCTTGATATCCGGCGCGGAAATTCAGCAGCAGGCGATTGTCCAGCCTTTCATCCACCGTGTTCGCCGCATCGCGGAAGGCCTCGCTTGTATAGCTCGCATCGCCATGCAGCTCGAACCCATTGTCGAAGAAGTAGCTCCCGCCAAATGCGGCCGTAACGGCGGGGGCGTTTGGGAATGTGTTGCCCGAGAAGTCCTGCCCGCCATCAACGAAATCGAGGAACTCGGTCCTCGAGACGCCAAGGGATCCGAAGACGCTCAGGTCGTCGAGCGGCTGGCCCTGCAGCGACAATTCCCCGCCAAAAAGCCGCGAACGCCCCGCGTTGATCGTGTTGACATCCAGCGAGGACCCACTGGGCCCATCCACGTTCACCTGCTGGTCCCGCCAGCTCAGAAAATACGCGTTGGCATTTGCGACTAGGCGGTCGTCGAACCATGTCGAGCGGAGCGCCACCTCATAATTCCATGTGAATTCCGGATCGAACTCGTTCACCTCCCGCGTGAAGGCATTGATCTGCGCACCGCCCGCCCGATAGCCGCGCTGGACCGTGAAACTGGTGCTGAGCGTGTCGGTCCAGTCATAGACGATACCCGCCTTGGGCAGGAACGCGTTGAAGTCGGCTTCGAGATTGATTGGTTCCTGCGACGGGACGGGAAACGCGTCCGGGGGCAGATCGATATTGATATCGACCTCGTCTTCCGAACTGAATTCCTGGGTTTCTCGGTCGAAACGCGCTCCAAGGATCAGACCCAGCTCCGGCAGGACCCGGTATTCGACCTCCCCGAAGATCGCGTAGTTCAGGATCGTCGAACTGCCCCGAGTGAGGCTATCGACTTCCAGATCGAGGATCGGCGGAAAGATGATTTCGGTCCCCGGCGGGATAACATCGCTGAAGAAATCGTCGGTCAACCGCGAGAGCGCGTCATTGTCCTGATCGATTCTCGTGAAGTAACCACCCGCGACGCCGCGCCATTGGTCGGACTCGTATTTGAGCCGCACTTCCTGCGCGAAAGTCTCCGCTCTGTCTTCAAGATCAAAGAAGCCCTCGTCACGAGCGGAGAGATCCGCGTCTTCGATACGCACATAGACGTTGCGGTAATACGTGCTCTCAGACTCGATGCGGATCTCGTCGGAAACATCGTATCCGAGACGCAGGCCGAGCGTGACATGATCGGAGCCTTCGAGCCCCGCGACATCGGAGAAGTTGAAGCGGGCGCCGGGCAGGAAGCTTTCCTCGATGAAGTCCTCGCCACCGAAGTTCTCAGCATAGTTTATCAGCGCCACGGCCGAGAAATCATCCGTCGGATCGAAACGCATTTTTGCACGAAGCGTTGTCTGCCGCCGCGCGTCGAAATTCTCGTTGCCGAGCGTCGGGTTGAAGATGAAGCCGTCGGTACGCACGCTTTCGGCCGACAGGCGCATGGCCAGAACATCCTCGACAAACGGGATGTTTACGGCAATGGCGCCACCAGCCGTGTCCCGGCTGCCGATCTCGCCCCTGGCTTTGACCTCGAAATCATAAGTGGGGTCAGCGGATCGAATGATCACGGCGCCACCAAGCGCGTTCCGTCCCTGCTGGGTCGACTGCGGCCCGCGCAAAACCTCGATCTGCTCAAGATCCCATGTGCTGTAAGGCCCAAAGATGACCGATTGGACCGAGGGCAGTGAGGCACCGTCGATATTGGTTGTGATCGCAAGGCCTGTTCCGGCCCCTGTCGGTCCCCGCTGGCCGACACCCCTGATCGAGAAGCCTTTCTCCCCGCCCGTGCTTGAGATGTTGGGTGTGCGCTCGATGATGTCGTAGAGGTCGAAATCATCGCGTTGGTCAAGCTCATCCCCCGGGATGACCACAACGCTTGTCTGGCTGTCCTGTAGGCTGCGTTCCTGCAATTCGCCCTGAACGATCAGGTCCGGCATGAGGATCATCCGGCTGTCGTCGTTTTGTTGAGCGTTAGGAGCCGTCGGTGAGGCGACCACGATCGCCAAAAACGCCACACCTCTAACGAGATGCCTGATAGTCATCATCACTCCCCCCGGGTGCACGAAAGAGCTTGCTGCCCAAAGGTGGCGCTGGCGGATATGATTGATTGCAAGCCGAAACTGCAGCTGTCAAGAAAGGCCTACGGAACATTATGGCGCTGGCGCGATCCGCCTGTCGACGATCTTTCTGGCCGTATAGCCTTGCCATCCAGCCTTGATCCAACACTCAACGCCGAGCCTGTCTCGCAAATTATCCAGACCCGGCGGAAATGCTTCGCGACAACGTTTATCCTTCCGTTAGCCGCGGGATCTGGCCGATGTTTCAGGTGGTTGCGCCGTATTCCAGCGAAGTGGCGACGGTTCGTGACGCCAGTGCTCTCGATCTGTTAAACTGTTTCGCAACCGTCACCAGCGAGGGCGCCAAAATGTTTACGGTATGCCGGGATGTTGGGCTATTCGCACCAACCTCTTTACGAGGGCCTGTCCAGGCCGCGAGATGACTGAACGGAGGACAAACCGATGAAGTACTCGATCCGGATCTGCTGCTGTTTTTTTGCGATCTCTGTCCTTATCGACGGCCTTCTGGCCTCGGCCACTGATGATGTCACGTATCGCGGCGTCTTCTCCTCGCCCGCGGCAGCGCAAGTGAGCGTTGACGATTGTCGGGAGATCTTTGCCCCCGGTTCGCTCCGCGAAGTCAAGCTCTTCCGCTGCAACGACGGGCGATTCTACAAGCGCGACGGCGAGCAATTGGTGGAGACGGACAGCCGGGGCAATGTGATTGTCGCCGCCCCGGAGGAGCCTGCACCGCCTGAAGAGGAAGTGGAGGTGCAGGAAACCGCGCTGAAACCGGCCACTCCCGACTTCAAATCCGTGCCCACGGCAGGCAGCCAGCCGGCCGTGCTCGACACAAGCCGCCCCGATTTCAAGAAGGTTCCGACGCGGCCCTAAGCCAACTCTTACTGTCGAGCCCCTCGCTTATTCATCCGCGCGTCGTCTGCGATTGCCTTGGTCCAATGATCATCGCTATCGGTTTCAAATTGTGAGGTGCAGTTCGACAATGCACGTCCTAATGTCGCGCCATGTCAGATCAGGCACAGCTGAGCGTTGACGCTCCGGACCCATCGCCCGCGGAGAACCGCATGCCCGAGACATCCCTTCCCAAAGTCGTGGTGATCGGAGCAGGCTTCGGCGGGCTGGCGGCGGCGAAGAAACTCGCGAAGACACCCGTCGAGATCACGATCATCGACAAACGGAACCACCATCTTTTCCAGCCTCTGCTCTATCAGGTTGCAACCGCGGGGCTCTCTCCCGCTGACGTCGCCTGGCCGATCAGACACATGTTCGCGCAGGACAGAAACGTCTCGGTCGTTCTCGGTGATGTGTCCGACATCGACCGCGAGGCGCGTGAGGTCGTCACCGGACATGGCCGCTACCCCTATGATTACCTGATCGTCGCCACCGGCGCCCGCCATAGCTATTTCGGCAGGGATGAGTGGGAGCCACACGCCCCCGGCCTCAAGCGGATCATCGATGCGACCGAGATCCGCAAGCGCGTGCTGCTTGGCTTCGAGCGTGCCGAAACGGCAGAGACCGAGGAAGAGCGCCAGCGCTACCTCACCTTCATCATCATCGGCGGCGGCCCGACCGGGGTTGAGATGGCCGGCGCAATCGCAGAGCTCGCCAATCACGCCCTCAGCCGTGACTTCCGCGCGATCGATCCGAGCCGGGCGCGGGTCATGCTGATTGATGCCGGCGACCGGGTGTTGCGCGGCTTCTCCGAGAAACTTTCAGGCTACGCCCAGTCGGCGCTCGAGAAACTGGGGGTCGAAGTGGTCCTCAACCACCGCGTCGTCATCGACGGTGAGAAAGGCGTGGAACTGGATGGCAAGGCGATCCCCTGCGCGACGATGATCTGGGCGGCGGGTGTTGCTGTGCCGCGCGTCGGCAAATGGTTCGGCGTGGAGACCGACCGCACCGGCCGGGTGCCCGTGGAGCCCGACCTCTCACTTCCCGGCGACCCGAATGTCTTCATCATCGGCGACGCGGCCAAGGTCCCATGGGGAGAGGACATCGTTCCCGGCATCGCACCCGCGGCGAAACAGGGCGGCAAATACGTGGCGCAGGTCCTCTCGGCACGGATCAAAGGGGAGGCCGCGCCCAAGCCCTTCGTCTACCGCCATCAGGGCAATCTCGCGACGATCGGCAGACATTCCGCCGTGGTCGATCTCGGCTGGATGAGGCTGACCGGCGGGCTGGCCTGGTGGCTCTGGGGTATTGCGCACATCTATTTCCTGATTGGGGTCCGCGCGCCCCTGATCGTGGCGACCCAGTGGTTCTGGAGTTATCTGACCTATGGCAAGGGCGCGCGCCTCATCACCGGCGTCATGCCGCTTTTTGCCAAATCGGATCGATAGCAGCGGCGTGCCAGCTTAAAGTCATGAGGCCCTTCAGTCCCTGTAGCGGCGCCGTTTCAGAGCGTCGAGCGTGACGCCCCCATCGACGAACTCGATGCCCTGATCGACAAGTGCGGTCTCCAGCCGCTCGAGCTTCGAGGTCGTGATATCGCCCTCTCCGCCTTCGAACCGCGCAATCGTCCGCAGTGATACTCCAGACCTCTCCGACAGATCCTGACGCGACCAGGACAGGAGCGCCCGCGCTGCTGAAATCTGCTGCCGTCTGATCATTTTCCGACTCAGCTTCTTCAAAATCAACAGTTGCACACTATATAAGCTATATACAACACAAATAATCTTTATCTCGCATTATATATGCGAATTTTGATCATTTTTACGGAGGGCATAGTGTCGTTTCTTGCAACGCTAGCATCACCCGCGATGCTGCCATTTTCAATCGCGCTCAGCCTTGTCATGGCGCTTTTGATCCTGGAACTGGGCATGTCCCTGATTGGCGGTTCGCTGTTGGGCGGCGAGGTCGAATTCGACGTCGACGCGGATGCCGACTTCGATCTGGAGCTTGATGTTGAGGCCGGTGATGCCGTGCAGGCATCCGGTGCGACCACGGGCAGT
Source organism: Pseudomonadota bacterium (assembly GCA_039180675.1). Lineage (GTDB taxonomy): Bacteria > Pseudomonadota > Alphaproteobacteria > Rhodobacterales > Rhodobacteraceae > Thermohalobaculum. The sequence continues at coordinate 161,332 of JBCDDC010000005.1, read as the reverse complement.
GGCATCCTCTCATGGCTTGGGATTGGCCAGGCGCCATTCGGCGTTTGGCTCGCGGGCACGCTCACAGCGTTCGGCCTGACCGGCTACTTCCTTCAGAGCGGCGCCAACATGCTCCTGGGCAATACCCTCCCGGCTCTCATCGCAATACCGGTGGTCCTGCCTGTCGCAATCGCCATCGGGGTGCGTTTCGCTCGCACCATCGGCCGCGCGATCCCCAAGATCGAGACGACGGCGATCTCGACCCGGTCTTATGGCGGCCGCCGCGGCGTCGTCACCGTCGGCACGGCTGCGCGCGGCCGCCCGGCCCAAGTCCGCTTTCAGGACCGCTACGGGAACTGGCACCACGCGATGGTGGAGCCCCTGAACGACCACGAGGAATTCGGCCAGGGCGCCGAAGTCGCCATCCTTCGCCTGAGGGACGGCTCACTACGGGCCATCGGGCTCGACTGAAAACCAAAACAATAATCAAAGGAGACACTGTATGACTGAATCCATATTTGCACTCGCCTTTCCGGTGCTCGTCATTCTCGTACTGATGATATTTGTGGGGCTCGTGATGGCGCGGCTTTACCGGCGCGCGACACGCGAGGTTAGCCTGGTGAAGACAGGCGCCGGCGGGCGGCGCGTGATCATGGATGGCGGCACGGTGGTGATCCCGCTTCTGCACGAGATCAGCCTCGTGAACATGAAAACGCTGAGGCTCGAGGTGAGCAGGACCGGAGACGCCTCGCTGATCACGAAGGACCGCATGCGGGTCGACGTGGGGGTCGAGTTCTATGTCTCGGTCAACGCCACTGAGGACGGGATCTCGCGTGCCGCTCAGACGCTTGGCGATCGCACCTTCTTCGTCGACCAGCTCCGTGAATTGATCGAAGGTAAACTGATCGACGGCCTTCGCGCCGTAGCAGCCCGAATGACCATGGATGAGCTGCATGAGAACCGCTCGGACTTCGTGCAGGAGGTGCAGAACACCGTCTCCGAGGACCTTCTGAAGAACGGTCTGGAGCTTGAGTCGGTCTCGCTCACCGCGCTCGACCAGACGCCCTTCGAGAGCCTTGACGAGAACAACGCCTTCAACGCGGTCGGCATGCGCCAACTTGCCGAGGTGATCGCCGAGTCCAAGAAGAAGCGCGCTGAGATCGATGCAGAGGCGGATACCGCCGTGCGTCAGGCCGCGATGGAGGCCTCCAAGCGCAAACTTGAGATCGACCGCGAAGAGAAGGAGGCCGAAATCGCCCAGACACAGGAGATCGAAACCCTCCGCGCCGCACAGGAGGCCGAGATCGCGCGCCGCCGTGCCGAAGCCGAGCGTGAGGCCGAGCAAGCACGCATCATCAAGGAGCGCGAAATCCGCGCCGCGGAAATCGCACGCGAGGAGGCTATCCGTGCCGCCGAGATCGCCAAGGAGCGCCAGGTCGAGGTCGCCGATCAGGAGCGTCAGATCGTGATCGCGACCAAATCCGAAGAGGAGAGCCGAGCCCGTGCCTCGGCCGATACCGCCCGTGCCGAAGCGGCCAAGGCCGCCGAGGCGATCGCCACGGCCCGCGAGGTCGCCGAAGCCGAGCGGACCAAGGAGATCGCCCTGATCGAGGCCCGCCGGGAAGCCGAGCGTGGCGCAACCCGCCTGCGGCTCGAGGCGGAGGCCGAGAAAGACGCAGCCGCCGACCGGGCACAGGCCGTGCGTGAGGAAGCCACGGCCCGGGCTGACGCCCTAACCATCCAGGCCGAAGCGAAGAAGGCCGACAAGCTGGCCGAGGCCGAGGGCACGCGCGCTCTGGTCGACGCGGAAAACGCGATCTCGGCAGAGATCGCCGCGATGAAAGTCCAGCTTGCCCGGCTCGAGGCGCTTCCCTCGATTGTGGCCGAGATGGTCCGGCCGGCAGAGAAGATCGACTCGATCAAGATCCACCAGGTCTCCGGCCTCGGCGGCGGCGGTACGACACCTCAGGGCACCGTGCCGGGCGGCTCCAGCCCAGTCACCCAGGCGGTCGACGCAATCGGGGCCATGGCCGTCCAGCTTCCCGCCCTTCGCAAGCTTGGCGAGGAAGTCGGCATCAGCCTGGAGGAAGGCCTGGCAGGCGTGCTGGCGGACCAGACGGAGCCGGAAGCCGACAAGCCTGCGCCCGCATCTGAAGACACGAATTAAGCCGGGCCAAAAAACAAGCAGACCGCCGGTTCCGCCGGCGGTCTTTTCCATGCGCCCGCACCACCGAGTTGGCCGAGCCGGCAACGGGGCCTTGACGGATCAGGGGCGAGACGACGACACTGGTCACGATAATCTGCGGCGCGCCGCCCGGAGAGATGCCGGACGCGGACCGCGAGAAAAGACCGGCAGCACAACAGGCTCATCGACACCTTCCATCGTGCAGGAGGCGCCATAGCGCGCCGATAACACATGGGAGGATCCACGATGAGGGCGGTCATAGTCATCGGACCATCACAATCCGGCAAAACAACCTTGGTCGCAGCCCTGTCTGGGCTGGAGGGGGCGCGGCCCCAATCCCGCGCGATGATGGGCGATGCCCGGATCACCAGCTTCGAGTTCATGGGTGATCGCTGGGCGGCGATGGATATTCCCGGCGGGCAGGACAACCTCTCGCAGCTTGGCCCGGCCCTTGCGGCAAGCGATGCAGCCGTTCTCTGCGCTCCGGCCGAAGTGAGCGCTGCTGTGCTGAGCGCACCCTATCTGCGCCTCCTCGAAGAGTCGAAGATCCCGACCTTCCTCTTCATCAACCGCATCGATATGGCGAGCGATCGCGTCGCCGATGTCGTCGCGTCGCTTCAGGAATACTCCGAACACGGCATCGTCTTGCGCCAGGTGCCCATGCGCTCAGGCGAGGAGATTGTCGGCGCGATCGATCTGATCTCTGAACGGGCCTGGCGCTATCGGGAAGACGACCGCTCCGCACTGGTCGAGTTGCCTGAGAACATGCTCCCGCGCGAGCAGGAAGCCCGCGCGAGCCTGCTCGAGTCGCTGGCCGATTTCGATGACGCCCTGCTTGAACAGATCATCGAGGACAAGAGCCCGGTCAGTGAGGAGGTTTACAACATCGCCACCCGCGCTCTCCAGCATCATGATCTGATCCCGGCGCTTCTTGGCTCCGCCAGCCATGGCAACGGGATCCTGCGGCTGATGAAATCGCTCCGCCACGAGGTCCCAGGGACAGACGCGCTGCGAGAACGGCTCGGTCTTTCCAGCGATGCGATGGCTGTGAGCTGCATGGCCGATCATGTGAAGCATCTCGGCAAATCCGTGCTCATCCGCGCCCTCGGCGATGGAATCGCACCCGGCAACCGTCTCGGCGGCGCGACCATCGGTGGCCTGAACGGGGTCAAAGCCAACGCGGCGGTTCCGTCGATTGCGCCCGGGGAGTTCGCGCTGACGATCAAGAGCGATCACATCTCGCTCGGTCATATATACGGTGCCGATGGCGGGAAAGCCCTGCCCGACTGGGCGGGCACCCGGCCCCATGCGCTCCGCCGACTGATCCAGCCCGCCAGCGAGCGTGACGAGAGCAAGCTCGCCTCCGCCCTCGCCCACCTCGTCGAAATCGATCCCGGCCTCACCCTCACCCATGACGAGGTCACGGGGCTGCACGAGATCGGCCTTCAGGGGCCACAGCATCTGCGGCGTCTGACTGACAAGCTGCTCGAAGGCTTCGGGCTCGAGGTCGAGTGCCGCGAAGTACCAACCGCGCTGCGTGAGACGATCCAGCGCAATGTCAACATGCACCACCGCCACCGCAAACAATCCGGCGGCGCCGGGCAATTCGCCGATGTGGTGATCGATGTGACCAAGCGCCCCTCCGGTAGCGGGTTCGAGTTCAATGAGACAGTCAAAGGCGGCGCCGTTCCGCGGAACTACATCCCGGCGGTAGAAACTGGCGCACGCGACGCGCTCGCTTGCGGGCCGGCCGGATACCCGGTCGTGGACATCGGCGTGATCCTGAGAGACGGCAAATCGCATTCCGTCGACAGCTCGGACTTCGCGTTTCGCACCGCCGGCCAGAACGCGGTGAAGCAGGCGCTCTCCGAGGCTGGAACGACCGTCCTGCAGCCTATCCTGAATGTCGAGGTACATGTCCCCTCGATCTTCGCCGGCGATCTGGTGCAGCTAGCGAGCGGCCTCAAAGGCCAGGTCCAGGGCTTCGAACAGGACCCCAGCGCGGCCGGATGGGACATCTTCCGCCTTTGGCTGCCCATGGCGGGTCAGGAGGAGCTGTCACGAAACCTCAGCAGCGTGACCCGCGGCACCGCATGGTTCACCAGCGCGCTCGATTACTACGAGGAAGTGCGCGAGCCCTCGGTCGCCCACGCCTAAAAGGCGCAGTGATCAATCCTCGTGCACTGCCCGGAAATTAGTCTGTAGCACCCCAAATCAGCGCCGAATTCTACACGGTCTGCCCATATCGCAAGGAACGCGAGGCATCGCCCAATCGCGCGATCCGGCGGCCTCAATAATCTATTTTCAGCAACGGGAAGGGATTTTTTTGTGCGGATTATGACAGAAACGATCAATCATGTGCCATAATGATCCTTCTCGCTGATCTCAGTCAGAGGAGTTCTTGGTAATGAACGAGTGGATTCCGGCCGATGGCCGAAGGTTGGCCAACAGACTTGATGATCGCGACGAGAAGGGCACCAAATCGGCAGGTTCCGTGGCGAACGCAATCCACCTCGCACCCTTCTGCCCGCGTCAGAACCTCCTCCATGATCACTACGAGCGGCACGGCCAGATCGTCTGTAAAGCTCCCGAGGCCGCGATCTTTTTGCAGGGGAGCCCCGCAAGCTTTATCTACATGGTTCTCAAAGGCCACGTACGCTGTAGCATCATAACCCCGAGCGGCCGGCGCCACATCGTTCGCTTTTTCAGGACGGGAGACCTCTTCGGCTTCGAGGATTTCGAGACCCGACATTCCGGTGCGGAGGCAATTGATCACGTCACCCTGCGCCGGGTGCCCCGCGGCCAGCTCGACCAGGCGATCCAGGGCAATCCATCGCTCGAGCAGGCAGTCCGCGATCATATCTGCCGCGAACTTCGCATCAGGGAAAAGCAAATCGTCCGCCTTGCCCATCTCCCGGCCGAAGCCCGAGTGGCGAGCTTTATAAAGGAACTTGCCAGTCAGCAGGCTGTGAACGGAGAGATTTCTCTGCCCATGTCGCGTGTTGACATTGCTGATTATCTGGGACTGACGGTCGAGACGGTCAGCCGCTCCTTCAGCACCCTGCGGCGCAAGGGTGTGATCCAGCAGAGTAGCCCTTCAAAGATCCGCCTGATGGCGTCATAGGTCCGGCTGATCGAAAGGAGCCTCTGTTCTTTCGGGCAGTGCTGCGAGCGGATGCGGTGGATGGTCCCGCCGCTGCGGCAGACAAAAGAGCTCCCCAAATATGATGCTTTTGCAAAAACATCTCTCGAATTGACTTTCGTCAAATTCCGCAACCGTTTCGGGGGTATACTTTTAGGCGAAGGGGCGCAGATGCTCGCGTCCCGAGACAGGTCGGCAGAGCGATGTGTGAGATGCTCTGTTAGCCGAAAGTCAGCTTTCGCCGGTCCCACCAATCCGGCAAAGCCAGCTTCCACCACCACATTACCAGGGGGCGCTTACAATGAGAATCGGTTTGGTTTACGGGTCCTGCCTCGTCCGCCACAGCTTGGTCGAGCTTCTGAAACACCACGACTTCGATGTCATATTCGACACAGCTACCACCTTCGATCTTCCAGTCGCCTCGGCGGCACAACCACCAGACGTCATCCTTATGGGTTTGGAGGGGGAAAGTACTCCTGCCCACCTTGCGAACATTCACGCGGCTTATCCCACGGCTCGAACGATCCTGATCGACGACGCCGACAGCCGCCCAGAAATCGTCCACAAATGCCTTACGGCCGGAGCGCACGGGATAATCACCAACGAAGCGCCAGCAGAAGCTCTGATGCAGTACATCAACCTGATCAAGAGCGGGCTGATCGCCGTTGCAGCGCGTGGGGTTGATCCGTTGCCTCCGCCGCGGTCGGGGATCGAGCTGCCGCCTGAGACGGTCGAGAAACCGCCATGCTCCAGAGGGCTGTCACGACGTGAGAAGCACGTCTTGACTCTGATCGCCAACGGCGCGCCGAACAAGGTGATTGCCCGGGAACTCGATATCTCCGAATCGACGGTAAAGGCGCACCTCAAGTCGATCCTGAAGAAGATCGGCGTCCTTAACCGGACCCAGGCAGCCGTCTGGGCTTACAGCAAAGGGCTGGTAAGCGAGAACCCGGCTTAGGCTTTCAGCGAACCACGGACAGGCCGGATACGAAACCGGTCCAGGAATTGACCACATTCGGCCTGCCCAAGATCACTCCAGCATCCGACACGACCCGCGTCGTCCATAACGTCACGGCTTCTTCCGAGGTGGATTGCCGCGGCAGGATAGCGAAGTTCGTACCGCCACGCCGGGGGACAAAGAAAGAGTTGAAGCTGCCGACCGATATGCCGACATTCCCGCCCCGGAAACTTGCAGTGCCACGCGAGCTAGGAACGAAGTTGCCGTCGCCCGGTCGCTGCAGCACCGCCAGCCCCTCTGGTGCGCGTCGCACATCCAACAGGCTACCGGTCGCGTCGCGAACAAAAAACTCTGGCCGGGCCCCAAGGAACTGCTCGTTGAAGATCGCCTGGCGTCCGGCAAGGCTGATGCCAACGCCGCCAGTCGGCGTGTTGGGGAAGGCATATGGGCGGTTATTGAGCTGCGCTTCAGCGGTTCCTCCGATCAGAGATGCCAGCAGTGTCGCAGTCACCAGTGCTAAAATTCTCATCGTCTGATCCTTTGATTTTTGAACCCAGTCATATGAACGAACATAGTCCAATTTTGGCGCGTATCACACAGCCTCAGATAAGAAACAACGCTTCTTGTGGGACTAGCCCATTCGGATAATGCCCTAACAGACAGCCTCCAATCGTACTAATCATACTCAAATGTACTAATTCTTCTAATATTCTGAATGTCTGATTGGACGATTGCGCAACATAGTTACCCGTAGGACCCTTAAACGGTAGACCTCACAGTTTCGTAAGGGGCAACATGCGCAGTTCATTCATTCCAACAGCGGTACTCGCGACAGCTCTGTTGACCGGTTGTGCGGCTGCCATCCCGGGAGCAAAAAACGAAGGTGTAACGCCGACCTTTAGCTTCCCCGTTACCAACAACGACACGCCCTACACGCAATGCCTGGCGGACCTGTCGAACATTCAGGCCAACAACCTGCCCGTCTTCGCCGTCGGCGAGGTCGCCGATAAAACCGGCCAGATCAATTTCGACGATAACGGCCATGCGCTGAGCCAGGGCGTCTCCGAGATGGTGATCTCGGCGCTCTTCAAAACCGGCAAGGCCCATCTGGTCGAGCGTCTCGATCTGCGTATTCCGCTCGCGGAAGTGAAGCTTGCGGAACAGAACCGTCTGAGCCGGCCAATTGATGCCTATGGCCAGCTTCCGGCGAGCGATTTCATCGTAGTCGGCGCGCTGACCGAGCTCAACTACAACATCGTCTCCGGCGGTGCCCAGCTGTTTGTGCAGGGTGTTGGGGCCGGTGCGCGTACCGTGGTGATCAATGTTGCGTTGGATCTCCGCGTGATTGATTCTCGGACCTTCCAGGTCCGCTATGTGTCCAGCCTGCAGAAGCAGATCTACGGCTTCGAAGTTCAAGCCAACATCTTCCGCTTCTTCGGCGACACGCTTGTCGAATTCGACGCCGGGGCCATCAAGAACGAACCCCTTCAACTTGGCGTCCGCTCCGTCGTGGAAATGGCTGTGCTTCAGATCATGACGGACTTCCTGGGCCTCCCAACCCAGCCCAACTGTGGTCTGGTCAGGTCTGAGGGACTGGCGTCGTATCTGGAGCAAATCGCACCCGAGGAGGCCGAGGTGTCGGCCGCCGAAGGAACTTAACCCCAAAGGAGGAGGAGCGTTATGCGCAAATCTCTCAGAGTACTGAAGGCCTCTTCGGCGACACTAGCCCTCGCCGTGGCCTTGGCGGGGTCCCCCGCCGCAGCGTTCGACGAACTGAACTGGGAATGGAACAAGGTCGTTGAGGAGACGGTGATCAAGAACATCCTCATCGAATCCACGATCAACCCGACCGGGATGACCGAGATCGAGAAGCTCCAGATCCAGATCGGTGACGTGGAAGCCGTGTCGACCGTAACTGACATCACCAACAATCCGCCAGCTGGCGAAGGTGGTGGCGGCGTGATCGTCATCGACGAAACCTTCGAGTTCACCACCATTGTGGACGACTCGGAGGATCCGAGCGTTATCGTTGCGCCGGTAGCAGGCGATCCTGGCGGTGGCCCGGGCCTCGTCGATGCTGTCCTGACGGGCGGTACCGAGGATGAAGGCTCCGACGAGCTGAACTTCTTCGTCGATGTCGATGGCGCAATTCCGTTCGATGTTGTTCCGGAAGACGCACTTGATGCGCCGACCGAACTGCCCACGGTTGCATCCGCCGCGACTGCGGTTGGAAACAACCAGAGCATCGAGTCCGCCGTATCGACTCAGCTTCACGACGCGCAGATCCTGTTCGACGTGAATCCTGACTTCTTCGAGGACGATGGCGACGGGCCGCCGAGTGATGCAGCACTTGCCGGTCTCCTGGGAATCGGTGCGATCTCGGGTCTCGGCAACACCCATACCCAAATCGGGCTGGCAACCGCGATCGCGGCGACAGTGGGTGCGATCGAAAAGGCTGAAATCTCAGCTTTCTCGTCGGTCGACAACATCCTGAATGCTCGGGTTGACAGCGATGCCACGGCAGTTGGCAACAACATGAGCGTGGATCTCTCGGCTGCGGCTCCTGGCGATCAGCTGTTGATTGCGGACGTGACCCAAGTGTCGGTTGCCGACATCATGGCCGAGTCGATGGTCAGCAACGTCACGCTCAACAACTACGCGAATCTGGGTGACCCGAGCGTCAACCCGATCGTGAACTCGACAGCGACGGCAGTTGGAAACAACCTGAACGTCAACGTCGGTGTGCCCGACCTCGAGTAAGGCACATCTTGAGAAGCTCTCCGGCGGTAAGCCCCTATCGCCGGCTGAGGGAAGGGAGCGGCCCCCCGGGCCGCTTCCAGACCATCTTCAAGGATCAGGAGACCGGACCCATGCGCAGCCTTACGATCAGCCTTCTCGCCGCGGCCGCATCTGCCGTAACCGCTACGCCGGCCCCCGCCCAGATGCTCGACCAGCCCTGGCAGTTCAACCGCTCAAACAGGGCCCAGATCGCGTTTTCCATGCGTCAGACGCAGGGATCTTCCTCCTCGACCGGGCTGGTCGCGCCGGGGGACTCGACTACTATCGTCTGTGGTGGCGGGTCGGCGACGGCCACGGCCAACAACACCTGCATCATCCTGAACAACGCGACGGGTGAAATCCTCGCCGATCAGGTTTCCGACGGCTCACAGGATGCGACAGCCGTCTCGGAGACGACGACGGATAGTCCGGCCGATCAAGTGCTGACGACGCTCGAAGGGGAGTAGGTCCTCAGTCGTCCTCGGTCCAGGTCCAAGAATCCCGCCCCCCGGCGCCGATTGCGGCTCGGGGGGTTGCGCGTGTCTGAGCGATCAGATCCCGCTCGCCTGGCGCACACACCGACATCGACAGCGGATGGCTCATGCCACCGAGGCAGACCAGCGTCGTGCGGCACTCGCCCGGCTTCAACTCGGGTTGCGGGCGTGCCGCGTTTGCTTTGATTCGGTCGAGATAGGATTTGCACTGCGGATTGACGGCAGAATCGGCCCGCGCCAGTTCGTCCGAGAGATCCTTGTTCGGGTCGATCATCAGCCGCGGCGATCCGTCGGGTCCATTGCCGCCCATGATGACATCGCCCAAGAGCGACAGACCGGCGATCGCCAGCCCCGCCGGCCCGGCAACGCAGCCGACAAGCCCGATAACGGGCAATGCCACAATGGGAAACTTCCAGAACTTTGGCATCCGCGAATGATGCCAAGTCCGGGCGTCCGGGTCAGCTTCTTAAAGGGACTAGCCCGTTAGGACAGCGTGCGACGTCCCGCCAAAACCGTCATACTGCAGGAACTGGCAATCGAGGTCGAGATGCCCGCCGCAAAACTCCGGAAAATGGTCCTCATCAGCTTCTTGCTTTGGTCCGGAGCGGCTATGGCCGAGACGGACCTCTCAGGCCAGATCAATGCCATGATGAACGGTCCGGACCCGTCGGAGGAGGGCGCGGCCCCCTATCAGGATCCGCTCCACGCACTCGGCGCACCGACAAGCCGGCTACTTAGGGGTGAGGGGGACCGGATGATCCCGGTCGACTGCCCATGCGATATCCTGTGGACGACCTCGGGCCAGGCGTTCTCCCTTTCCGTGTTGCCGGATGACGAAGATGCGCCGGATACCAACGCCAGCAGGTCGGTCTCCAGCAGGACGATCATCAACATGATGTCCGGTTTTCGCGATCAGAGCCCGATTGTCACGACCACCGCAAAGGGCCGTGGCCGCATGCATGTCTCGCTGAATACCCGTCATGTGTTGAAGATCCGCGCCTTCGGCCCTTGGGAGGTCGAGATCATCTCCCGGCCCTGAAATCATGCGCACGCGCGGTGCGGGCACTCCTCAAACCTCATTCTGGTCCCCACCCGCCTTCTGGTGCTTCCGGCGGATGGGGCCAAGGGTGGCAGGCACTCCCGCCTCACTTCATCAGTGCTGCCGCGATCGGGATGATGTCCACGACCCGCCCGGTCTTGCGGTCGATGGTGAACATGTCGCCATTGATGACCGCGTAGTAGGTGCCCTCGGGCGCCTCGGGCAGGCCGTATGCGAAGCCGCTCGTCTCCTCGATCACGCGGGACTGGTCGACATAGGTCTTGCCGTCATGGCGCTCGAAGATCGAGCTTGCATTGGCCGAGGTCGCCGCCATGGCGCCGAGGGCGAGGCCGATGAGAAGGTTTGCTGAAAGCTTTGTCATTTTCGTCTTTCTCCTGTTGTTGGGGCGGCCAGAACTGGCCGCCGTTTCGAACGAGACCGCCTAGGCCTCTATCCCGTAGCCGCTGCCAAGCGGCGCCTTCGATGAGCCAGGGACGGTTTCACCATCATGCACAGCGGCACCGGCTGACCCGGCGCCGCCGCCTGCCTGCCAGCCCGCCAGGGCCGCACGCATCTCGGTATCCGACATTGTCTTCGCGTAGAGCGGGCCGTCGGTCTGAAAGCTGCGCCCGATGACCAGCGGGCCTGTGTTCACCGGCACGAAGCCCGCATCCCGGATCAGACCCGAGACGACGCGCCGGGCATCCGGATCGTCGCCCGCGAGCGCCATCGCCACATCGGGCTGGCCGCCGCTCAGGCGCTCTTCGAAGATCGTGTAGTGGAGCATGTTGAAGGCCTTCACGACCCTCGCGCCCGGCAATCGGTCGGCCAGAACCTCCGTCTGACCCAAGCTTCCAAGCTGCACCTCGCCATCGCGGCTCGGATAGTAATTCGAGGCGCTGACAAGGGTCTTCCCGGCAAGTGCATTGGGGTCGAGCGCGAGCGCCGCTGCATAGGGCAGCGCCTCGATCACCAGATCGGCCTCAGCCACCGCTGCATCGAGAGTCGCGGCCTTGGCATCGCCGTCGGTCACAGCAAGAAGACCGTCCAATCGGCCCGGATTACGGCTGGCGAAGATGATCCGATGTCCTGCCTGGGCCAACAGCCTGCCCAGGTTTCCACCAATCCGTCCGGCACCAAGAATTGCGATCTTCATTTGCTCTCTCCGTCTCAGATGCAGCCCGGTGGCCGCCTCATGACTGAAATGTAGGATGGGGCTAGGAATTCTTGAAATTGATAGTTGCTATAGAATACATAGACACGATGAATATATATGGCCTGGATCTGAACCTGATGAAAGTGTTCCAGGCGCTCTATGACGAGCGGAACGTGACCCGCGCGGCCGAGCGTGTGGGGCTCGCGCAGCCGTCGCTTAGCAATGCTCTGGCGCGGCTACGGGCCCGTTTCGACGACGATCTCTTCATCCGCACCCCCGGCGCGATGGAGCCGACCAGCCGGGCCCGTGCCATGGCCGGGCCCATCACTGAAGCGTTGCGCCTGATCGAAGGCGCGGTGAGCGACCCGGCCCCGTTTGACCCCGCATCGGCGACGGGAGAGGTCGCGATCTCTTGGCCCGACAACATGATGGCAGGCGTGGGCCAGGCCCTGATCCGGGAAGTGCGCCGCGATGCGCCGGGTCTGCTCTTGCATTTCAGGGTTCTCAAGAAGGATACGCTCTGGGCGGATATGGACGCCGACGAGGTGCATCTGGCGGTTGGTGTCTTCAAGGAAGTGCCGCGCCGCTTCCACTGCGCGCCTCTCGACGAGGATGAATTCGTCTGCCTTGTCCCCAGGACCCACCCGGCCGCGGAGAACCTTACGCTGGCCGCCTATCTCGCGGCCGATCACGTGGTGACGTCCTTTCGGGCTGCATCCCGGCTCAGCGTTATCGACAAAGCGCTCGCAGCCCGCGGACTGTCGCGCCGGGTCGTCATGACCGTGTCGCAGTTCAGCCCGCTGCCCGACATGCTGGAGGCAGGCGGCGCGATCGCGACACTGCCCCGATCAGCCGCGCGGTCGCTCTCGGGCCGAGGCGATCTTGTCGTCAGGGCGCTGCCGCTCGAAGTTCCGAGCTGGACCAATTCCCACATCCTGTCCGCCCGCGCGGCCGGGCGGCCAGAGGTGCTCTATATTCGCGATGTCATGGTCAGAACCTGCCTCGGCTGAACCGGCAGGGGCTGCGGAAGGTGAAAGCAGAGGGGGTCCGATGCCGCTTCGATCGCAGGACTTGCTGCCCAGGAGAGCCTCACAACACACCAACACAGCGAACCGCCAGTAATCTTCACGCAAGGGCGGCAAGACACGACAAGCTTTACGTTACGACACCTTGTGCTAAATCTCTCGCGGGGACCACAACAACGCGGATGTTGTCAACCGGCCGGGCGGTCTCTGAACCGCGTGCTTTTCGAACCTTATCGGGATCAAGCACAGAAGTATTTGGATGCCATCATGTCGGTAACGGTTGAACCCAATTCCTATCTCCGTTTCTACGAAGAAACCTATGGCCAGTACCTTATTGAGAAGGCGCTGGTCGAAGGGCGCGAGATGGTTGGCATGTTCATGACGCGCCAGCCCGCGGGGGCCTACCCCGATGCTGCGCTGGAGGAATACAACCTCCAAATGCTCATGAGCAAACCGGCGCAGGGGGTCTTCGATATTGGCGAGGGCACGTTCGAGACGATCATTCGCCAGGGCGATTTTCTGGTCGTACCTTCTGATACCGAGGCGAGTTTCGAGCTGCATGACGAACATACCGTCTTGGGTCTTGGGCTGCCGAAACGCTATTTCCAGACCGCGCAACTCGACTGCGGCACCCCCAATTTCCCGATCGGCTCGATGCTCAAATCCGTGCATCGCGACGTGGTCATCCAGAATCTGGTTCAAGAGATGTGGAAGGAAGGCCAGACCGGCGGCGATCTGGGCGCCCTCTTCATCGACTCGACCATCCTCGCCATAACCTCCCGGATAGTCTCGATCGCAGTCCAGAAGGAGCACAAAGAACGGGCAAGCGGGCCTTTGTCAGACGCGCTCTTCGCCATGATCACCGACTATGTCGACAGCAATGTCGATACTGCCATCCGCATGCGCACCCTCGCCAATATGGCCGGAGCGAACGAGTACGAATTCGCCCGACAGTTCAAGGCGCGGACCGGCCTTCCGCCCTATCAATGGGTGATCGAGCGGCGGATCGACAAGGCGATCGACCTGCTCTCGAACACCCGCCTTGGCTTGGCCGAGATTGCCTATGCGGCCGGCTTCTCAAGCCAGTCTCACATGAATTCGCTCTTCAAGAGAAAGCGCGGCAGCACACCGTTGGAATACCGGGCGGATAATCGCTGACCGTCGTCCCCAGTGAACATCAACCAACCGCGCTTTCGCTGTTCTGAGTGTCCACGAATTTGCGATACTCCCCCGGCGTGATGCCGAAGACCTTGGCAAAGGTCGAGGTCATGTGAGCCTGGCTTGAGAACCCGGCTTCATAAGCGACCTCCACCAGCGGCAGATCCATCTCCTCCAGCAGGTCCTGGACCCTCAGAACCCGTCTTTCCAGAATGTAGCTCTGCGGCGAGACCCCGATGACGGACTTGAACGCACGCGAGAACTGCGAGGGCGACATCAGCACAGCCTGGGCGAGCTCGGCAACAAGAATGCGCCTGTCCAGGTTCCGCTCGATCTCCTCGAGCACGACCTGCAACAGCCCATTCGACAACCCGATCGAAAGCGGCGGCTCGTACTGCTCCGTCGCCTGATGCCAGAAGTAATGCGAGGCCAGCAATTCCACATTCAGCGTGATGAACCGCTCATGCGGGCTTTTGGGTGAAGAAAGATGACGCCTGAGCGCATCGACGATGGGCGGAATATCGGGGTGCAGGATGGTGTCGATCGCGCGCTCGACGCCTGTCGGATCAGCGGCATCGCAGCGGCGTGCGACCTCCTGAAACCAGGCCGGATCAACGGCGCAGACCACCATTTTCTCGCAGCTTGCAAAGCCGATTTCATAGGTCCGGCCCTGTCGGAAGATCATCAGCGTATTCGGTGAGACCCTGAGAAGCTGATCGCCGCCCCCATCGACCCGGACCGAGATCCGGCACGGGCTCGCCGGGATCAGCAGCAGATCGGACATGGGCGCATGGGTGACAGCCAACTCACGGTTCCCGAGCCGCGCAATGACCGCCCGGCTCGCCGATGCGACGCTTGCAAGACCATGCGCGGCAATCGCGGCAAGATCCGCCAGCATGGGCGACCGCTCATGCTTGCCCACCGGCTCATCCTCGTCTGATATCGCGCTCTCTTCCAACATGGCGCGATGAGCTTTACGCGAAGGAGACCGGTCCGATCTTCAATGTTTAATCGCGTTGCATGTTTTCCGCGGGAAACATGCATCGGCGGAAAACGTGGAATCGTCTGCGAGAGCGATCCGGATATCGTTTCCTCTAGCGTTTTCAACGCGGATGCCGGGGCTCCAATGCAGCTCTACAGTATGCCAGCAACCTGTGCCGTGGGCGTTCACATCGCCCTGGAATGGTCGCAGCTTCCCTACTCGGTCGAGGTTCTCCGGCCGGGTGAACAGCGCCGTGCGCGCTATCTCGCGCTGAACCCGATGGCGGTCGTCCCGACCCTCGCGCTCGACGATGGTGAGGTGCTGAGCGAAGCCTCAGCGATCCTTTGCTATATCGATGATCTTGCCCCCGACCGTTTCGCGCCCGGTCCGTCACCGAAGGATAAGGCGCGGCTCAGACAGTCCCTGTCCTTCCTGAGCTGCGAGCTCCATCCCGCGTTTCGCTGCCATTTCAGACCCTCGATGCTGCATCCCGAGCAGTCGGAGCACAAAACGCTGCGGGTCATGGCCCGCACGCGGATCGAAAGGCTGCTGACGCTGATGGAGGCGCGCTTGCAGGCGCCCTATCTGTTCGGCGAGAGGCGCTCGGTCGCCGATGCCTATCTCTTCTCCATGCTGAGCTGGCTGGAGCGCACGCGCATCGACCCGAAATCGTTCTCAAAGCTGCGGGAGTTCGTCGACCGGATGGCAGACGACCCACGGGTTCAACGCGTTCTCGAAAACTACGACACCGGCAAAAGAAAATAGCTCTCAGACCGCCGACATGATGGCGGTTCTTCCACCATCTCCATCCCTTCAGCCCTGGACCGCCATGACGACGGAGAGCGGCAGGCGCAGCTCGGCCGCCAGATCGGCAGGCTCGAACCTTCCGCCGTCAGCCGCCCGGGCCGCCACCTCCTCGCGATCCTCGACCAGATCGGCATACCAGGCCGCGATCGTGGTCGCGGGCAGGCCGAGCTCGGCGGCAACGGCATCCGGTGCAACCCCGCCCTGCATCTTCGCCTTGGCGGCCAGTTCCATACGCAGATCGGCAAGGCATTCGGCTCGGACCAGCAGCGCCGCCGCCGTCGCCGCCAGATCGCCATCACCCTCGATCGCGGGCTGTGCGGGCGGCAGTTCCTCCTCAAGGAACTCGATCTCCGTATCCAGCACCCATTGCGGGATGCCGCGGCGCTCCATCACCTCCTGCGGTGCGATCCCGCGGATCAGCGCCTCGCGCACCTCGACGATGGTCAAAACGGTGGCCACCTGCTCGGCCGTAAGGGAAAGCCGCTGGGCAATCGCATCGCCCGCCTCGCCGCCGATGATCGCCTTCTCGATCTCCAGGCGCTGCGCGATATCCGCGAGGGTCTCCTCGGTCATCCCGTCGACGAATTGCAGGATCATTTCGCCCGGCATGCCCTTGCGCAGCATCTTGCGGGCCATCGAGACATAGGCCTTCTGCCGCCCGACATCGGCAATCGACTCGTTCAGGACGCGGACATAGGCCTGCACATCCGCGGCCCCCGCATCGACCAGCAGCGTGTCGCGCAGCTTGGTCGCCTCGGCGATCGCCTCGCGATACTCGGCGACGACCGCATCGGCCTCCCGGATATTCCCCAGCAGGTCATCCCGCGACTTGCGCAGGGCGCGATTGATCTCCTTCGCCGAGACGAGCTTGATGATCCCCTCGACAACGAAGATCGCTGCCGAAAGCACAAGCACCCGTTTGCCGAGCTTTGCGACCTTGCCAAAGGTCGCCGCCTTGCTCAGCCGCGCCGCGCCGCCGAGCTTTGGGATCTTGCCGATCATCCTCAGCGTGCCGGGGCCGAGCCTGCCGGCCAGATAGGCGACACCGCCCACCACCCCGCTCGCCTGCTCGGCCAGCGAGAGCTTCGAGTAGACAATCTCGGTCAGGAAATCGAAGGCGTTCTCCTCCGCCGAGACCGGCGGCGGGGTGAAGACGGCAAAGGTCCGCTCCAGCATCGATTGCAGAAAATCGGTCTTCTCCTCCATCAGCTTCAGATCGGCGCCGATGATCTCAAGCTGCAGCTTCAGGTCCTTGCAGATCCCGTCCTTCTCGACCAGATCATCGCGCAGCGAGACGACTTGCGCCTTCAGATCATCGGTCTTGAACGGCTGCGTCAGGAAAAACTCGGAATCGGCCATCTGGCGTCTCCTTCTTGAAAATCAGGCGGCGGGTTTGATGCCGAGGGCGCTGATCTCATCGGCGTCCAGCCCCTCGGCAGCCAGATCGGCAGCCATATCCTCGGGCGCCTCCAGCGCATCCTCATCGGGGTCGAGCGCGGCGATATCCTCAACCGGCAGCCCGGTGACAAAGGCTATATCCGCAGGTGGCACACCATCGCCCAAAAGCCGCCGTGCCATGGCGCGCCGCGTGTCACTCTCGGCCTGCACCGCCTGCAATTCCGAGGCGGCGGTGCCCTCCTCAAGACCCTGCTCGGCGAAGAATGCCTTCAACTCGGCGATCCTGGTGGCCAGTTCGGCCTCCATCGCCTTCATCTCGCTGATCGCACGATCGAGCTTCGCGTTCGCGGCTTTCAGCGCCGCGTTCTGCTTGGCCAGATGCTCCCGCTCCTTCTTGATCTCGTTCGGCATCCAGATCAGTTCGGTCAGATCGAGGGTGAAGAACTTGAGCACATAGCGCACCGTGTTCTCCGTATCCTTCAGCACCTTGCCGATATCGGTGGAGGGGATCGTCTTCCAGCCCTTGTCGCTCAGAAGGCGCGACAGCTCTGGGCGCTCAACGGTGGAGTTGGTGAACTCCTCCGCCAGCCGCTCGTACTCGGCGCGCGTGTTCTCAAGCCTGGTCCGCGTCTCGAAGAAGATCGTGCTGTTGCGATCCAGCTGCGCCTTGCGCGCCTCGGCCCGCTCGCGCGATCTGACCAGATCGGGCGCGTAGGTCTCTTTCTTCGTCACCCCCGGCAGCGTCTCGGTGAAGAACTTCGGGACATCCTTCGTCACCACCTTCGGCACGGTCTTGGTCACGAGTTTCGGCACTTCCTTCGAGAAGAAGTCGCCCACACCTTTGATAAATCCCATGGCCGCCTCAGACCGCGTCGCAAAGCGCAGGGTTCTGGGTGATCTGCCCGGCGCGGCGGGCGACCAGGATCGGCGGCAGGCCGGTGTATTGCGCGACATCGCCCTGTTCGAGGCCCGCGCACAACATCCGGGTCGCGGATTTGAACAGCGCATCCGTCTCGCCCGCGCGGGTCACCTGATCCTTCAAGGCCTCCGCCATCTCCTCAAAGGTCTCGAAACCCCAGACATCCTGCAATTCCTGGATCTCGGCGTTGATCGTGCTGACCGCGCCCTTCAGGCTGTTGATGTTCCTGGTGATCGAGTCGAACCAGGCGGCCCCTTCCTCGACCAGCGAGACCAGGTAGGCCCGGCGCCGGGCGGCATTCTCCCGCTCGATGAGAAAGCCCACCCCGGCGCTCCCCAGGGTCAGGACCGCACCGGCGATGCCCACCGCCTTCCATTTCCGCGCCGATTTCAGCGCGGCGAGATTCCGGATCGCATCATCGCCGAGCGTGGCCCCCGCCCTTGTGCCGAGCGCGATGCCCGCATCCAGCGACTTGAATGCCCGCTGCGTCTTGTAGAACGCGTAGATGCTGTTCAGGAGACTGAAGCCGCTGACCCCAAGGCCGCCGATCGTCACCCACTTGAGCACCTCGGGATTGACGTTGAGAAGCTCCAGCTCCTCGTAAAGCTCGATCCCAGGCTGCACCCCCAGGGTGGTCGCGGCAAGGGTCTCCAGCAAGGTCACCTTCTCGAAGACCTGAACGTATCTCCCCTCGGCCTCGATCATCTGCATCACCCAGTAATTGTGATGCGCGACCAGATCGCCCGATTTCGTCTGATACTCGCGGGCCTTGTCCTCCAACTCCTCATCCGTGGCGGCGCCGAGGTTTTCGATCGCCTCCACCTCGGGCAGATCCGCCTCCGGTTCGAAATCATCCGGCAATTCGAACGTGGTCTCTGACATGGCAGGCTTCCTTCTGCTGGGATGAGAGAACCTGGCGCGGCCGCCAGGAAAGGGTCTTATCAGCCGCGGCGCGGCCGCCCGCCAAAGGCGGCGAATGCGCCAAGGGCCGCCGCGAGCAGCGGCAATCCAGCGGGCAGTGGGACGACGGTGGCCCCAGACGACAGGGACACGTTGTCGACCCCGAACGTCAGGTTCTGGCCGTCCGGCTCATTGAAGATTGCGACTTCCAGATCTAGCGTCCGGCCAATCAGCGCGGAAAGATCGGCCTCGAACGTCACATCGAAGAACGGATCGGACGGAGGCGAGGTCGACACCGGCACCCCGGCATCCGCTGCATCGCCGAACGGGTCATTCACCGGGCCGCCGGCCTCGAAGTCGAAAAGGAACGTAAACTCATCGTCGAAGATGTTGCCGGGATCATTGCGCTCGACCAGCACGATCGACAGCGCATCCAAGGTGTCGTTCCCGTTGTTCTGACCAGATACCCCGAGCAGCGCCACATCCAGCGACAGGAACGACGACGTCGCGCCGATATCGATCGTCCGCGTCGCTATCGAGACACGAGGCGTGACCCCGAAGCTCGTCTCGTTCGTGACCTCGAGAAAGTTGCTCGGCCCGTCGGTCTCGTTCACCGAGATGAAGTTCTCCGGTTGCGAGATCGTGGCGCCAATCGCATTGAACGACTGGATCGTGAAGCCGTCGAGGCCACTTTCGAAATTGGCTGTGAAACTTGCCGCACTGGCGGAGGCGGACTGAAGACACGCAAGCACAAAGCCCGCGAACAAACACACACGCATTCGGTATTCCCCTGTTTGGCGCGATTCTCGCGCACCACGCGAAATTTTCAATCTTGCTCAATCAGAATTTCTGTGGGCCGCAGGCAAAAGCGCGGAAAAGCCTTTTGTTTCAGGCGATGCAAAGCACGACATCGACCGTGCGCGGGCCGATCGGCTGCCCATCCTTGAAGGAAGTGATGCTCTCACCGATGCCGAAGGAGACGATTTCGACCCCCTTGGCCAGCAAATCCGGGCCCAGCCCCCGCTCCAGCGCCTTCTGCACTGCCGCGGCACGCTGCTCTGAAATCCGGCGGTTGACCTCCGGCGTGCCCAGGCTGTCAGCGCGCCCGCGCACGAAGATGACCGCCCGCGCCGTCTGGTCCCCGGAAGCCCTTGCCTCAAGATCGAGCGCCTCGGTCAGATTGGCCATCAGCGTATCGATCTGCGACCCCTCCGGCACAGCGACCTGATTGCGCCCGAAACTCACGAGGCCGATCGCCGGCTCCTCGCGGTAGCATTCCGCCAGCGCGCCACCTATCCGGCGCACGGAGTCGACCGCACCCGCAGCCCGGGTCGGGAACCCGTCATCCGGTTCCCCGGCGCTGTCGGACTGCCCGCCCTGTGGCGCCTGAGTTCCCGAGCCCCCTTCGACGATCACCACACCGGGGCGCCGCTCCAGCGCCTCCAGCCGCGTCGACAGGGCCGCAAGCGCGGCCAGCAGAGCGCCGGTGTCGCCATCCGACACTCCGGGCGTGCGCCCGAGAAGCGCCTCGATATCGGCCGCCAGCCCGTCGATCCGCGCGCTCAAAGCCGACAGATCGGTCGAGGAACCCGTCCCTGGTCGATCCGCCAGTTCAGCGACCCGCGCCGACAACTCTTCGATGGACTCTTCCGCTTCATCCTGCGCAAGCGAGATCCGGCGCAACCGCTCGTCGATTGCACCGCGCCGCTCATTGCTCGCGGCCTCCAACCGGCGGATCGCGGCGGTGAGCGCCGCCAGATCCTCCGCGATCCGGTTCTGGTTGGCCTGGATCTCCCGCTGCGCCTCCACCATGGTCCTGACGAAGGCCCGGGCATCGCCTGTCTCCACATCCAGCGCCGCCAGCGGGAAGACCGGGTTGCCATCATCGGCGCTGTCGCCGGGCGCGACCCGGGTGAATTCCTGGATCTTGTCGCGCTGGATCAGAAACCCGTCCTTCTGCTCCGCATCGTGCCGGGGAACGATGAAGGCCCATTTCCCGTAATCGCCCACATAGGTCACACAGCTCTGCATCCGGCTGCTGCCAGAGGCGAGAGCGTCCTCCGGCAGCAAGCGCTCCGCCAGGCCCGACTCCTGCGCGAACCGCGGATCGAGGCTGATATAGCCAACATCGGTCGGCTGCAGCACCTCGAACAGATAGCGCAGCACCGCCTGCGTCTTCGGGCCGAAGACATCGTCCGGCGCGGCCTTGGGCGGCACGTAGCTGCCGCAAGTGCTCTCCTCGGCCAGCTCGAAATTGTAGATCCGCTCCCGATAGTGGTTCGCGCTCAGGAACCCGATTGCCCAGATCGAGAGGAAAACCGCCACCGTCACTCCGATCTGCAGCAGGTGGTTGACCGAACCGGGCGGCTGGCGGTGCCCCAAAGCGGAGAACCCGCGCCGCGCCAGATCCATAAGCGCGTGCCAGAACGCCCGGGTCCGCGCCTTCATCCAGACCACAAGCCGGTGCCGCGCGGTACCCTCCGGCAGGGGCTTCTCGCGAGAGACGGCCAACCCTGCGAGATAGGCCACCGCGACCGTGCCTCCCGCAAGCCCCCCTTGTACGAGCACGGCCAGGACGGACAGCAGAGCCGCAATCAGCGCCAACGCGAGCAGGCTGACCAGCACAGCCACCAGCAAAAGCGGAATGTTCAAGATCGAGTTTGACAGAATGTCGAAGTTCGACAGCGCCACCGTGCGCGGCACCTTCACCGCCCAAAGTTCGGTAAACTCGATCGCGAAGATCGAGGCGCCGAAGAAGAACACCCCGATATTGCGGGCATCGAACACCTTCGCCAGCCACGAAGCCTCGCTGCCCTTGCCACCCCCCGGCTGTGCGTCTGCCATAATCCCCCGCCCGCCACTTCGGTCTTCGTCACGCCAACTCGGCCTGCCCCGCCCGCGATGCCCCAACATCCAGCGTGCAAACCAACCCTGAACCAATTTGAAACAATATCACGGCAATCCGGAATTCCCACGCAACAATGCGCAGTGCGACATGCAGCAGCGTTTCGCTTTGCGAACTCCGGTGTGATCAGATTGCTATGAGAGACTGACAGCCTCTGCAAGCCAAGCCGCCGCTCGGGTCTCCGGACAAATATCCGTTTCTAAGGACCGCTCCTTCGGCCCGGTCGCCAGATGCAACGAAAAAAGAGCGGCTTCCCAGCCGTCCTCTACATCGGCCAGAGCGCGGTTTCCGGGTGGAATTGTGACCAGGCGAACCAGAACGCCTCGTGACTGCCGAGGTCCGACCCATCTGCATCCACCGCCCGTACACCACCGGCGTCGAGCCGCAGCCTGACATTCTCGAACGCGATCTTCTCGCCTTTCTGCAGCGCCAGGAAGGCCTTGCTCCGCTGGAACGCCACGGGCTTGCCGGAGGCCGTGAGCACGCCGATTACATCCTCATGCACCGGCAGCCGCGGGTCGACATCGCCGACCGGGAAGATCGGGCCGTTCGCGTCGCGGCCGTTGCGGAAATCGGGGTCGCGGCCCAGTGCATAGCGCTCCAAGAGCACCGTGGTCTCGGGATGCGCCTTCTTCCACGAACCCCAGTCCGAGGTGATGACCGTCGCCTGCTCAAGCGTCAGGTTCTTCTCCGCCAGCGGGCCAGTCACCGCCTTGCCCAGGAACGTGTCGAAGACCGAATAGGTCTCGATGTCGTACATCACCTTGTTCGAGCGGATGAGCAGGCCAGAGGTGCGCAGGACAGGCCGTTCTATCCCATCGGGCAGCTGGTCGGTGAAATAGGCCTGCGCCGCACCGCACAGAGTGCAATAGGGAATGCCGAGGTGGCGGCCGCCCAGGGTATCGTTCACCATCTCGCGCACTTCCATGATGCGCCGCGGATAGGCGCGGTACTCGCCGTTCACTTCGACCCCGAAGACGATATCGTCATCGTCGAGCCAGGTGGCGTCCTCGGCGCTGCTTACCTCGGGGTTGTCCGCGGCAGGGATGCAGTTGCACCGCTCATCGGTCGTGTCATAGGCCCGGTCGTCGATCAGCACACCGCCCCAGGAGACAAGCCGCCAGTCGATATCGCCCTCGACGAAGATCCGGTCCCAGCCAGGCAGGAGGCTGGTGAAGATCGCCCGTTTCACCCGCAGATAATCCGGGGGCGCGGGCACATCCCAGGCGATCAGATGGTCGGTCACCGCGCCCCAACTGTTGAACCCCTGAAGATCCTTGCCGAGCAGGTCTGAGGCCGCGAGCGAAAGCGTCCGGCTCAAATCCGGTCCAGTGGAGAACCGCATCAGATCGCTGATGAGCCAGACGAGGCGGGGATCACCCGACTCCGAGATCTGGGCGAGCGCGCGCGTCTGATCTTCCCGCCAGCCGCCCTGCTCCATGCTGTCTACAAAGGCGACCTCAACCGCCGCCCGCAACTCGTCCGACAGCGGACCTTCCGGGATCGCCGGCGGCTCACCATACTGCTCGAGCACATATGCGGGCAGTTTCGCCGTATCCGCGGCGCCAGGCCCAGCGGACCAGGTCACAAACAGCGCCATCGAGGCGGCGAGGAAGACGATGCGGGAAAGGGAGCGTGTCGCCGAAACCATGGAAGGATCTCCTGCGGATTGATCTGAGCCGTCCGGCACAAGGGCGCCGTCAGCCGCGTGCCGAGACATATCGCCTCATCATCCTCCCCTGCCAATCACGATTAGATCAGGAGTGGTGGTGTGGTCGGCCTGCTATCTGCGGTTATCCATGGGAGCAAAACCCCGTACGCCTACCGATCAAGGCGAAGTGATTGGCCGGGCCGTTGGCGTCTCGCTATCCACGGCGGATGCGGTATTTCCTGATCTTCCTCCTCCTCTCGCTCCCCGCCGCCGCTAGTGAGCGCGACGCGTTCTACGGCACCTGGGGGACCGAGAAGCAATGCACCCGCGCACCGGTCAAACCAGGCGTGACGGTGCTGGCGGAGCCGATCGAGATCGGCGAGGAATGGCTGAAACAGGGCCAGATCTGGTGCCGCCTGAGCTGGTTCCCGATCCAGACCCGCGAAGGCGGGGTCTTCACGGGCGCACAGGCGCAATGCGGCGAGGATTCGGTGCGCGGCTACATCCTTGGCATGGAACTCGCCGAGGACGAGCTGATGCTGCGCTGGAACGTCCAACTCGTGAATGGCCCGCTGCAGCGCTGTACCGCCCCCTAGGCGACGTTCTTAGCGCGGTTTGGATGCGAGACGACCTGTTTCGCGGGGGGTCTGGCGGCAACACTTCAAGACGACCTGCCCTGCCACCTCGGCTCCATACCGCCCCACAGTGAACCGGCCAGTCGAAGCGGGTGGAGACTCGTGTTATGGATCGCGCGGAGAGAGCCACCAGCGGGAAGCGGAGGAGCGCATAGAATGCTGAGAACATTGCTTTTTGCCGGGGTGTTGGCCAGCGCGACCTTCCAGGCAGGCGCCGAACAGGTCCCCTTCTCCCTCCGCTTCGTCGCGATGCACGGCGATCAGGCGGCAAGCTGCACGATACCGATTGCGGGCCTCGGCCCCGCCGGCGACATGACCATCGGGCTCAGCGATCTGCGCTTCTACATAAGCGACATCGTTTTCATGGATGCCGATGGGGCAGAGATCGCGGCCGCGCTCACTCCCTCGCCCTTTCAGCTCGTCGCGCCTGAGGGTGCAGTCGCCCTCGTCGATCTGACCGGCGCCTCCGCCGGTGCCTGTGCCCCCGGTGCGATCAGCTTTGGCGAGGGGACGGAGCGGGTCAACGCCACCGTCAGCGGGACGCGGGCCCAAGGTACCGCCGCAACCGTGCGCTTCCGCGTCGGCGTGCCACAGGATCTGATGCGCGCGGTGATAGCCGCTACCTCGGCCGAGGACGCGCCTTCGCCCATGGGCGAGATGTACTGGAACTGGGCCAGCGGCTACCGCCATTTCGTGCTCAACCACACGGTCGACGTGGCCGATGGCCGCTTCGGTGAGGGCTATGTCCATGTCGGCTCGATGGATTGCGGCCCGGCCGAAGGCAAAGCGCTGAGCGACCGGGACACCTGCGGCCTGATCTACACGCCCGAGGTTACCTTGCCCATCTCGGGTGAGACCGAGACCGTCATCGCCGTCGATCTCGCGCCGATCTTCGCCGCGGTCGACCTTGTGGCTCCGGTCTACGACCCCGAGACCTTCGCGGTGATCGGC
Source organism: Pseudomonadota bacterium (assembly GCA_039180675.1). Taxonomy (GTDB): domain Bacteria; phylum Pseudomonadota; class Alphaproteobacteria; order Rhodobacterales; family Rhodobacteraceae; genus Thermohalobaculum. Next base: position 136,270 of record JBCDDC010000005.1, on the reverse strand, counting down.
GAGCGGCCGGGCACGGATTGCCACTCATCGAACCGCCAGCCCGATTGCGCCGCGATCTTCCCGACCCTCGGCCTCGATATGGAGACGGGGAAGGCAGACGCCACCGCCAACCGCGTCTTCCGGCTTGCGGAGTGACGGCATGGTCCGCCTGACCGGCTTCTGCATGGGCCTGACAATCGTGCTCGCCTGCGGCCTCGGCGCCGCGGCGTCGCCCGACCGGGCGCCTGACCTGCGCGCGCTCCTGCGCCTGCCCGAGCATGTGCCCCTGCCACCGATACCTGAGAAGAACCCGCTGACAGCCGAGAAGATCACCCTCGGGCGGCATCTCTTCTACGACAAGCGGCTCTCGGGCAACGCCACGCAATCCTGCGCCGGATGCCATTTTCCCGAGCTCGCCTTCGCCGACGGCAAGCGGCGGCCCAAAGGCTCCACTGGCCAGCCGCATCCGCGCAATTCCATGGCGCTCGTCAATCTTGCCTGGCTGCCGACCCTGACCTGGGCGAGCCCGTCGCTCACAACGCTCGAGTCGCAGATCCACATCCCGATCCGCTCCGACCGGCCGGTGGAGCTCGGCGTGAACGACGCCAATGCGCCCGAGGTGCTGGCACGCTTCGCGAACGACCCCGCCTACCGCGCCCTGTTCGCCGCCGCGTTCCCCGACGCGCCAGGGCCGAGCTTCAACAAGATCGTCTTCGCGCTCGCCAGCTTCGTGCGCACGATGACAAGCTTCGGCGCGCCCTATGACCGTTATCTCGCGGGCGATGAGGCCGCTCTCAGCCCCGCCGCCCGCCAGGGCCTCGCGCTTTTCAATGGGGAACGGTTCGAGTGCTTCCACTGCCACAGCGGGGTTACGCTGACCACGGCCTATGTCGATGCCGGGACCGACCCGGGCGCGCGGCCGTTCCACTTCTTCTCCAACGGACTCTACAATGTCGGCAACACGGGAGAATATCCGGCGCGCGATCAGGGCCTGTTCGAGCACACCCAGAACCGGCGCCACCGCGGTCTCTTCCGCCCGCCCACGCTGCGCAACATCGCGGTGACGGCTCCCTACATGCATGACGGCAGCATCAGGACCCTCGACGGCGTGATCGACCATTATGCCGCCGGGGGACGGCTGATCGAGGAAGGCCCGCTTGCCGGCGACGGGCGCCTCCACCCCGGCAAGTCGCATTTCGTGCGCGGCTTCCGCGCCAGCGCCGAGGAACGCGCGGCCCTGCGCGCCTTCCTGGAAAGCCTGACTGATGAGACGTTCCTCGGCCGCGCGGATCTGATGCCGCCGCCTTGAGACACCCCGTCAGCGATCACCGATACCGTTGACATTCCCCACACCGCGCCGGACTATCCAGCCTGTTCTCCAGCCTCCGCCACGGGACACGCTTAGTCGGTAATCGGGCCGATAATCCCTAGGGCGAGGTGCCATGAGACAGTCAGCCAGCATCGCGAGGATCGTCAGGCGCAAGAACAGCGCGCCAGCCCGGGTAAGTCACCGTCATGCGTAGAAACGAGGTCGCCCAGCTCTTCCTCGCGCATAACCACGAGCTGCACCGCTTCGTCTCCCGCAAGCTCGACTGCACCGACGCCGCCGCCGAGATCACGCAGGAGGCATTCCTGCGCCTTCTCGAACGCGCGCCGAACGATCTGCACAACCCGCGCGCCTATCTCTACCGGATCGCGCTCAACATCGTGGCCGATGTCAGGGACCTGCGTCGGCGCAACCGGTCCGTCAGCGACGAGATCGCCGTGCGCGACGCCTCGGACGACGCCCCAACGGCCGAGCATCACGTCATCTCGCGCGAGGAGCTTCTGCGCCTGCAGCAGGTGATAGCATCCCTGCCCCCGCGCCAGCGCGAGGTGCTGGAGCTTCATAAGTTCGCGGGCTTGCGCTATGCCGAGATCGCTGCCCGGCTCGGTATTTCCAAGAACACCGTTATGGTGCACATGGTGCGGGCGCTGGCACGGTGCCGCGATGCGCTGGAGCGTGACTAGCGGATGTGCCGCTCAGGTGGGCTCCGCGCTCGGCAGTGCGGGGCCTCGCCCAAGGAACAGGTGCTCAGTGAATCAAAGACGCGTGCCCGACGACCCTGACGAAGCCGCCCTCGAATGGCTCGTCCGGTTGCGCGACGACGAGGCGGACGGCGCACAAACCGCGGCGTTTCAGAACTGGCTCAACGCCGACCTGCGCCACCGTCACGCCTTCCGCCGGGCGGAGCGAGCCTGGGGTGCGCTCGATGCTCTGCCGACCGGGCGCAGACGCGCGCGGCACCGCCGCCCCTCCAGCCTCACGCGCATCGCTGCCATGCTGGCGCTCACCGTCTCAGGCGCCATCGGCTGGCAGGCGGCCACATGGTCCGGCGCCTTCGCCGATCACAGCACCTGGCCCGGGCAGCAGCGCCAGATAGCCCTCACCGACGGCTCCGAGGTGTTTCTCAACACCTCCACCTCGCTGTCCACCGACTGGGGAGCAGCAAGGCGCACGGTCACGCTCCATCGCGGAGAAGCGTTCTTCGCGGTCGCGCCAGATACCGAACGCCCCTTCGTTGTTCTCGCTGGTGATCTCGAGGTTAAGGCGCTCGGCACCGCCTTTTCGGTCGAGATCGTCGAGGACGGGGCCGATGTGATCGTGACCGAACACTCGGTTTCTGTCTCCTCAGAGGCCGCGGGCCAGGAAATCGCCGCAGCCCCTGCCCGGGTCCGCGTGAGCGCAGGCCGGATGCTGGCCTCAAAGGATGTGTCGGTGGAAACCCTCCTCGCCTGGCGCCGTGGCCGGATCATCTTCAACGACGTCCCCCTCGGCGAGGTCATGGCAGAGCTGGAGCGCTACCTGCTCGGCCGGATCGTCATCGCAGACCCTTCCGTCGCCGAACTCCCGGTCACCGCCTCCTTCCGGATCGATGACATTGACGGCGCACTCGATGCGATCGAACAGAGCCTGCCAATCACCCTGCGCCGCGTTGGCGATCTCTTCGTCCTCGTCACCGCCAACTGACCGTCCCTGGCGAAAATTTTCGCTCACGGAGTAATTACCTGCGCCTCCTCGCCCGTCTTAGTCCCAGAGACCGGTGCAATAGTGTCAGAGCGCCGGCCATTTGGACGGGGACATCTGATGACATCGTATAGAGTTTTGACGGCGGGCTTCCTGCTCGCGACGACGGCTGCCGCCGCGCTCACCACAACGCCCGCAGTGGCGCAGCAGACCGAAGGCGCGAAGACCTTCTCGATCCCCAACCAGCCTTTGCCGACAGCACTTCTGGCATTCGCCGACCAATCGGGTCTCACGCTGGTCTATGATGCGCGGATCGCCCGGGGCGGGCGCTCCCCCGGCGTCAGCGGGCGCCTGCCAGTGGACGCAGCCCTCAACGAACTGCTCTCGGGCAGCGGCCTCTCCTACCGCTTCACCAGCGCCGAAAGCGTCACGATCTCGCAAAGCGTGGCCTCGCCCGATGACGGGCCGGAGACGCTCAACCAGCTGATCGTGACCGCACGGCGCTTCGAGGAAGGCTTAGAGGAGGTGCCAGGCTCGGTCGCCGTCCTGTCGGACGAGGAGATCCAGCGCTCAAACATCGACGATCTCAACGACTATGTCCTGCGCATCCCGAACACGAACTTCGTCGAGGGGGGCAGCCCAACCGATGCCGAATTGTCGATCCGAGGCATCTCCAACCTGATCGGCGGTTCCGCGACCGGACCGACCAGCGGGGTTTACATCGACGAGGTGATCATCAACCCGACCGGCTCGAACCTCGGGCTGAACCCTACGCTCTTCGATCTCGAGCGGCTCGAAGTCGCGTTCGGGCCGCAGGGCACGACCTTCGGGCGCGGCACCATCGGCGGCGCGGTCAACTTCGTCACCAAGAAGCCGTCAGCCGATTTCGAGGCGAACGTCGAAGTCGAGGCCGGCAGCTTCCCGGACGGGCGCGTCCGCGGCGTCATCAACGGCGCCATCTTGGACGAAGATCTGTTGAACGGCCGCTTGACCTTCTTCGGCCAGGCTGCCGACGGCTTCATCGACACGCCCAACGTCTCCGACCCGGATGCCCTCGACACCAGTGATTTCGGCGCCCGCCTGGCGCTGCGCTCGCAGCCGATCGATCGGCTTACCCTCGACTGGTCGGGAAGCCTCGAGCGAAACAATTTCGTCCAGGGCAACGTGGCGACCGAAGACAGCATCGCCGGCGGCGACGACCTGATCTTCCTGTTTAATGAAGAGGAAGCCGAGGGCGACGTAAACCGGTTTCTCACCAACTTCCGGGCCGAGTACGACACCGGCTTCGGCACGGCGATCTCGAACACATCCTTCCTGATCGTCAAGAGCGACACGATCCTCGATGGCGATTTTTCGGCGGCCGATATTTTCCTCGGGACGGCCGACGACGAGGATCGGTCGATCGCTCAGGAGTTCCGCTTCAACTCGGATGGTTTCGACCTGCCCTTCGCCGGCGAGACGAGCTTCATCCTGGGCGCGAATTTCAGCTTCAACAGCACCGACACTGAGTTCGCGATCACCGGCCAGTCTGATCTGGCATCGGTCGTAGGGCCCGGCGCTGGAGCCTTGGTCAACTCGACCGAGCTTGACGTCTTCAACTTCGGCGTCTTTGGCGACGTCACCTTCCGGCCGATCGACAGGCTCGAGCTTGGCGCAGGCGCCCGCTTCAACCTTGACCGGGTCGAGATCGACGTGAAGGAAAATGCCGCCATAGGCACCTTCGCGCCGCTCTTTGGTCCCACTCTTGGCGATCCTTTCAGCGCCAAGGAGACCTTCACGGGCGTCACCCCCAAGGGCTCCATCCGCTACGAATGGACCGACGACTTTAGCACCTATGTCGCGATTTCGACCGGTTTCCGGTCGGGCGGCTTCAACACGTTGCCAACGGTTTTCGGAACCTCCTTTGGCGAGGAGAGCGCGATCAACTATGAGGGCGGCTTCCGCTCGTCCTGGTTCGACAACCGCCTGGTCGTCAACGGCAGCGGCTTTGCGTTGTTCTACGACGACATCCAGGTCTCCGCATTGACTCCCATCGCCAGTCCTCTGGCCCCCGGCGGCACTGTCGATGTTCCGGCAATCGTCAATGCCGCCGAGGCGCGCTCGATCGGCGCCGAGATCACGGTGCAGGCGCGGCCGATCGACGGGCTGTTCCTGGGCATCGATTACGGCCTCGCGAAAAGCAATTTCATCGACTTCATCGAGCCGAGCGTCGGCGATCTCACCGGCTCTCAGCTGCCCAACGCACCGGTCCATACGCTGAGCGTGATTGCCGAGTATGAGCATCCGGTCGCCAACGATTTCGGCGACGCCTTCATGCGGTGGGAGTACAACTACACCAGCGATTTCTTCAACTCGATCACCGATGTGGCCCCGGGGGGCGACACTTTCGGCGACCGCAACGTCGTCAACCTGCGCATCGGCCTACGGGCTGACCGGTTCGAAGTCGAGGCCTTCGCCGAGAACCTCTTCAACGAATTCTACCAGACCGGCGAGACCTCGGACATCGCAACGACACTGTTCGGCCTCCCTCAGAGCGGCGAGGTCGGCCCGACCCGGCGCTTCGGGGTGAGGGGCAAGATCTTCTTCTAAAGGGTGGGGCCGTTTGCGCCGCTCTCCACGAAATGATCAGTTTCCTGTTGGCAGACCCGTCGAAGATCGGCAGGGTTGAGCCATGTCACTTGCCCGGCCCGCAACGCGCCTTTTGGCGATCCTTGCACTCACGGTCTCGCAGATCGTCTTCGCCTATGCGCATGCGGCGGCGCTAAACCCCGCCAAGCCGGGCTTCACGGTCGTGATCTGCACACCCGATGGGTTGCAGGAGATCGTCTGGCCCCTCGGCGAAGACGCGCCCTCCGACGGGGCACCGGCGCCGCTCTGCGCATTCTGTATCCTCGGGGCGGCGATCTCCGTGCCAGACCCCGCACCCGCCTGCTGCAGCGAAATCTGCGGCGAGGTAACCCATCTCGCGATGGTCGAGCGGCCTGCACAGGTAACCCGGCCCGCGCCCTATCCAGCAAGGGCACCGCCCCCGATCCGGTGACGAACGCACAGCCGCGCGGCCGACCCGCGCGCTCCCTCGCCCTCTCACAGGACTGAACTCATGCGCAAGCTCTTCACGGCGGCCTTCGCGGCCGCGACCCTTCTGGTATCGGCGCCCGCCAATGCGAAAACCGTGACCGACGTGCTCGGCCGCACGGTCGAGGTGCCGGACAACCCGCAGAACGTGCTCCTCGGCTTCTACTTCGAGGATTTCTTCGCCATCGTCGGCCCCGACGCCTATGACCGCGTCACTGCGATCTCCAAGGACGCCTGGTTCGGCTGGCGCAACCTGCAGTGGCAGGCCTATGCCAAGACCACGCCGCGTATCGAGGAATTGGCCGATGTCGGAGAGGTAGATGCCGGGACCTTCTCGGTCGAGGCTGCCCTCGCCTCCGGCGCCGATGTCGCGATTCTCGCCGAATGGCAGTTCTCCGCCCTCGGTGACACTGTCCAGACCATCGAGGCCGCAGGCATCCCGGTCGTGGTCGCCGATTACAACGCCCAGACGGTCGAAAAACATGTCGCCTCGACCCTGCTGATCGGCGAGGTCATGGACAAGCAGGAGCGCGCGCGAAAGCTCGCAGATGAATACGCCGCCGCCGTCGCCGATGTCGAAGCCCGTATCGCAAAGGCGGGCGGCCCGCGTAAAACCGTCTATGTCGAGCTTGGCAATCGCGGCCCGTCGGAGCACGGCAACACCTACACCGACTACATGTGGGGCGGCGTGATCGGGCTCGCGGGCGGCGACAACATCGCACTCGGCCAGGTCGGCAAATGGGCGCCGCTGAACCCGGAATACGTGGTGGCGCAGGACCCTGATGTCATCTTCCTCGCAGGCTCCGGCTGGGCCAAGCGGGACCAGGCGGTGCTGATGGGCCCAGGGGTCGAGCCGAAGGTGACCCACGCCCGCATGCAGCCTTATCTGGAGCGTCCGGGCTGGGCCGATCTCTCCGCGGTCAAGGACGGGCAGATCCACGCCGTCTATCATGGCGGGTCGCGCACGCTCTACGACTACGCCTATCTGCAATACATGGCGAAGGTGCTCTACCCCGAGGCCTTTGCCGATGTGGACCCTCAGGCCAGCCTCGACCGCTTCTTTGCCGAGTATCTGCCGATCGAAGCGAAGGGGACCTACATGACCCGGCTCCCGAACTAGCGCCATGAGTGCGGGGACAGGACCCTCACCGGCGGGGGTAGAGGGCATTCTGTCGGGTTACGCCCGCCGCGCGGCGCGGCGGGTGCTTGTGGTGGGCCTCGCCGCCAGCGCCGTGATCGTGACCCTGATCGCCGATATCCTGACCGGCCCCGCCGTCCTGTCGCTGGATCAGGTAACGGCCGCCCTTTTCGATCAGGGAGAGGTCGACCGCCGGACGGCGGCGATCGTCAACGCGATCCGCCTGCCCCAGGCATTGATGGCGCTGACGGTCGGTGCGGGCCTCGGCGCCGCCGGGGCGCTGATGCAGACCATCCTCGGCAACCCGCTCGCCAGTCCCTACACACTCGGCTTCTCGGCTGCGGCCGGGTTCGGCGCGGCGGCGGCGATCCTGACCGGCGTGACCCTGCCGGTCTGGCCCGCGATGACGATCCCGCTGGCCGCCTTCGTCGCAGCCGCCCTCGCCGCGGTCATCGTCTACGGGATCTCCCGGCTCCGCGGCGCCAGCGCCGAGATCATGGTACTGGCCGGGATCGCGACCCTCTTCCTCTTCCAGTCGCTGCAATCGCTGATCCAGTATCTCGCAGCACCCGAGATCCTGCAGCAGATCGTCTTCTGGCTCTTCGGCTCGATGGGCAAGGCGAACTGGACCAATCTGCCCATCGCCGCCGCGATCATCGGGACAGGAATGCTTCTGATCGCCACCGACCTGCGCCGCCTCACGGCGCTGCGCCTCGGTGATGACCGGGCGGCCGCGATGGGTGTCGACGTCACCCGCCTGCGCATGAAGATCTTCGCAGTCGTCGCCCTCCTGACCGCCGGTGCTGTGGCCTTTGTCGGCACGATAGGCTTCGTCGGGCTCGTGGCCCCTCATCTGGCGCGCATGCTGGTCGGCGAGGATCAGCGCTTCCTCGTCCCGCTCTCGGCCCTGATGGGCGCGCTGGTCATGGCGGGTGCCTCGATCCTCTCGAAGTCGCTGTCTCCAGGCGGGATCATCCCGATCGGCATCGTCACGGCGGTGATCGGGGTTCCGTTCCTCTTCTCACTGCTGATCCGCGGCGAACGGCGGCACTGGTGATGCTCTCGGTCACAGGTCTCTCGGCGGGATACGCCGGCGCGCCGGTCGTCCGCGAGGCCGCGTTCGGGGCCGCGCCGGGGGAACTCACCGCCCTGATCGGCGCCAACGGGTCCGGCAAGTCGACGTTGCTCAAAGCCATCGCAGGTCTCCTGTCCGCCACGGGAGATATCCGGATCGGCGCCCAGGCGGCCGACCAGCGCCGGGACGTCGCCTACATGCCCCAGGACACCTCCGCCGCCTCGGGCCTGACCATGCTCGAGGCGGTGATGCTGGGCCAGCTCCGCTCGCTCGGCTGGAGAACACCGGCCCCGGTGCTGGAGGGTGCCGCCGATCTCCTCGCGCGGTTCGGCCTCGCCGGTCTGGCCGAGCGGCCCCTGCACGACGTCTCGGGCGGGCAGCGCCAGCTCGCCTTCCTCGCCCAGGCGCTGATGCGCCGTCCGAAGGTGCTGCTGCTCGATGAGCCGACCGCAGCACTGGACCTGCGCCATCAGATGCTGGTGCTGGAGACAGTCGCCCGCGACGCCCGCGCCCGCGGCATCGCGGTTGTGATGGCCATGCACGACCTCGCACTCGTCGGGCGCTTCACGGACCGGGTCGTCTGCCTCGACAGCGGCCGGGTGATCTTCTCGGGCGCACCCGCCGACGCGATGACCGAAGAGCGGATCAGCGAGATGTACGGCGTCCGCGTCGCCGTCACCCTGGTCGACAACCGCCCCCGCGTCGAACTCCTGGGCACCGCAAATGCCGAGGCCATGCCTCACACACACTCACCAGCACAGCTAAGCCCGGCTCAACAACGCAAGAACAGGCCTGGAGCGCGGCTCTAAGCTTTTGATCACGCCCAGATGGTCATTTGCGGCGGAGTTCTAAGTTGACGGCAGCAGCCCAGCAGCCATTCGTATGGCGTGCAGCGAGGTTTGGGGTAGCCTGCATCTCCTGTCCTGATGCTCCGCAATGCCCTGCCCTTTTAAGTCAACCTGGACGCTTGCGGTCGTTCGCAATGATGCTCCGGCTCATCGCTTCATGGGCATTCAATGGCATGTTGCAGGGTCAATTAATATCTCAGTAACAGATCAACCGCGCGCCGGATTGCGACCCAATTTCTTGAGGTTCAATCTTGTCACATCGAAGGGGATTACGACGGGGGAGACGGCCCAGATCAGGATTGCGGGCTTGTCCGTGAGGTTGCGGGCATGGTGCGGGATCCGGGCGTCATGGCTGTAGCTGTCGCCGGCCCGAAGCAGGATAAGCTCGTCGCCCAGACGCAGCTCCAATTCGCCTTCGACCAGAAAGCCGTGCTGCTCGCCCTCGAAAGACATCACGGTCTCATCCGTGCGCTCAGAGCCCGGCGCGTAATGGGCGATGCCCATGTAGAACGACCCACCGATGGAGCTGGAGAGCAGACTGTCCGTGTAGCCCAGCTCCTGCTCGCCCTGCGCATAGAGCGCGTTCAGGTTCCTCCGCTCGCGCGCCCGCACGACATAGGCGCGCTCCATGGGGCCCTGGCCCGATCGGCGCGCGAAAAACCACTCCGGCGTGATCGAAAGGGCGTCCGAGATTGCCTCGATCACATCCATCGACGGTTTGGCGGCGTTGCGTTCGATCGCGCTCAGGTGGCTGAGGGAAACACCGGATGCGTTGCTCAGGTCCTTCAGCGTCATTTGGCGAACCTTGCGCAGTTGCCGAACCTCTGACCCGAATGACTGGGTCGGAGCCGTTTGTGCATTGGTCATGTAGCGGATCACCCCGGTTTGCTGCGGCAATCAGTATATCCGCGGCGCATGATACAAGGTCATATTTTTGCTGATATAAGAATTACTATTAAAAATTCTTATATGATGGTAGCATCTGCGCAGGAAGTCCTCTCGCCAACACCACACTTCCGCGGGGCAAGGGCTATCCCTCAGGGAACAGGGAGGAATCCAGATGCGGTATCTCAAGGAACTCGACGCGCTGAAACACCATGCGATTCGCAGCGGCATGTCCCGGCGGCGCTTCATGCAGGCAACGGCGGGCACCGGAGTTTCCGCCGCTCTGCTGGCAGGCGCATGGCGCGACGTCGAGGCTGCCACGCCGAAGAAGGGCGGCACGTTGCGGCTTGGAGCCGATGGTGGCGGCACTGGCGATACGCTCTCACCCACGTTCGCGACCGGTGCAGACCATGCCACCCTGGCCGCCCTGTCGTGCTTCGACACGCTGACCGAGATCGATGCCAACGGGACGCCGCAGCCGTCGCTGGCTGAAAGCTGGGAGGGCTCGCCCGACGGCACATGGGTTTTCAATCTCCGCCAGGGCGTCGAGTTCCATGATGGCAAATCGCTGACGGCTGAGGATGTCGTCTGGTCGCTCAAGCTGCATCAGGCGGACGACAACAAATTCGCCGAAGGCAAGCAGATCACCCAGAACCTCGAGGAGATCCGGGCCGACGGACTGCACAAGGTTGTGCTCAAACAGCGCGACGTGAATTTCGACCTGCCGACGCACCTGTCGTCCTTCGGGCTGATCATCGGTCAGGCCGGTAACGAGGATTGGGAATCCGGGGTGGGTACCGGCCCCTATCGCATGAACAATTTCGAGCCCGGCGTTCGCTTTTCTGGCGAGAAGTTCGAGAACTTCTATCGCGACGATCAGGGCCACTTCGACTCCGTCGAGGTGCTGAACGTCACCGACCCGACCGCGCGTTTCAACGGCCTGGCCTCGAACGCGCTGGATGCGATTGGCTCGCCCGACGTTGCGGTGGCCCAGCGGCTACGCCAGGCGCCGACCATGTCGCTGGTCGAGGTCGCGGCGACCCAGCATTTCACCACGGACATGCGGACCGACACCGATCCCTTCACCAACAACGATCTGCGATTGGCCGTCAAATGGGGCGTCAAGCGTCAGGAGATTGTCGACAAGGTGCTGGGCGGGTTCGGCACGATCGGCAATGACGTGCCGATCAGCCGTGGTCAGCAGTTCTACAACACCGATCTGCCACAGCGGGAATACGACCCGGACAAGGCGAGGTTCCACCTCAAGAAGGCGGGCTACGAGAGCATTGATCTGACCTTCTCGACCAGTGACGGCGCATTCGGTGGCGCGGTCGATGCGGGCGTTCTGATGCAGGCTTCACTGGCGCCGGTCGGGATCAACGTGAAAGTCGATCGCCGGCCTGCTGACGGATACTGGTCGAATGTCTGGCTGAAGGAACCCTGGTGCGCCGTCTATTGGAACGGTAGGCCAACGGTCGACTGGATGCTGTCCTCAACCTACACATCCACGTCGGACTGGAACTCGACCTATTTCAAGAATGCGGCGTTTGATACATTGCTGGAAGGCGCACGAAAAGAAGCCGACGAAGCCAAACGCCGCGACATGTATTTCGAGGCGCAGCGGCTGCTTTACGACACGGGCGGTGTTGTGGTGCTGGCCTTCGCCAACATCCTGATCGGTCATTCGAACCGTCTGGGCCACGGTCCGGTCGGCGTCAGCCGCCGTGTTGACGACAGCCGGTTGCCGCGCCGCTGGTGGTTCGAAAGCTGATGGCTGGCAGGGCCGGGGGGACGACCCCGGTTCAGGCCTTCCTCGAAGAGCCCGCGATGCAGGTCCAGACACCACCCGCGCGCGTGATCGAGCATGTCTGGATCCCGATGTCCGACGGTGTCCGCCTCTCGGCCCGGATCTGGCTGCCTAGCAGGGCCGATGCGGCGGCCGTTCCGGCCGTGTTCGAATACATCCCCTACCGCAAATCCGACCTCACCCGTGCCCGGGATGAGCGCAACCATCCCTACTTCGCCAAGCACGGCTACGCGTCGCTGCGGGTCGACATGCGCGGCTCGGGCGACAGCGAAGGCCACATGCCCGACATGTACAGCGATGCCGAACTGAGCGACGCCCGCGAGGTCATCACGTGGATCGCGGCACAGCCCTGGTGCAACGGCTCGGTCGGCATGTTCGGCACATCCTGGGGCGGCACTGCCAGCCTGCAAGCCGCCGTTGACGCGCCACCGGCGCTGAAGGCGATTATCGCGGTTTGCGCAACCCATGACCGCTATCACGATGACATTCACCACATGGGCGGTCTCCTGCTGACCGACAGTATCGAGTGGGGGGCGACCCTGCCCGCCATTCTCGCGGCGCCGCCATCTCCAAATGACGATGACTGGTACACGCGCTGGCTGGACCGGCTGGCGCATATCACCTTTCCTCTGGAAGCCTGGATCCGGGAGGAGGCGCGGACGCCCTACTGGAAACATGGCTCGGTGGTGGACCAAGCGGATCGGCTGAGCTGTCCGGCCTTGATGGTGGGAGGCTGGTCCGACCGGTACTCGAACTCCGTGATGACGCTGGCCAGCCTGAACCCGGAGATGGTTTGGGGCATCGTCGGCCCTTGGGGTCATCACTATCCGGACGCGGCGCATCCCGGACCTGGGATCGGCTTTCAGCAGGAAGCGACAGAATGGTGGGACCACTGGTTGCAGAATGCACCACCGCCCGCCCCATGGCCAAAGCTGCGTCTCTGGCAGCGCAGCTTCGATGAGCCCGGCGATGCGCTGGATGTCCGCACGGGCGAGTGGATAGAGCTTTCGGAGGGCGCAGCCAACACGACCATCAAGACGCTCTTCCCATCGAATCTAGGCCTCATGCAGGCCCCGATTTCGAAACCGGAGACTGCAACAGTCCCGTACAACCTGACCGTCGGGCACAGTGCTGGGGACACCGGCTATTTTGGCAGATACGGGGGACTGCCCTTGGATCAAGGTGTCGACGACGAGGCCGCCCTGGTCTTTGACTCGGACCCGTTGAACGACGCGATCACACTGATCGGCGCGACCGAGGTCGTCCTCGTGATCTCCTCCGATCAGCCTCTGGGTCAGATCGTTCTGCGTCTGAACGATGTGGCGAGCGACGGTCGCGTCGCCCGGGTCGGTCTGGCCGCTGCCAATCTTGCGGTTTCTGCTGATGACGAGACGGCGGAGCCGATGACGCCTGGGGTCGCCCGCAGGATCACCCTGCGCTTCCCAACGACGGTTTACCGATTCCAGCCTGGCCATCGCATCCGCCTCGCGCTCTCCGCCAGCTACTGGCCCTGGATCTGGCCCTCGCCGACGCCCACCCGACTGAGCCTCGCGCTTGAAGAATGTGCGCTGCGTCTCCCTGTGACTTACGAAGACCCGCCCGGTCTTGGAAAGCCATTCGCCCTGCCGGAGCCACAATCCCAACATCACGAATGGCTCGCAACCCCAAAGCTTCAGCGGCACGCCTCGGTGAAAAACGGCTGCCGAAAGACCTCCTGGCACCAACCGAAGCTGCAGATCCGGTTCCCCGAGCTTGATGTCACGCTAGGAATTGAGACGACCTTCAAGCAGGCATTGGATGTCGCCGATCCGCTCACAGCAAGTGCCGAGGTCACGCATCGGATGCGGATCGACCGCCCGGACGGCACCGCATCCATTCGGTGCCATGTGTCGGTCACGACCGATCGGTGCGCGTTTCAGTTGAACGGCGATCTGTCGGTGACCTGGAACGCGGACCAGATCCACCAACAGAGTTGGATCAAGAATGTCCCACGAAAGATCGGATGACAAAGGCGGCCCATAGCCCAGTGGCGCAGCTTCCCAATTGGATCCCTCATTTCGCAGCCGACCGTCGACAATCGTCACTCGAGGGTGCTTACCAGCTAGGGTCGATCCAGGATGAAATCCGGCACGATGCCCGCCTGCTCGATCGCCCCATGCACATCAGCGCCAGCGAAGAAGCCGTAATCCGCCACAAGCGCAGATGCCACGCCCACGGCTTGTGCGCCCAGAATGTCGGTGTGAAGGCTGTCTCCAACCATCAGGATACGGTCCTTCCGGATGTCGCCTAGCCGGGCAAAGGCCAGCTCAAAGATGTTGGCGAAGGGCTTGCCGAAAAACTGAGGGGCAACCCCAGTGCAGTCTGCGAGAAGATGCGCGAAGTGGCCCGGTTCGGCAGAGAAGCCTGTTTCCCGCGGGGCGACGATATCCGGGTTTGCGACCAAGACCGGGCGCGGTGCGGACCAAAGAGCGGATTCGAGCATCACCTGACGCGTCTCGGTCCAGGATCCGCTGCCGATAAGGAGAAAGCCATCGACGTCTTCATAGGGTTGCGCATCGTCCTCAAGCACGAGCGCCCTTAGGTCACCCAGATCCCCGAGGCGGGTGTTCTCAGCACACATGACGCCCCAGCGCTTCACACCTTGGCGGCCAATTGCGGCTGCCAGGGCTAGACGGCTGGTAATGATGTCCTCGGGATCGAACTGATAGCCAAGCCGCCGGTATTTCTCGACAAGATCGTCATGGGGCAGGCTGGCTGCATTGGAGACGACCAGCACGCGCTTGCCCGCGTCTCTCAGGTCGTCGATGCGCTCCCTCGTGCCCGCGATGGGCGTCTCGCCGATATTAAGGACACCGAACGCGTCCAGGAGGAAAGCGTCAAACTCCCCTGAGATATCCTCGAGCGACCTGGCAAGCCGGGGCGCATTGTCCGAAACGGCTGCCGAGGGCAATCGATGTCTCACCGCCTCGTAGGCGGAGAACGCATCCTCGGCAGTGAGGGTGATCATATGATGGCAGCCCGAACCTTTGCCGACACCCATTCGCTGATGACCACCGCTGCCAGAATGACGATCAGGATCAGGCTAACCTGCGGCCAGGCGAGCACGTTCAGCGAGGCCGAGAGCTGAAGCCCGATGCCGCCTGCGCCAACCAGCCCAAGCACGGTGGACTCGCGAATGTTGATGTCCCAGCGGAACACCGCGATCCCGGCAAAGGCCGGCAGGATCTGCGGAACGATGCCATAGGCCATGACCTGCCAGCGAGACGCGCCGGTTGCGGTAATCGCCTCGACCTGCGTGCGGTCAATCTCCTCAATCGCCTCGTAGAGCAGCTTTGCGCAGAAGCCGATGGAACGGATCGCGATGGCAATCACCCCCGCGAACACACCGGGCCCGATGATGGCGATCAAGAGCAGCGCCCAGATCAGCGAGTTGATCGAGCGGGTGGACACGATAATCAACAGCGCGACCGGCCGAACAAACAACGCCGACGGCGTCGTATTGCGGGCCGCGAGAAACGCCACCGGAACCGCAAGGCAAAGCGCGATCATCGTACCCAGCGTCGCGATGTTCAGCGTGTCCCAGATCGGCTGACCAAGCTGGGTGATGTATTCCCAACGAGGCGGCGTGGCCCGCGTCCAGATATCACCAGCGATACGCGGGGCATCCCAAACGAAGAACCACGTGGTCGACTCGGAGATGCGCTGCCAGCAGACCACGAAGACCGCCACGCCGATCAGCCACCCAAACCAGCGGACAAGGCTTTCATTCGTGGTGCGCAGCTTCCAGCCTTGCGCTTCGCCGATTTGCGTGACCGGCATTACTGGACCCTCGCGCGGATGATGCCTGAAAGGTACTCCAGCGCCATGACGATCCCGATGATCAACAGAAGGATCGCTGCGGCGGTGCCGTATTCATAACGGTCGAAGGCGGTGTTCAGAGTCGCGCCGATCCCGCCCGCGCCGACAAGCCCGAGAATGGCGCTTTCGCGAAAGTTGATGTCGATGCGGTACATGGAGAGACCAACCAGCCGCGGCATCACCTGTGGCTGCACGCCGTAATTAATCCACTGCAGCCAGCGCGCGCCCGAGGCCTTGATCGCCTCGGCCTGTGCCTTGTCCATCGCCTCTATGTCCTCCGCCAGCAGTTTGGACAGGAAGCCGATGGTCGCGAAGGAAAGCGTCAGGAACCCGGCCAGCGGGCCGAACCCGAAGATTGCGACCAACAGGATCGCGACGATGATCTCCTGCAGCGCACGGCTGATCGCAACGATACCGCGGCAGATCAGATAGACTGGCAGCGGTGCGATGTTGCGCGCTGCGCCAAGTCCGATCGGGATGGAGATCGCGATGCCCACGACGGATGCCGCCACGGTCATCACGATGCTCTCCAGCAAGCCCTCCCAGATATCCGTGGCCCGGGACAGGAAATCCGGCTGGGTGAAGGCGAGGACAAACTGCCGGCCGCGATCCAACCCATCATAAACCCGTCCCCAATCGACCTCGATGGTCATGTAGGCAGCAATCAGATAGGCGACAAAGCCGGCGGCGAGGCCCCAGCGCAGGGCGGGGTTCTTGATGAAGGGCGGCTTGCGCCAGCCCTTGCCCAGCATGTCGTCCAGTTCGCGGTGGTTCATTCTGCGGCCTTGACCTCGTCGTCATCCTCGACGACCTCGATCGTCGCCTCCCAGTCCTCCTCGCCGTAGATCTCCGTCAGTTTCTCGGGCGTCAGGCCGGTGGGCGGGCCGTCGAAGACGATCTCGCCGAACCGCAGGCCAACGACGCGTGGCACGAACATCCGCGCCAGAGCGACGTCGTGGATGTTGATGATCGCCGCCAGGCCGCGCTCGTGGCAGAGCTCGGTGATCAGCCGCATGATCTGGCGGCTTGTCTTCGGGTCCAGCGAGGCGGTCGGCTCATCGACAAGCAGAAGCTTGGGGTTCTGGATCAGCGCCCGGCAGATCCCCACCCGCTGCCGCTGGCCGCCCGAGAGTTCGTCGGCGCGTTTATCCGCCATGTGCAGAAGCTCCACCCGGTCGAGCAGGCGGAACGCCTCGTCGATATCGGATTGCGGGAACCTCCTCAGAAAACTCCTCCAGAAACCAACATAGCCAAGCCGGCCCGACAGGACGTTTTCCATCACGGTCAGACGCTCGACCAGTGCGTACTCCTGGAAGATCATACCCATCGAGCGGCGCGCCTTGCGCAAGGCGCCTGAGCCGAGGCGCGTGAGCTCCTTGTCGTCCAGCCAGACATCACCGCCGGTCGGCTCGACCAGTCGATTGATGCAGCGGATCATGGTGGATTTGCCGGCGCCCGACGGCCCGATCAGCGCCAGCACCTGGCCCTTCGGCACCTCCAGATCGATGGCTTTCAGCGCCTGATCGCCGGTCTTGTAGGTCTTTGTCAGCTTC
This sequence comes from Pseudomonadota bacterium, assembly GCA_039180675.1. GTDB lineage: Bacteria > Pseudomonadota > Alphaproteobacteria > Rhodobacterales > Rhodobacteraceae > Thermohalobaculum. The sequence continues at coordinate 119,045 of JBCDDC010000005.1, read as the reverse complement.
TGAAGGCGCAGCATGAAGCTCCCCTCCTCTCGCCCCAAAAAGCAGGGTGCAAAGCAGGCCCGGTTGGACCTGCTTTACATTTCAGGGTCACTCGCAGGCGTACGAGACGCCGTTCGCCGCGTCGATCTTGCGGATCACTTCCCAGAATTCCTGGTAGGTCATCTCGAGGAACTGGCCCTCATTCGACTTGGAAAACTCGGCCTCGAGTGTGGTGCCTTCCCATTCAAAGCTGAAGAACGCATCCCGGATGTTCGCCTGAAGCTCGGGCGTCAGGTTGTAGACCGTGCCGAACCCCGTGGTCGGGAACGTCTGCGACTTGTAGATCGTGATGACGTCGTCTTCCTTGATCACATCGCGCGAAATCATCCGCGACTTCACCGAGTTGGCAATCGAGGCGGCCTTGTAGTCCTTGTTGGCGACGCCAAGGATCGAGTTGTCGTGCTTGCCGGAGAAGACCGGTTCGAAATCCCGCTCAGGCACCATGTTGTAATCCGCTTTCAGGATCGCAGAAGGTGCCTTGAAGCCGGAGTTCGAGGTCGGCGACGTGAAGGCGAGCTGTTTGCCCGCGATATCCTCGACCTTGTCGATGCCCGAGCCGGGATAGGTGATGATCTCCATCTCATAGCCGAAGTTGCCGTCTTTCGAGGCCATGATGGTGAAGGGCCGGAAACCGGCGCAGTTCACCGCCAGCGGATTAGATCCGGTGTTGAAGCCCGCGATATGCAGGCGGCCCGAACGCATCGCCTCAATCTGCGCGGCGTTGTTCTGGACCGGGAAGAAGACGACGTCCTTGCCCGTCTTTGCTTCGAGATGCTCCAGGAAGTCAGACCAGGCTGTCTTGTAGACGGCCGGGTCCTCGACGGGTGTGTAGGCAAAGATAAGCGTGTCGGGATCGATCTGAGCTGCAGGATCTGTGGGGATATCTGCGATCAGGTCGCCATCGACATCGCAGAACCGCTCGTCAAGGTCGCCCCGCGGGCAATCTGCCGCCGACGCACCGCCGGAAAGCGAAAGCAAAGCAATCGCGGATGCTCCGATCAGCAGTTTGAGATCAAGTTTCATCGTGTTCCTCCCATTTTTATGGTTTTGCAGATTAGATGGATGATGCTGAGCAGCCAGGATTTTTTTACCCGAATAAATTGTTAGTGGATTCGCTGGCTCGGGTCCAACACCACAATGACTTCTGGAGCCGATGGCGGACACCCAAGAGCGCGAAGCGGCCGTCTGGCACGTTACCGGCGCTGCCACCTCTCGTAACTTGCAGAAGCTCTCGCCATCGACGAACTCGCCACGGGTGCAGCTACTGAGGCTTATGAAATATGCAGGCGGCGACCGTCATCGGTTCGACAACGCCCGAAGTCCTCGGGCGAGACCCGGCGAGCTTCAATCCACTCGCGCCAGCGCTCCCAATAGACGTTCCGACAGAGGAGATGCCATCGCGGCCGGAAACGCTTGCAGCTCAGGCCTTCGAAGCAAAGAGCAATTTCAGATAGGTTCGGAACAGCATGATCTGTTCGGAGGCATTGTTATGCTCGCGCAAGGCGCGCTGCAGAACCAGACCGCCTTCCACCACGCTGGACACCATGTCACCCAACGCGTCCATGTTCACAGCCTCACGCGGCTGGTAGACCTCCGCGATCTCCTCGAACATGCCCCGGAACCGTTTGCGCCAACCGAGGATCGCTTGCCGGTTGAGCTCCCGCACGCCCTCATCGAACAGCCGGTCCTGATAGGCGGTCGAGGCGATGACGCAGCCGGGATGGCCCGTGGGCATCTCCTCGAGCATCTCGGCCAGCAGCTTCAGCCCGATGAGCATGCAGTGTAGCGGATCGTCGTTCAGTTCGCGGGCCCGCGCGAACAAGTCATCGTAGAGCGCGTTCTCGGCCTCGATGTACCGCTCGAGCATCGCCCGGGCCAAGGCGTTCTTGTCCTTGAAATGGTAGAAGAAGCCGCTGCGCGAGATCTGGGCGCCAGCGACGATCTCTTCGATCGAGGTCGCCTCGAAGCCCTTCTCCAGAACAGCCGCCTCGGCGATATCGAGAATGCGACTGCGCGTGTCGACTTTCTGATCCATGTCCGGCGCTCCTCCTGTACTGCGAGTCCAGTTCGCGTCGCAGTCTGGCCATGCGCGCCTGCCCCTTCAGCGCTTACCCACTGAAATTACTGCAAAAATAAATCTCACACAACCGAACCACGGGGCGACTGTTTGCCGAGGCTCTGAGAGACTACCCCCTTCGCATCAACCCACGAGGACAGCTTCGATGCGAATTCAACGACTTACGGAAACCGGCCGCTTCTTCCTCTCCGACGGAGGGCTCGAGACATTTCTGACGTTCGACAAGGGGTATGAGCTGCCCTGTTTCTCCGCAGCGGTTCTTCTGGATACCGATCAGGGACGGGCAGACCTGTCGGCGTATTTCGAACAGTTCATCGAGATCGCAAAATCGACGGGCCGCGGGTTCATCATGGATGCACCCACCTGGCGCGCGGGCGCGGCATGGGCAGAGCCGCTCAGCCAAACCCTGTCCGAGGTAATGGAGACCAACGAACGCGCAGTCTCCTTCGTCTCGGGCCTGCGCGCACAGCATGAGACCGAAGACTGTCCGATCCTGATCAACGGTCTGGTCGGACCCGCGGGTGACGCGTATGCGCCCGACACGGTGATCGCGTCCCGGGACGCTTTCAGGATCCACGCGCCGCAGATCCATGCCTTGGGCAATGCCGGGGTGGATCTGATCACCGCGATGACCATGACCCATGCGGAAGAAGCGCTTGGCATCGTACAGGCGGCGGCAGAGATCGACGTTCCCGTCGCCATCGCCTTCACGCTGGAGACGGATGGGTGCCTGCCGTCGGGCCAAGCCCTGTGCGACGCCATCGCCGAAGTCGACGCGGCAACCGAGAAGTGCCCGATCTACTACATGATCAACTGCGCCCATCCGGATCACTTCCGCGATGTGCTCGATACCAGCGCGGACTGGACGCTCCGGATCGGGGGTATCCGCTCGAACGCGTCCCGCATGAGCCATGCGGAGCTTGATGCGGCCGAGGTGCTGGACGACGGCGACCCCGTCGAACTCGGTCAACTCAGCGCCGAGCTTCTGTCGCGCCTCCCCAACATCCGGGTTCTGGGCGGCTGCTGCGGCACCGATCATCGGCATGTGCGCTGCATTGCCGGGCATGATCCTGTCCGCTCCGCCGCCTGACAGGCCCTGAGCTTTGACTTGTTCGGAAGAGAGTACCCAATGATCAACGTATTGCTCACGTCCTCAGCACTAGCGCTTTTCTCAGCCGGCATTGCTGAGAACCATCCGCGTGTCTTCGTGCAGACGGGCGTCGAACATGCACGTCCGTCCACGAGCGCAACTGGCGATCCAGCAGCGCGCAATGGTGCAATGGCTCAAGGAGGGATTGCGGCACCTAGAGAATCAGGTTCCGCCACGCCTGATGCCGGGTCGGGTGAGAGCACCGTGCGTGAGAACGAACTCGACGAGGACGATGATCTGGAATGGGACTCCGGTGTGCCCGTAGGCCCGGTCCATAACGCTCACGTCCGTCCCTGAACTTCATATCCAGACCACAGCGCCGGGCGTCCCTTTGCGCCCGGCGATCAAAAATCCCAAGAAATCGAAAGGACATCAGTCATGAACGTTCATGCAGTCTCCGTCATTCGCCAAGCAGAGGTTTCCGACGCGGAAGATCTGGCCAAACTCATCAACCTGGCGGGCGAGGGCATTCCGAACTGGCTCTGGACCCGCGCCTGCACCGAAGGTCAAACGCCGATGGAAGTCGGTATCGCGCGGGCCAAGCGGTCGAGCGGCGGGTTCTCCTACACCAACGCCATGGTTGCGGAGCAGAACGGCAATGTAATGGGCATGGTGCTCAGCTACCCCATCACTGAAGCGCCGGAAGACGATCCCAACGACCTACCGGCGCCGATTGCGCCCTTTGTCGCTCTGGAGAAACTGTCGGTCGACACGTGGTTCATCAATGCGCTCGCCGTGTTCGAACAAGCGCAAAACCGGGGCGTTGGATCCAAGCTCCTCGCGGCGGCTGAGAACGCTGCAAAGATCAACGGATTTAGGGAGATGAGCATTCAGGTCTACAGCCAGAATACCGGCGCCGTGCGCCTGTATGAACGCCTCGGCTACAGGGTCGCGGCGAAGGAGCCCGTCAGGCTGCACCCTTGCCCGCCTCACCATACCGGCGACGTTCTGATGCTGAAGAAACCTATCGTCCGATAGAGCCCAGAGACGCGAGCACTATGCGAATTCTCTCGAACAGACCCCGGGCAATTCTGCAAAGGAATACGATTACTCGAACGTAGATTTGCCCGGGCTCCGCGGAGCAACGAGCATCGCACGCGCGCCAAACCGGCCTTCAAGCGGAGTGTGAGCCGAGGCGAATTGAGCTGAAATCCAACCTTCACAAGAACGCGTGCTGTGGCGAGCACCCGCCCGCCTTTGCAGGCACGGCCCTGTTCGAACCTCTTCAACATGCCCTACAGCGCTTCACTTGGGTATGGGTTTGCCCTACATGAACGCCATGACGTCATCCACGACACGATACGGCCTCGCCTTCGCAGGCTTCATGTTGTTCGCACCCCCTGCTGGGGCAGCCGAAGTCATTGTCTCGCGCGAAGGAGATGGTGTTGCCGTCTACTTCCAGATCCCTCTGACCGACGTAGCCGGGCTGTTCGGCAGAGAAGCGATCGGATTGGTTAACACGGACGGCGAGATCGACCTCGACAACCTCTCACAGGGCACGTTCGAGGATGCCGATCTGCTCGCCCAGGATGTCGAATTCACGCTGGGCGACCAGGACGTTGAATTCGAGGCGCTGTCGATGATGGTGCACCAGGCGGAGAACCCGTTCGCGTTCGAAACACCGCTTGATGCGGAATTGGCGATTGGGGTCTGCAACGTGCCCCTTCCCGAGCACACACCGAAACCGGAGCAAATGGTCTGGGCCGGGGGCTGGTACGCCTATCCCGTCTCCTCTTCGGAGGCCCTCACGATCAATTTCCCCGCAACCGGGCGCGATCCGATGGAGATCTCCGTCCGGATCTTCGACTCAGCCACTCTGGAGCGGACAGAGAAAATCACGCTTGCCGATGACGGTACGCTGGTCGTGCCCCAGGCGGGTGGCTGGCGCCAATGGCTCGCCGGCTGGTAACGCGACGACGGCAGGAGTTCTTTGCCAAGCTTTCGCGAACCGGCTTCGATCAGAAAGTCATCCCTCGCGCAGCCAGTCGCTGCAGAATTCAATAGCATCAACCCCTGCCAGCGATCTGACCCGTTCGAGCTCCGACATCACGCCAGAGGTGCGCGCCTTGCCCATCCGCACGCCCGTTTCGGGCCAGAACGCGCGGACCTCGAGAATGTTCCCTGTCCGCTTGGTATCCAGTCGGCCGATCATGCGGTCGCCCTGGAGCACCGGAAACACGTAGTAGCCGTATTGCCGTTTGGCTTCCGGAACGAAGATCTCAATCCGGTAGTGGAAACCGAACAGGCGCTCGGCACGGGCCCGGTCCCGCAATACCGGATCGAACGGCGACAGCAGACGGACCCGGGACGTGGGCTCCGGCAGCGATGACAGCTGGTTGAGATCGGCTTCGCTCGTAAAGCTGCGCCGCAGCGATCCATCGGCCATCTCGATGTCCACCTCGAGGATGCGGCCGGTGGCAAGCGCCTCCGCACACCAGGCGCGCGCCTCCTCCCTTTTCACGATGTCGAAGAAGGCGGCGAGTTCGCCGCTCGTGCCGAAGCCGAGGCGCCGGAGCGCCTCCGACATCGCCCAGTCCACGATCTCGTCGTCGTCGCTCCGCCGGTTCAGGTACTCCGCCGGGATGACGCGCTCGGTCAGATCGAAGAATTTCCGGAAGCCCCGACGATGGCAGAGCGCCAAGCGGCCAGACCTCCAGAGGAACTCCAGCGCCGTCTTGGATGGATGCCAGTCCCACCAGCCCGAAGAGCCCTTTCTCTCGTCACCGCCCACATCGGTTGAGCAGGCCGGGCCGTGGTCGGTTACGTGGCGGAGCACGGTGTCGATTTCGCCTTCCCACCCATCTCTCCGATCCGCGGACCAGCGCGCCCGCATGCGCGCCTCATCCCGTTCGAACTTCAGCCGCCACATCGGGTAGAAAGGCATCGGAACAATGGCCGCGTCGTGCGTCCAGTGTTCGAATGCCGTCCGATGGCGAGCGACAAGGTTCTCCAGCGCACGCGGCCGGTATTGGCCACGGCGAGACCAGAGGATCAGATCATGCGCGCGGGCGAGCGTGTTGATGCTGTCGACCTGAACGAAACCGAGGTTATGGAGGACACCGTAAAGGTCTTCGCCCCTGCCCGGTCCCGACGTCGGACGCAACAGCATGTGCCGGTCGAGAAACAGACGACGGGCGCTTTGATTGTTCAGTCGCGGGCAGGACATCAGGAGACTCTATGGCCAATGACGCGCCTGCTTTTCAATCTTCGTTTCGACGGTCCGACCAGTTCGGTGTAAATGGACAGGCCTATCGACTAGCGGCCTTCAGTCGCCGGGAGATGCGGCGCGCAGAGGTTTCATACGGTCTGCAATTGTGTAACGTCGCTTCGCCGAGCCATCCTTCCTTCGCCAGGCATCAGGGAAAACGATGGAAGAACTCGTATGTCCGGATCGAGAGATGACCGCGCCATAGCTGTCTTCGTGAGCGATAGGGCGGAACTCTTGGCCTTGGCGCGATCGATCGTGGGGCAGGTTGAAACCGCCGAAGACTTGGTGCAGGAAAGCTGGGTGCGCTGGCAGGAACGGGACTATCCGCCCGAAAAGGCCAAACCGATCTTCGTTCAGATCATCAAGAACCTTGCGACGGATTGGCATCGCAGGCGGAACGTCGAGACCAAGAATCTCAGCACTCACGCGATGCTGCGCGGCGTAGGGCTCGACACGGAACGCGTCGTCATCGCTCGCCAGGAGGTGCGCCGCGTCGCCGAGGCTTTGGCCGAACTGCCACCCGACATGGTTGCGGCTTTCCGGATGAGCCGGCTGGAAGGCCGCAGTTTCGAGGAGATCGGCCGGCTCCTCGGTATGTCGAAGGCAAGCGCTCACAGGATGGTGGCCAGAGCCCTGGTCCGTATTGTTGTGCATCTGGACTGATAGACCTGAGATATTCCGCCGGGCTGTGCGTTATTCAGGTGGATCCAGATGATTATGGGGTAAGGCGGCTCCCATGAGCGACGAAGAGGATGTCACCAGCCTTCTTGACGAAGCAGCAATGATCTTCGTGCAACTGCGCGAAACACCTGATGACGAAGCGCTGCTCGCAGAACGCGATGCGTTTCTGGCTCGGAGCCCCGCCGCGCGCCGGGCCTACAGGAAAATCGAGAACGGCTGGCGGGTTTCGGGCAGCCGGCGTCGGCCAAGCTCGATGCTCGTGCTTGCACTCGCCATTGGCCTGAGTGCCGCACTCTATCTAGGTGCATCGCCGCTGCGCACGTTTCTTGTCGCGGATGTCTCTACGGGGGTCGAGGCTGAACGCGTCGAGCTCGGCTCCGGCGATGTTGCACATCTCGATGCCGGATCTGCGATCATCGATGAGACCGAGATCGGTGTGCGCAACGTCAGACTGCTGGAAGGCGCGGCGCTCTTCGAGGTCGATGCAGAGACCGCCCCCTTCATCGTCTCCGCCGGTGATGCGGAAGTAACCGTGCGGGGGACGATCTTCGAGACGGCCCTGCGGGCCGATGGGCTTTCCATCGCCGTTGCGGAGGGAACCGTCGATGTGGAGATCGCAAACGAGCGCTGGTCACTCGATGAGGGAGAGCAGCTCATCTGGTCGCAGGGTTCAGATGCGGTCGTTATCCCGATTGATACCGACAGCATCGCGGCATGGAGGGGCGATCAACTGGTCGCCGAGGACATGGCCGTCGAAGAAATCGTCGAGATCATTGACCGCCGGGTGCGCGGGGAGGTGCTTGTGGTCAGTGGCGAACTCGCCGCCACAAGGGTCTCCGGGAACTTCGATCTGAGCGATCCGCAATCCGCACTCAGAGCCCTGGCCGCAATCACCGGCGCAAGGCTGATCTCGGGCCCACCCGTGCTCACGGTCCTTATGGCCACCGACTGACCGAAACTTTTATCGGAGAACCTGAGACATCCTGCATCCGAGACCGTTGTTAATGCGACATCAGAAGTTTTGCAGTCGGGGGACGGATGACGCGTTTCACTTGGTTGGCTTCGACGACGGCGGTCAGTGCGCTTACCTTCATGCCGGCGGATGTCGTCGCCGAACAGGAGATGGCGATCGACGTCCCGTCGCAGCCATTGGCGAGTGCAATTGCCGAGTTGGGCCGGGAAACCGGACTGCAGGTTGGTATCACGCGCGAGCTTGCCAGCCAGCAGGTGAGCACGGCGGTCGTTGGAACGATGACACCACGCGAGGCGCTCTCCGCGCTCTTGGTCGGCACCGATGTGCGGGCAGAGAGTTTGGGAGAGGATGGCGTCGTCCTCACGAGCACTGTTGCACCTGACGTCGAGGATGGCGCCGTCGTTCTCGATCAACTCCTCGTCACGGCGCGGCGAACTGAGGAATCGATTTTCGACGTACCAGCCAGCGTCATCGTATTCTCAGGCGATCAGCTTGAGCAGAGCGGTATCGAAAACACCCGCGAAGTGATCCAGGCGACGCCCAATGTCAGCTTTACCGGCGGCGGCACCTCGTCCACGATCCAGCCCTCGATTCGCGGCTTCAGCAACACCGTCGGCGCGAGCGCGACCTCCCCTTCGGTGGGCGTGTTTGTCGACGGCGTGATTGCCAACCCGTCAAGCGTTTTGGCGGGCATCGGCCAATCGACCCTCGACTTGGAACGGGTCGAAACCGTACTTGGCCCGCAGAATAACAATTTTGGCCGCGGCACCGTCGGTGGGGCGATCAATTTCGTGACCAGGAAGCCAACGGATGAGTTCGAGGCGTCCTTCGAGGGTGAGATCGGCTCGTTCATCGACGGCAAGGGCACATTGATCCTGAACCAGCCCCTGTTGGACGACGGGCTGTTATCGGCCCGGCTGGCCTTTTCCGGATCCGCATCGGATGGTTTTGTTCGGGTCGCCGGCGAGGGCCCGGATGAACTCGGGAGCGAGGACTACAACCTGCGCTTCAGCCTGCGATCGCGACCGATGGACCGGTTGACACTGGACGGCTCATTCTCATTCGACCGGTCGGAATTCGATGAATTTGGCGCCGCCACCTTTGCGTCGATCACAGCCGAGGATCCGGTGTTTCCAGGTGGCTCGATAGGCGAGCAAAGCTCTGAGCGTTTCCTGATCAAGGGCGACGCTGCCTATGATTTCGACGTTGGCACCGTGATCTTGCGAGGATCGTATCTAAAAAATGACGTCGAGGGCCCATCAGACGCAGACTTCACACCGCTGGACGCCCTGACCACGATCACTGACACGGAAACGGACGCAATCTCAGGCGAGATCAGATTTCAAGGCGAAGAATTCACCCTACCGGGCGGGCTTGGAACCGCCTCGGTCAATCTTGGCGCATCGGTGTCCTTCATCGATGTCTCATCCGATGGATTCTCTGATCCAGGGCAACCCGCCTTCGACTTTTTCTTTGCGGGCACGCCTCTGGCCGGGGCGCTCGACGATGGTAGCTCTTTCGCGACAATCTTCGATCAAGAGGTGTTCTCGTTCGGCACTTTCGTCGAAGGGCGCTGGGCGCCGATACCGCGGTTCGAGCTCGCCGCCGGCTTTCGCTTCAGCCTCGACGCAGTCGAGCAATCCGGCGAGACGGTTTCGACCGGGCTGACGAGCTTTATTATCGATCCGGTTCCGGAGGCGACGGACAGCGAGACCTTCACCGCCTTCACGCCGAACGCGTCGATCAGGTACGACTGGACCGACGACATCTCGACCTATTTCTCGTTCACGACCGGCTTCCGGGCAGGGGGGTTCTTCACTCTGCCAGATCCTTTCGGTCTGGCCACGTTCGACCAGGAAGACGCGACACAGTTCGAGGGCGGCGTTCGCGGCAGCTTTTTCGACGACCGCCTGTTCGTCTCGGCCAGCGGGTTCCTGTTGAATGTCGATGACTTCCAGACAACGGTCTTCACTGATATCGCTGGGGTCACCTTTGTCGCGGTGGGCAACGCCGATGCCAGAAGCGTGGGCGCCGAAGTCCAGCTTGTCGCCCGGCCGATCGACGGGCTGACGCTTTCGGCGAATTACGGCTATCTCGACGCGGAGTTCACCGATTTCACGGACTCGCCCGAAGGCGACCTGACCGGTACGCGATTGCCGGCATCGCCCGAACACACGGTCAATGTCAGCGCTGAATATGCGCACCCAGTGGACGCTCTGTTCGCCGATGCCTTCATCCGCGGCGAGTTCACCTATCAGACCGATTTCCTCGACGCCCCGGGCACGGTGCTGCCGGAACTGGACGAATTCGGCTTTTTCAATCTGCGCGCCGGCCTGCGCGGCGACGATTTCCAAGTCACCATATTCGTCGAGAACCTGCTGGATGAGGGATACGCCACCTCTGCGGCGTTGCCAGTCATCCCCGGGCTTCCCGGCGCTGAAACGGTCGGGGTCGCAGGCCCCGAACGGCGGTTTGGCATCAGCGGAAAGTGGTTCTTCTGATCAAAACGCTCTTACCAGAACGCAAGGTGACGAACCAGCATCTCGTGCAGAACTCAGGCATGCTCGCAAAGCAGCATCACGATCGATAACCCGAAAGCTCAAATGTCCGCTAAGTGCGTGGGTCGAGCAACCTTCCCCCCCAAGTGCGTGGGCAGCGCTTAGCCAAACCTTCGCCTTTGGCACAATCGAGCGCGTCTCTGCCCGCCATCGGCTGCCTTGGAAAAGGACTGCGCATCCGAGCGAGCATAACCGGGCGTATATACTGGAGCACAGCCGGGGCTGGTCCGCGAACCAATCGAACCTCCGCCCGGCGCAATTAGCGTTCACCCGAAAGATCTGGCGCAAGACCGCCATGGCCGAAAAAGGCCGTCATGAACGAGACCGTTCTGCGATCACCTCAATCGACGGAAGGACGATCATGCTCTATACACGCGCGGCGCGGTAGGTCGCTTTGGAACCCAGCAATCTTCGAGGATAGGCCCCATGTCAGAACACGCAGGCGAGGCGCATCAGCTGCCGAGCTGGTTTGTCCCGCCCGGAGAGGGCGATTTTCTCGCGGCTGTGGTCGTCGTGCTCCTACTCGGAGCACTCTACGGGGTCGTCTATCTCTACGCCGCCTTCGATCGCTGGGCAGAGCACCGCTCGAAAGGCACGCCGCTCGCAAAGACCATTCCGACGCTTCTGATGATAGCGCTGCTCTACGAGATCTTTCCGCTCGACCACTTCCATATTCTCCTGCCGCTCTCCGCGATCCTCGTGGCCCTGGCGGCGGACTGGTCGCGCTTCCATCTGAGCCTGCGCACGGCGGCGGCCGAAGACGATCCGGCGCCGGCGGATCGCCCCTCTGAGAAGCCGGACGACCATGTTTGAGCTCCTGTTCACGTCTTTCCCGGCGGTCATCCAGTACTATCGTCTGCGCCGGCGGGGCGAGCCGATCACGGTCTGGACCATGAAGACCGCCGTCTTCATGTGGGCGGTCCTGGCCTTCGTGCTCTTCCTCACGATCTTCTACTTCCATCCAAAGACCTACGCCGCCCTCGTGCCGTTCCGCACCGTATCCGTCGTCGCACAGACATCCGGTCCCGTGACGGAGATCCATGTCCAGAACGGCCAGCGCGTCAAAGCGGGCGATCTCCTGTTCCGGATCGAGGACAGCGCGCAGCGTGCAGCCCTCTCCGAGGCGGAGGCGGGGCTGGAGGTGATCGCGGCCGCCGAGCGCAAGGCTGTCGACGCCAGGACGATCGCCGAAGCGGGCGTTGCGACCGCCGAGGCGGAGCTCGCCAAGTTCGTCGATGACCTGGCCGATGCCCAACAGCTCCTCGACCGCGGGGTCGGCACCGCGGACGCCGTGCTGGATCTCCAGACGGCAAAGGCCGCAACCGAGGCCGAGCTGAGCGCCGCGAAGGCGCAGCTCGATCTCGCGCAGATCGACCTCGAAGAGACGCTGCCAGCCCAGCGCAAGGCAGCCGAGGCCGCTCTCCAGTCCGCCAAGGCCGCGCTCGCCTTCACCGAGGTGCGCAGCTTCACCGACGGGATGACGAGCCAGCTGGCGCTCGGGGTCGGCAGCCCGGCGTCGACGCTCATTCTGAGCCCCGCCATGATCATCATCCCCGACCGGCCCAAGGATGTGCCCGTGCGCCTCGCTGCGGGTTTCTCGCAGGTCGCGCACACGACGATCTACGAGGGCATGCCCGCCGAGATCGCCTGCGAGAGCAACGCGAACCTCTCTTTCGTGAACGCCGTATTCCCGGCGCGGGTCGTCGCCATCCAGCCCGCGGTCGCGCGCGGGCAGATCGTGCCGAGCGGCAACCTCCTCGATCTGAGCGGCGCAAGCGAGCGCGGCACGCTCCTCGTCCTCCTGGAGCTTGAGCACAAGGAGCATGAGGAGATCCTGCTCGACGGCACCGGCTGCATCGTCCAGGCCTACACGAACAACATTGATGGCCTGTTCGGACACGTGATCGCAGCCACCGGCGTCGTGAAAGCCGCCGGGCTGCGCCTCAAGGTCCTGGGCTCCATCGTATCCGGCGTCGGTCTCGGCAGCGCGAGCCACTGAACCATCCGATGTCCACTGAACGGGCAAACCCTCCTGACCAGCTTGCCACCGCCTGGTTGTCCCCTGTCCAAAGCTGCTCGGGCCGGGCGCATGCTTCGACGATCCCGAGCGCTATGGCTCAGGAGCGAAGAGTGTCAGCATCCGGGCGAGGACTTGATTTGCGGAGCAAGCAAAAACTCATTGTGGCGGAGCAGGCAAATCGAGGATTTAGAACCCCGACACCGCCAGGGCTTCGTCTATACGCGCGCTGTCGTTGTGGTCGAACATAAACGCCTTGAGATAGTCCTGCCGTTTGAAATCGGGCCGCAGTTTCCGGGCCGCCGTGGCGTGGCGCGCGGCGCTTTCAAGGCGATCCGCTCGCGCACAGCACCACGCCGCGATCATCAGGTTCTGAAAATGCGCGTTTGGATGATCGAGTGCGCGTTCCGCCCAGTCCGCGCCAGCCTCCACCTCGCCGCGCAGGCTTAGGATCTGCGCGCGCAGCGACACGAAGGCGAAGGTCATCGGGTCGTAGGGGCTCAGCCGCTCGGCCGCATCGACCCGGGCCAGTGCGTCGTCGTAGTCGCGGCTGAACATCTGCGAATAGCCCAGGTAGAAATGGCCATGGGACAGGCTCGGGTTCAGGCGCACCGCTTCGCTCAGATGCCGGGTCGCCTGCTGGCGGTCGCCGCGCAGCGTGCAGACCCGGCCGAAGGCCAGGCAGGCCTGGGGGTCCCGGCTGTCGGCGGCGATGCTCTGCTTGGCCAGTTCAGCCGCGCGCTCCAGCTCCTCACCCCGCCGCTCCTCACCCACCAGCAGGCACCGACGGGCATGCAGTGCCGCAAAGCCCGATAGCACCCGAGACGAATTGGGATCGAGTTCCAAGGCGCGCGAAAAGAGCCCGATCGCTGCATCCAGCTCCGCTCCCGTCCCGCCGACTGAGCTATGCATCGCCCGATGGTAGGCGCCCCAGGCGTCCAGCGAGGCCAGGGGACGCAACAGGGCCCGCTGACGCTCGTGATGTTCGATCTCGGCTTCCACCGCCCCGGCGACATGGCCCGCAATGTTGTCCATCACGGTGAAGAGCTCATCGAGCCCGCCGTCGAACCGTTCCCCCCAGACCTCGCCGCCTTCGATCGCGTCAGTCAGCGTCACGCTCAGGCGCAGTCGATCTGCCGAGACGATGACGGCGCCGTCGAGCACATAGCGCACGCCCAGCCGACGGGAGACCTCGGACGTGTCGCTTGTCTTGCTCGCAACGACGGCGGCGCTGGCGCGGGCCGACACGAACAGCCACCGCGCCCGGGCCAGGGCGACCATCACATCCCGGGCAATGCCCTCGGCGATCAGCGCCTCGGTGGCATGCCCGCTGAGCGCCCGCAGGGGCATCACGGCGACCGACGGTTTGTCCGGCAGCTTGGCGGCCTGAGCCTCTTCACCGGAGGGCTCCGTGGCCTCGGGGCTCGTCGCCGCCGGTGCATTCTCGTGCGCCGATGGCCCGCTCGGCCGAAGCAGCAGGCGATAGCCGGCGCGGTGCACTGTCTCCAGAAACCGCGGTGTCTGCGGCTTGTCCCGCAGCGCCCGGCGCAGCTCCGCAACAGCCTAGGTCAGAACCTCCTCGCCGACAGTCACATGCGGCCAGACCTTCTCCAACAGCTCGGATCGGGAGACCACAGCGCCCCGCGCCGCGACCAGAACATCGAGGACAGCCATAGCCTTCGGCGAAAAGCGGATCGCGTCTGCGCCCTGACCGACCTGGCGTGCCGAAGGGTCAATGATCCAGGGTCCCAGCCGAAAAACCATCATGAACCTTCACAACTCTCTCAGGCCAATCGGGTCCGCCCCCGGTGAAAATCAATCCATCGAAACCAAGGACGCGCGTTTGGCGAGGAGCCGGCATTGTAGCGCGGTCTGCAATAATGAGGAAGAAAATGCAGAAAACGATTGGTAACATCGCCTCCGATTTCACGAACAGAACCAACAGCGTTCAAGACCGAAAAGACCTTCCTGGTCGGCTACGATGATTAATCACCGGCGACGAACTCAGGCCCATTGTCCGACCTGATAAACGCCGACACGCCACGAAGGGTGGAAGGACCGGACAGCGCATCGATCACATCGGTCGCGTTGAGCTTACGCTTCACCCTGATGGCCACGCACTCCTAAGTGAACTCATTGAGGATGTTTAATTTCCGGAATGTTGGCCATGATCGGTACGGCAGTGGACGAGCTCTTGGCTCCAGACATGATCCCGGTGCTCAGGCCTAAGCCGGACTCGGCCTTTCTTCGGTTGCTTCATCGGCCCCTTCAGCCCTTCTCGTCGCCACGACCGTTCGGCACGTTGATCGCTGACCGACAATCCAGCGCCCGCAAAAGGGCCGCGATCCGACGATCGCCATAGCGGCGCTCCAACACGCAAAGCGCTTGCCGCACCTGATCGATGCACCGTCGACGGCAGGCGGGGTTTGGAAGCAGCTCTTCGCTTGCCGGCGGCCCCCCGGACCATCTCCGACAAGACCAGCTTGTCGAGAGTGAGATCGGATACGGCCCACCGAAGCCGCTCGTTCTCCTTCTGGAGCCGCTTGAGTTCGTTGACCTGCTCTGCGTCCAGCCCGCCCTACGTCTTCTGCCCGCGATAATAGGTTTGCTCGGTCGCGCCTATCTGCCGGATTGCATCTGTCCGTGACATACCTTGTTCGAGGAGCACTTCTACCTGCCGTGGCTTCGAGACGATCTCCTCTGGCTTCGGACGTTCGTTCGCCATCTCTGATCGTCCGTATTCTTGTATGTAACGATGGACCAGCTCTTCTTGGGAGGCGCAGATATGGCCACGAAAAGCGGAGCAATCATCAAAGAAGACTTCGCTTTCTAAGGGCTGACGTCCTTGGAGCAGGCGTCGATGAGCGCGCGATCATATATGTCGGTTCGCTGGGCTGCATCGGTTTCAAGCGCTCGGCCTATGGCACGCGCGGGCAAGCTCTCCGCTTCGACAAGTCTGCCCCGCTTGAACGGCAGCGCCTTGACATCAACCAAGGCCAGCCAGCACGTCTGGGCCAACGAAACATGTCCGGTCAAGTCTTTGGGAAAGCCATCCAAGGTGTGGGCGGCGATCTGTTCATATGCCTCCCAGGTTGACGCATAGATTTCCATTGTCTGAGGGGCGCCAATTGCCATCTGGTCGCCCATCATCAAATTGCCATAGTGAAGTCCATAGCCAGAATCTGCATAAAGCGCAGGAGCGTTGGCGCAGTTATGCAGAAGCTGCCGCCAAGAGAAGCCCGCAAGCTTGAGCTCAAGATCTGGCCTCAAGCGCATGATCAAATCATAGCTTTCGCCCGACTGTGCTGCCAGCTGATGCGCCGCGAAGATCTTGTAATGCATTTTGTCCTGGTTCGAGAAGCCCGCGAAACGCGCGTCGGTCTCATCATCAACGACCACATCGCGGGCGCCATAGAACTCCTTCAGCGGAGAGACCTCAATCTGGGCCGTGTTGGACAACGCCTTAAACAGCTCTGGATAGCGGGCCTGCATCTCTTCATAGCCCAGCAAGGTGCCAATCCGCTTCCATTCCTCGCAGAAATGCTGGCCCTCAAAAGGCAAAAAAGCGCGGAACGGCTGCGGTGAAGCGCGGCCAATGCTCGCCCATGTGTGAACGTAGATATCGAACTCTGCAAAGGGTAAAAGGCTGCGCTGCCAGGTCTCAAAAGCCGCGCGAAAACCCCGCAACTGGCCTGAGACGCAGAGCGCCACGCGCGGGCGCGTGCCGAACCGGTGAAGTTGAGGCACGGCCATACGCGCCACGTTGAGGCCGGCCCGGGCTACCTTCTTCCAGCGGGCTCCAGCCAATTCGGTGTCAATGCTGGGCTGGCTCTGGCTGACACGCGGCAGCGACTGTGCTGCATCCAGCAGTCCCGCTTGGAGGCCCGCCTTCTCTAGGGCAATCGGCTCTAGACTCTGATCGGTATGGGCATAGCGCAGGACAAGCGCTCGGGCGGCGGCGCGCTCGTCCTCTGTGTCCAAAGTGCGCGCCACCAGAGCATCGCGCAGTGTGATGGCCTGACCTGGCCGGAATAGAAGCCCTGCACCGAGGCGGTCCAGCAAAAGCAGATGCCGGAACCCGAGACTCGTATCTTCCAATGCGGACATCGCAGTGGGATAGCGCGCAAGAAGGTCATCGCGATTTGCGCCGAATTCGGCGGCGTTGAACTGGACCGAATAGGGTAGATCCAGATCAGCCTTCGCCAGCTTCGCGAAATGCGCCAGATGCAGGCTCGAAATCCGCGTCAAGGCCGGATGCCCCTCGGGCAACATGCTGCGCCCGACCAGCAAGAAAAGCACAGTGCTGGCATCTGGTGTTCTGTCTAGGAGCTCATCCAACGCGGGCACGACAGCCGCAACAACGCGCCTAGCCGTCTCGCGATTGCCCGAAGTTATCAGCGCTGCCACGCCGTGGTGCAGTTCGCGTCGCACATCGCCCAGAGCTGGCTGCAGCACCATAAGGCGGATCAGCTCTTGCATCTCAGCGCTCGGCGCGGCCCCTAGATCGCCAGCGCTATTGGCTGCAACACTCAGTGCTTTGAAGGCGAGGTGATACGCGGCGGCATCGGACCGGTCCGCTATGATCCGCTCTCGCAATGGGCCGGCCGCATTTTGGGGCGTCGCAGACGAGATGATCGCGTCGATTGTTGCGTCGCTTTCCAGCATTGGCGCACGGGCCATGACGGGATCCTAACTGATCGTTTGCGGAGTGAACGGGGCCCGCCCCTGCAGGTCATGATATTCGGCAGGCGTGCCACAAAATCGTATGGCACCGCTTGGAACATGGGCTAGTCGGATATCGCCCCCTTTGGCGATGGCAGAATTGTAGAGCGGAGCAACGTAATACTCACCCCCTTGCAGCCCGGTTGGATCCTGGGTCTCAATCTCTGCATAAAGCTCCAGGTAGAAGGCGGCGCTGCGGAAATAATATAGCCCGTCCGAGCAATAGTCAGAGATCCGCACCTTTTCGGCCACTTCCACCACGCGGTCCGTTCCCGGCTCAGGCCGGGCAAAGGACCAGTGGTCACCAGGCGCCTCAAAGACTTCAAGATAGCCGTCCACACACTCCAACGCGAATGTGTTGGGATGCGCAAAACCAGGCCGGAACGTGTCGATGTTGAAGATTGTCACCGGCGTCTGATCTACGGTGTCGCTCTGACGCAGACCCAAAGCAACCGTTTCGGCCTGTCCCGCGGTCTCGCGGTCTAGCACCACCAGCGCAAGCTGCGCGCCGGGCAGCCCCATAGCCTCGGCGCGGGCGCGCACAAATTCCGGCGTCGCATAGACGTCGCGGCAAATGATCAAAAACCGCTCGTGCTCGAACAAGCCTTGGAACGACCCAAGCGCATGGTCAAAGACCGTCGCGCCATGGAGGTCGAGCATATATTTGGGCACGTCATATCCAGCCTCGAAGAATCGGCTGGAAAGCCCCGCCATGGGAAGGACAATCATTTTGCGCTCTTAGATGAATGGGCAAGAAGAAGGCCCGCGGCCAAAAGGTGGCGCTGGCGCTCGGGACTGTCGCTATGCAGGGGGAGCATCGACAGGAACATCAGTGCGGTCATCGCCCGCAGTTCCTGCGCCGAAATATCGAGCTTTTCGTGCACGTAGGATAGAAAGATCTCTTCGAGCTGCGCACCATATTGCGGTGACTCGACGGAAAACTGCCAGTTCAGAGGGGCATCAGGGTCAGTTTTCAGGACCGAGCGCCCATTGAGAACCTTGTCGTAATGCCCAATGATCGAATGGGCCAGCTTTGCCAGATCGTAGCGCAAATCCCCCCAAAGTGAGATCTGCCCCGAGCCTAGCTGCCCACGCGGATCGATGCACAGGACGCGCTGCGCGATAAAATCATAGAACATGTTGCCGTAAAACAGATCCCCGTGCCAAAAACGTATGTGCTGCGGCGTTGTGGGCGGGATCATATCGACCAACCCCTCGGCGACCTCTTTGAGCGGTGGATGCGCGATCCCGTTTAAAGTGATGCGCGCCTCAAGCCCGATCTCACCCTCGGCGCAATAGGAGGCGAGCCGCGTGCGGGTTTTGTCCACGATCATGTCGTGGAAGAACTCGGACGCAAATGCGTGCGAGGCCTCGGGCCCGTCCTCGGGTGGGCGGATCGCATGGCATTTACTGATAAACTCGATGCTGGCCTGCAGGATCTCGAGCCAGGAGGTCAGCGGCAGGCTGCCAAAAACGGCCAGATCGCTCAGGAGCGGCGCATGGACGTATTCCAGGGCGTAACCTGCCTGGAATTTCCCCTCATCGCGTCCCAAATAGCGCGGCGTGTGCAGCCGAAGCGAGCCCGGCAGGGCTTCATACCAATTCGCCTCGGCCCGCATCTTTGCTGTGTCGGCTGAGCGCTTGACGAGCATGTGATCCTCATAAACCAGCTCGTTGAAGACGCGCTTTACCAGCAGGTCCTTCTTGGACTGGAAGTAAAGGGGAAGGTGCCCGAAATCGAGCCAGTTCTCTGCCGTGCGACAGGTCAGGTGCTTCTGCGCGCTATAAAGGCGCAACGCTTTGACGATGCTATTCTCGTGGCAGGCCGTTGCCAGCAAGGCCGGGTCCGAAAACGTATAGTACCCGCAAACCACGCGCCTTGTGTCCAGCCGCTGCGGCGGTTCATCCGAAAAGAGCGTCCGCCCATCTGGGTCTATCTCGACAAAGGCCCAGTTGTAATTCGAAGTGGTCTCTTGCACTGCGACGATATCAGGCTCGGACATCTCGGCCGCGCTCATTTGCAAGAGCGTGTCGCCGTAAAGAATGCGCAGCAAGCCTTCGGGCTGGATCCGCGTCAGCGCATTGCCAATGGCCTCGGTGATGCTGAGTTTGGAGGGCTGCGGCAGCAGCCTGATGCCTGCGGCCTCGATCGCGGCAAGGTCAGACGGGGAGATTTCGTAGTCTTCCGGCACCGTCATATAGCAAGGCATGCCATGAGCTATCTCAGCCTGCAGGGCGAACAGCCTCTGACTGCCAAGCGGCAGGAAAGAAGGCGGGATGCGCCCGAACTGCAGGGCAATCTCTTCGGTGACCGGCCGGGCGGACAGGATCAGCAGCATTTAATCACCCTAGCGGATCCAGTGTCGCCGCTGCTTCCAAACCACGACGGGCGCAAGGAGATGCGCGATAGAAGACCGCAAAGGTACATAGGGATCGCCCTGATAGTCAGTAAGATCGCGTCTCGGATAACCGAAGCGTTTAAAGTCCTCAGCATAATAGTCTTCTAGCAGTTCAATATCACTTCTGCTTGGCGTCACGTCCGCGCGAACACTCTTCCTGTTCAGCGGATGACCCACCCCTTCGAGCGATTTCGTCTGTGTGACCGCATCCAGCCGCGCGATCATATCCGTGAACCCGTCTTCCAACTTAAAGAACTCCGCGCCGCCCGGGACCAATTCGCTCTGCGGCCGAATGTGGTTTTGGTAGATGCGAGGGTCAATCGCCACACAACGCATCAGCCGCCGCCAGATCGAAAAGCTCAACTTGCTGGTGCGCGATACGCCTGTTTGGAACCGGTACTGACTGAGCGCACGCTCGATAGAGTCGCGAACCATGGCAAAAGAGCAGCTCAAGTCACGAAGCAGAGAAGTTGTGAGGTCGCCTGCCGTCGGATGCGTTGCCGAAGATAGCAACCCCCGCCGGCGCTTCTTGGCAAAATGAGTGACATCCCGCGTACTCAAAGGCCCACCGAAGCGGCGGATCAGGTAGTCTTCGACGCTAGAGCCTCCACACTTCGGCACGTGTGCAAAGAAGATACGATGCTGGGGCGCGCTAATCAGTGGCATTGTCCACCAGTCCTTTCATTTCGTGCGCTGCCGCGACTTAGCGCAACCAATCTTGCCTTTGTTTTGCGATCAGAGCCCGGGCGAGGGGCATGGCCAACCCTGCGCGGAGTGCGGAGAGCGGGTCGGCAGGGTAAGATCCCTGATCTTCCAGCGGGTAGCCAAACCTGGCATAGTCGGTGGAGTAGATACTCTGCACCAGCGCAACATCCTGGCGGTAGACCGTAATCTCTTCGCGCGGTGCGGTCCGCCTCTTGAATTGGCCAACGCCTAGATCAGGGTGCGTGCTGCGTGTGACCTCGTCAATCCGAGCGATTATGGCCTCAAACCCATCCTCAAGTTGGAAGGTCTCAACACCCTCTGGAACCATTTGATCCTGCGGCCGAATATGATTGCCATAGACACGGGCATCATAGGCATAGGCTTTGGTCACGATCCTGAGCCAAGTTGAGAAGCTAAAGCGGCTCATGAACGAGGCCTGCCTTTGCCATTGATACTCGCTCAACAGCCGGTTCAGTGGGTTTCGGACGATTGCGAAGGTCAGCAGCGACTGTTGAGGGATCAATTCTTTCAAATCGATCGCGCTCAAGTGATTTATCGCGGCAATCAACCCGGTGCCTGGCACCTTCTCACGTTTGTTGATGTCATTGAGGGCCAGTGGGCCGAAGCGGCGCCGTAGATAGTCTTCCATGCTAGTGCCCCCGGTCTTGGGCACATGGATAAAGAACATGGGACCTTGATCCGTGAACAACATCGGCATTGCAGCGGCCTAGTCTGAAAACGAGTGCGAGGCCGTCGTGGCAGAGTCAGGTGAGATCAGGTCTTGAATTTCATCGTAGCTCATTTTGACGAATTCATCGGGCCGTATGGCCTTGTCGTCCACATAGAACCCATCTGTCCCGCACCATGGCTTGCCAGTCCAAATCTCATCATAAGGGATCTCATGCCGGGCCAACCAGTCGAACAGAACAGGCAGCATATGCGCGTTTATCTTGCCCACGCTGGACTGATAGGTGCGCATGTTACGTGCGGTATGCAGAACGATCTCAAAGCCGTCCTTGTGGTACCGCCGCAGCGCGTCGACAACATCCTCTCGCGGCTTAACACTGGAATAATCCGAGGTGTTTCCCTGTGTCAGAGTACCATCGATATCAATCACTAGTCTCTTCAACAGATCCACCCCAGTGTTCGCTGTAGCATCGCTGCGATCATAAATTGCAGCCTTTTGGTGTGCAATGCTGGCTGGAAATAAAGCACTCATAAAAGTCTACAAAACGGGAAAGCTCCACTTACGCGTCGGACGGATCAGAAATACGCGGCGTGATCATAGAATCCCAGCCGGACCTTCCCTCAAGTTCGGCTAGGCTATTCAGTCTTTGTGTCCAGTGTTCCACCCACTGGGCCTGCCCCATCTCATCGGGTAGCACGTCCAGCCTTCGAGCTCACCCCGTTTCTGGTTCGGGTTTATCGCCCAGATATCGTTCATGCCATCGGCTTCGGATCGACCGGACCGATGGTCCGCAAGCTCGGGTTCGATCCGGTTCTGCAAGCTGACAGAACCACGGATTTCCGGGTAAGGCTGGCCGAACCAATCTCGAGCTTCCAGGTGTTTCATGAATTGCTCGATCAGGATGGCGGCGGCATGATCATTCTGCTGTTCCCAGCTCCCTTTCCCAACGCGAGATGCTCCTCAAGAGAGGCTGCCGATATCTGTTCGGAGGGCCTATCCGTGGCTATGTCCGCCTGCGGCTGTCGAGGTCAGTCGGCCTAGCGATGTCATCCATGTTGTCTAGGCGGCCCGCCTCGCGCGCTCCGACTACGGCAACTCTGCCACTTCTCCTCCCTGATTGTTGGTTCCGCTCTACCCACATGTATGTCCTGGCTTCGGGGAAGCCGAGCCAGCCGAGAATTTCCTTCAGAACAATCGGACCGCTCGGTAACCAACTCGGACCATAAACGCCCGACATGAGCTGTTCAGTCCCTTCGGTCTTATACTGCAGAGAGGGCACTTCCGGCTTTCCAGGCGCCAAGGGCATGCAGGCGGTGTTCAGAAACAACAGTTCATTCGTTCGGTCGGCTGCGAGCTTGAGCCCGGCAATAGGGTCAGGAAGGTGGTAGAAGATTCCGCTGAACCACGTCACGTCGTAGGACTCTTCATGGGATGCGAGCGCCGACAGATCCGCAACCTCAAAGACCATGCCAGAGCAGTCCGCTTCCCGGTGCTCCAGCACGAATTTTGCCTGGTCGATCCAGTGATCACGAACATCAAAGCCGTAGACGTCGCCGGCGCCGGCGCTCTTGGCGGCAAAGCTGTAGCCGCCACAGTTGCAAGCACAATCCAAAAAGCTGCGGCCTTCCATCCCGTTGGGAAGGATTGGGCCGGTCGCCTTCTTGAAACTCGCGTCGGCATCGACCTGCGTAACGTTGGCACCCGTGGCGTCGGCTTTCTGCTCGGCGATGGTGCGGACGTCGCCGCGCAAGAGAATGTTGTGATGCCAAGGTGCCATCGCTTCGATTTTCTGTGCTAAATCCTTGTAAGCTTCTGATGTCATTGTCTTCCTGCTTTTCTGCGGAGTGTGGATCTGTTGTTCTTGTCCTTGCAGGGTCTTTCGCGCAAGGACGACGGTCTGCTTCTGGTGATTAAAGCGTCGGACCTCCTCTATGATAAAGAACCACCCCAAGACTGCACGGATGTACTTCTCTGAATAAAGCACCAGGCCGCGATGATCTGCCGGTCTGCAAGCATATCCGTTGTTGGGAAGTAACCGTTCAGACCAGAGAGCCAGAACCACTCGTCGTGATCAACCGAATAGCCTTTGCGATATTCGGAGTTCGGAACCGGCAGATTGTCTTTGGCCACAAGACTTAGAAGCGGCACCTCGCGCAGGCGACCCGGCACCCGTCCCGATTTGATCGTCCGCAGTTCGTCTCTGACCCATTGCGAAGTCGGCCGTCCATTTTCGAACGGGCGTGTATCGGCCGCGTTGAACGAGATGTCGTCTTCCCAACGGAGCGGGCGGTGATCGACCGGAGGATTTGTGTCTTTGTCGTCCAGCGCAGGATCTCCGTTCAAAGTTCCGCCTGTCGCCTTGTCGCCGACAACAGAAAACCAGATTGCGTGGTATCTTCCGGTAGATCAGTTCTTCCGCCCGGCCCGGGAAATTGCAGAAGGTTCGCCCCTTAAACCTATCGCGATTGACGGCGGTTTGTCGCCTAGGAACTGTCGATCGGCGTCCTAGACGATGGTGACATCTTCAAATAACAGATCTGGACGGACCTCGGAGAACATATGCGCCAGAAGCTAATTAATATCCACATCCCTAAAACAGCAGGCACGACCTTGCGGGCCACACTCGCCGAGTGCGTCCAACGTGCACATGACGGAAAGTACCGAGTGCTCGGCATAGACCCGCACAACGATGGCGGAAGCCCCTTTGAGGGACTCAAACTCGAAGCGCGGAGACGTCTGCCGGAGATCAAGAACCCCGGCCTGCAGGTGATGTCTGGTCACTACCGCTATCGCGACATTGCCGAGGTGATCGCAGATCATAGGGATCATGTGTCACTGGTCACCTTCGTGCGCGATCCAATGTGGCGCACCATCTCGGACTACCATTATTGTATTAGCGACCGTCACCCGACCCGCGACCACTTCGTGGGCATGTATCCTCAGTTTGGTGATTACCTGAAGAGCGCCTACGAGACGAGCAAGCAGTTGGAGTATCTGCGCCCGTTCGAAGGCGCTTCGGTTTCTCAGACCGTCGAAAACGCCGTCGCCAACATCGATTTCGTTGGAGTGACCGAACACTTCGACGACGATGTTCGCACGCTCTTGAGCGCGGCCGGAATTGCTTATGTGTCGAGGGACCCGTTCAATGTGCATCCGGACCGGAGCGAGTTGGAGCGGACCTACGAAAAATACCACGATCAGATGCAGGAGGCCCTCGAGTACGAACTCGACCTCTACCGCGCAATTCTCGAGTATCGGGACCAATCGGCCTGGCCGCACCGGACCGTTTCGTAGGATAAGAAGGTCACGCCGATCACGCGTCAGGCTCTTTACAGAACGGCATTTCCGATGGATTCGCCGGTGAATGAAGTAATGTGGATGACGTGAAAAGAGCGCGGCCGCCGCCATCCATTTTCTTTCATCACGATCGGTCGACGCCACTCGGTGCGGTCGGCGATTAAATCTTCATACGGAAGGTAGGTAGATGCGGACGTCCCCGTCTCACGGCCGTTCCAGAAGCCTCAGGCGCGTTTCGCATGCCGGATTTGTCTTGTTGAGTTCCGCCAAACGGCCGGCATCGCAGATCCCCAATTCCTCCAGATAGGGCAGCAATTGGGCCATCTGTTCGAGCGTCAGCGCCTCGCCTGTTTCGGCTGCGAACTTGGGATAGGGGAGAAGTTGTAACTGTTCCGGAGTGGTGTAGCCAAGGGTGTCGACAAGGGTTACGCGCCCCGGCCTCGGTTTGCGGAGCAAACGGGCCACCACGGCCTCGCGGGCTTCAACGGTATCCTCCACCGGTTGGCAAATCCGATAGCGCAGACCCTGTCTCGAAAGCGTTCGGATCGTCGCATCAGTCTCCCGGCCGAACCGGCCGTTGATGATGGCAACCGAAAGGCCCTGCTGGCCGTCCTTGACATCCAGTTTCCCCAGAAGCCCAAGATCGCGAGCGGTGCCATGCATGATCACGAGATGCTCGGGCGCATCGACTGCCGTGAGCGCTGGCCAGGAGCCATTCTGCCCGGGAACGCATTCCTGGATCACGCTGTAGATGTCGTCGCAATATGCACCGTAACCCCAGTCCCGCTCGATCTTGCGTTTTGCGTTCGAGGAATGCTCTGCATGCTTGTCCGGATTGTCCAGATAGGCCTGAATGGCATCGGCGGCCGCGCGCAGGTTTGCCATCTCGACGATCGTCCCGCAGTCATCGCCGATCAGTTCGGGTGCCCCGCCGCCGTCACGGAAGGCGATGACCGGCAGGCCGCAGACCATCGCTTCATGAATCACGCAGGGGAAGGGATCTCCCCGCGCCGACAAGAGGAAGAGATCCCCGCCCAGAAAAACCCGCTCGATCTCCGATGTTGACGGCATCAGCCGCACACGATCCGTCAGATCATGGCGCTGCAGAAACTCGCGCGCATAGTCGAATTCTTCCATCTCTTGACCGAACCAGACGAAGTAAACCGGTCGATCCTGCAGATCCCGGTCAAAGAACAGCTTCGCCAGATCGACAAAAAGATCGACGCCCTTTCGGATCTCAATGGTGCCCACGTTCAGCACGATAAAGGCGTCGTCCTCGAGGTTCAGGTCCCGACGCAGCTGTTTGCGGCAGCTTTCACGATCGAGCGTGCCGAAATCATCCTCCAACAGACCTTGCCCGCGAACCATCATCTTCGATCTGTCGGCGTCGGTGTGCCGTTCCGCGGCCTTGCGCACGAACTCCGAAGGGAACACGAGCCTTTCAGAGAATTCGCCGAACTGCTCGAAGTTCTGCGGCGGATAGTAGCTTGCGATCTCGTGGATCAGCGAAACCACCGGCACCCCGAATTGCGCAATTGAGCGGCCGATCCGAAGCGACTCGGCAGAATTCACCAAAGCGCAGAGCGGTCGGTTCCGCGCGAACACGCCATCGGCGCCGAGCAGCTTCGCGATCTCGGCAAAAGCCTGCTCATCGGAAAAGTTCGGATCATACCTTTGCCGGGACATTACATAGGTGTGCGAAACCGCCTTGAATTCATCCAGCCGCTCCCCGCCCTTGTCGAGGATCGAAAAGCACTCGAACGCACCGCTCTCGCTGAACATCTCCAGCAGCCTGAGAATGATCGCCGGCGCGCCGGTGCGCGACGCATCATGGCTGACGAAAATCAGGCGCGGTTTCTGCGCAAGGCCGGACTCGACATAGGCGGCGACCGACCCTTCATCGCGCAGGCTGTCCTGATGCAGGGTCGAATGCACATAGGCTTCCGAGAACCAGGGGTTCGGCACACGGTTTTGCTTCATCCCGAACTGGCGGAAATGAGACACTGGGCCGTGGCCTGACTTCGCAATGTCTGGGTTCTGGGCCGTGTAGAAGCGGGCGTCGAGGACCGCAACACAGTCCTTCCGCGAGACGCGTCCCCTCACAGTCTGCCGGAGCGTGCTGAATTGATCGCGCAGGATCTTTGTGAGCTCACCACTCATTGCAACTGATCGCCGTATGCTGCCACCTTGGTGGGATGGCCGCAGGGTTCGGGTTCCGACGCTCCGTTCGGCGGCCGTGGCGAAAGACCATCTTGGCCAAGGCCCAGCCGAACGAGATCTCCCAAGTTGATAGGGCCGCCATCGGCCCAACAGATCGAATGTTCAAAGGCTGAAATCAAACGCTGTGAAAGCGTGTCATCGTCACCAAAGATGAGCATTTCATCGGATCGAGTGCTTTCGAGCAGTGTCCCCAGAACCTCAGGCATATCAAGCGCCGACCAATCGTTGCGATCAAGCCGCACCGCTGGTGCGCCGAGATATGTTGTTAGTTGTCCGAGGCCCAAAGCCGCGCCGAAAACCGGGTCATCCTTCGAGAGCAGGAACATCAGCGGTCGGTCGGCGTCTCCTACCAAACTCTGGCCGGATGCGCTCGCAGCGTCGGTGAGGAACGCGCCACGCATCCGCTCGGTGACCAGACCCGCCAGGATCCCGCGCAACGCATCAAGGTCGTAGGCATCGAACAGAAAGGCGTTGGCGCGCCCCACAAGCTCGTCCGCCTCTGCATGGTTGCGGGACATCACGATGGGAAGTCCTGCGGCCTTTGCCTTGATCAGATCCGACGTCACGCTGCCGCGGCACATCTTTACATAGACATCCGACG
The DNA here is from genome assembly GCA_039180675.1 of Pseudomonadota bacterium. Classification (GTDB taxonomy): domain Bacteria; phylum Pseudomonadota; class Alphaproteobacteria; order Rhodobacterales; family Rhodobacteraceae; genus Thermohalobaculum. The sequence continues at coordinate 91,710 of JBCDDC010000005.1, read as the reverse complement.
CCTCGAGCAATTTCGAGAAATCAATGTCATCCAGGATGTGGAGTCGACCTTTCTCTGCCGCGGTCTCCGCAAAGTGCTTGGCGTAGAACGCGGGCGAATTCGAGTGCGTTCGTCCTGTTCCGTGCCAGACAAAGGTCACCCCCGAGGAAAGGACCTCATGGCGAAAGCAATGCGCCGCAAGCGCACCGAAGATGTCCACGCCATGGTCAAGATCCAGGGGGCCGTTCGATGCCACGATGATTTCAGTTTCCGGGCGGCCAAGAATATGCCGGACCTCATCGCGCGCCGGTGCGTGCTTTGGTGCGGGTGGCACAACGACACGGCGAAACCGGAAATCTGCTCGAGCCGAGGGGGCACCCTGCCCGTCAACGCGCTCGGTCTGCTCGTCGATATCAACAGACTGCAGCAGCACAAGATTGGAGAGAGCAGACAGCTCGGTAGCCTGCCTCTGCGACAAAGGCGCCGATCTGCCGTTGCGAAAGGCAAACTTCGGCGCCTCGATCTCGCTCAGCGCATCGATCAGGGCCGATCCGCAATCGGTATCGACAATCACACCGACAGGCGGGTTGGGTTTCATCGTTGCCGACAGGCGCACGACGGATCGCCTAACCCGGTCGCTGGCGAGAACGGCAACAGGCTGCTCCGAGATACACCACACATGAGCCAATTCCCGAAACTCGCGCATCAGTGGCCCACCCTCACCGGCCAGCACGACCATCTCGGTTTCCGGGGCGTCCAGCTTTCGGCGCAGGAGACGGATCCAGTCCTGATTGAGCGGCGTGTCATCGAGCGCTCGAATGACGATCAACAGCCGGGGCCGTCGGTGCCAGCCCTCACGAAAGTAGGTCTGGATTTCCTCTTCCCGGCAGACCGCGTTGATGCGGGCCTGCAAACGGATATAGCCCGGCGAAAGCAATCCGTTGGGCGGCATGCCTTTGGGATACCGGTGCCGGAGGTAGTGATCGCGCAGACTGATATCTGACTGCTTGAAAACCTCCGTCTTCATTCTGTTCCGATAAAAAACCGGATCGAAATCAGGGGTCACCGCCAAAGGAACGTCCGCTGGCTGCTCCGCCAATTGGCGTCCAAGCGGGCGCGACGAAGGCTTCGACGCTTGTTCGAACAGCGCATCGTCGTCGCGGCTCACCATCGGATGCGGGGCGAACTCTCGATGGCCGCCGGCGAGGTAGTGGTGCAATGCCTCCTCACCACATCCCGATTGCGCGCGATAATGGGCAAGGTCGAAATAGGGCGATGGATCTATCCCCAACCGTTGACCATCGGTGATGAAATGCTCGAGCGGTCGATCGGGGGAGGGCACTGCCGCTGCGCAGGCCCGCTCTCTATAATACGCGAAATCAAGCATCGGCTGCGGTGAGGACGGTCGTTGATCAACCAGGTAGTGAAAGACCGAGTGCGAGATCGCAGTCGTCGAACCGAGGCCTTGCTTGTAGTAGTCGATATCGAACAGGGCGTGGGTTGGGATGTCTTGGCCGCAGCTCCAATAATAGTCGAATGCGTCGCCCATATCGGCGATGTCCCGATCCGCATGTGCGCGAATAAATCCGACATCGAACAGCGGATGCGGTCGTTCCAGATCGATCTCGCCGAGAAATATCCGACGCAACAGGTCTGACGGTTCCGGGTCTTTCAGGGTTCGCTGAATGAACTCGAGGTCGATGAACGGATGAAACCCAGGCATCGATACCGCCAAGCTGTCCAGCGCGCATTCCACAAGGCTCGCATATCCCTTCGTCCGCCAGCCCGCATTGCGGCGAAAGAAGACCGCGTCAAAAAAGGGGTTGGCCGGGATGCCGTCGCGCTCACCCTGTTCAAGATAATGGGTGATGGGGTTGCGCGCGGTGTCGGCGCCTCTCTGCGCTCGTGCATCATTGTAGTACGCCACACGGAATATGCAGTTGGGGTCGGGCGGCGTTTGATTTCCCGGGTCGGTCAAACGACGGACGATTTCATCGTCGCCCAGCGCCGCCATGTCTCCATTGGTCTCGCGAATAAATCGCAAGTCGAAGAAGACAGGGTGGCGTTCTGCGAAAATGCTCAAACTCATCCTAACCGAAGCGATCCGTGCAAAGCGGCAGGTGTCCAGTACTTGCGATGCCACGCAACCGCAGTTGCAATAATGTTGTCGAGATCCGAGTGCCGTATCTCGAAACCTAGGAATTGCATGATCTTCTCCGGATTGGCAATCAGGCTCGGGGATCGCCGGTCTGGCACGGCATGATCTGGCTCGGAACGTTGCTCTTCAGATGCCGCTCAAAATGAGCCTGTTGCTCATACAGACGATTGAGCCATGAGGGTTTCGAAATGGGCGATCGTCTTGCCGAGCCCGTCCCTCAATGGGATCGTCGGCTCCCAGTTCAGGAGCTGCTTCGCCTTCGAGATATCCGGCCTGCGCTGGCGTGGATCGTCCTGCGGCAGCGGTTTTAGGACGATCTTCGACGATGATCCCGTCATCGCAACAATCATCTCGGCCAATTGACCGATACTCATCTCTTCGGGGTTGCCGAGGTTGACGGGCCCCGCCGTGTCCTCCGCATTCATCATGCTCTCAAGGCCGTCGATCAGGTCCTCGTAATAGCAAAAGGATCTTGTCTGACTTCCATCGCCAAAAAGCGTGATGTCTTGGCCGCGAAACGCCTGATCGATGAAGTTCGAGATCACTCTGCCATCCGCCGGGTTCATCCGCGGTCCGTATGTGTTGAAGATCCGCACGACGCGAACATCCACATCGCGCTGGCGGTGAAAGTCGAAGGTCAGCGTCTCCGCCATCCGCTTGCCTTCATCATAGCATGCCCGGGGCCCGGTCTGATTTACGTTGCCGCAATAGGTCTCGGGCTGGGGATGAACCGTGGGATCGCCATAGGTCTCTGATGTGGAGGCCAGCAGAAACCGTGCCCCGCTCCTCTCGGCCAGCTCAAGCATATTGAGCGTGCCCAGAAAGTTGATCTTGGCAGTACCAACCGGATCAGTCTGGTAGATCGGCGGCGAAGCGGGCGACGCGAGGTGATAGATCTGGTCAAAACGGCCCTCAAAGGGCGTGATCACATCATGCTCAACGAAGTCGAACGCCGGACTTGCCAAGGCCGATTGCAGATTATCGGCATGCCCGGTCATGAAATTATCGATGCCTGTTACGTAATGGCCGCGCGAGAGCAGCAAGTCGCAAAGATGAGATCCAAGAAATCCTGCCGCGCCAGTTACGAGCACTTTCGCCAAGTGAAAACTCCCATCGCGAAATGCCCGTTCATCCGAGCGGTACGATTTGCATCGAGCCCCGAACCATGCTGACTGGGTCACTTTGGGTCAACTTTTTTCTGCCCCTTGTCCAGCGCAATATCTTGACCCGATCTGCCGCCGCGAAAGTCTCTGGACAAACCCTCTTAGGTTGCGAAACCTTTGCCACGTTAGGAAAGACTGCGCGTGCGGAACAAACTCGTTATCATCCACATTCCCAAAACGGCGGGATCGACGCTGAGGGCGACGGTGGGCCGAGCTGTCGGCAAAGCGCATCGGGGCAAGTACAGGATCATTGGGATTGATGAGCCCGAACCCGGCCCGGAGTACTTCGTGGGTCTCAAGGCCAAAGCGCAGCGCCGGGTCGATGAGCTTCTGAATCACGGTGTCCAGGCGATGAGCGGCCACTACCGCTATCGGGACGTCCAAGAATTGGTTTCGCCCTGTCGAGACCAGGTGTCCATCGTGACTTTCATTCGCGATCCGATGTGGAGGACTGTCTCCGACTATCACTATTGCCTCACCGACCGGCACCCCTGGCGCGATGACTTCGTACAGGAGTTCCCTTCATTCGAGACCTTCCTGAACACGCCGCGAGAGATGAACAAGCAGCTCAAATACCTCAGGCCGTCTGGCCGCTCGTCAGTGGCAGAAGCGATAGACTGTGCATTGGAGAACATTGATTTCATCGGGTTGACCGAGCAGTTCGAGAGGGATCTGGAGACGCTCATGAACTCGGCCGGGATCAGCTATGAACTGCAGGAATCCAGAAATGTCCAATCGGATCGCGAGAAGATGCAAGAGACTTATGAGCGCCACTATGATCAGATGCAGGACATCCTCGAGCCCGAGTTGGAGTTTCATCGCGCGATCTTGGAGCACAGAAAGCTCGGCGCCTGGCCCCGGGAAACATCGTCCGTTGCCGAGTAGATTTGAAACCGCGCCCGATTGAGTGGCGGATCGCCCCGAATAGAGTGGATCATCATGCAGGGTTTGGAAGAACTCCAATTGAGCACGCTCAAACGTGCAGCCGTTCCCGGCCGGACCCTTGTAATCGGCGGCACGGAAGCGTTCGTCCGACAGGCGCGGAACGCATTGCTGATGGTGGCTGAAACCGTCGCTTTGGAAGACTTCATTGCGTCGCCGGGCAGGGGCGCCGCATTCGAAAATGTGCTCTGCGCGACGGATCTGGCGAAGCTGCCAGAACAAGTCCGTCAGGTGGCTGTAGATGTTCTGTCCTCGGCAGCGAAAAAGACCCTGATCGTCAGAGTGACGACAACAGGTGGTCCATTCTCGCGGGAGCCCGGCAGCAGGGCCGATTGGGAGGCGAGATTTCTGGCTGGAAATCTCAGGCGGCACGCGAACTGCTGGCTTCCCCCGGCTGCCGATCCGTCAGGAGCGTGCCTCCTGTCCTTTGAAACCCTGGCTCAGGGGGTCCGGGAGCAATATCCGCTCACAAGGCTCCACGAAAGCCGGGGACTGCACATGGACATGCTTCGCGAGCCAGGGCTGCGGGCGGATGCCCACCTCAGACGGTATGAGATGGCGGCATTGCATGTCTCGCCTGACGATCATGTTCTGGATGCGGCCTGTGGGCTCGGATATGGCTGCGAGGTGCTGCGCCGTCAGTCTCTTGCCCGGCGGATCACAGGGGTCGACCAAAGCAGCTATGCCACCGATTACGCTCGGATCTCATATGGCGGCGATCAAAGCGCGGTCAGTTTCCTCAATGCGAGGCTGCCCGAAGCGTTCGACCGGTTCGACACAGCCTCGGTCGATGTCGTCGTCAGTTTCGAGACACTCGAACATGTCGAGAACCCCGAAGAAGTCATCGCGGCTTACAACCGGGTTCTCCGCCCGGGCGGCCGGCTGATCGTCAGCGTGCCGAATGACTGGGCGGATGAGACGGGTACGGACCCCAATCCCGAACACCTCCATGTCTACGATTGGCCAAAGCTCGAAGCTCAGCTCAGCAAGAACTTTCTGATCGGAAGCCGGTACAGCCAGATCGGGTCGCGGATCATGAGAAACCGGAAATGGACGCAGGCGAGCCCATCGCTTGTCCGGGTGCCTCTGGATGGCTCCCATGCGGTTGACGCGGAGTGGTGGCTCGCAGTTGCCCATCGTAGTCCGTTCGACCAGGTTCATAGCGGTTATCGGGATAACCTTGTGGCGGGAGGGCACGCTGCCCGGCATCGCGCCGCCGATCGCGCGGCGGGGTTCGACAATCCTTGGCTCGTCCCGGTCATCACGAGACCGAAGACCCGCCCGCGCGACAGTGCCGCGCTAAGGTCGGTGACGGCCACGGCACGGGCGGAGTCCACGTCTGGGTCTGCCGAGGCGGCCAGCGCGCTTTGTACCGATGGCTACGGACTCTTAGCTTCCGAGAACACCGATGCCGAGATGCGCCTCCTGATCGAGCAGATCGACAGCTGGCTCGAGATCGAGCATGCAGATCCCTGGGCAATCCGCTGGCGGATTTCGCTCCTCTATCTCAAGGCGCGTCTGCAAGAAGATCTGGGCCTGGTTGAGGCGGCCATGGTCTCCCTTCAAACCTGCCTTCGCTCGGACTTCCTGCAGTTCGATCCAGTGATCGCCACCAAGGTCACGCAATCCGGCAATCGCCTTGCGGCGCACCAGCTGGCCGCAGGAGATATGCAAGGCGCAATGCGGTCCTGGGGAGCCGTCGTGGAAATTGCTGCCATCGCCATCGCCAGGGGCGCCGCTTCGCTGGCTCCAGACGGCACCCGAGCACCTCCCTATCTTTTTGCTGAGCTTGCCGAGATTGCGGCCCATGCCAATCTGGCGAACGGCTTTCTCTGCTATCTCCGCCAGCCAGACGACTATGCCAAAGTCGAGGGGAGCCTGTCCGCGCGGGTTCCGGAGACATCCACGACCGAAACCAGGCGCGACGTCCAAAGCCCGCCGAGCGGATTGGCGCCGGTCGATCTTGCGAACGCAGAATTGCACGAAGGCAACCAGTGGTGCCGTATCGACGCGCTGACGCAGAACAGAAGCTGCATCCTGCATCCGCCTCCCCGGGGCGTGGAGAAAAACCCGTGCCTGATCATCCGCGGGCTACAGCCGAGGGGGCACGGGTTCTTCGTTGCCACGGCCCACGCATCGAACCCCTCAGAGAGCAACTCCGGCGCCAGGCTTGCGGTGACCGCGCGGACCCCAGACAAGATTCACCGCGAAAGCGAGATCCGCATTGCCCCCCGGCAACGCAGCCTCATCAGCATTGAAATCCCAAAGACCGGTGGACCTGTCGATATGCAGATTGAGGTGAAACGGTTCCACGATGACGGACAAAACCACGCCGCCGCCATCCGACTCTCTGGTTTCAACTACCTCTGACAAGGAACCGGACATGACCGCCTTTCTCATCGAAGACCCACGTTGCGTGTTCATTCATGTGCCAAAAACCGGAGGCAACACGATCCGTAACGTGATCTTCGAGCGAAACTACTCGGGGCCATACTTCGGTAAAGCCTTTGATCCAGAATGGGAGCGGCTCTTCTCGTTCGCCTTTGTCCGAAATCCCTTCGACCGTGTGGTGTCAGCCTGGAAGATGTTCACGCAAGGTGTTGCGAACTCGGATTGGCAGCTTCCAGAGGATTTCGACCCGAACCTGACGCTTCGCGACGTTCTCGAACTGGCCCTGGACCCCGCCGCTGAGTTCGGACATCCAAGGTTCAATCAGGTGAAGATGAACGCGAAGATCCGCCTCAAGAACCACCTGCTGCCACAGGTTCACCCGTATTATCAGCTCTCCAAGGCAAAGTTCGTCGGCCGGTTCGAAACGTACGAAGCCGATCTGAAACATATCTTCGGCGCGCTCGGGATCGGATACAAGCCGCCACCGCGCTCTCACTTCACCACGCGGGCCCCCTATCAAGACTATTTCTGCAGCACCACCATCGCGCTTGCACGAGAGCTGTACCGCGAGGATCTGGAGAGGTTCGGGTATGACTTCTGACGGTGATCATCTTGACCCTGCTGGCGCCGGTCCCGGACCGGATTTCGTGATCTTCGCGGCTCCTCGATCGGGCACCACATGGCTCAAGGCCATGCTGAACCTGCACCCCCAGATCCACTGCACTGAACTGCGGCTCTTCGGATCGGCGGAGATGGTGTCGTACGACCGTCCTGAGCAGCCGGAGATGCCGAACATCCGGCTCACTCTCGACAAGTACGCCGTGAAACTGGCCCAGCACATGACCCCTCTACAAAGCGGCATGGACCGTCAGAAGATGCAGCTAGCATTGTCGAGGGCTCTGCTGGCCTCCCTTTTCAGGGTTCTGCGCCAAGAGCTTGGAAGCAAGATCCTCGTCGACAAGGTCACGCCCTATCAGGGCACCGAACGCAAAACCTTCGAGACCTACAGGCAATGGTTTCCAAAGGCGCGGTTCGTGTTTCTGGTTCGCGACGGCAGGGATGTCGCCGTGAGCGGCATGTTCAACTGGTGCAAACGCCGGATGCAGATCGAACAAACGCCGTTCGAACGCGCCCGGCAGAAGCTAATCGAGGGAGACCTGTCGGGGCCTCCGCTGCCCTCGGCCTTTCGCCCGGGCGAGCTCGAGGGCTGGGCCGAAAACTGGGCTGGCGTTGCCGCGGTGCAGGCCGCCCATACCGCGCCCACGATCCGATACGAGGACATGATCGGCCGCGCCGACGAGACACTCTCTTCCCTGCTGTCGGACCTGGGCGTCTCCGCAGAACCGGAGGTGGTTGCGCGCTGTGTATCCGGGGCAGCGTTCAAGGTGATGTCCGGTGGTCGGTGCCGTGGCGAGGCGTTGCCGGGCGCAAGTGCGCGCAGCGGTGTCGTCGGTGACTGGCGCCATACGATGACCCGCCGCGATGGCGAGGTGTTCCAGAGCATCGCTGGCGGTCAGCTTGCCCGCCTCGGCTATGCGGGGTCGGCTGCCTGGATCGGCCAATTGGCCGAAACCTTCGATGCCTACGGCACGAACCCTGCTGGGCAAAATAAAGACATATGACTTTGTCAGCACCATAAATGCCAAACCGCCCGGCCGGAGAAGCCCGGGCGAGCTACCCCTGACGATTTCACCCGGGAATGCCTGGCCGTTCGCCAATGTCACTCGGACCATTGGCGCGACATGGCTCACCGTCGATAACTCCATCTCGGGAAGACGAGTTACCCGGGAACTAGATCGGGGTGCCGAGCATCACGGTTACCCGCACCTGATCGTTTCGGACAACGGCGCCGAGTTCACGTCGAACGTCATGCTCGGCTGGAGCAAGGAGCGCGGTATCGAGTGGCACTTCATCGCTCCGGGCAAGCCCATGCAAAACGCTTTCGCCAAGAGCTTCATCGGACGCCTAGGAGACGCGTGTCTGAACGAGCAGATTTTCATGAGTTATCGCCATGCCGGAGAGACGATCGAGGCGTGGCGCATCGACTACAATCTGAGGAAACCCCACACGAGCCTCGATGGGCTCACACCGATCGAGTTTGCAACCCGGTCTAGGTCGGACCACAAGTGAACAGGGCTAGCTTATAGGCGCTGACAAACCGGGGAGCAGGTAAGCTGCGTCGCCACAAATTCGGAAATTGAGCTATAGAGCGGACATTCAATCGACATTGATCGATGTCGGCTTCGTCCGCAAAGCAGGCATCTGCGCGATGGCCTCTCAGCGCTCCACAGGGAGACACTGTCGCCGGTCGGATGGGGCGCAGGTCGATTTGTCCTTCTCCTGCGAAATGCAAAGGGCTTTCGGACCCTTGAACTGGTGCAGGACTGCGAGTACCTTCTCGGCATTCTACTGCCATTCGCCATTCAAGATAGCTTGGACCCACACCCACGCGCTCTGCATCCACGCGAAAGAGCGTGGCTGAGCTTGGCGCCTCGCATTCGGCGCGGACCGAGCGCAACCGTACCGATCACGGAACCATCTTGCGACGGCATCCGTCACATGCCCCGCTCTTACGCCGCTTCGCGATAAACTTGGGGCCGGGGCCAGGCTCAGTTCTCGAGGATCTTGCTGCCCTTGATCTTCTTGGCCTGGACCAGTTCGCCATCGCTGCGCAGGCCCGCATTGCGGACAGCATTGCTCGCATCGCCCTTGATATCCGTCCCGTTGGCCGTGAGCTTGAGATGAACCGTCTCGGCCCCGCCTTGGGCACCGTCGAGGGCGTCGTCTGAAATCTCTGTGGGCTTCTTTCTGTCTGCCATGGGATCCTCCTCTGCGGTCATGCCGGGAATATACCGTGATCGCGACGCACGGTCTGTAGCGGCTGTCACAGCATCATCCCTGCGCCGTCAGGCGACGTCCCGAAACATGGTACGCGTGCTGTCCTGATCGGAGAGGGCATCGGCCAAGGCAACTCCGCCCGTTGTGGATGCGCCCGATGCATCCAACCAATTCCGGTCTACCGCCTTGCTGAGAGGACCCGCTAGCGGGTCTTCAAGATCAGCTGCGAAAGCGATCATCGCGGCTGCGGTATCTACCATCCTCGATGCCTCCATCCTGTGCGAAAGACGTAGCGCAGAACCAAGGTTGTCCAGCCTTATCCCTTGATTTTCACAGCATGATTTCGCGTGCCAAAATCCGGGCGAGGAAATGCGGACCGGCTTCTTTGATACATTTTTTGAGATCAGGCGGCCGGTTGCTGCCACCGCGCGTCAACGGCCGATATTCTGGCTCAAAGCAACCATTTCCCGTGGGTCGTCGTGCAGTTTTCGCTGCAACTCCAGCGCCTAGGATCTCTTCGACGCCTTTCCTTCAGAGTGAAAGGCTCTCTGATTGCCTGATTTTCCATAAAGTAATGGTGGGCGGTACTGGATTCGAACCAGTGACCCCAGCGATGTGAACACTGTGCTCTACCAACTGAGCTAACCGCCCGCCAGGGCGCGGATATAGGCGGCGCGGCGGGTAGGCGTCAAGCGCGATCGCGGCCCTGTCGCCGCGTGATCATTCCCCGGCGGCGGCCGTCTTTTGGCTGAGGCCGTCGAGCACGCCCGGGATCTCGTCGTAATGCCCGACGATCGCATCGGGGGCCAGGCTCTCCAGCGGCTCGGCCGCGAAGCCGAAGCTGGTCAGCACACAGGGCCTCCCGGCGGCCCGCGCGGTCGCGAGATCGGTGATCGTGTCGCCGATCATCACGGATCGCGCCGGGTCCGCTCCGATCCGCGCGCAGGTCTCGGTGAAATGCACCGGGTCGGGCTTGCGCACCGCCAGCGTGTCGGCGCCCAGCAGCGCCCCGAACCGGTCGAGCACGCCGAGCTCCGCCATCAGGATCCGGGCCAGCCGCTCCGGCTTGTTGGTGCAGATGCCGAGCCGCCAGCCCTCCGCCTCCAGCCGGTCGAGACAGGCCTCGACCCCGTCGAACAGCACCGTCTGATCGGCGATGCATCGCTCATAGGCCACCAGCAGCTTCGGGTAGAGCGCGTCGGCCAGCGCCACCTCGGCCACACCGTCGGGGTCACGGCCCGCGATCGTGAGGGATCGCCGCAGCATCGCCCTGCCGCCGCGGCCCGCGACCGGGCGGTCCTCGGCATAGTCGAGACGCGGCAGCTCCGCCTCCGCCAGCGCGACATTCGCCGCCGTCAGCAGATCGGCCGCCGTGTCGGCCAGCGTCCCGTCCAGATCGAAAATCGCCCCGCGCATCCTGCCTCCGTAACCGCGCTACCTGTTAGCCGCTTCGGCAACGAACTGAAACACATTCTGATCATGTCCACCCGCCTCAGCCTTTGCCGTGCCAAAAATTTCCCGCTAGAGAGCAGGCCATGAGCGCAGAAAACCGCCGGGCAGCCACCGCAGTCGTCCTTCTTGCCGCCGGCAAGGGCACGCGCATGCGGTCGAAACAGGCCAAGGTCCTGCACCAGATCGCGGGCCAGCCGATGCTGCATTTCGCTATGCGCGCGGCGATGACGCTGGAACCGGAGAGAATGGCCGTGGTTGTGGGCCACGGGGGCGAGGAGGTCGCCGCCTCCGCCCGCACGCTCCACCCGGGGGTGGATATCTGCGTGCAGGAGCAGCAACTCGGCACCGGCCACGCCGTGCGCATGGCCGAGACGGCGCTCGACGGGTTCGACGGCCAGCTCATCGTCCTCTTCGGCGACACGCCGTTTCTGAGCGCCGAGACCATGGCGAAGCTGGTCACCGAGCCGCAAGCGATCACCGTCCTGGGCTTCGAGACCGAACACCCGGGCCGCTACGGCCGCCTGGTCATGGAGGGCGACCGGGCCCTCCGCATCACCGAGGCAAAGGACGCGACGGCAGAGGAACTGGCCATCACCGCCTGCAACTCGGGCGTCATGGCCGGGCCCGCGCAGGCGATGTTCCGCCTGCTCGCGCAACTCTCGCCCAAGAATGCGCAGGGCGAATACTACCTGACCGACCTGCCCCACCTTGCGCGGGAAGAGGGCATCGAGACCCGCGCCGTCTTCTGCGATATCGCCGAGACGCTCGGTATCAATGACCGCCAGGATCTCGCCACCGCAGAGGCCGCCTTCCAGGCCCGCGCACGCGCCAACGCCATGGCGGCGGGCGCGACGCTGAGCGATCCTGAAAGCGTGCATTTCGCCTGGGACACTGCGCTCGGCCAGGATGTCGAGATCGAGCCGAACGTGGTCTTCGGCCCCGGCGTCGAGATCGCCGACGAGGTCACGATACGCGCCTTCTGCCATATCACCGAGACCCGGATCGCCCCGGGCGTCTCGGTCGGCCCCTTCGCCCGCCTGCGCGGCGGCGCGGTGATCGGCGAGGGCGCCTACATCGGCAATTTCGTCGAGATGAAGAAGGTCGACTTCGGCCCGGGCGCAAAGGCCGCGCACCTGACCTATGTGGGCGACGCGACTGTGGGGGCTGGGGCCAATCTAGGCGCCGGAACCATCACCTGCAATTATGACGGCGTCTCGAAACACCGCACCAAGATCGGCGAGCGCGCCTTCATCGGCACCAACACAGCTCTGGTCGCCCCGGTGACCGTCGGCGACGATGCCTATACGGCGACCGGCAGTGTGATCACCCAGGACGTGCCACCGGGCGATCTCGCCATCGCGCGCGGGCGGCAGGAAAACAAGACCGGCCTCGGCAGGAAGCTGCGCGAACGGCTGGCGGCGCAAAAGGCAGGCAAGGAGTAGGCCCATGTGCGGCATTATCGGAGTGCTCGGGCAACTGGATGCGGCGCCCCGCATCCTCGACGCTCTCAAACGCCTCGAATACCGCGGCTATGACAGCGCCGGGCTGACCACGCTTCAGAACGGCGTGCCGGTGCGCCGGCGCACGGTCGGCAAGCTGCAGGAGCTTGTGCGCGCCGTCGCGGCCGATCCGGTCCACGGCTCCGCCGGGATCGGGCACACCCGCTGGGCCACCCATGGCGCGCCCAACGTGCAGAACGCGCACCCCCACGCGGCCGGCCCGGTCCACGTCGTCCATAACGGCATCATCGAGAACTTCCGCGAGCTGCGCGAGATCCTGCTCGCGCAGGGCATCCACTGCGAGACCGATACAGACACCGAGGTCGTCGCCCAGCTCGTCGCCGCGCGCATGGCCGAGGGGATGAGCCCCTATGACGCCGTCGATGCCACTCTCAGGCAGGTCACCGGCGCCTTCGCGCTCTGCTTTCTCTTCGCGGGCGAGACCGATCTGATGATCGCCGCACGCCACGGCTCGCCGCTCGCCATCGGCTGGGGGGACGAGGAGATGTTCGTGGGCTCCGACGCCCTCGCGCTCTCGCCCATGACCTCGCGGATCACCTATCTCGAGGAAGGCGACCGCGCCATCATCACCCGCGCAGGCGCGCGCTTCTTCGACCGCGATGGCGAGCAGGTCACCCGCGACATGCGCATGGTGTCGCTCGACAGCACGCTGACCGAGAAGGGCCCGCACCGCCACTTCATGGCGAAGGAGATCCACGAACAGCCCCGCGCGCTCGGCTACGTGCTCTCGCATTACATCAGCGCCGACAAGAACCGGGTCGTCTCGGCCGCCGATCAGATCGACTGGGCCAACATCTCCCGGCTCTTCCTCATCGCCTGCGGCACCGCGAGCTATGCGGGCCATGTGGCGAAATACTGGTTCGAGCAGATCGCGGGCCTGCCCTGCGAGATCGATATCGCCTCTGAGTTCCGCTACCGCGAGCCGCCGATCGATGGCAGCGAGGTCGCGCTCTTCATCTCGCAATCGGGCGAGACCGCCGACACGCTGGCCGCACTCCGCCACGTCGCGGGCCGGGTCGCCAAGACGATGGCGGTCGTCAACGTCACCGAAAGCTCGATCGCCCGCGAAGTCGACATCATCCTGCCGATCCTGGCTGGCCCCGAGATCGGCGTCGCCTCGACCAAGGCTTTCACATCACAGCTCACCACGCTCGCCTGCACGGCCATCCTCGCGGCCCGCGCCCGCGGCCGGATCGATGCGGAGGAGGAACAGCGCCTGATCGCCCATCTCCTCGAACTGCCCCGCGTGGTCACCGAGGTTCTCAGCCGCGAGAGCATCCCGGCCCAGATCGCGCAGGACATGTCGACCGCCCGCGATGTGCTCTTCCTCGGCCGCGGCCACATGTACCCGATCGCACTTGAAGGCGCGCTGAAGCTCAAGGAGATCAGCTACATCCATGCCGAGGGCCACGCCTCGGGTGAGCTCAAACACGGGCCCATCGCGCTGATCGACGAGGATGTCCCCGTCGTTGTCATGGCGCCCCGGGACCAGATCTTCGAGAAGACCGTCTCGAACATGCAGGAGGTGATCGCCCGGGCCGGCCGCGTCATCCTGATCACCGATCCGAAAGGGGCGGCCGAGGCGGGCGACGGCATCTGGCGGACCATCGTGCTGCCAGAGGTTGATCCCTTCGCCGCCCCGATCCTCTATGCCATCCCGGCCCAGCAACTCGCCTATTATGCTGCACTTGCAAAGGGCACCGATGTCGACCAGCCGCGCAACCTCGCCAAATCCGTGACCGTCGAATAGCGCCGGAAAAGCAGCGCTTTACACGTATTGATTGCAGGAACGGAGTGATCACCGTCTCGCCAAGTGCATCTCGTTGCTGTAGTGTCCTGGAAGAGAGGTGACAGGGTAGGAGGGACACCCGAAATGAAACGCTTGCTGATCGCCGCACTTTGTGTGGTTGCAACTGCTTGTGGGTCTGACAATCGACAGGCCGCGCCGCAACCCGAAGTTTTGCCGACATATGCGAGTTTGCGTAATTCCGATTGCTACACCGTCGATCTCTTTGATCCGGTGAAGTACTCACCCCCCGGGCCGGAAGTTCCAGCGCAGTACCAGGCCTTCTACGGCGCCTGGGTCGGCGGTGCCTGGAACGGGAAGTGGTGCCATGATCTGATCGTCTACGAGATCAAGCCGAACGGCGAGGTGAAGGTGCTCTCGATGCACGCGCCGAATTCGTCCATCGACCATCCGCCGACCGTCTTCAAACGCCGCGCGGTGATCGACATCAACAACACCCTGCGCTTCACCAACGGGGCGAACCGGCATGTCTACCAGCTCGACCGGCATTTCCTGGTGGGTAAGCGGACCGGCCCTGCGGGCGACTACACCATCGCGCTGACCCGCGAGAACGACTCGCCCCTGCCGGTGGCCCGCCCGGTGACGCAGATCGCCCAGAACAACTGAGCCCCGCACAGGGCAACGCCGTGACCAGCGGGTCACGGCAGTCTTCAGAGGGTCGGGGGGACGCACGCGGCCAGGTCAGGCCCGCGCCTTGAGCTCCGCCAGTGTCTCGCGCAATCGCCCGGCCGCGCTGTCCGCATCCGTCATGCACTTCTTCGCCCGCGCGATGAACTCGTCGAGCGCGAGAATGCAATCGCGCCGGGCGATGTTCAGCTCCACCTCGCCGGGCCCGAGCCGCACCACCTTCAGGTGGATCCGGATCAGCTCGATCTTCGACAGCGTCTCGCGCAGATAGGGCAGCATCGAGCCCAGCCTGCGGTTCTCCTGCTCCAGCCGGCGCATGTTGAGGTTCCACACCGTCTCAGGCACCCCGTCCGGGCGGTCGAGCCCCGCCTCCGCCTTCTGCGCACGGATGACGAGATCGTAGAAGCTCTCCTCGAGCCCCGTCTGCTCGCGCACCAGCCGCTCAAGCGTATCGGTCAGAAGCTCCATCCGCTCGCCCACTGCAAGCTTCTCCAGCTCCTGACTGCCCGAGAAGATATCCTCCTCGGTGATATCAACCTTCTTCTGCGCCTGCTCTTCCACAGCGTCGCTGACTGAGAGACGTGCCCCGTCCAGCGTCGCGACCTTGCCCAGAATGTTGAGTTTCATCTCCGTGATCCAAAGAGGGGCCACAGACCGGCAAAGCGGTCCAGACCAACTGACTTGATCGAAGCGTGGGAGCACGCCGCGATGGTGAGACTTCCCGAAATCACAATCGCGGCTTGCCACATTCTTGTCCAGATTCATTCGTTGATATCGTTGATAGAATTTTGAAGATGTTTAATTTTGATACATTTTTTTGGAACACCAGCCGAACGCATTAAGGCGAAAGCACGGCTGCGCCGGGGCCCTTCACCGCCCTTGCAGCGGAATCACCCCTGCCCAAAAACACATGATCCGAATCGCCCCGCCTCGACCCCTACAACCGCTCCGGGAACAGCCGTCTGCAATGCCCGCGAAGGATATCGCGCATCCGCTCCCGGCGGCCCGTCGCTCCCCTGACAGCGGCTCCGTCTACCCTGCGAACCAGCTTCGGCACCGGAAGGCCGAGCTTGCGCCCGCGTCAGCCCTGGCCTAAGGGCGGGCCCATGCTCCTCGAGATTCTCAACATCACCGCGCCGGTCTTCCTGCTCGGTTTCGTCGGCTTCCTCTGGGCGCGGTCAGGCATCGCCTACGAGATCGAGTTCGTCTCGCGGCTGGTGCTCAACTTCTCGCTGCCCTGCCTTATCTTCTCCACCCTCGTCGGCGCACGCCTCGCCCCCGAAGCGCTGGCCGAGATCGCGATGGCCGCTGCACTCGGCTACACGGTCGCCATGGCCGCAATGTGGGGGGCACTGAAGCTCTCGGGCCTCTCACCGCGGACATGGTGGACGGCGGCCGTCTTCGGCAACACCGGCAATATCGGCCTGCCGCTCTGCCTTTTCGCGTTCGGCGAGATCGGGCTCGCCCTCGCCATGGTGGTGTTCGCGATCGGGGTGATCCTGCAATTCACCCTCGGCGTCGGCGTGATGGCGGGCTCCACCCAGTGGAGCTCGCTCATCCGCCAGCCGATCGTGCATGCAAGCTGGCTCGGCTGCGCAGTGGCGCTCCTGGGCTGGGAGGTGCCGGAGGTCGCGCTGCGCACCCTCTCGCTCGCCGGGCAGATCACGATCCCGATCATGCTGATCACGCTCGGCGTCTCGATTGCCCGGCTGGAGGTCGGCGAGACCGGGCGCGCCTTCTTCGTCACGATCCTCCGCCTTCTCGTACTCGGCGCTGCCGCCTTCGGGGTGGCCGCCATGCTCGGCCTCGGGGCATTGCCGACCGGCGTCTTGGTGCTCCAGTTCATGACGCCGGGCGCGGTGACCGTCTACATGCTGGCGATCCGCTATAACGGCGAGCCGGGCGCGATCGCCGGTCTCGTCCTGATCTCCACGGTCCTCACGCTTGTGGTCGTCCCGGCCCTCCTCCCCTTCCTGATCTGACCGCCTTGCGGCCTGTATCATCCGATACAGAAGCAGCGACCAAATCGCGGCATGGTCCCGGCAACAGATCAGAGGATACGGAGGACGACATCATGAAAGACCAGACGAAGGAACCACAGGAAATCAGCGACGCCGATCTGACCGAGACCAGAGGCGCCCTGCTCCTCCCCGCCGTCCAGGCCGCGCGAGAGGCCGCGCGCCGGAGCCAAAAGACCACTTCCAAGCAGCTCGCGACCGCCGCCTCACCGACCGGCTTCAAGCTCGGCTGAAAGCCGATCTGGATTCGCGGATATTCCGCGGGGCACCGCCTCGCGGGAGGAACCACAGCTTTTCGCCAAACAGGCCGAGTTCGAAAGAAATCGCGTTTTGTCTGAAAGGCACCGATCTTTTGTCCGAAGAAATCGGAGACCTGTTAACCACTCACATCGCGCGACGATTGTCGCGGAAAATCGCGCTCAATCGCCGGTCTGCGCCCGCAATTCGCGGCGCATGATCTTGCCTGTCGCTGTCACCGGCATGCGGTCGATAAACACCACTTCGCGCGGCGCGACATGGGGGCTGAGCCGCGTGCGCACATGGGCAATCAGCTCTTTCTCGAGATCCGGATCGCCATTGCGCCCACTGCCAAGTGTCACAAATGCCTTGATAATTTCGGTCCGTACCGGATCGGGGACACCGATGACCGCCGCCATCTCGACCGCCGGGTGCCCCGTGAGGCAATGCTCGATCTCGGTCGGCCCGATCCGGTAGCCGGAGGAGGTGATCACGTCATCGGTGCGGCTTTGGAAAAAGACATACCCCTCCTCATCCATCACCCCCTCATCGCCGGTGAGCATCCACTCCCCACGGAATTTTTCTTCAGTCCTTTCAGGATCTTGCCAGTATTCCAGGAACATCGCCGCATCCCTGCGGCCGATCGCGATCTCCCCGGCCTCACCGGGCGGAAGCACCCTGCCCGCCTCGTCGATGATCGCCACATCCGAGCCCGGCACCGCCTTGCCCATCGAGCCCGGCCGAACCTCCATGATCGAGGCGCAGTTGCCCAGCACGACATTGCATTCGGTCTGGCCGTAGAACTCGTTGATGGTGAGGCCGAGAACCTCCCGCCCCCAGTCCAGCATCTCCGCACCCAAGCTCTCCCCGCCCGAGCCAACCGTGCGCAGGGAGAGATCGAAACGCTCCGGCTTCTCGACCTGGCGCATCAGTTTCAGGGCAGTCGGCGGCAGGAAGACATTGGTGAGCATGAAATTCTGAAGGATCTCAAAGGCTTCCTCCGGATCAAACCGCTCCATCCGATGGCTCAGAAGCGGCACGCCAAAGCGCAGACAGGGCATCGCGATGTTGCAGAGACCACCCATCCAGGCCCAATCCGCCGGCGTCCACATCGCGGCGTTTTCCTTTGGGAAGAAGTCATGGACAAGCTGCACCCCCGGCACATGGCCGAGCAGCACCCGATGGGCGTGCAACGCGCCCTTCGGCGGCCCCGTTGTGCCGGAAGTGTAGGAGATGAAGGCGGGCGTCTCGGGCGTCGTCGCCACCCGCTCGAACGTGTCGCGGGCCTTCTCCATCTCGCCCCGAAGGTCGGTCGCCCGAGGCCCTGCCCCGTCGATGCAGAAGATCGCTTCCAGACCGGCTTCGATTTCCTGCAACTTCGGCAGATTAGCCCTGTCAGTCACCAGCATCCGCGCGCCGGAATGGTCGATGCGATAGCTGAGACCGTCCGCGCCAAAGAGCGTGAAGAGCGGCACGACGATCGCCCCCATCTTGTAGGCGGCGAGGTGCGTCAGCAGGGTCTCCGGGCATTGCGGAAGCAGGACGGCGACCCGGTCGCCAGCCTTAAGCCCCTGCGCTACAAGGATATTCGCGAGCTTGTTTGAAAGTTTATCGAGCTGGCCAAAGGTGAGATCCTGCGCGTGGTCCTCACGCAGATGTAACAGGGCCAGCCGGTCAGGCTCCGACTTAGCCCATTTGCCGACCATGTCCTCAGCCAGGTTATAGTTCGGCGGCAGATCCCAGCGGTGCGCGCTGCGAATATCCTCCCAGTTCGAGAGATGCTGAATCTCGACCATCGCGGCCCCCGTTCATTCCGGCCCCATATCCGCCAACCGGCCGCCCGGCTGTCAAGAGCGGATGATTTGCCTCGCAGAATCAGCCGCTTACCCCGCAAACGACGAAGGGACAGACAGCCAGACCTATTCGGCCGCAGCGCCTGTTGGAAGCGACATCTCGGCCACCGCCTCCGGCGCGATCTGCTTCTGCAGAATGTCTTTCACCGTGTCCTCGACCCAGTACCAGGTATGTCCACCGGGCCCGATAGGCACTTCGGTTGGCCACCGGGCGCGGTGGCAGATATGCGTGCCGATGAAATCGTCGATGCGGAAGATATTCGTCCACTCGGAGAAGCAGACATCCTCAGGCCTTGGGATCTTGAAATCCCTCGGGAAGTACTCGCCGTAGAGGTGGGTAAACGGGGAGCCGAGGGTGACCAGCCGCCACTGCTGATCCTGGCCGCAAAGGGCCCGCAATTCGCCCTTTGCACCGACCCGTTTCTGGTCATCGGTGCGCAGCGCGTCGAGCGCGATGACGGTTCCCTGACTATGGGCGACCACTATCACCTCGGTGGGATTGTGCCGGGCGATCATCTCTCGCGCGACGGTGACGAAGCGCTGCTCGATGCGCTCACGCAAGGGGTAGCGGCGCTTTGCGGGGTCGGGCTCCCACTCCTCGATCCGCATGTAGTTGATGATGTCGTTGGCGATGCCGAGGCCGACCGCCAACTCGTCGCGCATCAGGTAGAGCAGGCCACCCAGAAAGACGACGGAGATGAAAAGCTCGTCGAGGTAATACCTTGAAAGCGCATCGATTTCCCGAACCGTCTCGCTATCCACGCTAGAGCCGTCGACCGAGAGAAGAGTGAGCACCACCATCACGGCGAACAGCAGGAACGGCCCGATCATCATCGTCAGCGCGATCGGGTTGGCGAGGATCATCCGCGGCGGAAGATGCAGGCCTGTTTCATGGAAATACGGCCTCTCCTGCGCCCGCCGCGCATAGCGGGGAAGCTGCACGCCCGTAAGCCAGACCGCGAAGGCCCCGGCCAGAAGCAGGATCAGCCAGTTCACATAAACCGGGTGGAAGGCCGAGACGAACAGCGCCTTGTGCCCGCCGAAATCGGGATAGAGAAAGATCGTCACCGCCCAGATGCACGACAGGGCGAAGAGCCAGGTGATCATCATCCCCGACAGCGCCACGGGCGCAAGGCCGGGAACGGGTTTGAGCTTCTCATGGTCGCGGAAACGGCTCCACCGGATCAGGTGGCAAAGCAGCAGGAGGCATGTGCACCAGAGGAGCGCGAGCCAGAAGAGCCATTGCAAAACCACCAGCGCCGCCGCGACCGAGTAAACCCCGCCCAATTCCTTCACACAGGTCTCTGGATCGGTCTTGCGCGCCCAGCCGCAGATCCGCTGTTCGATCCAGAAGCCGACATGCTGACTGGTCACGTCGAACTCCACCGGCTGGCTGGCGGGCACGCTCTCCTCCCTGCCAATAATCGGCACCTGCTCCTGCGGGAGGTCGAAGGTCCAGATCGTGAGCCCGCCGCCGGTGGTCTCGTCGCGCTGGTGGATGATGCTGAGCGCGATGGTGACGAGGGCGCCGATCAAGACCCATAGGAAGAAATGGCGCATCAGGTACCGCCGGGTCCGGAAGAAGAGCGTTATGGAGAGCGCAACAAGGGCAACCCCGAACGCGATCGTCCAGCGGTGCCGCGTCGCCTCGCCGTCGACAATGTAGGTGTAGCCCCCGATCTCCATAGCCATGGACGCGAAACACAGAAGCAGGACCACAGCGTTCAGCGCCGCGATTGGCCCGTGCAGGATCCAGACCCCTGCATTCGCCAGAAAGTGCGGGAGCGAGCCGCGGCTATAGGTCTGGTCAGCACTCTCGCGCACCAGGTGGCCTAGGCCTAGGATCACCTGGAAAAGCTGCAGCAGGATGCCGAGAAACTTGTGCGAGGTTTTCGCGACATCGGCCCAGTAGACTTCAGCGAACAGCTCGTCCGCCGTTGGTGTCTTGCGGTGGATCACGTGGGCCGGGAACATCGGCGGGCGTTCGTTCGGCCGGGGCGGCTCGTCCTCCAGCATCATAAGCTGTGCGGAACTGACCTGGGTCCCCGGGGCTGTTTTCAGGCAGGCGGCCACCATACCCACTGTCTCCCCCGGGATCTGCCGCCCGACCCCGTGGACCACAAGGATCAACCGCCTGATAAGCGATGACTGCACATGACCCCCATTTTTCCGCAAATTGTAACAACTCAGGGGCGACTGACCAACGAAATTGCCCGTGGCCGCGGGTCTTGGCAGTGCGAGATGACCTTGATCCCGCCCGAACCACCGCATAATTTCAAGCACAAGCCTCTGGAGCAAGCCATGGACACGCCAAAGCTGATCGATCCGTTCCTGCGTGAGATCAACTACTTACGCGTCTCGGTGACGGACCGCTGCGATTTTCGCTGCGTCTACTGCATGTCCGAGCATATGACTTTTCTGCCCAAGCGCGATCTGCTGAGCCTCGAGGAACTGGACCGCCTGTGTTCCCTTTTCATCGGTGAGGGCGTGCGCAAGCTAAGGATCACCGGCGGGGAGCCGCTGGTTCGCAAGAACATCATGTGGTTCTTCGAGCGGATGGGGCGGCATCTCGGCGAGGGCCTCGACGAGTTGACGGTCACGACCAACGCCTCCCAGCTCAAGAAACACGCGCAATCGCTGGCTGATTGTGGGGTGAAGCGGATCAACGTGTCGCTCGACACGCTCGACGAGGCGAAGTTCCAGGCGATCACCCGCTGGGGCCGGCTCGCGCAGGTGCTGGAGGGGATCGAAGCGGCCCAGGCGGCCGGGCTGCGGATCAAGATCAACACGGTCGCGCTCAAGGGCACGAATGACGGAGAGATCCACAAGCTGCTGGAATGGTGCGACGCGATGGGGCTCGACCTGACCTTCATCGAGGTGATGCCGATGGGCGATCTGGGCGGTGAGGACCGGCTGGACCAATATTATTCGCTCGCGGACCTTCGCCAGGATCTCGCGACCCGTTGGACGTTGACCGAAAGCGCCTATCGCACCGGGGGACCGGCCCGCTACTTCCGGGTCGAGGAGACCGGGCAGCGGATCGGCTTCATCACACCGCTCACCCATAATTTCTGCGAAAGCTGCAACAGGGTCAGGCTGACCTGCACCGGGCAGCTTTACATGTGCCTTGGCCAGGACGACGATGCCGATCTGCGCGAGGTGATGCGCGCGGGCGCCACGGATGAGGAACTGCGCGCCGCGATCCACGAAGCGATCGCCCGCAAGCCCAAGGGCCATGACTTCGACTATTCCCGCCAGCGGGTCGATGGCCAGGTGGCCCGGCATATGAGCACGACGGGCGGGTGAGCGCGCGCTGCCGCGCAATCTGACGCAAACCACTATCATCGCGATTTAGGGTCCGCCTCCGGTATCAACCGGATCGGAGCCCATGATGGAAGCCCTCCGCCTCGCAATCCTCGCCGCAGCACCCGATGCACCGGAACCCGCGATCCAGGGGTTCCTCGGCGCCAGACAGCAACTTCATTGTGCAAGTGCGGAGACGCCGAGGCGCATCGCACACATGATCGGCCAATGCGCCCATGAGAGCCTGCGCTTCACCCATGACACCGAGAGTCTCTACTACTCCACCCCGGCGCGGATCATGGCTGTGTGGCCCCGCCGCTTTCCGACCGTCGAGGATGCGCGACCCTTTGCCCGGGACCCGGAGCATCTGGCCAACAAGGTCTATGGCGGCAGGCGCGATCTTGGGAACACCGAGGCGGGCGATGGCTGGCGCTATCGCGGCCGGGGGTATCTGCAGCTAACCGGCCGGGCCAACTACACACGTTATGGCCGGATGCTGGGGGTCGATCTCGCGGGCGATCCAGACCTTGCCCGCGAGCCCGAGATCGCCTGGCGGATCGCGGCAGCCTACATGCAGACCCGCCGCCGTGGCGGCAAGCGGGTGTTCGAATGGGCGGACCAGAACAATGTCGAGCAGGTCACCCGTGCGATCAATGGCGGCCTGCACGGGCTGGTCGACCGGCGCAACCGGACCTACCGCGCCCTTCAGGCCCTTGGCGGGCTGCCGGAGCGGCCGGTTCTGCGGCGCGGTGCTGCGGGGGCCGAGGTGCTGCTGCTCCAGCACGGCCTCGCGCGGGCCGGGTTCTCTCCGAATGGGCTCGACGGGCGGTTCGGGCCCGGGACCGAGCGCGCAGTGAGGGCGCTGCAGCACGCGAACGGTCTGGTGCCTGACGGCATCGCGAGTTCGAAGACCTGGGAAGTTCTGAACCCGGCCGCATTCTGACTGGACCCACGCCGCGAACATGGCATGCTCTGCAGACTCTCGCGTCATCGGAGAATGCCCATGTTCCGCCTTACCGTCCTCCTCTGCCTGCTCGCCACGCCGGCCCTGAGCCAGAGCAGGGCTAACCCCGAGGCCGCGACCGGTTGGACCGCGAAGCCTGACGTGGTTGCCGAGCGGCACATGATCGTGGCGGCAAACCCGCATGCCAGCGAGGCAGGCCGCATGATCTTGCGCGAAGGCGGCTCGGCGGCTGATGCGGCGATTTCGGCGCTTCTGGTGCTCAACGTCGTGGAGCCGCAGTCGAGCGGGATCGGCGGCGGAGCTTTCGCGCTGATCCACGGCCCGGACGGGCTGACCAGCTTCGACGCCCGCGAGACTGCTCCGAGCGCTGCGACGCCGGAGCTTTTCTTCAAGGACGGCGAGAAGATGGGCTGGCGGGAGGCAGTGCCCACGGGCCGCTCCATCGGGGTGCCCGGTCTCGTCGAGCTGATGCATATGCTGCACGCTCGTCACGGCCGCCTGCACTGGCCAAGACTCTTCCGCCCAGCGATCGAGCTTGCCGAGACAGGGTTCGCCGTCAGCCCGCGCCTCGCCGGGCTCGTGGAGACCTATCGGGACCGGCTCGAAGGAACCGACGCGGCCAAGGTCTTTCTGCCGGGCGGCGAGCCCGTTGCCGAGGGCGATCTGATGCGCAACCGGCCCCTTGCCCGGACCCTGCGCCGCCTCGCGCTTTCAGGCCCGGAGCTGTTCTACGAGGGCGCGCTGGCACAGGCGATCGTGCGTTCGGTACGGGCGGGAGACGTGCCTGGCGAACTGACGACCGCCGATTTCGCAAGCTACGAGGTGATCGAACGCGCGCCCGTTTGCATGGCGTTCTTCAGCTTCGAGGTTTGCGGGATGGGTCCGCCATCGTCGGGTGCGACCACGGTCGGGCAGATCCTGGGCTTGCTCGCCGCGAAGGGTGAGATCGAGATCGGGGCGAGCGGCGCGCACCAGTTCGCCGAGGCCTCCCGCCTGGCCTATGCGGACCGGGCTGCCTTCCTGGCCGACCCGGATCAAGTGAAAGTGCCGGTGAAGGGGCTGCTCGACCCGCTTTACCTGGCCGAGCGCGCGGAACTTATCTCGCGCTACCTCGCCGCCGAAGGGCCAGCGGAAGCCGGTGATCCGCCCTGGCAGGAGGGCCGTTGGGCGCCTGACGCCGGGAAGACGAGCCCCGGCACGACCCATCTCTCCGTGATCGACGCGGATGGCCTCGCCATCTCGCTGACCGCGTCGATCGAGACCGCGTTCGGATCGAAGCGGATGGCGGGCGGGTTCCTGCTCAACAATCAGCTCACGGATTTCTCGTTCTCCCCCACGGATGCGGAGGGGACGCCCATCGTCAACGCGCCTGACGCGGGCAAACGGCCACGGTCCTCGATGGCGCCAACGATCGTGCTGAAGGAGGGCGATGTGGTGCTCCTCACCGGATCCCCTGGCGGCTCGCGGATCCCGGAATACGTCGCGGGCTCCCTGATCTCGATCCTGAAACGCGGGATGACGCCGGCGGAAGCAGCGGCGCAAGGTCACATCTCGCACCGCAATCGCGGGAAGATCGTGCTGGAGGAAGGCATCTCCGCCCTGCTTGCCGAGGCACTTGAGATCAAGGGCCATGAAGTCGAGTTCGGCGCGCTGACCTCGGGCCTGCACATCATCGAGGTGATGGAAGATGGCCGGCTGATGGGCGGCGCCGACCCGCGCCGCGAGGGCATCGCGCTGGGTGACTAGCGCAGAAGCTTGTTCAGAAACGCATCCTGGCAGGCGTGTGCCTCCCGCGCGATGGCGAGATCGAAACAGTCGAATGCGTGCACCCCGCCGGGCGCGATCGCGAGCTCAGTCTGGTTTCCCGCGGCCCGCCAGCGCGCTTCCATGAACAGCGTATCGTCCAGAAGCGGATCGAGCGTGCCGACCTGAAACAGCGCAGGTGGCAGGCCCGACAGATCGGCATGAAGCGGTGACGCCTCCGGCGCCTCCTGCCCCTGCAGCAGGTTCTGGGTGAACCAATCAACGACGGGGGTCGAGAGTATCAGATAGATCTCCCCCCAATTTCGAAGCGATGGCGTGCCGCTCAGATCGAACGCGCCGTAATTCAGGATCATCCCCTTCACCAGATCCGACCGCCCCCGCGATTTCAGGCGAAGGAGCGTGATAGCCGAAAGATGCGCCCCGGCGCTCTCTCCACCGATGAACATCGGACCCTCGAACACGCCGAGCGCCCATTCTGCCGCCGCGAGACAATCATCCGCGCAATCGGGCCAGCGGTGTTCGGGCGCGAGGCGGTACTGCACTGAAGCGACCGCAAGCCCGGTCGCCTTCGCGATCCGCTGATTGAACCCGTCCAGATGCTCGGGATTGCCAAGCGTCCAGCCCCCGCCGTGGATGTGCAGGTAGACCCCACGCGGGGCGCTGTCCGGCAACGAGAGGCGGATCTGGCCCGGCCCGCTGGACGCGCCCGGGATCTCGACCCATTCGGAGCCTTTGAGCGGCCCCTGCAGCGGGAAGAGCCCCCTGCCCTCAGCCCTCGCCTGCCTGGTCTCGGCGACCGGCACATCAAAAGGGCGCGGCGCGTCCTTCAGCTTTGCGGCAAGATCGGCGTTGAAGGCAGCCGTCTCGGCAGAAACGGCGGCGGGGTCGAACGGGTCGCGTGGCATTTGGCTCAGGTCGCGATCCCGCGGAGCAGGCGCGCGCGTTTCGGTGGCACCCGCTTGATCTCGACCCCAGTGAAGACATGGAGCGTGTTGAGCTCGTTATCGATTACCGCATGGTCCGAAACCCACCCCCCCATCACCAGATAGGTGCGCAGGAGCGGCGGCATCCCCTTCATCGCGAGCTTCAGGTTCGGCTTGCGCAGCCTGAGCTTCTTCTTGAAGGGAAAGATCCGGCGCGCTTTGACCCGCGGCAACCAGCGTTTCGGCGCGATGTGGCGTTCCTTCAGAAGCGCGAAGGCGTCGGCATATTCCTCGGCATCGACGCCGTAGAAGGACGAACAACCGAACAGAAGCTCAACCCCCTCCTGATCGACGAACTTGGTCATCGCCGCCCAGGCAACGCGCAGGATGTTCGCGTCCCTCCACGCCGGATGGATGCAGAACCGGCCCATCTCAACCATTTTTCCGGGATAGGTCTCGAGCGCGGAAAGCTCGTAGTACTTAGCCGCATAGGACCGCCAGATCTCCGACCCGTTGGCCATCGGCAGCATGCGGAAGCAACAGACAAGCTGGCCGGTGCGCGTCTCCTCCACCATCACATGGGAGCAGTAGGCATCGAACTCATCGGTATCGAGCCGCGCGTCGTTCGTGCCCCTATCGACGTGGCGCGTTTCGATAAAAGTCAGGTATCGCAAGTGCTGACAGGCAAGCACGTCCTCGGCCGTCTCCGCCAACCGTGCCCGGAACTTGCCTGCCCGGAAAATTGCCATCGATCCGCCTCGTCTTCCCGTCTCACGCCCGAATTCACCGGTGCGTGTCTTTGCGTCGTCTAATACGCATATATATCTCATTCCAAGTGACATTGTTACGACGAAGCGCAGGTTAACGTGCGGAGAAGGCCATGACCGACACAGAAATCGATGCAAAGGTGCAACTGACGGACGCCGAATGGCGCGAAAAACTGAGCCCGGAGGCCTATCGCGTGACCCGCAAGGCCGGAACAGAACGCCCGTTCACGAACGATGACTTTCCGAAAGAACCCGGAACATACCATTGCGTATGCTGCGATGCGCCGCTTTTCGATCAGGAACATAAGTTCGATTCAGGAACGGGTTGGCCGAGTTTCTTCGCAACCGCAGGCGCAATAGATGAGCATGTCGACAACAGCTGGTTCATGCGGCGTACCGAGGTTGTCTGCGCCCGTTGCGACGCGCATCTAGGCCATGTTTTCCCCGATGGTCCGCGCCCGACCGGGTTGCGCTATTGCATCAATGGCGTGGCACTGGCCTTCACGCCCGAGGAGTGACGTCAGGCGTGTACCTTAATCACACGGATCAAACCATCGAATACAACCCGGTCACCGCGAACGAAAGGGGCCATCTTCTCCCTGAGAACCGGGCGCACTTTCTCGGCGGTGCCGTCGGGTGCTTCCTCAAGACGCCGGGCCAGCGGCCCAATCCGCTCGGCAAGCGCGATCGCGCGGTCAATCGGATCGGCAGCATCGCCATAGCTCACAGTCATCTCCAGAGGATGTTCGGTGTAGGAGAGATCGGAGAAGCCTGCCCCATCAAGGATCGGCTCGAAGATATCCGGCGTTGCCCAGCCGAAGGGTCCGGGCGCCCCTGGCGGCACCTTTTCCGCGGGGCCCAGCACCTCGTTCCCGGCGCTTGCGGGCACCATGGCCCAACTGTTGTGCTTCGGCTCCGCCCAAACGGTGAGGACGGCCCGGCCGCCGGGTTTTAATGCAGCGCGCAGATTGCGGAAGGCAGCGACCGGCTCGTCGAAGAACATGCAGCCAAAACGCGAGAAGAGCGCATCGAAACCGTCCGCGCCGAAATCATGGGTCGCGGCATCGGCAACCTTGATTGTCATCTGCGGCAGACCTGCCCCGCGGCGTTCCGCGATCGCCGCCAGCGCAGGCGAGATGTCGAGCCCGAGCACATGGCCTCCGGCGCCGACCTCCCCCGCGATCTTCAGCGTGGTCGGCCCGCCACCGCAGCCGAGATCGATGATCCGCTCGCCGGACCGGGCGGCGAGCGCCGCAAGTGCGTGGGCCGAGGCCGACTCCAGCTGCGCATCCATCTCATCGATCGTCTCCGCCCAGGTGGCGCCCAGGTCGCCTGCCCAATCCTTGCTCTCTGCCACGTCGCTCTCCTCTTGACCGGTGCGGATGCCCGCCTAGCTTGATGCCGGCCGCAGATATGTACAGAGGGGCCGTGCGCGGTACCATCGATACCTGGATCTTCGATCTCGACAATACGCTGTATGACCCGGGACTTGGCCTTATGGACCAGATTTCCGAACGCATGCACGGCTTTGTGATGCGCGAGCTGAAGATGACCCTACGGGAGGCCGAGATCTTCTGCGACGAGAGCTGGCGCAACCATGGGATCACCATGCGCGCCCTGGTCCAGGATCACGGCATCGATCCGGATGCCTTCCTGTCCGAGACGCATGATATCGATTACAGCCGGGTCACGCCGCGCCCTGGGCTCCGCGAGGCGATCGCGGGTCTTGATGGCCGAAAGATCGTTCACACCAACGGCGCGCGTGCGCATGCACTCGAAGTGCTGGATCGGTTGCATCTGACCAGCGAATTCGACGCTGTCTGGGCGATCGAGGATCTCGACTACACGCCGAAACCCGATGCCGCGGCCCATGACCGGGTTATTGCTGCACATGGGATCGCGCCGGCAAGAGCCGTGATGTTCGAGGATACGCCCCATAACCTCAAGGTCCCAAAGGCCCGCGGCATGACAACGATTCTGGTGACAAACAACTCGCCCCCGGATGCAAGGCATATCGATCATGTGACCCCGGATCTGGCGGGCTTTCTCCACGGCATCTGACTAGAACCAATCGGCATGCGGCTGCGCCGCATAAGTCTATATGCGATCGGAGGAAAGGCCGTTGCTGCGCAACACCCTCTCAGCCGATCGCTGGCGCGGAGCTGAGAGGCAGCGCTCTGTGCCGCCAAAACGCCGTTCGCAAGAACGGCGTTTTCTCAGGGACAGCATGGACTTGCGCGCAGAACGCGCGCACCGCCTGGCTTAAGGCCACACATGGGTCAGCTGTGGCTAGATCTCGACGCTCTCCATGACGTCGATCATTGGCACGTTCACCGGCGCCATGGCGGCCGCGAAGGGTTCGGCGGACTGCGCGAGCAGCGGGAAGGTGCGGAAGTGGCAGGGGATCGCCATTTCGAGAGAAAAGAACTTCTTGCAGGCATAGGCGGCACGGTCGCTGTCCATGGTGAAGTGCCCGCCGATCGGGACGATCGCGTGGGTCGGCACGTGCAGCTCCGCGAAGATCGCCATATCCGCCATCACGTCTGTGTCCCCCATGGCGTAGAGGACCTTGCCGCCGGACGCGATCATGTAGCCCGCCTCCGCGCCGGTATAGACCGGGCCGCCCGGCCCGCTGGCGGAGGAAGAATGCACCGCGTTCACCATCGTCACCGCGGCGTCGCCCAACAGGACGGTGCCGCCTTTGTTGAAGCCGACCCCCTCGATGCCCTCGCTTTCTGTGACCCAGGTCACCCAATCGTAGATGCCCACCACCGGTGCGCCGGTCTCCTTCGCGATCTCGGCCGCTTCCGAGGCATGGTCGCCATGGCCATGGGTGACGAGGATATGGGTCGCGCCGGACACAGCCTCGGCGCGGCGCTCATCGGGGAACGCCGGGTTTCCCGTCAGCCACGGGTCGAGCAGGATAACAGCCTCGGCGGTTTCGAGCCGAAAGGACGCATGGCCAAGCCAAGTGATTTTCATGAGATCGGTCTCCAGTCTGCGGAGCATCAGGATAGCGCCTCCCCTTCGCGATCCCAACACCTACATGTTTAAGAGAGATGCCATTCGGAAGAGAGGAGGACTCCCCATGCAGACCCTGCCTGTGCCGACCCTCACCCGCCGCCACCTGCTTGGATCAGCCGCCGCCGGGCTTGGTGCCCTGGCCGTCGCACCAGCGCGTGCCGCGACCCCGGAGCCAGAGATGCGCGAACGCGCGACGCGCTGGCTAGCGCTCTTGTCGGAGCCGCAGCGCGACACGGCAACCTTCGGTTTCGATCACCGCACACGGCGGCGCTGGAACTACATGCTGGGCTCTGCCTTCGCCGAGGGGCTGGCGCTGGAGAACATGACGTCCGAGCAGAAGGACGCCGCCCTCGACCTGCTCGATACGGGCCTGAGCAACTATGGCGTCGAGACCGCGATGAACATCATGCTCCAGCAGGACATCCTGCGCGATGAATGGGGCAAGGGCAGCTCGGCCCGGAACCGGGAGCGGTTCTCGCTGATGATCTTCGGGGAACCGTCACCAACCGGACCCTGGGGCTGGCGCTGGGAAGGCCACCACCTGACCATCAGCTTCACCCTGCTTGGCGACGAGGTGATCGCGCAGACGCCTAAGGCGTTTTCCTCGGAGCCGAACACCGTGCCCTCAGGCCCGCACAAAGGGCTCGTGGTCCTGCCGGAGAACGAGGTCCTTGGGCGCGCGCTATTCGCCGACCTCAAAGGTGCTTCACGTACCGCCGCGCTCCTGCGCGAGAGCTCCTACGGCAACATCATCGCCAAGCCTGGACGGGAGGATCGGATCGAGAAGCGCGAGGGCGTGGCCTTGGGCGATCTGAGCACGTCTCAGGCCGACCTCCTCCGCCGTCTGATCGCGCTCTACACCAGTGATCACCTGACCGGCACCCTTCGGGACGCGCAGGAGGCGAATGTCGCGGCAGAGGACGTCTCCGCGATCCGGTTCGGCTGGGCGGGGCCCAACGAGGCGGAGCAGTCGATGTATTACCGGATCCATGGCGAGAGCTTCCTGATCGAGTTCGCGACGCTCAGAAACCAGCCGCTGCACCATCATACGATCGTCCACGATCTCCAGCGCAATTTCGGCGACCATCGGTTGGGTTAGGGCAGCGCATGACGGGCATCGCGAGGGACTCGTCGAGCAGCTATGTTTCTGTCATGTTCTCGACCGTTACCTGACAGGAGAACATCATGGCCACCGGATCCAAGCTCAACGGGACCTTCCGCGCCTTCATCGAGCGCCAGCCGCTCTTCTTTGTCGCCACGGCGGATCGCGAGGGGCGGGTCAATGTCTCTCCCAAGGGCATGGATTCGCTGCGCATCCTCGACGACGGGCGGATCGTTTGGCTGAGCGTCAGTGGCAGCGGGAACGAGACCGCAGGCCATGTGAAGGCGACGGGGCGGATGACCCTCATGTTCTGCGCGTTCGAGGGCGATGCCCTGATCCTGCGGGTCTACGGGACCGCGAAGGCGATCCACCCGCGTGATGCAGATTGGGAGGCGCATATCGGCCGCTTTCCGGAGATGGCAGGCAGCCGGACGATCTTCGATCTCTCGATCGAGATGGTACAGACCTCCTGCGGCACCGGCGTGCCGCTGATGCGGTTCGAGAAGAGCCGGGGGGAAGAGGAGCTGCTGCCCTTCTACGACAAGATGGGGCCAGAGGGTGTCGAAGCGTATTGGCGACGCAAGAACACTGAGACGCTGGACGGCAAGCCGACGGGTATCTTAGAATGAGCAGCGCCGATCT
Source organism: Pseudomonadota bacterium (assembly GCA_039180675.1). Lineage (GTDB taxonomy): Bacteria > Pseudomonadota > Alphaproteobacteria > Rhodobacterales > Rhodobacteraceae > Thermohalobaculum. The sequence continues at coordinate 60,236 of JBCDDC010000005.1, read as the reverse complement.
TGCATCATATCAGGCGACATCCGGCCGCTTCGAGCCGGTCTGGACGCTGGAGATCCAGACCCTGCCGGAAGACACCGACCGGATCCTCGACGCGGTTATGCAGGTCCATCCGCTCAGCTATGGCCGGTATGAGCGCAACGCCAGCATCTCGGCCACAGGTAAGGAGACCGCGCAGCCGAAACCGGGCTCAACCACGACAACCCATGTCGACGGTTTCGAGGCGGGCGCGACGGAGACCTACCCGATGGTGGAGCTTAAGATTTCGATCGAGCGGGATACGGACGTGCTGGCCCTTGTCATGGACGCAATCATCGGCGTGCATCACTATGAGGAGCCCGTGATCTTCCTCCGCGAAGACTGGGCGAGCCGCACGGCCTATGACCCCGACAGCGACAACCCGCACCGCTGGTGGAATAATGGCAGGGGACTGCCCGAGCGGCTGGACTAAAGGCGCGCTTGCCCCGGACACGACCCCCCGCTAAACCCACGCTCGAAACCTAAGTTGAGTGGGATCTCTCATGTCCATCGATATCGACACGGCCCGCAAAGTTGCCCGGCTCGCCCGGATCGCGACGGCGGAGGAGGATCTGCCGAAGGTGGCAGAGGAGCTCTCGGGCATCCTCGGCTGGATCGAGCAGTTGCAGGAGGTGGATGTCGAGGGTGTGGAGCCGATGACGTCGGTCACGCCGATGGATCTGAAGCGGCGTGAGGATGTGGTGACCGAGGGGGAAATCCGCGACAAGGTGCTGGCCAATGCGCCAGACGCGCGCGAGGGCTTTTTCGCCGTGCCGAAAGTGGTCGAATGACCCGGCCCGCTGCCCTGACGATCGCGGATGCGCGCGATGCGATGCGTGCGGGCGACCTGACATCGCGCGAGATCACGGAGGATTGCCTCAAGGCGATCGAGGACGCGCAGGTTCTGAATGCCTTCATCGAGACGACTGCGGACAAAGCGTTGGAGATGGCTGACGCGGCCGATGCGCGGCGGGCGCCGGATGCCCCCTCGATGAACGGCATCCCTCTGGGGATCAAGGACCTTTTCTGCACCGAGGGTGTGCGGAGCCAGGCAGGCTCCGGCATCCTCGACCGGTTCCTGCCGCAGTATGAAAGCACGGTGACCCGGAACCTCTGGAACAATGGCGCGGTCATGCTCGGCAAGCTCAACATGGATGAGTTCGCCATGGGGAGTTCGAACGAGACCTCAGTCTATGGCAATTGTCTCTCGCCCTGGAAGCGTGAGGGCGACAACATGGCCCTGACGCCGGGCGGGTCTTCAGGCGGTTCGGCTTCGTCGGTTTCCGCCGACCTTTGCCTTGCTGCGACGGCAACTGACACGGGCGGCTCGATCCGCCAGCCGGCGGCCTTTACCGGGACCGTAGGACTGAAGCCCACCTATGGCCGGTGCTCGCGCTGGGGGATCGTAGCATTCGCCAGCTCGCTGGATCAGGCCGGGCCGATAACCAAGACGGTGCGCGATTGCGCGATCATGCTGGAGGCCATGGCGGGCCACGACCTGAAGGATTCGACTTCCGCAGATATCCCGGTTCCCGATTTCGAAGCAGCGCTGACCGGCGATATCCGCGGCAAGAAGATCGGCCTGCCGCAGGAGTACCGCGAGGGCCTGACGGATGAGATGGGCGCGCTCTGGTCCAACGGTATTGAGATGCTCAAGGATGCGGGTGCGGAGTTCGTCGATATCTCTCTGCCGCATACGAAATACGCCCTACCTGCCTATTATGTGATCGCGCCGGCGGAGGCGTCATCGAACCTCGCCCGCTATGACGGCGTGCGCTATGGCCTGCGGGCCGACCGCGCGGCCGGTGACGGCGTGCTGGAGATGTACGAAAAGACCCGTGCCGCAGGGTTTGGTGACGAGGTAAAGCGCCGTGTGATGATCGGTGCATATGTGCTCAGCGCCGGTTACTACGACGCCTACTACCTGCGCGCTCAGAAGGTCCGCGCCCTGGTCAAACGCGATTTCGACGAGGTGTTCGGCCAGGTCGACGCAATTCTCACGCCGACCACGCCGAAGCCTGCGTTTGGTCTTGGCGAGATGGGCGACGATCCGATCGAGATGTATCTCCAGGATGTGTTCACCGTCACGGTCAATCTGGCCGGGCTTCCCGGGATTTCCGTTCCAGCCGGGCTTGCAGCCAACGGGCTACCGCTTGGGCTGCAACTCATCGGGCAGGCATGGGGTGAGGCGGATCTTCTGAACACCGCCTATGCGCTGGAGAGCCGAACCGGCTTCGCGGCCAAGCCCGAGAAATGGTGGTGAAAGCGGTCGCCTAGATCCTACTGCACGTAGAAGACCGCGACCGCACCCAACACGCTGAGGATCACGGACGTCTCCCGCCGGAGCCCTATAATGATCCCGATCACAATCGGGATCAGGGCCACGAGCATGGCCATTTCGATCGTTCCCAAACTAGGAGACAGCAAGCCAACAGGAATGTAACTGAGCATCGGCACCTCCCGATCTGTGCCAGCCAGCTGCCGGCACACCCACCCCTCGCGAGCTCAGAAAAATTGTTTGAAGACGCCCCACCCGCGAGCCTCTGGATCTTTGCACGCAAGGCGAGCGAGATTCCGTCGGCGGACAATCCGCCAACCGTGTCGGGAAGAGTGCTGCCGCTTCAGATGAGTTGAATCTCACCGGCCATCGGCCGGCCATCCCGGCCTTCCTCAAGCTCGTATCCGACCTTCTGGTCTTCTCTGAGCTCTTCGAGGCCCGAGCGCTTCACTGCGGAGACATGCACGAAAATGTCCTTGCCGCCCTCGTCGGGGGCGATGAAGCCATACCCCTTTTCGGAGTTGAACCACTTGACGGTTCCGGTTGGCATGACGGCTTTCCTTCATAGTCCGGCGGGGCAAATTCCGCCGTTCGTTCCACTTGGCCGTCACGGGCCGGTACGACCCGCAACACGGGCGCAGAGGGATGCTCGCTCAGCAAATTGCCGCGCCGAATGGGTCGGCAGGGAGCCATCTTCACGCCCTGACCGAACGCGCATGAGGGTACCGAACCTGACGAGTCGCTGCAAACGATCAGTGGCTGATCAACTGATTATGATCCCGCCCGTCGCGATGCTGTAAAGCACGTAGACCGCTGCAAAAAAGAACACGAAAAGCGCTGCGGAACGCTGCCGCCCGAGTGTCACGAGAATCGCTGCTGGAAGGACAAGGATGTATAGCCACGGCTCGTTGACGTCGAACAGCAGTTGAAGGGCTTGCTCGGCCTCGAATTTCATTTTTGTTATCTCCCCTAGTCTTCGGAGTATGACCGAAATACCAGGGAGTTTGGAGTCCTATAAGAAGAGCTGCATTTATTCTGCTGCGATTGCTGTCGATTTCTCCCGCGAAGCTTGCAAGGCGGGCGCCTCGCGCGGGGGTGGGTTGAGCAGCCAGCGGAGATCTTCGAGAATCAGGTAGAGGCAGGGGATCAGGAACAGCACGATCGTCGTCGCGAAGACGATCCCGTAACCGAGAGAGACCGCCATCGGGACAAGAAACTGTGCTTGGCGCGATGTCTCGAAGATCATCGGCGCCAGACCCCCAAAGGTCGTCATCGTGGTCAGCAGGATCGGCCGGAACCGGCGCTGCCCGGCCCGCCAGATCGCCTCGTAGTGTGTCGCACCCGCCGCGACCGTCTTGTTGGCGTAGTCGATCATCACCAGGGCTGCGTTGATCACCACGCCGCCAAGCGCGATGATGCCGAAGACCGAGATGATCGACAGGCTCATTCCCATGATCATGTGACCAAGCACGGCACCGGCGAACCCGAACGGGATCGCCATCATGATGATCGCAGGCTGGAGATACGACCGGAAGGGAATGGCGAGCAGGCCGTAGATGATGATGAGCGCGAGCGGGATCGTCTTGAAGACGAAGCTCTCCATCGTCTCGCGCTGTGTCTTCTGGCGCCCGTCAAGCTCGAAGCTCAAGCCTTTAAAATCATCGACGAGGGCGGGCAACACTTCGCTGATCATGACCGCGACGACCTGGTTCGCCTCATCCGGGGGGAAGACGTTCGCGGTGACATTGACGACACGCAGTCCGTCTTCGCGGTTAATGGTGGAGGAGGCGCGCCCGCGCTCCACCGTCGCGATCTCGAACAGAGGCACGTCGCCGTCGTCTGCAGTCTTGATCAACAGTTGCTCGATATCGCCTTGGGAGCGGCGCTCTTCTTTCGGCAGGCGCACACGGACGGTAACCTCGTTGCGGCCCTCCTGCTGCGCCAGTGCTTCGACACCGAAGAAGGAGGCTCTGACCTGCCGGGAGACCTCGTCCGGCGTGAGCCCGAGGCTCTGCGCCGCTTCGGTCAGCCGGAACTCGAGCTGTTGCTTGCCGGGCGTGAAGCCGTCATTCGCATCCCGGATCACGTCGAACGCATTCAGGTCCTTGACCAGCCGGGCGGCTGCGGCGGCGAGGGTCGCCTCGTCCGGGTGGCTCAGCCGGACTTCGAGCGCATTGCCCGAACCCGGTCCGCCGAACGAGGACTTGAAGCTTGCGAAGCGCCCCTCTGCCGGGATGCCCGCGGCCTTCCGCCATTTGTTGGTGAACTCTTCGGTCGAGATCGGTCGCTGCTCATAGGGCGTCAGATGAGCCTCGAGCATAATCCGGTTTTCGTTAATGTTCGTGTAGATCCCGGTTGAAAGCTCATCCCCGCCGCTCTCTGCGATCACGCGTTCTGCGGCCTCCTCCAACTGATCGCGCACTTTGATCGCAGTCTCTTTCGAAGCACCGACCGGCATGAAGACCTGCGCCGACGAGTAATCCCGCGGGATCTCGGGGAAGAGGCCCCAGCCCATGCGGCCCGAGAAGGGATAGGCGGATGTGATGATGAGCACGGACAGCATCAGCGCCACGGTTGTGTATCGCCAGTCCATCGCGAGCTTCAGCAAGGGGCCGTAGACCCGGGCGATAAACCACTCCAGCCCGCCCGCGACGACGGTCTGGATCTTGTGGAGGGGGCCCGTCTCCCCCTCCTTGCGACGGCGCACCGCGGCAAGGTGGGCGGGAAGGATGAACAGCGCCTCGACCCAGCTGAGGATGAAGGCGGTCGCCACCACGAAGGGGATGACCAGCCAGAACGCGCCGAATGTGCCCGGCACAAGTGCGAGCGGAATGAAGGCAACGATGTTGGTCAGGATCGAGAACGACAGAGGCACGGCGATATCCCGCGCCCCGTGGATGGCCGCATCGATCCTGCTCATGCCGCGTTGGAGGTACTCGTGGATATTCTCGCCCGCCACGATCGCATCATCGACGACGATGCCTAACGCGAGGATGAAGGCGAACATTGAGACAAGGTTGATCGAGAACCCCATCCAGGGAAGGAACAGAAGCGTGCCGAGAAAAGCTGTCGGGATCCCGACAGCGACCCAGAAGGCCAACTTGAACTCCAGGAAAAGGCTGAGGACGACCAGCACGAGGACGAGCCCGATGAAACCGTTCTTCATCAGAAGCTGCATGCGCTGCTTATAGTAGATCGAGCGGTCGTTCAGCACGACGACCTGCAATTCGTCAGGCAAGGTCTCCACGATGCTGTCGAGACCGGTCGGTTGCTCCACCCGCCGCGGGAATCCGGTGATCGCGCGAATTGTGTCGCCAAAGGTCGGCTCGCGATGTCCGGTTTCGACACCAAAGACGCTGCGCATCGTGTCGACCCAGGCACGTTCGAGCCGTGAGGGTGGCGGCGGGCCCTTGATCGCCTCGGACACCTTGATCGGAGTCTCATCACCAACCCGGAAAACATTGATGCGGATCGACGGTTTGCCATCGAATGTTGATTCCTCAGGGCCGTCCTCGAAGCCCTCGCGAATCGTGGCGACATCGCCGAGCCTGACAACGGTGCCCCGGCGGTCAGCGATCAACGGGATCTGTGCGAACTCCTTGGCTGCGTCGCGGCGCATGTCCAGGCGCAACAGCAGATCCCCCGCATTTGTCTCAAGCGTACCGCCCGCGCGTTCCAGCGAAGCTTCCCGTACTCTCTCGGCGACCTCCTCGAGGCTCAGATCATAGGCGAGGAGTTGAGCGCGTGAGACCTCGATATGCAGTTCGAGATCCTTCGTCTCGGCCAGTTCGACCTGACTGATATCCGGGTGCTGCAATAACCTACTTCGGACCTGCTCGGCCGCAAGGCGCAGCGACATCGGATCGACGTCTCCGAACAGATGCAGCTCGACCACTTCGCGTTTTCGCGCAGCGAGCGAGATCTGCGGCTCCTCCGCTTCTTCGGGGAAGGTGGTTATCCGGCCGACGGCCTGAACCGTGTCGGCATAAACCTGTTCGCGCGACCGCTCGCCCGAGAGTTCGAGCGTGACGTAGCCCGCCCCCTCCCGCGCCGTGGATTTCAGCTCCTCGACACCTGTGATCTCGCGTAGCTCATTCTCGAGCGCCAGCACGATCGCCTGTTCCACTTCCTCGGGGCTCGCACCGGGCAGGGGAACGCGGACGTTGACGACATCGGGATCGCTGCGGGGGAGATACTCCTGCTTGATCAGCGTGGTCATGTAGAGCCCGCCGAGGATGAGCACGAGCATCAGGAGATTGGGGGCCACGGAATGCCGCGCCATCCAGGCAACCGGGCCTCCGTTGCGCAGGCGGGTCGTCATTCGCCGGCCTCCTTCAGACGCAGTTTCATGCCCTGAGCCGTGATCGCGAGGTTGGTCGTCACGATACGGTCGCCCGTTTCGATCCCATTGGAGATCAGAACCTCATCCGCGCCCCGCCAGGCGATATCGACCTCGCGGATATCAAGCGTGTCTTCCTCGGTCATCACCCAGACCTTGCTGTCGTCGCGCAGATAGTCGCGGTCGAGAACCAGTGCATCAGGAACTGGCCGGCCATCGAACTCCGCGCGCAGAAAGCTGCCGAGGATAAGGCGGTGCTGACCGAAATTCGCGTCCTCGCGGCTGAAGGGATCGTCAACCTCGACCAGAACCTCGACCATCCGCCCGGTCTCCGATAGCGACGCGCCACTGCGCGCGATGCGGCCCGTGCGGATCTCGCCATCCGCCCAGACCTCCGGCTGTGAGAGGCGAACGACACCGGCGCTGTCCAGATCGATCCACTCCATCGATGCGGCCGGAACGGCTACATTGACCGTGAAACTGTCGACCGAGACGAGGGTTGCGAGCTGGGCGCCAACCGTGACCGCCGTACCGCGCGCCACCTGCTCCGATAGAACCAGCACATCGAACGGCGCAAAGATGCTCGTCTTCTTGAGGTTGAGCATCGCCTGCTCCCGCGCGGCCTCAGCCGAGGCGAGTTCAGCGACAAGCTGCGCCATCTGCGGCTCCCGCAGGACCAGGGCGCGCTGTTCCTCGTTCAACTCGACTGGGGACCGCTCCAGATCGCGGGCCGCACGTGTCGCCTGCCCGCGTTCGATCGCGATGCGGGCCTGAATTTCGGCGATCGTCGCCTCGGCCTCGGCCAGGGCAAAGCTCGCGCCGGTCTTGTCCATCTCGATCAGCCGCTCGCCCGCTTCGATGATGCCGCCAGCGACGAGTTGCGGATGGAAGTTGATGATGTTCCCAGCAACTTCAGGGCGCAGGTTCAGCGTCCGGGTCGGCACGACCTCGCCCCAGGCCTCGATCCGCGGGCCCTGAAGGCCGGGTTGAACCTCGACGACGTCAACAACGCGGGCAACGCGCTCCCGCGGCTTGCGCTCGGCCACAGGGCCCGTCCGGTAAAGCTCGTTCGCATAGGGAATTGCCAAGGCGAGGATCGCGATCGGAACCATCGCTTTGAGCGCATAGGACACAATGCGGTGCCACAGCGCCGCCGGGCGCTGCTTTTCCTCCGCATAAGACTGATGCGCCTCGACCACCACGTCCAGCGACCCTCACATGCTCCGAAACCAATCAGACTGGTCTTCAATATAACCAATTTTGCGCTAACGTCCCCCCTCAAGGCCACCGATCTGCCGTGCCGAGGACGTTTCTCACGTCATCGTGCGGCGTTGCGAGGAGCAAACCGTGTCGAAATCGCTTGGGAAATGCCCGGTTTGCCAATTGCCTACGGTAGAGGGCTGGCGGCCATTTTGCTCCCAGCGCTGTGCAGATATCGACCTGGGCCGCTGGATGACGGGGCGCTATCGGATCGCGTCCGACGAACCGGTGGACGACGCGGAGACGGATGAGCGTTAGGGCCCTTGCGCAGAGCAGCGAACGCCTATTTCGGGGAAGCAATCAAACCGTCGAGGGGTCAGAACCGGAAAGGCGCGCGGCCTCCTGAAACAGGATCAGGTGACGACCGGCCACCTCATCGGTTTCGCCATATCCGCCACCGAGAACGCACGCCACCGGGATCCCCGCCTGACGGAGCGTGGTCAGAACCAAGCGGTCCCGCGCCCGTATTCCGTCAAGGCTCAATGCTAGCCGACCGAGGCGATCCTCCCCCCACACATCAACACCGGCGTTGTAGAAGGCAAGATTCGGCCGGCAGGCCTCGATCGCTTTCGCAAGACCGCCCGCCAATGCCTCCCGAAACGCCGTGTCGCCCGTGCCGTCGTCGAGCGCGATATCGAGATCCGAGGTCGCCTTACGCGCCGGGAAGTTGCGCGCCGCGTGGACCGAGAGGGTGAAGACCCGCGGCTCATCGGCAAAGATCCGCGCGGTTCCATCACCCTGATGGACATCGGCATCCACGATCAGGATTGGACCGGGCACGCCCTGGGCCAGCAGGTTCGCCGCCGCAACTGCGACATCGTTGAAGACACAAAACCCTGCGCCCCGCCCGGCCGCCGCGTGGTGCGAGCCACCCGCGGCGTTGCAGGCGATCCCGCTCTCCATCGCCAGCCAGGCGGCGAGGAGCGAGCCTGAGCTTGTCAGCCGCGAGCGCCGGGCGACATCCGGATGGTTCGGCAGGCCGATCGCGCGGGTCTCGGCCTCCGTCAGCCTCAGGTCGAGCACCCGGGCGACATAGTCCGGATCATGGGCGAGCGAAAGCTGCCGCTCCGTCGCCTCGGCCGGAGCCGGGTAGCCTCCGGGTGCCAACAGACCTTCCCGCTCCAGCAGGATTTTCAGGTGGCCGTATTTCGACAGGCCGACCCGCGCCTCCTCCCGCTTGCGCAGCGGGATCTGATAGTGCGGATGGTAGACGATAGGCAGCATCAGCGCTCAAAATGAAACGGGCGGCGGGGTCGTCAAACCCGGCCGCCCGTCTGAGGAGTGTGTCTTTGTCAGGTGCGCGCGCTGCCGACCAGCTTCCAGATCGCCGGGAACAGAAGCGCCGCCAACGCAAGCTTGATCGCATCCCCATAAAGGAACGGCCACAGCCCCCACTCAAGCACCACGGCCCAACCCTGAGCCTCGAGGTATAGATGCGCGAGCCAGACGATGCCGGGTATGTAAATCAGAGCGTTGCCGATCAGCATGGCCAGGCTCATCTTCAGCACGTTCCGGTCCCAGCCAAGGCGCGCAAAGTAGCCAAGCGCAATCGTCGCAAGGACATAGCCAACGAGATAGCCGCCCGTACTGCCAACCATGTAGGTCAAGCCGAACTTTTCGGCAGACGAGCTGGCAAAGACGTCAAAGCCTATCGCCCCGATCACCATGTAGCCCATGATCGTCGCCAAACCGAGCCGCGGGCCATAGGCGGCCCCGATGCTGAGAACCGCGAATGTACCGAGGGTCAACGGCACCGGCCCGATCGGAACCTTGACCTTGGCCGCGATCGCAAGCGCCGCGATCCCGGCCACGACCAGGGCCGCACGTTTGACCCAGACAAGGGCACCCTCGCCCGGAAGAACCGCTTCGCTCAACACGCGGTGAGAAAGTGTCGCCATCATAGTCCTCGTGATCACAGGCTTGTTGTCTGGCGCCAACCTATGCACGTCCGGCACCGCGCCCGCAAGTCCCGGGACGGCGGCTTCTCTTGGCCCGCGGGCTGCACCTTCATCTTCCGCGCCATGTTGATGAACCTTGAGGGCCCAAGTCCCCTCGGGCCAAATTCCGTCCTTTGCAGGAGTCCATGCGACGGCTATGCTCGATTGTATCGAACGGGGACAGTGTAAAATGGAGGGCGCATCGTGGCCATCGGTGCGAGGCAAAGTGTGAACGAGCCTGCCCTGCATGGTACTTTCGCGCTTGAACTGGCCAAGGACGCGATCGCGCTCCATGCGAAGGACAATTTTTCCAACTGGCAGGAGATCGGCGTCGCCTATCCGGGATCGGCCGACTTCAAACGCCAGATCGCGTGGTTGAAATCCCAGGCTGGTCCAAGCGGCGAAGTGATGATCTGGCTTCAGGACGATCAGATCACACGGCACGAGCTGCAACTGACCGCAAAGAACCGTCTGGACAGGCGCCATGAGGCCGCACTGGCTTTGACCTCGAGCGGCGCGGCAAGTGGCGACTTCGAGTTTGCTCTCGGTCACGCAGTCGGCGGTGCGGCGACACCCTGTCTCGTGCTGCCAGGCAAGACCCTGCACGAGGCCGAGACCTACACCCGCAAATGGGGCTTCGTGCCCTGTGGCATCACGCTCAACACCTCCCAGGACGGGTTCGCGGGGTCACCAGTCTTCGAACCGCCCGAGACACGCACAAGCCGGCTGCTGCGCAAGTGGGCGATTTACGGCCTTCTCACCGGATCGCTTGCCACCACGGCGGGGCTGAGCGCGTCGATCCTCTGGGCGATAGCGCTCGAAGGCCAGAGACCGGGCATCGAACGCAATGAGGTGCCCAAGATCAGCGCGAGCCTCGTGTCCGGTCGCGACACCCATCCTATCGAACCTGCCAGGGTCGAGGACGAAAGCGCAGCGCTTCCCATCGCGAGCGGCGTCCTTGAGACAGTGCCGAACGCTGACAGCGCGACCCTCGCAATGCCGGATTATGGGGATACATGGGCTGGGCGGGCACCGGTACCTGTGAGCCCTGCGGTCCTTCGGCACAAACCCGCAGACGCCCGGCTCACCCTTGGGCAGCCGATGACCGACCTGACCGCACCAGTTGCACTTGCGAGCCTTGGCGCACCCGTAGCGGAGCCGTTGACGGTCGACGCGGTTGCGCTCCATTGGTCAGAGGAAGAACTCGCACCTGTCGCCTCCACCGAGGCACTAACCGGGGCAGACACGAAGAACGCCGATACTGCGCAGTTAGGCAACCCAGATACCGAACTCGCATATCTGTCGCCCATGCCTGTACCGCGCCCCGATCGACCGCAGCCGTCGGGCGGGCTAGCGCTGGAGCCAGCCGTATCAGATACAGCCGCCACGACCCCAAGACCCGGCCCGCAAACAGCCCCAAACCCCATGCCCCGGCCAAAGGGTGCAGCCGCCCGGTTTGCAGCCACGCGCACGCTGATCCCACGCACGACGCGCGCGCCGCGGACCGGCCTGGGTTCACTAGTGCGCGCCGCGAAGCGGGAGGGTCTGCCGCTCGACCGGACCAGCCTTGTCGGCGTGATCAACCTGCAATCCGGCCGCGAGGCGCTCTTGCGCCTGCCGAGCGGCCGATTTCAGCGCATCGCACAGGGCGATGTGATCGAGGGCTGGACCGTCACCCTGATCGGTCAGGATGCGGTCAGGCTCAAACGCGGCGGCGAGCAGCACACCCTCGTTCTTGTCAGCCGCTAGCTGCGGGTTCTCTGGCGCGCCATTCGGCCCAAGCCTGTTCCGTGTCCAGATCTGTCAGCGCCGCCTCGCCGTCTAGGGCCACATCGGTAACAAATTCCGCGTTCTCCCGCAGGATGTCGCGCGCACCCTGATCACCTGAAAGCGCGGCGAGCGGCTCGAAGAAGCGCCTTCCGAACAGGACCGGATGGCCCGGGCGGCCATCCTCGGCGGTCGCGCGGATGATCTCGCGCCCTTCCTCGGGATCGAACGCGGCGATCAGCCGGTCTAGGCTGTCAGGCCCAATCTCCGGCATATCGGCCATTAGGATCAAGGCTCCCTCGACATCGCTGCCAAGCGCGCGAACCCCCTCGGCAAGCGAGGTCCCCATCCCCTCGGCCGCGCGTCTGTTAATAACCTGCTTGAGATTCAGATCCTGCAGCACCGCGCGCCGAGGATCGTTGTCGCGGAGCACGACGATCACCTGATCCGCGCTGCTCTTGATCGCGGCATTCGCCATGTGGGCCAAGAGTGGCTCGCCGCCAACCGGCTCCAGCAACTTATCGCGCCCGCCCATACGGCGGGATTGCCCGGCGGCCAGCAGAACGACGGCGATCGTTGGGCGCCTTGAGGCCGCAACACTTGCCGCGCGCGGATTCGGACGTGACGGAATCTCCTTGAGCAGACCGCCGACGCCCATGGCCGCGATATCCTCAGGCTCGACCGGAATACCCGCCGCAATCCGCTCAAGCACCCAGTCGGCCCCGTTCAGTTTTGGCGAGCGCGCACAGCCGGGCAAGCCAACCACCGGTCGGCCAGCCAAATTGCCGAGGAAAAGCAAGTTGCCTGGATCAACCGGCATGCCGAAGCGAGCCAGATGCCCCCCAGCCTCAAGCAGGCCGGCCGGACCAACATCGCCCCGATCCGAGGTGGCCGATCCGGTGAGGATCAGCAGGGTGTCGCCTTTCGCGTTCGCAAGCGCATCGGAAATCGCGCTCATCTCATGGGGGACGACCTGTTCATCCGCCACCCGCATCTCTAGCGCTGCAATCCTGTCGCGAACAACCAGCGCACCCTTGTCCACGATCTTTTCCTCCATGCCGGGGGTTCGGGTCAGGATCAGGCTGGCGCTTCCAGCCTTAAAGGGATGCAGGCGGAGCAGGCGACGGCCCGCGCTGCCCTCTTTCACCAGCAGATCCTCCGCCTCCGCCACCGCCGCTTCGGGCACCGCGTAGGGAATGATCTTGACCGTCGCCAGCATCTGCCGCGGGTGAACCCTTTGGAGCGGATCGAGGGTCGCGATCGTGATCCCTTCCTCGATGCGGTTCAGAAGGTCCACCAGATCCACATCGATCTCAACCAGACCCGCACGATCGGCAAAGACATTCGAGCGGCCGGTGAATGGGGCCGAAACCGTGAGAGCAGGACCGATGGAGAGAGCGGCCGCGATCCGGCGCGCGGCATCATCCTCGGGCACGTCATCGGCATCCGGAACGGCCACCACGACATGATCAATCCCTGCCCCGCGAAGCGCGTCGAGATCAGCCGCCGACAGCGCCCGCCCCTTTTTCAGCTTCAGAGTTCCGGTGCGGAGCGAATGCGCAAGAATCGCACCTTCCGCCTCATCCAGCGGACGGAGGCCGAACTTCACGCGACCTCGCGCGGGGTGCGCGACGATCCGGATCGGCTTTCTGGGCGGCGCAGGCGCTCTGTCATCTCCGCCATGACGGCGACGGCGATCTCAGCAGGCGTACGGGCACCGATGTCGAGGCCGACCGGTGCGTCGATACGACCGATCTCGGCCTCGCTGAACCCAGCCTCGCGCAGTCGGGCAACGCGTTTGGCGTGGGTGCGGGTCGAGCCGAGAGCGCCGATATAGAAGACCTCGCTGCGTAGGGCCTGCAGGAGCGCGGGGTCATCCAGTTTCGGGTCATGTGTCAGCGTGACGACGGCGGTTCTTGCATCCAGACCATGCGCGGAGAGCGCCTCATCCGGCCAGTCCTCGACCAGCTTCTCACCTGGAAAACGGCTTTCCGACCCGAAGGCCGTGCGCGGATCGATGATCGTGGTGTCATAGCCTGTAGCGCGCGCCATCAGCGCCAAGGGCTGGGCGATATGCACAGCGCCGACGATCGCGAGCCGCAAGGGTGGATTGTGAACAGCGAGGAAGCGGGTGGCATCATCATCGACAAAGTCGGATTTGTCGGCAGCAAAGGCCGCAGGCGCAGCCGATGCCGGGATCAGGTGACGCTCGAATGTATTAAGGTCCGTTTGAACCCCCACGGCCTCCCGCGCCTCCCGATGCCGTACGAGCGCGTCCAGCGTTGCCTCGCTCCAGCCGCTGCCTGTGCCGATCGGTTCCACAAGGACCCGTATCCGGCCGCCGCAAGCCAGACCGACGGCGAAGGCGTCCTCATCGCTGACGCCGAACTCGAGAATCTGGCAGGCGCCGCTCTCCAGTGCGTCGATCGCCTCGACGACAACCGCGCCTTCGACGCAGCCACCGGAGACCGAGCCTATCATCTCACCATCGCCAGAGATTGCAAGTTGAGCGCCGACGGTCCGGGGCGCCGAACCCCAGGTCTCGATCACCGTGGCGAGCGCGGCTCCCTTGCCCGCCCTGTGCCAGTCGAGCGCCACTTCGGGGATGCGGTCATGATCGATGCTCATCCGATTGCTCCTTCCCTCTTTGAACCTGTGCCGCCGCCGCCGGAATGGCAAGAGGGGCCGCTTAACGGCGCCTTAACCACGATCGACCAGATGATGGGCGGAACCGCGCCTGGAGGAGATGCGATGGGCTGCACGATCCGCAATGTGCTGAATGGCCGGATTCCGGACGATACGGCGGCCCAAACCGACAGTTTCGGCATGATTGCCGCCAATTCGGGGAAATTCGCGACCGCAGGCGCTCTGCTGGACCTTGGAGCCGGAACCGGACAGAGCCACGAGACCTTGAAGTCCCTCCTCCCCGGTCATCGCTACACGGGCCTCGACATCGAAGGCTCACCGGAAGTGCTGAACCGGACACGGGAGGATCTTGATTTCCGGGTTTATGACGGCGCTCACATGCCCTTCGACGAAAGCGCGTTCGACGTGGTTTTCTGCAAACAGGTACTCGAGCACGTGCGTCACCCCGATGCCGTCATCGCCGAGGTCGCGCGGGTATTGCGGCCGGGGGGTGTCTTTGTCGGTTCCGTCTCGCAGCTCGAACCCTATCACAGTCACTCGATCTTCAACTGGACGGCCTATGGAATCGTGCAGGTCTTTGCCGATCACGGCCTCGAAGTTGCGCAACTACGCCCCGGGATCGATGGTGTCTCCCTGACCCTCCGGCGGCTGCTCGGGCGGGAGAAGTTCAATCCGTTTTTCCACGTCGAGGGGCTTTTCAACCATTTCATCGACGCAAATGCGCGCGGGAAGCCGGCGCGGCAGGCGAACTTCCAAAAGCTGCTCATCGCCGGGCACATAAATTTCCTGGCCATCAGAGGTGGGTGAACCAAGCGGAATGCGGGCAGGCCCGCATACGCCTTTGACTTGGCGCCCATCCGGGCGCGACCCCTCCCCAACCCTCCCAAGGGAGGGGGTGCTAGCTGTCCGATGGGCGTGCAAGACCGGCCACTAGGCGCGGTTTGTCGCCCGCGTCACCCATATCAGAAAGCGTCAGGGAAAGCTCCTCGAGGCTTTGGATGCTATGCGCTGCCTTGAGACAGTCGACATGAGGCAGGAGGGCGCGAATGCCGCGGGCACGGGCCTCGAACCCGTCCCAACGCAGAAGCGGATTGAGCCAGAGAAAGCGCCGGCAGGAGAGCTGAAGCCGTTCCGCTTCCCGCGCGAGACGCTCCGGATCATCGCGGTCGAGACCATCCGTGATCAGGAGCACGACAGACCCGCTCGACAGCACCCGGCGGGACCAGTCCTTGTTGAACCGCTCGAGACAGGCGCCGATCCGGGTCCCGCCCTCCCAGTCGCGCGCTTCGGTGCCCGCCCGCGCCAGTGCCTCGTCGACGTCTCTGTGGCGGAGATGGCGGGTGATGTTGGTCAGCTCCGTTCCAAAGGTGAAGGCATGCACCTTGCTCCACCCCGCGCCCTTGGCGTTGGCGGCAGCGTGGAAGAAGTGCAGGAGCATCCGGCTGTAAGCAGCCATCGAGCCCGAGATATCGCAGAGCACGACCAGCGAAGGCCAGCGGGTCCGACGGGTTTTACGCTCCAGCTCGCGGAAATCGCCATTGCGGAGCGCGCTGCGCATGGTGCGCCGCCAGTCCACGATCTGCCCGCGCGCGTGGGCTTGCATACGTCGGGTCGGCAGGGGTTTGACCGGCAGGCTGAGCCGGGCGATCGCGCGCTTGGCAGCGGCCTGTTCCGCGGTGCTCATCTGCTCGAAGTCCCGGCTGCGCAGGACTTCCTGATCGGAGAACGTCAGGCGGGCATCGAACTCTACCTCCTCGCCTCCCTTTGGCGGGGGTGGCGTTCGGTTCTGCGCGCCAGCCGTTAGGGCTTCGGCAGCCCGGTCCTCCCCCGCCTGTTTCTGCCGCTCCTCGCCGGGCATCCGCGCCTCGGGCAGCATCAGGCCCATCATCTTCTCGAGTATCTGCGGATTGCGCCAGAACATCGCGAAGCAGGCATCGAAGACTGGGCGGTGCTCGGGCCGCGAAATCAGACAGGCGGCCAGAGCATGGTAGAAATCGGTGCGGTGCTCGAAACCCGCAAACGCAACCGCGCGGGCTGCCTCGACCGCTTTGCCTGTGCCGACGGGCAGGCCGGCCGCACGGAGAGCTCGGGTGAAATGGACGACATTATCCGCCAGCCGACCGTCGATTTCGGGATGCCTGTCGATCATGCGCCGTCTTAACCGCTTCCCGATTGCCCGGCAAACCAATTGGCTCGGTTAGGCGACCGCCCTGCGGCGGCGCCTTGCATTCGCCGCGCCGCGCCACCACCGTGCGCAGAGCAAAGGGGGAAAGACGCATGAGCGACAGGTTCGACACGAGTGGCGTGGCCAAGACGATGATGGCGGTCGTGACCACCGGGAATGGCGGATACGACAAGCTCGACTACCGCCCGGTGCCCGTTCCCGTGGCGGGGCCGGGAGAGGTGCTGCTCAGAGTGCTGGCCGCCGGGGTGAACAATACCGAGATCAACACCCGCCTCGGCTGGTACTCCTCGAATGTGACAACCGGCACCGATGCGAAGGCTGATGCACAGATAGGAGCGGGGCAAGAGCCCGCGGATGGCGGCTGGAACAAGGCGACCCCATTTCCATTCATTCAGGGCACAGATTGCTGCGGCCGGGTCGCTGCCGTCGGACCTGATGAAGATCAGAGCCTTCTCGGCCGCCGTGTCCTCGTCCGCGCCTGCATGCGACCCGAGGGTTATGGCTCGATGGAGAATGTCTGGATGGCCTCGGATTTCGACGGCGCCTTCGCGCAGTTCGTTAAGGTTCCGGCCACTGAGGTCTTCCCGGTCGACTGCGACTGGTCCGACGCTGAGCTGGCGACGATCCCCTGCGCCTATGGAACGGGAGAGAATATGCTGCATCGCGCGGGGCTGAGCGAGGGCGAGCATGTGCTGATCACTGGCGCCTCAGGCGGGGTCGGATCGGCGACCGTTCAGCTTGCCAAACGCCGCGGGGCAAGGGTCACGGCCATCGCCGGACGCTCGAAGATGGATCAAGTCCGCGCCCTGGGCGCCGATCAGGTGCTGGAGCGGGACGACGACCCGATTGCCGCACTTGGCGAGGAAGCCCTGGATCTCGTAGTGGACAATGTCGCTGGACCAGGTTTTCCGGCCATGCTCAAACTGCTGCGGCGTGGCGGTCGCCTTGTCTCCTCAGGCGCGATTGCCGGGCCTGTCGTTGCGCTCGATATGCGGGATATGTATCTCAAGGATATCCGACTGATCGGCACCACGGCGTGGGACGAGCCGGTATTCCCGGACTTGATCGGGTATATCGAGCGGGGTGAGATCCGCCCGCTGCTCGCAAAGACCTTTCCATTGGAACAGATCGCGGCGGCGCAGGAAGAGTTCATGGAAAAGAAGCACTTCGGGAATTTCGTCCTGATCCCGCCGCAAGACTGATCCGTATGCCTCAGGCGGTGACTGCCCGGATCTCGGCCATCGCGTCGCGCACTTCGTCGAGGATGCGGGTCGACTCGCCCGCCTGAAACCGCGCAATGTCATCCTGATACTTCAGAAGCGCCCCAAGCGTATCGGAGACAACCTGCGGGTCGAGCGCGATGGCGTCGAGCGCCACCAGACAGCGCGCCCAGTCGATCGTCTCTGCAACACCAGGCCGTTTGAAGAGATCTTCTATACGGATGCGCTGGACAAAAGCCACAACCTCTTCGGAGAGCTGCTGCGTGACCTCCGGCGCCCGGCTCGCGAGGATCGCAAGCTCTCGCTCCGCATCCGGGTAGTCGACCCAGTGATAGAGGCAGCGCCGCTTCAGCGCGTCATGCACCTCGCGCGTGCGGTTCGAGGTGATGATCACAATCGGCGGCTCAGCTGCCTTGACCGTCCCGAGTTCGGGGATCGTGACCTGATAATCGGCGAGCGCTTCCAGCAGAAAGGCCTCAAAGGGCTCGTCCGTCCGGTCCAGCTCGTCGATCAGCAAAACGGGCGGACCCTCGGGCTGCGGTTCCATCGCCTCGAGCAGCGGGCGGCGGGTCAGAAACCGCTCGGAAAAGAGATCGGCGGCGAGGCTGTCACGCGCCCGGTCACCCGACGCCTCGGCAAGGCGGATCTCGATCATCTGGGCGGGGTAGTTCCATTCGTAGACTGCCGAGGCAGCATCTAGGCCCTCATAGCATTGCAACCGGATCAGGCGGCGGCCGAGCGCCTCGGCCATGGCCTTTGCGATCTCGGTCTTACCGACCCCGGCTTCGCCCTCAAGAAACAGGGGACGACCGAGCTTCAGGCTGAGAAACATCACCGTCGCCAACCCGCGGCCGCAGACATAGCCGGTTCCGGAAAGTAATTCCTGCGTCGCGTCAATACTGCCTGGCAGGGGCATGCGTGCTCCTCTCGCTACACAGCGATAGAAGCGCACCGGGCGCCAAAATCAACCCGGGGAGGCGCTTTCACAACAGAACGACCCCCGCGAGCCCGAGAAATGCGAAAAAACCGACCACATCCGTCACGGTTGTCACGAAGGTGCCAGAAGCCAGCGCGGGATCGGCGCCCAGCTTGTCCAACCCCATCGGGATCAGGATCCCTGCCATCCCGGCCACGACCATGTTCACGACCATCGCCAGCGCGATCACGCCGCCGAGCGCTCCATAGCCGTAATAGGCCCAGGTCAGCGCGCCGATCAGCGCTGCAAACAAGAGCCCGTTCACCAGCCCGACCATCGTCTCGCGCCACACAACCCTCAGCGCGTTGGTTGGGGTCAGGTCGCGGGTCGCCAGCGCCCGGACTGCGACGGTCAGCGTCTGTGTTCCGGCATTGCCGCCCATCGAGGCGACGATCGGCATCAGAACGGCCAGGGCGATGACCTCCTGCAGTGTCGCATCGAACTGCGCGATCACGATCGAGGCGAGGATCGCAGTCGCGAGATTGGCCAGGAGCCAGACGAAACGCGCCCGCGCGATCTCCCAGACATTGTCCGAGATTTCCTCATCGCCCAGACCGGCGAGGCGCTTGATATCCTCCTCCGCCTCCTCCTCCAGCGCCTCCATCGCATCGTCGATCGTGATCACGCCGACGACTCGGCCGTCGTCATCGACCACGGGGGCGGAGACGAGGTGATATTGGTTGAAGGCGTAGGCGACATCCTCCTGCGGGTCCTCGACATGGAGCGTTCGAAACTCATCCTGCATCAGGCTTTCGAGCACCACGGGCCGCCGGTTCGCGATGATGACCGAAAGCGGGATCGTCCCTACCGGGTGCGCCGAGGGGTCAGTGATGATCACGTCATAGAACTGTTGGGGAAGGTCGTCATCGGCGCGCAGGGCATCGATCATCTGGCCCACGGTCCAAAAAGGCGGTGCCTTGACGAAATCGGTCTGCATGAGGCGCCCGGCGGAATACTCCGGATATTCCAGCGAACGAGCAACCGCTGCACGGTCTGCCGGTTCCAGCGCTTCGAGCACCACCCGCTGCTGAGGTTCGGTGAGATCCTCG
The DNA here is from genome assembly GCA_039180675.1 of Pseudomonadota bacterium. Taxonomy (GTDB): domain Bacteria; phylum Pseudomonadota; class Alphaproteobacteria; order Rhodobacterales; family Rhodobacteraceae; genus Thermohalobaculum. Next base: position 40,564 of record JBCDDC010000005.1, on the reverse strand, counting down.
ACCAGATACACCACATCGTCGGTTTCCAGATTCTTTACGGCCTCGGCCAGTTCGGTCGGCTGCAGGATCTCCAGAACCTCATCCCGGATGCCTTCTTCCAGCTCGACCAGAACCTCGTTGTCGATATCGGCCCAGAGCAGGTTGACGATGCCGCGCCGCTCCTCGGCGGTCACCTGCTCAAGCAGGTCGGCAACATCGGCCACGTGCAGACCATCGAGTTGAGAGAGGGCGCCGACCCGGTCCCCTGCTTCCACAGACTCGCAGATGCCGGCTACAAGCTCGCTGTCGAGCTCGTAGTCGTCGTCACGCCGGTCAGCGTCGCTCGCAGTGTCGGGGGTCTGGGCCATGTCTGGGCCTCCGGACAGGAGCATCAGGTTCCGTCTTACCGCGTCTCGGTTCGGGCGAAAACATCCTGCCCGCCGATTTCGCGATTGTTTTCGGCGTCTTCCCGGGCAAGACTCGCCCAGCCCGGCGCAATCCAGACCGAAAACCCGCCCATGCCGACAACCTCCAAACAACCAAGCACCCTGGCGGATCTCTTGAATGAGGCCGTTCGTCTGCACAAGGATGACGCGCTGGACGAAGCTGCCCCTATCTATCGCCGGTTTCTCGCTCAGGTGCCGGCCCATGGCCGGGGTTGGACGAACTACGGCGCGCTGCTGCGCAAACAGGGGCATTTCGGCGCCTCGATCGCGGCGCATCGCAGGGCGCTGCAGCTGGAACCGGAGCTCGAGAGCGCGCAAAACAACCTCGCCAACGCGCTGAACGACTCCGGCGCCTATCCGGAGGCGATAACCATACGGCGCGAATTGCTCGCGATGGACCCGGATGACCCGGCACGGATCCGCGACCTCGCGGTCAGTCTGCGCGGCGACTGGCAGCATGAGGAGGTGATCGCGCTTGTCGACCGGGCAGAGCGGAATCTGGATGTGACCGGGCAGGGAGAGCTTCTGCTCCAGCGCGGGCTCTCCCACCTGATGCTCGGGAACTATGCCGAAGGCTTCCGCGACTTCGAGGGGCGGTTCGACGGGCCGGAGGTCAGCCTGCCCGCTGAGGTTCCCTTCGCCCGCTGGACCGGTCAGGACATCGCGGGCAAACGCCTCCTGATCTTGCCTGAGCAGGGGTTCGGCGATGCAATCCTGATGGCCCGTTTTCTGCCTCGGTTGATCGGCATGGGGGCCGAGCCGACGATGCTGGTCAAACCACCTCTCAAACGGCTGTTGAACGGGCTCGATAGTGTGGCGGAGGGAGCACTCACACTTGTGGCAGAAGCGCGGAAATCAGACGCGTTCGATTTCTACACTCCCAACATGAGCCTGCCCAATCTTGTGGGCCTGGAAGACAACAAACCGCCCCCCCTTCCCCGGCTGCATATCCCCGAGGACAGTCGGAAGAGAGCCCGCGCGCTCGTCAGACCCTTCGACGGAGTGTTCAAGATTGGTGTGGTGTGGACCGGCAGCCTCACTTACCGCGCGAACCATCGGCGCGCCTGTGGGCCTGAGGCGTTTCTGCCGCTGACCGAGATACCCGGCGTCCAGCTATTCAGCCTCTACAAGGGGCAGGCGCATAAGGAGTTCGTTGCCTCGGGCCTCTCTGGCCTGATCCTCGATGCTTGCAGTAAGGATCGCGACTTCGCTGATACTGCAGCCCTGATCGAAGAGATGGATCTGATGATCACGACGGATACCGCTGTCGTTCATATCGCGGGTTCGCTTGGCAAGCCGATCTGGAACCTGTTGGCGCATGAGGGGTTCTGGCTCTACGGCAGCGGGGAGACCACACCCTGGTATCCCTCGATGCGGCTGTTCCGTCAGACAAGCCCGGGCGACTGGGCTGAAGTTTTCGCGCGGGTCCGGGCCGAATTAGAGGCGCATCTGGAGAGGGAACGATGACTGGTACCGTGAGGGTCGAGATCGCCGCCGGGGAGCTGATCGACAAGATCACCATCCTGGAGATCAAGGCGGAGCGGATCTCCGACCCGGCAAAACGCGCCAATGTGGCCGAAGAGCTCGATAGCCTCTCATCGGCGCGCGACGCCGCCCTGCCTGCCTCGGAAGAGTTGACCCGCCTCACCGCCAACCTGAAGGCCATCAATGAAGAACTCTGGGAGATCGAAGACGCGATCCGCGAGTACGAGGGCATGCAAGATTTTGGCAGCGAATTCATCCGTCTTGCGCGTGCGGTCTACAAAACCAATGACTGCCGCGCGGCCGTGAAGCGCGAGATCAACCTGCTGCTCGGCTCCCGGCTCATCGAGGAGAAGTCCTACAGGCCCTATTAGCCGTCAGTCGCGGAACGCTTTGATCAGCGCCGCGTCGACCTCTTCCTTCAGTTCCAGTCGCTCCCAAGGCGAGAGAAAGGCGCCAAGTTCGATCTCGCGGCTTCCACCGGTGAGGGTGAGATAGTTCTCCGGCCGCGCGTCCTCATGCAGTTGAACACGCACCCGGAACGGATCTGCGGCCCAGCGCAGGACATCGCCCCGGGGTTCAAACCGCTCCACCCGCATCTCATCGCGCCAGATGGTCAGAACCTCATGCAGCCTGCCGCTGCGGTCGCTCATCCGGAACCCGAACCAGAGGCAACCAAGCGCTAGACCCAGGAACGGCAACAGGCCCCAGAATACGGGCGTGCCTAAAGCCGGGATCAGCGGAACCGAGAAGCCCGCGGCAGCAAAGCACAGCATGTTGCGCCGTAACTTCGGACCCATCGAGCGGTTGGGCCAGATCGTCGCCTGGTAGATGGGGCAGTCCTGCCGTTCGCGCCACTCGACCCAGCTGCCCGGTTGGGGCAGTGGCGGGACATCGCGACCCGCCGCCAGGTCGTTGGGCACGGGCATCGTCAATGGGCCGGTTGTTTGTCCCAATCCTCCCGCTTCGGCAGCGTCTCGAAAGTGTGCGCTGGCGGCGGGTTCGGCAGGGTCCACTCGAGCGTGCCGAGCTCATCGTTCCAGTAGTTCGGCTCGGTTACCTTCTTGCCGTAGCGCAGGCTCCAGAACACGATCCCGAAGAAGAGCAGGAAGGATGCGCCTGACAGGAAGGCACCGTAGGACGACACCTCGTTCCAGAGCGCAAACTGCTCCGGATAGTCGATGTAGCGCCGCGGCATGCCCTGGCGGCCAAGGAAGTGCTGCGGGAAGAAGGTGATGTTGGCACCGATGAACATCGTCCAGAAGTGCACCTTGCCCCAGAACTCTGGGTACTGGCGCCCGGTCATCTTGCCGAACCAGTAGTAGATGCCGGCGAAGATGCAGAACACAGCGCCGAGCGACATCACATAATGGAAGTGCGCCACCACGTAGTAAGTGTCGTGATAGGCCCGATCGATCCCGGCCTGGCTGAGCACGATCCCAGTCACACCGCCAAGCGTGAAGAGGAACAGGAAGCCCAGCGCCCACAACATCGGCGTCTTGAAGCTGATCGAGCCGCCCCACATGGTTGCGATCCACGAGAAGATCTTGATGCCGGTTGGCACCGCAATCACCATCGTCGCCAGCATGAAGTAGGCCTGCGCGTTATTCGACATGCCGACCGTGTACATATGGTGCGCCCAGACGACGAAGCCCAACACACCGATTCCGACCATGGCGAACACCATGCCCGTGTAGCCGAAAATCGGTTTCTTCGAGAAGGTTGAGATGATGTGCGAGATGATGCCGAAGCCTGGCACCACGATGATGTAGACCTCCGGATGGCCGAAAAACCACAGGATGTGCTGATAGAGCACGGGGTCGCCGCCACCGGCCGGGTCGAAGAAGGTCGTGCCGAAGTTCCGGTCGGTCAGCAGCATCGTGATTGCGCCCGCCAGCACCGGTAGCGCCAAGAGAATCAGCCAAGCAGTCACGAAGATCGACCAGGCGAACAGCGGCACCTTCATCAGCGTCATGCCGGGCGCACGCATGTTCAGGAAGGTTGTGATCATGTTGATCGCACCGAGGATCGACGACGCCCCCGAGAGGTGGACCGCGAAGATGGCGAAGTCCATCGACATCCCACCTTCACGTACCGAAAGCGGCGCATACAGCACCCAGCCAACGCCCGAACCGAGCTGGTCATTGCCGCCAGGCGAGACGACCGACAGCACGGCTAGCGTCGATCCGGCGAAGAACATCCAGTAGCTGAGGTTGTTCATCCGCGGGAAAGCCATGTCTGGCGCCCCGATCTGCAAAGGCATGAAATAGTTGCCAAATCCGCCGAAAAGTGCCGGGATCACGACGAAGAACATCATCAGGATCCCGTGGCCCGTGATCATCACGTTCCACAGGTGCCCGTTCGGCGAGCCGTCCTCCATCGTCATGTATTGGACGCCAGGCTCCATAAGCTCCAGGCGCATATACATGGTGAAGGCGACCGAGATGAGCCCCAGAACTGCCGCGGTAATGATGTAAAGGATCCCGATGTCCTTGTGGTTTGTCGAACAGAACCACCGAGTAAAGAAACCCATCTCGTGGTCATCGTGGGCGTGCACTGCCGCGTCGGCCATGTCGCTTGTCCTTTAGATCTGGCTTCGCGAGGAGGAAGCTCGCGATTGGTCTTTGTTTGCTACTATCAACACTATCCTTACGGGCCTCCAGTTACAACACAGTCACACGCGTGACGCGACGGTTTTAGATGGTCTTTCTGTCGCACGGAAACTGCGGCATTAGATCCTGATAATAAATGAATAGAGGCGCGACCGGAGCCGCGCTCAACAGGACCATGCCGCTCTTGTGTCTTACTGAAGCGTCTCGAGGTAGGCGATTATGGCAGCGCGATCGTCTTCCTTCTTGAGTCCGCCGAAAGCCATCTTCGTACCTTTGACATGCTTTCGTGGGTTGGCGAGGTAGCCGTCCAGTTCCTCGATCGTCCAGGCCTTGCCACCCTCAGCGAACCCAGCCATACCTCTGGAATACTTGTAGCCCTCGACCGAGGCGACCGGGCGGCCGACAACGCCGAATAGATGCGGCCCGACGCCGTTCTGTCCGTCCTCGACCTTGTGGCAGGCCCGGCACTTGCGGAACACCTTCTTGCCGTCTTCGGGATCGGCTGCCTGGGCCGCCCCTCCTGAAAGCAAAAGTGCCGCAACACCGGCGGCATGGAATACGTGCTTGATCATGATCTCGCTCCCTTGGCTTTTGATTGGCTTCGAGCTTTGTGCCTCAGGTCGAGGCGCGCGAGAACATAGCGTGTTCGGGCGGCGATGCCAGAGTAACAAATCCCTTATCATGCCTTGGTTCGCATCGCCGCCGTCTGCGACAAGCCGTCGAGGTCTTCTGCCGCAAAGGCATCGGCGAAGGTTCGTTGCAGCGCCAGGTCCACATCCGACAGCGTGACCGGAAGGCCAAGATCGGCAAGGCTGGTGACGCCGTACCCCCGGATGCCGCAGGGCACGATGCCGGAGAAATGGTCGAGATCCGGCTCCACGTTGATCGATATCCCGTGGAAACTCACCCAGCGCCTCAGTCGCACACCGATGGCCGCGATCTTGTCCTCTGCCGGGCTGCCGTCAGGTCGAGGCGCCTTTTCCGGCCGCTCGACCCAGACCCCGACCCGGCCCTGACGCCGCTCACCCCTGATCTGAAATTCGCCGAGAGTCGCGATGATCCAGCCCTCGAGCGCACTGACAAACCGGCGGACATCCCGGCCCCGCCGGTTCAGGTCGAGCATGACATAGGCAACCCTCTGCCCGGGTCCGTGATAGGTGAACTCGCCGCCGCGCCGTGCTTGATGGACCGGAAAGCGCGCCGCGTCGATCAAATCCTCCCCGCGCGCGCTCGTCCCTGCTGTGTAGAGCGGAGGATGCTCCAGCAGCCAGACACACTCCTCCGCCTCGCGGTGCAGGATCGCCTCCACCCGCCCCTCCATCCAGGCGAGCGCCTCGTCATATCCGATCAGCTCGTCGGTAATCCGCCATTCCACCATGGGGCTTGAATATTTCGCGCTCCGGGACTTCACAAGGGTGAAGCTCTTTGCTAAGGGCTCGGCTCCTGCCTGGACAAGCGGTCGTGGCGGAATTGGTAGACGCGCAGCGTTGAGGTCGCTGTGGGGTAAAACCCGTGGAAGTTCGAGTCTTCTCGACCGCACCATTGAAAAGCAAAGGGTTACGCCTTACCGGTGTGACCCTTTGTTTTTGAGAAGTAACTGATAGGTAACTTTTCAGCCGCTTTGGGAGTTCGATGAAGCGCTTGGTTTGGCGCGCGCTTAGCTGACGAGACCCCGATGGCGCATGCTCAGGGGTCGGCATGCACTTCATAGCGGGTTTGCGCAGGTTCCAAGTCTTGCAAAGCGGACGTTAGGCGCCCCTTTTTACGGCGCAAAGATCTGAAATTCGGCTCCATCCTTCAAGGAGCCGTTCGTTCGGTAGGTTCGCCTGGGTCGTCGAGCCTTGTTCCAAGAAATGAAGACTTCAGGATATATCGGGTAGATGCCCTGAGATCGCGAGCCCCGTTGTTTGGTACAGGATGGCACGCTCAAGACGCCGGGACTAGAGGCGTTGGACATACACGTTCTTTGGGAGGTCTCAATGAAGATGAAGATTCTTGGCGCTGCCTCGGCGATCGCCCTTCTGACTGGGTTTTCCGCTGCTAAGGCTGACGAGCCAATCAAGATTGGCATTATGGCGACCCTCGAGGGCACTTATACCGTGCTCGGAGAGGATGGTGTTCGCGGGGTGAAGACGGCTCTTGCGGCCTTTGGAGGTAAAGTTGCGGGACGGGATGTTGAACTTGTCATCCAGTCCACTGACGCCTCGCCAGACAGTGCCGTTCGCGCAGCCCGTAAACTCGTCGAGCAGGATGGCCTCGATGTTATCGTCGGCCCGCTCTCCGGTTCGGAGGGCATCGCGATCCGCGACTATTCAAAGACGCAGCCACAGACGACCTTCATTAATGGGTCTTCGGGTGCTCAGGAGACCACCTATGTCAATCCAAGTGAGAACTTTTTCCGATTCAACTCAGACGGCGCGCAGTGGTCTTGGGGCCTCGGCAAATACGTGCACGATGTGAAAGGCTATAAGTCGGTCGCTACGATCGGCGAGGATTACTCCTTCATTTACACTCAAGTCTTCGGTTTCGCTCTCGACTTCTGTCAGGCGGGTGGCGAGATCACCGAGCGCTTCTGGGTACCGCTCGGAACCAAGGATTTCGGCTCGATCATTGCGGCTCTGCCGGATGACGTCGATGCGATTTATCTCGGACTGGGTGGTGGTGATGCCGTTAACTTCCTCAACCAGTACCAGCAGGCCGGTGGTGACGCGAACCTGATAGGCGGCTCAATCATGGTCGACGGCACCGTCCTGAACTCAAAAGGAGATGCAAAGCGCGCTCTGATCGGCACGCCTTCCGCTGGACCACAGGCAGACACTTGGGATGATCCGACCTGGAAAGAATATGTGAAGCTCTACCAGGACACGTTCGCCCCCGAGGAGCGCTTCCCAGCACCATCGCTCCTGTCCACGCTCTACTACAACAACATGTCTGCGACCCTGACCTGCCTAGAAGAAGTCAACGCTGATTTGTCCGACGGCCACGCCGCCTTCCGTCAGTGCCTTGCCAATCTCGAGCTCGACAGCCCGGTTGGTAAGGTGAAGCTGGACGAGAACCGCCAAGCCATTGCAGCGACCTTCATCTCGGAGGTTATCGAGAACGAAGACGGGAATCTGGTGAACAAATTCATCGCACTAGATCCTGCGGTACCGCAAAACCTGGGCATCGACTCTGATAAGTTCGCCTCGATCGGCTTGCCAAGCCGTGAGAACCCTACTTGCAAGCAACAGTACTAGAGTCTGCTTTCTTCCTGGTCCGGGTGGTAGCGCCCGGACCAAACTCATGATCTGTCGCGATCCTCTTGAGAGCGGGCGGCAATGACCCTGATCACCTACAGAACGCGCATACATTTCGCCGATGGAGTCCTCGAAGAGGCCCTGCGTTCCGAGATGGAATTGAACGGCAAGCGACGACCTATGATCGTTGCCGAAGAACTTCATATCAGCGGCGACATGTCGGACCGGTTCCTGTCGAGCTTTCCTATTCGTGTTCGCGCCGAGTGCTTCTCCGCCGTTCCACACCGTGCGAGCGAGACTGCAGCACGCAGCATCGCCAAGATCTACCTTGAGGCCGATTGTGATCTTCTGATTGCCTATGGATCGAGCCGCGCGATGGACTTGGCCAAAGTGGCCCGGGTCGCAATCGCATATGACGAGCCGATAGAAACCCTTTCAGCGGAAGAAGGAGGGGCGCAAAGAATCTCTAACCTCCTGCCGGATCTCTACTCTGTGCCAAGCATTCTTGGCTTCGCCTCCGCCATTACTGATTACACCAGGGTTAAGCTCGATAATGGCGGTCAGGTTCTGTTGTCTTCGCGGCACCTGATACCAACGGTGGCGATTTGTGATCCGACCCTTACAATTGGTGCCTCGCCTGAACAAAGCGCCTGCGCAGCAGCTGGTATCCTCGCTCGCAGCGTCGACGGCTATCTATCGCCTAGCTACAATCCCCCTGCCGATGGGATGGCGCTGGATGCCCTTAGGCGCGTTGTCAAAAATGTCGCGCGGGTCGTCGAGGATGATGACCTTAACGCCCGCAGAGAGATGATGGCCAGTGGCTTGAACAGCTCGCTCGCCTTGCATGACGGTCCTCGTGCCATCCACGCAATCTGCAACGCGATCGCATCTGTCTCAGATTTTCCCGTCGATCCCAGCGCGTTGGGAGGAGTTCTGATCCCACAGCTTGCCAGGACATACGAGCAAGTGGAAACGAGGAGGATCGCAGATGTATGCCGCAGCCTTTCTCTGCATGAAGGCGAAACTCTCTCAGATGGGTTGACGAGGATCGTCGGAGATCTTCCCCTCGCACAAAATCTGAGCGATCTGGGCGTATCAGGTGCCAGTCTGGGTCGCGCGGCTGAGTTGGCGGCGCGCGACCGCGCGATCGCCAAGGCACCGCTTCACTTGGACGCGAAACTCATTCGGGGAATGCTTGAAGCCTCCCACGGTCAGCTTGAAACGAAGAAGACGGCAAGCGCATGAGACAGGACCAAAAGGCGATCATGTAACCCACAGTCTCATATAAATACCCTTGCGGTTGCCAAAGTCTCCGAATCGGCCTCACAATTTGCGGTAGAGGCCGCACTGCTCCGGCTTAAGCGGTCCACCGATAGGGAGGATACGCTGATGGCGAGAGCAATCTCGGTTCATCATGGCTCGTTTGGGCGCGCGACGCTTTACGAACTCAACAAGCCATTGATCACGCATGCACATCGTGAAGGCCACCTGATCTTCTATCTCGGCGGCAGCAAAGCCCGTCTTCGGATTTGCGATACGGATCTGCTGCTTGACGAGACCCAGGGCGTGGCGATCAGCCCATGGGAACCACACAGTTTCACTCCCCTGAGCGAGGACGAGGACTGCTACGTCCTGACACTTTATATCAAGCCGATGTGGTTCCTCGAGAACTCGCGATCAGCCGAGTTCGCGCTCAACTTCGGACGACCAAACATCGACGTTACGCCAACTGTCCAGATGTGGGTCGGGCGGCTCACGTCGGTCTTGTTGGATGATCAGCCTTCCGAGCGGTTCGATGGTTTTCTGTTCGAGACGACGCGAGCTTGCTTTGATCAGTCATGGCAAGGGATTAACGAGCGGTCATGCCTCCGGAACATTCAGCACCGGTTCAATGATTTCCGCGTCCGCCGGTCACTCAGAGTGATGCAGGAGCATTACACCGAAGACACCGGAATCGACGACCTCGCCCGGGAGGTCGGCCTGTCGCGGCCGCATTTCTTCAAGCTATTCAAGATGCAGACGGGGATCACCCCCAACCTTTATCTGAATACCCTCCGGGCGGAGCATGCGATCGATGAGCTGATGACCTCCTCGCAATCCGTGACAGAGATCGGATTGAACCTTGGGTTTTCGAGCCAGGCCAGCTTTACGCGCTTTTTCACCTCTAATGTCGGCATCCCCCCGACCGACTATCGGCGGGTCGCACATTTCGTCTGATCGGCAGTGGAGGGCTTTTGCCGATCTGAGGGCACTCGATCAGACGCTAAGATACGCTGGTGAAGACGCAAGCAATTAGCCTCGGGTGAGAGAATTCGTGGAGCTCAAACCCGATGAGCGCTTTTGCCCAACGGCATCCGATATGGACCGCGATCATAGTAGTCCTCGCAGCGGCCTTGCTTTGGATGATCTTCGCGCTCTGGCCCTTGTGGCTGGTTGATCTGATCGGGAGGAAGAAGATCTTCCTGAATGCCCTCTTCAACGGGATCACGCTGGGTGGGCTCTATTTCCTGGTGGCATCGGGTTTCACGCTGATCTTCGGATTAATGCGGAATGTGAACCTCGCCCATGGCTCGCTCTATTTGTTGGGTGGGTACATCGGCTACGAAGTTGCAAACCTGACCGGGTATTGGCTCATCGCTTTCCCGGTGGCTTTCCTTCTTGTCGGAGCCTTCGGCGTGCTGCTCCAGTTCGTCGTGTTCCGTCGGATGGAAGGGCAAGATCTCCGCCAGACGCTCGTGACCATTGGTATCTCGATCGTCCTTGCGGATCTGATGCTTTGGGTCTGGGGCGGAGACTTCTATCAGGTGTTGACGCCGAGCTGGCTCTCGGGTCCGCTGGAGACGATCCTCGTCACGGGCGTCAAACGATCCTCGGGCGATCTGATTTACCTGAAATACCCGATGGTCCGTATCGTCATCTTCCTTGCGGCGGTGGTGATCGGTGTCGGCATCTGGCTTCTTTTGAACCGCACCAGAATTGGCATGCTGGTCAGGGCCGGCGTCGATGATCGGGACATGCTGACCGCGACGGGTGTGAACATCCAGTTGGTCTTCGCCGGTGTTTTCGCCTTTGGCGCAGGTCTTGCCGGACTGGCAGGTGTCGTCGGTGGAACGTTCCAGGCATTGGCCCCGGGTGAGGATGTCCGCTTCCTCCTCTACTCGCTGATCGTCGTGATCGTGGGTGGCATGGGCTCGATCCCTGGTGCCGCGATCGGCGCGTTGCTGATCGGCCTCGCCGACCAGTTCGGCTCTGTCTATTTCCCGACATACGCGGTCGTTTTGACGTTCCTGATCATGGTCGTCGTTCTGGCCTTCAGGCCCCAAGGCTTGATGGGGAGAGCCTGATGGCCGTGGTCGAGGAAATGCCGGTTGAGAGCACACCGACCTGGGCCGAGCGGATCCCCGCTGGTTACTGGGCGCTTGGCATGATCCTCCTCGTGATGCCGGGGATTGCCGGGGATTTCGTGCTCTACCAGATTTTCGGATGGACCTTCATCCTCGGGATCATTTCGCTCAGCCTGATGTTCCTTGGTGGTTACGGCGGGATGGTCAGCCTTGCCCAGATGACCGTCGCAGGCGTCGGCGGCTACATGGTCGCGATCTTTGGTGTGAGTGCCATCGACACGATCTCGCTCGGCTGGCCGTGGTACATCTCAATCCCGCTCGCGCTGGTCATCGCAGCCCTCTTCGCAACCCTCACCGGCTGGCTAGCCGTGCGGACCGAGGGCATCTATACGATCATGATCACCTTGGCGATCTCGGCCGCCTTCTTCTTCTTCACCCGACAGAATTACGTGATCTTCAATGGGTTCTCGGGTTTCAATGGGGTCTTGCCACCGTTCCTTTTCGGCATCGATTGGCGCGGCCCGATCGCGTTCTACTATCTTACGCTTTTCTGGGCAGTGGTTTGTTTTCTCGCGGTGCTTTACCTCTCGCGCGCGCCATTCGGGCTGGCTCTTCAAGGCGTGCGCGATAACCCCAGACGGATGGCCGCACTCGGCTACAACGTCACCGCCCATCGGATCGCAGCCTATACCTTCGCCGGCGTGCTGGCGGCAATTGGCGGGATCCTGCTGACATGGCAGTCGGCACAGATCTCACCCGGCACGGCCAGCATCGGAGCAGCGATCGACATTCTGGTGATCGCGGTGATCGGCGGTCTGCGCCATCCAATTGGGCCGTTCATCGGGGCTTTCATCTATGTGCTGCTCAAGACCTTCGCGATCGACGCGTTAACTTCGGTCGGGCTGGCAGGGGAACGCTTTCAACTCCTAATCGGTATCGGTTTCCTCATCATCGTCTTCTTCTCGCCTGACGGAATCCTCGGGCTTTGGGAGAAGGTGCGCGCAGCTCGCAATCGCGATCCGCTCATCGATCGCGGTGGAGAGCGGCCATGAACGCGCCGGCGACCATCTCCGACCGTCTCGGCGCGACAGGCACGGCAAATGCGCTTGAACTGCGCGGGGTTTCCAAGTTCTTCGGCGCTCTCGCAGCGATGGAAGACATCAACATGACCGTGCAGCCCGGTGAGCGGCGCGCGGTTCTCGGTTCCAACGGGGCCGGCAAGACTACCTTGTTCAACTGTGTCACCGGCGACTTCCCGGCCAGTTCCGGCACAATCCGTTTCTTTGGCGAGGATATTACCGCGTTCCCGCCGCATGAGCGCATTCGGCGCGGCCTCCGTCGAACCTACCAGATCAGTCTCCTCTTCAACGGGCTTTCGGTGGTCGACAACATCTACCTCGCCTCGGTTGGCGTCTCGCGCTCGCGCTTCTCGTTCCTGCGCGCGCGCCGGGACGATGCGCTGATGGCTGCGGCTGAGACTCTGGTTCGGGTCGTCCATCTGGAATCGGTGCGCGACACCGTGGTCGCCGAGCTTGCATACGGCCAGCAGCGCCAGCTTGAGATTGCCATGGCGCTTGCGGGGGCGCCGCGTTTCATCCTGTTCGATGAGCCGGCGGCGGGCCTGTCACCGACCGAGCGCGCAGAACTTATCGAGATCCTCACCAGCCTCCCGAACCACATGGGCTTCATCATAATCGAGCATGACATGGACGTCGCCCTTCGCGTCGCCGAGAGCGTGACGATGATGCACAACGGCAGGGTTTTCAAAGAGGGCAAGCCCGCTGAGATAGAAGAGGATGAGGAGGTCCAGGCCCTCTACCTGGGGGATGGCCATGCCTGATCCAGCCAACCTCGAGATCCGCGACCTCAATGTCTATTACGGGCAATCCCATGCCTTGCAGGGCGTCGACCTGTCGCTCGATCACGGTGTGCTCTCTGTCGTCGGGCGCAACGGAATGGGCAAGACGACCCTCTGCAAAGCAATCATGGGATTGGAGCCCGTGGCCTCCGGCACGATCACATTGGATGGTCAAGCCTTGAACGTTCGCAGCCCGGCTCAAATCGCGCGGATGGGTGTCGGCTATGTGCCCCAGGGGCGGCGTCTCTGGCGTTCTCTGACCGTCGATGAGCATCTTCGCCTGGTCGAGAAGCGTGGCGGAGCTTGGACGATCGAACGGATCTATGGAACCTTCCCACGCCTCGCCGAGCGCCGGAGCAATGGTGGCGGACAGCTTTCGGGTGGGGAGCAGCAAATGCTGGCGATCTCCCGCGCGCTGTTACAGAACCCGCGTCTGCTCGTGATGGACGAACCAACGGAAGGATTAGCCCCGGTCATCGTCCAGCAGGTTGAAGACATGCTCATCCGCCTTGCCGAGGAGGGCGATGTCGATGTGCTCGTGATCGAGCAGAATATCGGTGTTGCCTGCGCCGTCGCTGAGCAGGTCGCGATCATGGTGAACGGTCGGATCAACCGGATCATGGATTCCGGGCTTCTGGCCGGTGACCGAGATCTCCAGCAAGCTCTGCTGGGGGTCGGGCGGCATGCCCATGACGAGACACCGGGACCTGTAAGAACGTCGGAGCAGCCTGAACCAAAGGTGCAGCCCCCAAGCGGCATCACCAAGGTCTATGTCTCGAATCCAACGCTGCCAACCCGCTGGACGCCCGCTGTTCCGGTGCATGTTATAGAGGCTGCCGCCAGGACAGTGACTGAAGCCTCGGCACGAGTGGACCAGCCCTTGATGCCGATCAGCGCCCGGCTTCGAGGCGCGGGCTCCCAGGTTCTTGTCGCGGGAACACTTGATACGAAAGGGGTTGAGCTGCGCTTTATCCGCGACATCCTCAAAGGTGAGGGCCTTGCCATTCAGCTCGTTGATCTCTCGACATCGGGCAAGCCTTCTGGTGCCGAAGTGCCACCTCACGCGGTTGCCGCTCACCACCCGCGCGGGGTTTCCGGTGTCTTCACCGGAGACCGTGGGAGCGCGGTCGCGGGAATGACCCTGGCGTTCGAACGCTGGATCGCCCAGCAGGAGGATGTGGCCGGCATCATCTCGGCGGGTGGCTCTGGCGGGACCGCGCTCGCATCTCCCGCGATGCGCGCCCTGCCCGTGGGCGTGCCCAAGGTGATGATCTCGACGGTCGCATCGGGGAACACCGAGCAATATGTCGGCGCCTCCGACATGCTCATGCTGCACTCGGTGGCCGATGTTCAGGGTCTCAACCGCATCACGCGGCAGGTGCTCTCGAACGGTGCGCAGGCGCTGGCCGGAATGGTCAGGGCGCGCCGAACAAACCAATCAGCGCAGGACAAACCGGCGATCGGGATCACGATGTTCGGGGTCACGACATCGCTGGTCCAGCAGGTCCAGACAGCACTAGAGGCCGACTATGACTGCCTTGTCTTCCATGCGACCGGCACCGGTGGCCGGGCCATGGAGTCACTGCTCGACTCCGGGATGCTCGCGGGCGTGCTGGACCTGACCACGACCGAGATTTGCGACATGTTGATGGGTGGTGTCTTCCAAGCATCCGAAGACCGCTTCGGCGCATCAATCCGCGCCGGGCTGCCCTATATCGGGGCTTGCGGAGCGCTGGACATGGTCAATTTCAATGCGCCTGAAACGGTGCCGGATCAGTACCGCGACCGCCTTCTCTATGAGCATAATCCACAGATCACCCTGATGCGGACGACCGTTGAAGAAAATGACCGCATGGGCCGCTGGATTGGCGAACGCTTGAACCAGATGAAGGGACCCGTTCGCTTCTTCCTGCCCGAGGGCGGCGTCTCCGCCCTGGACACCCCTGGCAGCGCGTTCTGGGACCCAGACGCCGATGCTGCCCTGTTCCGTGCGCTCGAAGAGACCGTCAATCAAACCTCAAACCGCCAGCTGATCCGCGCCTCGCACAATATCAACGATCCCGAATTCGCCGCGCTCGTGCTGACACACTTCCGCGCGCTCCACGGTTCCGGCCAGCGCGCCGCAAGAGGATAAAGCATGTTCGAACGTTCAGACCTGATGGCCAAATTTCGCGCAATGCGCGACCGGGGCGAGCCGATCATCGGCGGCGGCGCGGGCACGGGCCTATCGGCCAAATGCGAAGAGGCGGGCGGGATCGACCTGATCGTGATTTACAACTCTGGCCGCTACCGCATGGCGGGCCGCGGTTCGCTGGCTGGTCTCATGCCATATGGCGATGCAAACGGCGTCGTCATGGAGATGGCGGGCGAGGTTTTACCTGTCGTGAAAGACACGCCGATCCTTGCAGGGGTCTGTGCCTCGGATCCGTTCCGGTTGATGGACAAATTCCTGGACGAGGTGAAGGCGTCGGGCTTCTCCGGTATCCAGAACTTCCCGACCGTGGGGCTCATCGACGGAACCTTCCGGGCGAATTTGGAAGAGACCGGGATGGGCTATGACCATGAGGTTGATCTCGTCGCTCTGGCCAATGAAAAAGACATGCTCACAACGCCTTATGTCTTCGATGAGGCGAGCGCCGCGGCGATGGCAAAGGCTGGTGCGGACATCATCGTTGTGCATCTTGGGCTGACAACCGGCGGCGCGATCGGGGCCGAGACCGCGCTGACGCTGGAGCAATGCCCCGAGACGGTTGACCGGTGGGCCGCTGCGGCACTGGAGGTCAATGCAGACGCACTCGTGCTGGTTCACGGCGGGCCGGTTGCCATGCCCGACGACGCCGAGTTCGTCCTGAAGAACACCAAGAACTGCCACGGCTTCTATGGCGCCTCCTCGATGGAGCGTCTGCCCACGGAGGTCGCGCTTACCGAACAGACCCGCAAGTTCAAACAGATCGGGCGCTGAGGGAGAAGGAAATGACCGGAGAACTCATCGGACAACTGATCCTGTGGCTCATCGTGGCCGTCATCGTGATCTTCATCCTCTACTGGGTGATGCATTGGCTCTACCGCCGCTCGACCAAGGAGGTGGCTTTCGTGCGGACGGGTTTCCTGGGCGAGAAGGTGGTCATCAACGGAGGCGCCTTCGTCTGGCCAATCATCCACGACATCACGCCGGTGAACATGAACTCGATGCAGCTCGAGGTCGTGCGAGAGCGGGATGAAGCGCTGATCACCCGTGACCGGATGCGCATCGATGTAGATGCGGAATTCTATGTTCGGGTGAAACAGGCGCGGGAGGCCGTTTCGCTGGCGGCCTCAACCCTCGGCCGCAGGACACTGGAGCCGGAGCGAATCCACTCGCTCCTCTCAGGCAAGTTCATCTCGGCGCTCCGAACCGTCGCAAGCCAGATGACGCTGGAGGAGGTGCATGAGGACCGCAACGCTTATGTCGCGCGCGTTAAG
This sequence comes from Pseudomonadota bacterium, assembly GCA_039180675.1. GTDB lineage: Bacteria > Pseudomonadota > Alphaproteobacteria > Rhodobacterales > Rhodobacteraceae > Thermohalobaculum. Next base: position 24,145 of record JBCDDC010000005.1, on the reverse strand, counting down.
GAGATGGCGCAGGAAGGTCTGGACACGAACGGCCTGGAGCTTGAAGGCGTTGCGATCACCGATATCGACCAAACCGGGATCGAGTACTTCAATCCCTCCAACCGGTTCGACGCCGAAGGTCTGACCCAGGTGATCGAAGCGGTCGAGAGCCGCCGGAAGCTCCGCAACGACATCGAGCAGGACGCGATGATCCAGATCCGCGCCCGCAATCTGCAGGCTGAAAAGGAAGCCCTGGATATCGAGCGCCAGTCCGAGGAAGCGCGTTTGGAACAAGAGCGCGAAATCGAGTTCCACCGTGCCCAACAACGTGCCGAACTGGCCCGCGAACGCTCGGAACGCGAACGTGATGGAGAGCAGGCAACACTCGCCAACAAGGAAGCGATCGAGACGGCCCGGATCGCTCAGGAACGTCAGATCGCAGAGGCCCGGATCGCATCGGACCGCGAAGTGCGCCAGCGCGAGATCGAACGCCAACGGGTCGTCGAGGAGGCTGAGATCGCAACCCGTGAAGCGGTCGAGAAGGCAAGGATCGCGCAGGAAAAGGTCGTAACCGAAGAGCGGATCAAGACCCAGCAGGAGACCGACGCGGCCGAGATCGCTGCGCGCGAAACAGTAGAGCGCGCACGGATCGCGCAGGAACAGTCTGTGGAGCAGGCGCGGATCGCCCGGGACCGAACCACGCAATCCGATGAGATCGAACGGCAGAAAGCAGTGGATGCCGCTGATATCTCGGCCCGCGAAGAAGTCGAGCAAGCCAGGATCGCGCAGGAGCGAACACTGACCGAAGCTCGGATCGATTATGAACAGCAGACGCGGGAGCGCGAGGTCGCACGAGACCTCTCCGTCCAGGAGGCAGAGATCGCCGCGCGCGAGGCGGCCGAGAAACTGCGCATCATGCAGGAGAAAGCCGTGAATTCGGCGCGGATCAGTTCTGTCCGCGAGATCCGCTCGCTTGAGATCGATCAGAACGAGGCGGTCGACAAGGCCGAAATTTCTGCGCGCGAGTCGGTTGAACGCGCACGGATCGCGCAGGACCAGGCCGTGACCGCCGAGCGCATTGCCTACGAACAGGACGAACGGGAGCGTCAGGTCGCCCGTGATCTGAAGGTTCAGGAAGCGGAGATCACGGCGCGCGAAGCCGCTGAGAAACTTCGGATCGCTCAGGAGCAAGCCGTCGCCACCAGCCGGATCTCGTCAACAGAGGAGACGCGGAAACTCGAGATCGCGCAGAACCGTGCCCTCGACGAAGCTGAGATTGCGGCCCGTGAGGCGGTCGAGAAAGCGCGCATCGCGCGAGACAGGGTTCTTTCCTTCGATCGCCTCGAGACGGAGGAAAGCGTCGAGGCGCGCGAACAAGCAAAGGCAGAAGCTGTCGAGGCCGCGCGGATCGCCAAAGAGAAAAAGCTCGCGGCTGAGCGCATTGCCTATGAGCAGGACTTGCGAGAGCGCGAAATCGCTCGGAATCGCGCTGTGGACGAGGCAAACATCGCTGCGCAGGAGATGATCAATGCGGCCCGGATCGAGGAGGAAGTCAAGACCCGTGCCGCCGAGATCGCGAAAGAGGAGGCGATCGAGGCGCGCAACATCAAGCGGCGCAAGTCACTGGAGCAACTGGAGGTCGAGCGTACGCAAGCGCTGCGCGAAGTCGAGATTGCCTCGCAGGAGGCGATCGAACGGGCGAGGGTGGCCTCTGAACGCGGCCTCGACGACGTTCGAATCGAGCATCAGACCGAGCGCCGCCGCCTTGAAATCGAACGCGAGAAGAAGGTCGAGGAAGCCGCGATGGAGAAGGCCATCGCGATTGCCGCGAAATCGCTTGAGGAGAGCGCCGCGGCCATCAAGGCCGACGAGGCCCGGGCGACGGCCGCCGCAATGGCGGCAAAGGTCGAAACCGCAAGCGCTGTCGAGGAGGCCACTCGCGAGAAGACCGTCGATGTGGTTCGTGCCGAGAAAGAGGCTGAGGAGGCGAGGCTCGCGGCCGAGGCGGCCCGGATCCGCTCGGCCGTCGAAGCAGAGGCACAGAAGCTCATCAACGAAGCCGAAAACATCCTGACGGATGAGGCACGTGCCTCGCTCTTCAAGCGCAACATGCTCAGCCGCCTGGAAGGCATTATCGCAGCTCAGGTCAAGCCGCTGGAGAAGATCCAGGAAATCAAGATCATGCAGCTTGGCGGCTCCGGCACGACGGGCCTCAACTGGGCCGATGGCGGCGGCGTTGGCGGGGCCTCAGTCGGACCCGCGGGCAGCCCGACCGACGAGGTGATCAACTCGGCACTCCGATACCGGGTTCAGGGGCCGATGATCGACAGTTTGATGAACGACATCGGGATCGACGGGTCGAACCTCGCCAAATCCGCTGTCTTCCAAGACGCCAACAACATGGCCCGCGCAGCGAATGAGGCCCAGAAGCTTGCGAACGCCAAGAAGGCCGAAGCCGAGAAGAAAGACGAGAAGTAAATGGCACGCGTCTACGTAAGCTCGGTCATCGGCTCCCCGGCCGCGCGTGTCTGGGAACGGATCAGGGATTTCAATGGTTTGCCCCGCTGGCATCCGCTGATCCGCGATAGCCGGATCGAGGACGCTCTGCCTGCCGACAAGGTGGGCTGTATCCGAAACTTCAATCTCCAGAACGGTGACAACATTCGAGAGAAGCTTCTCGGCCTCAGCGACTACGACATGTTCTGCACCTACGCGATCCTGGAAAGCCCGATGCCGCTGGAAGATTACGTCGCGACCCTGCGGCTCACACCGGTAACCGAGGGCGATCGGACCTTCATCGAGTGGTCGGCGGAGTTCTCGTGTGATCCGAGCGCCGAGAGTGATCTGGTCAACGGCATTGGCACAGACGTCTTCCAGAACGGCTTCGATGCTCTAAAACGCCATTTCGGGGGGACGGCATGATCCGCCGTTTGCGCCACTGATGCCCCGCGTCCGGCGCAGTATCGTTCTCGATGCGCCCGTCGAGGCTGTGTGGGACGTCCTCCGCGACTTCAATGGCCATGACCGCTGGCACCCCGCGGTGGCGGAGAGCCATGTTGAGCGCGGCCAACCCTCGGATCGGGTCGGATGCGTGCGAAACTTTCAGCTCGTGGGTGGAGAGAACCTGCGTGAACAGCTTCTGACGCTAAGCGATCTGGAGCAAGCATTCTCTTACTGCCTGCTCGACACGCCGGTGCCGCTTTTCAACTACGTCGCACATGTTCGGTTGTTCCCCGTCACCGACACCGACTCGACATTTTGGGAGTGGGAGAGCCGTTTCGATACGCCAGCGGGCCGGACTGGCGAACTCGCGGATCTGGTTGGCAATGACATCTATGCGGCTGGCTTTGAGGCCATCCGCACCCATATGGGGCTCGGCCATGCTTGAGGTCGTTGTCACAGATACATTGGTCGAAGCGTCTGCGGCAATGTCGGATCGTGCGCGCTTCCTTGGCGGCGGCACGCTGGTGATGCGCCAGGTCAACTATGGCGATCAGCGTTTCAACAGGATCGTCCGTTGCCGGGAACGGTTGGATGAGATCCGCGCCGAGGGAGACCGCATTTCAATCGGCTCCGGAGTCACCATGGCTCGGATCATGGGGTCATCGGAGCTTGAGTTCTTGGCGCCCGCAGCACGCGCTGTCGGAGGGCCCGCGGTCCGCAACATGGCCACGATTGGCGGGAACCTGATTGCGCCCCATCCTTATGGAGATATGGCAGTTGCGCTTCTGGCCCTCGATGGCGAAGTCACTCTGGCCGATGGCAGCACCCAAGCGCTGGAGCAGTATCTGACAAGACGTCGTGGATTGGTGCGGTCGATCTCGATCCAGCGCCCCTCCCGCGATGAATTCCGCTTCCGAAAGGTGAGCCGTGTAAAGCCCAAAGGTGCCTCGGTCATGAGCATGGCGGCGCACCTGCAGAGAAACGCCGGCAGGCTCTCAAACGTTCGGGTTGCCTATGGAGCAATGGCGCCGACCCCTATACGGGTCACGGCGGTCGAACAGGCGTTGGAAGGTGCCTCATTCGATCTGGGCGGGATCACGCCGGCCCTGAATGTCGCGACCGACGGCCTGTCGCCACCCGATGACGCTCTGGCCTCAGCTTGGTATCGTCGCGAAGTTGCACCTGTGCACCTCCGCCGCCTGCTGCTTGAGGAGGATCGCCGGTGAAGACGCCTGTGATCTTCACGTTAAACGGCGCGGAGGCGGCAGCATTTGCCGATCCCGGCCAGAACCTTTTGGACGTCTTGCGTCGCGGTGTTGGCGATCTCTCGCCGAAATACGGCTGTGGCCAGGGCACCTGTGGCACCTGCACCGTACTGATTGACGGTGAACCGCATCTCAGTTGCCTCGTTCTTGCGGAGGTCGTGCAGGGCCGGGTGGTCGAGACCGCTGGCGGTATGGCCGACGGCCCCGATCTTCATGTGCTGCAAACCGCCTTCATGGAGGGGTTCGCCGCCCAATGCGGATACTGCACACCCGGCATGCTGATGGCGGCGAAAGCGCTTCTCGACCATAACCCGTCCCCCACACGCGAGGAGGTGATCGAGGCGATCTCGGGAAATCTCTGCCGCTGCACGGGGTATGAACCCATCGTGGAGGCGATCCTTAACGCTGCGCGAGCGCCACGGCGTGCGCCGGAGCGGACCGTGTGATGCCGGTTGAATTCCGCAAGGACCTCTTTGCTGATGAGCGCGACGACAATCTCGCCGAGATTGGCAAACCACATGTCCGGCAGGACATCCTCGGCCATGTGACGGGCCGCTCCCCATTCTACGACGACCATCTGTTTGACGGGCTACTGCACATGCGGTGCGTGCGCTCGCCCCATCATCATGCGCGCGTTCGCTCGGTCGATACCTCGGCAGCAGAGCGGGCACCGGGAGTCGTGCGGATCATCCGGCCACAAGACGTGCCCGTGAACATGAACACGCTGCTGGCGCTTCTGAACTTTGGCCGGGATGACGAGCCGTTGCTGACGCCAGAAAAGGTCGCCTATAAGGGAGAGCCGATCCTCGCTATCATCGCGACGTCCGAGCGGGTGGCACGCGATGCAGTGGCTCAGGTAAAAGTCGAGTGGGATGAATTGCCCTTCGTCCTCGATGTCGAAGAGGCGCTTAAGCCCGAAGCGCCTGTGGTTAACGAAACCTACCCCTACAACACCTTCGACTATCACGACCGCTACGATCATCAGAAGCTGCGCTTCGGCGATGTCGAAGCAGCGTTCGCACAGGCCGATCACATCGTCGAGGGCAAATACCAGATGTCGCCCATCGAACAGGCGCCGATGGAGACGTGCGGTGCCATCGCGGCGCCCGAAACCAACGACCGTTTCGTCTGCTATACGTCGACCCAGGCGCTGTTTTTCTCTGTCGCCGTTGCAGCCAAGCAAACCGCATTGCCCAGCTCTCGTCTGCATTTCATCGGTGGCACGGTCGGTGGCGGCTTCGGTGGCAAGGTCGACAGCCATCACGAACCGCTTGCGATCCTGGGCGCGATGCTGACCGGACGCCCGGTGAAGTACCAATGGGACCGGGCGGAAGAGATGCAGGTCGGCGCCCCACGCGGGGGCGAGCGCTGGCGTATCAAGGACGGGGTGATGCGTGACGGGCAGATCGTCGCGCGTGAGTTCACCGGGTTCTTCGATGCCGGGGCTTACACCCGGCTCTCAAGCTATGCAGTGCAGAAGTGCACTGGGCATATCCCGGGGCCCTACACCATCCCCAACGTCGCCTCGAATATCTATTGCGTCTTCACAAATCGCACGCCCTCCACAGCTATGCGCGGGTTTGGGATCACCGGTGTCGATTTCGCCATCGAGTGCCACATGGATAGGGTGGCTGAGCGGGTGGCGATGGACCCAATCGAGCTTAGGATCCTGAACGCTTATCGCGACGGAGACATGAAGGCCCATCGAAGGGCTGCGAAAAACTGCGCGTTGATCGAGTGCTGTCAGGTGGCCGCAGACAAATCGGGCTGGACGTTAAGCGCGAACGCGCGGGCCGCATCGAGCCTGCGCGACGGCGGTGTCGGCTGGCGCGCGGAGATACCCGAGACGGTGACGGACCAGGGGGGGCAGATCGGCGAGCGCAAGCGTTTGGAAATCGCACCTGAACCATTCGCCGGGGTTTCTCAGCGTGAGACCGTTCCGGCAGGTACCGCAAATGAGCATCCGGCGACGGGCAACGCGCCGCAGCGCGAGGACATGGTGATCGAAGCCGAACGGCTTGGTTTCAAGGTCTCGACCGGTGCGCCTGTCCCGAGCCCGCCCACAACACCACCCACCCCGCCCGGCATTCCCATGCCTTATCCCGACACGCATGTCGCCGAACCCGCCCAGCGGTCTAATGCAGGCGGCCCGGGCCTTCCACCGGCTGCTCGCACCCGTGAGCCTTTGCCGCGGACAGATGCAGCGCCGCAAAGACCGGTTGGACCACCACCTGCCTCGGAGGCTCCATCGCCGGAGACGCCTCCTGATCCGGCGCCTGCAGAGCCAAGGCCACCACGCAGACCAGGGGTTTCCAGATTCATCTCGGGACCGAGGGGGCGGCGATGACATTGCACGCGGGACGCGGGTTTGCGGCGATCAACTACCCAATCGGGATGAACCTGGGCGGCGACCCAAGCCAGGCGCTCGTTCACTCGACCCCCGACGGGAAGTTCAAAGTCGCCCTTTCGGCAATCGACCTTGGGCAGGGGATGAAATCGGTCACAAGGCAGATCGCGGCGGAGGCGCTCGGTGTCCCGATCGAGGATGTCTACGTGGACACGGCGGATTCCGATACCGGCCCACACGACATGGGATCCTTCGCGTCTCGGGGCACGCATCGGATGGGGAACGCGGTGATCCGGGCAGCAACAGAAGCTCGGACCCAGATGCTGGAAGCGGCCGCTGAGGAGCTAGAGGTCAATCCCTCTGACCTGATGACGGATGGCCGGGGCAACATCCACGTGAAGGGGGCGCCCTCGCGGTCGATCACGGTGGAGGAGACCGCACAGGCCGCGCAGTTCCGTCAGGGACGAACGCTCGCGGGCCGCGGCATCTTCCTTGTGCCGATGTCAGATGTCGATCCGGAGACCGGCGAAATGACACCGGTTTCCTGCTTCGCGCATGCGGCGTTGGTGGTCGATCTGACCGTGGATGATGAAACGGGAGAGGTGGAGGTCACCCAGATCAACTCAGCCTATGAGGTCGGTCGAGCATTGAACCCCAAGCTTGTCGAGCAGCAGTTGATAGGCGGCGCGTGGATGGGCGTAAGCCATGCGCTTTACGAGACGACGGAACCTAACTATCCAGACAGGGCTCACGGTCCGGAAGACTTCAACCAGTATCTCCAACCGGGACCAGGGGACGCGGTTCCACACCACATCTCGATCCTGGAACGGCCGGCGCAGGACGCACCGTACGGTGGTAAAGGGCCGGGGGAGATGTGCGCGAACCCGGTTCTGCCTGCGATTGCAAATGCGGTCTACAACGCGGTCGGCGTGCGTTGCGACAGCCTGCCGATAACGCCCGAGAAGGTTCTGCGCGGGCTCCGCAGCAATGGCGGCGCCCGGCCGCAGGGACGGCACTGATGTGCCGAGTGCTTCCATCCAAAGCCCTGCGGGGTGTTAAGCGCACGATGCTCCACCTTCTATTGCAAAGCGCAGAGGCGAGGAACGCGCTATGGCGGTGAAGGCCAATATCGGGGGTATCGCGTCGGCGGAGGCGCTCCGCCAAGCGTTGATCGGCGCGCAATATCTGTCGGATGATGGGCTGGCGACTGCTTCGTATCTTGCCCTCGCACTCGGCAAACCTCTCCTTCTTGAGGGGGTTCCCGGGGTCGGCAAGACGGAAGCCGCCAAGGCGATCGGATCGGTCCTCTCACGCCGGGTGATCCGCCTTCAGTGTTTTGAAGGGATCGACGCATCGGCCGCGCTCTACGAGTGGAACTATCCGCGCCAGATGCTCGCCATCCGGCAGGCGGGCGATGCGTATATCAACATCTATTCGGACGAATACTTGCTCGCGCGTCCGCTGCTTGACGCCTTGCGGGATCCCGACGGAACGTTGCTCCTTATCGACGAGATCGATCGCGCGGATCATGAGTTCGAGGCGTTCCTACTCGAGTTCCTCTCAGATTTTACGATCTCAATTCCAGAGACCGGGACCGTGCGGGCGCACAACCATCCCATCGTTGTCCTGACGTCGAACCGAACCCGCGAACTGCACGAAGCGTTGAGGCGCCGGTGTGTGTACCACTGGATCGACTATCCGGGTCCGGCGCTGGAGGCGGAGATCGTGATGATCCGGGCCTCTTCAGTCGCGCAGGCAACGGCTGACGCCGTGGTGGCCTCGGTCGGGCTCATAAGATCGGAACCGCTGGTCAAGCCGCCCGGCGTCGCGGAGACGGTCGAATGGGCGGAGGCGGCAACGCTTCTGGCAGATCAAGGGACCCCTTGGCCAGACGCATTCAGACGGTCCATCGGAGTGGCTCTCAAGGATCAGGATGACCTCGCCTATCTTGCCCCACGCTTGGAGGAGTTGCTTCCAGGGGAGGCCGCATGACGCTCCCAATTGCCGCCCGTCCCCTGGTGAGCTTCCCGGCGCTTCTCCGCACAAATAACTTCTCGGTCTCGCCAGACCAGACGATGGGATTTGTCGAAGCGGTTGGTCTTCTCGGACCACGTGACATCGGCGATATCCGTCGCGCGGCGCTGGCATTGTTGGCGATCCCACCTGATCGTCGTGACGACTTTGACCAACTCTTCAACGCGCATTTCCTAGGCGCCGTTCTACCGCAGGCCGCTCCTGCGGACGAGGAGGAGGCTGAGGCCCATGAAGCGACGGGGAGGACTGAGGAGATTGCAGCAGAGCCTTCGGATGACCCCGGCGAAGCCGCGACTGCCGCGGAACGCCTTGGGCGTAGAGCACTGGCAGATCAGCCCGAAACCGCATTGGCGGCGTTAAGGCGCGAGGGAGCTAATCGGCTGCCCAGGCGCGTCTCTCGGCGCCTGCGACGGGCACGACACGGTCGCGTGCTGGACCTGCGCCGTGCCCTCCGTGATGCGGCGCATCGCGATGGCGAAGTTCTGAGCCTGCCATGGCGCCGACGCCAGACACGCCAGCGCAAGATCGTGCTGCTGATTGACGTGTCAGGCTCGATGAAGGAACGCACCGACAGCGCGCTCCGGCTGGCGCATGCACTGAGGCGGACGGCGGAGAGGCTAGAGGTATTCACGCTCGGCACCCGGCTGACCCGCATCACACCAGCTTTGCGAACCCCCGATGCAGGTCGGGCGCTCGAACGGGCCTCAGCTCTGATTGCCGATATCGATGGCGGCACCCGGATCGGGGAGGCGCTGGACACTCTTCTTTCGGTCCCGCGCTATGCAGGCTTCCTCCGTGGAGCCGCAGTGGTGATGCTGTCGGATGGGCTGGAGCGGGGCTCACCTGACCATATGGTCGCTGCAACCCGGCGACTGAAGCGACTCGCATGGCGGCTCGATTGGCTGTCGCCGTTGACGTCGGATGGCGCGCCTCAGACCGAGGCGCTGCGGGCAATCCGCGCTGATCTCGATCATCTAGGCGATGGGGCCACGACCGCGGTGATTGCCGATCATCTACTTTCGATGGCGGAGGCGGGATGATCGACGCCCATCATCATATCTGGCTGCAAAAGGACCTGCCCTGGTTGCTTGGCCCCGAAAAGCCCCGGATCTTCGGACCTTATGCATCGATCAAGCGGGACTATCCGATCGACGAGTATCTGCAGGATCTGACCGGGACGGGTATTGAGAAATCCGTTTATGTTCAGGCCAATTGGGCACCCAACTGGGCTGAGGACGAGATTTCATGGGTTGAAGATGTGGCGAACCAGACCGGATGGCCACATGCAATCGTGGGCTATGCCGATTTGACGCGGAAAGGCATCCAAAAGACATTGGCGAGGCTGAAAAAGTATCCTCGCCTGCGGGGGTTCCGCCAGCAACTGCATTGGCACGAGAACCCGCAATACCGCTTTGCACCGCAGCACCAGTTATCAGATCCACGGCTTGCCGAGGGCATCAGCGCTTTGTCGGATCACGACTGGAGCTTTGACCTTCAGGTGTTCTCCGATCAGATGGCCGATGCCGCCAGACTCGTTCAGTCCTGTCCGGATGTAACCTTTGTCCTGCAACATGCGGGGATGCCGGAGGACACCTCGAAAACCGGCTGGAGCACGTGGCGCAGGGGCATGAAGGCGCTGGCCAAAAATGAAAACGTGGTCACGAAGCTCTCGGCCTTCGGGACCTTCATCCACCGGAACGATCCCGCGTTCATTGCGCAGGTCATCAAAGAAACTCTGAAAATCTTCACGCCCGAGCGCGCGATGTTTGGCTCGAACTTCCCAATCGAGAAGATCTGGACCAGCTATGCTAAGCTTTTTGCCGCTTTCCAGACGGCCACCGCGAACCTGCCCAAGAAGGCGCGGGACGCGATTTTCAATGACACCGCCGCGCGGGTCTATCGCATCTGAGGGAGGAACAAATGGCACTGACAATCCACGTGCTGGACTATGGCGATATCGAGCTCGAGAACTCATTTCTTGTTCTTGGGCATAACTGCGGTCGTACGCGCCGAGTACCAACCTACGGCTTCTTGATCCTCGGTGGCCAGTACCCCGTCCTCGTCGACACGGGCTATCGCGACAACGCGATCATGGAGACGCTTGGGATGCGAGGTTACCAGTACCACGACAACATGATCGAGCAGCAACTCGCGCGCTATGGCGTCAAGCTAGGCGACATCCGGTACATCCTCCACACGCACCTTCACATCGATCATGCGGGCAAGGATGACCACTTCCCGATGAACACGACTGTGGTCCTGAACCGCCGTGAGATGGAGTTTTCGGTCTCCGGTATCATGTACCCGCAATACCCCAAACCGGACATTATGCATCTGGTCGAGCGGATCTACGAGCCGGAGGCGATCCGGTTCCTCGACCTCGAGATCTCAGGCGCTGAGGAGATTATCCCGGGCGTCTGGTGCGAACCGGCCTACGCGCATACCGAAGGGTCGATGAACGTGATCGTCGAGACCGCCGAGGGCCTCGCCTGCATCTGCGGCGACGTGATTTATGACTTCAACGACCAGATCATCAACCACGTGCGCGTGAACAACTTCATGGAGCCTCAGGTGACCGGCAACCACGCCGGATCCAAGCGCAACGAGAAGGCGCAGATGAAGAAGCTCCTGAACAACTTCGCCTTCCTTTTGCCGGTGCACGACAAGGGCGCCAAGGTCCAGAACGGACAGGTGGTCGGGCGGCTCGACATGACCTGCCCCGGCCAGATTGTCGAGACGCTGCCGGCACGGCAATGGTTCCCGGCGTGAGAGTGCGCCAACCAAGGGGGTGAGCCATGCACAAGGTTGTCGATGGCCGTTTCACCGAAATCATCGATCCCAACGCGCAGGTCGCGCAATTGGGCTCAGGCTTCACTTTCACCGAAGGCCCGCTCTGGCATCCGGTCGAGAAGCACCTGGTTTTCTCGGACATGCCAGCGGATGTGCGCAGGCGCTGGACGCCCAATGGTGAGATCGAAGAGATCATGCGCCCGTCGAACAAGGGCAACGGGATGACCTATGACGCGGACCTCAATCTTTTGGTGTGCGAGCACTCCACATCGTCTGTCGCCCGGTTCCGGCCAGATGGGTCAAGGGAGGTTCTGGCGAGCCATTTTGAGGGCAAGGAGTTGAACTCCCCCAATGATCTTTGCGTCCGATCGGATGGCGCGGTTTATTTCACCGACCCGACCTACGGCCGGATGCCGGGGTTCGGTGTCGAACGGGAGGTCGAGCAAGGCTTCCAGGGCGTCTACCGGCTCCTCCCCGGTCATCGCCCGGGTGACGAAGCTCAGGTCGTCAGCGACCGGTATATGTTCACCCAACCGAACGGGCTCTGTTTCAGCCCTTGCGAACGCTGGATGTGGGTGAACGATACCGACCAAGCCAACATCCGGATGTTTGACGTCGCCGACGACGGGCGCCTCGTGAACGGGCGTGTGTTTGCGAGCGGCATTAAAGAATCCGGACGTGCCGGCGTGCCGGACGGCATGAAAGCAGATGAGAATGGCAATGTCTTTGTGACCGCACCAGGCGGCATCTGGGTCTACGATTTCCACGGTCTGCTTCTGGGGGAGATCCACGTCCCCGAGATGGTCGCCAATCTCCATTGGGGCGGAGACGATTGGTCGGAGCTCTTCATATGCGCGACCACCGGGCTCTACCGGATCAAGACCAAGACGCGCGGAAGACATGAGCCCTTCATGGACCCGAAGGTAGCTCCTGCGGTTGCGTCCCCGACCACACCTGACCCAGCGCCAATTCAGGGCCTCGCGATCAACCCATCTCGGACGGCACTTCTGATTCAGGACATGCAGAACGACGTCATCATGCAAGACGGCGCATTCGCAGAGAGTGGCGCGCCCGATCACGCGCGGAGCCAGAACGTGGTCCACAATGCCTCGCGTCTAGCGGCGAGTTGCAGGGCAGCCGGGGTCCCGGTCATCCACATCTGGTTTGTCTGTGAGCCGGGCCACCCGGCGCTCTCGACCACCGCGCCGCTCTTCGAGGGGCTGAAGAACGCGAATGGTCTGGTTCGCGGAACCTGGGGCGTGCAGCCGGTCAAAGGGCTCGAGCCCGCCGATCGTGACCTGATTGTCGAAAAGCACTCGATGAGCGCTTGGGAAACCTCCAGGCTTGAGAGCTACCTGCGCCATCTCGGGATCGACACGCTGATAAACACAGGCGCCTGGACCAATATGTCAGTGGAGCACACAGCCCGGACAGCGGCGGATAAAGGGTTCCGGGTGATTGTGCCTCAGGATGCCTGCTCGACCATGAACGCCGACTGGCACCGCGCCTCGATCGAGTACGCGATGGCCAATGTTGCAACCATAACCTCTTCGGATGACGTGATTGGCGCGATAAGAGGCGGCAGGGCGTGACACCTCTCCCGTAGGTAGGCTCGTGACCATCGCTGCCCATTCGGCGCGGCCTGTGTCGCAACATCCTTGCGTCACTGATCATACCATCACGTTTCGACGAAAAGAGATACCCATCGCGCATGGTACAGTGCGAGACCAATGACATCCTGCAAGTCTGTTGAAAGCAGGACGGAAAAATCTCGTTCGTCATCGCCCCGCGTTCATGTTCGAAGCAGACACCGTTCAAACGTCACCCCGGATTTCCTCAAGCCTAACAAAACGGACAGGCTTCGACCTCAGACCAGGCAGTATCGACAGGCCAGCGCCAGATGAGTCACGACAAGTTCGACCAGCAAGGCATAAAGGGGAGGCGCCTGTTTCCAAGGCGGGCTTGGAAAGGAAAACACCTCATGGCGTTGTCGATCCAGCAGTTTCTTGGCTTCTGGAACCGCCTGCAGATCTACATCGAGACCGAGGGCTGCCGCATCATCAATGATAACTTTAAGACCGTCAGCTGCTCTGATCGCAGCAGCGGATCAGAGATCGCTCCATCAAGACCCATTTCTCACTGTCGGCCTTGAATCTCATAGAGAAAGGCCCAGCGGCCTCTTTCCTTCTCTTTCTTGATGGGCCACAGCCCCCCTCTCCGTCTTCATACCCTTCAGGAAGCACTGATTTGACGGACCAAGCCGTAGGTCCTGGCAGGGTCTACCCACCGATAGATACTCCGGAGCATGTGCTATATCTTGATATGGTTTTTCTTTTATTCTCAGTTAATTATAAGGTGTGGGAACATACAGTATTTTGTATCCATTCGTCTTGACCGCTCTAAACTCCCGCAGAAATTTCTGGTGCTGGCGAACCGCTCAACTTGCTTCTCCAAGCGTGATCAGCGGTCTTTCCATGCCATGTCGCACCCCGCTATTGGTGCTCAGCCCGGCGGCAGGTGGGTCACAAGAAAAGCGCTCAGCGCAGTCCAGTATTCAGGTCCGTCGGCAGTGAGCAAAGCTGTCGCGCCGTGCCTGCCGGCACCTTCGGGCCTGAACACCTCAATCTCGGACTTGATCACGTTGGCGATGGACTCCAGCTGATTGATCTCGGATCGGGCCGCAGTGAGGAAGACCGGGGTACTGATCCCGCTGGTGGCGTCGCGAACAAAGCTGCGATCCGGGAAATACTCACCTGGAGAAAATGAAATCACGGCGTCAGCAAAGTCGGGATCACGCCCCGCGAGCGCCAGCACGAGGGAGGCCGAATAGGACGACCCAACGACGCCTAGCGTCGCGGCACCCATCTTGCCCCTGGCGTAGGTCACGGCGGCCTCCAGATCTGGGATCGCCGCAAGAAAGCCTGGATCCCCGCCCACTCGTGCAGCCGTTTCATTGCGGACACCGTTGAAGGAACCGCCCGACCGCTGATCGACGCTGAGCGTGCGGTACCCCATTTCGTGAAGCCTGGGCGCGATATCGCGATACTCACCCCGGCTTGCTCTGGCCATATGGAAAAGTACCAGCACAGGGCCGGAGCTTGGCCCGCCGATCTCGGCGGTAATCTCGAGCCCATCCTCGGCGGCAAAGCCCACAGTTTCGGCGCGGGCAGGAGTCAGAGCCAATGCGAGTGCGGTGATGACCAGCACCAGTGGGGTGATAGAGGATCCGAGCATGAGAGAATTCCTCTGCGATAGGTTTGGGTTAGCATAACAACCGTTGGTATCTTGCAAGATCACAAGTCCGCGCACACCATTTTCACGTCACTTTCAAGTCCTTTGAGCTCGACATCGCCTGTTGGGAGGGGCTTCATCTTCGCCTGAGTTAAACGCCGTCAAAGTTGCTCCTTGTCGGTGGGTCTGGGCCTAAAATTCCGCTCCTCGCGCAGGCGGTTGTCGAGGGTGACCATGTGCCCTGCCACCGTCTTGAGCAGGCTAAGAGCCACGTTCAGATCGTTCTCGATGACGGATCTGAGGGCGTCCCCGTCGATCCGGAGGCATTTGAGATCGGAGGTCGCGATCAGGTCGTGCTCGCGCCTTGTGTTCCGGATGACCGACATGTCGCCGATCAACCTCCCGGGTTCGAAGGTCGTCAGCGCGTCCTCATCGCTCGCAGCGTAGCTCCAGTGCAGGTCCGCAGTCCCGTGCACGATGACATAGGCGCTGTCGGGCTCTTCGCCTGCGCTGAAGACCCGGTCGCCCGGGCCCGCCTTGAACCATGTCGAGGCGAAGGCCAGAAGACGCACCTGCTGGCGCTCCAGATCGCGGAAGACGGGAATGGTCTCGAGCACCCGCATCTTCATCCGCAAATCCTGGGTCATACCGGGCTCGTCCCGCTCCGGCACCCGCTGCTGTGCCGAGCTGAGCTGACCGTCCTCCAGCCGGACGCGCAGGTCGAACTCCTCGCCCTCATCGAACTCGTCTTCCATGAAGAGGATCGTTGTCTCGGGCAGCAGCGTACGGAGCCGGCGGCGCATCATAATCCGGTCAGACCGTGCATGGCTCGCCAGCGGCCGGTCGAGCACCAGAAGGTCCGGCCGCTTCACAGTCGCGCGGACAAAAGCGATCCTCTCGTGGGCGAACTCCGGCAGGCTGCTTCCGCCGATCCCGGTCTCGACGTCATAGATGAGATGCGCAATCGCCTTGTGGAGGCCGTGCTCGCGCAGAACCTCAGCCACGATCTTGCGCACCGACTGCTCCTTGTTCTTGGAGCCCTTGAGCAGCTTGCCGTAGAGCAGGTTCTCCAAAACCGTGAGCTGGTCCGAGGCCTCGCCCGGGTCGATGCGCGCGAACAGCGCCTCGCTCTCGGCAAGCAGACGGTCGCCATGGCTGCGGCGCAGATCGAGAATCTTCGCCTCCAGATCCTCCGGGAAGGCGGTGTTGACCTGATCGGTGGAGAACCGGAACGGCACGGTCAACAGCAGCTTGCGATCGGCGGTCGAAAGCTGAGCGACACCCTTCTGATCCGCCCTACGCGCGATATCGAGGAGGCGGTTGAAGAGCTCCACATCGGTGCGGAGCTGATGGAACAGCGGATGGCTGGTGCCGCCCGCGCCGAAGACCGCCTCGAACAGAGCCATGATCGCGCGGGCGAATGCCATCACATCGTCTTCGAGCCCTAGAGTGCGCAACCGCTCGGCGAAGATCGGATTGCGGGCGAGACGTTCCTGACTGATCACCCGGCGCGGGAGGGCGAACATCAGGTTCCCCGCGATCGGCAGGCCGGGGTGGACTTTCTCCGGATCGAACACGGTGACCGCGTCCGCGAGATCCGCCTTGGCGAGATGCTCGGCCATCATCGGCCTGAGCGCACAGATCTCGCGTGCCAGGTCCGGCCGCTGGACGGGTGAGAACCGGGCATCCAGGCTTCGATGCAGCAGGAAATCGTCTGTCCCCATCACCTCGGTGATGGAATGCCACCATTCCCGCAATTCGTCACCGTCACGCACTCCGGCATGTTCAAGTTCGACCCGGTGCGCTGCCGGATCCGTGGTATTCGGCGGCGCGGCGTTGACAATCGCAATCTGCGGGTCGGGCGCGAGATCCGGCCGATCGAGCGAGATGAGAATATTTTCTCCGATCGTGCCATTGAACAGAAAGGGCCGCGCGCTGACCACGCCGAGCTTTAGGGAGATCACGTCCTGCGGGATTTCGCGCAGGTCGCGGTCTCCTATGCGGATCTCGCCCGATGTCGGATCAATCTCCCGCGATAGAAGCTGGGCGAAGGCCTGCCGCTCACGGGCCGACCGGCTTTCGATCGCGACTGAGGCGCCTTCCGGGATCTCCAGGTTGATGTTCTCCAGAACCCGCGATCCGTCGGGCTCGACCAACGCGACATCCGAGAACGAGATTGGGCCGTTCAGACGCTCCGCCTCGGCCCCGCTCACGGTCAGCCGGTCATCGCCAAGGGCATCCGAGGGATCGAACCGCTCGGTGATCGTGTCCCAGCGGATCCGCATATCCTGGCAACTGTTGTAATACGCCAGCAGCTCCTTCCAGGGCGCGGCGAGATCCTTGTAGGCCGCAAGGGCTGCCACCAGCGCCCCCACGCTCAGATCACCCTGGATCGCGAGATACCCCCCGATCAGAAAGAATAGGAAAGGCGTGCATTGCGCGATGAAGTTATTGATGAACTTCATGAAAAACTTCTGGCGGTAGATCTTGAGCCGGATAGAGAACAGCTCCTCCAACTGCCGAGCCACCCGGTTGAGCATGACCCGCCAGCCGCCGGTGATCCGCAGCTCGGACGCACCGGCCGCGCTCTCGCCGATTGTGGTCGACAGGCGGCGGACCGTGCGCACCCGCTCCTTGTTCAACAAGTTGATCCGGCGCTGCAGCATCGGGATCAGCCAGGCCTGCAACGGGATTAGCGCCACGGCGGCCAGCCCGAGCCACGGGTTCTGAGCGAACAGGAAGACCATGATCGTGAGCATCATGCCGCCCTGGAAGACCGGCTGCGCCAGCGCGTCGCCCATCAGCCCGCCCAGCGGCTCCGCCTCGCTGGTGACCATCGAGACAAGCTCGCCCTGCGAGGTCTGCCGGAAATAGGAGGGCCTGAAACGCATGATTCGGCGGATGAGCTGCTGGCGCAGCTTCTGCAGCATCCGCTCCGCCAGGATGCCCTTCATCGTGTTCATCTGCATCTTGATCAGCCCGCTGACGAGAACGGCGCCGAGGAAGGCAAAGCAGAGGACGAAGAGGTAGTGAACCTGGGTGACCTCCGTGCCAGCGATCACGATCCGCTCGGTCTCGGCCCCTATCGCGTCATTGATGATCAGTTTCGGGATCTCGAGCGAGGCGTAGAGGAACGGAAAATAGCAAAGCGTTATGGCGAGCAGCAGGAACTGCTGCGGCATCGAGTTCCGCCAAATGAACCGGAAAACTGAAGAGTCCATTCTACTTTCAACCCTCTTTAGAAAGAAGGAGTAGCGCTAATTTCCGGCCGCGCCACCCTTGGCGTTCGGCAGCAGAGGCGGTGGCCGATCAACTCTTCCAGCCGGTGGGTGTAGGAGCGCCTTCCATGCGAAAGAAAAGAAGCGATTCAACAGCTTAAAAGCACCAAGCCATGTTGCCGCAGGGTCTCCACCGGCAGATCACCGATGTGATCATCACGCATATGCAGGTCCACCGCGGGTCGGCAACCTCCGTGCTCGACAAAGATCTTCCGCGTCCACTCAAGATGAGACTGGTGATTACTGACGACACCTTTCGGTGCGTTCAGATTTAACGCAATCAGGCGTCGAGCGCGGCCAGCCGCGCCTCCTGCCGGGCCATCAGGACCGCCAGTTCCGCGACCGCCTCGGCAGACAGCGCCCCGCCGGGTTTGCGCACGGTCGCGTGGGCGATCGCCCCCCGCTCCGCCAGGATATGCTTGCGGATCGCCAGCCCCATCCCGGGCTGCGCCTCGTAGCGGATCATCGGGAGATAGGCATCGAACAGGTCCCGCATCCAGTCATGCTCTCCCGCGTGCCAGAGCCGGACAACCTCGGCCATCATCTCCGGATAAGCAAACCCGGTCATCGCCCCATCGGCCCCACGGCCCATCTCTTCAGGCAGGAACTGCCCGGCATTGCCGCAGAGGATTGAGATCCGCCGCGCCCCCGCATCCGACTCGCGCCTGAGCGCCGAGATCTTGTCGAGCCCCGGCCAGTCCTCATGCTTCAGCATCACGCAGGTCGGGCAGGTCTCGACGATCTTCAGCACCACCTCCACCGGCACCACCACATTGGTCGCTAAGGGGAAATCCTGCAACACCCAGGGGATCGGGCCGAGCGCATCGGCGACATTCTGGAAGTAGCTGACGATCTGCGCGTCGGTCTTGAGCGTCCAGGGCGGGGCCACCATCACGCCGACCGCTCCTGCCGACATCGCCTCTTCGCTAAGCGCCTTGATCTGCGCTAGCCCAGGAGCCGAGGCACCGACGACCACCGGCAAATCGGTCCGCCCGACAACCCGGCGCACGACCGTCAGGCTCTCCTCGGCCGAGAGCTTGCCCGCCTCCCCCATCATGCCGAGGATCGTGAGCCCGGTCGCGCCCTTCCCGACATAGAAATTGACCATCCGGTCAATGCTGTCGAGATCCAGCCTCCCATCCGGCAGGAACGGCGTCACGGCAATGGTGAAGACGCCGGAGGCGGTTTCATCAAGCAGACGGGTCATCGCATGGCTCCTGCAGTTTTAGCGGAGGGCAGCGGCCGACCTGGAGGCCGCTTGGGAGAGGATCGGCTGGTCAGTGCATCAAAGCACAAGCGCCTCTCGTTCTGCGAGCGGAATCGCCAAAGCGGCCTCCCGGGGGGAGGTCGGCCGCTGCCCGGTGGCAGCCGCCGGGCAGTAGATCTCAGAGCGAGACACGGACTGAAGGCGACCAGATACCCACCACGGATCAGATCGTCTTCAGCAGAAAGAGATTGATGCCCGTGAAGCCCTCCTCGATCAGGCGTCGGGCCAAACGGTCGGAGAAGAAAATCTGCTTGCGTACAAGTGGATCATACCAAAGATCGACACCTTCGGACGCGCTCTCCCTCACCGTCAGATTGGGTAGGTTTGGCGGCGAACAGCGCCAATACTCGGTCCCTCGGACCGCCCGAACCGGAGATTGGTCGGGAACCAGGCACTCCTTGGCCTCGAGGCAGTTCACGATCGCATAGGGATTGTCCTTGAGGGGCAAGGTCGGATTTCGATAGAGATTGATGTCGAAAAGCTGCGTCGCCCCTAGATCATACTCTTCGAGCACCTTCCGCGCGCGCTCAACACATGCATTCCATCCATGCGCATGAAGTCGTCCTCTCGGTACGACTCCACCGTGCCCGTGTGGTAGGCATTCTCGGGGACATCCGCCGGATCGGCAGGTCGGTGGAAGCCGATTGGGTCGATAATGTTGAGACCGATCGCGGCGCTCCACTTGTGGTATTCCTTTCTATTCTCCTCCCACCACCCGTTATCCTTCCAGCGCAGGCGGACAAGGTGAAATTCCGAGAGGTTGATCAGCCAATCGCTGGTCCAGATCGTAGCACCGGCCACCTCTCACCCCTCCGCCGACAGCGCGATCTGTCCAACAGCCATCGAAACAGCCGCCTGGCAGGGGTCGATAACCGGGATGCCGAGATCCGCCTCCAGCGATGCGCGGTAATCGGCCATTCCGGCGCAGCCTAGGATCACGGTATCGGCCCCGTCCTCATCACGCAGCGCCTCGCCCACTTCGACCATCCGGGAATAGGTGTGGACGGCGTCCGAGAGCTCGCCGACCCCGAGGTCGAGCGCGCGGTCGCCGGCGAACCGGTTCATCACTCCCATAGCCCCAAAGCTCCGCAGATGGCGCGGGATCGAGCGGTCGAGGATCGCGATCACCCCGAACCTCTGCCCCTTGGTCATTGCCGTCAGCACCGCGCACTCCTGGATGCCGAAGACAGGCTTGTCCGTGCGATCGCGCAGCGCATGCAGCCCCGGGTCGCCGAAACAGGCTATGACGAACCCGGTCGCCTCGTTCTCCAACCCCGCCGCCAGCCGCAGCATGTGCGGGATGGTCTCGTCCGCCTGTGCCTGGCTCTCGATCCCCGGCGGGCCTTCCGCCAGGGTCACGCACCGGATCGGATGACCGAGGCGGCGGAGCGGCTCCACCGCCCGGTCGATCCCCTCCGTCACATGCTCCGAGGAGTTCGGATTGATCACGATCAGCGTCATGCGCCCGGCCGCGTCGCCGACTGGATCTCGATCTGATAGCCCTCCGGATCGTCGAAAACGAAGGCGCGGATGCCGATCTGATCATTGACGAAAAGCTCCGAGAGGTTCGCCACACCCTGCTCTGTCGCATAGGCGTACCAGGCATCCACATCGGCCACCCGGATACAAAGCTGCACGGCCCGGCCCTCTGACCCCTTGTGCATCCCATGCGCCTCATCGACCAGGCCGACATGGGCATCGCCGCCGATATGGTAGATCTTGCACCAGCCCTGATCGATGGCGAGCGAGAGGCCCATCACATCCTCATAGAACCGCATTACGGCGGGAAGATCGCGGTAGTAGAAGAAGGTGATTGTCTTCTGAACTTCGGTGCCCGGCGGATGCATCAGCCCCTCCCTGTCGCGATGTATTCAGGCGCAGGCTGGATCCGGGCCTCGACGCCCAGGCTTTCGCGGTGGAGCCACTCCCCCTGCCCCGGCTCACCCAGAAACTCTCCGCCCTGGACGATTGGACGGCCGCGCAGGAGGACGGTGTCGACCATACCTCGCACCGTGCGCCCCTCCCACGGGTTGTAGCCGACATTGTCGTGCAAGTCGTCGGCGCCGAAGATCCGGCTCTCCTCGGGGTTCCAGATCGCGATATCGGCGTCGAAACCGGCCGCGATCTGGCCCTTGCGCGGCAGGCCATAGATCCGGGCCGGTTCGCTGGCTGTGAGGCGGGCGAAGGCTTGCGGCCCCAGCCGCTCTCCCACCACCATGGCGTCGAAGAGCAGCGCGAGCCGTGTCTCAAGCCCCGGTAACCCATTGGCGATCTGGGGGAACTCAGGCTCAGGCCCGGCGCGCAGTTTGCCCGTCTCATCAAAGCGATAGGGCGCGTGGTCGGAAGAGACGACCTGCAGGTCACCCATCTCCAGCGCGCCCCACAGCGCCTCCTGATCGCCAACGGTTCGCTGCGGCGGCGAGCACATCCATTTCGCCCCCTCGATCCCGTCGCGCTTCAGCACGTTGGCCGTCATGAAGAGGTAATGCGGGCAGGTCTCCGCCCAGATCGGAACCCCCCGCGCGCGGGCGGAGCGGATCGCCTCCAGCGCCTCCGCGGTCGAGATGTGGAAGAGCATGAC
This sequence comes from Pseudomonadota bacterium, assembly GCA_039180675.1. GTDB lineage: Bacteria > Pseudomonadota > Alphaproteobacteria > Rhodobacterales > Rhodobacteraceae > Thermohalobaculum. The sequence continues at coordinate 2,430 of JBCDDC010000005.1, read as the reverse complement.
CGGCGTCGCGAAGAACTCGGCGAAACGGCACATCCGTTCCACGGCCTCGATCTCGGCCAGCCGGGGGTGGGAGACGGCGTGATGCTCGGGCCGGGTGAGGCCTGCATCCACCAGCGCCTCCTTGGTCCAGCCGATCAACCCGTCATTCTCCGCATGCACACAGACCAGCGCGCCATGGGCCTTGGCTGCTGCGAGGATGTCGAGGATCGCCCGGTCCTCCAGCTTGATGTTGTAGGTTGTGAAGACCTTGATCGAGCGATGGCCGGTCTCAACCAGCTTCCCCAGATCATCGAAGAACCCGTCCACCGAGGTATCAGAGATGCTCAGGTGAAAGGCATGGTCCACCATCGCGCCCCGCTTGGCCCGGGCCGTATAGTCCTCAACGGCCTCGGCCAGCGGCTGCTCATGTGCTTGCGCTGCAAAACTGATCAGCGAGGTCGTACCCCCCATCGCCGCCGATTTGGTTGCCGTCTCGAACGTGTCGGCGTTCATCACGCCCATGCCGGACATCTGCTCGATATGGCAATGCGGGTCGACGCCACCCGGCATCACCCAGCGTCCCGTTGCATTTATCTCGACACCGCCGGTGAGGTTCGATCCGACCATGGCTATCCGCTCTCCGGCGACCGCCACATCCGCCTCGATCACGCCGCCGGGTGTCACGACCCGCCCGCCCCGGATAACCAGATCAAACGGATCCGCCATACTGCCCTCGTCATCGCCTGTTTCGCGGCGATTATTCGAGCATATGGCGCGCGCCGTTGGCAAGCAGCGCTCCATCCACACGGTCAACGAAGGCAGAAATCCAACAGGCCCGCATGATCCTGAAAGACGGATCGGCGAGTTTCAGCATAAAATCCTGCATTGTGTTGGTGGCGATTAGATAGTTCCCGCGGGACGACCCCAGCCTTCAAAGCTCCCGTTCGACCGCGTGTTATCCGGTTCAGAACAGCGACCCACCAATCGCAAAAACCTAAGGAGCATGAATAATGAAATCCACCACTCTCCTGGCCGCCGCAGCCGTCACAGTGCTGTCCACCTCCGCCGCCTTCGCCCAGGGCGTCGAGGTCGGGCTTCTCACCTGCGAGCTGACGGATGTCTCCAACAACATCGTCTACTCGAAAGAAGAATTCACCTGCAACTTCGCCCCAGCCGAGGGCGATCCCGAGCTCTATATCGGGCAGATCAAGAGCTACGGCCTCGATCTCCAAGTGAAGCAAGACTTCACCATCGTCTGGGGCGTTGTTGCGCCCGCCAGGTTCGCGAAGCTCCCCGGCGCGCTGTCGGGCACCTATGTGGGCGGCTCGGCCGAGGTTTCGCTTGGCGCCGGTATGGGCGCAAAGATTCTGGTCGGTGGAAGCGAGAACTCGATCTCGCTGCAACCTGTCAGCGTCTCCGGCATCGTCGGAGCCGGAGCATCACTAGGCGTGCAGAGCTTCGAGTTGAAGTAACCCACGCCCTGCCAAAAGTATAAAAGGGGCCCGCTTTGGGCCCTTTTTCACGGATCGAGGAACGTGGTGGAGCCGAGGGGAATCGAACCCCTGACCTCGTCATTGCGAACGACGCGCTCTCCCAAATGATTTCAATGGCTTAGCCTTACTTGGCCTGTGCTCGTCACACATTGTCACAAGTGACGGGAACCAACACGATGGCTTCGATAAGACAACGCAACGGGAAGTGGCAGGTACAGATCAGAAGAAAAGGTCACAAACCGCTCTCCCGATCTTTCGACACAAAGACAGCAGCGAAACAGTGGGCCCGACAAGCAGAGACCGGGCTAGAACTCGGCAGGATCCATGAGCCCAAACCAATCGACAACACCCAACCAGCGATCTTCAGAGAGCTCCTAAGCCGATACCTGCTTGAAGAGATACCAAAGAAGAAAGCGCGCAAGTCGGGAGAACCATATTGGCTTAGCAAGATGCTCGCAGAACCTTTGGCTGATAAGAAACTATCTGTGATCAGAACTATAGATTTCGCGGAGTATCGAGACAATCGTCTTGAATCTGGCATGGCTCCAGCTTCGGTGAAACGAGAGCTTTCTGTCTTCCACCGAATTTTCGAGTTGGCCTGCAAAGAGTGGGGCATGCAGATCGCCAACCCAGTCTCTAACCTTTCAATGCCGCGAGTAAGAGACGCTAGAAATCGGCGGCTGGAAGGAGACGAGTTCGAACGTTTGTTATCCGGTGCCTCTTGCACAAGCACTCCTTGCCTCAGAGAGATCATCGTGTTTGCTGTAGAAACAGGGATGCGACGCGGCGAAATTCTAGCTTTGCGATGGAGAGACGTAGTGACGAGACCCCGACAGCGCAGCCACTCGTTATGTAAGCATGGCGCTGCTCCCGGTGGAAGGCTGATCTGGCTGGAACCTCCACATATTGGAGGCCAGATCAGCCGGGACAATCGCTTCTGGGGCTGGGGGTTGGTAGC
>JBCDDC010000004.1:0-189030 GCA_039180675.1 Pseudomonadota bacterium | reverse complement strand
TGGTGCTGCCGGAGAGATTTGAACTCTCGACCTCTCCCTTACCAAGGGAGTGCTCTACCCCTGAGCTACGGCAGCCTCGCGGGGCGGAGGAATAGCGATTTGATAGGCGATTGCAAGCGCAATCTAGACGCCGCGCCCCGGGCTGGTTACATCACTCGGATGGGACGGGCAAAGACAGAAACCGCCGATGAGAAAGCCACCCGGCTGGCCGATGCTCTGAGGGCGAACCTGCACCGCCGCAAGGCTCAGAAGCGGGCGCGTTCGGCGGCGGAAGCAGAGGCGGAAGACGAGAAACAACAGCCCTCCCGAAACAACGAGGCAGAGTGAGCATGGACAGGATCAGAATTACCGGCGGGCAGCCGCTGAGCGGCGCAATCGAGATATCCGGGGCCAAGAACGCGTGTCTGACGCTGATGCCGGCGTCGCTTTTGACCGATCAACCGCTGACCCTCACCAACGCCCCGCGGCTCGCAGACATCGCCACGATGACGGCATTGCTGCGCAGTCTGGGATCGGAGATTGCGGCTCTTTCTGACGGTAAGGTCCTGGCGCTCCAGACCGGGGCGATCACCAATCTGACTGCAGAGTATGACATCGTCCGCAAGATGCGCGCCTCGATCCTCGTGCTCGGGCCCATGCTGGCGCGCGCAGGGCGCGCCCGGGTCTCGCTGCCGGGCGGCTGCGCGATCGGCGCCCGTCCGGTGGACCTGCATTTGAGCGGGCTCGAGAAGCTGGGCGCTGAGATGACGCTCTCGGATGGATATGTCGAGGCGAGAGCGCCAGGCGGTCTGAAAGGGGCCACTGTCGAGTTTCCCTTCGTCTCCGTCGGCGCGACCGAGAACCTTCTGATGGCGGCAACGCTCGCCCGCGGCACGACGGTTCTCAAGAATGCGGCCCGCGAGCCCGAAATCATCGATCTCGCCCGCTGCCTAAGCGCCATGGGGGCCAAGATCGACGGCGCCGGTACGGAGACGATCACCATCGAGGGGGTCGAGGCGCTCTCCGGCACCACTCACAAGGTCCTGCCCGACAGGGTGGAGCTCGGCACCTACATGATCGCACCCGCGATCGCCGGGGGCGAGCTGACCCTGAAAGGCGCAGAGCGGGATCTGGTGGGCGCGCTCGCGGACAAGCTCAATGAGGCCGATATTGCTGTGACGCAGACCAATGACGGCCTGCACGTCACCCGCAAGAATGGGGAGATCCGGCCGGTCAATGTCGAGACCGAGCCCTTCCCCGGCTTTCCCACCGATCTTCAGGCGCAGATGATGGCGCTCCTCACCCTCGCCTCGGGCGAAAGCGTGATTGAAGAGAAGATCTTCGAGAACCGGTTCATGCACGTGCCGGAACTGACCCGCATGGGGGCGGAGATCGAGGTCCATGGCGGCACCGCCACCGTCTCAGGGGTAGAGAAGCTGCGCGGCGCACCGGTCATGGCGACCGATCTGCGCGCCTCTGTCTCGCTGATCCTCGCCGGGCTCGCGGCCGAGGGGGAGACGGTCCTCAACCGGGCCTACCACCTCGACCGGGGGTACGAACGGGTCGAGGAGAAACTTGGTGCCTGCGGGGCGCAGATCGAAAGGATTGCCGGATGATGGACGCCCGGTTCGAGGACGCCCCCCTCTCCGACCAGCCTCTCAAGCTGATGGCCGAAAGCGAAGAGGATCTGCAGATCATCGCGACCCTGTCGCAGGATGCGGTCTGCAAGACCAAGAACATCCACTGGATGCCCCGCGCACGCCGTCTCGTGCTGCTGCTCCACCGGTTCCGCTGGGAGGATGCGCAGGCCGCCACGACCCAGCGGCGGCCCTATGAGCGGGTGCAGAGCGCCCTGACCATCCATGACGCGGCGCGGCTGCAAGTGCGCGGGATCAACCAATCAGCGCCGGAAGGCGTGAACGCGGTCCTGACAATCGCGTTCGAACCCGCGGAAGACGGCGCTGGCCGTGTGCACGTGACCTGCGCCGAAGGCTCCGAGATCGTTGTAGAAGTCGAATGCCTAAACGTCACCCTGAGCGATCTGACCCAGCCCTGGGAGGCCGCGTCGTCGAACGCGCCCAAGCATCCCGACTAGGCCTGCAAGAATTTGACTTGCCAAGCACATTAAAATCCTGACGGTATCGGAACAGATTTCCGACAAGCGGACCGTCGGCCTATGCGAGACCGGACCAAGCCACCGACCACGATTGCCTTCCTGCTGATCGATCAGTTCTCGATCCTGGCGCTTGTGACGGCGTTGGAGCCGCTCAGATCCGCGAACCGCCAGCTGGGTCAACCTTACTATGCATGGGAGCTCTACTCTGTGACCGGCGCGCCGGCGGAGGCGTCGAACGACATGCAGATCGCGGTCGATGGCGGGCTGGCGGAGTTGCTGAACCATGTCGACAAGGTCGATTTCCTGTTCGTCTGTGCCGGGCTCGACACCAACCCGCCGCACAAGGCCCGCCTCAATGCGGCGCTGACCCAAGCGGCGCGATCCGGGCTCGTGATCGGATCGCTCTCGGCCGGGACCTTCATTCTGGCCCGCGCCGGGCTGCTGGAAGGCCGCAAATGCACGGTCCATTGGGAGTTCCAACCCGCCTTCGAGGAGGAATTCCCCGAGATCGAGTGCACCTCCGGCCTCTATGTCATCGACGGAAACCGCTGGACCGGCTCGGGCGGGATCACCGGGCTCGACATGATGCTGGCCCTGATCGAGGAGGATCACGGGCCGTCGGTCAGCCGCTCTGTCGGCAACCAGTTCCAGATCGACCGGGTCCGTAATGCGGCGGTCCACCAGCGCCCGGGCAGTCTCGAGCGGATGGACACGCTGCCCGGCCCGCTGCAAAAGGCGATCGACATCATGATGGCCAATGTCGAGGCACCCTTGAAGATGAACGAGATTGCCGATGGCGCCGGGCTGAACCTGCGCCGGATGGAGAGGATGTTCAAATCCTACCTCGAGGCGGCGCCGGCCCAGTTCTACCGCCGCATCCGGTTGGAGAAGGCGCGTGAGCTCCTGATGCACTCGAATCTCTCCACGCTTGAGATCAGTTTCTTGACGGGCTTCTCTTCCAGTTCACATTTCGCGATGGCGTATGCGCGGGAATACGGGCTTCGTCCGTCAGACATGCGCCGGCCCCAAGGCTCGGGGGAGCCCAGATAAGACCGGAGGAGACCATGACGAAACCCCGCATCATCACCAGCCGCAAATGGCCCGCCAAAGTCGAGGCGCTGCTCGCCGAGCAGTTCGACGTCACGCTGAACGAAGCCGATGTCGCGCTGAGCCAGGATGAGTTGAAGGCGGCGCTGGACGACTACGATGCAGTCTGTCCGACGGTGACCGACAAAGTGAACGCGGATGTGTTGGCCAACCCCGGACGGGCGAAGATGCTCGGTCAGTTCGGCGTGGGCTTCAACAATATCGATATCGAAGCCGCCAAAGCGGCCGGACTGATCGTGACCAACACGCCGGGCGTGCTGACCGATGCGACGGCGGATATCGCGCTCACCCTGCTCCTCAATATCTGCCGCCGGACCTATGAGGGTGAGAGCATGCTCCGCGCAGGGGAATGGACCGGCTGGCGGCCGACCCAGCTCATGGGCACTTCGCCCCAGGGCAAGACGCTCGGCATCATCGGCATGGGCCGCATCGGCAAGGCGATGGCCAAGCGCTGTTTCCATGCGCTTGACATGCAGATCGTCTTCTACGATGCCTTCCCGGTCGAGGATCCAGGCGTCCCGGCCACCCAGCTTCCGACTGTGGAGGAGGTGCTGGCCGCGGCCGATTTCGTCTCGCTCCACTGCCCGGGCGGCGGCGACAACATTCACCTGATGAACCAAGCCCGGTTCAAGGCGATGAAGAAGACCGCGTTCCTGGTGAACTCCGCCCGCGGCGATATCGTCGACGAGGCGGCGCTCGTTGCGGCGCTCCAATCGGGCGAGATAGCCGGCGCCGGGCTCGATGTCTTCGAACGCGAGCCGGCGATCACAGAAGCGCTCACGACCATGCCAAATGTCTGCCTGCTGCCGCATCTGGGCTCGGCGACGATCGAGACGCGGGAGGCTATGGGGATGACCGTGCTGAAGAACCTTACCGCCTTCTTCAACGGCGAGGCGCCACCCAACCGGGTCGCGTGAACCAAACGGAATGCGGGCAAGGCCCGCATACACCCTCGCATCAGCCCCCACCTAACCTCCCCCGTGATCGGGGGAGGAACGCGGCCGGGAGCACCGTTGCCTCGCTCGCACGGCATCGCGGCCCGCGCCCGGCGGGCGGCAAGCGGGGTGGGTGGCGGGAGCGTCGCCGCCCGCCGGGCGGTCGTCAGACCGCATCCAGCTCCGCGATCAATGGCGCAAGCCCATCACTCTCGAGCCCATCGACGGCCGCTTCGAGACGCCTTGCGCGCTCCGCCCCGAGGACCGGTCCCGACCAGTCGTGGAACTTGCCCCGGATCTGATCCGAACTCAGCGGACGCTCCGGATCGCCAAAGGGCTCCATGACCGGGCTCTCCAGGCGCTGCTCATCTTTCATCACGAACGTCACCTGTGCTTTCCGGGTTGCCGGGAACGCCGCTTCCATCGCGGCGTCTTCGCTGAGCACCATGGTCTCGGCAAGCCGGAGCACGTCTGGATCATTCAGCGCCGCACCCATCACCTGCTCCGGCCCGACCTGGCCAGCGACGATCATCGTCGCGACCGGATAGGGCACCGAGTATTGCGCCTGCTCGGTCGTGTCCGGCTTCCAGGTCGCGAGCAGCGCCATGTTCTTGAAACTCGTCACCTCCACCCGCTCGATCTGATCGTGAGTGACGCCGTGGGTCTTCAGCAGATACTCCGTGCAGGCGAGCGGGCCGTGTGTCCAGCGGCAGACCGGATAAGGCTTGATGTACTGATCCATCACCAGCCAGTTCGAGCCGAGGTCCTGCCACCAGGGTTGCGCGTCCTCCCGCTCCACGGTGATCGCAGGCGCGCCGGTAAAGCCATCGGCCGCGAGATAGACCGCCGAGACGCCGCACATCGCCCCCCACCCGGAGCCATCCTTGAGCATCGTCGGATGCTCCACTCCGCGCACCATTTGGCTGCGTGGTCCGTGATACTCGGCAATCCCCAGCGCCTCGCGGGTCCTGTCGCGGTCAAGGCCCAGCATGCGCGCGCCAAGGGCTGCGCAGCCAACCGCGCCCCAGGACCCTGACGTATGATAATCCGGCACCGTGCCATGCTGGGCGACCGCCACGCGCAGCCCGAACTCGTAGCCAAGCGCCACCGCGGTCAGGAAAGCGGTGCCGTCCATCTGACCTTCGGCCTCGGCAATCGCGAGGGCAGCCGGCAGAACATGGCAGCCCGCGTGCCCCTTGGCCGGGCGCCAGCCATCATGCCCGTCGATCGCGTCGATCGTCATCCCGCCGGCGAGCGCCGCCCCCATCGGGCTTGCGCGGCGGCCATCGAACAGGATGCTCGCCTGATCCCCGCCGAAGAACCGGGCCGCATGGTCGCTGATGATCCGGCTCAAAGGCGTCACCCGGGCCGAGGCCGCCACGCCGAGAAGATCCAGGACCAGAAGCTTCGTCATCTCCCGCGCTTCAGATGGCAGATCGCTCCACTGCATTTGATGGATGAAATCGACGGGGCCGGTCTTGAGCATGGCGTCCTCCGCTGTTTTGGCCAAGCCTGACGGCGCTCTGATCTCCTCGCAAGCCCGTTTGCGACAATCGCAACCATGGGCCGGGCATCACGCGCACCGATCGCGGCGTTCACGAGATTTCGCGTGAGATGCCGTGGCCGCCATGGCAGATAGAAAGAAAAAAGGGGAGGCGCGCATGTACCGCCTGATCATCGCACAGAAAGCCTATTCGAGCTGGTCGCTCCGCGGCTGGCTGCTGCTTAACGCGTTCGGGATCCCTTACGAGGAAGAGATGATCCGGATGTACACCGACAGCTTCAGCGACGCGATGGACGCAAGAGCACCGGCGCGGACCGTCCCGATCCTCGAATGGGAGGAAGGCGGCCGCGAGATGCGGGTATGGGAAAGCCTCGCCATCGCCGAGACCCTGGCCGAGCGCCATCCGGAGCGCGGGATCTGGCCCGACGACCCGGTCGAGCGCAATGTCGCCCGGATCGTCGCGAACGAGATGCATGCCGGATTTGCCGCGCTGCGCACCGCCTGCCCGATGAACCTGCACCGGGGCGGGCGCAAGAAAGACCCGATCACTGAGGAGCTTACTGCCGATATCGACCGGGTCGCGGAGGTCTGGACCTGGGCGCTTGAGACCACCGGCGGACCCTGGCTGGCCGGGCATGCGTTCTCGGCGGCGGATGTCTTCATGGCTCCGGTCGCGACCCGGCTCGACAGCTACGGGCTGGTCGATCGGCGCACCGAGACCTACACCCGCCGTATCCTCTCCCATGCCAGCATGCGCCGCTGGACTTCCGCCGCCCGCGAAGATCCAGAACGGATCGAGTGGTACGACCGGCACTGAATCGCGGCCTTGCCAGCGCGGTCTGCGTCTAGCCAGTGGCGCGGAATGCTGTTGCACGCATCATCTAGACTGATCGAACGACCCATCCGGTGAGTTGGAGCCCTCCGAATCGGCGGCCTTGGATCGGATCATGGGTGCTTTCTGGTGGTCTTCGAGAGCCCGTCAGCGAAATCTCGAGCTAGAGGTCACAAATTGCGGATCATACAAGCTCGAACGCCACATCTTGATTGATTGGCTACCCGAACGCGTGTATGGAAACTAGTACAGGTGCACAAGACGCGGTGATGCATCAGCTGACGCTGGCAGCGGGGCTCGGATCCAAATGGAAACGGGTCCCGCTGAATCGTTCAGGCCACCATTTTCGGATGTGTAAAAGAGAAGAGGCGCCAGGTGCACAGACGCGGTCTACGCATCGTGCCCACAAGGGACACTCCCTGACGCCTCCCTGAAAAGGCTGCCCCGAAGGACCACCTGATCAGCACCTCGTGTCCGAAGACCCGAAGCTGTCACGTGCCCGAGGGCCCATGACCGCCGCATCTGGTCCGAAAACCTTCCGCGACCCGCCTCAACCGTTGGCTTCGACAAACTGCCTCGATCCGAAGATCGTGGCGATCCACCGAAGCCCGGGTTCCTTTGCGAGAACGAGCCACCCGAGGGTTTCTCATCAACGCTCCAGCGCCCGCCGGCTGCTGCGTCCCGCTCCAGAACCGAAGCTCCTTTGCGATGACGAGAAGGTCCCACTCGCCATCCGTTTCCGCAACAAAAAAGAGTCGGTCATCGCAACTTTCTTGGGGATAACATGTTGATATTCCAATGGATTTCTCTGTGGATAAGTCAAATTGAGTCGACACTCCAATAAGATAGAAGTCGATTCTTCCGCCAGGCAAAAGCACCGTCCAATTTTGCGCCTTTCGCTAACAGAGGGGAGCTTTGAACGACCCACGCCCCATAGCCCCTTGAGTCGATGGGGGAGACAGCAAGCCCGGAACCGTCAGCCAAACGCCTCTGAGAGCATCGCTTCCAACTCTGCCTGATCATGAGCGTCGAAATTGTCCGGTGTGTCGCTGTCGATATCCAGCACAGCGATCAGCTTGGCATCGCGCCGGACGGGCAAGACAATCTCCGACCGGGTGGAGCTCGCGCAGGCGATGTGCCCCGGAAACGCATCGACATCCGGCACGATCAGAGTCTCGCCCGCCGTCGCACAGGCCCCGCAGACGCCCTTATCGAATGGGATCACCAAACACCCATGTCCGCCCTGATAGGGGCCGATTTTCAGGATCTCCGGTTCGGTCACCCGGTAGAACCCGACCCAGTCGAAGCGGTCGAAATGATGGTAGAGTTCGCAGGCGATCGTTGCCATCAGCGCAACCTCATCGGCCTCGCCCTCGGTCAGCGCCCGGATCTTGGCGCGGCACTCGGCGTGGCCCGGGTTTTTCATGCGGCCGCCCCGATCGCCGCTTCGAATTCGCGGGTCAGAAGGTTGATGTCCTCGACCCCGACCGAGACGCGGATGAAGCCCTCGGTGATGCCGATTGCGGCGCGCGCCTCCGGCGTCAGGATCCGGTGGGAGCTGGAGGCCGGATGGCTCAGCGTCGTCGCGACATCGCCAAGCGTCGGGGCAAAGGGCAGATGCTCAGCCGCGCGGACAAAGCGGTTCACCTCCTCGCGATCGCCCTTTAGGCGGAAGCTGACCATCGTGCCACCACCCTTCAGAAGACCCACGGCCCGGTTGTGGTCCGGATGGTCGGGCCGTGTCGGGTAAAGCACGCTGTCCACGCCGTTGAGCCCCGCGATATGCTGGGCCAGCACCTCGGCATTCTGCTGCGCCCGGTCGAAACGCAGATCGAAAGTGTTCAGCCCCCGCTCCGCCAGCCAGCAGTCGAACGGGCTCGGCGTCATCCCCCAAGTGATAACCACATCCTTGAGCCGCTGCCGGATCGCCGGATCTTTCGCCGCGACATAGCCAAGCGTGACGTCCGAGTGGCCCGCGAGCATCTTGGTGACCGAGTGGATCACGACATCAGCGCCATGCTCAAACGGGCGGTAAAGCCGGGGCGTCGTGAAGGTGTTGTCGACCACCAGCAACACACCCCGCTCCCGGCAGACCTTTGAGATTGCCTCCATATCCGCAACCCGGAGCGTCGGATTCGAGACGACCTCGACCAGCACCATCTTCGTCTCGGGCCGGATTGCGGCGGCAATGGCCGCACCGTCGGTCGGGTCGGCAAAGCTCACCGTCGCCCCCCAGCGCGGCAGTTCCTCATTCAGCATGCGCAGGCTGCGGCCGTATAGCTGGTCGCCCGCCACCACATGATCACCCGCCTGCACAACCGATTGGAACATCGCACCAACCGCCGCCATGCCGGAACCTGTGACGAAGCCACCCTCCACCCCTTCCATCCAGTCGAGCTTGGCCGCCAGCGCGGACCAGTTGGGATGCCCTTCGCGGGCATAGGTGAATCCTTCCACCCGCCCCTCATACTGCGCATCCAGCGTATCGGCATCGGGTGAGGCGAACACGACCGATGGGCAGATCGGATTGACCACCGGGGTCGAGACCGAGCCGGGCATCCCCTGCCGCCTGACGACTGAACGGTGATCAGGGTCGGTGTTGTCGGTCATGGGCGGCGCTCCGGTTCTATGCTAGGCGGAGACGTCTATCCGGGAGCGGGCATGTCAGGCAAATCAAAAGCGTTTTCGATCGGGGTGCTGATCGTCACCCAGATCGGTGTGCTGTCGCTCTGGTTCTCGTCTGCCGCCGTGCTGGGAGAGATGGGGCGGGAGGCGGGCCTGACCCCTGCCCGCCTCGCCTGGCTGTCGACCGCCGTGCAACTCGGCTTTGCAGGAGGCGCGTTCTTCTACGCCTTCCTGGGCCTCGCCGACCGCTACGATCCCAGGTGCGTCTTCGCCGTCTCGGCCGTCATCGCGGCCATCGCGAACCTCGGCCTTCTCGTCGCCCCGCTCGGCGGGCCCGAGGCGATGGCCTTGCGCGCGGTCACGGGTGCGGCAATGGCCGGCGTCTATCCGGTTGGGATGAAAATCGCAGTCGGCTGGGGCAAGACAGACCGGGCGCTGCTGGTCGGGAGCCTCGTTGGCGCGCTCACCCTGGGCTCCGCCTCGCCGCACCTGATCGCACTTTTCGGCGGGGCGGACTGGCGGGTCACCATCTGGGCGACCACCGGGATCGCGACCCTGGGCGCAATCGGCATCCTGGCGATCAGCCTCGGCCCGCATCACGCCAAGGCGCCGAGGCTGGACCTCGCCGCAGTCGGCCTCGCCTGGACCAACCGCCGGATCCGCCTCGCGATCCTCGGCTATCTTGGCCACATGTGGGAACTTTACGCCTTCTGGGCCTGGGTTGGGGTGATCGGGAGCGTCAGTTTCAGCGAGGGCGGGATCGAGGGCCCCGCCGACCTAGCCAAACTGACCGCGTTCCTGGCAATCGCGCTCGGTGGCATTGCCTGCGTCCCTGCCGGCCTCTGGGGCGACCGCTATGGCTGCGACAGAATCGCGATGCTGTGTCTGATCGGATCGGGCAGCGCGGCGCTGTTGGCCGCAGTGTTCTTCGGCGGACCGGTCTGGCTTATGATGGGGATCCTGATCGTCTGGGGCATCCTGATCATTCCCGACAGCGCGCAATACTCGACACTCGTCGCCGACAACGCACCGCCAGAACGTGCGGGCTCGCTCCTGACCATTCAGAACGCATTCGGATTTCTGCTGACGGCGGTCACGGTTCAGACGATGCCGGTGCTTGCAGAGAGTTGGGGCTGGCCGACAGTTCTCGCCGTCATGGCCATCGGTCCCGCCATCGGGATCTGGTGCATGATCCGCTATCGCGCGGCCTAGAACGCCTCGCCCGAGATCTTCTTGCGCCCCAGGATCTTCAGCGCCAGGTTCCGCCCGGCGCGCAGGATCGGATAGAGAAACCGCGACCGGCCGGGGGAGCGGAACACCCACGCATTCAGACGGTTGAAGACGCCGGACTCGGTGGTCATCAGCCCCATCCGGTGAATACAGTCGGCACCATGATACATCTCATCCCCCATCAGGAGGACCATACCCTCATCGAGATCCAGTCCAGCCGCGCGGATCCGCTCAACCTCCGGCCCGCCTTCCCTGGCATCGAGCAGATGCACCCGCCCCGCCGCCTCGCGGAGCCGCACCATGCCCACATAAGCGGAGCAGAACGGGCACTCTCCATCATAGACGATAGCAATTTCAGAGGCTTGCGGCATGAATCCTCGCGAAGGCTATGACCGAGACGTATAGAGTAGGGGCGCAAATGCAAGCGGGTGGCAGCGGATACGGCTGTGCTGTCCTAAATCGGCTCACTCATCTCCAAGCGGCTGACTTTCAACACCCGGAACCCTGCGAGCCCTAACCGATTACTTCTCGCTCAGCACCCAGACGCCATTCCAGGTGCTGCTTGGCGGTGTCGCCTTCAGCGTGTGGCAGCGCTCCACATACATGGCCGAGAGGTAATCGTCCGGGTTCCCCTTGAGCGCCTGCTCGAACGCTTGGATCGCCTTGTCCCAATCCTGCCCGCGATAGAGCTTCAGACCCTCGGCGAAATGGCCGAGCACGTCGGAGATATTGGGAAAGCTCTTCGCGCCGTGATAATCGAGAACCTCGTAGATGCCGACCGGCTCGGTCTTGCCGCGGACCACCACCTTGTCGACCTCGCGGGTCCGGTAGATGCCCCGCAGCCGCTGATGGGTGAACTCCGAGAGCAGGATCTTCGCCCGGTATTGCTTGCAGGCACTCTCCAGCCGCGCCGACAGGTTCACGCCATCGCCGATCATCGTGTAGTCCATCCGCTTGGGCGAGCCGATGTTTCCCGCGACGATCCGGTCAGTGTTGAGCCCGATCCCCATGTCGAGCGTCAGGAGCCCCTTCTCGTCGCGCTCCTCGTTCCACTCCCAGAGGCTCGAGACCATCTGGATCGCCGCGCGCATTGCCCGGTCCTCGTCCTCACCGCGGGTGACCGGCACGCCGAAGGCCGCCATGATCGCATCACCGATGAACTTGTCGAGGATCCCGCCCTCGTCGGAGATGCAATCCACCATCCGCTCGAAATACTCGTTGAGCAGCGCAACCGTGCCCTGCGCGCCCAGTTTCTCCGTGATGGTGGTGAAGCTACGGATATCGGAGAAGAGCACCGTGGCAGTCGTATCCTGCCCGCCCAGCAGTTCCTCCTGCCCGCCCTCGGCCAACAGCCGATCCGCAAGCTCCGGGTCCATGTAGCGCGACATGGTCGATTTGACCCGCTTCTCCGAGCTGATGTCCTCAAGGATCACCAGCGTGCCGAGCGAGCCGCCCTCGCCCGAGGTGAGCGGCAGGACGGTGATGTTGGCCGAGACCGTACCGCTCGGCAACGTCAGTTCCAGATCCACCGCACTCTCGTTCGTGCGGGTCTCCTCGACCCGCTTGACCCGCTCGACCAGCCAGGGCGCGCTTTCACCGAAAAGCTCCTCGACCGGCTTGCCGATCAGGTCCGCTTCCTTGGCCTTGAGGATCCGCAGGCTTGCCGCGTTGCAGGTTTTCGCCACGCATTTGTCGTCGAAGGTGATCACCCCGTTCGACATCGATTCCAGCATCGACTCGTTGTAGTTCTTCATCGACTGCACGTCGTCGAAGAGCTTGGCGTTCTCGAGCCCGATCGAGATCTGTGCGGTAAATGCCCTCAGACGGCTTTCATCTTCCTCCGAGAACGGTCCGCCGCGCTTATTCAAAACCTGTGTGACACCAATGACTTTCCCCTGCTTGTTCACAACGGGAACGCAGAGGATCGACCGGGTGAAAAATCCCGTCTGCTTGTCGAAGCTCGGGTTGAACCGCAGGTCTGCATAGGCATGCGGAATGTTGACCGAGACACCGGAGGTGAAGACCGTCCCGGCGATCCCAAGATGGTTCGGCAGGCGAATCGCGGTCGCGTTCAGCCCCTCACCCACATGGGAGAAAAGCTCCCCCGTCGCCTCATCGTTCAGGAACAGGGTGGAGCGTTCGGCGTCCAGCATCCGGCTCGCCTCGCTCATCACCTTCTGCAACAGCCGAGTCAGATCCAAATCCGAGGTCATGTCGGTGACGACGTTCAGGAACTCCTTCTCGCGGGTCTGAACGGTCTCGATATGCTCGACCATCTGGATCGACTCGAGCGTGATCGCGCATTGCGTTGTCACGCCGTCCACAATCGCCATGTCGTGCTCGGTGAACAGGCCATCGCGTTTGTTCAGGATCTGGGTGACCCCGATGATACGGCCCTTCGCGTTGCGCAGGGGCACGGACAGCAGCGATTTGGTCTTGAACCCGGTCTCCTCATCGACTTTCGGGTTAAAGCGCGGGTCGTCATAGGCGTTCTCGATGATCTCACCCTGACCAGAGCGGTAGACCGCCCCCGCGATCCCCTCGTTGGCCAGCATTCGAATCTCACGGGTGCGCACGCCCTGCGCGACGCGGGAATAGAGCTCTCCGGTCTGCTCGTCGCGCAGGAAGAGCGAGCCCCTCTCAGCATTCGTCTCCTGCACGGCCACGGCGACGAGCTTGTCGAGCACGGCGTCGAGCGTGTCCATCGCCGCCACCTGCCGCGAGACGTCCAGCAAAAGCTGCAGGTGCCGTGCGTCCTGGCCGGAAGTGACGTCTTCAGGCATCTGCCCCGGCCTCCAAACGTTTGCGCAGTTCCTCGATCGTCTCGCGATACTGATAGATCTCGAGCCTGTGGTTCTGTTTCAAGTCGTCGATTTCCTCGGCGTGTTCGCGGCGCAGCTTTTCCATTTCGCTGCGCAGCACCCGGACGAGATCCTTGAGGTTTTCCAGCTCATTGCCGGCCGAGACCCGTTCGGCCTGGAGGGCGGTTTCATTGCCGTGGCTCAGACCTTCCAGCGCCTGACGCTGCGCCCGGATCGCCTCGCGCAACTGTTCCACCTCGGCATTGGCCGAAGCATAGGCTTCCTGGACGCCCGCGTTCAATTCAGCCGTCTTCTCCTCGAGGGACGTTCGGAGCGCTTCGATCGTCTCCTTCAGAAGACGTGTCTCAGCGGCCTGTTCTGCACTACGCGTCTGCATGAGACAGAGATAACTCGCCATGCCACCCTTGGCCTGTGAGGAATATCACGCCCGCCGGGTCTTGAACAGGGACGGCCCGTGGATAAGATCCGGGGCAAAGACCCCGCGTTGGAGCCAGCTCATGAACATTCTCGTCCTCCAGCACGCCTCTTGCGAGCATCCCGGCTTCTTCCGAAAGCTTCTGGCGGAGGACGGTCACAACTGGGTGGCGGTGGAGCTTGATGAGGGCGAAACGACCCCGCCGCTCGACGGTTTCGATGCGCTCTGGGTCATGGGCGGGCCGATGGACACGTGGCAGGAGGATCGCCACCCCTGGCTCGCAACAGAAAAAGTGCTTATAAAAGAGGCGGTTGCCGATCGCGGCATGCCGTTCATGGGTCTTTGCCTCGGCCATCAGCTGCTCGCCTGCGCGCTCGGCGGCGACTGCGGGCCCGGCACGCCCGAGATAGGGGTGATGGACATCTTTCTTACCGAAGAAGGTGCAGAGAGCCTGTTCTTCGACGGTATCGAGTTTCCGGTGAAATCGCTGCAATGGCACTCCGCCGAGGTCACCAAACTCCCGGACGGCGCCAAGGTGCTCGCCACCTCCCCCGACTGCGCCGTGCAGGCGATGAGCTGGGGGCCGCGCGCCTTCTCGATGCAATTCCATATGGAGGTCGAGGCCGACACCGTCGACAATTGGGCGGATATCCCGGAGTACGCGGGTGCTCTGGAGAAGGCCTTCGGCACAGGCGGCGTCGAGAAGCTGCGCGATGCCTGCGCGACCGAGATGAACAGTTTCAACACCGCAGCAGAGCGGGTCTACATGAACTGGCTTCAGGCTTGCGCCCAGGGCCCGGGAATGCGGGGATGAAGCTCACAGGCGGATGCATGTGCGGCGCTGTTCGCTATGAGGTCGAGACCCCGTCGGAGCTGCATTACCTTTGCCATTGCAGCGATTGCAGGAAGCATGGCGGCGGCGCGTGGCATGCCGCCATCGTCGTTGCCTCGGCGGATTTCAAAGTGACGGGGGAGACGGCGAAGAGCACGGTCACGGCAGAAAGCGGGCGCACCATCGCGCGGCATATCTGCGCCGCCTGCCACTCGCAGCTCTACGTGACCCAGTGGCCGGTGGCGGAGCGGCTGTCGCTCAAGGCCGGCACGCTCGATGATCAGAGCGTGTTCGAGCCCCGCTACCAGATCTGGACACGCAGCCGGGTGCCCTGGGCCCCCGACTTCCCCGACATGACGAGTTTCGAACAAGGGTTCACAGGCGAATTGCCCAAGTGGCGGTAAGAGGGGTCCATGAGCCACGATCCTGACAGTCTGGGCAGGATGGAAGCTGACGACATGGGAAAGGCACTGAGGGGGCTCGGCCTGAACCTGCTTGTCCGCGACGTCATGGCCGAGGTCGCCTTCCTCACCGAGGTGCTGGGGATGCGCACGCTCCGCGCCGACAAGGATTTCGCCTTCATGGCCTATGGCGATCAGGTGTTTCAGGTCCATCCCGACCACACCTACCACTCCAACCCGCTGCTCTCGCTGGTGCCGGAGGCCGGGCCGCGGGGTGGTGGGATGGAGATACGGCTCTACGACACCGACCCGGAGGAGGCGGTCCGGCGGGCGGAAGCGTTCGGCGCGCATATCCTGCAGGAGTCGGCCGACAAGCCTCACGGGCTGCGTGAGGCCTACATCCTCGATCCAGACGGGTATTGCTGGGTGCCAAGCCGGCCGCTGCGCTGACCGGCCCGGCGGTTGGAGATCAGAGCTTCACGCGCATGATTCCATAATGATCTGCAAGGCGTTGCAGGGCGATCTTAAGAACAACTTTGCCCGAACGTGCCGACCATCCCATGCGCCGCTCACAGGCCTCGAGCCCCTCATGGAAGCAACAGACCCGGAAGGCGATATCGGCAAGACCCATGCCGAGCGCGGAGAGCGCGGCAGAGACCCTATCGCGCGCCATCATCGCGCCGTCACCCGGCTCGGCCGGTCGCGGCGAGCCCGACAGCCGGTCGCCAGGCGTGAGGAACTTGCGCCAATCCTGACCGACCTGCGGGCCGATGTTCGCAAGCTCGAAATCCGAACAGAGCCGCTCGCCCGCCTCGACCTCATCGGGGCTCAGAAACGGCTGCCCGTCGGACCCTTTGCGGCGTGACAGCCAGCCAAGGGGAGATTCGGCGAGATTGACCCGGATCGTCTCGTGCGCGCCGGTGGTTTTGTTCATGAAAACACGCTCACCTTCCAGCCGGTGCTGCGCCTGAAAAGGAGTCTGCGCATCGGCGAAACCCATCGGGGTGCGGGCCGAGGCCTCCTCGGCCAGAGCGCGGCGCAGGTGCTTTCGCCCGGTATCGCTCACCCGGTAGATCACCGATGCGGTGCCGCGCTTCTCCGACCGGATCCAGTCGTGGCGCACGAACTCGGCCGCGAGCGCGACCGGCATCATCGCGATTGGCTTGCGATGCTCGTTCGCAGAGCAGAAGATCCCGGCCTTCTCGGCCCCAGACGCAATCAGCAGGAAGGAACCCGGCTCACAGAGACGGCGCAGGAAGCGCTTTGCGTCGCGCAGCAACGACGCATCGTCCAGAGGCCTGATCTTTGCGGGCGCGCTCTTCGCCGCCTCCTCGAAATCGTCGAGCAGCCGGTCGACCAGCGGATCGTCCCGCTTATCCTCCACCCGGCGCACCGCACGCATCACGGTCGACGGGTGCGTGCCCGACGCTTCGGCGAGCGAGCGCAAGCTGGCTCCCTCCCCGGTATGCGCCAGATAAAGCGCCGCATCGCCGGGCGAGCATGCGCCGCCGTCCTGCGGAAACATCACCTCGGCACGCTGTCTGCAGGTCTCCAGTACGTCATCCATTTTTGTCACTTCCCACCACCTCATTCTGAGATCAATTTTAATTAAAAACGTAACTATCCCCCAGTTCTAAACAGCTTCTTAAGATCTCGAAAAAGCGGTTTGTTTAGAATCTGTTAGGAATGATTTTCAGTTCGCTAATGTTCCCGGCGGCGTGCGATCGGGGGCGCCGAGGCGCAACGCGCGGCCCCCGCGGCACAGACTTTCTCCGGCGAACGGAGGTGCAACCATGTTTGATCTTGCTTCAGACCCAACAACCAACCCTACCGATCTGGCGAACATGATCCGGCCCCGGCTTCTGGTGAGGACGGCGCGAACCGGCGCGCGCATGTATCGCCGCGCCCGCGATCTGCGCGGCGCATTGCCGGGGGTCCAGGAAAGCTCGGCCAAGGCCATCATCAACCGTCTGACCGAGGCGGAGGCGAAATGCGAGGCAGCCCGGCGGGCAAAGGCACCGGGCTACCGCCCCGCCTATCACGTCCAGGTGCTCTCCGCCCTGCTGGCCGAGGCGGCTCAGGTGAACGCGTCAGGCACAGCGTCCTTGCGGGCGGCGATGTAGGCCTTGAGTTCCTCGTCGATCGCGGGGTCGAGCGCCGGGGCCTGATACTCGTTCAGCATCTGGCGCATCTTGGCATTGGCAAGCGTGAAGCTGTCGCGCCCGCCCTCCTCGCTCCAGGTCTCGAAGGGCTTGTAGTCCATCACGCCCGAGCGCCAGAATGCGGTCTGGAAATTCGCCTGTGTGTGGGCGCAACCGAGATAATGCCCGCCGGGCCCGACCTCGCGGATCGCATCCATCGCCTGCGCGTTCTCGTCGATTTCGACGCCCTCGGCCAGCTTGTGCAGAACGCCGAGCTGATCCGCATCCATCACGAATTTCTCGGGGCAGGACACCAGCCCACCCTCCAGCCAGCCGCAGGAGTGGAGCATGAAGTTCACTCCACCCAGAAGCGCAGCATTCAGCGTGTTCGCGGTCTCATAAGCCGCCTGCGCATCCGGAAGCTTCGACGTGCAGAGCGATCCGCCGGAGCGATAGGGCAGCCCCAGCCGCCGCACCAATTGGCCTGCGCCGAATAGGATCTGGCTCGCCTCCGGCGTTCCCATGGTCGGCGCGCCCGAGTTCATGTCGATCGAGGTCACGAAGGCTCCCGCGATCACCGGCGCGCCCGGCTTGATGAGCTGATTGTAAGCCACCCCCGCCAAGATCTCCGCCAGCACCTGGGTCAGCGTGCCCGCAACCGAGACCGGCGCCATCGCGCCACCTACGATAAAGGGCGAGACGATGCAGGCCTGGCCCGCCGCGGCCAATTCCTCCATCGCGCCCATCATGATCCCGTCATAGGTGAGCGGCGAATTGATGTTGATCAGCGACGTGGTGACCGGATCCTCCGGCAAGCTGCCGCCGAACAGGATCTTGCTCATCTCCACCGAATCGGCCGCCCGTTCCGGCGCGGTAACCGAGGCCATGAACGGCTTGTCGCTCAGGCTCATATGCGCGTAGAGCATGTCATAGTGGCGCTTGTTCACCGCCACATCGGTCGGCTCGCAAACAGTGCCGCCTGAGTGGTGCAGGAACTTCGACATATAGCCGAGCTTCACCAGCGTCTGGAAGTCCTCCATGGTCGCATAGCGTCGGCCACCTTCGAGGTCGCGGAAGAACGGCGGGCCGTAGACCGGCGCCATGACCATCGACTTGCCGCCGATCTCAACATTGCGCTCTGGGTTGCGGGCGGCCTGTGTGAAACGCGACGGCGCGGTGGAGCAGAGCTTGCGGGCGAGCCCCTTTGGCAGGCGGACACGCTCTCCCTCGACATCGGCCCCGGCCTCGCGCCAGCGGTCCAGCGCACCCGGGTTCTCGACGAAATTCACGCCGATCTCCTCAAGCACCTGCTCAGCATTGGCCTCGATGATCTCAAGCGCATCGTCGCTGAGGACCTCGAAATTCGGGATCTTGCGTTCGATGAACTTCGCAGCCTCGACCCGCACCGCCGTCCGCTCGGCCCGGCGCGCGGCGCCGCCGCCTCCGCGCCCCCGGCGGCGCCCTCCGCCTGCGTCTGCCGCTTCGTTCATGGTCTGCTCCATTCCGGCATCGTTCTTCCGTTCATTTCCATGTAGCCGCGCGGCCCGCTTGCGTCGGGAAGGATTTCGCCCCTCCCGTGTCCCAATGCGACATCCTCGGGGCGTGGACAGGGGCATCCGCCACTCCTATAGAGAGGCCAGAGGTTCGGAGAGCGCGTTTCATGACCACCCCCCAGCACGAGACCTGCCTGATCGTCGATTTCGGCAGCCAGGTGACCCAGCTCATTGCCCGGCGCCTGCGTGAGAGCAGCATCTACTGCGAAATCCACCCCTTTCAGTCGGTCGACAAAGCGCTCCTCGACACCCTGAAACCAAAGGCCGTGATCCTCTCCGGCGGACCCGCCAGCGTCGAGGATGAGGGCAGCCCGCGGGCAGCACCCGAGATCTTCGAGCTTGGCGTCCCCGTGCTCGGCATCTGCTATGGTCAGATGGTGATGGTCCACCAGTTGGGCGGCAAGGCCGAGGGCGGGCATCACCGCGAGTTCGGCCGGGCCACGGTCGAGATGTCAGCCTCCTCCGACCTGATGACCGGGATCGCGGGCAGCCGCTACGAGGTCTGGATGTCCCACGGCGACCGGGTCACCGAACTGCCGCCGGGTTTCCGCGTCGAGGGCGCCTCGCCCAACGCACCCTGCGCCGTGCTCGCCGACCCAGCCCGCAACTTCTACGGCCTGATGTTCCATCCGGAGGTGCATCACACGCCCGAGGGCGCGCAGATGCTGAGAAACTTCACCCACGAGATCGCAGGCATGAAGGGCGACTGGACCATGGCCGCCTATCGCGACGAGGCGATCCGCGAGATCCGCGCTCAGGTCGGCGACGAGAAGGTGATCTGCGGCCTCTCCGGCGGGGTCGACAGCTCCGTCGCCGCGGTTCTGATACATGAGGCGATCGGCGACCAGCTCACCTGCGTCTTCGTCGACACGGGCATGATGCGCGCGGGCGAGGCGGAGCAGGTGGTGACCCTCTTCCGTGACCACTACAACATCCCACTGATCCATGCCGACGAGACCGACCTCTTCCTCGACGCGCTCGCAGGCGTCACCGACCCGGAAGAGAAGCGCAAGACCATCGGCAAGCTCTTCATCGACGTCTTCGAGAAGCACGCGAACGCCATCGGCGGCGCGAAGTTTCTGGCCCAGGGCACGCTCTACCCGGATGTGATCGAGTCCGTCAGCTTCTCTGGCGGCCCATCGGTCACCATCAAATCGCACCACAATGTCGGTGGCCTGCCGGAGCGGATGAACATGGGTCTGGTCGAGCCGCTTCGCGAGCTGTTCAAGGATGAGGTGCGCGCGCTCGGCCGCGAGCTCGGCCTGCCGGAGGCCTTCATCGGGCGGCACCCCTTCCCAGGCCCAGGTCTCGCGATCCGCTGCCCGGGCGAGATCACGGCGGAGAAACTCGACATCCTGCGCGCCGCCGACGTGATCTATCTCGACGAGATCCGCCAGGCCGGGCTTTACGATGAGATCTGGCAGGCTTTCGCCGTTCTCCTGCCCGTCCGTACCGTTGGCGTCATGGGCGACGGGCGGACCTATGATTATGTCTGCGCGCTCCGCGCCGTGACCTCGGTCGACGGTATGACGGCCGATTACTACCCGTTTCCCCACGATTTTCTGGGCCGGACCGCGAACCGCATCATCAACGAGGTGCGCGGGATCAACCGGGTCACCTACGACATTACCTCGAAGCCCCCGGGCACGATCGAGTGGGAATGATCCTGCGCCTTGCGCTCGTCCTCGGCGCATTCGCTCTCCTGGTTCAAGCGGCGACCGTAGTGGCGGTCGTGATTGCCTCGTCGCAGATGCGGATGGCCCATCAGGAAGGCGCCTCTCTCGCGCACCCGGTGGACGCCGCGATTATCCTGGGCGGCGGGATCGACCCGGATGGGATGCTCTCCTATTCCTCGCGCCGCCGGGTCGCCGCTGGCGTGCGTCTTCTGGCCGACGGAAAGGCGGAGCTCCTGATTCTCTCCGGCGGTCGGGGTCCGCGCAACAGGAACCTCTCGCAGGGTGAGCTGATGCGCCGCCTCGCGCTCAGCTACGGTGCGGCACCGGAGCAATTGATCGCCGAGGAGCGGGCGATCTCGACCTTCCAGAACCTGCTGTTCTCCTACCCGATCGCCGAAGGGGCGGGCGCCACGAACCTCGCCATCGTCACTGACCCCTTCCACCTCTACCGCGCGTCCTGGCTAAGCGCGCTCTTCGGGCGCGGCGACACCGCCCTGATCGCCGCCGACGGCCAGCGCTATGACCACTGGCTGAGGCGGGCCTATGTCCACAACCGCGAAGCGCTCGCCTGGTGGTTCAACATCCTCAAGGCCGCCGGCTGGCAGGGCCTGGGCATTCTGGGCTACAGCGATGCCGAACGGATGGAGAGGATCCGATGACGGACCACCCGATTGACCGCCCCATCGAGCGTCCGGCCTCGGACGCGCTCGTCTTTGACTGCGACGCCGGCCTCGAGCGGCTCCTCGAGATCATGGCCCGGTTGCGCGCGCCCGATGGCTGCCCCTGGGATCGGGAGCAGGACTTTGCAACCATCGCGCCCTACACGATCGAAGAAGCCTGCGAGGTGGCAGACGCGATCCAGGCGGGCGACCGCCCGGCGATCTGTGACGAGCTTGGCGATCTGCTCCTGCAAGTCGTCTACCACGCACGCATTGCCGAGGAGGAGGGCAGCTTTACCTTCCAGGACGTGGTCCGGGGCATCTCGGATAAGATGCTCCGCCGCCACCCGCATGTCTTCGGCACTGAGCCGGGCGGCGCGAAGGCCGCCCCCGAAAGCGTCGATTGGGAAGCAATCAAGGCCGCCGAACGGGCGGAGACCGGCACGATGCGCGACAGCGTGCTCGATGGTGTGCCGCACTCTCTCTCCGGCCTGACCCGAGCGCTCAAGCTCACCAAGCGCGCCGCCCGGGTCGGCTTCGACTGGTCGGACCCGCGGGATGTTCTCGCCAAGCTGACCGAGGAGGCGCATGAACTGGTCGACGAGATCGGCGGCGATCCCGCCCGGATCGAAGACGAATACGGCGACCTGCTCTTCGTGCTGGCCAATCTCGCCCGCCATCTCCGGGTCGACCCCGAAAACGCACTCCGTTCCACCAACGCGAAATTCGAGCGCCGCTTCCGCGAGATCGAACGCCGCCTCGCCGCCCGCGGCCGCACGCCGGACGACGCCAGCCTTGCCGAAATGGACGCGCTCTGGATCGAGATCAAGACCGAGGAAAAGGCTGACAATCCCGTGACTTGAGGACGCCACGGCAGGCGGGTCGTTGATCCGAGCGTTTCACTCGGATAATCGACGCAGGCGCAGTTTCACGGAGATCCCCCATGCGTTTTCTGATCGCCGCCGCCGCCCTCGCGGCCACCGCCCTGCCCGCCATCGCAGATGTGAACATCTACTCCTACCGCCAGCCCGAACTGATCAGGCCGCTGACCGAGGCATTCACCGAGAAGACCGGCATCCGGACCAATGTGGTCTTCCTCAGAAAGGGCCTTCTGGAGCGGCTCCAGGCGGAGGGCGACCGCAGCCCCGCCGATCTGGTCCTGACCGTCGATATCAGCCGGCTCAAGGCCCTGACCGATGGCGGCGTGACGCAGCCGGTCTCTTCCGACCTTCTGACGCGCAACGTGCCCCCCTCGATGCGCGATCCGAACGGCCACTGGTTCGGTCTAACTTCCCGGGCGCGCGTCATCTACGCCTCGAAGGAGCGCGTGGAGGAAGGCGAAGTGACGACTTACGAAGATCTTGCCGACCCGAAATGGAAGGGCCGGATCTGCATCCGCTCCGGCGCCAACGCCTACAATCTCGCGCTCTTCTCCGCCGTGACCGCCCATGCCGGGCGCGACGGCGCCAGATCGTGGCTCGAAGGCGTGAAATCGAACCTCGCCCGCAAGCCCCAGGGCAACGAGCGCGCCCAGGTCAAGGCGATCTGGGCCGGGGAATGCGACATCGCCATCGGCAACACCTACTACATGGCGCTGATGCTGAAGGACCCGGAACAGAAAGAATGGGCCGAAAGCGTGCGTATCGTCTTTCCCACCTTCGCCGAGACCGGCGGGACGCATATGAACATCTCGGGCGTGGCAATGACCAGGGCGGCGCCCAACCGGGAGGAGGCGCTTCGGATGATGGAATTCCTCGCCTCCGAGGAGGGCCAGCGGATCTATGCCGAGATCAACGCCGAATACCCCGTGCTCGAGACGGTCAAACCCTCCAACCTGGTCGAGAGCTGGGGCGGCTTCAAACGCGATACCCTGCCGCTCGCCACGATCGCCGATGGGCGGCCCGACGCCGTAAAGCTGGTCGAGGAGGTCGCGTTCGACGAGTAAGCCCGGTCATGGCCGGGCGGGCGGGCAGTCGTGGCCCCGCAGGGGTCACGCTGGATGCCCCCCGGCTTCTGCAATCCGGCCGATGCTGCCTTGTCCCGCGGCCGCGTCCCGTGTAAGCGAAGCGCGCGCATTCTTGTCCCGGGAGAGCCATCCATGTCCGCCATCGTCGATCTCACCGCCCGCGAAATCCTTGACAGCCGCGGCAATCCCACGGTCGAGGTCGATGTGACGCTGGAGGATGGCGCCTTCGGCCGCGCCGCCGTGCCCTCGGGCGCCTCGACCGGCGCCCATGAGGCCGTGGAGTTGCGCGACGGCGGCACCCGCTTCGGCGGCAAGGGCGTGCAATTCGCCTGCCGCGCGGTGAACGAGACGATCTTCGCGGCGCTGAGCGGCGTCGACGCGACCCGTCAGGAGTTCATTGACAAGACGATGATCGACCTAGACGGCACGCCCAACAAATCGAAGCTCGGGGCCAATGCGCTCCTCGGCACTTCGCTCGCGGTCGCCAAGGCCGCCGCCGCCTCTCGCGGCCTGCCGCTCTACCGCTATATCGGCGGCGTTTCGGCCCGTACCCTTCCGGTTCCGATGATGAACATCGTTAACGGCGGCGAACATGCGGACAACCCGATCGACATCCAGGAATTCATGGTCATGCCGATCGGTGCGGAAAGCGTCGCCGAGGCGGTGCGCTGGGGTTCTGAGATCTTCCAGACCCTCAAGACCGCGCTGAAGAAATCCGGCCACAATACCAATGTCGGCGACGAGGGCGGCTTCGCCCCGGATATTGGCTCGACACGGGAAGCGCTCGATTTCATCATGAACTCGATCGACGCGGCAGGCTTCAAGCCGGGGGTCGAAGTCTGGCTCGCGCTCGATGCCGCCTCGACCGAATTCTACGCGAACGGCACCTACAATCTGAAAGGCGAGGGCCTGAACCTGTCATCGGAGGAGATGGCAAGCTACCTCGCCGGGCTCGTCGGCGACTATCCGATCATCTCGATCGAGGACGGCATGGCCGAGGATGACTGGGAGGGCTGGCAGATCCTGACCGAGACCATCGGCGCTGATTGCCAGCTCGTCGGCGACGATCTCTTCGTGACCAACACGCACCGCCTGTCGCACGGGATCAAGCAGAAGACGGCAAACTCGATCCTCGTGAAGGTCAACCAGATCGGCACCCTGACCGAAACCCTCGCCGCCGTCGATATGGCGCACCGGGCGACCTACACGGCCGTCATGTCGCACCGCTCCGGCGAGACCGAGGACACGACGATCGCCGATCTGGCGGTGGCGACGAATTGCGGGCAGATCAAGACCGGCTCGCTCGCCCGCTCGGACCGTCTCGCGAAGTACAATCAGCTTATCCGGATTGAGCAGGAACTCGGTCCCTCGGCCGTCTATGCCGGAAACACGATCCTGCGCCGGTAACCTGTTGCATATCTGACTCGACTCCGCCCCGAATGACCCTGCGATAAAGTTAGAAGAATCTTTTTTCCGGGCGATTTGTCATCGTGATTGCGTTGCGGTCCTGAGAATTGATCGAGAAAGACCCGAGATGTTTCGCGAAATCAGCATCGCCAGAACCGTGATCCCGATCGTTACCATGCTGTCGCTCGGCGGGATCGTCGTCTTCGGCCATTCCGGCCTCTACGGCGCCTACGGGCTCTCGGCGCTCCAGGATGCCCGCCATCAGGAACGCGTGATGCAGGCCGAGAAAGCTGCGTTGGCGGCTGAACGCGCCCGGATGCAGAACCTTGTGGAGCGGCTCGGTGACGAGAAGCTCGACCTCGACCTGCTGGACGAACGCGCCAGGCGCGTCCTCGGCTACAGCCGCAACGACGAGATCATCATCCGCTGAGACCAGGCCGGGCCGCGCTCCCAAGCAACCATTTGGACAGGATATCGGGTTCCTGCGCTCCCCCACCCGCCCGCGCGGCCCCGCTCCCACCTCCGCCGGAAACCGATCGCGAGGCGGCGCGCGGGGTGGGTGGGTGTCGCAAAGGTCCGCCTTCCGGCACGGATCTTTCCTGGGAGCACGCCGCCGGGACATCTTCCGCCACGCCCGAGGCTCACTTCGCAAGACACTTGCCGCCTTTTCCGTGCGTTTCCCCCCGAAATCAGTATGGTTGCGAGAAGAGCATCACGCCGCAGGAGACATGAATGGCCGCGCGCAAGAAAGCCCCCCGCAAGAACAGCCCTTCCCCGGACCAGATGCTTGGCTACTACAAGGACATGCTTCTGATCCGCCGTTTCGAGGAAAAGGCGGGCCAGCTTTACGGCATGGGGCTGATCGGCGGGTTCTGCCATCTCTATATCGGACAGGAGGCTGTCGTCGTCGGCCTGCAGAGCGAGTGCGAGGACGGCGATCAGGTCACCACCTCCTATCGCGATCATGGCCATATGCTCGCAGCCGGCATGGATCCGAAGGGCGTGATGGCCGAGCTCACCGGCCGCGAGGGCGGCTACTCCAAGGGCAAGGGCGGCTCGATGCACATGTTCTCGTCCGAGAAGAACTTCTACGGCGGCCACGGCATTGTCGGCGCCCAGGTTCCGATCGGCGCAGGCCTCGCCTTCGCCAACCGGTATCGCGAAAACGGCAAGGTCAGCCTCGTCTATTTCGGCGACGGCGCGGCCAACCAGGGCCAGGTCTACGAGACGTTCAACATGGCGGCGCTCTGGAAGCTTCCCGTGATCTTCGTGATCGAGAACAATCAGTATGCCATGGGCACAGCCCAGTCCCGGTCAACCTCGACGCCCGCCCTCTACACCCGCGGCGCGGCCTTTGGGATCGATGGCGAGGAGGTCGATGGGATGGACGTGCTGGCGGTTCGCGAGGCCGGCATGAAGGCGCTAGCGCACTGCCGCTCCGGCAAGGGTCCATACATTCTCGAGGTCAAGACCTACCGCTACCGCGGCCACTCCATGTCGGACCCCGCGAAGTACCGCACCCGCGAGGAAGTTTCGAAGATGCGAGAGACCCGCGACCCGATCGAAGGCCTTCGCAAAATGATCGTTGAGCAGAAAGTCGCCAACGAAGACGCCCTCAAGGCGATCGACAAGGAGATCAAGGCCATCGTGAACGACGCAGCCCAGTTCGCCCAGGACAGCCCCGAACCAGCGCTCGAAGAGCTCTATACAGATATTCTAGCAGAGGCCTGAACAATGCCTGTCGGAAAGGCGACCGACCGCGACCTCCGCGCCCCGAGATATCTGGGACCTTCCGGCTATGAAGAGGCGCTCTGGCTCTCGTTAGATCCGCGGAACAAAGAGGGAGGCCCGTTCCTGTCGCAAGAGATCGATCCGACCCATCATTGCGTCCTGCCTAGCCCGAAGAACCCCTTCCTTACTCAGAAATGCCTTCGAGGTCTTTACGCGGCGCAGGTCCCGAGCGATCATCCGCTCCACGAGACCATGAAAGCGCTTGATTATCCGACGAACATCTCCCTTGTCATCTTTCGAAATCCCAAAAGTACGATTTCCTGCCATCGCGACGGCCGGAACATGAATATCGGATGTCGGATCTTCATTCGCGGTGATTGGGCGCCGGAACTGGCCCTTGAGCAAGCGCCGGGCTGTCGTGAGGAATGCATAGGCACGGTTCAGGTGTACCAGGCCAGGCTCGACCCGCACATCCATTTCGAGCGACGAAGCCCAGTCGCGCCATTTGTAATGGTTAAAGGAGGGCGAGAGCGAAATCGGCACCCACGGCACGCGAAAGGCATCTGCTATAATCGCTCCGTGAAGCGATTCCGTTATCACAAGGTCCGCCGCTGCGATCCGTTTGATAACTGCGTCGCCGTCAGCCGCCGGGGTGACGTAGTCGACATCCGCATCAGCGGCCACCCGATCCCACTCGATGTCGAGGCCCGCCGTGCCGACATGAGGCACAAAGACTGTACGCTTGGTGCTAGACGGGCGGTCCGCAAAACGGTCGAGCAGCGGGCACAGGCTTGCCGGATCGGTCAGGGCAGCACCGCGGTCCAGGTCCAACGCCTTCGCGGTCATCGGCCCACGAACCCACGAAAATCGCAAGTGGCGCGGGAGCTTTCTTGGAAGAACTCCCACACCCACCCCACTCCCAAGCACGACGATCTGATCCGCAGCCTCAAAATTCTGCTTCCACAGAATGCTGCCAATACCCAGGAGCATTGCATCGGTATACACTTCCCGGTGCTCGGGGAAGATCTCATCCCAGAACCAGTCGTTCATGTCGTCGCCGAAGTTCAGAACCGGCGACACCAGCTTGAAGACATGCATGCGAAGGGGTTCCCGAATGCGACGCGATCAAGGGTAGATCGTTATAGAGAAGCCGCTCGCCACTCAACCCGACAAGACGAACTCTGGAAAGGAGCGGCACGTTGACCGTTCAGATATTGATGCCCGCACTCTCACCCACGATGGAAGAGGGCAATCTGGCCAAATGGCTGGTGAAGGAAGGTGACAGCGTTGCCTCGGGCGATGTGATCGCCGAGATCGAAACCGACAAGGCGACCATGGAGGTCGAGGCCGTCGATGAGGGGGTCGTTGGCAAGATCCTGGTCGCCGAGGGCACCGAGGCGGTCAAGGTCAACACGCCGATCGCGGTCCTGCTCGAGGACGGCGAGGATGCCTCCGCCGTCGATGCGGGAGCGCCGGCAGCAGAGGCTGCGCCGGCCGAGGCCTCGAAGAGCAACGGAGCGACGCCTCCGCCCGCAGCCGATGCACCGGCCAGCGCTCCTCCGGCTCCAGCACCCACCGAGACAGCGCCGATCGAACCCGACTGGCCCGCCGATGCGCCGATGGTCGAGCAGACCGTTCGTGTGGCGCTACGCGATGCGATGGCGGAGATGATGCGCGAAGATGACAGCGTCTTCGTCATGGGCGAGGAAGTCGCGGAATACCAAGGTGCCTATAAGATCACCGAGGGGTTGCTCGACGAGTTCTCGGCCAAGCGCGTGATCGACACCCCGATCACGGAACACGGGTTTGCCGGGATCGGGGTCGGTGCTGCCTTCGCGGGTCTCAGGCCCATCGTCGAGTTCATGACCTTCAATTTCGCCATGCAGGCGATCGACCAGATCATCAACTCGGCAGCCAAGACGCTCTACATGTCCGGTGGTCAGATGGGCTGCCCCATCGTCTTCCGCGGCCCGAACGGTGCCGCGGCCAGGGTCGCCGCCCAGCACAGCCAGGACTACGCGGCGTGGTACGCCCAGATCCCGGGGTTGAAGGTGATCCAGCCCTACTCGGCGGCCGATGCGAAGGGGCTTCTGAAGTCGGCGATCCGCGATCCGAACCCGGTGATCTTCCTCGAGAACGAGATCCTCTACGGCAAAAGCTTCGAGGTCCCGGACATCGACTACGACATCCCGATCGGTAAGGCCCGGGTCTGGCGCGAGGGCGACGACGTCACCCTGGTGAGTTTCGGGATCGGCATGACCTATACACTCGAAGCCGCCGACCGGCTGGCGGAAGACGGGATCGCAGCCGAGGTGATCGACCTGCGCTCGATCCGCCCGATGGACACGCCTGCCGTGGTGCGCTCGGTCATGAAGACCAACCGCTGCGTGACCATCGAAGAAGGCTGGCCGGTCTGCTCGATCGGCAACCACCTCTCGGCGACGCTGATGCGCGACGCGTTCGACTATCTGGATGCACCGGTGGTGAACCTGACCGGCAAGGACGTGCCCATGCCCTACGCCGCCAATCTCGAACGGCTCGCGCTCGTGACGACCGACGAGGTGGTCGAAGCAGCCAAGTCCGTCTGCTACCGCTGAGGGAGAGCGCTATGCCGATCCAAGTTCTGATGCCCGCGCTTTCCCCAACGATGGAGGAAGGCAACCTCGCCAAATGGCTGGTGAAGGAGGGCGACACGGTAAACTCCGGCGATCTGATCGCCGAGATCGAGACCGACAAGGCCACGATGGAAGTGGAGGCGGTCGATGAAGGCGTGATCGGGAAGATCCTGATCGCGGAGGGAACCGAAGCGGTCAAGGTGAACACGCCGATCGCGGTCCTGCTGGAGGATGGTGAGGATGCCTCGGATATCGAGGCCGCGGCACAGCCACCAGCGGCCAAGGCTGACACCTCAGCGCCTGAGACACCGGCGGCGGAAGCACCCACAGCGGCCAATGGCAAGGCAAGCGTGGAAGGGCCCGCCGCCGCTCCGGCGCCCGCGGCGCCTCCCGCCGCTGATGGCAGCCGGATCTTCGCGTCCCCCCTCGCCCGCAGGATTGCGGCCGACAAGGGGCTCGATCTCGCGACAATCAAGGGCTCCGGCCCGCACGGGCGGATCGTGAAAGCCGATGTCGAGGGTGCCAGCGCGGCACCGGTCATCTCAACAGCACCCGCGGAGCGCTCGGCAGCACCGATTCCCTCCGGCCCCGGGACCGATGCGGTCAAAGCGATGTATCAGGATCGCGCCTTCGAGGAGATGCCGCTCGACGGGATGCGCAAGACCATCGCCGCCCGGCTCACCGAGGCCAAGCAGACGATCCCGCATTTCTATCTGCGCCGCGATATCGAGCTTGACGCGCTGATGGCGCTGCGCAAGCAGATGAATGCCCGCGGCGAAGCGCGCGGCGTGAAGCTCTCGGTCAATGACTACATCATCAAGGCTTGCGCGGTCGCGCTCCAGGAAGTTCCGGACTGCAACGCCGTCTGGGCCGGGGACCGGATCCTGAAGTTCCAAGCCTCGGATGTCGCGGTCGCGGTGGCGATCGAGGGTGGGCTCTTTACCCCCGTGATCCGTGACGCGGACACGGCATCGCTCTCGGCGATCTCTGGCGCGATGAAGGATCTCGCTGCCCGGGCCAGAGACAAGAAGCTCGCGCCGCATGAGTATCAGGGTGGCAGTTTCGCCATCTCCAATCTCGGAATGTTCGGGATCGACAATTTCGACGCGGTGATCAATCCGCCCCACGGCTCGATCCTCGCAGTAGGCGCCGGGGTGCAGAAGCCGGTCATCAAGGATGGAGAAGTGTCGGTGGCGACGATCATGTCGGTGACGCTCTCCTGCGATCACCGGGTGATCGACGGCGCGCTTGGCGCGCAGTTCGTAGATGCGATCAAGCGCAATCTCGAGGATCCGATGGGCATGCTGATGTAGGCGCGCGGGCGGGACCGCGCTCCCATGCACGCGTACGGCCAAGCGGGACGCTCATCGCGACCCACCCACCCGCGCGGTCCCGCGGGCCACCTGTCGCCCAGGTTTGCCGCGCGGCGCGCGGGTGGGTGGGTAAGCGCTGGCGCCGGTCATCCGGCACGAGTTTCTCCGGGGAGCGCGCCGCGCCTTACGCCCTGATCACGCCCGCCGCCGCAGCGACGGCCGGGGCGATACGGCTCACATCAGGGCCGCCGCCCTGCGCCATATCCGGCCTGCCGCCACCGCCCTTCCCGCCAAGCTCAGCCACCGCGGCGCGCACCAGATCGACCGCCGAGATCCGCTCTAGAAGGTCCGGCGTGACCCCGGCGGCCACCGCGGCCTTGCCGCCGGTATCGGCGACCAGCACGATCGCGGCGGAGCCAAGGCGTTCCTTGTGTGCGTCGATCAGACCGCGGAGGTCCTTCGCCTCGACCCCGCTCAGGCTCTGGCCCAGGAAGGGCACATCGCCCAGCATCTCGACCCCCGGACCGTCCGAGCCCGAACCGCCAAGGGCCACCTGACGGCGCAGTTCTCCCAATTCGGCCTCCAGCGCCTTGCGCTCCTCCAGCAGCCCACGCACCCGTGCTGCCACCTCTTCAGGCCGTGCCTTGAGCGCAAGCGCGGTCTCGGCCAGGCGGTGATCCTGCTGCGAGAGATAGTCGAACGCGGCTTCCCCTGTCAGCGCCTCGACCCGGCGGATCCCGGCGGATGACGCCCCCTCGCCAACCACCACGAAGACACCGATATCGCCGGTCCGCACCACATGTGTCCCGCCGCAGAGCTCGAGCGAATAGATCGGGCCAGCCGCACCGGCCTCACCCTCCGGCCGCCGGCCCATCGAGACCACGCGGACCTCGTCGCCATACTTCTCACCGAAAAGCGCCCGCGCGCCGGCCTCTTGCGCCTCCTCCGGTGTCATGATGCGGGTGCTGACCTCCGCATTCTGGCGGATGTAGCCGTTCACCTCCCGCTCGATCCGCTCCAACTCGCCCAGATCGACCGCTTTCGTATGAGTGAAATCAAAGCGCAGCCGGTCATCGGCGACAAGGCTGCCGCGCTGAGCGACATGATCCCCGAGCGTCCCGCGCAGCGCCTCATGCAGCAGGTGGGTCGCCGAGTGATTGGCCCGAATTGCGGTGCGGTACCCGTGATCGACTTCGAGCTCCGCCGCCTCACCCGCGCGCAGAACACCCTCCGCGACCCGCGCGACGTGGACATGCAGATCACCAGCCTTCTTCCGGGTTGTCGTCACTTCCGCGACACCGCCGCCCAATCGGATCCGACCGCGGTCGCCAATCTGGCCGCCGCTTTCGCCGTAGAATGGGGTCTGGTTCATCAGAATCTGAACCTCCGTGCCCTCCCCGGCTTCATCCACCACGGCCCCATCGGCGATCAGGGCGAGGATTACACCCTCGGCTTTCTCGGCCTCGTAGCCCAGGAACTCAGTGGCGCCGTGCATCTCGCGCAGATCGAACCACAGGCTCTCCTCGGCGGCATCGCCCGAGCCGGACCAGGCCGCCCGCGCCTTGGCCTTCTGCGCTTCCATCGCGGCATCGAACCCGTCCGTGTCGACCGTGCGTTGCCGCTCGCGCAGCGCATCCTGCGTAAGATCGAGCGGGAAGCCATAGGTGTCGTAGAGCTTGAAGGCCGTCTCGCCCGGCAGTGGCGCATCGGGTGCCAGGCTCTCCAGCTCGGCCTCCAGAAGCCCGAGGCCGCGGTCAAGCGTGCGGCGGAAGCGGATCTCCTCGCTCTGCAGCGTCTCTTCGATGAGCGCTTGAGCGCGGTTCAGTTCTGGAAAGGCCTGGCCCATCTGGCGCACCAGCTCCGGCACCAAACGGAACATCAGCGGATCGCTCGCGCCGAGAAGATGCCCATGGCGCATGGCACGGCGCATGATCCGGCGCAGCACGTAACCACGTCCCTCGTTGGAAGGCAGAACCCCGTCCGCGATCAGAAACGACGTCGAGCGCAAATGATCCGCGATCACCCGATGGTGCATTCTGCCGTCGCCATCCGGGTCGCTCGACGTCGCCTGGGCCGAGGCCTCGATCAGCGCGCGCATCAGATCGGTGTCGTAATTGTCGTGCTTGCCTTGCAGAAGCGCACCTATCCGCTCGAGCCCCATGCCCGTATCGACAGATGGCTTCGGCAGCGGTTTCGAGGATCCATCGGCAAAGGTCTCGAACTGCATGAAGACGAGATTCCAGATCTCGATGAAGCGATCACCGTCTTCTTCGGCCGAGCCCGGCGGTCCGCCCCAGATATGATTACCATGGTCGTAGAAGATCTCGGTGCATGGGCCGTTCGGTCCGGTATCGCCCATGCGCCACCAGTTGTCGTCGCTGTCGATGCGGATGATCCGGCTGTCCGGCAGCCCGGCGATCTTGTTCCAGAGACCGGCAGCCTCCTCATCGCTCGCGTGGACGGTGACGAGCAGACGGTCCTTGTCGAGGCCGAAGTCCTTGGTAACAAGGTCCCAGGCGAGCTCGATCGCACGGTCCTTGAAGTAGTCGCCGAAGGAGAAATTCCCCAGCATCTCAAAGAACGTATGGTGGCGCGCGGTATAGCCGACATTGTCGAGATCGTTGTGCTTGCCCCCGGCACGCACGCATTTCTGGCTTGTCGTCGCACGCACGTAATCGCGCTTCTCCACCCCGGTGAAGACGTTCTTGAACTGCACCATGCCCGAGTTCACGAACATCAGGGTCGGGTCGTTCAGCGGCACCAGCGGCGAAGACGCGACGATCTCGTGCCCATTTCTGGCGAAATAGTCGAGAAACGTCGTCCGTATGTCGTTCAGAGAAGCCATGGGCCTTGCCTGTCTGGGTCGGTTCGGGGTTCGCGCCCGTCTCTTATCCCGCAGCAGGATGCCCGGCAAGAGGCGGGCGGCGCACCGCCTGCCTCAGGCTCTGGAGAGAGCTCAGCCTTCGATCACGCCATCTTCGTCATGATCGAGATCCGCGGCACCGTCCGGCATTTCAAAATCGAGCCCATGGGCCGCCCGGATCTTGTCCTCGATCTCGAGGGCAATGTCGGAATTCTCGCGCAGGAAGTCCTTGGCATTCTCCCGCCCCTGCCCGATCCGCTGATCACCGTAGGAGAACCAGGAGCCGGATTTCTCGACCACGCCGGCCTTCACACCGAGGTCGATCAACTCACCCATCTTCGAGACGCCTTCGCCATACATGATGTCGAACTCGACCTGCCGGAACGGCGGCGCGACCTTGTTCTTCACGACCTTGACGCGGGTCTGATTGCCGATGGTCTCGTCGCGGTCCTTGATCGCGCCGATCCGGCGGATATCGAGCCGGACGGAGGAGTAGAACTTGAGCGCGTTGCCGCCCGTAGTCGTCTCGGGGCTTCCGAACATCACGCCGATCTTCATGCGGATCTGGTTGATGAAGATGACCATGCAGCCCGAGCGTGAGATCGAGCCGGTCAGCTTGCGCATCGCCTGGCTCATCAGCCGAGCCTGCGCGCCGACCTGGGCGTCGCCCATATCGCCTTCGAGCTCCGCGCGGGGCGTCAGCGCGGCAACGGAGTCGACCACGATCACGGAGACCGCACCGGAGCGCACCAGCGTATCGGTGATCTCAAGCGCCTGCTCGCCGGCATCGGGCTGCGAGATCAGCAATTCATCCACATCGACACCCAGTTTGCGGGCGTAGACCGGGTCGAGCGCATGCTCGGCATCGACGAAGGCGCAGATCCCGCCCTTCTTCTGCTCCTCGGCCACCGTGTGGAGCGCGAGCGTGGTCTTGCCGGAGCTTTCAGGCCCGTAGATCTCGACAATCCGGCCCTTTGGCAGGCCGCCGATCCCCAGCGCGATATCAAGCCCGAGAGAGCCGGTCGAGGTCGCCTCGATATCCATCGCAGCTTCCTGCTGGCCGAGCTTCATGACCGAGCCCTTGCCGAAATTGCGCTCGATCTGAGCGAGGGCTGAATCCAGCGCCTTCTGCTTGTCCATGCTCCGCCTTTCGTCGAGTTTGAGCAGGTTGTCCTGCATGTCTCGTCTCCTTATTCCATAACGGCAGAAGCGCCGCAATCGCCCGTTTGTTCTCTTACTGTTCTCATAAAATTTGAAACAAAGAAAGAACAAATTACTCCATGACTCCAAACTGGCGGAGCATGGTTGATGAAACGTTAAGGTTGAGTGGGTGGGTCAGACCTGGGTCTCGAGCGCTTCCTTGACCTTGGTGGTCAGCTCGTTGATCGAGAAGGGTTTGGGCAGGAACAGGAAGTCCTTGCCAAGCTCGGTGTTGCGGAAATTGTCCTCGGCGTAGCCGGACATAAAGATCAGCCGCAGCTCCGGGCAGAGCTCGCGGGCTTTGACGGCAAAGGTCGGCCCGTCCATCCCCGGCATCACGACGTCCGAGACCAGGACATCCACCTCGATCTGGTCGTGTCTCAGCATCTCCATCGCCTCTTCGGCCGAGGCTGCCTCCACGACCTCGAAACCCCGCTGGGCGAGCGCGCGCGAGCCGACGGAGCGGATCGAATCCTCATCCTCGACCAGCAGCACCGAGGCCCGCCCGGTCAGGTCGCGTTTCGCGCTCACCGGCCGCTCCGGCGGCTGCGCTTGCGCCTCGCTCGAGACAGCGGGCAGCAGAATTCGGAAGGTTGCCCCCCGGTCATCGCTGTTCTGGGCGAAGATGAAGCCGCCGGACTGTTTGATGATCCCATAGACCGTCGAGAGACCCAGCCCGGTGCCCTGCCCCTGCGCCTTGGTGGTGAAGAACGGCTCGAAGATGCGATCAAGCACATCGCCCGGGATCCCGGTTCCCTCATCCGAGACCTGGATCTCCACATAATCCCCGGCGGGCACGGCGACGCCGTTGATGATCGTCTCGCACTGGATGACCAGATTGTCGGTCTCCAGCGCCACGGTACCGCCGCGCGGCATCGCATCGCGCGCGTTGACCACCAGGTTCATGAGCACCTGCTCCATCTGATGGCGGTCGGCCATCACGGGCCAAAGCTCGGCGCCGTGGTCGATTGAGAGCGCGACCTTCTCGCCGATCACGCTATTGAGGAACACATGCGCGTCCGACACCACATCGCGCAGATTCAACAGCGCGGGCTGCAGGGTCTGCTGGCGCGAAAAGGCGAGCAGATGGCGCACCATGCTCGCCGCCCGGTTGGTATTCTGTTTGATCTGGAGGAGGTCGTCGTAATCCGGGTCACCCGTCTCCCGCCCCATCAGCACGAAATCGCAATGCCCGCGGATCGCGGTCAGCACATTGTTGAAGTCATGCGCCACGCCGCCCGCCAGCTTGCCGACCGCCTCCATCTTCTGGCTCTGAACGAACCGGTCCTCGAGCTGGCGCAATTCACTCGCGTCGTTCATGACGGCAAGCAGACTGTCGGTGCCGTCGATCTGGGTGCGCGTCAGGCTGATCTGGCGGAAGCCGTCACCCTGCGCCCCTGCTTCGGTGTCGGAGATCCGCATCATCGCGCCGCGGCCGCTGGTTCCGGTCTGCACCGCCTCATCGATCAGCGAGTCGATCGTGCGGCCGAGCGGCGAAAATACATCCGCGAGATAGCGGCCCACCACCGTCCGCCCGTCCAGCATATGCTGGGCGAGCGAGTTGGCCCAGAGCAACCGGCCTCGAAGGTCGAGCTGCATGAGCGCGATCGGCAGCTCCTCCAATCCGCTGGACGCGCTGTCCCGCGCCGCTCCAGTGCCGGAGTAGGGCAGGAACAGAATGTCCTGGCCGTTGCCATCATCCCGGCGCATCGTGAAGACGCGATAGAGGCCAAAGCCGCGCTCCACCTCGTCGAACACCATACGCTGACCCGTATAGACCATTGAAAAGTCGAGTTTTTCAGCGATCAGCTCAGGATCCTCTCCAAACCGGCGGCAAAAGACGGAGTTCACCTCCAGCAGATCGGGCGCGCGATAACTCAGCACCGGAAACGGCGCAGGCCGAAGCGGATCGGCGATCTTGTCGCGAAGAAGCTGGTTGACCTTTTCCGTGTCCGAGACGGTCCAGAACAGGAAGTCCGACTGCAGCTCCTGACACGCAAGATAGCGGCGCTGCCCGGTTCTGCGGCAGGTCACCGTCTCGCCTGTGAAGCCGATATGGTCGACCGAACTGCTGAGGCGGTAGATCAGGTCGGAGCCGACATCGGTGAAGAGATGCGAGAACACCGCGTGCAGCGTTTGCGGCAGATCGCTGGTCTGGCTGGCGACTTTCTCATTGGCGATAACGACGGTGCCGTCGCGCCGGCTGATCAGAGCTGGAGATCTGGAGCTATGCAGCCTGGTCAGCAAGACCACCCGACGCTGGCGGAACGCCTCCATCCACTGGAGGCCCAGGAACACCACCATCCCCAGGAAAGTACCGATACAGACAAGCCCAAAAAGCAGCAAAATCGTGAACGTAATCTCTGAATTCACACCTAACCTTCAAATTCAAATTCCACCACGCACAGCACTAGTTGCACCCCGCAACCGGAGACTATCTAATTTCTTCGACTGTTCAACCAAAGCGCGCAAAAAACGATAAAATTCGCTTTACCTTAGGTAAGCTTTGCCACGAAAAAGCCATCTCCTTCGTTAAGATCTGTCCATGAATGGGACAACTCGCAAGTAAGAGCGGGATTCTCTTCTTCAGCGGTTCGGATTTGGTCAGTATTTTCGCAATGCAACAAAGAACAGGTTGCGTAGATCAGTCGGCCTCCAGGGCGCATCAGGGCCGCGGCCTGCGAAATGATTCGGGTTTGCGCGGCGCGGAGATCGGCGAGCCTCTCTGGCGTCAGGCGCCATTTCGCCTCGGGCGTGCGGCGCCACGCGCCGCTGCCGCTGCAGGGCGCATCGACGAAGATGCAATCGGCCGCGCCGCGACGCTTGGCGAGGTCCGCATCCGACAGGATTGCGATCTCTGCCCCTGCCCGTGCCGCCCTGACCGGGATCTGCGCGAGCCGCGCCGGCGCGATGTCATAGGCCTCTATCCGACCCTCGCCTCGCTGCGCCGCGGCCATTGCCAATGCCTTACCACCGCCGCCCGCGCAGAAGTCGACGACATGCTCACCCGGCTGAACCTGGGCGAACGCGGCCCCGGCCTGACTCGCGGCGTCCTGGATCTCGACCAGACCCGCGACATAGGCGCCCGAGCGCTGCACCCGATGCCAACCCTCCACGACACGCAGACAGTCGGCTGACAGCGGCCCCGGCACAGCCTCGATCCCGTCCTCGGCTAAACGCGCGATCGCGTCCGCCCTGTCTGCCTTCAGCCGGTTGACCCGAAGATCCAGCGGCGCACGATGCCGCAGCCCGGCCAGCGCCTCCTCCGGCACGCCCTCCAACTCGGCCTCCAGCCAATCCGGCAGATCCAGGCGGATGCCCCATGGCGCCCTGGCAAGATCGGCGGGCGCCTTGGCCGCGCGTTCCGCCGCGTCCAGCCGCGCCGGGCCATGCCGCGTGCCGGAGAAGAGGCCATCCACATCCGCGCCCGCCTGAAGGAGCGTGCCAAGCACGACAGCCCTCGGCTCTTCCGACCCCACGAGCCACGCGGCCGAACACCACCGGCGGATCGCGTCATAGACCAGATCGGCGATGGCCCGCCGGTCGCCGGACCCCGCATAGCGGTTCGCGCGACCCCAGTCGGCGAGAACACGCTCAGCCGGCAGGTCGTTTCCGCGCCACCGGCCAAGAACCTCTATCGCAGCTTGGACCCGCGCGTCGGGCCGCATGACCTACCCCGCGAGAACCCGGGCCGCCACCGCCGCCCACATCACCAGAACCGCCGCGCATCCGGTGAGGAAACTGATCATCCGGTGGAGGATATGATTGCGCCCGGTATGCACCACGTGATGGGTGATCCGCGAGAGAACATAGACCCAGGCCGCGATGGCAAAGACCGTTCCAGTCGCCTCGACATGCAGGCCAAACAGGATCGCCGCGTAGAAATAGATCGGCGTCTGAAACTGGTTGTTGAGATTGGCCTGAAGCTTCTGCACCGGCTCGGTATAGCCGTCCTGCGTGATCGCGATGTCCCGGATCTTCACACCGTTATGGTAGACATCGTGGAACCGCCCGCGAATGGTGCGGTAGCCGACCAATAGCAGGACGAGCACCTGCGCACAGGCGGCGAGGATGGTGAGTTGGGTGGCGTCCATCGCGGCTCTCCCGGGTGACTACACTTTCTGTAGCGTCTACCCTATCAACCCCTGCTTGGCCAGAGCAAGCTGATCACGTTCCGCGATAGTTCGGCGCCTCGCGGGTGATCTGCACATCGTGGACATGGCTCTCCTTCAGCCCGGCCCCGGTGATGCGCACGAAGTTTGAGCCGGTGCGCATCTCGTCGATGGTACGGTTGCCAGTATAGCCCATGGCCGCGCGCAGGCCGCCGACAAGCTGGTGGACCACCGTGCTCGACGGACCCTTATAAGCCACCTGCCCCTCGATCCCCTCCGGCACAAGCTTCTCGTTGGCGACTTCCTTCTGGAAATAGCGATCCGCCGAGCCGCGCGCCATCGCGCCGACCGAGCCCATGCCGCGATAGCTCTTGTAGCTGCGACCCTGGTAGAGGAAGACCTCGCCCGGCGCCTCATCCGTGCCCGCCAACATCGAGCCGATCATGGCGCAATGCGCACCCGCGGCGATTGCTTTCGCCAGGTCGCCCGAAAACTTGATCCCACCATCGGCGATCACAGGCGTGCCGGATCTGGCGGCTTCCTCAGCGCAGTCCAGAACGGCAGTGAGCTGGGGCACGCCGACCCCGGCCACAATCCGCGTCGTACAGATCGAGCCCGGCCCGATCCCGATCTTCACCGCATCAGCGCCGGCATCGATGAGCGCGCGGGTTGCCTCGGCTGTCGCCACATTGCCGGCGACCACCTGCACCGAATTCGAGTGTTTCTTGATCCGCTGAACAGCCTCGGCAACGCTTGCCGAGTGGCCATGCGCCGTGTCGACCACCACAAGATCCACGCCCGCATCGATCAGCGCGGCGGAGCGGTCGAACCCCTGATCGCCCACGGTCGTCGCCGCCGCCACCCGCAGGCGGCCGAGCGCATCCTTGCAGGCTTGCGGGTTCAAGACCGCCTTCTGGATATCCTTGACCGTCAGCAGCCCGGTGCACTCCCCCGCCTCGTTGACGACCAGCAACTTCTCGATCCGCCGCTCCTGCAGCAGCTTCTTGGCCTGGGTCAGATCCACAGGTTCGCGCACTGTGGCCAGATCCCTGGCCGTCATCAGCTTGCTGACCGGGGTCGAGAGGTCGTCGCAGAACCGGATATCGCGATGGGTCAGGATGCCGACCAGGCGCTTCGACGCGTCGACCACAGGAAACCCGGTGATGTTGTACTGCGCCGACAGCGCCTGCGCATCGGCCAGCGTCTGCTCGGGCCCGATGGTGATCGGGTTGTAGACCACCCCGCTTTCAAAGCGTTTCACCTGGCGGACCTGGGCCGCCTGCACCTCGATATCGAGATTGCGGTGGATCACCCCCATGCCGCCCGCCTGAGCCATGGCGATCGCCATCGCGCTCTCTGTCACCGTGTCCATTGCCGAGGACAGAAGCGGGATGTTCAGCTCGATCTCACCGGTGACCCGAGTGCGCGTATTCGCCTCCGTCGGCAGCACTTCGGACGCGCCGGGGACCAGAAGAACATCGTCAAAGGTGAGCGCCTCACGAATCTGCATGACATCCTCCGGCTGCAGGGAACGGTGTTGGCGCCCCCCTATCTCACGTCACCGCGCGAAAGGAAAGAGGCTTGCCGGACTTCGGCAGATGGCTAGTGTCGCAGCCACCTTCAAGCTGGAGTTCCCGACCATGAGCCACGGCTACGAGACCGGCCGCCTAAACCTGCCCTTTGTCGGGATCCCGACCTTCGCGAAGAAGCCCTATCAGCCGGATTGGACGGCGATCGAGGCCGATTGCGCGATCCTCGGCGCCCCCTTCGATTTCGGCACGCAATGGCGCAGCGGCGCCCGCTTCGGCCCGCGCGGGGTGCGCGAGGCGTCGACGTTGTTCAGCTTCGGCCATGCGGGCGCCTATGATCACGAGGACGACGCCACCTATCTGGGCGAGGAGGTGCGGATCGTCGATCTTGGCGATGCGGATATCGTACATACCGACACGGTCCAAAGCCACGCCAATATCCGCGCGGGCGTCGAGGCGATCCTGACCGCGGGTGCCCTGCCGGTTGTGATCGGCGGAGACCACTCGGTCAATATCCCCTGCGTGGATGCCTTCGAGGGGCGGGGCCCGATCCACATCCTTCAGATCGACGCCCATCTCGATTTCGTCGATGAACGCCATGGCGTCCGCTTCGGTCACGGCAACCCGATGCGGCGCGCCGCGGAGAAGGAGTACGTCACAGGGCTC
Organism: Pseudomonadota bacterium; assembly: GCA_039180675.1. Classification (GTDB taxonomy): domain Bacteria; phylum Pseudomonadota; class Alphaproteobacteria; order Rhodobacterales; family Rhodobacteraceae; genus Thermohalobaculum. The sequence continues at coordinate 148,801 of JBCDDC010000004.1, read as the reverse complement.
AGCCAGTTCGGTATCCGCAATGTAAGCTCGACGGCGAAAGAGGGTTACGAGGCCGCCCGGGCCATGGGCTCCGACATCCAGTCCGTGCGCCAGATCCGGCGAATGGGAGTCATCGAGGCGGCCAAACGCATCCCGGCAGGTGCGCGGGTCTACATCACCATCGACATCGATGCCTTCTGTCCCTCGATCGCGCCGGGCACAGGCACGCCGAGCCATGGCGGGTTTCTCTATTATGAAGTGCTGGAACTTCTGCAGGCGGTCGCGCAAAACCACGAGGTCGTCGGGATCGACCTCGTCGAGGTGGCGCCCGACTACGATGCGACAGGCTCGACCTCGATCCTGGCAGCCCAGCTTCTAATGAACCTGCTCGGCTTCATCTTCCATGCCCGGACGAACTGAGCGGAGGCGGGGCAAGCCCCGCCACGACATACCCTTCTTCGCCGTCTCCGACAGCGAAGAAGGCGCGGGCGCCCGAACCAAAACATCGCGCTGAGAACCGGGCGCCAGCGCGTTTTGCGCAACGCAAAACGCCCAGTGAAGGCGCATGCCCCGTCAGGGGCATTCCGCTTGGTTCGCCCCTGCTCGAAATCCGGTGGCGATGAGGTAGATCTCGGCCGAATCCTTCCGGCTCGCCGGCGGTTTCACATGGGCCACTTTCGCGAAGTTTCGTTTCAGAAGCGTCAGCAGCCAGGCCTCCGCTCCGCCCTGCAGCATCTTGGCGACATAGGTGCCGCCCTCAGCCAGGACATCGAAGGCGAAATAGGCGGCGGCCTCCGCCAGCGCCATGATCTTCAGGTGATCGGTCTGGCGATGGCCCGAGGCGGCCGCGGCCATATCGCTGATCACCGCATCGGCTGCGCCGTCCAGCAGGGCCTTCACCGTCTCGTCCGCACCCTCATCGAGGAAATCGAGCTGGATGAGATCCGCCCCGGCAATCGGCTCCATCTCCTGCAGATCTACCCCGATCACCCGGCCCTTTGCCTTGCCCTTGCGCTCCCCCAGCGCGTTGACCCGGGCCGCCGCGACCTGGCTCCAGCCGCCCGGCGCCGCGCCGAGATCGACGACCCGGGCACCGGGGACTAGAAACCGGAACTTGTCATCCAACTCGATCAGTTTGTAGGCAGCGCGGCCGCGATAGCCCTCGGCCTTGGCACGCTGCACATAAGGGTCGTTCAGCTGACGCTCCAGCCAGCGGGTGGAGGACAGCCTGCGCCCCTTCGCGCTCTTCACCCTGACCTTGAGGGCGCGTTCCCCGCGCCCGGAGCTCGCCTTGCCCCCCGGCCCTTTGCCCGGCCTTTTCGCCATGAAGGATTAGCCCTGCTGCCGCTTCGCCCGTCGCGCCCGGATCAGGCCATAGAGCATGCCTTCGCGCAAGCCGCGATCGGCGATGCGCATCCGCTCCACCGGCCAGACCCGCAGGATCGTCATCAGGATCGCGGCGCCGGAGACGACCAGATCCGCCCGGCGGGGGCCGATCCCAGGGTGCGCGGCCCGGCCCGGCGCGCCCATCGCCAGGATCCTGTCGGCGACCGCGCCCGCCTGCGGGCCCGGCAGCCAGAGCCCGTCGACCTGGCTGCGGTCATAGCTGGTCAGATCCAGATGCAGCGCACCGAATGTCGTCGCAGTGCCGGAGACGCCGATGATCTGAAGATGGCTTGTGAGCGGGGAGGTATCGTCGGGATCGTAAGGTCCGAAGGGCGCCAGACGCTGCTCGAAATGCCAGGACATGGCAGCGAAACGCTTCTGGTCATCGGCAATGTCGGCAAAGCGGTCATGCAGGGTGGTGACCCCGATCGGCACCGAGATCCAGTCCGATATCCGGGCCTTTGCCTTGCGCACCGCCTTTGTCTCGATCGAGCCCGTGGGGGCGACCGCGCGGATCAGGGCACTGCGCCGCTCCGGCGGTGTGCCGGACATGTCGATCCAGATCAGCTCGGTCGAGCCGCCACCGATATCGAAGACCAGAAGCTGCTCTGCCCGACTGTCGACCAGGGGCGCGCATCCGGCCACCGCCAGTCGCGCCTCCTCCTCCGGCGCGATGATGTCAAGCGAGAGCCCGGTCTCGTGCGCGACCCGGTCCGCGAAAGCGTCGCCGTTGAGCGCGCGGCGGCAGGCCTCGGTCGCCACGACCCGGCATTCCCTGACCCGATGGTGGCGGATCTTGCCCGCGCAGATCCTGAGCGCCTTGAGCGCGCGTTTCTGGGCGGATTCGGACAGGACATTGCTGCCCTCGACCCCCTCGCCGAGACGCACGGTCCGGCTGAACGCATCCATTACTTCGAAATGATCACCCTTTGGCCGGGCGACAAGCAGGCGGCAGTTGTTTGTCCCGAGATCCAGCGCCGCAATCGGCGCGTTGCTGATCACGCCCGGCGGCCCGCGCCGCGCGCGGCCCGAACCGGACACAGACCTCCGATGCGGCGCATTACGCGCTCCCTGAGACACGAACGCCCCTCCTCTCCACACGCGATAACCTTACGCGAGTGCGAAAGGCGCGACAAGAACCTTGGGTTGTTCGCGCGAACACGTTTTCCCCCGCGTTCGTGAGAATGTCGCAGAACACCGACACCAAGTCGAAAATCTGCCGCAGCACCGCGACGCAAATCCCTATGTGGAGAGAAGATCGAGAAAGGGTCGGGAAACGATGGCGCAGCTTCAGATCGTCTACTGGCGGGACATCCCCGCCCAGGTCATCATAAAAAAGGGCCGCAAGCCGCTGGCCAAGCGCCAGTTGCCTGAGCGGTTCGAGCAGGCGATCGACCGGTGCGCGATGAAGATTGGCGCTAAGGATTCCGAGGCTTATCTGGCAGAATGGCGCCGGGCCGACCCCGTCGATATCGACGGCGACCCGGAAGAGGTTGCCGAGGCGGAGGCAACCCGGCTCGACCAGGAATTCGACACCGACCGCATCAAGACCCTGATCGCCAATGACGGCTGGGCCGGCTGAGGACACGGAAGATGGCAAGCATCCTGAACTTCTTCTCCCGCAAGGAAAAACCGGCGCCCAGATGCGCGGACAATGCAGACTTGGCGGGCTTTCTCGACGGCTTCTCGATCGAAGTGATGCCGCGCACGGCGGAAAAGGTCGAAAGCTTTGCCGAGATCCTGCCAGCGGGCACCCGGGTCTACATCGCCCATATCGAGGGCACGCCGATCGAGGATATGGTGGCGACCGCCAAGCGTATCGCCGGCGAAGGCTTTCCGGTGATGCCGCATTTTCCGGCGCGGATCATCAAGGACACCGCGACACTGGCCGACTGGATCGCGCGCTACCAGGGCGAGGCCGGGATCGATCAGGCGCTTTTGCTCGCGGGCGGCGTGGACAAACCGCATGGAGATTTCCATTCCTCGATGCAGCTTCTGGAGGATGGCGCCTTCGACTGCGCGGGCTTCAAACGCCTGCACGTGGCGGGGCATCCGGAGGGTAACAAGGATATCGACCCGGACGGATCGGATGCGAATGTGATGGAGGCGATCCGCTGGAAACAGGCGTTCTCGGAGCGCACCGACGCCGAGATGGCGATCGCGACCCAGTTCTGCTTTGAGGCCGAGCCGGTCATCGCCTGGGCAAACAAGCTGGCGGAGGCGAGCGTGACCCTGCCGATCCATATCGGTGTCGCGGGCCCGGCGAAGCTGCAGACGCTGATCAAGTTTGCCCTTGCCTGCGGCGTCGGCCCCAGCCTGCGGGTACTCCAACGCCGAGCCGCGGATGTCACGAAACTGGTGCTGCCGTTCACGCCTGAGGAGGTCCTGCGCGACCTCGCCGCCCACAAGGCCGCGCATCCCGACTTCAACATCACCAAGGTGCATTTCTTCCCGCTGGGCGGCATCAAGAACAGCGCCGACTTCACCAGCGAGTTCGGCCGCCAGACCCCGATGGCCCGCGCCGCCCATGGCTGAAGCCGAAGTGAACCAAGCGGAATGCCCTGACGGGCATACGCCTATGATTGCGCTTTGCCTGCGCAAAGCGCGTGGGAGCCAGCTTTGGCCGCATGCGCCTGCACCTCGCATCGCTGCGCAAGCAGCGGAGCGAGGGTATGTCGTGGCGGGCACAAGCCCGCCGCCGCTAAGCTGACCCAGCCTCAGACAGGCACCACCGACCGAAAGACCTCAAGTTAGGAAAGCGTCCATGACCCGCACCATCGTCGAGAGCAAGACAAAGACCGTCGTGATCGGCTTCGACCAGCCGTTCTGCGTGATCGGCGAGCGGATCAACCCCACCGGCCGTAAGAAGCTCGCCGCAGAACTCGAAGCAGGGGATTTCGAGACGGTCAGGAAGGACGCGCTCGAACAGGTCGCCTGCGGCGCCACCGTGCTCGATGTCAACGCTGGCGTAGTCTACAACTCCAACCCCAACCCGAACGAGACCGAACCACCGCTGATGCGCAAGATGATCGAGCTCGTCCAGGGCCTGGTCGATGTGCCTCTCTGCATCGACAGCTCGGTCCCCGGCGCGCTCGAGGCCGGTCTTGAAGCCTGCGAGGGCCGCCCGCTCCTGAACTCGGTAACCGGCGAGGAGGAACGGCTCGAAATGGTCCTGCCGCTGGTCAAGAAATACAATGTGCCCGTGGTCGCGATCTCGAACGACGACACGGGCATTTCCGAGGATCCGGATGTCCGCTTCGAGGTTGCGCGCAAGATCGTCCATCGCGCCGCCGATCACGGCATCCCGGCCCATGACATCGTGGTCGATCCGCTGGTCATGCCCGTGGGCGCGATGGCGACCGCCGGGCTCCAGGTCTTCGCACTCGTGCGCCGCCTGCGCGAGGAACTGGGCGTCAACACCACCTGCGGCGCATCCAACATCTCCTTCGGCCTGCCGAACCGGCACGGCATCAACAATGCCTTCCTGCCGATGGCGGCCGCCGCGGGCATGACCTCCGCGATCATGAACCCGGTGCAACAGGGCGCCTCTGCCAAGAAGATCGCCGAGAAGACCGAGGCGCTGGCAGCCCTCGGCGTCACAATCCCGGAGGGCGCCGACTGGGACACGCTCGCCCCCCTCCTCGGCCTGACCTCGACCAAGGCGACCCCATCCAAGGAGATCGAGGCCATCAAAGCGGCCGATTTCCTGCTCGACAACGATGCCTCGGGCGGCAACTGGATCAGGTTCAACAAACCCGCAGGTGCCGCCGCACCAGAAGGCGCCCGGGGTGCCCGCGAGGGCCGTCGGCGCCGCCGCGCCTGAGCCGAGTCATCCGCTTTCGCCCTCGAGGTTTAGCCTGAGCATGCGTAAAACACGCGTGGATTGATCAGCTTGAGCGGACCCCACCCGGCCAGCGCTCTCTCCGCAATCCAAGATCTCGCATGGCCGGGGCGGCGGCACTCCTGCTTTGCATCCCGTCAAGCGCGGCCAGCTGACGGTCGCTCCTATGCGGCTCGGGACAGCGAGCCTCGCCGTCTGTCCGCGCTCTCGCACAACATCACCATGCGCTTCCAAGCCGCTGCGATCAGGCGACTATCCGGAAAGTCAGACCTTTTTACCGTTGAAAAAGTTGCATTTTTTCCGCCGGAGGCCGCGCCAGCCCCGCGTGTCATCCCAGCGGTTCGGACGGTCCGGATCGCCTGGAGATGAAAGGAGACTCCCCCATGCTGACCAAGCTTACTCTCGTTTCCGTTTCCATCCTCGGTGCTGCCGGTCTCGCGCTCGCGGGCACCGCGGACACCTTTACCGTGATCGACGCCAACTCGGACGCGCAGATCACGCTCGGCGAGTTCCAGCAAGCCTATCCGGAGCTCGACCCCGAGATCTTCGCCCAGCTCGACCGGGATCAGGACAATCTCCTGAGCCCCAGCGAGTTCATCGGCTCGAACCTGCCAGAGGTCGAACCGTCCGAGGGCTGAGCCCACGCACATCATACACCGAAAAGGTCCAGCGCGGGCGGGAGATGCCCGGCCGCGCTGGCCATTTATTCTCTAAAGGGGAAGGGAAGACTGCGCGGCCCAGGGCGAGGGGGCGCGCTGTTGGCGAAACCTGGCCTCGCGGGCGGCCCGGGTGGGTGGGCCCTGGGCCGCGCCGGCTGGCTCAGCAATCGGGAACGATGTCCTCCGGATCGCTGGTCACGAGCAGGTGGTTCATGCTGATCGAGGGCCGGTCACACCCCGCGTCGCCGACGATCTTCGCCGGGATCCCGGCCACCGTCTTCTCCGAGGGCACATCCTTCAGCACCACAGAGCCTGCGGCAATGCGCGAGCAATGGCCAACATGGATGTTGCCGAGCACCTTCGCACCCGCGCCGATCAGGACGCCATTGCCAATTTTAGGATGCCGGTCGCCGCCCGCCTTTCCGGTGCCGCCGAGCGTCACTGAATGCAGCATCGAGACATCATCGCCCACCACCGCCGTCTCGCCGATGACGATGGAATGGGCATGGTCGATCATGATCCCCTTGCCGACCCTGGCGCCGGGGTGGATGTCGCAGCCGAAGATCTCCGAGGAGCGCATCTGGATGAACAGCGCTACATCCTTGCGGCCGGTCTTCCACAACCAATGGCCCAGCCGCTGGCTCTGCACCGCGAGGAACCCTTTAAAATACAAAAGCGGGTTCAGCATCCGGTCGCAGGCAGGATCGCGATCATAGATCGCCACGATATCGGCCCGCGCCGCGCGCCCCATCTCAGGATTCGCGGCATGGCCGGCCTCGGCGATCTCGCGCATCAGCAGGGGAGAGAATTCGGGGGAGGAGAGCTTCTGCGCGATCCGGTAGCAGAGCGCGTTTTCAAAGCTCGGGTGGTGCAGCACGACCGAATGAGCGAAGCTTGCCATCAGCGGCTCGTTCACCGCCAGCTGCTCGGCCTCCTCGCGCATCTGCCGCCAGACCGGGTCGACCGATGCAGGTGTCGTGGTTCTTGTCTTGAGCGCCATGGGTCCCTCCCATCTCTGCGCACCGACTATAGCCGATGTCGGGCAGAGATGGGGAACTCAGGTGCTACTGTCCAGCCAGAAATTGTGCGGCTGGCAATAAAGTTTCGTGAAATGGCAGGCTTTCGTACGGATCCTGTCAGCTGCCCCGGGCGCTCAGGATCGCGACCGCACCGGCAGTGGCGCAGATCTTACGACGCTCGCTCCGAACGCTTTGGACGCGTCCGGTTGTGCCGGTGTTCTCACCCAGCACATCCATGGCGACCCGGAACTCCGCGCCATCATACCGGCGGCACCTGGCCAGGATCGCGCCCGACGCGCCGTCGAGCGCACCCAGCACGCCGCCCGCCTCGAAACCGGCCACGGTCTGCGGCGCCAGAGCCTCCAGCGTCTCGCATCCCGAAAGCGCTACGGCGCAGGCAATCATCGCAAAGATTCGCATGGTCATCCCCTCTTGATCAGACCGCGCCAGGCGCGGCAATCGATTGATAATGAACGGCAATCCGGATCTGGCCCGCAGTGAAGCTCCCGCCCTCGGCGGTGATCTCCAGCGCGGTCCCGCCGTAATAGGCGAGCGGTTGTCCGGTCACGCCCTCGGCCGTCGAGTTCAGAGCCGTGCCGAACCCGGTGCCGTATCGGTCCGGGCTCCCCGCGACCCCTAGGCTCCACCCGCTGGCCCCGGTGATCTCACCGACGACCCGCGCCGAAATCCCAAGCACCACAGCCTTGTCCGGGATCTCGGCCGAAGTGGTCGACACAGCGCCCGAAACCGTGTGATCGAACTCCATCACCCGTTCGTTGGTCGTCGCCCGGCCGGGCGAGAGCGCAACCGCGCCTGCCCGCCAGCTCAGCCCGTCGAAGACATGGATCTCGCCCTCGGCCAGCACCCAGACGGACCAGCCAACCCGCGGAGCGTAGAAAGTCCAGCCGCCATTCGAACCGATCGCCAGCGCCATGTCCTGACCGGCCCAGTCGCCGGTCGCACCCGCACCAACGACATGAACCTCACCATCCTGAACCGCGGGCGGCACAGTCTCGCCAATCGACACCACCGCGCCGAAACCCAATGCATCGACCCGGGCGAGCGCCTCGTTCACGGTCACATGCTTCTGCGCCTGCGCCGCATCCAAAAGCGGCAATGCAAGATTTGCTGTATCAGCCATTGATCAGGATCCTCCTCTCAGGCCCAAATCCAAACGTGTTGGAAAACTGCGAGACCGCGATCTCTGCCCCAGACGCAACGCCATCGGCGGCCTGCATCGCTTGCGTATAGAGAAAGCCCGGCGTCGCGCTCTTCTCCTCCCGAAGCACGCTCCCGCCTTGCAGCACGCGCACCCGGTAGACTTCCTCGTCTTCGCCGAGCGGCACCTCGAACTGCTCCCAACTGTCCCCGCCGATCCGCGTTTGCCGGATCCACGAGACCGCGATATCTCCGCCGAGATCACCATCCACGCTGAGACGCGCCGGCGCGAACGGCCTGAGGCCTGTGCCAAGGAAGGTTTCGACCGTCTCCACATAGCTCGGGTGCGCAAAGCCAAACTCGGCCGGTCCGATCCGCCAGGTCCTTTGAAGCCCGCGCGGCGCGGCAGTGGAGGGCAGAGTCACGATACGCCCATCCAAAACAACCAGCTCCGTCCCGGCAGGCAGCACCATGGGCGTCAGCGCTTCGGTTCCTCTCTGACCGCGCAGCAGAAGCGAGAGCCGGTAGATCCCCGGCCCAACAAGCTCCGCCTCACGGAACTGCAGGATCTCCCACTCGCCATCGGGCCTGCGCAACGCAGCCGTGTTCGCCCCGTTGAGAACAGCCAGCCGCTCGGCCGAGGCCACACCGGCCCCCGGCAGCGCGATCTCGACGCTGACCCGCTGCCATCGGTTCGGAGTTCCGGGAAGCAGATCCTCGGTGAGCATCCCGATCGACGCTGGCTGACGCCCCTCGCCAACCAGATTGAAACCGTCCGTCCCGGCGGCCGCATAAATCGCGACCTCACCGGGCCACGGATCGGCGGTCACCGCAAACCCCGGCACAACCTTGTCGTCGGCATCCAGCACCGGCAGGTCGAGGAACACCGCGTCGATCGGCCCGGCCGTGACCGGCAACTCCGTCTCCCGTGTATCCGGCAAAGTCGCGGCTGGCACTGTCAGCGAGCGTTCGACCCTGACCGCCGTGATCTCACGGACCGGCCCATCGACGATGCTCTCGACACGGAACGGATCCGGGCTCTCCGCCAGTTCGATCAGATCACCGGGCTCGAGCGCCAGCTCCGAAGTCGGCAGCGCGAAGGAGACCGTCTCCTCGGTTCGCATCGCCTCTGCCAGCAACCGCTGCGCCATCAGCCGCGCCCGCGTCGATGACAGGGCGATCGGCAGCGAGGTCTCCGCCACCCGGCTCGCCAGCGTCGCGTTCTGCCGCGCATCGACGGCGCCGAGGCGGTAGTCACTCTCCGCCTCAACAAAGCCCAGCCGAACCGCGTCGACCGCTGCACCGGCGCTCGTCCGTTCGCGCAGCAACGGCCCCTCCGCCGGATCGCCGCTTTCGATCAGCCGGTCGGGACCTATGAAGAAGGACGGGCGCAGATCGCGCATCACGAACACGATCCGATCCTGCGCCTCAAACGCGTCGAACCCGTAAGCCTGCATCAGGGGTTGCAGCGCCTGGCGCGCCGATAGCGTCGTCTCGATCTGATAGCCGTCGACCGTCCCGAACAGCCGCGAGACATCGAAGTTCGTGATCCCCCGGCTCAGCAGGATATCCGCCACGACCTCGGCCAGCGAAGAGGCGCTCACACGACCGGTTAGCCAATGCCCGAAATCATAGGAAGGCCCATCGGCCCAAACACTTTCACGGGTCGGGAAATCAGGAAACGGGCGCGCATCCCAGGTCCACACGAACACCCTGTTGTTCGGGATCATTCTTCCTGCATAAACACTTGATATTGGGTTATTTTCCGCATCCTGCCAGTATCCGAGCTTGGCCTGCAGAAAGCGCCGCTGGATCTCATCGTCCCGAGCACCGACCGATCCGAACGGGATCGCACTCTCCGAGCTTTTCGGGTCGTAGAACAGGTTTGGCTGATTGCCGCCCAGATCGATCGCCGGGCATCCCGTCTCGGTCAGCCAAACAGGCTTGCTTTCAGGCACCCAGCCGGTCGAGCCCGTCTCCCGCACCCCGCCAATCCGGTTGTGATGCGCATTCTGCCACCAGCCACGGATGTCCTTCGCGCGAAAGACCCAGTCCTCGCCATGGGCGGTATCCGCAATCGGGGTCCGCGCCTGCAAGGTTCGGGCGCCATCATCAGCATAGAAGAAGTCGTAATACTCGCCCCCCTCCACATTGCCGGAAAGGTAGGGCAGCGAATAGACCGAGTCCGCCCCCGCCACTCGGTCCAGATGATCGGTCGTGTAGCGCCAATCCGACAGCGGCGTGTAATCATCGATGCCGACGAAATCGATATTCGCATCGCTCCACAACGGATCGAGATGGAAGATCACATCGTTCGATCCGTCCTGCGGCTGGTGCCCGAAATACTCCGTCCAATCCGCCGCGTAACCGATCTTGGCGCTCGGCAACAATGTGCGCACCTCACCGGCCAGAGCCTTGAGCTGGCCGACCGCCGGATAGACCGTGCGGTCTGAGCGCAGCGTCGTGATGCCGCGCAGCTCAGTCCCGATGCAGATCGCCTCGACCCCGCCAGCAGCCTTCGCAAGCGCTGCCAGATGCAGGACAAAGCGCCGCCAGGTAAACTCGGCGGGTCCCGCATAGCTCACACTGCCCCCGACGATGAAATCGCTCGCCGAAGCGGTCCCGAAGAAACTCGCGACCTCGGCCGCCATCGCCGCCGTCTGATCGGGCGAGCCCGCCTGCCCCGGCGCCACGCTCGAGGTGATCCGGCCACGCCACGGGAAAACCGGCTGACCCACAGCCCCCGTATAAGGGTCCGGCAGGTCGTTGCCCGGCGGAACGTCCATCAGCAGGAAGGGATAAAGCATCACCTTCTTGCCGCGCGCGTTCAACTCCTGGATCAGGCGGATGACCGAGCCGTCGTCGGGCGTCCCGCCATAGTTAGGTCGGCCATCCTCGTTCCGGCTCACCAGCGTGGCCGTTCCTGCTGTCAGACCGCTCACCGACCATGCGCTCGGCGCACTCGCCCGGTTCCGCGCTTCGACCCGGGGCTCCACCCGACATTCGCCAACCCTGAGGTCGGTCCCGAACCAGCTCACAATCAGGTTGACGCTGTCCGCCATCGGCAGGTCGGCATCGAGCTGGTCGAGCGCGACCATCGCATCTGGCCGTCCCTCGGAGTTGTTCACATTGGCAAACTGGCTGCCACCCTGGGGAAAGACGTAGCGCGACTGGCGGGTATCCAGCGCCCACTCGCCCGAGCCGGGCGACAATGCGACCCCCTTGATCAGCTTGGAGAGCCGCGGCCCGACCTCCTCGCCCGAAATCAGCGGGTTTTCAGGCGGCGCACGGAACACCTCGAAATTCAGCTGCGGAATCCGGTCGCCGAAACGGCCGACAGGCAGATCTTCGAAAACGACATAGGCCGTGCCGCGATAAGCGGGCACCCGGTCCGCTCCCTCGACCGCCATGATTTTCGGATCGGGCTGCTGGTTCTCCGTCCCTCGATAGGTACGGATCGTAAGCCCTTGCTTATCCAGCAGTTTCCCATCTGCCCAGATCCGGCCGATCCGGTCGATCGGACCCTCACCAATCGCAACCGCAAAACTGATGCAGTAGGAGAACTCGCGCACTGTCTGGCCCGAGGAACCACCGCCCCCCTTGCCGCCCTGGCGCGTGGTCGTGACCTTCTCGAGATACTTGGTCGACCAGATCAGCTGACCCGAGACCCGCATCCGGCCATAGACGGTGGGGATCGGAGCCCCCTCGGTCGAGCCCTGGATCCTGAGCGAGCGCGCCCGGCCAGTCTCAACCGGCTGCGAGCCAGAGCGGAACAGCCGCGCATCGATCAACGCACCGCCGACGGCACCGGCCACCTGGCCGATCGTCTGGGCGGAGACGCCCAGCAGCGTCCCGCCAACAGCCCCGCCAACGGCGGAGCCTGCGGCGGACAAGAGCAAAGTGGCCATCAGTTGTCCTTCATGGGAAACCGGAACCGCGCCGCGATCCGCCGCGCCCAGGCGGGCGTCAGGCTGGTCTCACAGACGGCATGTCCGGAATAGGCATGGATCATGCGCGGGGTCTCTCCCGTCTCGGAGAGCACCGCGAGGTGTTTTGCGGGGCCGGTCTCCCGCATGCGAAACAGCAGAACGTCGCCAGGTTTGGCCCGTTCGACCGGCTTGAGATGGCGGAGCGCCGCCGCCATCAGTATCTCATCGCCCCGCGCCTCGCCCCAGTCAGGCGTGTAGGCGGGCGGCATCTCGGGCTCCGCGCCGTAAAGCTCGCGCCAGATCCCCCGGATCAGGCCCAGACAGTCGGCCCCCGCCCCCTTGCAACTCGCCTGATGGCGATAGGGCGTGCCAAGCCAACTCTGCGCAATGGCAACCGGGTCAGCCATTGAGCAGCGAGCCCCCGTCATGCCCGCCGCCAGAGCGATAGCCATTCGCGAAATCATCGCCCGGCATGTGCGGAAAGCCCCGAAAGTTCAGGAAGTTGGCGAATTTCAACCGACAGGTTTCCGCTCGCTTGTCACATCCCGCAATGATCGAGAACGTATCGCCAATCTGCACCGGCAGCGCGGGCGCGAGCCACAGATCGATCGTGGCAACTCCATTGGCGAGCAGATGCGATTTGACCTCAGCCACCGCGCCCTGATTGTCGCCGGAGGTCCAGGTCAGCGCGCCCTCGGCGAACCAACCCGCATCGAAGCTCGATATCCCGTCGACAATCAGCCTCTGGGCCGAGGGGAGCGCCGTGACACTCCCGGTCCCCAGAAACGCGGGATCACCAAGATCGACCCCGCAGCGCGGCTCGCCAAGCCTCAGATCGCAGCGGCGCAGATAGGCCCGACCCACCGGCTGCTCTAGCTCTTCCGAGAGGCCAAGAACCTCCGCCTCAAAGGCCACATCGGTTCGCCGTATCTCGCCAATCCGGCCGGTCGCCAGCACCGCCCGGCTCTCGACCTCCTGCCAATCGACCAGAAGCAGTATCACCGAGGCGCTGTCATAGTGCCCTGCCGCGATATCGCGCTCGGTGATCACCTCCGACTGCAACGCGCCCGACAGCGAATACGTGTCCGCTCGGCCACCCGTCGCCCGCTCGACGGCCGAACCGGTCAGTCCGGATCCGGCCAGATAGGTCACGCCGTCGAAGTCCAGATCCCGGTCGTGATCGGTGAACCCCAGGACCACGCCATCCACCCGCTCGACCCGCCAACAACGGCAAAGCGTCGTGCAGCCGGTCGCGAAGCTGTCGACCAGCGTCTGCGGCAGCGCCCGGGTCACAGGCGTACCTCGATGATTGGGACCGAAGGGATCTCGCCCGCCTCGAACGCCGCGAGGTTCACCTCGATCACATCCGTGTCGAACCGCACCGGCACGTCGAACTCAAACCCGGCGGTGACCTGCACGCCAAAGGCCGGCGCGGACGACAACTCCACCAAACCACCATTCAGGATAAACCCGCTGCCCGGGGTCTGCTCGACCCCGCCCACGGCGACCCGAACGCTCGCCTCGATCGGCTTTGTGATCTCACGCACGGCGGAGAAACCGCCGCTCTCATAGGTCTTGGTCAGCTGAAAGCTCGAGACGCTCCCATCGCCGGTCCCAATCACCTGATCCGTCGGATCCACTGGCGCGCCAGGCAAGCCAGACCGGTGATCCAGCCAGTCCTTCCAGCGGAACCCGAACAGACGCCCGCGCCGTGCCTCGAAGAAGGCCAGCACCTCGTCCAGATCGTTCATGTCCTGAATGCCAAGGCCCGCGTCATAGCGCCTGCGCGACTGCGACCAGGGGGAGTTGCGCTCCTCAAAGCCGTTCGCCAGCGTCACCACCTCGGTCCGCCGCTCGACACCGCCTGAGGAGCCGAACGATATCGCGCCCGGAAAGCGCACATCATGGAAACTCATCCTCGCCTCCTACAGCCTGCGGGAACCGCGCCCGACCGCGCGTGCCAGTTGCGCCGCGATCTGCCCGCGGGAGCGTTCGAACCCCGCCACATCCGGCGTCTGGATATTGATCGTCACGTTGGGCGCCCCGCCGCCCTGCGCACGTACGCCCAACCGGCCATCCGCGCCGCGGGTCAGCGGCATGATCGCCTCCGGCCCGGCCTCGCCCATCAGCCCGGCCCCGCCGCGCATGGGAAAGGCCGTCGGCCCGTTGACGATCCCGCCATTGGCGAAAGCGCGCACATTCCCTGCAGAGAACGCACCACCCTTCGCGAACCCGAAGAGCCCGGTCAGCCCACCGCTGAAGATCGAGGAAATCCCCGTCCCGATCGCGCTCTCTACCGGCCTCAACGCCGAATCCAGAGCCCGCCCGGCCACGTTGCGGGCCAGCCCGCGGAACACATCCGTCAGCTTGCCCCCGCCGAACACCGCCTTGTCGAAGGCCGAGCGCAGCGAAGAACCCAGCGAGCGTGAAAGCCGCTGCGTCTCGCTGTCCATCGCCCGGATCTGCCGGGTCGCCTCCGCCAGCTCCTCCCGGAAATCGGCGGTCTGCCCCCGGATATCGCCAAAACTATCGCCAAGGGTCGAAGTGCCCCGGTTCGGATCGTCTGTCATTCAGTCCTCCTGATCGGGATGAGCGGCCATCAGCCGCTCCAGCCCCGCGCGGTTGAGCGGCCCTTGACCGGACGCAGGGATCAGCCCGGCGCCCTCCAGCGCGCGCGTCAGCTCAACCGGCGTCATGTCCCAGAAATCGCGGGCGCTGAGGCCCAGGCCTCCCAGACCCAGGCGCATCAGCTGCGCCCAGTCGACAGGCTGGCTCATTCCACCCGGAACGCGGCCGAGATCAGATCCATCCCAGCTCGCATCGCGCCAACAGCCCCGCCGTCGATCTCGGCAGCGGCGACTTCGGTCTCCTCGGTCGGACGCCCCGCGCCCTCCAGCCCGGCTGCAATCAGCGCGATGAGTTCAGTGGCGGAGACTTCCCCAGCTTCGAACTTCTCCGCCAGCGCCACCAGCGACCGGCACTCCAGCCGCGCCTCCAGTCCCGCCAGCGCGCCAAGGGTCAGCCGCATCGGATGCGTTTCACCGTTCAGCGTGATCGCCACCTCGCCACGCGCGGGGTTCAGCATCAGGCCGCCTCGGTGAAGGCCAGCTCGCCCGCCGAGACCAGCGCGATCTCAAAGCTCGCCTCGCCATCATGGTTCCCGGCATACTCGATCGAGGCGACCTGAAACGCCCCCTCCATCGTGCCGAAATCCGGGATCACGATCTGAAACGCCGGTGCGATGCCATCGAAGAACACCCGGCGCAGGGCTGCGTCGGACGCCGCATCCTTAAAGATCCCGGAGCCCGAGACAGACGCTGTGCGCAGGCCTGCGCCCGCCAGCAGTTCCCGCCACTGACCCGGGCTCTCATTCGTGGTCACATCCACTGTCTCAGCGTTCATCGAAAGCCGGGTGACGCGGAGCCCCGCGATCGTTTCAAACGTGCCACCGCCGGTCTCGTCCAGCTTGACGAGCAGATCGCGGCCAGGTTGGGCTGCCATGGTCAGTCTCCTTGATAGGGAATCCGGGATCGACCCGGAAAAGCGTGATTATTGAGTGTCTTCCAGCGTGATCCGAAAGCGCAGATCGATCCGGCGCAGCGCGTCGTTCTCGGCCCGCGCCGTGCGCGCATCGATGAAGCGGATCTGCACGATCCGCCCGCGCGACATCGCGGGCTCCGCTCCGACCAGAAGGTCCGAGATCAACCCCGCCGCCTGCTTCGCATCGGCAAAGCCACGGCGCGGCGCATGAACGGAGATCAATAGCGTGTGGAGTGCACCGGTATCCGTCGCCGTGCGCCAATCCTCGGCCACCTCGTCCCCGATGGTCACATAGAGCCCGTCGACCGCTGCGTCCGAGACCTGCTGCGGCGCGGCATCATAGATCCCGCCGACCAGCGCGGTCAGACCGGCATCGCCGGATAAAAGCTGGAACACCGCCTCCTGCAGCGGCCAAGCAAGCGCATAGGTCATTGGAACGGGCCCTCCTCGACATCGAGGCGCAGGAAACCCGGCATCTCATGATCGGTGACGCCCAGGATCGCAAAGACCCGGTCGCCCCGGCGCAACCGCTGATCGGCCCGCGGGCGCTGTGGCGAGCCGACAGGCGCCGAGCGCACCACCACGCGGTGGCGGATCGTCGACGCTGCCCGCAGCCCGGTCAGATCCTCGCGGCTCGAGCGGGTGGTCACGGCGCCCCAGAGGATCCCGATCGGGTTCCAGGAGCGCGAGACACCGCCCCCGGTATCCGGGCTCTCGACCGGCGTCTCGAGGGTGAATTGATGGGTAAGTACGGGTGGTGTCATCAGATCCTCACGACCGCATGGGGCGCGATCAGTTTGGAGACGAGCGCCGGATGCGGCGCGTCCCCGTCGCGGTTTTCATAGAGATGCGCTGCGAGGACGAGCACCGCCTGGCGTAGCTCTCCGGGCACAGCCGGGCCGCTCGCGCCATAACCCGCGTCACAGCGGATCTCGGCCCGCCCGCCACCGGGAATCGGCGGCAGAGGCAGCCCGTTCGCGGTGCTCAGCACCTGACGCGTACGCCCCGGTGAAATCGCAAGACGCGCGACATCGAATGGATTTGCAGTCTCGCCTGAGATCAGATCGAGGCCTGTCAGCGTGACCACCGGCCCGATGGGCATCCGGAACACGCCGTCCCGGTCCCAACACTCGGTCGCCACCTGAAAGCTCCGGATCACCAGCGCCTGGCCGAGCCGTTGCTCAATCGCCGCCACGGCATTGTCGAGGTAGAGCTGCACCAGCCCGTCCTCGGCGCCTTCATCCGCAAATCCTTGGTTCAGGCGCAAATGGTCCTTGAGTTCGGCCAGCGAGACAGGCGTCTCCGCCGGAGCCGTCAATTCGGTCACAATCATGGAAAGATCCTCGGGCGCGGGAAGGCATGTCTGCACAGGCAACCTAGGCAGACGTTTGCAGTTGAGTAGCCACCCGCCCCACCTCCCCGCCCAAACATCGAGCTTAACCTCGGATGCAGGCTCGGTGGTTGGGCGGGGAGGTGGGGCGGGTGGTGGCTGGTCACCGAGTTTTACTCGGTGACCAGCAGAGCTATTAAGCGCCGAACTTCAGCAGCTTGATCGCCTCAAAATCGGTGACATCCCCACCGACCCGCTTGGTCGCGAAGAAGACGACGTTCGGACGGGCCGAGAACGGATCGCGCAGCAGGCGCACATCCGGGCGCTCGGCAATCGTGTAGCCACGGTTGAAGTCGCCGAACGCAATCGAAAGGCTGTCGGCCGCAATGTCCGGCATCTCCTCGACCACATGGACCGGATAGCCCATCAGGCGCGCCGGCTGATCGGCGGCGAAGCCCTCGTTCCACAGGAACCGGCCCTGGCTGTCCTTCAGCGCACGGATCTCGCCTGCGGTCTTTGAGTTCATCACCCAGCTCGCATTCGCACGGTACTGAGCGCCCAGCGTGTAGACCAGTTCCACCAGCACATCCGCCGGATCGTTCGGGTCGAACCCGCCCGAGGTACCGGTGGCGATGAAACCGAGCTGCGTCGAGGTCGCAGTATCAACCGGCGCGTTTGGCTTGGTCAGGAAGCCGACCGGCTTGTTCACCCCGTCGCCGTTCACGAAGGCGTCGCTCTCGGCACGAAGGAACCGCTCGGCGATCCGCTCGCTCAGCCAAACCTCGATGTCGAAGGCCGCATCGTCGAGGATACGCTGGCTCGCCATCGGCTGAGCCGACAGCTCATGCAGCGGGATCGAGATCCGGTCAATCGCAGTCGTGTCCGCATCGATCCCGGCGGCCGACGTCTCCGTGATCCAGCCAGCACCAATGTCGCCACGGTCGATCAGCACGTCGAACGCACCAGCCTCGATCTGCACGACATTCGAGATTGCCCGGAGCGAGGCGCCCGAGCGCAGCACATGCTCGACCATCGCAGCCGTCTCGGGGTCGATCAGAAAGCCACCTTCGGCATTGACCGCCGTATTGAGGCCCTTGCCCTCAAGACCCAGGGCCTTCATCGGGTCCTCGTCGCCGCGGCGGATATAGGCGTTGATCGCCTTCTGATGCGGCTGACGCTCGGCTGCCGCCGTGGTCAGCATCGGGCGGCGCGTCTCGGCCGATTTGCGGTCGATATGCTCGACACGGGTATTCAGTTCACTCATACGTTTGGTCACTTCCTGCTTGAAGCCTTTGAAGTCGCTCAGAAATTCCTGAGCGGCCGATTTTGCCTCCGGGCTTACGGCCGACTGCGTTTCCAGCTCGGTCATCGATATCTCCTATCGAGGGGGTTGATCGGGCCCGGCGCGGGCCCTGGGAAATGCCTCAGCCCATCAGGGCTTCGGCCAGGGCCTGCTCCATGCTGTCGGGGCTGCCGCCCCCCAGCATGGCGCGGGCAGTGGGAAGCATCGGAAACGTCACCAGCGACACCTCCCACAAATCGATTTCATGCAGCTTGCGCCCACCGGTCTCGGCGTTCTTCTCGGCCCGGATCGTGCGGTAGCCGATGGAAAGCCCGTCGATCGCACCGGCCGATATCAGCGCCAGCGCATCCGCACCCTGCGCGACCTTGGTCAGGATCTCGCCCGAGACGATCAGCCCGGTCTCGTCCTCGCGCACCTCGTTCCAGACGCCGATCGGGGTCGCCGGGTCGTGCTGCCAGAGAAACTTCACCTTGCGCGCCGCAGCCGCCAGTCTCTCGAGAGAGCGGTGGAACGCCCCCGGCATCACCACATCGCCCGACTGATCCGGCTCGCCGAACCGCGAGGCATACCCCTCGATCCGGCCTGCCTTGGTCTCGGTCAGCTCCGACAGCGACACGAATTTCGTCTCCAGCCCGGTCGTCCGGGCAGAGGTCACCTGCTGGTACATCTGTAACTCCTTGAAGAAAGTCAGCCTTCGCGGGGGCCAAGGCCCAGCAGCGCGCGCTTCTCGTCATCGCTCAGGAAATCGGCGTTCGAGACCCGGTTCCACAGCGCCTCGCGCTCGCTGCTCAGCGCCGGGATCGCATCGAGATCCGGCTCCAGAGAGATCTTCGCGCCCGTCGCCTCGCCGATCCATCCGGCAATCGCATTGGCCGTCTTCTTGACCAGCGGCAGCACGGTCTGGCGGTAGAAGGCCCGGTTCGCCTCCTGATAGTTCGAATACGTGTTATCGCCAGGAATACCAAGCAGTTGAGGCGGCACTCCGAAAGCGAGCGCGATATCCCGCGCCGCCGCATCCTTTGTCTTCAGGAACTCCATGTCCGAGGGCGAATACCCCATCGGCCGCCAGTCCAGCCCGCCTTCCAGCAGCATCGGGCGCCCTGCATTCCGCGCACCCTGATGGTTGTCCTCGATCTCGCGGGCAAGGCGCTGGTACTGCTCCTCGGTCATCGTCTCACCGTCCTTGCCGCCAAAGACGATCGCGCCAGAGGGCCGCGCCGCATTGTCCAGCAACGCCTTCGACCACCGGCTCGCCGAGTTATGGACATCGACAGACGCAGCCGCCGCTTCCAGCGGGCTCATGCCATAGTGGTCATCCAACGGATGAAACGCTTTCAGGTGCAGGATCGGTCGGCTCTCCTCGCTCATCTCCCAGCGATGCTTCGACTGACCGACCCGATACTCATAGGCCACCGGCCAGCCATCAGAACCCGGCACCACATGCATCCGATCCGGGCGCAGAACATGCAGCTCGCGCGCGAGGCCCAGCGCGTCGAAACTCGCCGCCTCCAGATACGCGTTGCCCGAAAGCTGCAGGTTCCCGTAGATCGTCTCGAAAAACGTCCGCCCATCCTGCCCCGGGTTCGGGCAAGCGATCAGGCTCAGCACCGGATGATCCACCATCCGCGCGCCCTCCTCGCTCAGCACCAGGGGCACCGCACCCGCGGCCTCCGCCACCATCCGGACCGAGCGAAAGCCGATCACGTTCTGCTCATAGCCCGTGCGGGTCAGCGAGACCGTGTCGCGCGGGCTCCAGACCGCGCGGCCGGGGCTGTGAAACGCCATGACCGGACCTGCGCCCGAGGCTTTCGCCTCGGCGGGCGCATCGGCCTGCCGGAACAAAGAAAATGCCATTCTGGTCTCCTGTTGTGCGGCTCGGCCGCTGTCAGAGCAGCCGGACACCCGGCTTCGCAGGCCGCGAGGCCTCGATGATCAGATCCGTGACCGCCCAGACCAGCGCGTCCAGCCGGTCGGGGCTTCTGCCCGGCCCACCGGTGAACCGCACCATCTGGTCCTCGAGCTCCGGAAACGCGCCCGCATGATGCACGCGGCCCTGCTCGTATAGTGCCGCCACCGGCTCGGCCCTGAGCCGCTTGCCCTCCCGCGCCCGAACGGCGCGGTAGCTGATACTCGGGTCGAGGCTCCGCAGGATCTGCTCGACCATGTTGCCGCCCTGATTGACCTCAGCCACCAGCCGGTCGGCGCCAAATTCCTCGTAGGCCGCAGCCGCCTGCAGCGCCCAGTCGCTCACCGACTCGGGCCTACAGGACCGGTCAGCCAAAACCCAGGCGCGCCAGTTCCGCCGGTCCTCGCCAAGCGTGGCGCCGACCACGATAATCCCGCACTCATCCGACCCCTTGCCGGTCGAGACCTGCGGGTCCACCGCGACAACGATCCGGTCGAGCTTCGGCACCTCCCGCGCCCGCGCCGCTTCGATCATCTTTCGGGTCCAGAGCGCACCCTTGGTCTCGCGCACGATCTCGCCGTCCAGCTCCTGCCGGCCAAGCGCGGTCCCGCCATAGCGGGCCTCCAGGCTCTCCAGAAACTTCGGTGCGAGATTTGCCAGGTTCTCGGCGGTCCCACCCTTCGAGACCACCGTGCCCGGCAGGCTCAGAATTTCATCCAGCACCGGGTTGTCCCGGGGCGTCGTCGTCACGATCTGGCGCGGGTCGTCCCCCAGCCTGAGCGTGAACTGCAACTGGTCCCACGCCTCCCGGCAATACCGCCACTTCGCCAGTTCATCCGACCATGCGCAGTCAAACTGCGGCCCACGGAGAGCCTCCGGATTGGCGGCACTCATCACCGCCGCCTCGGCGCCGTTTGGCCAGACCAGCCGGTTCAGCGAGCGCTTGAAGTCCGGTCTGCGATCGGCGGGCGTCGAGGCCAGCAGGCCACTCTCGCCTTCCACCATCACATCGCGGACCTGATCGATCGTCTCGCCGAGAAGGGCCACGCGCAGCGCGGCCCCTCTGGCGAACGGGGTCGATCCCTCAACACGGGTTCTTACCCACTCGGCACCGGCGCGGGTCTTTCCCGCGCCGCGCCCCCCCATAATTACCCAGATCCGCCAGCCCCCCCCGGGCACCTGCTGATGCGCGGGGTTGGCCCAGAGCGTCCACAGCCACGGCATGGCCGCAAGCGCGTTCTCGGACAATCCATCCAGGAAGGCCTGGCGCTTCGCCTCAGGCAGCGAGGCGAGCCAGGCGGCTTTCGATTTCTGCACGAGCTTCTTCCAGGTTGATCACGGCGCTCGGAACAGAGGCACGCTGAGCTCTCAGCCGGGCCTCCAGATCCATCGCCGTATGCATGGCCTTCTGGGTCTTCTCGATCGCAGACTGAACCAGGTTGTAGGTGTCTTTGTCGAAGGTCTCCTGACCATCGCCAAAGGCCTCGTCCAGCCGGATCTCAAGATATCTTGATGCCGCAAAGAGCTGCTTGCGCGTTAGACGCAAGGACACCAACAGGGTCCCCTCATCAGCGCATACGTGCCCCCCGCGACCCGAATCTTCTTGGGTCGTGTTCACGTTGATCGCCTTTCATGGATTTCTGCTTGAACGCTCGAAGATGCAGATCAGCGTTTCAATTGCCCCAGAAACACAAAAAGCCGACCCGTTCTCTGGCCGACTTTTGAGCACACATCTCTTAGCGTGCTCTTCTTCTACCCAAGAGCGTTCCGAGAGTCAATGACTATTCTTCAGGTTGTTCCTGCTTTTCCGTCTCGGCCTGACGTTCCCGTTCGATCCTGCGCCAGACCGCCACGTTCCTCATATGCTCGTTATAGGTCTTTGCAAAGGCGTGACCGCCGGTTCCATCCGCCACGAAATACAGGAAATCCGTCTCCGCCGGATTAGCCACAGCTTCGATCGCCGCGCGCCCAGGGTTGGAGATCGGCGTCGGTGGCAGACCGGTAATTTGATAGGTATTATAAGGGGTTTTCCGGTCCAGTTCACTCTGCCGCAACCCGCGGCGTAGCTTCTCCTGGCCCAGGGTCAGGCCATAACGCACCGTAGCATCCGCCTCCAGCCTCTGCCCCCGGTTCAACCGGTTGATAAAGACTGAGGCGACCTTGTCCAGCTCACCCGCGCCGGCCTCGCTCTGCACGATCGAAGCGAGGATCAGCATCTCCTCCATACTCTCGAGCGGCAGGTCCGGCTGACGCTTCTCCCAGGCCTCGGCAAGAATCGATTCCTGCGCCTCGACCATCTTCGCCAGCACCTCTTCACGGGTCTGATTCCTCGTGAAGAAATGCGTATCGGGCGCGACATGCCCCTCAAGTGGCACCTCCGCGATCTCACCGGTCAAAAGCTCCTGCGCCTTGAGCCGTTCGACCACCTGCCAACTCGTCATGCCCTCCGGCACCGTGACCTTGTACTGCTCGGTCTGGCCGGACACGATCAGCGCCAGCACCTCTTCCATCGAGGCCTGTGCCGGGATCCGGTACTCCCCGAACTTGATCTGCCGGTCCTTCCCCGTGTACCGCGCGCCCAGGCGGAAGATCAGTTCGCTGTCGATCACGCCTGCCTCGGCCAGGATCGCCGAGGTATCGCGCAGATTTGCGCCAGCGGGAACGGTAACCAGAAGCTCCTCCTCCAGCGGCCCCGGTGCCACGAACTCGCTGCGCCCATGAAAGATCGTCGCCGCCAGCACGAGCCCGGCAACAATCAACAGGCTCAAGACGTTAGAGGCGACATGGCGCATCGGAGACCTCTTCAAATCCGCGCGAAGATCACGCTCGCATTTGTCCCGCCGAAGCCAAAGGAGTTCGAGAGCGCGACATCGATCTCGCGCTCGGTTTTGTTCAGCGGGCTCAGGTCGATCGGCGTCTCGACCGAGGGGTCGTTCAGGTTCAGCGTCGGTGGCGCCACATTATCCCGGATGGCGAGGATCGAGAAGATCGCCTCGATCGCCCCAGCCGCCCCCAGCAGATGCCCTGTCGAGGACTTGGTCGAGGACATCGTGATATTCGCCGCATGGTTGCCCATCAGCCGCGCCACGGCGCCGAGCTCGATCTCGTCGCCCAGGGGCGTCGACGTCCCGTGCGCGTTGACGTAATCGACCGCCGACGCCTCCAGCCCCGCATTGCGCAGCGCCGCCTGCATCGAGCGATATCCGCCATCCCCATCCGGCGCGGGGGCCGTGATGTGATAGGCATCGCCGGAAAGGCCGTAACCCTTCACTTCCGCATAGATTTTTGCGCCACGTGCGACGGCGTGCTCATACTCCTCCAGCACCAGAACGCCGGCGCCCTCGCCCATGACAAAACCGTCCCGGCCGCTGTCATAAGGCCGCGACGCCGTCTCCGGCGCATCATTATAGGCGGTCGAGAGCGCCTTGCAGGCCGCAAATCCGGCAACCGCCAGCTCGCAGATCGGGCTCTCCGCCCCGCCGGCCAGCATGACATCCGCGTCACCCAGCATAATTAGGCGCGCCGCATCGCCCACTGCATGCGCTCCGGTTGAGCAAGCCGTCACGACCGCGTGGTTTGGCCCCTTGAAGCCATAGCGGATCGACACCTGGCCAGAGCAGAGGTTGATCAGTGCGCCGGGGATGAAGAACGGGCTCACCCGGCGGTGCCCCTTCTCCTTCAGCGTCACCGCCATGTTGCCGATCGACTCGATCCCACCGACGCCGGAGCCGATCATCACCCCGGTTCGCTCCTGCGACTCGGGGTCCTCCGGTTTCCAGTCTGCGTCCAGAACCGCCTGCTCCGCAGCTGCCAGCGCATAGGTGATGAACCGGTCGATCTTGCGCTGCTCCTTCGGCGCAACCCAGTCATCCGCGTTGAAACTGCCGTCCGACCCGTCGCCGAGCGGAATCTCGCAGGCGATCTGGCACGGCAGATGATCGGCGTCGAAATACTGGATCCGGCCGGCGCCGGAGCGCCCGTCCAGCACCCGGGCCCAGGTCTCCTCGACCCCGCTCGCCAGCGGCGTCACCATCCCCAATCCCGTCACCACGACTCGGCGCATCGGTCGTCTCACTTTCCTTCTGTTCCGGCGCGCAGACTAGGCACTGCCGGGCAGCCGCGCAATCCGGACACTCTCACATAGACAAAACGCGGCGCCCGGTCGCCCGGTGGCCGCGTTTGCAAACCTGCCGATCGGCCCGCGGGGCTGTTCGGTCAGGCGGACTTCTCGGTGATGAACTTCACCGCGTCGCCAAAGGTCTGGATGCTCTCGGCCGCGTCGTCCGGGATCTCGATGCCGAACTCTTCCTCGAACGCCATGACGAGCTCCACCGTGTCGAGGCTGTCCGCGCCCAGATCGTCGATGAAGCTTGCGCTCTCCACTACTTTGTCCGCTTCAACGCCAAGATGCTCGACGACGATTCCTTTAACGCGCTCTGCGATGTCGCTCATGGTTTCTCCTGCTTTTTTGGGCCGGTCGGCCGTGTGTGGAGGCCCTACGGCCGTAGCTACTCGTAAATCCGGGCTGCTCTTAGCAACTAGTTCCGGAAAGCGCAATTTGTGATTTGAGAGAGATCTTCACAAGTGGCGCGGCTCAAATCATCGCCATCCCGCCGTTCACATGAAGGGTTTGACCGGTCACATAAGCCGCCTCGTCCGAGGCGAGATAAGCAACCGCCGCGGCACACTCCTCCGGTGTACCCAAGCGGCCCGCCGGGATCGCGCCGAAGATCTTCTCCTTCTGCTCGTCGGTAAGCTTTTCCGTCATTGCGGTCTCGATGAATCCAGGCGCCACACAGTTGACCGTGACATTGCGTGAGGCGATCTCCGAGGCGAGCGATTTCGTCATCCCGATCATCCCCGCCTTCGACGCGGCATAGTTGCCCTGCCCCGGGTTGCCGGTAACGCCGACCACCGAGGTGATACCGATGATCCGGCCCCAGCGCGCCTTCATCATCCCGCGCAGGACAGCCTTCGAGAGGCGGAAACTCGCGGTCAGGTTCACATGGATCACCTGATCCCATTCCTCGGCGCTCATCCGCATGAAGATATTGTCGCGCGTAATCCCGGCATTGTTGACCAGGATGTCGAGCCCTCCCATGGCCTCCGAGGCCCGCTTCGGCAGCCCGTCGACTTCCTCGAGATCCGAGAGGTTGCAGGGCGTTACATGGGCCCGCTCGCCCAGTTCCGCCGCCAGAGCCTCCAGCGGTTCGACCCGCGTGCCGGACAGCGCAACCGCCGCCCCCTGCGCATGAAGCGTGCGCGCAATCGCCCCGCCGATACCGCCCGAGGCGCCTGTAACCAATGCATGTTTGCCCGTCAGATCGAACATATCGCCTCCCCTGTCTTCTGGGTCTTTTCGGAGGCGGAGACGCTGCACGCGGCGGGTGGGTGGGGGCGGGCGGCGGATCCGGCTCCGAAAAGACCCGGCCCCCGGGCTCTAGCGGCCACGCCCGTCCGATGCAATCCTCAGCGCTCGACCAAAGACTCGAACCCCCCGAAGATCATCCGCTGATGATCGAGCGGCGCCTTCGCCATCATCGCCTGCATTTCCGGATCGGCCATCACAGACGGCATGCCCGCGTCCCTTGCGTCTTTCGAGGACCAGAGCGCCCAGCCGACCACGACCGTCTCTCCGTCCTTCAGCGCCACCGATTTCGGGAACGAGGTCAGCTCGCCCTCATGCACCTCCGCACCCCAGCATTCGCGATACCCCGCAGCCCCGTGGCGGACAAAGACCGTGGCCGCGACCTCCGCATAGTCGCGGTACACGTCCCGCTTGTCCGTCGGCACGGTGGCTATGAAGATGTCGATATACATGGGGATCCTCCGTGGTTGGGAGGATACCCTAGCGCGTTTCAGGCGGCTTTGCGCCCCCGCCGTGCGGCAAAGCCGAGCCCGGCGATTCCTGTCACGAAGAGGATCAGCGCGCCCGGGACCGGGATCTGCTCGACCGTGATGCCAGAAATCAACACACCGCGTGCACCCGGACCATTCGGCTCGGTTCCAGTCAGGCGGAACTGTGTGCCGACTAAGTTCACCGCAAAAGTGGTGAACGTGTCGTCATTATTCGCGACCACCGGGGTCGCGAGGTCGACGCTGCTCTCGGTCGGCAGAACCGTACCGAACGAGAAGTTCTGCGCGTCTCCGTCCGTCGAGAAGATCTCGATCGCGGTGACGCGCACCAGCTGCCCGAAGTCGAGGGTCAGAAACTCCACCGCACCGGTCGAATTCTGCGCTGCGATCCGGCGGCCCTCGGGAAAGCCCGAGACGCCGAGCCCCTCGGTCGCATTGGTCACAACGTTCGGCGTCGCGCCGGTCACTTCGCTCCCCGCCGTCACGGTCAGATCATCGTCGCCGAAGACATCAACAAAGATCGTCGGTAGGTTTGGCCCACCGATCGTCAGATCGACGGTCACGGCCTGCGCCAGACCCCCTGACAGGATCACGGCTGCTGCCGCTATCAGACACGATTTCCACATGATCACGCTCCACCCCGGATCAAATTTGCTGGGGAGCAGTTAGAGAGCAATCGCGGCAAAGAGAAGACAATCTTAGTACATTTAGAGGAAAACTCACGGCAACTTCATCCAGATGCCCGTTTTCGGGACAAGTCTGCCATAGAAATGGGCGATCCGGGCATCCTTGACTGATTTGGACGCGCGAAATGGGCTTCAGGCCCGGATCGGTCAGCCGGTCAGGGCGGCAATATCCTCGGGCACGGCGACATTGCGGGTCTCGATCGCCCGGTCGATGCGCCGGACCATGCCGGAAAGCGCCTTGCCCGCGCCAAGCTCCACCGTTTCGCTCACGCCCTGCGCCGCCATCCAGACGACGCTCTCGCGCCAGCGCACGGAGCCCGTGACCTGTTCGACCAGCAGCGCGCGGATCGTGTCGGGCTCACTCACCGCCTCGGCCCGTACATTGGCGACCAGGGGCACGGCGGGCGCCTTGATCGCAACATCGGCAAGCGCATCAGCCATCCGCTCCGCCGCCGGCTGCATCAGGGCACAGTGAAACGGTGCGGAGACCGGCAGCAGCATCGCCCGCTTCGCGCCCTTGCCCTTGGCGATCTCCACCGCGCGCTCCACAGCGGCCTTGTGGCCGGAGATCACCACCTGGCCGGGGTCGTTGTCATTCGCCGCCTGACAGACCTCGCCCTCCGCGGCCTCCTCCGCGACCGCGCTTGCGGCTGTGAAATCGAGCCCCAACAGCGCGGCCATGGCGCCGACGCCGACGGGCACGGCCTCCTGCATCGCCAAGCCGCGGATGCGCAATAGCCGTGCGGTATCCGCGACACTCAGCGAACCGGCAGCGGCAAGCGCCGAGTATTCGCCCAGTGAATGCCCTGCGACGAAACCAGCCGACGCGATCCCGATCCCCTCAGCCTCAAGCGCGCGGACAGCGGCCAGCGAGGTCGCCATGAGCGCGGGCTGTGCGTTGGCTGTCAGGGTCAGCTGGTCCTGCTCCCCTTCCCAGATCAGCGCACTCAGCTTCTCACCAAGCGCGTCATCCACCTCGTCGAAGATCGCACGTGCCTCCGGATAGGCGTCGGCCAACGCCTTGCCCATGCCAATGCTCTGTGCCCCCTGGCCGGGGAAAAGATACGCGCGCACACCCGCCTCCCTGTCTGATTGGCGCCGGAGTGGGACAGCCCAGTCCCGATGTCAAGGCGCCTAGGAACCGGAGCGGTCAAAGGCTCCCGCGAGATTCCCGGATAGATTGTGGGAAAACTCACAGCACCGTCTCAGGGCGTGTGCCAGCTTTTTTTATCGCTCAGTTGGGGGGAGTAAGCGAATGTCTGAATCTGAACTGCTCGAAGATCCGAGAAGCAATCGCCTTGCCGAGGCGGAACTCGGGATGGCGGCGCTGCTAAGCAGCGCGCTTGCCGGCGGTGCTGATCGCACAAAGGCGGGGGTCAACCCGCTGCTCGATCCGCGCGATGGCAAACCGGCGGATCTCTTCTTGGACCAACCTGCCACTCGCTTTCGGCCAAAACTCGACTGATCCGAAAGCAAGGGCCGGGTGACGAGCCGCCGCGCTGGCGGCTCGTTCCTTTGCTACGCTTGCAATTCCATCTGTCGGGCGATATGAGCCGCTCACCTTCCGAACACATGTTTTCGGCGACGCCACTCGTATGCGGGATCGGAAAGGTTTAGCCCTGCATTTTGAAGCGCGCCCGACAGAAAGGACAGCGCATGCCGCTTTACGAGCATGTGATGATCGCGCGTCAGGATCTTTCCAACGCGCAGGCCGAAGGGCTCATCGAGCAATTCGGCCAGGTGCTGACCGACAATGGCGGCACGGTCATCGGAACCGAGTATTGGGGGCTCCGGACCCTCGCCTACAAGATCAACAAGAACCGCAAGGGCCATTACGGCTTCTTCCGCACCGACAGCCCCTCGGCGGCGGTCCATGAGATGGAGCGTCTGATGGGCCTGCATGACGACATCATGCGGGTGATGACCATCAAGGTCGACGCGCATGACGAAGGGCCCTCGGCCGTCGTCCTCGCCAAGAACGCCCGTGATGAGCGGGGCGGCCGCGACCGCGACCGGGGTCCCCGCCCGCCGCGCCGTGACGATCGCCCGAGAGGAGAGTCATAATGGCACGCAAACCGTTTTTCCGCCGCCGCAAGTCCTGCCCGTTCTCCGGCGACAATGCGCCGAAGATCGACTACAAGGACGTGAAGCTCCTGCAGCGCTATATCTCCGAGCGGGGCAAAATCGTGCCGAGCCGCATCACCGCCGTGTCGTCCAAGAAGCAGCGCGAGCTGGCCAAGGCGATCAAGCGGGCGCGGTTCCTCGCACTCCTGCCCTACTCGGTCCAGTAACGGAGGGAATGATGGACGTCGTTCTGCTCGAAAGGGTCGAGAAGCTCGGCCAGATGGGCGATGTGGTCTCCGTCAAGGATGGCTACGCCCGCAACTTTCTGCTGCCCCAGGGCAAGGCGCTACGCGCGAACAAGAACAACCTCGCACGGTTCGAGGCCGAGCGCGCTCAGCTCGAGGCTCAGAATCTTGAGCGCAAAGCCGAGGCCGACCGCGTGGGCGCCGATCTCGATGGTCAGCAGTTCATCGTGATCCGCTCGGCCTCCGAGGCCGGTGCGCTTTATGGCTCCGTGACCACCCGGGACGTGGCCGAGACGGTGACCGAGGGCGGTATCACCATCTCCAAGGGTCAGATCCGGCTGGACAAGCCGGTCAAGGAACTGGGCCTGCACGCGATCAAGGTTGTGCTGCACCCGGAAGTGTCGGTCGAGATCATCGTCAACGTCGCCCGCTCGGAAGAAGAAGCCGCCATCCAGGCCACCGGCAAGTCGATCCAGGATGTCCGCGCAGATGAAGACGCGGAGACAGAGTTCGACCTCGCCGATCTATTCGACGACATGGGCGCGGCCGCGAACGAAGAGCTCGACGACGGCCCTGCCCCGGTGATCGAGACGTCGGACGAAGAGGCGACTGACGAGTCGCAGGAAGAATCGCGCAACTGAGTCGACTCACTTTGATGAATCTGGCGCCGCTCCGGTTGTATCGGGGCGGCGTTTTGCGCTTTGGAGAGGTATTTCGAAAAGTTCGTCAGAAGGACTTTCAAGATCCGAATCATAAAAGTTTTGCGAAGGTTGCAAAATAATTGGGCCGATTTGCTGGAGTTTTCCCCCTCTTCAACAGCTTATCCACCGATTGAAAAACGCTTGGGGAAAACCCGAGGTCAAGATCAAAGGCCCGGATGCGCCCGATCTTTATTTCCCCTATCATCGCGATGACAGAACGATGACACGGCAGGGCAAGACAGTCATCGGTCTGACGGGACGCAGACTACAGGTACAAAACCAGGCACCGCAAGCCGGCTGAAACGGTCTTTGACGTGTGTCGATCGAGCAGTGAGGGGAGGAACCGGATGGCGGATGGAACCGCTCCGGCGGGTCAAACGCTTCAACCCCATAACATAGAGGCCGAGCAGGCACTCCTGGGCGCGCTGTTGCTCAACAATGACTGTTTCGACAGGATCGATGCAGTCCTGAAACCGCAGCATTTCTTCGATCCGGTGCATGGGCGGATCTACGAGCTGGCAGCGCGCCTTATCCAGCGGGGGAACCTGGCCTCGCCGGTTTCGCTCAAACCCTATCTTGAGGCGGATGAAGGCCTGAAGGAGCTTGGCGGCACCGAATATCTGGTGCGGCTGGCCGAGGCGACGGTCTCGATCGTGGCCGTGCGGGATTACGCGCGCTCGGTCCGCGATCTGGCGATCCGGCGCGACCTGATCCGCATCGGCGGTGAGATCCAGGACTCCGCCAGTCATTTCGACGCCGATGAGGAACCATCGGCGCAGATCCAGAATGCCGAACAGGCGCTGTTCGAACTGGGCGAGCGGGGCGTCTACGAAAAGGGGTTCGTCAATTTCGCGCAAGCCGCGGTCGAGGCTGCCAATGCGGTGAACGCGGCCTTCCAGCGCGGTGGCGGGCTGGCGGGGATCTCCACCGGGCTGCAGGAACTCGACTACAAGCTGGGCGGATTACGCAACTCCGACCTGATCATTCTCGCGGGCCGACCCTCGATGGGAAAGACCTCGCTGGCGACCAACATCGCCTTCAATATCGCGAAACGCTTCAAATCGGGTGAGAAGCCGGATGGCACCACGGGGGCCATCGAAGGCGGTGTCGTCGGCTTCTTCTCGCTGGAGATGAGCTCGGAGCAGCTTGCGAACAGGATCCTCGCGGCCGAGGCCAAGATCAAATCCCATGAACTCCTCTCTGGCAGGATCGAGGAGAACGACTTCCGCCGCTTCTTGGAAGTGGCCCGCGAGCTTGAGACCATCAAGCTCTTTATCGACGATACACCCGCGCTTCCGATTTCCTCCCTGGCCGCGCGGGCGCGTCGGCTGAAGCGAACTGAAGGGCTTGATGTCATGGTGGTGGACTACCTTCAGCTCGCTCGGCCGGCGTCGACGAAAGACCAGGGGCGCGTCAACGAGGTCTCGGAGATCACGCAGGGGCTGAAGGCGATCGCGAAGGAGCTGGATATCCCGGTGATCGCGCTATCCCAGCTCTCGCGCCAGGTCGAGGCGCGCGACGATAAGCGCCCGCAGCTAAGCGACCTGCGAGAGTCGGGCTCGATCGAGCAGGACGCCGATGTGGTGATGTTCGTCTTCCGCGAGGAGTACTATCACGAGCGGACAAAACCGTCGGAGGACGATCCGAAATTCCCGGAATGGCAGGAAAAGGCAGAGCGGCTTTTCGGCAAGGCGGAAATCATCATCGGCAAACAGCGCCACGGCCCGATCGGCACGGTCGATCTGTATTTCGAGGGCAAATACACGAAATTCTCCGACCCCGTGCGCGACGGGCGCGGGGCACCGGACCATTCGGGTTTTGCCTGAGGAGCAAGCGCCCCGCTAGCTGGATGCGAGCGGCGAGCCCTCGACCCCTGTCAGGGCGTCGAGCATCACCTCGCCCTCCTCCACCAGAAAACGGAGCAGCGGGCGCTGTTCGAACGCGCCGAAACTGTCCGCCACCGGGATTGCGGTCGACCGCCCGGCGGCGGAGACGACGGCAATCGGCCCGTCAGCACCGCCTTCTCCGGGCAGGCCCGCGGTTCGGATCGTCACTGTAAGCGTCATGAACCCCTCACGGGCCGCAGCCAGTTGCGCACCATTGACGGAGATCGTGTTCAGACCGGTCGTGCCAGGATCCTCCCGAATGTTGATGCTCACTGCCTCGAGGTCCGTGCCGAAGGGCTGCACCACTTGGATCTCAACGCTTCCCTCCACGCTGAGATCGAAACCGAAGCTGACGAAGGGATCCGGCAGGATCAGCGGCCCTTGGACCGGCGCAAACTCGAGCACGGTAGTTGTCGCCCCGTCGATCTGTTCGGCGACCAGGATGAGATTGCCCGGCGTGCTGCGCGGCCGCTGCCGTGTCGACAATGCGCCAAGGGTCGAGGCATAGCGCAAGAGGTCGCCAACCGGCGGCCCGCCCAGCATGATGACCCCCTCAGTCTCGGCATCGGAGCCCGGGACGAGCGTGCCGAAATCCGCGCTGGACAGGTCGTCGAAACTGGCGTTCAGGATCCTGAGCGGCTCGGGGCCGGTCGCCGTGCATCCGGTGAGACCGGCCACGACGATCAGCGCAAGGGCGATTTGCCATATACGCGCGCAAGCCTCGTTCGTGCCGCGCGTCATCGGCGCTCTCTCCTGTTGATTATCAACCTGGAGGACTCCCCGACAAAGATGTTCTTCCAAATCCGATCAACCTTAGAGCGAGTGTACCGCGCCCGGGCGGTAAGCGTCAATCTGACCGCCCTGCCCCGGGCGCTTCCGGCAAATCTGGCTCTAGCGCGCGGGGCGGCGATATGGTGAGGTTTGGAGATAACCGTGTGTGAACGTGGGCCTATGAAACCACTAAGAAACGAGCCGAAACTGGCGGACCAGAGCGAAAAGGCAGCATCGCAGAGCTGGCGGCTGACAGGAAAGCTGAGCATCGATCTCGGCGCGATTGCGCATAACTGGAGATCGCTCGACGCGCTTACCGCGCCTGACTGCGAGACCGGCGCCGTCGTCAAAGCCAATGCCTATGGCTGTGGCATCCCGGAGGTCGGGCGTGCCTTGGCCAAAGCCGGGTGCCGGACGTTCTTTGTCGCAACGCCTGAGGAAGGCGCGACGCTGCGCGCCGCTGTGCCGGATGCGCTGATCCATATCCTCTCGGGCTATGCGCCTGGCGAGGCAACGGCCTTCAAGGCACATGATCTGCGCCCGATCTTGAACGCGCCGGAGCAGGTGGCGGACTGGTTCGATGGCCCCAAGGGCCCTGCGATGCTGCAGATCGACAGCGGCATGAACCGGCTGGGGTTGGAGGCGGCGGAACTCGCGTCCCTCGCCCCCCTGCCCGGCCAGATCACCCACGTGATGAGCCACCTTGCCTGCGCCGATGTGCCCGGACACCCGCAGAACCCGGCACAGATCGCGGCCTTCGACCAGATGACGGCGGGGATGAGCGTGCCGCTCAGCCTGGCCGCAACGGCTGGCATCCTGCTGGGAGAGGAGACGCATCACCAGCTCACCCGCCCGGGGATCGGGCTCTACGGTGGCTGGCCCTATGACGATGCGCGGCGTGTCGTGACGGTCGAGATCCCCGTTCTGCAGGTCCGCGACGTCGCGCCGGGAGAGAGCTGCGGCTATGGCGCGACCTGGGTTGCAAAGCGCCCCTCTCGCCTCGCGACGATCTCGGCAGGGTATGCGGACGGGCTCATTCGCGCGCTGAGCACGGGCAACGCAACCGGCTATATCGCCGGTCACCCAGTGCCCTTTGCGGGACGGGTCTCGATGGACCTGATCACCCTGGATGTCACCGACGCGCCGGAGACCCGCCCCGGCACGATGGTCGAGCTTCTAGGACCCAACCAGTCGATCGATGATCTCGCGCAGATGGCAGGTACGATTAGTCACGAGATCCTGACATCTCTTGGCAGCCGCTACGACCGGGTCTATCACTAGGGTCTGCTGCTGCTTTGATGGACCGCCCGTGCGTCTGATATTGTTGTTGATCCCTTTTCTGGCCGCCTGCACGGCCGATTGGCAGAAATATACGGCAGATGCCGAAGCCGACGGGCTGTTGCGCCGCGAGCGTGCGCCTGCCGACGCTCCCTATAATAGCGAGGATCTGTTGCGCGCGTTCGAGCTGATCGCTTTCAGTTTCGAGACCGATCCTTTTCGCACAGGTGTCCCAGAGACCGGGGAGCGCCCGGAGATCATCCGCAAGGTCCTGCAGGGCCCGGATGTCCTGGTGGTCAATGACGACACGCGGGCGCGGGCGAAGCTCGCCAACCGGACACGGGCGTATCTGGACCGGCTGGCCGGGATCACCGGGCTCGACCCCGTCCTCTTCACCGACCCCGCTGCCTTTGCCGACGCGCGGGGCGACAGGACGCGTGTCCTCCTCCTGCAGGCGAACGAGGCCGAGTACCGCCGTCTCGGCAATCCGGTGACGCTCGACAGTGTCTTCGCACAGGCGGGCCGCGGCGCGATCTGGTTCTCCGGCACGGTGGAACGCTGGCGCCAGAGCCGCTCTCCCTGCGGCGGTCGCATAGTGGTGAGCGACGGCTCGCGGCCCGATCGGCCGAAGGGCGAGATCCTATTCGCGATCCTGATGATCCGGGAGCCGATCCCGGATCTGCTGCTCGAAAGCTGCATCGAGGAGGAACTGGCACAGGTTCTGGGTCTTCTGAACGATGATCCCAGTCTGCGCCCCTCGATCTTCAACGACGACGCCGAGTTTGCGCTGCTGACCGATCACGATGCGGCTCTGCTCTCGCTGCTCTACGATCCGCAGATCCGGCCCGGCATGGGCAAGGCGGAGGCGCTGGAGATCATCCGCACCCTGCTGGCCGAACAGCCTGCCGGGTCAAGTGGATAGAGCCGCTTGGCAGGTCGCACCGCCCCGGCTATAGACGACGCATGAGGCCGAGCAGGGACCTGAACTAGTATGACGGCGATCACGCGTTTTCTTGCCACGATCGGAGCGGCGGTTATCGGGCTGTGCCGGGCGACCGGCCAGCTCGTGCTCTTTGCAGGCTCCGGCATCTCCCATGTCTTCCTGCCGCCGTATTACCCGGCCGAGCTTGGCCGGCAATTGATGCGGATAGGCTATTTCTCGCTGCCGGTGGTCGGGCTGACGGCGCTTTTCACCGGCGGGGCGCTGGCGCTGCAGATCTTCGCCGGCGGTGCGCGGTTCAACGCCGAAGCAGTCGTCCCCTCGATCGTCGCCATTGGTATGGTGCGCGAGCTGGGTCCGGTTCTGGGCGGCCTGATGGTGGCGGGCCGGGTCTCGGCATCGATCGCAGCGGAGCTCGGCACCATGCGGGTGACCGAGCAGATAGATGCGCTGACCACACTCTCGACCAATCCGATGAAGTACCTCGTGGCACCGCGGCTGCTGGCAGCCACGATAGCGATGCCGATCCTTGCCTTCATCGGCGATATCATCGGGATCATGGGGGGGTTTCTGGTGGGCGTGCTGAGGCTCGACTTCAATCCGGCCACCTATATCCGCACCACCTATAATTTCCTCGAATTGGGCGATGTCACCTCGGGCCTGATCAAGGCTGCGGTCTTCGGTTTCATCATCGCGCTGATGGGCTGTTATCAGGGATACAATTCCGGCCGGGGCGCACAGGGCGTTGGCCGAGCCACCACCAACGCGGTCGTGACCGCCTCGATCCTGATCCTGGCGTCGAACTACCTGCTGACGGAGGCCCTGTTCCCAGCATGACAATCAAGATCTCCATGCAAGGCGTAACCAAGTCCTTCGGCCCCAAAGACGTGCTGACCGGGGTCAATCTGGACGTTCCGGTTTCCAAATCGACCGTGATCATCGGCGGATCGGGCACCGGCAAATCGGTCACCCTGAAATGCATTCTCGGCATTCTCGCCCAGGACGCAGGGCTGATCACCGTGGATGGCGACGATGTGACCAAGGCGCGTGGCCGCAAGCGTGAGGAACTGCTCGACAAATTCGGCATGCTGTTCCAGGGCGGCGCCTTGTTCGATTCAATGCTGGTTTGGGAGAACGTGGCCTTTCGCCTGCTGCGCGGGCCGCGCAAGCTCAGCAAGTCCGATGCGCGGGATCTCGCGATCGAGAAGCTGCGCCGGGTCGGCCTGACACCCGAGACCGCCGACCTCTTCCCGGCGGAGCTCTCAGGCGGGATGCAGAAGCGCGTGGGCCTTGCCCGCGCAATCGCGGCCGAGCCCGAGATCATCTTCTTCGACGAGCCGACCACTGGCCTCGACCCGATCATGGCCGATGTGATCAACGATCTGATCCGGGAAATCGTGGTCGAGATGGGGGCAACCGCAATGACGATCACCCATGATATGAGTTCGGTGCGCAAGATCGCGGACCGGGTCGCTATGCTGCACGAGGGCAAGATCCAGTGGGAAGGCCCGGTCGATGAGATCGACAGGACGGACAACGCCTATGTCTATCAATTCGTCAACGGGCTCGCCGAGGGCCCGATCGAGGCGATCCGCTGAGCGCCCGGGCATGGCCGGGCGGGCGGGCAGTCGTGGTCCCGCAGGGGCCACGCTGGATGCCCCCGGCCCCGTGAACAGGCGGTGACATGCACTCCCTTCCTCTGATTCCGGTCGCCTATATCCTGATCGCCTACGGGGTGATGCAGGCGATCGCCTATTCCCACCGGCTGGTGGCGGATTGGCGCGAGGGGATCCGGTTCATCGCCGCGATCGCGCTTTTCTCGGCACTCATCTTCGGGGCGCTGATCGCGGTCGGGCAGACCGGTCAACTCTCGCTCCGGGTCGCGACCCTGCTCAGCTTCACCGCGCTCCTGATCTCGCTCGCCGATCTCGCGCATCTGAACCCGAAGCGCCGCTTCGCGCCGGTCAGCTCAATTCTGCTTATCATCTCCGGCACGGTTCTTCTGAAAACGCTTCCCTTCGCGGGCCTGGCGTGAACCAAGCGGAATGCGGGCCAGTGCCCGCATGCGCTTTTGCATCGGCCCCTCCCTAACCCTCCCCGGTCCGGGGAGGGGACTCGGGTGGCGCGCCGCGGCCTTCCAGACCCGCGGCCGCCGGGGCCACCGCATCCGGCGCCTCGGGGATGCGCATCTCCCAAACCTCTGCCACCGAGGTGTAGTCATAATACCCCATCCGGGCGATCGGCCGCAGGCCGAGAATGTCGATCCTGCCATCGGGCAGCAGCGCCCGATCATCGACATGGATCCGCGCGACCTCGGCGAAGACCACATCGACCGATCCGACCGCACTCGCCCCGCGCAGGCGATGGGTCGAGAGATAGCGGCATTCGAAATGGCATGGGCTTTCGGCGACCATCGGACAGGGCGCCTCGACCGCGGCGCGCTTGGTCACGCCCGCGCGTTCAAATTCGTCCACCTCCGCGGGCAGCGCGATGGCGGACGCGTTCACCGCCTCGCGCAAAACAAAAGTCGCCATGTTCCAGACGAACCAGCCGGTTTCCTCGGCATTCACGACCGTGTCCTTGCGCCGCCCATCGGGATACTGGTTCGCCGCGAACATGACCATCGGCGGGTCAAAGGTCAGGTTCTGCCACTGCGAATAAGGCGCAAGATTGGCCACTCCGTCGGCCGAGATCGAGGACAGCCATCCGACCGGGCGGGGCACCGTGCGGCTCTTGAACGGGGCGAAGGGCAGCGGGCAGGGCTCGCTGCGCGGGTCGTAATCCATTCGCTCTCTCCTCTCGCGCCCACCGTGGTCCGGGCAACGAGGCCTTGTAATTCTCGAAGGCAGAGCGCATTCTACACGTGCAACGCCGACGAAAATCGAACTTCTGTCTCCGCTAGCGGCTGCAGTCTCTCGATCTACTGACCGCGCAGCCGCCACCGCATGTCGCGGTGCGTAACAACCAAAAGGAGACACTACAATGGCGACCGGAACCGTGAAGTGGTTCAATTCAACCAAGGGCTTTGGCTTTATCCAGCCCGATGACGGCGGCAAGGATGTGTTCGTGCATATCAGCGCCGTAGAGCAGGCGGGCATGACGGGCCTCGCCGACGGGCAAAAGGTCAGCTTCGAGCTTGAAGCGGGCCGCGACGGGCGCATGGCCGCCTCGAATCTGTCAGCGAGCGAGTAACGCCCCTATCTCCGGCCCATGGCCAGGAAATCGGGACCCGGCAGCCGGGTCGTCATCTGCTGTTATTGTGACGCCCGCTCGCTTCTGCCGAGGTCTGAGAGCGGGCGCCTTGCGTGCCACGGATGCGGCGCGCCAATCCGCGTGATCGAGCGGCTCGAGCCCTCCCACATCAAGAAATCCAAGCATCGGCGCAAACAGCAGGTGCGGCCGGCCGAGCCGACCCATGCGCACCGCCCGGGCGACTACGCTTGCCGCAGGCGCAAGTCGCGCCGGAGCCGGCGGCGCGACAAGAGCTTCCTGTACAGGCTGCACGATGTGGTCGACGACGTGTTCGATCTCGACGATCTGCTGGATTTCTTCGACTGACCTATCAGGCCCCGGTCCGGCGTGCGCCTTGTATCACTTGATACAGCCGGAGGGAGAATCATTCCCTATACCTTCCCCCATGATCTCGACCATGCAACGGAAGGAGAGAGAGATGATCAAGATGCTGAACACCGCCCTCGCCGCCGCGACGGACCGGATCCTGCGCGCCTTGCCGAAGCTCTTCCCGGTGCCACCCTCCTAAGGCGGACGGCACCCGCAGCGCCTGTAACAAAAATCACAGAGCGCGCGTTGCCCTGCGGCACATGATTATTGGGCACCAACGATGGAGGCCGCGATGACCGAGAATGACAGGAAAGAGCCCGAAGAGATCGAAGACGATGTGCTCGATCAGGCAGACTCCAGCGCCGGTTATGCGCTCGACCGCGCTTTCATCAAGAGCTGGTCGAC
This sequence comes from Pseudomonadota bacterium, assembly GCA_039180675.1. Taxonomy (GTDB): domain Bacteria; phylum Pseudomonadota; class Alphaproteobacteria; order Rhodobacterales; family Rhodobacteraceae; genus Thermohalobaculum. The sequence continues at coordinate 110,358 of JBCDDC010000004.1, read as the reverse complement.
CTCAGGCGATGCCGATGACCGGCCGACCGCAGACGTGACCTTCAACTACAACAAGATCAAGTCCTGAGGGCTGCGCGGCCCCAGCTGCCAACCTCATTGGCGGCCCCATTCCGCGGCGCGTGGCCAAGCAGATGATTGCATGCTACCCCTCGGCCTCGGACCGGAAGAGGGCTGCATGCCACTGCACCACATCGTCAATCTCGCCCTCCTGATCGGCTATCCCATAGCCTGGGTCGCACCGCTGGCCCGCGCGGGCTTTCTGCCCTGGTTCACCGGTGACACGATCACCGTTCTGGGCGGGGTGCAGGATCTTTGGGAGGTCGACGCAGCGCTGGCCTTTCTCGTCGCCTTCTTCGCCGTGATCATGCCGATGGCGAAGACCGGCATGCTGGCCGCGATCCACAGGGGCTGGCGCGGGCCCGTGTCGCTGATCGCCGCGATCGGGAAGCTGTCGATGGCCGATGTCTTCCTGATCGCGCTTTATATAGTTGTCGTGAAAGGCGTCGGTGTCGGCCATGTGACGCCTGCATGGGGTCTCTGGCTGTTTACCGCCTGTGTGCTCGCCTCGATCTGGATCGCCTGGCAGACAAAACTCGACCTTGAGCGCGCGACTTGACGCCCTGGCGCGATCCTCCGCTTGTTCCGCCCGCCCCGCTCTTATAGGGCTGTGGGGTCAATCGGATCTGACCCTCATGAACCTGGTTCTCCTCATCGTCGGGATCTTCTGCGGGATCGCGGTGTGCATGGGCACGCTCTATTCGCTGGCGCAGGCGATCCTCGAGCGGGGCTGGATCCGGGTGATCCATATCTTCGCGATTGCCGCCATGGGCAGCGTGATGTGGTTTTTGCTGGAGCGGGACGCGATCACCGCGCAACTGCTCTCGCCCGTTCTCATCCTCGCCTGTGCGCTGACCTTCTGGATCGAGCGGCGCTGGTATAAGATCCTGCCCCTGATCCAGAGCGTCTTTGCGGTGCTGCTTTTTATGGGATACGTGCAGTTCGATGGCTAAGGCGCAGGCGAGTTATGTGTGCCGCGAATGCGGCGCGGTTCACAAGAAATGGTCGGGCCAGTGCGGCGCCTGCGGGGCGTGGAACGCGATCGAGGAGGATGCGGGGCTGTCGGCATCGGGCCCCGCGACCAAGACGCTGGGGGCCGCGAAGGGGCGCAGCCTGTCACTGGTGCCCCTCAGCGGAGAGGAGGCACCGCCAAGGCGCGCAGCCTCGGGCATCGCGGAGCTCGACAGGGTTCTGGGTGGCGGGCTAGTGCCCGGCTCGGCGGTTCTGGTCGGTGGAGACCCCGGGATCGGCAAATCGACGCTGTTGCTGCAGGCGACCGCCGCCTTTGCCCAGCAGGGGCTGAAGGTCGTTTATGTCTCGGGCGAGGAAGCCTCGGCGCAGATCAAGATGCGCGCCCAGCGGCTCGGGCTCTCCGATGCGCCGGTGGCGATCGCGGCCGAGACCAATCTGCGCGATATCCTGACGACGCTCGAGCGGGAGAAGCCCGATCTGGTGGTGATCGACTCGATCCAGACTATGTGGGCCGATCATGTGGAAAGCGCGCCGGGATCGGTCAGCCAGGTGCGTGCAACAGCCCATGAGCTTACCGCCCATGCGAAACGCCGGGGGCCTGCCGTGATCATGGTGGGCCACGTCACCAAGGAAGGCCAGATCGCGGGGCCTCGCGTGGTCGAACACATGGTCGACACAGTGCTCTATTTCGAGGGGGAGCGGAGCCACCAGTTCCGCCTGCTCCGCTCGGTCAAGAACCGCTTCGGCCCAGCCGATGAGATCGGCGTCTTCGAGATGACCGGCAGCGGCTTGGCCGAGGTGGCCAACCCCTCCGCTCTCTTTCTGGGTGAGCGGGGAGAGCCGGTCTCGGGCTCAGCCGTCTATGCCGGGATCGAAGGCACGCGCCCGCTTCTGGTTGAATTCCAGGCCCTTGTCGCGCCCTCGCCGCTGGGTATGCCGCGCAGGCAGGTCGTGGGCTGGGACAGCGCACGCCTGTCGATGGTCCTGGCGGTCATGGAGGCACGCTGCGGGGTTTCGCTCAGCGGCATGGATGTCTTCCTGAACGTCGCAGGCGGCATGCGGGTAACAGAGCCGGGCGCGGATCTTGCCGCGGCGGCGGCCTTACTCTCAGCCCTGACCGACCGCGCGCTGGCGGCAGACACGGTTCTCTTCGGCGAAGTGTCCCTTTCTGGAGCATTGCGCGCCGTGCCGCAGCCCGATGCCCGTTTGAAGGAAGCAGAAAAACTAGGCTTTGCCACAGCTCATGTGGCAGGAAAGACCAAACCAGTGGCCGAATCGAGTATTTGCGTAAATAATTGGGACAGTTTACCGGGGTTTGTTAATAGGCTGTTTGAGGGTGCAATAGACGAGACCCAGGGGACAGCCCGGCAGATCGACGGGGGGTAAGAATGCAGTTCACCATCATTGATGGCGGGGTCGCCGTCATCACACTCCTCTCTGGCATCCTCGCCTACACACGGGGCTTCACCCGTGAGTTGCTGGCGATAGGCGGCTGGATCATCGCGGCCGCTCTCGCGTTCTATTTCACGCCAGAGCTTGAGCCTCTGGTCCGCGAAGTTCCCGTTTTGGGCGAGTTTCTTGCCGGAAGTTGTGTGTTGTCGACCATCACGGCCTTTACCCTGATCGTCGCGGCCGCGCTGCTGGTCCTCTCCGTCTTCACGCCCGTCTTCGCCAATGCCGTGCTCGACAGCGTGTTGGGGCCGGTCGACCGGGCGCTCGGGTTCCTGTTCGGGATCGCGCGCGGTGTGGTGCTGATCGCGGTCGCCTACATGATCTACACCAACCTCTCCGCCGGGCCGGAGGAATGGCCGCCGCTGGCCAATGCCGGCACGAAGGTCTTCTTCGACGAGCTGGTGGCGCGGATCACCGAGTATCTGCCCGCCGAGATGCCGCCCTGGTTCGCCGAGCGGGTCGATGCGCTGATGGCCCCCTGCTCTGCCGAAATCCCAGAGACGACGCCAGAGCTGCCCGAGGGTGAAGCTCCGGCGGAGGGCGCGGGCGAAGGGACCACCGAAAGCACCACCAACAACTAAGGGCTGGTGCCCTCGGCCCGATCCGCGCTCTCCCGGTAGAGCCAGGCCATCCGGTCACAGAACCAGAGCTTGCCACCGATGGTCACGATCAGCCCTGTGACCGTCGGCCAGACCTCCAAGGCAGCAAGGCCATAGATCAGCACGACGGCACCGGCCGCCGACACCCAGGTGAGCCGGATCGCCATCCGCTGATGCTCCGCCGGGATCGGCTGCTTAGCCCGGGCCAGGAAAACGCGCTCTCCCAGCACCGCATGAGCCGCCCATCCGTCCATCGTCGCGGGTGGTGAGAAGAGCCGCGGATTCAGCCATGTCCAGACCAGCGCCAGCGCGACCGGGAGCAGGCACCACCAGCCGATCCAGTCCCGGCTCCAGATCGCCAGCACGATCAGCGGCAGGCAGGAAAACCGGGTGTATACGCTCCACGGGTTCGCATGCCGGGCCCAGACGCGGTCGTCCATCCCCATGAGCCGTTCGGATGCCGCGAAGATATCCATCTCCAGACAATCGGCGCTGTTCGGGCATGGATCAAGCATGGTGGCCGCGCGGGAAACAGGCGCAAAGAAACATGACACGGTGATGACTCTCCCGCCTCCGCGCCCTATAACTACAGGACGGCAGGCAGGCATGAGAGCAGAGCGCGGAGTGTGGGCATGGAGTCTGAGTTCCAGGCGGCCGGAGACGGCCTGACCCAAGACGTGCAGACAGAGCCCCGGGCGGCAGAGCCGGACTGGCTCGCGACCCCGTTCGACGACGATAAATTGCGAGAAGAATGCGGTGTTTACGGGGTCTTCGGGGTTCCGGAAGCGGCGACCTATGTGGCGCTTGGCCTCCACGCGCTCCAGCATCGCGGGCAGGAGGCGGCGGGGATCTGCTCCTACGATCCGAACTCCACCTTCAACACCGTGCGCCGAATCGGTCTGGTCCGCGACAACTTCACGAAACAGCAGGTGTTCGATCTTCTCCCCGGCCGGTCGGCAATCGGACACACGAGATACTCGACCGCCGGGTCCAAGGGGTCACAAATCCGCGACGTGCAACCGCTCTATGCAGATTTTGCCATGGGTGGATGTGCCATCGCGCACAACGGCAATCTGACCAACGCGGAGTCGATGCGCGCGCGGCTGATCGAGCGCGGCTCGATCTTCCAGAGCCGGTCCGACACAGAATGCATCATCCACCTGATGGCCCGCTCGCATCATGAAACGATCCCCGAGCGAATGAAGGAAGCGCTGCGCGCAGTCGAGGGCGCGTTCTCGGTGATCGCGATGACCCGTACGAAGCTGATCGGCGTGCGCGACCCGTCGGGCGTGCGCCCGCTGGTGCTCGGTCGGCTCGGCCAGGGTTGGGTGCTGGCGTCGGAGACCTGCGCGCTGGATATCGTCGGCGCCGAGTTCGAGCGCGAGGTCATGCCGGGCGAGATGGTGATCATCTCGGAGCGCGGAGTGGAGCAGAGCTGGCCGTTCGAGACCCGCAACCCGAAGCTCTGCATTTTCGAACATGTCTACTTCTCCCGCCCCGACAGCGTGCTTGGCGGGCTCAGCGTCTATGAGGCGCGCGAGCGGATCGGGATGGAACTGGCCCGCGAGGCCCCTGTCGAGGCCGATCTGGTCTGCCCGGTGCCCGACAGCGGCACGCCGGCGGCGATCGGCTACTCTAAGGAGAGCAAAATCCCCTATGCGATGGGGATCATCCGGAATTCCTACACGGGGCGCACCTTCATCGAGCCGACCGATGAGATCCGCGATATGGGCGTGCGGCTGAAGCTCAACGTCAACCGTGCTCTGGTCGCGGACAAGCGGATCGTGCTGGTCGACGACTCGGTCGTCCGCGGCACGACGAGCCGCAAGATCAAGGACATGGTGCTCGCGGCCGGCGCAAAGGAAGTGCATTTCCGCATTGCCAGCCCGCCCACCAAATGGCCCTGCTTCTACGGCGTCGACACGCCAAAGCGCGGGCAGCTGATGGCGGCGCGCATGACAGAGGAGGAGATGCGCGAGGAACTGGGCGTGCACTCGCTGAAGTTCGTCTCGATCGATGGGCTCTACAGGGCCTGCGGCCATCCCGGCGGACGCAATGCCCGCATGCCGCAATTCTGCGATGCCTGCTTCTCAGGCGAATACCCCATCGAGCCGTCCGATGCCCGGGCCAGCGGCTCGCTAGAACTGGCCGCCGAGTAGAGGCCGGGGCATCCAGCGTGACCCCTGCGGGGCCACGGCTGCCCGCCCGCCCGGCCATTCGCAACAGATCTTTAAGCAAAATTCCCAGAAAAACGACCAACGCCGCGCGTTCCAGATCCCCAGTCTTCCCGCATCCGCGCTCTAATGCCAGGCCACGCGTGGCTGGGCGGGCGGGCAGTCGTGCGGCCGCAGGGCGCACGCTGGGCGCGGGCCCAGCCAAAATATGCATATCCGCGCGACGGCATTCGGTCCCCCGCACGTATCACATCATGCTTGCAACCCGCCGGCAGGCTCGCGCGTTGCGTCCCTGCCGGCTCCTCCATATGCTGCAACGATGACCGCGATCGACTTGCCTCCCGCCCTCAGTGACGACAGCCGCGCCAAGCGCGCGGTCACGATCCTGATCTGGGCGCAGGCGGTGCTCGGCGCCCAATTGCCGGTTCATTTCATCCTCGGCGGTCTTGCGGGCAATCATCTCGCCGGTAATCCGGCCTTCGCCACCCTGCCGATCTCGATGATTGTGCTCGGGTCCATGTGCGCGGCCCCGGTGATCTCCTGGGTCATGGGCCGCTTTGGCCGGAGGACGGGGTTTCTGATCGGCGCCATCGCAGGCGCGGGCGGCGGTGCGCTCGCCTGCCATGCGCTTCTGATCGAAAGCTTTGCGCTCCTCCTAGCGGCCTCCCTGATGACCGGCATCTACATGGCCGCGCATAACTTCTATCGTTTTGCGGCTGCCGACCTCGCATCCGAGGCGTTTCGACCAAAGGCGATTTCCTGGGTCATGGCGGGCGGGCTCGGCGCGGCGCTCCTCGGACCGGAGCTTGTGAAGTTTTTTGGCGGGATGCTGGAGCCTGTGCCCTATGCGGGCGCCTATCTTTTCCTTATCGCGCTCAACCTGCTGGGCGCGCTGCCGCTTCTCTTCCTCGATATTCCACCGCAGCCCCGCCCGGTGCGCGGGAGCCGCGCAGGTCGGCCCTGGCGGGAGATCCTGGCAGACCGGCGCGTCCCGGTCGCCATGCTCTGCGCCATGCTGACCTATGCGCTGATGAACCTCGTCATGACCTCGACCCCGCTGGCCATGGTGATCTGCGGGTTTGTCACGGCGGATGCGGCAGATGTGGTCCGCGCCCATGTGCTGGCAATGTATATTCCGAGCTTCTTCACCGGCCCGCTGATCGCGCGGTTCGGCGCGCCACGTATCATCCTGACTGGGCTCGCGGCGCTCGCCTCGGCGGCAGCCATCGGTCTCGCCGGGATCGAGATCGCCAATTTCTACGCGGCCCTCATGCTGCTGGGCGTCGGCTGGAATTTCGGCTTCATCGGCGCGACGACCATGCTGACCGGCGCGCACCGGCCGGAGGAGCGCTCCCGCGTTCAGGGGGTGAACGACTTCCTCGTCTTCGGCACCGTCACGATCGCGTCGTTCAGTTCGGGCGCGCTTCTGACAGGGATCGGCTGGCATGCGGTGAACATCGCGGTCCTGCCAGGTGTGGGGCTCGCCGCGCTCTGCCTGCTCTGGCTGATCCGCAAGCGCGTGATCACCGTCTGAGTGGCACGACTATCAACGATCGATGTGGGGGCCTGCGGCGGGTGTTATTCGAACACGGTGGCCGCATCGAGCCCGATATTGCCAAGCGCCTGTTCGAGGATCGTGAGCTCGCGGCCCGCCGTCGGGGTTGTCCGGGTCTGCAGATCCACGATCCGCCCGTCCTCGAGACCGTACTGATCGACCGACGCGACCACATCGTTGTCATCGAAGGTGATGGCGACGATCCGCCGGTCGATCACCTTGGGCTCTTTGTACATGTCCCGCTCGATCGTGGTCGCGATGTAGTACCAGCCCTTGTCGGTGAAGACGCCGGTCGATGAGGGCCGGCCGACCTTGCGGCGCACCGAGCCGCGGGTGTCGCTGCCCGCCTGAACCGTCTCCAGGATTTCCTGCTCAGGTGCGAAACCATGATTGCTGATCCGGCTTTCGCATGCCATCAGCACGAAACAAGCCGCGGTGATCACGCTTAAACTGCCAAGCCTCAACATCGCTGCCTCCGGATTGCCAAGGTTCTTTCGCTTAGCGCGCAAAGGGATTAAGTTCAAGACAGCGACGGATTTGCCGCCGCCCGAGGCACGAAGACGGCCACAAAGACAGCCATGACCGAGACCGCTGACACCAAGAGCGTCACACCGCCCAGCCACCCGCTGGAATTGGCGGAGTTGACGCGCGACGCCGATACCGCTTTCGATTTTTCGCTGAGCGCGGATGACTGCAGCACAGCCGCCCGTTTCATGCGCATCCGTGAGATCCGCGAGGCGCGCTTCGAGGGCTCGATTTCCCCCTGGCAGGAGTCGGGCTGGAGCCTGAAAGGACGCCTTACCGCAATCACCGTGCAGGATTGCGTCGTCACGCTCGCCCCAGTTACCCAGTACATCGAGGAAGACGTGCTCCGCCGCTTCATCCCCGAAGCTTCGATGGCGGAGGCAACGGAGATCCTGGTTGATGCCGAGGACGAGAACGATGGGCCGGAGCCGATCGGACCCCGGATCGATCTGGCCGCCGTGATGCTTGAGGGCCTGGCGCTTGCACTCGACCCCTATCCCCGCGCCGATGGTGCCAAGCTTGAGACCTCGGCCTTCACGGAACCGGGCGTTGCGCCGATGACGGACGAGGACGCGCGCCCCTTCGCAAAACTGGCCGCACTCAGATCGAAGCTGAAGGGAGAGAACTGACCCGGCGAGAGGTGGCAGGCTTCACGCTGCACCCTTCGCAACCCGATGCCAGAGGCGAAGCGACGCTGATCCATTGCAGATCGGGCCGAGCAAAACAGGTGTAGCACCAAAAACCTCTTGCCCCGCAGGCAAATCCGAGTATTTTCCGCGTCTCCGAATTCGAAAGCGGCGCGGCATATGGCCCGCCCGGCCTGGCAGAGACCGGGTACAGACTTTGAGGATGATGATATGGCCGTTCAACAGAACCGCGTCACCCGTTCGAAGCGCAACATGCGCCGGTCACACGATGCGCTCAAGGCGGTCGCATCGAACGAGTGCCCGAATTGCGGCGAGCTTAAGTTGCCTCACCACGTATGTGGCTCCTGCGGCTACTATCGTGACCGGGAAGTCGTGGTCCAGGCTGACGAGATCGATCTCGAAGACGACGCGGCGTGACGCCCATGCGCGGGGCGCCCGCGCGCGCAGGTCCCGAAGACCTGGATAGGGCGATATGAGCCGGCAGCTAATCCTTTCAGTTGATGCAATGGGCGGAGATCGCGGGCCCGCCCCCGTGATCGAAGGGATCGCACGAGCGCTAGAAGACGAGCCACGCCTGAAATTCCTCCTCCATGGTGACGAGAAGGTCCTGAAGCGTCATCTCAAGCGCCGGCCGCAGATCGCGAGCAAGATCGAGATCCAGCACGCCCCAGACCGGGTCGAGATGAGCATGCAGCCGACCGAGGCGCTGCGCACCGGCAAGCAAAGCTCGATGTGGCACGCGCTCAAATCGGTCGCGGCAGGTGACGCATCGGTCGCGGTCTCGGCCGGGAATACCGGCGCGCTCCTCGCCATGTCGGTCCTTATCCTGCGCAAAGCCCCCGGGGTAGACCGCCCTGCCATTGCGATCCACTGGCCTTCAGATCACCCAATCGGTTACACGACAATGCTGGACATGGGCGCCGATATCAGCGCCGATGTCGATAACCTGATGCAGTATGCGGTGATGGGCGCCGAATATGCCCGCACCTCGCTCGGCATCGAGAACCCGCGCGTCGGGCTTCTGAACATCGGCACCGAGTCCCGCAAGGGGCCTGCAGTACTGCACGAGGCGGCGACCCGGATCGAGGCGCTGGCCAAACGGCCCGAATCCGGCTTCACCTATCTGGGCTTTGTCGAGGGCACGCATATCCCGACCGGAGAGGTCGATGTGATCGTCACAGACGGTTTCACGGGCAATGTCGCGCTGAAAACCGGCGAGGCGACCGCCCGTTTCATCCGCGAGGCGCTTAAGCGCGCCTACAAGCACACCTGGCTCTCCCGCTTTGCCTATATCTTCGCGCTGACCTCGCTCTCTCGCCTGCGTAAGCGGATCGATCCGCGCAGGGTGAACGGCGGCGTCTTCCTCGGCCTTGGCGGCTCCGTCGTGAAAAGCCATGGAGATTCCGACGCCCTGGGCTTTTCCACGGCGCTGCTTCTTGCCGCACGCCTCGCCGAGCGCAAATTCCCAGAACATCTTGCGTCACAGCTTGCCAAGCTCGACATAGCGGACAAGAGTGGCCCAGCGAGCAATGGGCCAGAGGGGCAAGCGGAATGAACGTTATCCGGGCTGAGGCCATCGGTTGCGGCCACTATCTGCCCGAGCGTGTGATGACGAATGACGAGCTCTCCGAGATGGTGGAGACCTCGGACGAGTGGATCCAGGCCCGCTCGGGCATCAAACAGCGCCATATCGCGGCTGATGGCGAGATGACATCGGATCTTGCGATCCGCGCGGCCGAGCGCGCACTTGAGAACGCTGGGATTTCGGCCGACACGCTCGACGCGCTGGTCATCGCGACCACGACCCCTGACCAGACCTTTCCCTCGACCGCCACGCGGGTGCAACACGCCATAGGCATGAAGAACGGCTTCGCCTTCGACATACAGGCGGTCTGCGCGGGCTTCATGTACGCACTTGCCAACGCCAACGGGTTGATCCTGTCGGGCATGGCGAAACGGGTCATGGTGATCGGCGCGGAGACCTTCAGCCGGATCCTGGACTGGGAGGACCGGGCGACCTGCGTCCTCTTCGGCGACGGGGCGGGCGCCGTGATCCTGGACGCAAAGACCGGCACTGGCGCGGTGTCGGATCGAGGGATTCTGGGGACGTGCCTGCACTCAGACGGTGCTCATAACGAAATCCTCTTCGTCGATGGCGGGCCGTCGGAGACCCAGACCACCGGCCATGTAAAAATGCTCGGCAAGGAGGTCTTCCGCCACGCGGTCCATAAGCTCGCCGCCGTCGCCGATGAGGTGATGGAAAAGGTCGGCGTCGAGGGAAGCGATATCGACTGGATGGTGCCGCACCAGGCCAATCTGCGCATCATCGAGGGCACCGCAAAACGCGGCGGTATTCCCATGGAACGGGTTGTCGTGACCGTGCAGGACCATGGCAACACCTCTGCCGCTTCGATCCCGCTGGCGCTCTCGATCGCCGTTGCCGACGGCCGTATCAAACCGGGACATTTGCTGCTTATGGAGGGCATTGGCGGCGGCCTGGCATGGGGATCAGCTCTTATTCGCTGGTAACTTAGCGCCTCCGCAATCAATCCGCTGCTTTCGCTTGTTCCTGCAAGCCATTGAAGTTGACTCGTTTTCCCATCCGCCGTTACATTCAATTTAAGGGGGAACAACCCTGCTCAATAAGTGGTTCGAAGGGAGAGGTCTTTCATGACCGGCAAAACACTGACCCGCTCTGACCTGAGCGAGGCCGTCTACCGGGAAATCGGTTTGTCGCGTAACGAGTCCGCGGAACTGGTCGAAAGCATCCTCGACCGCATCGCCCAGGCGCTGGTTTCAGGGGACAATGTAAAGATCTCTTCGTTCGGGACATTCGCGCTGCGCGACAAGGGCGCGCGGGTCGGGCGTAACCCGAAAACCGGCGAGGAAGTTCCGATCGATCCGCGACGGGTTCTGGTGTTCCGCCCGTCTCATATCATGAAGGAACGCGTGAACACTGGAGCGACTGGCTGATGGCCGACAAGGTCAGGAAATCGGCGAAATCCGCCCAGAAAACGGTCAAGTCTCCCGAGGCTTTCCGCACGATTTCTGAGGTTTCGGACGAACTTGACCTGCCCCAGCACGTCCTGCGCTTCTGGGAGACCCGGTTTACTCAGATCCGCCCTCTGAAGCGCGGTGGCGGGCGCAGGCTTTACCGCCCCGACCATGTCGCCCTGCTGCGCGGGATCCGTGCCCTCCTCTACGATGACGGGCTGACGATCAAGGGCGTGCAGAAAGTGCTGCGCGACCGGGGTATCAAGGCTGTCATCGCGCGCGGGGCCGGAACGGACTCGATCGAGGTGACCCCCGGCGAGGTGGCCGAACGCCTGGCTGAGTTGAAGAAAAAGGTCGATGCGGCCGATAAAGGCGACCCGATCACCCCGGAAAGGGTGCAGGAATCAATCCTACGGCTCGAAAAACTCCTCGACCGGTTGGAGCAGAACTAGGCCTCGCGCACCCGCCAAGGTTGATTATTTTCCGTAATCTTGCTCTACAGCGAGTATAATTCGCAATTCGTCGCGAATTTGCAGAATATTTTAGAATTCGTTCAGACTTTCGGCGTTCTCTCGTGGCTATGCAAGGCTGCAGAAGGAGTCGACCTGCATGACGCGTCCGGAATCCGACGAGCAAATGACGGGCAGGTTTGTCCTCGACCGGCTCGCGTTTCCGATGCAGAATATTGCGAGTTTTCTCGACGATCTCCTGCAGGATGAAGCGACCCTGATCGACGAGGCCACGAGGCACAAACTCTGCCTTATCCGGAACGAGTTGCGCAGCACCGCGCGGGAGACCATTGCCGAACTCCGCCCGAAACCGGAGGGTCGGGAGGTCAGCGAAAAGATCGAGGCCGCCTGAGGCGAAGACCCCCGGCCTTTTCCATGGACAAGGGCCGCGAGCCCATGCTACCCGCGCTGACATGGCGGGCCGTGGCGCAGCCTGGTAGCGCGCTTGCATGGGGCGCAAGAGGTCGTGAGTTCGAATCTCGCCGGCCCGACCAGTCAGACCAAGACGCCAGCGGCCCCGTCGCTGGCGTCTTGCGGTTCCAGCGGCCTGAAGATGGGCGCCAAGGGGGCCGTTTCCCCGGGGGAAGAGCAGGGAATGACGGAACGGAATCAGGGCGTCCTCGCCTCCCAGCATATCGAGGCGATGCTCTCCTCTGGCGAGATCGCGTTCGACACACAGCCGGTCGGCGGGCAGATCCAGCCCGCGAGCCTCGATCTGCGGCTCGGAACCCGGGCTTGGCGGGTGCGGGCAAGCTTCCTCGCTGGCAAAGGTCAGACCGTCGCCACCCGTCTCGACACTTTCGCGATGCATGAGCTGGATCTTAGCGATGGCGCAGTGCTCGAAAGGGGCTGCGTCTACCTGGTGGAGTTGGAAGAGCGTCTCGCCCTGCCCGCCGATATTTCCGCGACGGCGAACGCCAAGAGCTCGACCGGGCGGCTCGATCTCTTCACCCGGCTGATCGCCGACCGAACCGCCGAGTTCGACCGGATCGAGGCGGGTTATCAAGGCCCGCTCTATGCCGAGATCAGCCCGAGGACTTTCTCGGTACTGGTTCGCCCGGGCATCCGGCTCAATCAGATCCGCTTTACCCGAGGCCGCTCGATCCTGACGGATAAGGAACTGACGACGCTGAACGAGCGGGATCCGCTGGTCAATCGCGAGGCGCTGATCGATGGCGGGCTCGGGTTCTCAGTCGATCTGACCCCCACCGGCGAGTTCGATATCGTGGGCTGGCGGGCGCGGCAGAACTGCCCGCTGATCGATCTCTCAAAGATCGATCACTACCCCGTAGATACCTTCTGGGAGCCCGTGCGCCCGCAGGCTCATGGCGGGGTGATCCTCGACCCCGGCGCCTTTTACATCCTGGTCAGCCGCGAGGCTGTTTCGGTGCCGCCGGGAACGGCGGCCGAAATGGTTCCCTACATGGCCGTTGCCGGTGAGTTCCGGGTGCATTACGCGGGCTTCTTCGATCCGGGCTTCGGCCATTCCTCGACTGGCGGCTCGGGCTCGCGCGGTGTGCTCGAAGTCCGCTGCCACGAGGCGCCGTTTGCCCTCGAACACGGCCAGATGGTCGGGCGGCTGGTCTATGAGCGCATGGCGGTAGAGCCCGCGATCCTCTACGGCCGCGACATCGGCTCGAACTACCAGGGCCAGGCACTGAAGCTTGCGAAACATTTCAAAGCGCCCTGAGCCTTCGGACCGGGCGCCTTCAGCCTTGGTTTTACGGGACGCGAAACCAAGGGATAGGACGCGTCGGGCGGCACGCCCGACACCGTTTGGCTCGCCTTTGAGCAGGGGGAGCTAAGCGGAGCCGGGCAAGAGCCCGGCACGAGATACCCTCAGTTTCGCGTCCTGCGAAATCGAGGCTGTGGGCGCCGGATCAGACGCCCCGTGGCCGATCTTCCTAGGGAGAGAACATGTCTTCGGGCTCCTCGAGCGGCGTCTCTTCGCCATCCGCCTCGCCCGGCGGCATCGTCTCGAGCAGGCCGCTGGCCCTCAATTCCTTGATGCCCGGCAGATCCTTCGCACTCTCCAAGCCGAAGTGATCGAGGAACGCCTGTGTGACCACGAAGGTCACAGGCCGCCCAGGGCTCTCGCGCCTGCGCCCAAGCCGGATCCACTCCAGCTCCAGCAGCATATCGACGGTCCCACGCGATACGCTGACGCCTCGGATCTCCTCGATCTCGGCCCGCGTCACGGGCTGGTGATAGGCGATGATCGCCAGCGTCTCGATCGCGGCGCGCGACAGCTTGCGTGTCTCCACGGCGTCGCGGCGCATGAGGAAGCCGAGATCCGGCGCCGTGCGGAACGCCCAGCCTGTCCCTACTTTGGTAACCCGGACCCCCCTGCCCTCGTAGCGCTTGCGCAGGTGCTCCAGCGCTTCCTTCGGATCAGAGCCATGGGGCAGTCGTTCTTCAATCTGAGCGAGGCTCATGGGCTCGGCACTGGCGAACAGGATGGCTTCGACCATCCGCTCCTGCTCGGCCATCGGCGGTGCGTCGAACAGCGCCTCGATCGGATCGGCTGCCTCCTCGCTCACGAGGCGGCTCGCTTGCGCATGTAGATCGGCGCGAAGACGCTTTCCTGGCTCAGTTCGACATCACCGCGCTTGGCGAGCTCAAGCGAAGCGGCGAAGGTCGAGGCAATGGCGGATCGGCGCTTCTTCGGGTCGAGCCGGAAGCCCTCGGGCAGATACCCCACCAGATCGCGCCACTCCAGTGCTTCGCCGATGACTGATTTCAGGCGGTCCAAAGCCTGATCCATGGTCCAGAGCTGGGTGCGGTCAACGCTCAGCGGTTTGTATTCCTCCCGCGTCTTCACCCGTGCATAGGCCTTGAGCAGGTCCGAGAGCGTCGCGGTCCAGGTCGTCTCGCGCTTGACGGTCACCGTCTCAGTCATGCCGCGAGCGAAGAAATCACGGCCGAGCTGATCGCGCGCCATGAGCTCGGCCGAGGCCTTGCGCATCGCCTCCAGCCGCTCAAGCTGGAAGGCCAGCCGCGCTGCAAGTTCCTCGCCCGTCGGCTCATCCTCGGGCAGCGGCGGCGGCAAGAGCAAGCGCGATTTCAGGTAGGCGAGCCACGCTGCCATAACCAGATAGTCTGCCGCCAACTCGATGCGCAGTTTCTGCGCCGCGGTGACGAACTCGAGATATTGCTCGGCCAGTTGCAGGATCGAGACCTCGCGCAGATCCACCTTCTGCGTCCGGGCCAATGTCAGGAGCAGATCCAGCGGTCCCTCGAACCCATCGACATTCACTGAGAGGATTTCGGCCTCCAGCGCCTCGGCATCTCTCGGCGGCGCATCGAAGGCCTCCGGCGCCAGTTCCAGCAAGTCGTCAGGCATCGGCCATCTCCCTCAACAGCGCGTCATGCGCAGCACGCAGATCCGCCAGATCTCCCTCGATCGGCGACCGGCGAGCCGCCAGCGCCTTATCGGCCCGGCGCAGGGCGTCGGCACCCAGATCCGGCACCTCCGCCGCGATCGCTTCCATCTCGGCCATATCGCCATTGCAGTGGAGGATCACATCGCAGCCGACAGCCAGCGCCAGACGAGCCCGCAGGCCCATCGGCCCGGTCAGCGCCTTCATCGACAGATCGTCGGTCATCAGAAGACCGTCAAAGCCCAATTCGTCGCGGATCAGCCGGATCGCGGCTGGCGACAGGGTGGCGCAGCGCTCCCGATCGATGGCGTCAAAGACGATGTGTGCGGTCATGCCCAGCACCGCGTCGCGCATGGCGAGGAACGGGGGGAAATCCACTGCCCGAAGCTCATCCATCGTGGCCGCTACGCGCGGCAGATCCTCGTGGCTGTCATGGAGCGCGCGGCCGTGGCCTGGCAGATGCTTAATGACCGGCAGACATCCACCCTCGATCAGGCCAGCCGCCGCTTCGCGTGCCCGGAGCGCGACCTCCATCGGGGTCCAGCCGAGCGCCCGGTCGCCGATGATCGGATGGGCATTGCGCTGCGGCACGTCGAGCAGGGGCACGCAGTTCACGTCGATGCCGACGGCGCGCAGTTCCATTCCAATGATCCGATAGCGCAGGCGAAGTGCCTGCATCAGCGCCATCTCGTCGCCCGCCGCCTCGCAGGTCTCGCGCACCGGAGCCCAATCCTGCCAATGCGGCCCGCGCATCCTGGCGACGCGCCCGCCCTCCTGGTCTATCAGGATCGGCGCCTCCCGCCCGACGGTCTCGCGCAGGTCGGAGGTAAGCCGCCGAAGCTGCTCCGGGTTCTCGATGTTTCTAGAGAACAGGATAAAGCCCCAGGGCTGCAGTTCGGCGAAGAAGGCCCGCTCGACCTCGCTCAGCACAGGGCCCGCGAGACCGGTTATGACAGCACGCTCAGCCATCCTGCGCAACGATGCAGTCCTGACCCCGGCCCCGCAGCGCCTGGCATGTCGCCACCGCCTCGGCCCGGTCCGCAAAAGGCCCGAGCCTCAATCGGTAGAAGGTCTTGCCGCCGGACTGGGTGAGCTCGACCACCAGCGCCTTCTCACCCAACAGATCGGCATGATCCTTGCGGATGCGCGACCAGGATTCGATCACTGTATCGCGGCTCGGCGAGGCCTGGAGCTGAATCTTGACTGATGAGGCCTCCGCGGCCTCTTCGAGCGCGGTCTCGTCCAGTTCGGCGGTCGCCTCGGCAGTTTCCCGCGCCGCGACCGTGCGCGCACGAAGGTCGCTCGGCCGGCTTACCACGGGCGGGCTGTAATCGGGCGCATACGGATTGCCTGAAGAAGCCGGTTCGGCGGGTGTCCCGACCTCAGTCTCCTGCTCTATCTCTGGCTCGGCCTCCGGCTCGACAACGGCGGCGACTTCGGTGGCGGGCTCCTCGGCAGGCTCAGCCGCCTCAGCTTCGGCAGACGCCTCCTGGGTCACCTGTTCGATCGCTTCTGCGATCGCCTGCTGCTCCGGTGTGAGATCGACGACGAGATCATTCGCCTCCGGCACGCCCAGTTCGTCGGTCTCCGTCTGGATCCCAAGCGCCTGCGTGGTCTCCTCCTGCGCCGGTTTGGGCTCTGGCCGCAGATCCGCCATCGCGACATCCTCGCTGGTCGGCGCCGCCGGAGGCTCGGCGAGCTGTGTCTCGGCTAGCGCCTCCTCGGCCACCGTTCCCGCGTTGTAGCTGTCGATGTTTTGGTGTGGCGTCACTTCGCCGCCCGGATCGGCCGGGCGCACTTTTACCGGCTGGGTCGACGCCTGGATGATCGGCACCTGCTGCGCATCGCGCACGCCCAGATGATAGAACCAAGTGCCGAGCGCGACGAGCACCGCTGTGGCTGCCGCCGCACCGATCCATGTCGAAAGGGTTTGCCCCACCGAACGCATACGCTCATGCCCGGTCGGCGCGCGCCCGGCAGAACTCTCATAATACTCTTCTTCCATCGGTCCTGTGCCTGTTGAAGCCCAGATGGTGTGGGTCTGCTCTCCCCTCCCCCAACCGATGGTGTTTTCTGCTCAAGCCATCTCGGTCATGGGAGTGACACCCAGAATACCAAGACCGGCGAAAATCACAACTCTCACGGCACGATAGAGGGCAAGTCTTGCGATGCTGACTTCAGGGTTCTCCGGCTGCACCGCACGCAGCGCCGGTTCGGCTCCTCCAAGGTTCCAGTGCGCATGGAATTCGGACGCCAGATCATAGAGATAGAAGGCGATCCTATGAGGCTCCTGATGGTGCGCGGCGGTCTCTACCAGCCGGGGGAACTCCGCCATCTTGCGGATGAGCGCCCGGTCGGCCTCGTGATCGAGGAGAGAAAAATCCGCCGCGGCCAGCGCCGAATCATCCACCGCGATCCCCGCCTCCGCCGCGCGGGCAAAGACCGAATGGGTCCGGGCCGAGGCGTATTGGACATACCAGACCTGGTTTTCCCGGGTCTGCTCGCGCGCCTTGTCGAAATCGAAATCCAGCGGCGCATCGTTCTTGCGCGTGAGCATGATGAAGCGCGTGACGTCCGGCCCAACCTCGTCGATCACGTCCGAGAGCATGATGAAGGTGCCCGCCCGTTTCGACATCTTGAACGGCGCACCGTTCTTGTAGAGCCGCACGATCTGGCAGAGCCGGACCTCGAGCGGCACCCGCTCCTCGCTCAGCGCCGCAACAGCTGCCTTCATCCGTTTGACATAGCCGCCATGATCGGCACCCAGGATGTCGATCAGCAGATCAAAGCCCCGCTGCACCTTGTCATAGTGATAGGCGATGTCGGGCGCGAAATAGGTCCAGCTCCCATCGGATTTCTTCACAGGCCGATCGACATCGTCGCCATAGGCGGTTGATTTGAAGAGCATTTGCGGCCGCGGCTCCCAATCCTCGGGCGTCTTGCCCTTGGGCGGCTCCAGCACGCCCTCATAGACCAGATCGCGTGAGCGAAGCTCGTCCAGCGCCGCCTCGATCCGGCCCGTGCCATAAAGCGATTTCTCGGAGAAGAAGTGGTCCATCTCGACGCCCAGACCGGCCAGATCGCTGCGGATCAGGTTCATCATGGCCTCGGTCGCCCTCTCTCGAAACAGCTCCAGCCAGTCGGATTCCGGCGCGTCCATGAACCTGTCGCCGAACTCGGCAGCCAGCGCCTCACCGATCGGGATCAGATAGTCGCCGGGGTAGAGCCCATCCGGCACCTCGACCTTCGCACCGTTCGCCTCGCGGTACCTGAGATGCGCCGAGCGGGCGAGCGTATCGATCTGCGCGCCGCCGTCGTTGATGTAATACTCCTTGGTGACCTCCCAGCCTGCATGGGCCAGAAGCTTAGCCAGCGCGTCACCAAAGACGGCTCCACGCGTGTGCCCCACATGCAAGGGTCCGGTCGGGTTGGCCGAGACATACTCGACATTCACCTTCTTCCCCGCGCCTAAGTCGGAGCGGCCGAAATCAGGCCCCGCGGCAAGCGCGGCCGGGACAATCCCGAGCCAGCAGGACGGATCGAGAGTCAGGTTGATGAAACCGGGCTCCGCCACCGCCGCACCGGCCACCCGCGGGTCTTCGAGAAGTCTCGAAACCAGCCCCTCCGCGATATCGCGGGGCTTCATGCCGGCCTGCTTTGCCAGCACCATCGCCGCGTTGGTCGCCATATCGCCATGGGCCGCATCGCGCGGCGGCTCGACCGTAACGTTGCCGGTATCGAGACCCGCCGGCAGATCGCCCGCCACCGCCATCCGGCCGAGGCTTTCGGTTACCAATATCTTGATATCTGCGAACAGGTTCATCGGCGGGTCCTTTGTCTGACCGCGCCCTGATGCCCGGCAAGACGCGCAAGGTCAACTCCGCCGGATCTCGTGCTCACCGCTCTTGGGGGGTGTCGGGCCCGTGGTGTGGCCCTCACTGTTCCCTACCTGCACCGAGACCGGAACAGGCGATTGTCTTTTTGCCTCAGGCAGGCACAGCCGCAGGCTCGACAGCCGCTGGTCGGGCCGGACGGGCCGGCGCCTCCTGCTGCTCATCGTTGCGCACCGCAAGGGCGACAACGATCATGAAGAACCCACCGAACGCAAACATGCTCCCCACCCAGGCCGCGATCGCTGCCCAAAGGATCAGGTTACTCATCACAAGAACCACCGCGCCGATGCCCGAGGACACCGCGATACCACCAAGAATAAGACCCGTGTTTGTCATAGTACCGTTCCCTTCACTTAACGCCCTCTTTGTCGACCCGGAGCAAGGCGACAAAGAGGCGGCAAGGCGAAGATCCTGCGGCTAGGGTTAAAGAAGCGTCCTTTTACGGGTCATTCTCCCTGTTCCGTCGCTTTCTATGTGTCTTTTTTCTGAGCAACCCACGCGTGAGTCCTGTCTTCGGCGACTCATCGTTAAGCATGAGTCGCCGCTTAGCTATGCTATTCTGTCTGGCCCGAGGTTCGACGGTTCTGCCGCCTCCCACGAATGCGCAAAGCCTACAGGATCCCAGGAAGCCTCAACTGATGCGCCTTGGCGCAGTCGATCGCGATGTCATAGCCCGCATCGGCGTGGCGCATGACGCCTGTGGCTGGATCGTTCCAGAGCACCCGCTCAAGCCGCCGGTCGGCGTCTTCGGTCCCGTCGCAGCAGATGACCATGCCGGAGTGCTGGGAGAAGCCCATGCCGACCCCTCCCCCGTGATGGAGGCTCACCCAAGTCGCGCCGGACGCCGTGTTCAAGAGGGCATTCAACAGCGGCCAGTCCGATACGGCGTCAGAGCCGTCCCTCATTGCCTCGGTCTCCCGGTTCGGGCTGGCGACACTGCCCGAATCCAAGTGATCCCGCCCGATCACGATGGGGGCCTTTAGCTCGCCGCTCCGGACCATCTCATTGAAGGCGAGCCCTGCCCGATGCCGGTCGCCAAGCCCGATCCAGCAGATCCGAGCGGGCAGGCCCTGAAACGCGATCCGCTCCGATGCCATGTCGAGCCAGCGGCAGAGCCCCTCGTTATCCGGGAACAATTCCTTCATTCGCTGATCGGTCTTCGCGATATCCTCCGGGTCGCCCGATAGCGCACACCAGCGGAATGGGCCGATCCCGCGGCAGAAGAGCGGGCGGATATAGGCGGGGACGAAGCCAGGGAAGGCGAAAGCATCTTCCAGTCCCTCCTCCAGCGCCACTTGGCGAATATTGTTGCCATAGTCGAGCGTCGGCACGCCGTCGTTCCAGAAGGCGACCATCGCCTCGACATGAGTGCGCATCGAGGCGCGCGCCGCTTTCTCGACAGCCTTGGGGTCGCTCTCCCGCCTCACCCGTGCCTCTGCCAGCGACCAGCCGAGCGGCAGGTAGCCGTTCAAGGGGTCATGGGCTGAGGTCTGGTCGGTCACGATATCGGGCCGGATGCCGCGCCGGTGGATCTCCGGGAAGATCTCAGCCGCATTTCCCAAGAGCCCGACCGATTTCGCCTCTCCCGCCGCCGTCCAGCGGGTGATCATCTCCATCGCCTCGTCGAGCGTACGGGCTTTCTCGTCGACATATTTGGTGCGCTGGCGGAAGTCGATCCGGCTCTCGTCGCATTCGACGGCGAGGCAGCAGGCCCCCGCGAAAACAGCGGCCAGCGGTTGCGCCCCGCCCATGCCGCCGAGCCCTCCGGTGAGGATCCACTTGCCCGTGAGGTCCCCAGCATAGTGCTGCCGCCCAGCCTCGGCGAAGGTCTCATAGGTCCCCTGCACGATTCCCTGCGTGCCGATATAGATCCACGAGCCTGCCGTCATCTGGCCGTACATCGCGAGTCCCCGCTTATCGAGCTCGTTGAAGTGGTCCCAGGTGGCCCAATGCGGCACGAGGTTCGAGTTCGCGATCAGCACCCGCGGCGCGTCCTTGTGGGTCTTGAATACGCCCACCGGCTTGCCGGACTGCACCAGCAGCGTCTCCTCAGTCGTCAGATCCCGCAGCGCCGAGACGATCCGGTCGAAATCCGCCCAGGTCCGCGCCGCCCGCCCGATCCCGCCATAGACGACCAGTTCATGCGGGTTCTCAGCCACATCAGGATGCAGGTTGTTCATCAACATCCGCATCGCCGCCTCGGTCGTCCAGTCGCGGCAGGAGATCTCGGCGCCCGTCGGCGGGAAGACATCGCGTGTGTTGTGACGCGGGTCGGTCATTCTGATCTCCTGTTACACCTCAAGATGATGCTTCTGGGTCACCGCCAACCCAAGAAGAAAAATTGTCGATGCAAGGAACAGTGCAGGTACCGCGCCCCAAGCGAGAATGCTCATTGGCGTCGTAAGCGGATCACTCAGACCGTATTCCTCTCCGCAGGACAATATGACCGACACGGGCCACGCCGCGTAGCAAGCGAAGGAGACGAGGTACAATCCGCACGCGTAAAACATGGCATCGCTGACATAGCCAAGCCATCTCATCGACAGCCAGATCGCCACAAACCATCCCGCATCCATCAAGACTACATACCGATATGTGCCCAGGTGATCGATGGCCGCGCCACGCAGAATTGCTTCTGAAACGTTCTTAAATTCGCACCCGTAGAACCTGTCCAAAACAAGCATGTCCAAAATCAACACTCCCAGGTGCACTGGGAACCAGACGAGGATACCTGCTCCCACAATCCACCAGAGGCGCGACAGCAAGATGCGGGTCCGTCTCTCGCTCTGAATCTCGACCACGATTAAGTTCTTTGTTTTGGCGACATCAGATGAAGCGCATTGTAACGTGCGAGGACGCCTCTAAAGGCCATCTCGGCGAGATGATCAGGCTTGTGATCGAGTGTGGCAAGCTCCGCGGCCGTTGCCCAACGCCGTTCGACCACGATACCCTCCGGATCGGTCCAATGCGCGGGTATATCGCCCGATGTCTTGGCGTGAAAGAAGATATCAACCTGATGAAAGCCGTCTTCAGGGTTGTGGAACTCGCTGACACCCGCCAGCGCACCTGGCGCAATGGTGAGCCCGGTCTCCTCTCGCACCTCGCGGACCAGAGTCTCTGTTAGCCCCTCGCCCGCAACGCCACCACCACCCGGCGCGCACCAGAGCTCGGTTGTCCCGGGGAAGGCGTTGACCAGCAGGACCGCACCCTTGCGAACGATGATCGCCCGCGCCGCGATGCGGATCGGGCGGCTCATGGGGCCAGATCCAGAAGCGGAGAGTCGGCAACCGCCTCGACCAACGCACCGGACGCGACCAGATCTGCAGCCCGTTCAAGATCGGGCGCCATGAAGCGGTCCTCTCTGACCGAGGGGATCTCCTCGCGGAGGCGCACAATCACCTGCTGCAAGACCGGGCTGGTCGAAAGCGGCGCGCGCATCTCGATCCCCTGCGCGGCGCAGAGAAGCTCGACGCCCAGGATATGGCGCAGATTGGCCGCCATTCGGCTCAGCCGCCGTGCTGCATGGGCCGACATGGAGACGTGATCCTCCTGATTGGCGCTCGTCGGCGTCGAGTCGATCGCGCAGGCGGCCGCGAGATGCTTGTTCTCACTCATGAGCGCCGCCGTCGTGACCTCGGCGATCATGAAACCGGAATTCAGGCCGGGATCAGGCGTCAGGAAGGGTGGCAGGTCGAAGCTCAGCGTCGGGTCGACCATCAGGGCCACCCGGCGCTGCGCGATCGCGCCGATTTCCGCCAACGCCAGCGCAATCTGATCGGCGGCGAAGGCCACCGGCTCGCCATGGAAATTCCCGCCCGAGACGATCTCTCCCACTTCCACCAGCACCAGAGGATTGTCCGTGACCGCATTCGCCTCGGTCACCAGGGTCTGCGCCGCCTGCCGGAGCAGGTCGACCGATGCCCCGGTCACCTGCGGCTGGCAGCGGATGCAATATGGGTCCTGCACTCTTTCGTCACCATCGCGATGGCTCTCGCGGATCTCCGAGCCCTGCATCAGCCCTCGCATCGCGGCGGCCACGTCGATCTGCCCGCGGTGGCCGCGAAGTGCATGGATCTCTGGGCGCAGCGGCGCGGTGCTCCCCATGATCGCATCGGTCGAGAGGCTGGCTGTGACGATCGCCGCCTCCGCCGTATCCCAGGCCTGGAAGAGGCCCGCGAGGCAATAGGCGGTGGAGAATTGGGTGCCGTTGATCAGCGCGAGCCCTTCCTTCGGCCCCAGCTCCAGCGGGGCGATCCCAGCCCTGGCCAGCGCCTCGGCCGCCGGGACTGCCGCACCATCCCACAGCACCTGCCCCTCGCCCAGCATCACCGCTGTCATATGCGCGAGCGGCGCCAGGTCACCCGAAGCACCAACGGAGCCACGCACCGGGATCCAGGGGATGATGTCATGGGCGAGCAGCGCCTCGATCTGCTCGACTACCGCCCAGCGCACGCCCGACGCTCCGCGCCCGAGAGAGAGCAGCTTCAGCGCCATCATGAGCCGCACGATCTCGGGCGCTGTCGGCCCGCCGACCCCGGCGCAATGGCTCAGGATCAAGTTCTTCTGGAGCGTCGCAGTGTCCTCTCCCGCAATCTTGACGCTCGCGAGCTTCCCGAACCCCGTGTTCACGCCATAGACGGGCGCCTCCCCGGCCGCTGCGGAGGCGATCAAGGCCGCTGCCGCCTCCACGTCCGGCCTCGCGGCGGGGTCGAGCGTGACCGCGCCCTGCCCTTCCCAGATCTTGCGGAGTTGCGCCAGAGTCGCCGCGCCCGGTGTCAGGATCATCCCGCGCCTCCGAAGATCCGCCGATGCAGCGGGTTGAACCCGATCCGGTAGCTGAGTTCGGCCGGATGCTCGACATCCCAGATCGCAAGATCGGCGATCTTGCCCGCCTCGATGGTGCCAAGGTCCTCCCGCCCCAGCGCCCGCGCGGCATTCCGGGTGATCCCGGCCAGCGCTTCCTCGGGCGTCATCCGAAACAGCGTGCAGGCCATGTTGAGCGTGAGCAGGATGGACGTGAGCGGCGATGACCCCGGATTGCAATCGGTGGCCAGGGCAATCGGCACGCCCGCATCGCGCAATCCCTGAACGGGCGGCAGCCGTGCCTCTCGCAGCGTGTAGAAGGCTCCGGGCAGAAGAACCGCCACGGTTCCGGCCTGCGCCATCGCAGCGATCCCGGCGTCGTCAAGATATTCCAGATGATCCGCTGAAAGCGCCCCGAACTCCGCCGCCAATGCCGCGCCGCCGAGGTTGGAGAGCTGCTCGGCATGGAGCTTCACCCGCATGCCCTTCACCTTCGCAGCCTCGAACACCCGGCGGATCTGGTCCGGCGAGAAAGCAATCCCCTCGCAGAAGCCATCGACGGTGTTGAAGAGCCCGTCGGCCCGATCGAGGCTCGGCAAAACGACCTCATCGATGAATGCGTCTTCCCGCCCGGCGTATTCAGGCGGGATCGCGTGGGCGCCCAGGTAAGTGAGTTCAACCCGAACAGGCCGCAGGTCTGCCAGTCGCCGTGCCGCGCGAAGCATCCGGAACTCGGTCTCAATATCGAGTCCGTAGCCCGATTTGATCTCGACCGTCGTGATGCCCTCGGCGATCAGGGCATCGAGCCGGGGCAGCGCGCCCTCGACCAGTTCCTCCTCACTCGCCTCCCGCGTCGCCTTGACGGTCGAGACGATACCACCACCGGCGCGGGCGACCTCCTCATAACTTGCACCCTCCAACCGCATCTCGAACTCGCGCGCCCGGTTGCCACCGAAGACGAGGTGGGTGTGACAGTCGATCGGCGCAGGCGTGATGAGCCGCCCCGCGACATCCTCCGCCTCTAGTCCCGCATATTCGGCGGGCAGATCCGATTGCGCTCCAACCCAGGCGATCCGCTCCCCGTCGATCATCACGGCGCCATCGGGGATCAGGCCATAGGCTTCCGCCCCCGCCATGGTGGCGAGCGTCGCGTTTGTGAACAGTCGGGCAGGCATCGGTGACCTCGTTGGCCGGGCGCGGGAACAGGCGTAAAACCAGAAAGCGCAATCCGAGTCGCGTCAACAGGGGGAAGCGGATGACCGAGATCTGGGCCGAACACGCGCTTCTGCCCGATGGTTGGGCCGAACGGGTGCTGATCCGCCTAGAGCAGGGCCGTATTGCGGCGATTACACTCGGCGCGGAGCCCGCAGGCCATCGCGTTGGCATCTTGTTGCCCGCGCCGGTGAACCTCCACTCCCACGTCTTCCAGCGCGCCATGGCGGGGCTTACAGAGGCGCGGGGTCCGGATGGGCGCGACAGTTTCTGGACCTGGCGGACATGGATGTACCGCTTCGTCGAACACCTCGCGCCCGACGAGGTCGAGACGATCGCCGCCTTTGTCCAGATGGAGATGCTGGAGGCGGGCTACGGCGCGGTGGCGGAGTTCCACTATCTCCACCATGGCTCCAACGGCGTGCCTTATGACAACCGCGCCGAGATGTCGGCCCGGATCGCGGCGGCGGCGGATCAGACCGGGATCGGCCTGACCCTGCTCCCAGTCCTCTACACCCAAGGCGGTTGTGACGGTCGCCCACTGGAAGGCGGCCAGCGCCGCTTTGGCAATGATTTCGACGGGTTTGCCGCGCTGATGGACGGTGCGGAACGGGCCATCGCCGCCCTGCCCGAGGATGCCGCTATCGGCATAGCGCCCCATTCACTGCGCGCGGTGGGGCCGGATCACTTCGCAGCCGCCGTCGATCTGGCCGGTGCGCGACCGATCCACATCCACATCGCGGAGCAGACGGCAGAGATCGAGGAGGTCCAGGCTGCCCACGGTGCCCGACCCGTCGACTGGCTGATGGCAAACCACGCCGTTGGCCCGCAATGGTGCCTGATCCATGCCACCCATATGCGCCCGCAGGAGACGGAGGCCGTCGCGGCCAGCCATGCGGTCGCGGGTCTCTGCCCGATCACCGAGGCCAATCTGGGCGACGGGATCTTCAACGGTGCGGACTATCTCTCCGTCGGGGGCCGTTTCGGTGTCGGCACAGATTCGAACGTGCAGGTCACTCTTGCGGGCGAGCTGCGCCAGCTTGAGTACTCCCAGCGCCTCGCACGCAGTGCCCGCGCTGTCTTGGCGGGTGAAGACCGCTCGACAGGGCGGCTCTTACTCGAGGAAGCGGCAAGAGGAGGCGCGCAGGCCGCCGCCCGCGATGCCGGGAGGCTGGCGGAGGGCGCTCTGGCCGATCTACTCGCTCTCGACACCGAGCACCCCGATCTGATCGGGCGGAATGGGGATGCCCTGCTGGACAGCTGGATATTCGGCCACGCGAGGGGCGCGATCAGCGATGTCTGGTCCGCTGGCCGGCACATGGTGCGTGCGGGACGGCATATCCGGCATGAGGAGCTGACTGCGCGCTACAAGGCCACCCTGACTGGATTACTCGGTCGGATTTAGCATTCGCTCGCGATCTTCCGGACGTCCCAGCCGGTACTCGAGGACCATGTAGAGAATTGTCGCACTCAGGCCGTGAACTGCTCGCGCAGCAGCCGCTCCTCCAGCCCGTGGCCCGGGTCATAGAGCAGCCTGAGTTGGATTTCGGGCGCCGAGGCGATCTGCACCCTGGCGACATCGCGGACCTCGACGTGATCCGCCGTCGCCAGAACCGGGCGCTTCGCCTGCTCGCGGATCTCGAAGGTGATGGTGGTATTCCATGGCAGGATCGCGCCGCGCCAGCGCCTTGGCCGGAAGGCCGAGATCGGCGTCATCGCCATAAGCTGCGCGCTGATCGGCAGGATCGGCCCGTGGGCGGAGAGGTTGTAAGCCGTCGAGCCCGCCGGTGTCGCCACAAGGATTCCGTCACAGATCAGCTCCTCCATCATCTCGCTGTCGTCGATCAGGATCCGGATCTTTGCGGCCTGCCCGCGCTCTCGAAGCAAGCTCACCTCGTTGATCGCCAGCGCCTCGGTTCTCCGCTCCATCGCGTCATGGGCGATCATGCGCAGGGGGTTGATGACGGCCTGATTGGCGCTTTTCAACTTCGCCATCAGGTCATCCTCGGCATAGTCGTTCATCAGAAAGCCGACGGAGCCCTTGTTCATGCCATAGACCGGCGCGCGCAGATCCATGGTGGAATGCAGGGTGTGCAGCATGAACCCGTCGCCACCCAGGGCGACGATGACATCCGCCTCGTCCGGGGGAACCTGACCGAATTTTTGTCGAAGCGTGCCCAGTGCTTCTTGGGCGACCGGCGATCCGCTCGCCAGAAAACAGATACGTTCAATGCTCACGTCGTCCCCCGCGCGTTTCTCACGCGAAACATTCTGTGGTGCGATTCTACCCCGCGGCGAATGATCCGGCAACGCTCTCGCAAAGATCAGCGCCAGCGGCGTGTGTTTCCTATAAGAAACTTTTTCCCGATAGGCACAAAATCTGAATAGCGCGCTATCTCGTCCTGTGCTATCGCCCCGCCGTTCAATCAGAGGAGACGCATCGATGGACGCGACCATCCGTGACGCAGGATTTTTTACCGAGGATCTCTCCAGCAGGGACCCGGAGCTCTATGGTTCGATCAACGATGAGCTTGGCCGCCAGCGCGACGAGATCGAGCTGATCGCGTCGGAAAACATCGTCTCCAAGGCCGTGATGGAAGCGCAGGGCTCCGTCATGACCAACAAGTACGCCGAGGGCTATCCCGGCCGACGCTACTATGCGGGCTGCCAGCATGTGGATGTCGCCGAGAGCCTCGCGATCGAGCGGATTTGCAAGCTGTTCAACTGCGGCTTCGCGAACGTACAGCCTCATTCCGGCGCGCAGGCCAATCAGGCAGTAATGCTGGCGACGATCAAGCCGGGTGCGACGATCCTCGGCATGGATCTCGCCTCGGGCGGGCACCTGACCCATGGCGCGAAGCCGAACCTCTCGGGTAAGTGGTTCAACGCGGTCCAGTACGGTGTCTCCAAGGAAGATCAGCGTATCGACTACGACATGGTCGCGAAACTGGCCGAGGAGCACAAGCCGGAGCTCATATATGCCGGTGGCTCGGCCGTGCCGCGCGTGATCGACTTCAAGAAGTTCCGCGAGATCGCCGACAGTGTCGGTGCGATCCTGCATGTGGACATGGCCCATTTCTCGGGCCTCGTCGCGGGCGGCGCGCATCCCAACCCGCTCGATCATTGTCATGTCGCGACGTCGACCACGCATAAGACCCTGCGCGGGCCGCGGGGCGGCATCATCCTCACCAATGACGAGGCGCTGGCGAAGAAGATCAACTCGGCGGTGTTCCCCGGCCTTCAGGGCGGCCCGCTGATGCATGTGATCGCGGCCAAGGCCGTCGCCTTCGGCGAAGCGCTGCGCCCGGAGTATCGCGCCTATATCGCGCAGGTCGTCGCCAACGCGCAGGCGCTCGCTGACGAGTTGATCAAGGGCGGCCTCGACATCGTTACCGGCGGCACTGACACGCATCTCTGCCTCGTCGACCTGCGGCCCAAGGGCGTGAAGGGCAACGCGGCCGAGCAGGCGTTGCTTCGCGCCCACATCACCTGCAACAAGAACGGGATCCCGTTTGACCCTGAGCCGCCGATGGTCACCTCCGGCCTGCGTCTCGGCTCACCCGCCGGCACAACGCGCGGGTTCGGGGAAGAGGAGTTCCGCCAGATCGCCCGCCTGATATGCGAAGTCGTCGACGGCCTCGCCGCTAATGGCGAAGACGGCAACGGCGCCGTCGAGGAGGCAGTGAAGGGCAAGGTTCAGGCGCTCTGCGACCGTTTTCCGATCTACGCAAGCCTCTGACATTAAAACCAAAAACCATTGAAGCCCCGCGGGAGACCTCTCTCCCGCGGGGCTTTTTTCTGCCTCGTCGAGATGCGGCTTTTCGCACCTGCACCATCTGGTCGCAGCCCTCTTGCCGACGGGGAACCGGACCCAATTTTTGGGCTGTAACGACGGAGGCAGACCCATGCTCGACACAACGAAAGTCAGAACACCCGCAATCGCTGATGCGCCGCTGGCCGACACCCCGGCAGGCGATCCGCATTTTGAGCCTCAGGATATTCATGACCGTCTTGCCCTGCGTCTCGTGAAGTTCATGCGCGTCTTCGCGGATGCATTCTTCGCAAAACGATACGGACACCGGGCGGTCGTTCTGGAGACCGTCGCCGCCGTGCCGGGCATGGTGGGTGGTCTGCTCCAGCATCTCAAGGCGATCCGCCACATCCGCGACGATCAGGGCTGGATCCGCGAATTGCTCGACGAGGCCGAGAACGAGCGCATGCATCTGATGACCTTCATTCAGATCGCGCAACCGACGGTATTCGAGCGCGGGCTGATCATGGTCGCACAGGCGATCTTCTTCAATTTCTACTTTTTCCTCTACCTCTTTGCGCCGCGCACTGCGCACCGGGTGGTCGGCTATCTCGAGGAGGAGGCGGTCGTCAGCTACACCCAGTATCTGGACGAGGTCGATGCTGGGCGGCAGGAAAATGTCCCCGCTCCCAGGATCGCGCTGGACTATTGGGGGCTGCCAGCGGGCGCGCGCCTTCGCGATGTGATCCTGGTCGTGCGCGAGGACGAGGCCGGGCATCGCGACAAAAACCACGGGTTTGCCAACGAGATCGCTGGAGGCAAGCACGTTTGATTCGACAGCCCCGCGTTGAGCCCGCGCCGCATTGCAATCAGCGCGGGTCAGATTCCATCACGTGACATCCCATTCGCGCGAGAGGTTATAGGAACCCGCGTGTCCACCCGCCATTGTCAGGGTCCAGTTATGGAGGAGACGATGCGAGTAGGACTGCTGACGATCGCGCTGGCAACGGCGCTGGCCTCTTGCGGGCCAACCATCGTGCAACGCTGCGCGGCCGAGCATGGCAAGGGCAACGCGGCCTTTAACCAGTGCGTGGAGGTCGCAGAGACCAAGATCCTGACAGGCCCAGGCTCCGCTTTCGCGAAAAGCCGGCGCGGCGGGCCAGGATAAGCCAACATGACGGGCGCGGAGGGCATGGTTAAAAACCGCCCTCCCCGTCCACCATGATCGCAGAGCGCCGGAGGACCGGCGCAACCTGTCTTTAGTTCAGAGCAGCGACGCCGAGCGGGACTGAGAACTTCCGGCACCAGATGTAGACTTCGTTGAATTGCGTCGGGTCGATATTCGCGGGCACCTTATAGACCTGCGCGCCTGCGTTCTCCCGCAGTGGCTCAAAATCGGTCGGATCCACGAACGAGCCATCATTACCAAACCCTACCCGCGGATCCGGGGCTCCATCGAACCAGAAATCGTCCTTCAGGTGGATTTCCCAGCCGCCATCGGCCTTGACGACTTCGACCGAACCCTTGGTCACGTGGTTGGACAAGCCTTTGAACGAGCCGGTTTCACCCGCCTGGGCAAGCGAGGCGGCGAAGAAGGCGGCAGCGCCGAGAGCGGCGGTTGCAATGCGTCTCATGGGGAGTCTCCTGATTGAAAGATGCGCGGTTCATATACTGACCTATGAAACGCCGTCCCATCAATCGGCAGTCAACAGAGCGTGACGGGCCGTAACATTTCATCATAGGTGCAGATCTTGGGCTGATCATTCCACCCTACACAAGCCCTTCGATCTCGCCTATACAAATGGGGTCACGGGGTGGAAGGAGGCCGAAATGCGCTGTCCCTATTGCGGTAGTGTCGAGACACAGGTGAAGGATTCGCGTCCGGCAGAAGACCATGTTGCGATCCGCAGACGGCGATCCTGTCCTGATTGCGGCGGGCGGTTCACGACCTACGAACGTGTCCAACTCCGCGATCTTGTGGTTATCAAGAAGAATGGCAAGCGTGAGGAGTTTGACCGCGACAAGCTCGCCCGCTCGATCCGGATCGCTCTGCAAAAGCGCCCGGTCGAGCCGGAGCGCACCGAGCAGATGATCTCAGGCATCGTCCGCCGGCTGGAAAGCATGGGGGACACCGACATCCCGTCCGACACGATCGGCGAGATCGTAATGGAGACGCTCAGCCGGATCGACACGGTCGCCTATGTCCGTTTCGCGAGCGTTTACAAGAACTTCCAGGAAGTTGCTGATTTCGACAAATTCGTTGCGGAGCTCCGGCCGAAGGCCACCGTTCACGACGAGGACTAACCCGATGCCGGCGGAGGATCTCCGCTGGATGCGCGTGGCTATCGGCCTTGCGCGCCGAAGGGTGGGTCAGGTCTCCTCCAACCCCGCGGTCGGCGCGGTCATCGTGAAAGACGGCAAAGTGCTGGGTCGGGGCGCGACCGCACCGGGTGGGCGCCCCCATGCCGAGGCGGTGGCCCTGGCGCAGGCTAAAGGAGTCTGGGGCGATGAGGCTGTCCGCGGCGCGACGGCATATGTCTCTCTCGAACCCTGCGCCCATCACGGCCAGACACCGCCCTGCGCAGGAAGCTTGATCGAAGCGGGCATCATCCGGGTCGTCTGCCCGATCGAGGATCCGGACCCCCGCGTCTCGGGCCGCGGGATCGCGATGCTTCGCGAGGCCGGGGTTACCGTCGAGACCGGCACTCTCGCCGATGAAGCTGAGACGGTGAACGCAGGCTTCCTGACCCGGCAGCGGTGCGGCCGTCCCTGGGTGACGCTCAAACTGGCGGCAACCCTCGATGGGCGGATCGCGACCCATGCCGGAGAGAGCCGGTGGATCACCGGGCCTGCCGCCCGCCGCCATGTCCATCTGATGCGCGCGGCGGCGGATGGTGTAATCGTCGGCGCAGGCACCGCCCGGATCGACGATCCAAGGCTCGATGTCCGGCTCGCTGGGGATTGGGTTCAGCCGGTGCGGATCATTGCCGATGGCATGCTTTTGCTGCCGCTCACGGGCCAACTCGCGGCGACTGCTACGCAGATCCCGGTTTGGCTTCTGCACCGCTCCGGGGCACCGGAAGACCGGGCCAAGGCGTTGGAGAGCGCCGGGGTCACCCTGATCGAGACCCGCTCTACCGAGGGCGGGCTGATCGATATCGGCAACGCGCTAACCGAGCTTGGCACGCGCGGGCTCAATCGCGTGCTCTGCGAAGGGGGCGGACGGATCGCGGCGGCGCTCCTGCGCGAAAAGATGGTAGATGAAATAGTGCTTTTCTCAGCAGGCAAGCTCATCGGCGGTGATGGGCGCGCCGTCGTCGAAGCCTTCGGGCTCGACGAGTTGCGCGACGCCCCCGGATTTGCGCTGGTGGAGCAGCGTGCGATCGACGGCGACGTGATGACCCGCTGGCGGGCACGCAGCTAAACGCTCAGAAACCGCCCAGCGCCCGGGCCGCGCCGCCGAAGCCCACAACCGGCGCAATTCCCTGCAGGATCTTCTGCCATTTCACATAGGGCGCGTTGGTCACATAGAGCGTGTCGTCATCGCGCATCATGAATTCTCGCGCCAGGAACAAAGCCCCCGGTGCCGTTAGGTCAAACACGTAGGCGACATTGACCGGCCCGTTGTGGCCCGCGCCCGGCTGAACCCGGTTGGCGATCACCGCGGGCTCGCGGCGGAAAACGAAGACCCCGGTCGGATCGGCCGTCTGGTCGATCAGGCCATTTGCCAGCCCGACCGCACGGATCAGCGACAGATCGCGCGTCGGGAAGGCAACTGTCTGCGGCTGACGAACAGCACCGAGTGCGGTAAAGATCCGCCGGTCACGCTCGGCAATCACCGCATCGCCGGAGCGCACCGGAATATTGTTGGCCGGATCGTCATAGAGATCCTGCAGCGAAATCTCGCCCACGACAGCCCCCCGGCGCAGCTTTATCCGCGTCACTTCCGGGTCGGCGCTCACACCACCCGCCCGCGCAAGCATGGGCAACAACCGCCGTGTCTGACGCTCGATCGGATAGACTCCAGGGGCGTTCACGTTGCCCTGCACGCTGACCTGACGGCCCCCACGCGTCAGCGGGAAGATATCTACCTGCGGGTTCGGGGTTTGATCGGCCAGTGCCGCGCGAACCCGCTCCCGCACGCCGTTGAGCGTCCGGCCTGCGGCCTTCACCAGCCCAACGTAAGGCACGAAGATGAAGCCCCGCTCGTCAACCACGGTATTCGGCAAGGCGGAGGACCCGACACCGTCCGGGTTCAGAAGCCCCTGATCGATGTTCTCCCACACCGTCACCGCCATCACGTCGCCCACCGCTATCAGCTGCGTCGGCTCTTCAGCCGCCGTCGCCAGACGGGTCGAGAAGCCTGCGGTTTCTACCGGCCGGGTGATCTCAACCACGGCAGGCGAGATCGGGACGATCTCGAATGCCAGCCCGCTGCCTTCGGCAGGCCGCGCAGTGATCTCAGCAAGATCCGGCCCGTTCCTCGGCAAACCGCAGGCGGCAAGCGTCAAAGCTGCGACAAACAATGCCGCTGCATTGATTGCTCCGCGCTGCGGAGGACCACTGAAGAGGAGTTCCTTACCAATAGAGATGCGCATCCTGACCTCGGTTTTACCAGAGAAAGCAATATGTTGAGCAGGCTGCTTCCTGCAGCCATCCATCACCCTACTGAGCCCCGCGAGGACCGTACGATAGTTGAGCTATCTGGACCTTCCGGTAGGGTCTTCGTTCGAGTTCCGGATGCGCAACAGGAGTAGGCCAGTATGGTTAAGCACGGATTACTCAGCCGGGCTTGCCCCACTCACCACCACGCTATATCGCAATCGGGATCACTGTCGGGAGAGAGCGATGTTCACTGGAATTGTCCGCGAGGTTGGCCGGGTGCTCGAAATTGATGAAGCGGGAGATACCCGCATCCGGATCGCCTGCGCACGCCCGATCGAGACGATCGAGATCGGCGCCTCAATCTCGTGCTCCGGCGCCTGCCTGACCGTAACCGAGACTGGTGAGACCCATGGCCAGGCGTGGTTCGCTGTCGATGCCTCAGCAGAGACGCTCTCGAAGACCACACTTGGCAGCTGGCAGGTCGGCACGCGAGTCAATCTCGAACCCGCGCTACGCATCGGCGACGAATTGGGCGGGCACATTGTCTCCGGCCATGTGGACGGTGTCGGCACGATTGTGTCCATCACACCCGAAGGCGGCTCCCACCGGGTAGTGATCGAGGCACCCAAAGCGCTTGGTCAATTCATGGCACCAAAAGGATCGGTGACCCTCGACGGCATCTCACTGACGGTGAACGAGGTCGAGGACGCCGCCGGCGCGACCCGCTTTGGCATCAACATCATCCCGCATACCTGGCGGGAAACCAACCTCTCCGAAGCGGGAGAGGGAACAACGGTCAACCTCGAAATCGACGTCCTCGCCCGCTATGTCGCCCGTTTGGCGGAGGTTTCTTCGGTCTAGGTTTCGGCTCTCGGAACAGCCAGAGTCCAGTTCTGCGTTGGGATCAGATCAGACGCCAGACATTGCCTGATTTCATCACTCATAAGCTCGCGAAACTGGTCAATTTCATCGTTTTCGACCGTCTTTAAATGCTTTGCATCGGCGTGTAGCCCCCTCCACACAGCTCCACGGATCTTCTGAGGAACAATTCTCCTCGAAAGCCGTCTTAGACGGTCATTTGCAAGAAGAGCTTTTGCGGGTGCCGAGCGGGGCAGCCTTGACCTATTCTTGATTGAAAAATCGAGAGCTTCATGGCTCTCAACTCCAACGAAACTGCATAGGCTTTCCATGAAGATCTTCGGCTGTGACAACATCGCGAAATCCACGATCAGCAAGTTGTTGCCGAATGCACGGCTCAGGCGGTGAATATCGTCGTGAACACGGCTGCGACGGGTGTGATAGAAGAGTGGATGGTACCCTTTTCGCCGTCTCTCCGCTTCGAGTGAGACTGACTGCATAAAGCTCAGATCCTGCCACTTGTTGCGGAGGGTGTGGTTATACTCCGATATTGCGCGCGCCACCGGGTCTCGGACAATGCAAACAAGCTTCACGTTTCGATTTCTCGCGAATTCTCCCAAACGCTCAGTTGCGGCTTCGTTCCAGACGTAATCTGTCGAGGCATCGACCGCCCAATCAGAAAACTGAAGACCCGCAAAGCGGTCCTGATATTCGTCAAGGGAAGCAGGAATGGTCTCATAGAATGAGCGAGAACCGGGGCCTGACCACTCTCGATCCAAGAAGTCCGAGAAGAAGCGTGGCTCCTTAGAACTGCACACCGAAAACCTTGGGTGTTGATCGAGCCAGGCAGCAGCAGATGTTGTCCCCGCTTTCGCCGAACCCACGATGACCAGGAGGTTGTCTAGCATCGCACTCCATTTGAGCCTTTTGCAGCTCGTGCCAAGTGCGAGCGGCTATGTCAATCCAAGAAGCATATCAAGGGTCTGCTGCGTAGCGGCGCCTCCGATCCCACGGTTCTCCTATTCTTGCCGGGTGTGTTGTCTCCCCCGAGGAGAACGGTGAAAGAACCTGTCGCGAGCGAAGGGATGGTAATTGCCTTAGCCTCAGGCCAGCATCGCACGGGCTTCGTCGGACGCGAAGAGAAAGCCGTCTTCCAGAAGACGGTCAGCTGTCGCCCCCCGCTGTCGTCCTGGCGTTTGGAAGCTGATCTCCGGCGTCTCGTCAAACGCACGCATCCGCTGCGCGGCCTCGCCGTGGCTGAGTGCGTTACGGGCCACCCGGTCCCGCTCGCGCTGCAGAAAACCGCCAGTGAACTTGTAGTGGCGGATCAGCGCCGTGAAGTCCGAACAGAGAAGCCCGGTCGCAACATGCGGATGGGGCGAGGGGTCGACCCCTGGCCCCATACGAAACAGGGCATGCTTCGAGAGACAGCAATCCTCGCCGAATAACCTGCGCCGGATCCCGCCGAAACGGAAGGCGATCTCCTCGCTGGAGAGGCTGTTCTTCTGGAGAAAGTAGCTAAACCCGATCCCCTCATGATCATGGTAATCGATCGCCTCGACATCCGAGGTATCGTACCAGTCGCAGAGCTCGATCGCCCGCTCGTAGCTTACGTCGAGCTGATCTGTGAGTTGGTCTTCTGGCACCATATCGAGCATCTGCGAGACCACGGCTGTGTGGCCGCGCCTGTTCAGCTTTTCGAGCAGAACCGGAAGCTTGACGCGATCTGACGCCGGGTAATCGAAAAGCTCGTCCGCATCGACAACCAGTCGCCAGCCGCCCTTCACGTACAGCGTCGCCGCGAGCCGGCGGATCTGCGGTTGGAAATCCCGGAAGCTGGCGCTGCACTGCGCCGTGAGCATTCCAAGATCCGCGGCAAGCGCTACAGAACCATCGGTCGACCCGTTATCGATATAGACGAAGCTCTCGACGCCCAGATTACGATGATGACGTACCAGCTCGGGTAGATAAAACGAAACATCCTTCCCTAGAACAATTGCCGCTGCTTCATTGTCTTCAAGGAAGATTTTCCTCGGCCCAGAGACACGCTGAAACGAGGCTCGAACCAGCGCATCCACCATCCGGTTGCGCCCCCGTTGTGCTCCCGCACGAAGCTTTTGAAAAATCAGTTTACTAAAGCTCTGCCCTGGCATTTTTGGTCCTCCCGAAGAGGACGGTCGTCAATCATGGTAAACAAAGGGTTGATGCGCCAAGGCGCCGCCACTATCGGCGCAGTTCCGCGCACCCTCTGGCATTCCGGCCCAGGCCACGCTATGTGCGCCGCATGAATGACGAGAGCTACACCGACGCGATCTCCTCGGTCGCCGAGATCATCGACGAGGCACGCAATGGGCGCATGTTCATCCTGGTCGATCACGAGGACCGGGAGAACGAGGGCGATCTGGTGATCCCCGCCCAGATGGCGACGCCAGATGCGGTCAACTTCATGGCGACCCACGGGCGTGGGTTGATTTGCCTCGCGATGGAGAGCGAGCGGCTCGACGCGCTCGGCCTGCCGATGATGGCGCCCACGAACCAGTCGCGCCACGAGACGGCGTTCACGGTCTCGATCGAGGCGCGCGAGGGGGTGACCACCGGCATCTCGGCCCATGACCGCGCGCGGACTATTGCCGTGGCCATCGACCACGACTCAGGTCCTGCTGATATCGCGACCCCAGGCCACGTCTTCCCCCTGCGTGCCAAGGAAGGAGGCGTGCTGATCCGCGCCGGCCATACGGAGGCCGCGGTCGATGTCGCGCGGCTCGCGGGCCTCAACCCCTCGGGCGTGATCTGCGAGATCATGAACGATGACGGCACCATGGCCCGGCTGCCGGATCTCGTGGCCTTCGCCCAGCGCCACAATCTCAAGATCGGCACGATCTCGGACCTGATCGCCTATCGCCGCAAGCATGACGGGCTGATCCGGCAGGTGGATCAGGCGACCGTTACCTCGGCCATTGGCGGAGATTGGGAGATCCGCGTCTTCCGCGACGCGCCTGAAGACACCGAGCATTACGCGCTGATCAAGGGCGATATCACCAGCCCTGAGCCTGTGCTCACCAGAATCCATGTGCTCGACCCGTTGGCGGACGTGATCGCGCTGAACCCGGAGCGTTGGGGCCAAGTGCCGAATGCGATGGCCGCCATCGCTAAGGAAGGGCGCGGTGCGGTTGTGATCCTGCGCGATCCTTCCTCCAACGCGATCTCCGACCGGCTGCGCCCGCGTGGCGCCTCGCCAAAGGAGCTGCGTCAGTATGGTGTCGGCGCCTCGATCGTCACAGCGCTCGGCATCTCCGAGATGATCATGATGACAAATTCGCCCCCTCCAAAGCTGGTCGGCCTCGACGGGTATGATATCCATATCGTCGACACCCGCCCGATCCCCGCGGAACAGGACCTCTGATGGCCGAGAGCGACGAGCATACCACCCTGCCCCTGCCGGAGTTCAATCCGTCCGCGCGCATCCTGATCGTCTGCGCCCCCTATTACCGCCAGATCGCGGAAGGGCTGCTCGCTGGCGCCCGCACGACGATCGAGGCCGCCGGCTGCTCCCACGATCTAGTTGAGGTGCCGGGCGCACTCGAGATCCCGCCCGCGATCCGCATCGCGGCCGAGCACCAGGGCTACTCCGCCTATGTGGCGCTCGGCTGCATCGTCCGGGGCGAGACGACCCACTACGACACCGTGTGCAACGACAGCTCGCGGGGCCTCATGCTGCTGGGGGTCGATCACGGGCTCTGCATCGGCAACGGGATCCTGACCTGCGAGAACATGGACCAAGCCATCGCGCGCGCGGATCCAACGGGCATGAACAAGGGCGGCGGGGCCGCTGCGGCTGCGCTTCACCTCGCGGCGCTCAAACGCCAGTTCCGGGTCAAACGCGGTGGCGATGCGCCGGTGCCTGAGGGCGATGATTTCATGTTGGCCGGCGGTACCGGCCTCAGCCGGACGATCTGAGATGGCGAGCAAGGCCCACGAAGCCCAGCGACGCGCCCGCTCCGCAGCCAGGCTCGCCGCCGTCCAGGCACTCTATCAGATGGAGCTCACCAGCGCGGACTGGCGCGAGGTGCGCAAAGAGTTCGAAAATCACCGGCTCGGCGCCGAGATCGAGGGCGACCAGTATCACGACGCCGATCTCGACCATTTCCGCGGCCTGCTGGCGGGCGTGATCGAGGCACAATCGAAAATCGACCAGATGACCGACCGGGCGCTGGTCGACCGCTGGCCGCTCGGCCGTGTGGATGCCACCATGCGCGCCATCTTCCGCGCTGCGGGGCACGAGCTGCTCGCGCGCACCGATATTCCGCCCAAGGTCGTCATCGGCGAGTATGTCGATGTCACCAAAGCCTTCTTCGACAAGGGCCGCGAGAGCCAGTTCGTCAACGCCGTGCTCGACCACATGGCCCGCGAAGCCCGGCCTGACGCCCTGCCGCCGAAGGCCTCCGCATGACGAAACCGCTTGCAGGGCAGGTCGCGCTGGTCACCGGCGCGTCCCGCGGCTTTGGCTTTGCTGCGGCCAAGGCCATGGGTACGGCCGGGGCGCATGTGGTGGCGGTTGCCAAGACCGTCGGTGGGTTGGAGGAGCTTGACGACGCGATCAAATCCGAGGGTGGTGAGGCTGTCCTTGTCCCCCTAGACATCTGCGACGATGCGGGGCTCGAGCGGATGTGCGCGGCGCTGCACGAGCGCTTTGGTCGAGCGGACATCTGGCTCCACACCGCCTGCCACGCGCCCCCACTCAGCCCGGCCGAGCACATGGACGCAAAAGATCTAGATAAGACCATCGCGGTCAACATCCGGGCCTTCCAGCGCGCGATCCGTGCAATCGACCCGCTTTTGCGGCTGTCGAAGACCCCCCGCGCCGTGATCGCGTCGGACAACCGCAGCGGCCAAAAATTTTTCGGCCCCTACGCCATGTCCAAGGCCGCGCAATCGGCCATCACACAGGCTTGGGCGGCGGAGAGCGGCCAGACCATCAAGATCACCGAGTTCGAACCCGCCCCCATGCCAACAGCCCTCCGCGCCCGGTTCTTCCCAGGCGAGGACCGCACACCACTGGCGAACCCGGAAGATGAGGCGAAGCGTTTCCTGCAACTGGCTACTGCTTAAGCGTGCTCTCACAAGAGCCAGCGGCTCACTGAAAAATTGATGTGCTCTCTCACGATGCTGGTGCTGGTCTGGACTCTCTGTTTTGAGAAGTCCGGACCTCCGGCGCGGCAGCTTCTCATCATCGAGAGCTTCGAACTTCCCCGCCTGTCAGGATGCAGATACGGGCCGTAGGATAACTGGATTTTCTGAGCTCCCGTCTTCCGCCGGTCTTGCCGCGGCGGCACCGGCTTTCTAGGCTCGCCTCAAACTTCACAAAGGGAGACGGGCACGTGACGCATCAGATGTTTTCAGTCGAGGGGCGTGTCGCCGTCGTCACTGGGGCCTCGTCGGGCATCGGCCGGGCGATGGCCTCGGCGCTTGCCGAGCGGGGAGCGAAGGTTGTGGGCGTCGCCCGGCGCGAGGCGGATCTCGATGCCTGGGCGGTGGAGTGCGGAGAACGCGCCTTCGTCGTGGCCGATGTGGGGGATCTCGCGGGCCTCCCGCAGGTCGCCAAGCAATGCGCGGAACCGTTCGGAGCGCCCGAGATCGTCATCCCTGCCGCCGGGATCAACCCGCGCAAACATGCCGATGAGGTTTCGCTGGAGGAGTGGGAGGCGACGATCGGGCTCAACCTCTCTCACCCGTTCCTGTTCATCCGCGCGCTCATCCCCGCAATGCGGGAGAAGGGCTGGGGCCGGGTGATCAACATCGCCTCGCTGCAGACCTACCGCGCCTTTATCAACGGGGTCGCCTATGGCGCCTCGAAAGGCGGGATCGCACAGCTCACCCGCGCGATGGCCGAGGCCTGGTCGCCCGACGGGATCATGTGCAATGCGATTGCGCCAGGGTTCTTCCACACTGCGCTGGCCGCGGCCGTTTTCGCCGACAAGGAACTAGCCGAGCACCACGCGAAGATGACCGCGGTCGGTCGCAACGGAGTGGTCGAGGATCTGATCGGGCCGATGCTGTTCCTCGCCTCCCCCGCCTCCGACTACGTCACGGGCCAGGTGATATCGGTCGACGGCGGCTACACCGCAAAGTGAGCCGCCGCCGGTCTCAGAACTTCAGCTCGAAATTCAGCGAGGCGACCGCGTCGGGCGCATCATCGGTGAGGCCGAACAGGAAGGCGAGCCGGGGCTCGAGCACTCGGCCGCGGCCCAGATCGAATTCGGTGAAGATAGCGGGTCCGATGAAGTGTTCGTCTTCGGTTTCACCCTGGAACACGTTCTCGACCTCACCAAAGGCTTCGAAGCCCACACCGACCTGATCGAAGATCGGGTATTGCGCCTGAATCGCGTAGGCGATGCCGGTTCCCGCCTCATCCTCGAACGGCACTTCGAAGAAGAAGTTCGACACGGTCTCGACGGGGCCGAATGCGATCTCGGCGATGGGGCCGACCTCGATACCACCGGCCTCAATCCCTCCGGAGTTTGGCACTTCAAGTGCGGCGAAGATACCAACCGCCTCCAGCGCAAAGAACCCCTCGCCGCCGTGGTCATGGGAATGTCCGGCGCCATGCCCGCCGCCGAACGGGAGGAGCAGGACGTTTTCCCACTCGAACGCCTCGAACTCCGCGCTTTCGCCTTCGGGGTTGGCGATCTCAATGGCCAGGGTCGTTTTCCAGAACGAAAACGGCGAATAGGCAATGGCGATTTCGTGCGCCGAGCGTTCCTCTCCATCCTCGATATCTTCGAGGACAACGCCGTTGAGAACCTCGAATTCGAAGCCACCTTTCTCGACATCCGGGTGGATGACCTCAAAGATCTGTGCCGCCGCAGGCCCCGCTGCCAGGGTGAGGACTGTGACGCAGCCGCCAAAGGCAAGCCGTTGTAAAGTCGATATCATTTTGATTCCTCGTGGACTTTTGGCTCGTGACAGGAGTGACCGCGAGCCTACGGGACGCGCTTATCTAAAATAGAATGTTATAACATTACACTTTTCTGTGACAGCCCGGCGTTGACCCCACGAGCCTTGACGCATTCTTCGGCGCGGCGTAGGCGGCAACCATGCGTCCCCGGCTTATGACTGTGTACACCCCCCCGATGGCGGAGCTGGAGATCATCCACCGGGATCACGATCTGCTGCTGGTGGCCAAGCCCAGCGGATTGTTGTCTGTGCCCGGAAAACCCGCAGACCACCGCGACTGTCTGGAAACACGGGTGAAGGCCGCCTGCCCCGGCGCACTTCTGATCCACCGGCTGGATCTGGAGACATCCGGGATCATGGTTTTCGCGATGAACCCACGAGCGCAACGGCTGATCAACGGGCAGTTCGAGCGGCGAGTGGTAGAGAAGACTTATGTAGCCCGGGTCGCGGGGACGGTCGTGGAAGAGAGCGGCACAATCGATCTTCCGCTCATTGCGGACTGGCCCAACCGGCCGATGCAGAAGGTCTGCCACGCCCAAGGCAAGGCCGCGCTAACTGAATGGCAAGTGATCGAACGCGAGTCCGGCGCGACGCGGCTGGAGCTTAGCCCCAAGACCGGGCGCAGCCATCAACTTCGGGTGCATCTGAGGGAGATCGGCCATCCCATCTTGGGCGATCCGTTCTATGCGCCCGAGCCGGCCTATCGCGCGGCACCGCGATTGCAACTGCACGCAACCCGTCTGAGACTGCGCCATCCGGAAGACGGGCGCTGGTGCGCCTGGGAGAGCCCGGCACCGTTCTGAAGCTCTGGTCAGCGCGCCCGAATGGCCCTCGATCGTCGCCGCATACCGGTTACAGAGATGGTTTGGTCACGAAGTGATCGATGCTCGGCGCGCTCTCGATCTGATCCGTTTAGGCCTCCGAGGTCGCGAGGAAGACCGGGATGTGGCGAAAGACTGGGTGAGCCTTGATCCAGTCGGCGCGGTCGACCCTGCTGAGCCCTGGCATGTTTAGATCTGAAATGACCATGTCGAACTTGGCGCTCTGCGTCGCGATCAATGCCCAAAAGCTCCTTCGGGCTAAACAGCGGCAGGCAATCATCGCGAATTCGGATCAGGCGCTGGCAGTGGGGAAGGGTCGAGAAGTGGTCATCCTGAACCCTGATCGCCTCGATCACACTGTCGAGCGACAGGGTGAAATACCCCCCCCTCCGGCGGCTGTTATCAGCCGCTCAAGCACCGCGAGCGTCAGCGGCCCGGGGGAATGATCAATCGCTCACCGCTAAGGCGAAGCGTGTCGGCACGAGGTTTGCCGAGAGCCCCACGCTCCGTCGGGGTCTTATCGAGCCCGTGATCCAAAGAGTTGCGCAGAGTGTAGGTATGCGGCTCGGCCGGTTCCATAACTCGCTCCTGTTGACCCAGGTCTGCTCGCCCGAGATCTCCAACCGCGCCTCTTTGCCGAGCTTTGCAGCAAGCTGGCGAGCGGGGTGCAGCATGCGTCCCTTGAGATCATCGGTCTTTTCGGGCGTCAAAAACTGGATTGGCAGATCACGGCCCTCGGGGTCACCCCTCGCGGCCTCAATGAAGTTGAGCCATTCATCGCCGGCATGGTCAGGTCGGTGATCACCATGTCCGACCGCTGCTCACGCGGCCGCGCGAGGCCCTGCTGCCCGTCTTCGGCCTCTACGACCTTGTGTCTGGCCTCGGTCAACACGTCGACCAGTATCTTGCGCAACAGTTTCGAGTCGCCGACCCGAAGGATTTGTTTCATTGATGGAACTCCGTTCTTATCAGGTCCCAGAACAGGTTGAGGTCGGAAGAGGCGTCGACGGAGGCGACCATGGGCCGATCGACCAGAATCTTGCCGCCACTGCCCAGAAGGGTCTGCGCAAGACTGAGGATTGTGTGGACTTAGGCGGCGACAATGCCTTCTACCGCCCCGGCGTCAAGCAACATGATTACGCCTGTCGGCAGCATGCGCAACTCGTCGAGGAAGGCTTCGGCGTCCGACTAGGTAGCAGGAGGCAGCGCGGGGAATGCGATCACATCGGCCCTGGCGAAATCAGGCACCACGCTCATGTCGGCGCCGCGTCGCTCATCATGGCATCAAGCCGCGCCTGAAAGTCGGCATCGGGCGGGTCGATGAGCTTCACCGCACGGTTCTTTTTGTGCATGCCGAGCTTTCCGGTAGCAAAGCTTTGTGCGGCACTCGTGCCGCCAACGACAAGGCTCACATCGTCGACGCTGTCGGCGGGCAGGCTGAGCACCTGTCCAACCTTGAGTGACTTCACCTCAGCGACCGGGATGTGCAGCCGGTGCAGGACCGAGCAGACCCGCACATCGATGCACCCGGCGACCTGGCGCATATGGCCCGACCAGAGGTCGATGTCGCTGTTCGCCTGCTTGCGCGGACCCGCGCGGCGCGCCGCAGATTCGAGAATATCGAGCATCGAGAACGGTATGATCAGCTCGAAATCCCCGTTGCGCGCGGCATCGCCGATGTCGACATTGCCTTTGATCACCAGGACATCAGCGTTGTCCGGCGCGACCGAGAGCATGGTCGCGTGCTGCTCGAACTCAAAGAGCTTGAGGCCACCCGGCATCGGCGCGCGCAGCGCGGTGCTCATCGCATCGGTGAAACTGCCGAGCATGGCGTCGACGAAATCGGCGCAGATGGTGCAGCCGATCTCAGTCATGGCGAGGGCTGTCGGGGTCGGCAGGTCCGAGGGATCGCCGCTCATTCGGATGTCGATGATATGGAAAGTCAGATCGTTGCTGAGATTGATGAGCGCGCGGTCCTCGGTCTGCTCGAAACCGATCACGGCGAGCATCGCGGGGAACGGCACCTCCTCAAGCACCGCGGACAGCTTGCGCACCTTGTACTCCACCACCATCGTCTCAGTGATCGTGGTCAGGAGATGACGGAGCCGGGCGTCGAGCTCCTTGACGAAATTGTCGTTGAATTGGTCAAGCTGACGGATCGGCGACCTGCCGACACCGGTACGATGGATTTTCTTCGACAGGACGTTCACGCGCGCTCTCACAGACAGCTCTGCTTCGACTGCGCGAGAGACTGCCCCCTTGGCCTTGCCAACAGATTAACCTTGGGTCGGTGCGCCGGAAAATCCGAAGCGGAAGCAGTCAGGGAACAAAGAAACCCCGCACTGGCGGTCAGGGTAGACCACCGATGCGGGGCTGGCTTGAGTAACGGAGCCTACCGTGTCAACTCGGATCGGCGTTCAGTGCCGCGAGCATCTGAACGGCCTTGTTCATTTCTCGCAGGAACTTGGTCGATCCGACACGGAAGGTCGCCAGATCGTTTAGCCCGACGCTGCCACCGGTCACGATCGTCTGTGCGGTAAAGCCAATTTTTTCCCACTCATCTGATGCAACGGAAAGTTGGTCAGCGATCTCCTGGGTCGGTGGCTTTGGCACACCGGCGACCGGCAGACCTTCGACAAAGGCGCCAAGCGAGCGTTCGAAAAGGCGCAGCGTCGCCTCAAGCTCGGGC
Organism: Pseudomonadota bacterium; assembly: GCA_039180675.1. Classification (GTDB taxonomy): domain Bacteria; phylum Pseudomonadota; class Alphaproteobacteria; order Rhodobacterales; family Rhodobacteraceae; genus Thermohalobaculum. Next base: position 65,908 of record JBCDDC010000004.1, on the reverse strand, counting down.
TGCGTTGTGTCGAGCTCGAACCCGCCAGCCACAAGGCACACTTCCTTGGACAGTTTCTGGGACAGCATGCGCTGGCGCCCATAGAGGTCGATCAGCAGCGCGTCGCCGAAGCCGTCGCCGCCAAGATCCTCGGCGTAGGCTGCGCGAAGCTGGGCGACCATATCATTCGCGCGCGCCCGCACTTCCAGCGTCAGGCCGTTGGCGAGGGCATAATCCTCCTCGGTCACGAACTCGCCGTTGAGGATCTGCTCGTAGAGCCCCTTGAGCGGCACCCAGAGGAGGTTAACCTGCGACCAGGCCTTAAGCACCGAGGCGTTCTCCTCGACAAACAAGTTCAGATCGTCGTTGCCGCGTTTGAACCCCGTATGGGTCTCGTGGAAGAGCTCAAGCGAAGCTTTCAACTCGTCCAGGCTCTCGAACGTGTCGATCTGCGACCGGGCATAGCAGAAATGTGCGGCCATCCGCTCCGCAAGCATGCGCTGGCGTCCAGCGAGATCGATCCTTTTAGAAATGGTATCGGCACTGACGGGCACGGATTGTGCCGCTGCCGGGGCCGGAACGATGAAAAGCGATGCCGCGAGGGCCGCCGCCATCATCCATCCCGTGCCATTTTCTGCTGTCTTCTTGATCATGGGGCTCCCCCTCCGCTACGCCTCGGCCGACCCATTACTCTGGAAATGCCCGGACAAAGCCTCATTGATAGTCCAACCGTGGTTTCAACTTTAGCGCGAACCGCGCCATTACGTACTATTACTCCAAATTACTGAAGGATTGTTCGCACTGAATCGTGGCGAAACATTGTCTCTAGGTACTCTCGTTTATCAAAAATCTCGAATTTCGTGAGACTGCTACACTTCACAATATAGGTATAGGTGATTGAATCTCATAAATGTAACTGCGCCCTCCTAAAAATTGCCATTATTATAATTTTACTGAAGACATTCGAGTAACTATGAGGGCATGAACCAGTGAGTAGGCTTTCTATTCTTAAAGTTGCACTTCTATCATCGGCAATCGCCTTAAGCGCGAACTCGGTTGTTGCCCAGTCTGCGCTGTCGAACTTCGATCAGGACGCCCTGGTGGAACTGAAGGCGCGGGACGGTTCGACCAGTCTTCTGGGTGAGCTTCTGGGGGTCGAGGATGGCTTCTACATCATCCGCACGGAGATCGGCGAGCTCAAGATCAACATCGCATCGGCGACCTGTGAGGGCATCTCCTGCCCAGCCGAGTCGCAGGGCGAGGGTTTTGCGATCCACGTGGCACCGGGTATCGGGCTGAAGCTCGCCTCGGAGATCATTCGCGGCTATGCCTCCGAAACCGATGCCGATGTTGAGTTTCTCGAATCGGACAGGGCAGATCGCCAGATCATCCGCATGACCCGTCGTACGACCGGTCAGAGCACCGAGATCGTCTTCTTTAGCGGCCAGTCCGGCTTTAGCTCGATGGTCAACGGCGAGGCACAGCTCACGCTGCAGGACACGCCGATGCGTGAGGAGATCGACCCGATCTTCTCCGGCCCCGCGCTTGACCAATTGCTCTCGCCCGAGAATGAGCAGACAGTCGCGCTCGACGCCGTGATCGTCGCGGTCAACCCTGAGAATCCCGTGCGCTATCTCTCGAAGGCCGAGATCGCCGGCATCTTCAGCGGCGAGATCTCGAACTGGCTCGAGCTTGGGGGCGGGAATAGACCCATATCGGTCCACGCGCTCGAACCCTCACACGTGCGCGGGGAGCTTTTCTCCAAGCGCGTGATGGGTTCGGGGAATTTGCTCTCCAATAACGTAAACCTCGTCCAGAGCGATCGTGAGGTTCTGGCGGAAGTACGCTCGGACCCGGGTGCCATCGGCTTCCTGTCCCGCTCGGGCGCCGAGAGCGCGCGGCCCATCGCGATCCGCGAGAGCTGCGGCCTGATCACACGGCCGAACAGCTTTCAGTTGAAGACGAACGGTTACCCGCTCACCTATCCCGTCTTCCTCTACAGGCGACCTGCGGAGATCCACAGCGAGGCCGAAGGGCTGGTCGACTGGCTTGCGACCGAGGACTCGCAATCCGCAATCCGCCGGGCCGGGTTCGTTGACCGCAATCTCGAGCGCATGAACCTCGAGGATATGGGCATGATGCTGATCCACACCGCGGCTGTGGAACCTGATTTCAGCCCAGGGCAGTACTCCGAGATGATGCGCGAGTTGCGCGATGCAGAGCGGCTGAGCCTATCCTTCCGGTTCCGCACCGGATCCTCGGCGCTCGACGAGCGTTCGCTCGCCAACCTCGAAGTGCTCGGGCGCCGGATGGAAGCGCGGGAGTTCGCAGGGCTCGAGATGCTGATCGTGGGCTTTGCCGATGCGATCGGCTCGCAGGCGAGGAACACGCAATTGGCGGCACAGCGTGCGCAGAGCGTGCGCAACATCCTGGTTCGCTCGGTAAGTCCGGAGACAACCTCGCGCCTGCGCCTCAGAACGCTCAGCTATGGCGAGCTGCTGCCGGTGGCGTGCAATCAGGACGAGGCGGGGCGGGAGTTGAACCGCCGCGTCGAGATCTGGGTGCGCCGCCCCGGCGTGCGCGAGATCGGCCGCTGAGGATCGGCACAAGAGCCGATCACAGCTTTTCACACAACGATCCGGCGCGGCAACACCGTGCCGGTCTTTCCGTCTCTAAGCCCCTCAACCAAAGGCGTGGAGCAGCGGGTTAACTCGATCTTCCTCTACAGGGGCAGAGACCAAGATCATCGGGTTTCACCCGCTCTTAAGACACTTTGACGAAATAAAACATCCGCCTTGGCAGAGTGCGTTCTCCGGGAACACGATCGCGGACTTTTGGGTAGTGGCGGGCAAGATGGGATTCGAACCCACGAGACCCTTTTGGGGCCTACTCCCTTAGCAGGGGAGCGCCTTCGACCACTCGGCCACCTGCCCGAGACCGGGATACCCTTGCGGCCGGGGGACGTCAAGCAGGCGGTTCGGCGGGGCTAGGGCTGCGCCACGGGGCATGCTAGCGTGCCTTCGATCGGCCAGAGAATCGTCGCGGCCCGCAGGTGGCACGCGCGGCACGTCGCCGGGGGTGGATAGCCAGGCAGGCTCAGGAGGCATTCATGCAGATCAAGGCATTCCTCGTCGCATCGCTCACCGCTCTGGTGCTGGCCGGGTGTCAGACCACTGGCACCTCCAGCGGTGGGGCACCTGCGACGCTGAGCCAGCGCTCCTCGTCGGATCAGCGGATCGGAGACGAGAACCACCCTAAGATCCTTGCCCAGTTCGGCGGCGCCTATCAGAACCCGCGGGTGACGGGCTATGTCAACCAGATCGGGCGCGACCTCGCCGCGGTCTCGGAGCAGCCGCAGGCGAAGTGGACCTTCACGGTGCTCGACACGCCCACGATCAACGCCTTCGCCCTGCCGGGCGGCTATGTCTATGTCACGCGGGGGCTGATGGCGCTCGCCGATGACGAGGCGGAACTGGCCGGGGTGATTGGCCATGAGATCGGACATGTGACGGCCGGGCATTCCTCTCTGCGTCAGGATCGGGGTCAGGTGGCGGGTCTCGGGCTGCTTCTGGGTGCCGTGGGGCTGAGTGTGCTGGGTGTCGATCCGCTCGCCTCGCGCGGGCTATTGCAGCTTGGCCAAGCAGCGGCCGGCGGGGTCCTCGCGAGCTATTCGCGCAGCGATGAGCTGGACGCCGACAATCTGGGCATCCGCTACCTCGCCCGGGCCGGTTACGACCCGGTGGCTCAGGCGGAATTCCTCGAGAGTATGGGCAGCGCAGCAGCGCTTGAATCGCGGATCGCCGGCAGATCGTACAATCCGAATTCTGTCGACTTCTTCGCCTCCCACCCGGCCAATGCGCCACGTACGCGACAGGCGATACGCGTGGCGCGCAACCAGGGGCTGGTGGTTCGCGAAGGTGCGGCTCGCAATCAGGACCGGTTCTTCAGCATGATCGACGGCATGTCTTATGGCGACAGTGCGTCGCAGGGCTTCGTCGACGGCCGCACCTTCAGCCATCCGGAGCTGCGCTTCACCTACACCGTGCCGCGGGGCTTCACGATCACCAACTCCTCGCAGCAGGTTGGCGCACGGGGGCCGCAGGGGTCGCTCTTCATCATGGAAGGTGGGCAGGACACTGGCGGCGATTTGGTGCGCTTCATCGGCGAGAGGTGGGTCCCCTCGCTATCGGAACAGGCCAGGGTCGGCCGATTCAGGGAACTGGACGCGACCCGGATCAACGGGCTGGAGGCCGCCTACGGCATTATCCCGATCCAGACGAGGGGCAGGACATCCGATGCGCTTCTGGTCGCAATCCGGATGGATGGGACGATCTACCGATTGACCGGGATCGCACCGCAGGGCTCAGGCCTTATCGCACCGATGGAACAGGCCGCGCGAACCTTCCGCAGACTTTCGCGCGGCGAGGCGAATGGGTTGCGCGGGCAGAAGATTGACATCGTCACCGTACGCCGGGGTGAGACCGTATCGTCGCTCGCGGGCAGGATGAACGTGTCTGACTTCAAAGAGGAGCGGTTCCGTGTCCTGAACGACCTGCGACCGGGAGAGCAGCTTCGCGCCGGACAGAAGGTAAAGCTGATCCGCTGACCGCCCGTTATCCGCGCAACCCAAGGGGTCCGTCGATGCGCCCGGCGTCGAAAAGCCTGACCGAAGAGCCGTTCGTCCATCCCGACTGCGAGATCACCGACAGCACGTTCGGGCGCTATACCGAGATCGGGCGCGCCAGCCGCATCGCACATTCGGTCTTTGGCGACTATTCCTACTGCGATCGCCTCGCGAACATCGCCAACACGCGGATCGGCAAATTCTCGAACATCGCGAGTTGCGTAAGGATCGGCCCGACCGATCACCCGATGGACCGGGCCTCGCTGCACCATTTTCTCTATCGCAGTCAGGATTACTGGCCGGATGCCGAGCCGGACATGGATTTTTTCGCCCAGCGTGCCTCTCGCATCGCTTCTATCGGACATGACACCTGGATCGGACATAACGCAATCATCCGGCCCGAAATCACGGTTGGCGACGGTGCGGTCGTCGCCATGGGGGCGATCGTGACGAAGGATGTCGCGCCCTACACGATCGTCGCCGGAGTGCCGGCGAAGCCGATGCGCGCGCGCTTCCCCAGCGACATTGCCGAACGGATGATGGCGCTGGCCTGGTGGGACTGGAGCCATGCCGACCTTCGTGCGGCACTCGGTGATTTCAGGGCGCTTTCCGCCGAAGCGTTTCTTGAGAAGTACGGAGGCTAAGCGCGATAGGGAGACCAGGTCGCGCAAAGGAAAAGAGCGCCGGTTTCACCAGCGCTCTTTCCATTCGCCCCATATGGCGTTCGATCAGAATGCCTGAGCGAGCTCCTTGACCGCACCGCCGTGGCGTGTCTCGAGCCGGTTGCGCATCTTGCGAAGCGCCTGGGCCTCGAGCTGCCGGATACGTTCTTTAGACAGGCCGAACTTCTCGCCGAGGCTTTCAAGTGTCTCGGGCACTTCGGCAAGCTTGCGAGCTTTGATGATGATCTGCTCGCGGTCGGTGAGCGCAGTAAACGCATCGCTCAACCAGCCGCGGGCAGTTGAAAGGTCGCTGTCACGGCCAACGATCTCTTCAGCTTGCGGTGCGTCGTCTTCGAGGGTCTCGACCCACTCACGCCCTTCCTCGCCCGCCTGCTGGGCATTCAGCGAGAAATCGGCACCTGCAAGACGCGCATCCATCATCTCAACATCACGCAATGGCACGCCGAGTTCTTCTGCAATCTCCTTGCGGATCTCGACCTCGGTCGGATCGGCGCCACTGGCGCTCAGTTCCGCTTCAAGCTTTGCGCGTACCCGACGCATGTTGAAGAAGAGGGCCTTTTGCGAGGATGTTGAGCCGGTCCGCACCATGGACCAATTGCGCATCACGTAGTCCTGGATCGAAGCTTTGATCCACCAGACGGCGTAGGTGGAGAAGCGCACACCCCGGTCGGGGTCAAACTTAGAGGCGGCCTTCATCAGGCCAACGCCCGCTTCCTGGATCAGGTCCGACATGGGCGTGCCGTATCTGCGGTATTTAGCAGCCATCGAAATGGCGAGGCGGAGATAGGCGGTGGTTAAGCGATGGAGTGCCTGCTCATCTCCGTGGTCGCGCCAGCGGCGCGCAAGGTCGACTTCGGTCTCTGCATCGAGCAACTCAGCGGCCATAGCCCGCCGTGAAACATCGCTTGAACTGCGTTGGTATCCGGTCATTACCTCTTTCCCTTGTAGCCGTCTGGTGCGGTTGTGAAAGAGGGTACGCGTTTCATTTGACGCTGGATCACGTCTCACGAAAACTTTTCCGCGAAACTTGCAACCATTCCGAGAAATGGGAGGCGCTATCACGAGTTGGACGCAAAGGTTTCAGAAGAATACCGAACCGATGTCAGATAAAGACCGTCTGGCGGAGCGACAGGTCCGCATTTGCTACGATCGCGCGCGGCGAGCGCGCTTGCGACTCGCTCAACCGGCCAGCGGCCCAGCCCCACCTGCACCAGCGAGCCAACGAAACTGCGGACCTGATTATGCAGGAAACTCCGCGCCTCCAACGTGCATGTTACTTCATCGCCACGGCGCAGGATATCGAAGCGATCCAATGTCTTTACAGGGCTCTGCGCCTGGCAGTGGACACTTCGAAAGGTGGTGAAATCGTGCTTGCCGATCAGACTGTTCGCGGCAGCCTGCATTGCGTCCGCGTCCAGTGCCTCGCTTAATCGCCAGACGAGCCCGCTCTCCAAAGTCAGTGGCGCGCGGCGGGAGACGAGACGGTAGAGATAGCTGCGCTTCACTGCATCAAAGCGGGCGTGAAACGTGTCCGCCACCGGCTCGACAGCAAGGATCGCCACCGGATCGGGCTTCAAGTGGTAGTTGAGCGCCTCGCCAAGGCGAAACGGATCCCAAACCTTCGCCGTGTCGCAATGAGCGACCTGCCCGGTTGCATGAACCCCTGCATCCGTGCGCCCTGCGCCTTGGATGCCCGGCACACCGGGCTCCAGCATTGCGAGCGCATCCTCGATGGCCCCCTGAACAGACCGCCCGCTCGTCTGGCGCTGCCAGCCGACAAAAGGGCCCCCGTTATATTCTATCGTCAGCTTGTAGCGCGGCATGGCGCTCTGATCGCGAAAATTAGCCGGGCTTGCAAGCGATCGCGTGCTGTCACCCGGCGCTATTCCCATATAGAGGCGTAAGAGCAGGAGGAATTCTTGGGACTTGGCGATCTGGCAGATGACCTGCTCGACGGGCTGGATCAAGCGCAGCGTGGCGTCAGCAGTTGGTTCGAACCGACCGTGCGGCTGGGAGTCACCGGTCTCTCAGGTGCCGGAAAGACGGTCTTCGTCACCAGCCTGATCGCAAGCCTGTTGAACCGGGGACGGCTCAGAACCTTCGGCCCGCAAACCGAGGGGCGGATCGAGGCAGCCCATCTGCGCCCGCAGCCCGATCCGGAGATCTCGCGCTTTGCCTTTGAGGCCCATCTAAAGGCGCTGACCGGGGCGACACCAACATGGCCGCAATCGACCCGTTCGGTCAGCCAGATCCGAGTCTCGCTCCGCTACAGGCCGAGGGGCATGCTGAGCGGGCTGATGGGAACACGAACGCTGCATCTGGATATCGTCGACTATCCGGGCGAGTGGCTGCTCGACCTCACACTGCTGGATCAAGACTATGCCGGATGGGCGGAAGCGGCGATCGCCGCCGCCGAAAGCCCCGCGCGGCAGGCCCATTCAGGTCAATGGCAGCAGACGCTCGCGGCCGCACACCCGGCCGCACCCCATGACGAGGAGACGGCTGCCGGTCTCGCTGCCGCATACCGGGCGTATCTCGCCGCCTGCCGGGCGGCGGGACTGTCGGCGCTGGCTCCGGGGCGGTTCCTGATGCCAGGCGATATGGAGGGCTCGCCCGCGCTTACCTTCGCGCCGTTGCCGAAACCTGCGAAAGTGCGGCGCGGCAGCCTCTATACCGAAATGCAGGAGCGCTTCGATGCCTACAAGCGCGTGGTCGCAAAGCCGTTCTTCCGCGACCATTTCGCCCGGCTCGACCGGCAGGTGGTTTTGGTCGACACACTGGATGCGCTCGCCCAGGGCCCCCGCGCGCTGGCCGATCTGACAGCCACCATGGCGAACACGCTGGAGGCGTTCCGCCATGGCACCAACTCCTGGCTCGACCGGATCATCGGTGCGCGGCGCATCGACCGCCTGCTCTTCTGCGCCTCGAAAGCCGATCACCTGCATCATGGCCAGCACGGGCATCTGGTGAACCTGACCGAGGCGATGCTCGCAGAAGCGGCGGACCGGGCGAAATGGAACGGCGCAGTGACCAAAGCGCTTGCTATCGCGGCTATCCGCGCAACTTCGGAGCAAAGCGTGAAGCGAAACGGAGAGACACTGGATCTCGTCCGCGGCATTCGCTCGGACACGGGCAAGGAGGCGGCGATCTTCCCGGGTCAGCTACCTGGAGATCCGCGCGCCCTGATCGCCACGGCGGATGCTGCAGATCCAGGATCGGCGCCGATTGACTGGCCAGAGCTTGATTTCGCGGCATTGAGGTTCGCACCTGCGGGCTGGAGCGGCATTCCGGGCGAAGGGCCGCCGCATATCCGCCTTGACCAGGCGCTCGACTTCCTGCTGGCCGACAAGCTGGAGTAGCCGATGACCGCCCCGAAAAAACCATCCCAGAGCCCGGTCATTCTGGACCTCGAAGAGACGACACTCCCGGATGTCCCGGCGCCGGGCGACGCCCCACCGGTGGGAGAGCCGGATCCCGCTGCCGGAGCACATGCGCTGGCGATCGCCGCGGCATCGGGCCCCGGACGCGGGCGCATGGTGCTGATCTTCCTGGGCGGGATCTTGACGCTCGCGATCGGACTCTGGTTCGACTCGTTCCTCGCCGGTCTCTACGAGCGTCATCTCTGGCTCGGCAGGCTCGGGCTTGGCCTGACGATCGGGCTCGCCTCGATCCTGATCGCGATGGCGTTGAGGGAGATTGCGGCGCTGGCCCGGCTGACCCGGATCGAGGCGCTGCAGCGCGCGGCGGCCGACGGGGATGTCGCGCGCCTCCTGCCGGGGCTCAAGCGGCTCTATGCCGGGCGGGCCGATCTCGACGGCGCCTCGGCACAGGTCGAGAGAACCCGGCAAGAGACACCCGACGAGGCGACGGCGCTTCTGGTAGCGGAACGCGCCTATCTTGCCCCGCTCGACGCCAGGGCGGAGCGGATCATCGCCCACGCGGCCCGCGACGTGGCGGCGGCGACCGCACTTATCCCAATGCCTGCGATCGACGTGATTGCGGTGCTCTGGGTCAATCTGCGCATGATCCGCCGGATCGCCACGGTCTATGGCGGGCGCGCAGGTTGGTTCGGGTCGTGGCGCCTGATGCGGGCGGTGGCCTCTCACCTGGTTGCCACAGGCGCGATCGCGGCTACGGATGAGATGCTGGGGCCGCTGGTCGGCGGCGGTGTTCTCGGCAAGCTTTCCCGCCGCTTTGGCGAGGCCGCAGTGAACGCCGCACTCACCGCACGGGTCGGTGTCGCCGCGATCGAAGTCTGCCGCCCGATGGCGCACAGCGACCGGCCCCGCCCGCGCGCCTCGCGGATCGTGATGGATGCATTGAAAGGCTGGCGGGCACCGAAGGAGTAGAAATCCAACCCCAAGCGACCCAACAGCATGTCATCAAGATCAGTCTGCCCGGCACGGGCCGGGGATCACTCCCCGATGCGTACCGCGAATTCCGTGCCACGGACGCCCAGCACCGTGGTCGGCATCAAGACCCGCATCGTGTCTGGCCCGGATTTGGCGATCAGTCCCGATGCAGCCGACATCGAGCCCTTAGTCAGGCGGCTGTCAAAGCTGTTGCCGGCGTCTCCCGAACCCTGAAAGACGAAGGTCTCGAGTGTCAGCTCCGAATTCGGGCCGAGCGAGACCCTCGCCTCGTCCTCGAACGTCATGCCAACGACGCTGTCGGCGCCTGTTCTGATGATATCCTTGAGCTCCAGCGGCGCGCCGTTCTGCGCGGCCACGGTCTCTCCCCCGCGAGTGATCGAAACCTCACCCCGTATCAAGTTGATCTGCCCGATCTGTTCGGCCGCCGCACTCCCCGCAAACAACCCTAGCGCGATCGATGCCAGCACCACATACTTCTTAAGTGGCAACATCAGCAAACTCCTTCTTCGGCCACACCACGTTCTGTTTTCTGCCCTATTCCGGTGTATAGTCTTCGATTATACGGAATGCGCGGCGATTTTGGGGCGCTGGACGGGCAGAGGTGGGCATGATCCGCGAATTTGCGGTTTCTACAGCGGGTCTAACTGAGGCACTCGACACGGTTCAGCGTTTTTGCCGCGAGAACGAAGTCGATGATTCGGTCACCACCCGGCTCTGCGTGATCGTCGACGAGACGGTCGGCAACATGATGATGCATGGCGAGCTGAACGAGGCGCACAGCTTCATGCTTGAGATCGATCTGATGAACGACGGCGCGCGCATCCTGATCAGCGACCCGGGCGAGGAGTTCGACCCTGTCCACTGGCCGCCAGAGGGGCATACCGGCCCGGGCGGGCGCGGAATCGCCTTGACGAAGGGCTTGGCGAGCGATCTCTCGTACGAGCGGCAGGAAGGGCGCAACGTGTTGACCGTCGGTGTTTACCCTACCGACTGACCTCGCCCTGGCGGCCTAGCGTTGCCCGGGGGGCCGATCCATTCGCGCCGATCAGAGCAGATCTTCTAATTCACTGGCGAACACCACCCGGTCCTCGAACTCGAAACGATCGACGGCCGCATTCGGGCCGAGCGCTTCGGAAACGACGACCCGGTCGCCATTGCGGAAGCCGATCTCGACCGCGTCGAATTCAGGTTCGATCAGCATGAAAGTCGCGTCATCGAACGCGCGATCGACGAAGCGCACTGTGTCGGTGCCGCCCCGGGCTTCCTCATGCTCCATGATGATGTCGGTCTCGCCGCCGGTCTCGAAAATGAAAGTGTCATCGCCGAAGCCGCCGCTCAGGATATCGTTGCCCGCGCCACCGTTGATCTCGTCATCCGTCGCGAAGCCGAAGATCCGGTCATCGCCATCGGTCGCGGCGTCATCGAGCAGCCTTGCCCGGATATCAGCCGCAGTGAGAGAGGTGTCTGTAAACTCGAACGTCTCGATTCCGCCAACCGGATTGTCGCTGAGCGTGTCGCGCACCACGACCTCGAGCCCGGAACTGCTCGAGATGATCAGGTCGTCGCTGAAATCTGGCCCGCGGGCAAAATCCGCGCTGTCGCTCGATAGGGCATAGAACCGCGCGATATCTGCGCCCCCGGCTGCGCCATCGTCGATCTCCACCCGGCCACTGTCCTTGGCGATTATGTAGAGATCGCTGCCGAAGAGCCCGCGCAGCACATCCTCGCCCTCGAAGCCCGCGATGATCACGTCGTCCCGCGCGGTTCCCAGGATCAGGTCATCTCCACCAGTCGCCTGGCTGTCTATCATCAGCGTGTTGAGCGAGTCGAAGAACCCCGAGAGCTCGAACGGGAGCCCGCCGAACAGAATGCCAGTATAGGTCTCGGTCATCCCGTCGCCCGTGAACGTGCTCTCATAGGTGAAATCGATGAAGCCGAAGGAGAAAGCGACTTCTGTCGTCTCCACCGGCTGGGCGAGTGTAGGGTCACCTGTGGTCACAGTGACGGTTGCGGTCGGCGCCGCACCGAGTGAGCTGAGCTCGATCACGCTCTCAACTGCAGGGCTCTCATTGAGCGTGGGTTCCGCGAGCTCCGGCATCTCGATGTCTTGAAGCGCAAAGGGCAGCGGTAGGCAGGGCGGCACAGCCCCCATCGCCGCGGGTGGCGCACCGGTCACTTCAATCGAGACCGTGGCCGTGTCGGAGGACTGCCCGTCGCTCACGGTATACTGGAAGGTATCGACCACGGTCTGCCCCGGCTCCAGTGCAGCGAACACCGCGCTCGGGTCGTATGTGATTGTGCCGTCGAGCGGATCGAAGGAAACCGCCGCGCCTGAACTCGACTCCGCATCAATCGCCGTGATCGTGAGGAAGTCCGGATCGGGGTCGATGTCGTTGGCCAGAAGATCGATGTCGAAGAATTCGAGCGTCGCAGTGTTCAGGGTCGTGAAGTCCGTACCCGTCCTGGCGACAAGCTCGGCCAGCGCGATGACACCGTCATCATCCCCGTCGGCCAGGGCAAGCCCCTGATCGCCGAAGAGGACATAAGTCTCCCCGGCCGCGTTCCGCCCGGACGGATCTGCCCTGAAGGCACCGATCAGAATATCGCCGATCCCGTCGCCGTTGACATCACCTGCGCCCGAGACCGAATAGCCACTGTAGTCAGACGCGGCGACACCGTTAAGGATCAGCCCGTTCGAACCGTCGAGGTCCGCGACCGCGATGCTCCCGCCAAAGCCGGATTCGGAGCCGAAGATGATGTAGCTCTGGCCAACCCCATTCGATCCGTCGACCGAGGTGTAGTAGGCGCCGACCAGGATATCGTCCAACTCGTCGCCATTGACATCGCCGATATTGGCGACGGACCGGCCCGCGGCATCGAACGGGTCCGCCCCCTCGATCACGAAACCATTATTGCCGTCGAGCGCGTCCGCGCTCAGCCCGACCACCGGGTCAAAGGCCTCGTCGGATCCGAAGACGACATAGGTGAGGCCGGTGTAGGAATTCTCGGCATATGCGTTTCCAATGATCACATCGGCGATGCCGTCACCGTTGAAGTCTCCACCGCCCGAGACGCTGAACCCGGCCTGTTCGAAGTCAACCTCACCGGTCAGCGCGATCCCGTCACTGCCGTTCAGATTCTCGAGCAGAATTTCGGCTGGGCGCGCCTCGGTCGAGCCAAACACGACGAAGGCGCTGCCCTCCCCGTAGTCCGAAGACCCCAGCACCGTGCCGGGTGCGCCGATGATGATATCCTCGACCCCGTCATAGTTGAAATCACCGGCGGACGCGATCGACTGCCCGCTGCGGCTCTCCTCGTGCCCGCTCAGCGCAAACCCGTTTGTACCGTTAAGCTCGTCGACCGAGATCGACGCCTCGAAGCCATCGGCCGAACTGAACAGCACATAGGACTTGCCGTAGCTGTAGACCGAGGTCGAAAGGTTCGGTGCCCCGATGATCAGATCGTCAAAGCCGTCGCCGTTGAGATCGGCCCCGGCGAGCCCGGTCCCGAACCGGCCCGGATTGACGATGTCGGGATTCTCGCTGCCGGTGACCTCGAACCCGTTGGTGCCGTCCAGTGTGGCTAGGTCGAAGCCCGACCCGAACCCGCCATCCTGGCCGAAGATCACGAAAACCCGGCCCGGCCCGGTGGAGTCGTATGCGGTGATGGCGAAATCGCCGACCCCATCACCATTGATATCGTCGAGACGGGCAATACGGGTGCCGAGGTTATCGCCGCTTTCGAGCCCCTCGATGGCGAAACCGTTCCGGCCGCCGATGGTGGCGAGGTCGAGCACGTCGGGGATACCGGCGGACCGGCCAAAGACGACATAAGCCGCCCCGACCGTCTCGCCGTATGTGTTGACCGCGTAAGGCGCGCCAATGGCGAAATCGTTGATCCCGTCGCCGTTGATGTCGCCGATCCCGGCCACGTCATAACCGGACTGGTCACCTTCAGCTGCACCGATCACAGTAAAGCCTGTGCCGGGTCCAGGCGCATCATCGACGGCCACGACCGGCGTGTTGGGAACCGCTGTGCCAATCACGGTGACCTCGGCGGACGCACTGATCGAGTCCCCAGCGTCGTCGATCACCTGCCAGGTGATCTCCAGCGTTGCGTTGGTCCCGGTGGCGAGGTCCGAGAACTGGAGCGGATCGATCTCGATCAACCCGCCGGAGGCATCGAAGAAGCTCACATCCCGGCCCGGATCGCCTGCGACCACAACCTCGATGCCCAGCGCGCTCAGCTCATCGCCTTCCGGGTCGAAGAAACCATCGAGGAGGTCAAAGAACTGCGGGCTCGGATCGCCGCCCTCGAACGCATCGAAGGTGAAGATATCCGAGATCGTAGAGACGAATGTCTGCTGCTGGCCGCCTATCGCCAGCGGGTCGAACTCCCCTGCCCCGCTCGCAAACGCGATGGTCTGACCATCAGCCGAGATTGCCGGGCGGAAAATGCTGCTGGTGGTCTGGGTCCCGTCATCGGCGACGCTGATCAGCTCGGTGATGCCGGTCTCCCGGTCGTGGCGGAAGACATCGGTGACACCGTTTGTGTCGCCCACGACCAGATCCTCGGCGCTGCTCTGGAAGGTGACGAACCGACCATCGGCCGAGATATCCGCCGGCTGCGAGGCGCCCGTCGCCGGAAGACCCAGGAAGTTCCGCGAGATCAGCTCAACGGACGCATCGCCGGGGTCTTCGGGATCGCCGCGATCGACCACGAAGACATCCGTGAAGATCCCGTCGTCCCCATCGACGATGCCCGGCGTGTTGCTGGTGAAGACCACGAAGCGCCCATCTGCCGAGATCGCACCGATCGTTCCGGTATTGCCGCCAAAGGGCACGCCCTGATCGTTGATCGAGATGATCTCCGTCGTCCCGGTGTTGAAGTCGCGGACATAGATATCCGCCCCGAAGTCATTGGGATCCGAGGCAACCAGTTTCTTGGTTGACCGGAAAACGACCACCGAACCATCGCCAGAGATTACCGGATCGCTGGTGATGCCGCTGTTCACCCGGTTGCCGTTCTCATCGGCGGTGACGAGATCGACCTCACCGGTCTCGACATTGCGCCGGTAGACCTCTCGGCCAAACCCGGGCAGGCCAGTGATCGCGTTCGTGGCGTCGCTGATGAAGGTGACGAACTGTCCATCGTCCGAAATCGACGGCTGGAAGGCGAAATTGTCGAGCGCCTCGCCAGTGTCGGAAAGGCTGACCAGTTCGGTCGTGCCCGCTTCACGGTCGCGCAGGAAGACCTGGGTCGTCGAGGTCGCGGGCGAGGTGCCCAGATCGGTCGCGTTCGTCGCGAAGACCAAGCGGTTGCCATCGCCCGAGATGTCAAAGCCCTGCTGGTTGACGGCAGCGCTCGATTGATCGCCCGTCAGGCTCTCGACATTGATGCGCTCGGTCACCCCGGTTGTCAGATCGCGTACGAAGAGATCCTCTCGAGAGTTCGAGTCCCCTGTCACCAAATCGGTTGCAAACGACGCAAAAGCCACGACATTCCCGTCTGCCGAGATTTTGGTGATCGCCAGGCTCTGATTGTTGGACGCGTTCGTTCCATCGGAATTCTCGGATGCAAGATCGATGGAGCGGGGGAAGACACGCTGATCCCTTGGCGCATCATTCTCGCCATTCACCTCGACATCGACGATCGCCGTGCTCGTGCTGCCGTTGCCATCGGAAATCGTGTAGGTGAAGCTGTCGAATTCGGTGTCGTCCGACTGCAACTCATCGAACACCGTGCCCAGATCGTAAAGAATGCCGTCGGAGCCGAGGGTCACGGTGGCGCCCGCATCGCTTTCGGACGACACCTCGATGATCGTCAGCACATCGGCATCGTCAGGATCGAAATCGTTGCCCAGCAGTTCGGCGAAGCTGATCGAGAGCGGCGTGTTCTCGAACGCGCTGACCTCATCTGCGACTGCTGTCGCCAGGTCGTTCAACCCATCGATCGTGATGGTCACCGTGGCAGTGTCGGTCGATCCGTTATTATCGGTGACGTTGTAGGTGAACGTGTCAGTCGCACTCTCCCCCTCCGACAAATCGTCGAAGAAGCCGGCAGGGTCGTAGGTGATGTTGAATTCATCCGCAGTCAGTGTGACCCCACCAGCGCTCGTGGCGCTGAACCCGGCGAAGAACAGAGGATCGTTGTCGCCATCGAGATCGTTGGCGATCAGATCCGCGATCGCGATCTGGATCAGCGTATCCTCATCGGTGTCAGCGGTGTCGTCGACAGCAGTGACCGGGCTGTTCGCGTTGCCCATGATCGTAAGCGTGACGACGGCCTGATCCGCGAGGCCGAACTGATCCTCGACCGTGTAGGTAAAGCTGTCGGTCGCCGTCTGACCGGAGGTCAGGCCAGCGAAGATACTTCCGGGGTCATACTGGATCAGGCCATCGAGGAGAGTGACTGTCGCTCCCTGCGCCGACGTGGTGGAGTTGGCGTTGCTCCCCACCTCGACAATATCGAGCAAGGCACTCGCATCCGGATCGACGTCGTTGGCGAGAAGCACGCTCTCGGCAATCTCGGTGATACCAGTTCCGGTCGCATCGGCTGCATCGTCGAATGCCACGACCGGATCGTTCTCGCCCGAAATGCGGATCTGCACGTTGCCCTGATCGGTGATCGTGCCGTCACTCACCGTGTACTGGAAGCTATCGACCAGCACATCGCCCTGATCGAGCTGCTCCTGCGGTCCCAGATCATAGATAACCTGATTGCCAGAGAGCTCCACCGACGCGCCAAGCGTCGTGGCATTGAACCCGATGATCTCCAGCAAATCGTTCTCATCGGGATCGATATCGTTGGCGAGGAAGTTTAGCGCCGCGATCTGCTGGAACCCGTTCTCGCCAATCGTGAAGACATCATCCCCCGCCTCGACAGGGTCGTTCTGCCCTTCGATAGTCAGGGTGACGGTCGCGGTCGAGGTCGTATCGCCATTGGTGACCGTGTAGGTGAAGCTGTCGCTCGCCGTATCGCCGACCGAAAGTTGCTCGAAAACCCCACCCTGGAGGTACTCGAACAGCCCTCCGTTGAACTCAAGCGTGGTTCCGGGTGAAGCCGTACTGAAATCAATGATGGAAAGACCGCCGCCCAGCGGATTGATATCATTGGAAAGCAAATCCGCTTCGTCGATTTCCAGAAGCGCATCTTCTTGCACCGTAAAGGCATCATCGAAAGCTTGAACGGGACCGCCCGAACCACTGCCCTCATCGGTCACGAGCACCGTCACGATTGCCGTATCGGTCGCCCCGCCATCATCGACAATGGTGTAGGTGAAGATATCGATCTCGACCTCGCCGAAGTCGAGATCGAAGACACCGGACGGATCATAGGTGATCTCACCACCATCAACCGAAATCGTGGCACCCGCCGCCGATTGCCCGTCAATCGACTGAATGCCGAACGGGTCGCCATTCGGATCGAAATCATTTGCCGTGAGCAGCGCGGTATCGATGACCAGCGCCGTGTTCTCATCGGTGGTGATCTCGCCACTGGCGAGGAGCGCCGCATCGATCTCATCGCTCGTGATCAGACCATCGGGTGGATTGCCCAGGTCGAGATCGGTGAAAGCCTCGCTGCCAAACAGAACGATGCTCTCAGAGTTGGCATCGTAGTAGCTTCCCCGCTCACCGATGAAGTTCGGGGCGCCAAAGATCAGATCCGATATGCCATCGCCGTTGAGATCCAGCCCGCCCGAGACGCTGCGCCCAGAGTCGCTGAAGATATCCACGCCGTCGAAGCGGATGACCGAACCATCCGTGACGCCAGCGGTCTCAACCAACTGGTCGAACTCACCCGTCTGAGCGGTGTTGCGGCCGAAGAGAATGATCACTTCGCCATTCTGACCAGGGGTCGATCCGTAATACCCGCTCGAGCCGCCATCCGGCGCGCCAATGGCCAGATCATCGATACCGTCACCGTTGAAATCGCCAATGAAATCGACGGCATAACCCGCATCCGCCCCTTCTGAAGGCGCATCCACGATAAAGCCGTTGCTGCCATTGAGCTCATCGACTGTAATGGCCTCGCGCACCGTCGCGCCGAGCGTCCGACTCCCAAAGAGCACGAAGGCCGCACCGCCATAGGACGAGTAGTAGACCTCGGCATTCGGCGCCCCGACAACCAGATCGTCGATCCCATCGCCGTTGATGTCCCCGCCACCACTGATCGAGCGGCCAAACTGGGAGTAGGAGTAGCCGACGAAATCGATGCCCGGCGCGTCCGCGGCGTTCAGAACGGCCGGGAAACTCTGCTCCCCGCCGAAGACAACCGCCACACCCACTTCGCCGGGGTTCGAGATGTCCTGTATCCGGCTGAAGGCGAGATCAGCGGCGCCGTCGCCGTTGATGTCTCCGATCCCGGCCACATCCCGCAATCCGAGGAGCGAGGGCGTTTGTGATCCAAACGCGAAACCGTTGGTGCCGTCCAGCTCGGACAGGTCAATCGATGCGCCCGGATCGGACGAGCCAAAGATCACAAAGGGCCCGGCATACGCGCCCGAGGTATAGGCATCGCCATCCACGAGCAGATCGTCGATGTTGTCGCCGTTGAAGTCGCCGATCGAGTCCGCCCTGAACCCTATCCCCGCGGTGATCGGCGCTGAGGAGGTGATCGTCACCCCGGCGGCGCCCAGATCAGCCAGATCGACTTCCTCAGGGAAGCCGGCGTCGGTTCCAAAGATAACCGCCCCGCCGCCGCCAGATCCGACATCGGTCGAGACAAAGAAATCCGCCAGGCCGTCGCCGTTGAAGTCTCCCGCATCCGCGACCTCGAGACCGACATCGGAGAAACCGGCGCCGTTCACGCGGAAACCATTGCTGCCGTTGAGGTCCTCAGGCCGGATAAAGCTCACGTCCGGCCCGCCGAAAACCACATAAGCCGCGCCATAGAGATCGGAACTGACATAGCCATATGCCGCCGGAGCGCCGATCGCGACATCGTCGAAACCGTCGCCGTTCACATCGCCGAGCCCAGCTACCGCGTAGCCGTTCAGGTCGATACCAGAGGTTATGGAGAAGCCGGGGAAGGCGCCCCCGTCATTGCTCGCAACCACGGAGTTGACGGCACTTGCCGTTCCGTTGACCGTGATCGTGACGATTCCATAGTCGAGCCCGCCATTGTCGTCCTGAACGACATAGGTGAAGCTGTCCTCATCGCTCTCACCAAGGCCGAGCCCGTCGAACTGTCCGTCCGGGTCGTATTGGAACACACCGTCATCCACCTGAATGACAGAGCCGAGCGCGCCCTCGAACAGCTCAAAGCTCAGCGGATCGCCATTCGGGTCGAAATCGTTCGCACCGACATCGATGATGACCGTGGCATCGTTGTTCGTTGCTGCGATATCGTCCACCGCCACAGGATCGAAGTTGATCGGTGCCGCGCCCTCGATCAACTGACTGATCGCGCCGCTGGTCGAGCCGACAAAGAACTCGGCAGGGCTACCCGCAACTACCGAAATCCCGCTCAGATTCAATACGTTGGCAGGCAGGGTGAAGTCTTCCAGCGGCGCACCATCGGTTGAAAGCCGCAGGATTCGGTCATCAGCCTGATCGGAGACGACGAACAGATCGCCAGTCGCGGGATCAACATCGATATCACCGAAGAATGTCTGGAAGCCGAGCGGGTCGAGGTCGATCCGGCTCAGCGTCTCGCCGGTCGTCGGATCGATCTCGGCGATCACGTTGCCATCGGCATCGCAGTTGCAGGTCAGCAGGAAGAAGGTGTTCGTGACCGGATTATGCGCCGCACCAACCGTGAAGCTGTTACCGAAATCCGTGACGAGGCTGGCGAGGATGTCGCCGGTCTGCGGATCCACCGCGAACAGATCAGCCGTGCCGCTGTCCCCGCTCATCACCAGCAGCGTGCCGGCAGGGATGGAAACCCCGTTCAGCGTTCCGGCCGTGGTGAAATAGTCGAGATCCCCGTCATTGCCGGCTTCGCCCGGCTTCGGGATCGAGCGCAGGAACTCACCCTGGGGCGTGAAGAAATCGACCGTGTTGCGGCTCTGGGCAAGGGTCGCGATTTCCACACCGTCCGGGCTCGACGACAGGCCAAACAGGCTCCCCGCCTCGGCTGGATCGAACTGGTTGAAGAGTGTGACAGAGGAGGTCGCAACATCGGTGACGCCAGAGACGTCGATCTCGACCGTCGCCGTGCTGGTCAGCCCGCCGGTGTCCTGGATCACGACCTCAAACGTCTCGACAAAACTCTCGCCCGTGTTGAGCGCATCGAGCTGGGCCGAGCCTTGCGGGTCATAGCTTAACGACTGCCCGGGGCCGACCGAAACGAAGGCGCCCGACTCGAGCTCGATCGCCGATCCGTCCACCACCACGCCATCGATGCTGAGGATGGAGAGGGCGTCGTTTTCCAGATCTATGTCGTTGCCGATGACATTGATCGTGATCGGCGTGTCTTCATCAGTCGCCGCAAAATCCGGGACGGCCAGCGGCGCATCGTTGACCCCGATGAAGGTGAAGGTGAAATCGGCATCCGCTTCCTGATCCAGATCGTCGGCATAGGCGGTTGGCAGGATCGCCGTGACTGTCTCCCCTTCGCCCAGAAAACCGAAGAGGTTGTTCTCGATCTCCAGGCGCAGGTCCCGCCGGGTCGTGTTGTCGCTGGAGTCGCCGAAGAACTGAAACTCGCTGACCTCGGCATCGATCGGGTTGAAATCGAGTTGCCCGCCATCCCCCTGAAATGTGCCGAGCGAGGTGATGAAGGAATCCTCGAATTCAACACCATCGGGGTCTTCGAAGACCGCGACGCCACCGGGCGTCAGGAGCGAGCCGAAACCATAGCGGATCTCGTCGACCGCAATCTCGGCGCCGCTCAGGGGCACGATCTGGATCTCGCCGATATCACCCCCGGGCCGGTCGATATAGATCCGCGCCGATTGCGCGCTGGTCGGCGCCCCCGCCTGCTGGAGAATATCGCTCAGCAGCCGCGACTCGAGGAACTCGCCATCATCGTCGAAGATGTCGATCTGGGCGTCGGAGTCGAAACTATCCAACTCGACACCGAACCCGACCGTGCCGACGGTCTCGGCAAAGAGGATCAGGATTTCACCCGTCCCGCCGTCGAAGACATTCCCGTCCGCGATCAGCGGATTGGGAAATTCAACATTGGTGTCTCGGATCTCGCCATCGAACCCATCACTGCGCCGGACAGTCACGAAACCATCGGTGACCTCGGTAACCGGCCCCGGCGCCTCGTCTTCGAAATCGAGCACTCCGCTAGGGATCGACAGATCGACCTGATCGACGGTGACCGAAGCAGTCAGGGTCGATTGCGCCGCCAGCAAGACGGGCGGGTCGTTGAAGGTATCCTGATTGGTGACGGTGATCGAGAAATCGGCGCTATCGCTTGCCCCGTCCTCGTCAAAAATCTCGACCGTGCCGATCAGGTCGATCTGCTCATCCGGATCGATGCTGTCAAAGAAATCTGCAGTCGGATCGATATCGATCAGGACCTGGCCGTCCGCCCCACTGCCGGGGCTCAGGACCTCGACCTCCAGGATATCCTCCGGATCGAGACCAACCACGGTGAACCCGTCGAAGAACCCAAAATCGAGGATCTCGGCCGAGTGCACATCGCCCAGGTCCGGGTCATCAAAGACAACCACGGGCCCGCTGCCTGTTGCGCCAAAGCTCTGGTAGAAGATGCTGTCGATCGCGGTCAGATCGCCGCCGATCGTGCTGACCTCGATGCGCGAGATGCCGACACCGTCGCCTGAGAACGCAACCGGGGTGGAGAAACTGCCACCCGGCGGGCCAAGCGGGATGTCGGTACCAAACTCCAGGGTCTGGATCGTGTTTCCGTTGACATCCAGCGCGCTCACCGTGCCACCCGCCGTGTTCGGGTCGAAGAGACCGAAGCTGACGAAATCGACCGGCGCTTCGAAGTCGATGAAGAACTGGCCGGCGGCGAAGCCGAAGAAGTTCCCCTCAAACACGCCGGGAAACTGCGCGAAGGCCTGGTTCTGCACCTGCTGATTGCCACCGCCGCTGGTCACGGTCACGAAACCGTCACTCACCGGCTCCAGCGTTCCGGGGGCGAACTCGTCAAAGCCGAGGAACCCGGCAATCGTGTTCCCGGACAGATCGGGGTTGTCGCCGAACTGGATATTGTCGATCAGCACATCGTCACTGCCCAGGGTCTCGATCTCGACGAAATCGATCCCTGCCCCGCTGATGTCGGTGAACGTCACCAGCGCCGGCGCGGTGCCCAGATTGGTTGGCAGATCCGTGCCAAAGACCAGACGCTCGACCAGATTTCCATCGGTGTCGAAGGCCGCGACCGACCCGCCAGCGACCTCGATCCCGGCGATGCCGAACTGAACGAAATCCACCGCATCCTCGAAATCGAGCACACCGAAATCGGTGAGTGCAAAGGCGTTGCCGTCGAGCACGCCCGCGATCTGTGTGAAGTCAGAGCTGTCGACGATCTCGGCAATCTGGGCGCCATCCGCCTCGATCGCGATCCCCGGCTCGAAGAACGGCGGCGGGGTGCCAGGCAGGAAACCCTCGAAATCGACCAAGCTAATGACCGGCGCGAACCCGCCGCCAAGATTGACCGTGGTATCTAGCACCGAGGACTGCAAGTCGATCACCACCGGATCGTTCTCACCTGTGATCGTCACCGTGGCCTCGGCCGTGCCGATCAGATTCTGCGCATCGGCGAGTTCGAACTGGAACGTGACCGTCGCACTCGACTCGGCGCGCAGGAAATCGAAGTCGCCCGCGTCGAACAGGAAGTCCGATCCCTGGAGATCGAAGTCGAGTTCCCCCTGCAAGAACGTGATCCCGCCCGCGGTGAACACAGTGCCGACGGCATCGACGACCGCCTCGGCCAGATCAAGCGTCGTGAGCCCGTCATCCTCCGAGACCTCGAAACTGATATCCTGAAGCACCGGGGCAAGGCCGATGGGGATGATCTCGAACGTCTCGACATTGGCGATCACGAAGCCGAAGGAGGCGAGCGCAGCGGCGATCGAGCCCTCGCTCTGCACCGCCGCGTCGAACTGGTTCAGGGTGTCGAACTCGTCGAACAGCAGAAAGACCGTGTCGTCCCCGCCCGCCCCGTCGATGCTGTCGCCGACAAAGTTCTCGGCGCCCAGGTCGATATAGATGTGGTCGGCCGATCCGCCGCCGACGATCTCGTCAGCACCGGCACCACCGATCAGCGTGTTGGTCCCATCGCCGCCGAAGATCCGGTCGTTGTCAGCGCCCCCATAGATCGTATCGTCTGACCCAGCGCCGACCAGCGTGTCGTTGCCCACTCCGCCCAGCAGCAAGTTGACGCCCTGACCGCCATTCAGGTTGTCACCGCCTTCTCCACCGATGATCGTCGAGTTTCCGCTGCCACCGAAGACGTAGTCGTCTCCGGCACCGGTATCGATGATGTCGTTACCCGCGCTGCCGAAGACAACATCGACGCCGCCGCCGGTCAGCAGCACATCGTCGCGATTGGTTCCACCTATGAGATCGGTGAGGCTGGTGCCCTGAATGGTCTCATCACCGATAAGCTGAACAATAGGGTCTTCAGTAGACGTCAATGAATCGTCGGCCATCGCCTTACGCGCCTTGCATACGAACACAAACGGGGAGTGCGAAACCGTGCTTTCCCCCTAAAGCGAAATTAAACCACAACTAGGTATCCAAGCGAAGGAACAACTGCTGGTGGCCTGTCCGGCACCGCTGCTTTTACCGACCATGGCCGGATCTGTCCCGAGTCAGAACGGATTTACACACCCGTTTACGGGTTACGTTCCTCGCCTGGATGATTTCTTGCAGGATATGCCCGCGAAAGTAGAAAAATCGGGCAGATAAGTTCTTTGGCGCCGAATTGTGCACTGCACGACAAAATATGATTCGAATCGCCCTGTTCTCCTCATTTTATTGCCTTAGTTTCTCGCCCACCGCCTTGCGGTGCGGGGGAACGGGTAATAGTGTCCGCCGCGTTCGGCTGAGGCCGGAGAGGAGCAACAGGCCCAAGATCGGCGACACCGCCGACGGCGCCATCGAAGCGCCGGGGCAATTCGGAGGATTACAATGGAACGTCGCAACTTCCTGACGGGCGCTGCCCTGACCGCCGGGGGCGCCGCCCTCGCGGCACCGGCTGTCGCGCAGAGCAAGGTTGACCTGGTCATCGTCTCGACCTGGCCGCGGGACTTCCCCGGTCTCGGCATCTCGGCCCAGCGCCTGGCAGAGCGTATCGGCGAGCTGAGCGAAGGCGAGATCGCGGTTCAGTACTTTGCCGCAGGTGAGCGCGTCGGCGCATTCGACTCATTCGACGAGGTCGCCAGCGGAAACGCTCAGGCCTACATCGCCGCCGACTACTACTGGAAAGGCAAGCACCCGGGCTGGGCACCGTTCACCGCCATCCCATTCGGTCTGACCTATGTCGAGATCGACGCCTGGATCAAATACGCCGGCGGCCAGGAACTCTGGGACGAGCTCGCAGCCGAGTTCGGCCTCAAGAACTTCGCTTGCGGCAACACCGGCGTCCAGATGGGCGGCTGGTTCAACAAAGAGATCGAGAGCGCCGACGACCTCAAGGGTCTGAAGATGCGTATCCCGGGCCTCGGCGGCGACGTCATGGCGAAACTCGGCGCCTCGCCGGTCTCGCTCCCGGGCGGCCAGATCTTCGAGAACCTCGTCTCGGGCGCGATCGACGCAACCGAGTGGGTCGGCCCCTACAACGACTTCTTCATGAAGTTCTACGAGGCGGCCAAGTACTACTACTGGCCGGGCATGCACGAGCCGGGCTCGCAGCTCGCCTTCGGCATGAACAAGGCTTTCTGGGACGGTCTTTCAGACAACCACAAAGCGCTGATCCACGCCGCGTGTAACGAAGAGAACGCCCGCCAGATGTCTGAGACAATGGCGAACAACGGTGCCTTCCTGAAGAGGCTGATCACCGAGCACGGCGTCGAGTTGCGCGAATTCAACGACGACATCTACGCAAGCTTCGCCGAAGCCTCGCAGGAGGTGATCGAGGAAGCGCGCGACCACTCGGATCTCGCAAAGCGGGTCTTCGACTCGACCCTCAAGGCGCGGTCCGAGATCGGCGGCTTCCACGCCATCGCCGACGTGGCCTTCGTGCAGAAGCGTAACACCGCACTCGACCTCTGATCCCTTGATCTAGGTCACGACATAGGGGACGGGGCTCAGGCTCCGTCCCTTTCTTTATAATCTGTCTTCTGGGGGCAATCTGATGAGTCACGCCGAGGCGCCGCTCGCTTACCCGGCTATGCCTGCACCGACAGCCCGGTCATTCGGATGGCTGATGCTGTTTCTGATGGCGACCTTCCTTGCCAATGTGGTGCTCACTTTCTGGTTTGATTGGCCCGGCATCGCCCCAGTAATGGGCTGGAATGACGAGCCTGCCACCGTGCTCAGCTACGCGCAGTTCGCTTCGTATCTCGTCGCCGCCGGCGGTGCGATCTTCTACGCCCTTTCGACCTCACACCGCACACTCAGGGCGGATGCGCTGCGTATCGCGCTCTTCAACCAGTTTCTTATCCGCGCCGCCTTCTGGGTTGTTTTTCTTGTGGGTCTCGCTGACGCAGTGATCTCATTTCTGCGTGTCGAGGACCTGTTGCCGGATCTCGTCGGCGAGGAGATGACGAGCGAGCTCGGCAAATCCTCTTTCCGCGGCCTCTATGTCCATGTCCCGGTGGTCCTGCTCGGCATCCTGATTGCTGCGATCACCCGTGGGTTGGGCTTCATCTGGCTCGCGCTTCTGGTGGTGCTGGCAGAACTTTTAATCGTTCTCTCGCGTTTCATCTTTTCCTACGAGCAGGCGTTCATGGGCGATCTGGTGCGCTTCTGGTACGCCTCGCTCTTCCTCTTCGCCTCGGCCTACACGCTCTACAATGACGGCCATGTGCGGGTGGACGTGCTCTATACCGGTATGGGCCGACAGACCCGGGGTCGGGTCAACGCGATGGGCTCCATCCTGCTCGGCATGACGCTTTGCTGGACGATCCTTCTGCTCGGCATGTGGTCGAAATCGGCCGTGATCATTTCGCCTATCCTCGTCTTCGAGACCACTCAGGCGGGTTTCGGCATGTACGTGAAATACTTCATGGCGGGTTTTCTGGGCATCTTCTCGGTGACGATGCTCATCCAGTTCGTCAGCTATTACCTCGAAGCGACCGCGGATCGGCGCGGCGAAGAAGGCGCGCGGGAAGCCGCAGGCGCCGCCGCCCACTAAGGAGCGCGCCCAAATGGAACTCGTCTTTCTCCTCATCCTGGTCATCCTCATGGCGACCGCGCTCGGCTCCGGCTATCCGGTTGCCTTCGCACTGCCGGGCTCCGCCATCCTGACCATCGGGCTCGCTGCCGCCTCCGGTTATCTCTTTGCAGGTGATCCGGATGCGTATTTCGCCTCCGGCGGCCCGGTGCAGTGGCTCTCCGCCGGCGTCACCAATTTCCGCGGCGTCTACTGGGAGGTCGAGCGCGACACGCTGATCGCCATTCCGCTCTTCATCTTCATGGGGATCATGCTGCAGCGCTCGCAGATCGCCGAGGATCTGCTGGTCGCCATGGCCCAGCTTTTCGGCCCAATCCCGGGGGGTCTCGGCATCTCGGTCGTCTTCGTTGGCGCGCTTCTCGCCGCCACAACCGGCATTCTGGGCGCCACCGTGGTCGCCATGGGCCTTATCTCGCTGCCCGCCATGCTCCAGCGCGGCTATTCCCAGTCGCTCGCGACCGGCACGATCTCGGCCTCCGGCACGCTCGGGCAGATCATCCCACCCTCGATCGTGCTGATCATCCTCGCAGACCAGCTGGCCTCCGCTGTTGATCAGGCATCGACCGCGCGCAAGGCCCTGCACAAGCTGGCAACGGGCGAGCTGACAATGCCCTCGGAATTCGACGTGGTCTCAACCTCGGCGGGCGACATGTTCCTCGGCGCACTGGTACCGGGCGTACTGCTCGTGCTGCTTTATATGAGCTACATCCTGATCTTCGCGCTGGTAAAGCCCTCCTCGGCCCCCGCCGTACCCCATGAGGGCGAGTACGACGCGAAGTTCTTCGGCCGGATCTTCCTGACCCTGATCCCGCCCCTGGCGCTGATTTTCCTGGTCCTGGGCTCTATCATCGCCGGGATCGCGACCGTGAACCAGGCAGGTGCCATCGGCGCTGTCGGCGCAACCATTATGGCCGGATACCGCCTGCGCGAAGGCCACCGCGGCGCCTTTATCCCGGCGATCCTCGGGCTCCTCTCGATTGGACTGATCGTCTACGTGCTGTCCAACTACAACACCAACATCAAGAACATAGTGACGCCCGAGGACGAACAGGGCCTCATGCTGGCGATCATCGGTGTCTCGGGTCTGAGCATCTCGATCCTCTGGAGCTTGCTGCGCACCTTGCTGATCAATCAGACCCTGCGCGGCGTGATGATCGACACGGCGATGACCACGACACTGGTCTTCATCATCCTCTTGGGTGCGGCGATGCTGACCTCGGCTTTCCGGGCCTTTGGTGGCGAAGAACTGGTGAAAGAGTTCCTCGAGACCCTGCCCGGCGGCTTCTGGTCGAAATTCATCATCGTGATGGCGGTGATCTTCCTCCTCGGCTTCTTCCTCGACTTCATCGAGATCGCGGTTGTCGTGGTGCCGATCGTCGCCCCGATCCTGCTGGCGGATCCGTCCGCGAACATCACCGCCGTCTGGCTCGGCGTTATGATCGGGCTCAACATCCAGACGTCGTTCCTCACACCGCCCTTCGGCTTCGCGCTCTTCTATCTGCGCGGGGTGGCCGATGCATCGGTGCGGACCATCAACATGTACAAAGGCGTTGTTCCTTTCATCGCACTGCAACTCACAGCCCTTGTGATTGTCGGGCTCAATCCGGCGCTGGTGAACTATCTGCCAACCCGCACCTCGCTCTTGGCCGAGACCGCGCCGCCGCCGCTCAATCCACGCCTGCAGTTCTCGATGGAGAACTTCGTGAGCACCGAGTTCCAGCAGAACGGCGACGCGATCAAGGCGGCAATTGAGACCGCAAAGAGTATCGACATCAGTTACCTGCCCGAGGATCTCCGTGAGGATCTCGCAGAAGGATTCGAGAACGCGGAGGCTGCTTTCCCGATGATGGCCGAGATCGACGAGGCCCGCGCCGCGGTGCTCGCCCAGTCCGACGCCTACCGTCCGCTGCACAGCCAGGTCCGCCAGATCGAGGCCGATATCCGCAGGCTCGAGGAAGAGATCGACCGGCTCAGCACAAACGCACGCCGCGCCGAGGAAGGCTCTCCGCGCCAGGCCAGGCTTCAGGCCCGGGCGACGGGTCTCGCCGCCGAACGCGATGCGCTCGCCGCGACGATCCCGGCTGAATGGGCCGAGGTGAACGGTGCCTTCAGCCAGCTTGTGCGACGCGAACAGCGTGCTCGGAATTCCTACCGCCGCAATGTCGATGATGCCTACGAACCCCTTGTCGAGGCCCGTGCGATCATAGGTGATACCGAGCGACTGGGCGAACTGCTCCCGATGATCGAGGGGCTACCGGCCCAGATCGAGGGCCTCGATCCCGAAAGCGCACAGGAGACGATCCGCGAGGTCGAACGCGCCGTGCGCGAGCTCGAGGGCACGGGCGACATCCGCAGCGCACTCAGCTCGGCGCGCCGCGCGCTCCGGCCTTCGCGCCCTGAACCCGAGGAAGCCGCGGAAGCAATGACCGAAGCGCTCAGCCTCGCCCAGGCGGACCTCGCCTGGCGCAGCCGCGCCGCGGAGGATCTGCTGCCTGGGCTCGAAGCCTATGACGCGGCAATCAGGGATACGATCGGCCTGCGCGGCCAGCCCAGACTTCCGCGCGAACAGGCGCTCTACGTCGCCTCCGACAGCGCCGGACACCGCGACATCGCTCTCAGCTTCTAGCAGGCTTCCGCCATCCGCATTCCTCCCCCATGCCTGGGGGAGGTCAGGTGGGGGCAGATGCAAAGATGCGTGCGCGCCCAACGCGCACTCCGATTGATTAACCTCGGTGAACCAAACGGCGTGACCCCTAGCGGGCTCACATTTCTATACTCTGCGTCCTCGCGGACGCGCGGGCGCCCAGCTCAAGCGGTCTCGGCCACATCCTCTTCCAGCGGATGGTCCAGCCGGCCGAGCATTTCGGTCGGACAGACCTGCCAGAACCGCGCCAGCGCCTCGTCCCAGTGGCGCATCAGCTCGACGGCCAGCGGGCTCTCGGTCTGGACGATATGCTCCTCCAAGAGCCCCTCCAGCACGCTGACCCAATGAGCCGAGGCGAGCCGCTGGATCGTCAGCGTCTCCGGGTTCGCGCGGCTGAGGAAGGTCTGGTCGGGGTCATAGACAAAGGCCATGCCCCCGGTCATCCCCGCCCCGAAATTGTCGCCGACGCCGCCCAGGATCACGGCGACCCCACCGGTCATGTACTCGCAGCCGTTCGAGCCGCAGCCCTCGACCACCACGCTGGCACCGGAGTTGCGTACGCAGAACCGCTCTCCGGCCCGCCCGGCCGCGAACAGCTTACCCGCCGTCGCTCCATAGAGCACCGTGTTCCCGATGATCGTGTTCTTGTGGGGCACCAGCGGCGTGCCGAGCGGCGGGCGCACGATGATCTTGCCACCACTGAGCCCCTTGCCGACGTAATCGTTAGCATCGCCAAAGACCTTCAGCTTCAGCCCCGGCGCCGCAAACGCCCCGAGCGACTGCCCGGCGGAGCCGGTCAGCGTCGCCGTCAGGTGGTTGGCCTGCAGCTCGTTACGCATCCCGAACCGGCGCACGATATGGCTCGAGACCCGCGTCCCGATCGTGCGCTGCGTGTTCTGGATAGTGTAGTCGAGCTGCATCTTCTCGCCGTCTTTGAAGAACGGCCCGGCATCGGCGACGATCTGTGCATCCAGCGTGTCCGGCACAGGGGTCCGCGCCCGCCCGCGGTCGAGAGTCAGGTCCCTGCCCTCCTCGATGCGAACCAGCATCGGATTGAGATCGAGGTCGTCCAGATGCGCCGCACCCCGGCTGACCTGCGCCAGAAGATCCGCGCGCCCGATGATCTCGTCGATGCTCTTGGCCCCGATCTCGGCCAGGATCTCGCGGATCTCAGTCGCCATCAGGGTGAAGAGGTTCACCACCTTGTCAGCCGATCCGGTAAACCTCTCCCTCAGCGCCGGATCTTGGGTGCAGACGCCCACCGGGCAGGTGTTCGACTGACACTGGCGCACCATGATGCAGCCCATGGCGATCAGCGCTGCGGTGCCGATGCCGAATTCCTCGGCCCCCATCATAGCCGCGATCACGATATCCCGGCCCGTCCGCAACCCGCCATCGGTTCTGAGCGTCACCCGGTCGCGCAGGTCGTTCATGGCCAGCACCTGATGCGCCTCGGTCAGGCCCATCTCCCACGGCAGCCCCGCATATTTGATCGACGTCTGCGGCGACGCGCCGGTCCCGCCATTATGGCCCGAGATCAGGATCACATCCGCCTTGGCCTTCGCCACACCGGCCGCGATCGTGCCAACGCCCGAGGACGAGACCAGCTTCACGCAGACCTTCGCATCCGGGTTGATCTGCTTGAGGTCATAGATGAGCTGCGCCAGATCCTCGATGCTGTAGATGTCGTGATGCGGCGGTGGGCTGATCAGCGTCACGCCGGGCGTCGAGTGGCGCAGCTTCGCGATCATCTCGGTGACCTTGAAGCCCGGCAACTGCCCGCCTTCCCCGGGCTTCGCGCCCTGGGCCACTTTGATCTCCAACTCACTGCACTGGTTGAGATATTCCGCTGTGACGCCAAAGCGGCCAGAGGCCACCTGCTTGATCTTGGCCGACGGATTGTCGCCGTTGGGCTCCGGGTGGAAATGCTTGGGGTCCTCGCCGCCCTCGCCGGAGTCGGACTTCGCGCCGATCCGGTTCATCGCGACGTTCAGCGCCTTATGCGCTTCCGGGCTCAGCGCCCCCAGCGACATCCCCGGCGTGACGAACCGCTTGCGGATCGAGGTGATGCTCTCGACATCGTCGAGCGCGATCGGCTCGCCCAGCGGCTTGAACGCCAGCAGATCGCGCAAGTGGATCGGCCGCTGCGCCCGCATCCCCTCGGAGAACCGCTTCCAGTCGGCATAGGAATTGCGCGTCACCGCCGATTGCATCAGATGCATCGAGGCCGCCTGCCAGGCATGGGCCTCTCCCCGGCGGCGCAGCTTGTAGATGCCGCCAATCGGCAGCACGTCGACATCGCCCAAATAGGCACGGGCATGCACGGCGCGCAGCTTCTCCTCGATCCCGGCGGTCCCGATGCCGGAGATCCGGCTCGGCATTCCGGGGAAGAACTCCGCGACCAGCGAGCGCGACAGGCCCACCGCCTCGAAATTGCAGCCGCCGCGATAGGAGGAGACGACCGAGATGCCCATCTTGGACATGATCTTCAGAAGCCCCGCATCGACCGCCTTGCGGAAGTTGCCGACCGCCTGCTCCGCCGTCAGATCGCTGAGCAGCCCGCGTGAGACACGATCCAGCAGGCTGTCCTGCGCCAGATAGGCGTTGACCGTCGTGGCCCCCACCCCGATCAGCACGGCGAAGTAATGCGGGTCGATGCATTCGGCCGAACGCACGTTGAGTGAGCAGAAGGTCCTCAGCCCCTGCTTGGTAAGCCAGCTATGCACCGCCGAGGTGGCGAGGATCATCGGCATGCCGATCCGGCCCTCGCCCACGGCGCAATCCTTCAGCACCAGATGTCCAGCGCCCGAGCGCACGGCATGCTCCGCCTCCGCCCTGACCCGGTCGAGCGCTTCTCGGAGCGCGCCGGTCGGTGCGTCGGCGGCAAAGGTGCAGTCGATCTCGACAAAGCTGTCGCCAAAAGCCTCCACCAGATTGTCGAACATCGCGTTCGAGACCACCGGGCTGTCGAGCGTGATGATCTCGGTCTGGCTGCCGTCCTGATCGAGCACGTTCTTCAAGTTCCCGAACCGCGTCTTGAGGCTCATCACGCGCGCCTCGCGCAGGCTGTCGATCGGCGGGTTGGTCACCTGGCTGAAGTTCTGGCGGAAGAAATGGCTGAGCGGGCGGTACTTCTCGCTCAGCACCGCCGAGGGCGTGTCGTCGCCCATCGAGCCGATTGCCTCCTTGGCATCCTCGCCCATCGGATGGAGGATCGTCTCAAGCTCCTCCATCGTGTAACCGGCCGCGATCTGGCGCCGCCGCAGGTCGGATCCCTCGTGATCCTGCACCTCACGCGCACCCTCAAGCGCGTCCGACAACTCATTGATGCGACTTGTCCATTCGTCATAAGGAAGCTCGGCTGCAAGCTCATCCTTCAGCTCGGCATCATGCATCAGGCGTCCTTCGACCAGATCGATCGCCAGCATCTCACCGGGCCCCAGAGCGCCCTTCTCCAGCACCGCGGCCTCGTCGATCGGGACCATCCCGACCTCCGAGCCCGCAATCACCAGCCCGTCGCCGGTCACCACATAGCGCATGGGCCGCAGCCCGTTCCGATCAGTCCCGGCGACCACCCATTGCCCGTCAGTCATGGCCAGCGCCGCGGGTCCGTCCCAGGGCTCCATCACCGCGTTCGAATAGGCATACATCGCCTTCCACGCATCCGGCATGCTCTCATCATTCGACCACGCCTCAGGCACCAGCATGGTCTTGGCCATCGGCGCAGGCCGCCCGGCACGCACCATCACCTCGAAGACTGCATCGAGCGCCGCCGAATCCGACGAGCCCTGCGGCACAATCGGCTTGATGTCCTCGGCCAGCGGTCCGAAGAAGGTCGAGGCCATGCGGATCTCATGGCTCCGCATCCAGTTCAGGTTCCCCTTCAGCGTGTTGATCTCGCCATTATGGGCCAGCATGCGGAACGGCTGCGCCAGCCACCACTGCGGGAAGGTGTTGGTCGAATAGCGCTGGTGATAGATCGCAAAGGACGAGACGAACCGCTCATCCATCAGATCCGGATAGAACACCGCCACCTGCTCGGCCAGCATCATGCCCTTGTAGATGATCGACCGGCAGCTCAGCGAGCAGATGTAGAAGCCCTGCACCTGCGCCTGCACCACCGCCTTCTCGATCCGCCGGCGGATCACGTAGAGCTCGCGCTCGAACGTCTCCTCATCCGCACCCTTGCGGTTCGAGATCAGGATCTGCTCGATCTCCGGCCGAGTCGCGTTGGCCTTGTCGCCGAGGCAGGAGATATCCACCGGCACCTGCCGCCAGCCATAGATGTAATAGCCAAGGCGCAGGATCTCGCTTTCCACGATGGTCCGGCAGACCTCCTGCGCGGCCAGATCCGTGCGCGGCAGGAACACCTGGCCGACCGCGATCAGGTCCTCACCCGGCTCGTGACCCGTACGCCGGATCTGCTCCTGGAAAAACGCCTCGGGGATCTCGACATGAATGCCGGCGCCGTCACCGGTCTTGCCATCGGCATCCACCGCGCCGCGATGCCAGATCGCCTGGAGCGCAGTGATCCCGCTCTCCACGACCTCGCGCCGAGGCTGGCCATCAATCGCCGCCACCAGCCCGACCCCGCAAGAGGAATGCTCCTCCTCCGGCAGATACATCCCCGTCTCCGCCAGACGGTCCCGCTGCGCTTCATAGTCCGCGATCCACTCGGTCGGGGGACAAGTCATTGCGTGGCTCCTTTACTTTCAAGCCGCACTTCAATCCTGAAGGCCTTGTGAAGCTCCGACGAGAAATATGGCTCGATGGGAAGCCTCAGTCTCGAGAGGATGGCTTCACCGCGATCGCTCTCGACCGTGAATTTTGCCAAGTCGGATTCGGCAAAACGCCATTTGATCGGCAATGCAGCTTCATCATAAGTGACGGAAAACTTCCTCTCGCAATCGCCAGTTTCGATGATCGCATTCACTTGCAGAGAGAGAAGCAACATCCCCGACGGGGTAACGCATCCCCTGTAATCAGTAGTCATTACTCCGGAATGCGGGGCGGTCGGCGCGGCCGAACCGATTCTAACGGTGTCCGTCCTTCCGCCTTTCCGCACTCGGATGCGGTCGCCGCCCGGCAGAAAAGACTCCTCCACTTTGGCGTCTGTTCGGCTGCTAACTGTCTCGATCCAGCCCAAGTCGGTACCGCATAGATCAGGATCGGCGGGGGTAATCGAGGAACTGCCCTCGATCAGTCCTCCCGACTCCACTGAGAAGTGAAAATGCTCGCCCTCTGCATTGGCAGCAGTCGCGCAGATGCTGATCGCGCAGGCGGCGACGTATCGTGGGAGATCTCTCCAGTCCAAGCTCATTCCGCGCCCGTCTCTGCTTCTCCAGACATCCCGAAAAACGCCTCGATTTCTGCTTTGGTCATCTTCTTGGCATCGCCCGCATAGGCCCAGCCTTCGGGTTTGCGGTCGTGGTAGATTTCGGAACCGAGCGTGAAGCCGGCCGTGTCGGGCAGGAGACCGGCGGCGACGTGATACTCACCATGATAAGGCCCGGGCGCCGTCACCCGGTACCAGAGGCCCGAGCCGCAGGCATCGCACCAGCTCCGCTCGGCCCAGGGCGAACTGGCCAGCGTCTTCACCGGTCCTTCCGCCGAGACATCGCCGTCCTCGGCCTTCACCGCCATGAAGGCCGACCCAGTCCAGGCCCGGCACCAGTCGCAATGGCAGGCGTGGATCATCTGTTCCGCCGGGATCACGGTCAGCGTCACCGCCCCGCACATGCATTTGCCTGTCATCGCAGCCATGGTCAGACCCGCCCTTCTTGACGTGCTGCTCGGAACTCCGTCGAACGCAGCCGCGGGGTGTCATCCGCGAATGCATACCAGTCCGGCTGATCCTCAACCCAGGCATGGGCCTTGATCTCGAACAGATGATCTCCCAGCGCACCGGCCGAGACATTCCAGCGGCTCTCCGTATCGCGACTACGGAAAAAGAGGCTCGAACCGCATTTGGCGCAGAAACCGCGGTCCGCCTTCTCTGAGCTCTTGTACCATCTAAGGTGATCTCCGGCCTCGACCGTGACGCCGTCAGGGAAGAAAACCGCCATGAAGGGGCCCGAGGTCCATTCCCGGCACTGACCGCAATGGCAGATCGCGACCCCACGCGGCTGCCCCGCACAAGAGAATTGCACCGCACCGCAAAGACAGCGCCCCTTCATATCGTCTCTCCCTTATACGTCAGCTTTGCTGATCTATTCGATGTCACCAGCAGGATTTCTGTAGTTACGAAAGCACTACGTAAAACCTACGGAAGAATGCATTACTCCGCGGCGATCCTCGCTGCGCCGTTGAGCTGGGCGGCGATCGCATCCGCCGCCTCGCGCCCGTCGCGGATCGCCCAGACCACAAGGCTCGCACCCCGTACGATATCGCCCGCGGCGTAGACGCCCGGAAGCGCCGTCTCATGGGTGCGGAAATCGGCCTTGATAGTGCCCCAGCGGGTCACTTCCAGCCCATCTTCGCCCCAGAGCGTCGGCAGATCCTCGGGCTCGAAACCCAGCGCCTTGATCGCCAGATCGCAGGGCTCGGTATAGTCCGATCCCGGCACTTCCTCGGGCATCTGCCGCCCGGTCTGATCCGGTGCGCCCAGGCGCATCTTCACGACCTTGACGCCCGCCACATGGTTCTCGCCGGTGAAGCCCTTTGGTGCCGCCAGCCACTCGAACTGAACACCTTCTTCCTCGGCGTTCTGAACCTCGCGCTGCGAGCCAGGCATATTGGCCCGGTCGCGGCGGTAAAGGCATTTCACCGATTTTGCCCCCTGGCGGATAGCGGTACGCACGCAATCCATGGCGGTATCGCCGCCACCAATCACCACGATGCGTTTTCCCTCGGCGTTCAGCGTGCCGTCGTCGAACTCTGCCACATCGTCGCCGAGCCCCTTGCGGTTCGAGGCGGTCAGATAGTCGATCGCCTGCACGATCCCGCCAAGGCCAGAGCCCGGCGCCCCGATATCGCGGGTCTTGTAGACGCCGGTTCCGATCA
Organism: Pseudomonadota bacterium; assembly: GCA_039180675.1. GTDB lineage: Bacteria > Pseudomonadota > Alphaproteobacteria > Rhodobacterales > Rhodobacteraceae > Thermohalobaculum. The sequence goes on along the minus strand of JBCDDC010000004.1, from coordinate 30,343 downwards.
ACACCGCATCGTGGGCCGCGCGGATCTCCTGAAAGCTCTTGGTGACGCCGATCTCGCAGTTCAGCTCGAATGTCACCCCGCCCTTCTCGAGCTGCTCATTGCGTTGAATCACAACGGGTTTTTCGAGCTTGAAGCCCGGGATGCCGTAGATCAACAGGCCACCGGAGCGGTCGTAGCGATCGTAGATCGTGACCTGAAATCCCATGCGGCGCAGGCGATCCGCGCAGGCGAGCCCGGCCGGTCCCGCACCGATGATACCGATGCTCTCCGGGCGTTCTTCGATGGGTTTGATCTCCGGGACCCAGCCTTCCTCGAATGCCATGTCGGTCAGGTACTTCTCCACCGCGCCGATAGTGACCGTGCCGTGGCCTGATTGCTCTATGACGCAGTTGCCTTCGCAGAGCCGGTCCTGCGGGCAGATGCGGCCGCAGATCTCAGGGAAAGTGTTGGTCTCCTGGCTGACCTCATAGGCTTCGCGCAGGCGCCCCTCGGCGGTTAATTTCAGCCAGTCCGGAATGTTGTTATGCAGCGGACAATGGTTCTGGCAGAATGGCACGCCGCACTGGCTGCAGCGCGCCGCCTGATCGGCAGCTTTCTCAGCGGCATACTGACGATAGATCTCGCCAAAGTCGTGGGCGCGCTCCTCGGCCCCCCGCTTCTCCGGCATCTCGCGGTCCAGCGTTGTGAATTTCAACATCATCTGGGCCATGATCCTCGTCCATTCCTCCCAGCCGCACCGCGTTTCACCGCCTGCCAGGCTTCGGCCAGAAAAAACGAGAATCTGAACCTGCCTAAAGGTCGGTCCGCTTACCTACATGATCGCCAAAGATGATGAAAGACAGTAATACTGACCTAATTTGATTTTTTCACTACTCTCACGCGTGCCATCCAGAGATGGCAGCAGAAAATAGATATCAAACCGGACCTTTCTTTCCCATTGCGTCTGCGAATGCAGGCCTTACCAACGGGTTCACACTCCAATCTAGACGGTTTGACCTGCGAATCCCAGCATGGATCTTTTCGACATCATCGCGCTGGCCCTGATCCAGGGCGTGACCGAGTTTCTGCCGATCTCGTCATCCGGGCATCTGATCCTCTGGCCCCTGCTGACCGGGCGGCCCGATCAGGGCGTGACAATGGACGTGGCGGTGCATCTCGGCACCCTGGTCGCGGTCGTGTGCTACTTCCGGACGGATGTGGCCCGGCTGTTCACCGGCGCGCGGGATATCCTGACAGGGCAGTTTGCAACAGCGGATGCGCGGCTCGCCCTTCTCATCAGCATCGCTACCCTGCCCGTCCTCGCGCTCGGCGCACTTCTGAAGCAGGCCGATATGATCGGTGCTCTCAGGTCCGCTGAAGTGATCGGCTGGGCCACCCTGATCGGTGGCCTGCTGCTCTGGGCAGCAGATCGCTGGGGCGCGACCGACGGCAAGGGCGAGAGCTGGACAATTGGCGGCGCACTCATGATGGGGGCCGCCCAGGCGCTAGCGATCATCCCCGGCACCTCGCGTTCGGGTGCCTGCATGACCATGGCACGGGCCCTGGGCTTCGGGCGGGTGGAGGCAGCCCGTCTCGCGCTTCTGATGGCCGTACCGACCATCCTCGCCGCCGGGCTCGTCGAGACCGCGAGCGTTGTCTCGGAGGGCAATCTGCGCATCGGAGCGGAGCTGTTGCTCGGCGCCGCAATGTCCTGCCTCGCCGCCTTTGCCGCACTCTTCGTCATGATGCGCATGTTCGCTGCGACCTGGACCATGCTGCCCTTCGTGCTCTATCGGCTGGCTCTGGGAACGGGCCTGCTGATCTACGCCTACAGTTAGTCCCTGTAGCCGCTTCGGTACGGGTGCTGATCTACTCGGCTGCCGCCCTGATCAATGATGCCCCCAGCCTTCAGATTTTAGGATTTCTGATCGTCTCCACCCTCGGTCAGCGCCGTATACTGGCCATAGGGCCGGTGCGCGTAGAGATAGCTCTCGATGATCGCCTCCGGCGCGGTCGGCACTATTCCAAGGTCGGCGAAGCCTTTCGCCCCCTCGGCCACCACGTTGTCCCGCTCCAGCAGCCGGACCTGATCGACCGTCAGCGGCGGCGTGGGCAAAAGCTGCAGAACGCTCGCCTGAAGCCGCGCGATAAAGAAGGGGATGTTCACAATCAGCCGCTTGCGCCGGATGATCGAAAGCATCAACCGCATCAGCTCACTGAAAGAATAGGTCTTGGGCCCGCCAAGCTCATAGGTCCCCGGCGCTACGTCACCAACGATGGCCTTCGCGGCGGCAGAGGCGACATCCTGCACCCAGACGGGCTGGAACCGCGTATCCGCGCCCACGACCGGGAGGACCGGGCTCAGGCGGGTCATCGAGGCAAAACGGTTGAAGAACTGGTCCTCCGGACCGAAGACGATGGAGGGGCGTAGGATCACGGCGTCGGGAAATGCGGCGGTCACCGCCGCCTCGCCCTCGGCCTTGGTTCGCGCATAGGCCGCAGCGCTCTCCGGATCGGCACCGATCGCCGAGATGTGGACAAGCTTTGCAACGCCCGCCTCGCTGGCGACTTTGGCGACGCGACCGGGCCCTTCCGCCTGCACAGCGTTAAACTTGTTCGGTCCGGCCTCGAAAAGGATCCCGACGCAGTTCACCACCGCGCGCGCGCCTGAGATGACCTTGGCGAGCGAGGCCTCATCCCGGATGTTGCACTGCACGGGCTCGACCTGACCGACCACGCCATAGGGTTTGACGAAAAGCGCCTCGTTCGGCCTCCGGCAAGCAACCCGCACGCGCCACCCCTCCCGCGCCATGGCCTGAGCTATGTACCTGCCAACGAAACCGGATCCGCCGATGAGGGTTACGATGGGAACGTCGCTTTCGGCTTCGGACATGGCTCGTCTCCTGACTGTTGCTCAGGAATGGGTAGGGCGATGCCCATGGGGCGGCAAGTGGGCAAATCGCCAGGCATTCGGACACGCCGGCATTTCTCGGCCCGGCTGCGTTGACAAGGCCCGCCCCGCTGGCTACACGACGGTCTCGCTGAAAAGCCCCCTAGGCCCAGGTGGCGGAATTGGTAGACGCGCTGGCTTCAGGTGCCAGTTCCCGTATGGGAGTGGAAGTTCGAGTCTTCTCCTGGGCACCATCACACTTGTAAATATACTTCAGATGATCGGATAACGCCCTGAGGTTCATGGACTTATTGGATTTCGCATTAGATGTTATTTGTTGGAAGTCCTGACGATACTCTGTCCCGCCAACCACTCGTGATGCCTCAAAGCGTTCTTCCGCCCAACCATGTCTAGATGGACACTCAGCCGCTCCACTAGTCTGGATTGATCGTCCTCCGGTAGAGATGCCAGGACGCGTGGCCGAGGGTTGGGAACACCAGGATCATCCCAAGGAAGATCGGCAACATCCCGGCGAAGATCGCCACCGCGATCAGGCATCCCCAGATAAACATCGTCCGGGCGTTCTCCACTGTCGCCCGGAAGCTCGTGATCATTGCCGTCACGACGTCGATGTCCTGATCGAGCAGCAACGGAACACTGATCACGGAAATCGAAAAGAGGAGCATCGCCAGCGCCGCCCCGACACAGGAGCCGATGATCAGCATCGCAACACCAGGGCCGGAGAAAAATATCTCAAAGGAACTCATCACATTGGTCACTGGATTTGTCCCGAACGAAACCGCGAAGATCACGCGTGCAAGGACGATCCAAACCAGAAAGGCGAAAACCGTGAAGACCGCGAAGAACGGCAGTTGCGAATTCTGCTGACGAAGCCCGGCCAGAAGGACGGCGCGCCACGAAAGCTCTTCTCCCGCCTCCAGGCGGCGCGAGACTTCATACACGCCTACAGCCGCGAACGGGCCGAGCAGCGGAAACCCGGCCGCTGCCGGGAAGATCCAGTAGCTGGCCTCGCCCTGATAAAGAGCGGATGCAATCGCAATGCCCACGAGCGAGAAAACGAGACCGAAGAAGAGGCCATACACCGGTGCGCGCTGGAAATCCGCGAGCCCGGCACGCAAGGCGGCACGGAGATCATCGATCGAGATCGCGTTGACCTTTGGCAAGGTTCCGAAGTTTGCAGATTCGGTCATGTTCGCCCGTCTCCTGTCTGAGCGCCGCACGCGTGGGTTCGCGTCACCATCAGCTATCAAGGCCGAGCATCTGGCGCCTTGATCCACATCAAGGCCGCGGTGCAAGGGCCAGAGCGGCTGAAACTGCGCGACCGAAGGTCACCTGAAAGGTTGCAAAGGTTGACGAACCCAGGTCGCTGAGGTTCCATTGGTTGGAACAGATACTCTGTAGAGGGTCACGGAAGATCAACGCCGGATTGCGAAGCCAGGATATGGTGACTGAGCCAACAGCAATTGAATTCACCTGGAAACCGCACTGCTGCGCCGATTGTGCAATCCGGCACCGTGCGGTTTGCAGCTATTCGACCCCGGCAGAATTGGCGCTTCTTGAGAAGGCGAAGTTCTACAAAGATTTCGAACCCGGTCAGGAGATCGTAAGCGAGGGCGAGCACACCCAGGTGCTTGGCTCGGTCATCGATGGCGTCGTGGCGTTGCAAAAGACGCTGGAGGACGGTCGGCGGCAGATGGTTGGCCTGTTGTTTCCCTCAGATTTCATCGGCCGCCCGCTGCGCCCTGTCGCGCCCTATGATGCGGTGGCGGCAACGCGGGTTCGGATGTGCCTCTTCCACCGGCGGGAGTTCGAGGACTTGCTGCGAGGCAGCGAGCAATTGAAGCACCGTCTCTTGGAAATGACGCTGGATGAGTTGGATGCGGCCCAGGAATGGATGCTGCTCCTCGGACGCAAGACGGCGGCAGAGAAGCTGGCGAGTTTTCTGATGATTCTGAGCCGCCGCGCGGCGGTGCTGGAGAACCGGCCGATCCTCGATGGGATGGCACTGCAGATCCCACTCGGCCGCGAGGCGATCGCGGAGTACTTGGGCCTGACCATCGAGACCGTCAGCCGCCAATTCTCGACCCTGCGCAGGAAGGGCCTGGTGGATCTGCCGGACAAACGCACCGTTGCGCTGACGAATGTTGCGGCACTCCAGCAATTGGCTGGAGAGGACTTCGATGACACGGCGAGTGACGCAGTCGCGTGACCAGAGCCGCGGAAGTGCAAAGCTGACTGTCAGTTCCACTTCACTTGGACGTCGCATCTTTGCTTGGAGCCTCTCGCGGATCGTCAGCCTTCATCCGACGACAGTCGGCGTGCGGCGGTGCCGGCTTGCCCTGAAGATCGACGATAATTCCTCCAGTGCGCCGATCACTCATCCCGCCGTGGATCCAATCGCCATAAGACACCACGCACCACCCTGGGCAGATGCAACCGGAGGCAGCAGGTTCATTTGATCCAGGTCAAGGCGCCCTCCGAGACCGCACGCGAGATTGGCGGCGCAAAAGACCTCGGAGAGAGCCGTGACCATCGCAATCAAGCTGGCCTTTTTCGGTACGATCATCGTCTTCGGCGCATTGGCTGCGAACTGGGGGCATGACCTCGCCTACCGCGTCAACGCCTTTGTGGTGATCGCGGCAGCATCGGCTGCCTTCCTGTGGACCATGTCACGCGAGACCAAGCCCGTGCTCGCGGAAGGCGACAGCGGCTATATGGATGACGTCGTCCGGGCCGGGGTGATCGCCACAGCACTGTGGGGGATCGTAGGGTTTCTGGTCGGCACCTACATCGCCTTCCAACTCGCCTTTCCGGTCTTGAACTGGGATCTCTCGTTCACCTCATTCGGGCGGCTCCGGCCCCTGCATACTTCAGCCGTGATCTTTGCCTTTGGCGGTAACGCCCTGATCTGCACATCTTTCTACATCGTCCAGCGCACCTGCGCGGCGAGGCTCTGGGGCGGCAATCTCGCGTGGTGGGTGTTCTGGGGCTATCAACTCGTGATCGTGCTCGCCGCAACCTCCTATGTCTTCGGAGGCTCCGAGAGCAAGGAGTATGCCGAGCTCGCCTGGCATATCGACCTGCTGCTCACCGTGGTCTGGGTCGGGTATCTCGCCGTCTTTCTCGGCACCCTGATCAACCGGCAAGAGCCGCATATCTACGTGGCCAACTGGTTCTTCCTGGGCTTCATCGTCACGGTGGCGATGCTGCATGTGGTGCGGAACCTGTCGATGCCGGTGTCGATCCTTGGCTCAGCCTCCTACAGCGTGTTCTCAGGCGTTCAGGATGCGATGGTGCAATGGTGGTACGGGCACAACGCGGTCGGCTTCTTCCTGACCGCAGGCTTCCTAGGGATGATGTACTACTTTGTGCCTAAGCAGGCCGAGCGCCCGGTCTATTCCTACAAGCTCTCGATCATCCACTTCTGGGCACTGATCTTCCTCTACATCTGGGCGGGGCCGCATCACCTGCACTACACCGCGCTGCCCGATTGGGCTCAGACACTGGGTATGGTGTTCTCGATCATGCTGTGGATGCCCTCCTGGGGCGGCATGATCAATGGGCTGATGACGCTGAACGGCGCCTGGGACAAGCTGCGCACGGACCCAGTGCTCAGGATGCTGGTTGTCTCCGTCGGCTTCTACGGCATGGCGACGTTCGAGGGGCCGATGATGTCGATCAAGGCGGTCAACTCCCTCTCCCACTACACCGACTGGACGATCGGGCATGTGCATTCCGGTGCACTTGGCTGGAACGGCATGATCACCTTCGGCGCGCTCTACTTCCTGGTGCCGCGCCTTTGGAACCGCGACCGGCTTTATTCCCTTGCGCTCGTCTCGTGGCACTTCTGGCTCGCGACGCTCGGCATCGTTCTCTACGCCGCCTCGATGTGGGTGACCGGCATTATGGAGGGGCTGATGTGGCGCGAGACCGATGCGAACGGCTTCCTCGTCAACTCCTTCGCCGACACCGTCGCAGCAAAGTTTCCAATGTACATCGTCCGCGGCTTGGGCGGGGTGATGTACCTGACAGGCGCCCTGATCATGGTCTGGAATCTGTATCAGACGATCCGGGGCCGCCGCTACGAACCAAAACCCATCGCAGTCCCAGCGGAGTGAAACCAATGATGATGATTCGTTGTGCAGGAACCGAAGGCGCGTCGTTCTGCCGAAGCTTTTTCCGGCGAGAAACAAGCCCGTCCGAGGCCCTGGGTGAAGAGATCATGGGGCTCGTCATGTCCTTCGACGCACTCAATGACTACGGCGTGACACAAAGCGATGCGGTGGAAGAGCGCCGCTTGGACGCGCTTGCCCAATGCGGGCGTCATGGCTGACCAGGCCAAACCAACCACGACGCAGAGACTGCTGCGTCAGCACGCCAAGATCGAGCGGCATGCGACCGTGCTATTGATCCTGGCGCTGGTCGTCGTCTCGATCGGCGGGATCGTCGAGATCGCACCTCTCTTCTACCTGCAGAACACGATCGAGAAAGTGACCGGCATGCGCCCCTATGCGCCGCTGGAACTGCTGGGTCGCCACATCTACATCCGCGAGGGCTGCTACACCTGCCATAGCCAGATGATCCGTCCCATGCGCGACGAGGTCGAGCGCTATGGCCATTACAGCCTCGCCGCCGAGTCGATGTACGATCGTCCGTTTCAGTGGGGCTCAAAGCGCACGGGTCCCGATCTGGCGCGGGTCGGCGGGCGCTACTCCGACGAATGGCATATCGACCACATGAAAGACCCGCGCGCGCTGGTGCCGGAGTCGATCATGCCCGCCTATCCTTGGCTGGCGGAGACCAAACTCGACTTCAAGAACGTCGCCGCGCATCTGCGCGCCAACAGGGCCGTTGGCGTGCCCTATACGGATGAGATGATTGCGGCCGCTCTGCAGGACGTGCGCGCTCAGGTCGATCCGGACTCGGATGGGGTCGACGACCTGCTCGCGCGTTATCCCAATGCGCCGGTCCGCAACTTCGACGGTCAGCGCGAGATCACGGAGCTCGATGCCATGATCGCCTATCTGCAAATGCTTGGCACGCTTGTGGACTTCTCGGTCTACGAGGCCGAGGCCAACTATCGCTGAGGAAGGATCGATGGAAACCTATACCTGGCTTCGAGAATTCGCCGATAGCTGGTTCCTGATCGCCATGACGGCGTTCTTCGTGGGTCAGATCCTTTGGACCTTCCGGCCCGGATCCCGCGCGAAGCATCGCGATCTGGCTCAAATCCCGCTCAGAAACGATGTCATGCCCGGGAAGAAGCCGGTGGCCGAGACGGCTCCGCAAGTGGAGGACGGCGATGGCTGAGCCAGAGCGCGACGCACTGACCGGAACGGTCACGACGCAGCACGAATGGGACGGGATTCAGGAACTCGATACCCCCCTGCCCCGGTGGTGGCTATACACTTTCTATCTGACGATCGTTTGGGGCATCGGGTACACGATCTTTTTCCCGGCATGGCCCCTGATATCGACGGCCACGGATGGCGTCCTCGGCTTCTCCTCCCGCGCAGAAGTTGCCGAAGCCATCGAAGCTCATGCCGCGAGCAATGCCGAGATATCGGCACGGATAGCTGCGGCCGACTTCACCGAGATCGCGGCCAATTCGGACCTCGACAGTTTCGCCCGCGCCGGAGGCGCCGCGATCTATCGGACCTATTGCTCGCAATGCCATGGGGCCGGGGCCGCCGGCGCGGTTGGCTACCCCAACCTCTTGGACGATGACTGGCTTTGGGGAGGCGACCATGAAGCCATTGCCTACACCCTTCGCCACGGCATCCGCTGGGAGAGCGACGAAGACACCCACTGGTCCCAGATGCCGGCATTTGGCGACGACGAGATCCTGACGAATGAGGAGATCGAAACCGTCGCAGACTACGCCCTTTCCCTCAGCGGTCAGGCCGAGGCGACGGATGCGGGCGCCGAGCTTTTCCTCGACCATTGCTCCGGCTGCCACGGCGAACAGGGCCTGGGCGACCCGGAACAGGGAGCCCCCAACCTGGCTGATGCGATCTGGCTCTACGGCTCAGAACGTGAGGCTTTGATCGAGACCATCACCCATTCCCGCTTTGGCGTCATGCCCGCGTGGAGCAACCGGCTGACCGAGGCGGAAATCCGGCAGGTCGCCCATTACATCCACAGCCTCGGGGGTGGTGAGTAGCGGCTTGCCGCAGGCGGCTTTGATCCAGATCAAGGCCCCTTTTCGGCGCGCGTGCGAGGACTCCATCCAGTCTCCAGGAATGGATCCCGGGCATGACGATGACAACCGAAAGTCCAGCCAGCCTCTACGCTGCACGCGAGCCGGTTTTTCCGAAGGCAGTCAAAGGCACATTCCGCCGCCTGAAGTGGTGGATCATGGGTCTGAGCCTCGCGGTCTACTACCTGACGCCCTGGATTCGCTGGGATCGCGGCGTCCATCTGCCGGATCAGGCTGTGATGATCGATCTCGCCAACCGACGCATGTTCTTCTTCTGGATCGAGATCTGGCCGCAGGAATTCTACTACATCGCCGGGCTGCTGATCATGGCCGGGGTCGGCCTTTTTCTCTTCACATCGGTGCTCGGCCGGGTCTGGTGCGGCTATGCCTGCCCGCAAACCGTCTGGGTCGATCTCTATCAGCATGTCGAACGGTGGATCGAGGGCGATCGAAACGCCCAGTTCCGGTTGCTGAAGTCAAAATGGACGCTCGACAAGGCGCGTAAGCGATTTTCAAAGTGGGCCCTGTGGCTCTTGATCGCCGTCGCCACGGGCGGCGCCTGGATCTTTTACTTCGCCGATGCTCCCACGCTCTTCGCCGAGGTCTTTACCGGCTCGGCCCACCCCATCGCCTACGCCACCATCGGCACACTCACTGCCACGACCTTCGTCCTAGGCGGCTTTCTGCGCGAGCAGGTCTGCATCTACATGTGCCCCTGGCCGCGGATCCAGGCAGCGATGCTCGATGAGAATTCGCTGACCGTGACCTACAAGTACTGGCGGGGGGAGCCGCGCGGCAAGCACCGCAAGAGCGAGGCCGCTCAAAGCCTCGGCGATTGCGTCGATTGCAACGCCTGCGTCGCCGTCTGCCCGACCGGTGTCGATATCCGCGAGGGCCAGCAGATCGGCTGCATCACCTGCGCGCTCTGCATCGATGCCTGCGACGACATCATGGCAAAGATCGGCAAGCCGCGCGGCCTGATCGACTATTGCAGCCTCGCCGACGAACAGCTGGAGCAGGAGGGCAAGTCCGCCTGGCCGGTTCTAAAGCGCATCATCCGGCCCCGCACGATCATCTATTCCGTGCTTTGGGCCGGGATCGGTATCGCGATGATCACCACGCTTTTCCTGCGGGACACCATCGACCTGACCGTTCAGCGCGATCGCAATCCGATCTTCGTCACGCTGTCGGACGGCTCCGTTCGCAACGGATACGAAGTCCGCATCCTGAACCGCAATCCGGTGCCCAATGTGTTCCGCCTCTCGGCCAGAACCGAAGCCGGATATCTGCGCCTCAAGGTCCAGGGTCAGGACGCCTCGGCGATCCCCATTCCGGCAGATCAGACGCGGAAGCTGCGGGTTTTCCTGACCGCACCCGCCGGATCGGAGACCCAGGAACGCGTCCCTGTCCGCCTGTGGGTCGAGAACCTGATGACCCGCGAACGAAGCTCCTACGACACGCACTTTCAGGGGCCCAAGCCATGAAGGAATTGAAGGGGTATCACGTCCTCGGCATCGCGCTCACCGCCTTTGCCGTGATCATCGCCGCCAATATGACCATGCTGTTCGCCGCAACCGGCAGCTTCCCGGGGCTGGTCGTGAAGAATTCCTACGTGGCGAGCCAGGGTTGGAACACGCGGACGCAGGCACAGCAGGCGCTCGGCTGGGTCAGCGATATCCGTTACGGCGAAGGTTACCTGTCGGTGACGATCTCTGGCCCGGACGGCGCGCAAATCAACGGGCTCGATCTTCGTGCCACCGTTGGGCGCCCGACCACGGATGACCATGACCGCTCGGTGCAGCTCGTCAGGGATGCGGGCAGCTACAAGGCGCTCATCACGCTCGAACCCGGCGCCTGGCGGGTCCATTTCACGAATGCTGAGGGCCCGGCCTTCGAGAAGACCGCAGAGCTTGTGATCCCAGAGCAGGACTGATGGCGTTCGACCGGCACACACATCTCGACCGGGTCGACCTGCTGGTACCCGGAATGACCTGTGCAGGCTGCATGAGCAAGGTCGAGCGCTGCCTCAGCAGTTGCGCCGGGGTGGCGGCAGCGCGTGCCAATCTCTCGGCTCATACGGTCAGTGCAGAGATCGACCCGGAAAGAACCGACCCGGAGGCTCTGGTCACGGCCCTCTCAAGCGCGGGCTACGATGCCCGGCCCTACGATCCCTCGCTGCACGGCATGTCTGCGGGCGAGAAGATCGGGCGCGGCCTGTTGCTGCGCATCGGCGTCGCAGGCTTCGCCGCGATGAACGTGATGATCCTGTCGATCTCGGTGTGGTCCGGGGCCGAGGGGTCGACACGCGATCTCTTACACTGGATCTCGGGCCTGATCGCCCTGCCCGCGGTGGTCTATGCCGGGCAACCCTTCTTCCAAAGCGCGTTCAAGGCACTGACCGCGCGGCGGCTCAACATGGATGTGCCCATCTCGCTGGCGGTGATCCTCGCGGCAGCGAATTCGGTCGCCGAGACCCTGCGCAGCGGTCCGCAAGCCTATTTCGACGCGGCCGTGATGCTGCTCTTCTTCCTGTTGATCGGGCGGTATCTGGAGCACCGGACCCGGGCGAGCGCGCGCTCTGCAGCGGCGGAGCTGATGGCGATGACCGGGCGCACGGCGCTCCGCGTCCTGCCGGACGGCGCGAGAGAGATCGTCGCCATCAACGCGCTTCAAACCGGCATGACCGTCGAGATCGCGCCGGGTGAGCGGATCCCAGCCGATGGCACCTTGATCAGTGGTCAGACCGAGATCGACCGGTCGCTGATCACCGGCGAAAGCCTGCCTGAACTGGCGGCCGTCGGCGCCGAGGTTCATGCCGGAATGCTGAACCTGACGGGCGCGGTACAGCTTCGCGTCACGGCCACCAGCGACGACACTTTGCTGGCCGAGATCGCGCGGATGGTTGACGCGGCCGAGCGCGGCCGGGGCCGGCTCGACCGGCTGGCCGACCGGGCCGCGCGGGTCTATGTGCCGGTGGTGCATCTTCTGGCCGCGACCGCCTTCGTCGGCTGGTACGCCGCTCAGGGAGACGCCCATGCGGCGCTTCAGATCGCCGTGGCGGTCCTCATCGTCACCTGCCCCTGTGCTCTCGCGCTGGCAGTCCCCACAGTCCACACCATCGCCAGCGCGCGGCTCTTCAAGCAGGGCATTTTCCTCAAGGACGGGTCGGAGCTCGAACGGCTCGCAAATGTCGATATGGTCGTCTTCGATAAGACCGGAACGCTGACCAGCGCCGAGCCGGACCTTGTTGAGGCACCCGAGGCGCACGATCCCGCGTGGCCTGCCGCCGCCGCCCTCGCCGCAGCCTCCCGCCACCCGCTTTCCCGAACCATCGCGCGCGAGGCGAAGCATCTCGGTATCACCCCGGCGCCGGTCACCAAACTAGTGGAACATCCGGGTTTTGGTGTCGAGGGCGAGCTTGAAGGCCAAACGGTGCGTCTCGGTCGAACTGGATGGGCGTCGGATACCGATGGGCCGGGCGTCGCCCTCTCCTTCGCCGACAAAATCGCCCATTTCCACTTCGGCGAGACCTTGCGGCACAATGCGCAAGAGACCTGCGACGAACTGGCAGAACGCGGGCTCGACCTCGCAATCCTGTCGGGCGATCAGGCGGGTGCGGTGCGCAGCGTCGCCAACGCGACCGGGATCGAAACCGCCAAAGCAGCGATGCTGCCCGCAGACAAACTGGCGTGGCTGGAAGCGCGCCGCTCCGAGGGGCGCAGAGTGCTGATGGTCGGAGACGGGTTGAACGACAGCCCGGCACTTGCCGCCGCGCATTGTTCGATCTCGCCCGCCTCGGCCAGTGATGTCGCCAAAACGGCCGCCGGTTTCGTTTTCACCAGCGACGGGCTCGGCGCCGTCGCCGATGCCCACGCGGTCGCTCGCCTGGCCCGCCGCCGGATGCTACAGAGTTTCGGAATCGCCGCCGTCTACAACGCGATAGCCATCCCCATGGCGATGGCCGGGCTGATCACACCCCTGATTGCCGCCTGCGCGATGTCCGGCTCATCGATCCTGGTGATCCTCAACGCCTTGCGCCTGCGAGGCCGGTCATGACGGTTCTGGGCGCACTCATACCGGTTTCTCTTTTCCTCGGTGGGCTCGGGCTCGCCGCCTTCATCTGGTGCCTGAAGAGCCGCCAGTTCGATGATCTCGAGGGAGATCAGCACCGCGCCCTGTTTCGCGATACGGTCGAGCATTCAAAGAACCAGGAGTGAATGACCCATCAGGTGGCTCCTGACGGGAATCTGGGCCAACCGGGTCTCTGTCGCCTGGGTTGGATCAACGCTCCAGCGGATCGAACGGGATAGGACCGAGCGTCACATCCGGCGGTGGAGCTTCGCCCTGAAACCAGCCAACAATCTCATCGGCGAGGGGCGGATGCGCGCTCAGCGCCTCCCAAAGCGCGCCATGCGATCCGCCATAAACGGTCACAAGCGACGCGTTCGGAAACTGCTCCAGCATCTCCACGGCGTTGGGGTAGGGCGTGCTCGTGTCATATGTGCCGTGCACGAACAGGGCCGGCACTTGCGATATGGTGCCTTGCTGAAACTCGGGCGGCAGAGGCGTCACGTCCCAGCCCGCGCAAAGCGCGTTCATGTACTCGGAATTGTTCGGAAAACTCTCAGGTGCCGTCTGCGTCAATCGTTTCTGCCGGGCCTGCGAGATATGAGACGAACAGTCGAACAATCCGACAGCAGCGTCTGAAGGGCTCTTGCCCTCGTAGAAACCCGTCAGCCTGCGCGCGAACGGGAGGCGCCACAACCGCTCTCCCGCCATGATCTTGGCCACATCCGCGGGCCAGGACTTCATGCTGGACCGGTTGCCCAGTTGGTAGCCGAAATCATAGCTGCTGCCGTAGAGGATCAGGTATTCGACTTCATAGGGAGCCAGCCCATGGGCGCTGGCCGGATCCTCTTCCGCGCGCGCCGCCAGGGACAGAAGCGCCTCGAGGGGATTCTCTACCCCGTAGGCGCCGTCCCAAACGGTTTCCGCCTCGCGGGCGATCTGGCGAACCGCATCCAGAACAGCAACGCCATCGTCGTAGGTATGATCGTACCCCTCGAGCCCGGTCACCAGAAAGCGGTTGACCCGATCCGGGAACACGCGGGCCGTCGTGAAGGTGAAATGCGATCCGAAGCTCGTGCCGTAGAGGTTCAGCTTGCCGTAGCCGAGCGCGTCGGCCACGGCGATCACATCAGCGGCGGCCTCGGTCACCACATACCCTGAGAGATCGAACCCGTCGGCGATCAACTGCGCCCGGTTCGCGGCCCCAATATCGCGCTGCAGCTGAAGATAGTCCTCGCCCGACGCGACATTCCGGAGTTTGTTCGAAGCCCCGCTCACCTCAAAGGCCGGGCCGGAGGAGTTGATCCCCCTCAGATCGACCATAACGACGTCACCGACACGCCTGAAGATCCGAACGAGCCGCTGCACCCACGATTTGTGAATGTCGGCGATATGGCTGCCACCAGGACCGCCAGCAACCATGACGATCGGGATTTCGCCCGCACCTTCGATGCCGGGGACCACCATGTAACCGATATTGATCATCCGACTATCGGCCTTGCCCCGGACTTCGGGAACCTGAACGGTCCCCTTTGCAACCAGAAAGTCATCGCCATCGGCGCCCGCGACCACGCGGCTCTCAAGCGCGACGCCACGAAAGACGCGTTCCGTCCACTCATAGGTCGGTTCGTCTTCGTGGAGGAGATATCCCGCCGATACCGCGACGGCGATGAGCAGGAGGGCCAAGATACCGCGCCTAGGTGCTTTGAGTGTCATCGATGCCTCATGAGGGTGTCCCGCGTCGTGATTTAGCCCGATCCAGAACGGATCCGATGAGGTCATGCGGGCGGATCGCTTTCCTCAGAACTTGATCTTCGCCGTGATCCCAAAGCGCCGGGGTGGCCCCGCGACGATGATATCGTCCTCCAGGCCGGGCGGAATCGCAACCGAGGCTGGCACGGTCACGCCGCCGAGGCCAGAGGCGAACTGATCGGTGGCATAGCGCTCATCGAACAGGTTCTCGACAAAGCCTGTCAGAGTGAACCGCTCGCCCCGGAGCCCAAGCCGCAGGTTGAAGGTATCGAAACCGTCCAACACCTCGGGGTCCGTGCTGATCGACCCGACGAAGCTGGTTCGGAAATTGTAGTCGGCGCCGATAAACCCGCGGACACCGGGAATAAGCTCGTTCGGGTGCTCGTATTCGCCGGCAACCGTCAGCGTGTGTTTCGGCGCGCTCGGCAGAGGGAAACCGGCGAAATCGATCGGATCCTCCTCCGACAGGGGTATCACCGTGAAGTCTTGGAAGGTGGCAAAGGTGACGCCGGTCTGAGCCTGAAGTGACAAGCCGTCGATCGGCTCGACGAGGATGCCAAGCTCCCCACCGATGCTGCGCGCCGATCCCGCATTGGTCAGGAAGCTGATGCCCGCCACACCGCCGACCGTATCGGTGACGACCGTCTGGAGATCATCGTAATCGATCAGAAACCCACTGCCGGAGATCTGCGCGCGCCCGTCGAAGAAACTCGCCCTGAAGCCTCCCTCGAACGAGGTGATGCGCTCCTCATCGAAGGTCGTGATGCCCGCGATCGTGCTGGTGACACCGCCTGGGCGGAAACCGGTCGAAAAGGCGAAATAGGTCGAGAAGGTATCCGTCCAGTCGTACTTAACCGACGCGCGCGGTGTGAAGGAGAAGAAGCTGATGTCCTCGTCCACGGACTGATCCGACGTGAAGGCACCGCTCAGTTGAGCAATGACGGGTGTGATGAACACTTCAGTCCGGTCGCTCACCCGGTCAAAGCTGAACCGCCCGCCGGCATTGAACTCCAGCTTCTCCGTCGGCTTCCAGGTCGCATCGCCAAAGAGGCCGATGCTCAGGACACGCTGATCGATGAAGAGATTGAAACCACTGCCGTCTGAGAAGAGATCGGTCGCCTCGCTATCCGGCGGCAGACCAATGACGCCCGCGATCAGGGGGATCAGCGCCGGGGTCTCGAGCGCCGCGAAGATGATCGCGTCATCGCCAAGCGGCGTGATGTCCTCAGTATCGGCGATGCTGAAGCTGATATTGGTACCGAGATTGAGGTCCAGTGTCCCCGGAAGCTCTTCAATCGAAAACGGCTCGCCGTCAAACCTCAGATCCTGCGAGAAGGTTTCGTTGCGCAGTCGGATCTTGGCAACACTGATATCGAAAGGGGTGAGATCGGCATCCTCGAGATTGTCCAGCAAGCTTCGATTGTAATGCGTCTGCGAGACGAAGTCGCCAACCTCGGTCTCATAGCGCGCCTCGATCTGAGAGGTGATTTGGGTGAATGAATTCTCGCCAAGAAAACTCGAAAAATTTATGAAATCATCATCTGAAAGGCTTGCGATAGTTGAAAGATTCGCCCCATCGAACGCATCTCTAGAATAGCCGAACAGCCCATCCAGGGTCAGATCCGGCATCGGGTTCGAACGCAGGCTGAGGCGGAAGCCCGCGTTACGCGTCCCAACCTGATCAGGACCGGTGGGCTCGAAGAACTCGACGAACCCGTCCGAGATGCCGCCAAAGGCCACCAAACGCCCCGACAACAGCCCATCCGGCAAAAGCGGCTCATTCGCCACGGCGGTGAAACGGGCATCGGGGAACGAGCCCACCTCGGTCTCAAGCGAATACTCCGAGGTCTCTGTCGGGCGCTTGGTGATGACATTGACCGCACCAACCGTGGTGCTGCGCCCGAAGGCGGTGGTCTGCGGCCCCAGCCGCACATCCAGCTGCTCGACATCGATCAGCGCAGGATTAGTCCCCAGGTTTGTGCCGCCACTGGCGTTGACAAGCCCGCCATTCACGAAGAAGCCGACCGATGCTCCCGTACTGTCGGCATTGCCCTGATCACTCAGGCCGCGGATCGAGACGAACGCGCCCGAGGGATTGACGCCTGTTGTCACGTTGACATTGGGCGTGAATTGCAGCGCCTCCGTCGTATTGTTGATGTTGCGCCGTTCGATCTCGTCGGCGCCAAAGCTTCGAACGGTCTCCGTCTCACCGCCCAACAGCGTGCTCGGCCCCGTCCCGATCACAGTTATCCCGTCAAGCACGACCTCCCCCTCCACCCCTTCTACCGGCGCAGGCGCTGCGACGAGGACCACACCGTCCGAGCCGAGGCTCTCAAAGCTCAAACCACTGCCCGAGAGAAGACGCGAGAGCGCCTCCGCCGGGGTCATGACACCGCGCACCGCGGGGCTTCGCCGCCCGGCAACAAGCGCTGTCTCCGCGCTGACCTGCAAACCCGTCTCCTCTGCAAGCTCGCCCAGGGCCGCACTCAGCGTCTGTGCAGGAATATCGATGCTCTGCGCGCTTTCCTGAGCTTTTGCCGCGGGCACCAAACAGGCACTCACCGCCACCGCGCGCAAAATATTCCGAAACGCCATTGTGTCCCCCGCGATCTCACGCTGGCGGAGTGCCCCGCCTCTACCAAAAGAAACGAATGAGATCCGGTCCTGTTAAGGGTAGGCGTTCAGAAACCCTCGGCCGGGAGAACCAGAACCATGGCGGGGGAGGCATCGATCACCCGGGCCCGCTTGACGGCGACGATCGAGCGCAGGGCCGAGAACGGCCTGCCAAGGTCGAACCCGCCAGTGACCCGCGTTTGCCGCAGCTCATCGCCGACAACGATCACGGGCCCCGAAATCCGGCGGCTGACGATCTCCACAGCCTCCGCCAGCAGCATGCCATCGGCGATAAGACGATCCTGCCGCCATGGCGCGACCCGGTCGATTGCAATCGGTACGCGCCGCAGCTCGCCGGAGGGCAGGCGGCGAAGCCCGTCGCCGGGCTCCAGCAGCCAGCTCTTCTCCTCCTGGCGCACCTCAACGCTGCCCTCAGCGACGCTAATCCACGCCTCGTCATCGAGAGCGGCGACTTCGAACCCTGTCCCGAGCACATGCACGGACAGATCGCCGACCGACACGACGAAAGGCCGCTCCTCCCGCTGGACATCAAAGAAAACCGCCCCTTTCAGCAGTGCGACGCCACGGACCGTATCGCTCGGCTCTTCGGTGATGGCGGTCCCGGCGTCCAGATGGGCAACATCGCCGGACGCAAGCGTGATCTGCTCCGGCGCCCGATCCGTTTGGAAATCGGCCAGCAAACCGGTCTTGATCGAGGGTCCCAGAACAAGCGCGAGCAAAATCGACGCCGCAGCGGCCGCAACGAACAGCCGGCGCCTCGGCCGCCTGTTCCCGGCGGCCACGCCCCAGGTCCGCACCACCTCGCGATAGGCATCGCGTTCAGGCCTGCCGCGCGACAGGAAAGCCTCGCGCCGCTGCACAAGGCCCTTATCGCCCGGCGTCTCGCGCAGGCGCAGGAAGATATCCGCCGCCTCTTCGATCAGCCGTTCGCGGTTTGGAAGCGTCATCCCGGCAGCTACCTTTGCGAAATCACTCTCTACCAAGGTAACGCACAAGGCGCCTGAATGTTTAGGCTACGGATTGAGACGGAGCGTTATCTTGACGAGCGCCTGGCGAACGAGTTGATGCGCCCTGGGTCTGGAAATTTCCAGACGTTCCGCGATCTCGGCGTACGTACACCGCTCGATACAGCTCATCGTGAAGGCTATCCTCGTCCGCTCCGGCAAATCCGCCAGCGCCTCCGCAACGCGGGCCAGTTGATCGCGGCCCACGACGACCTGCTCGGCATCAGGGCCTGACTCCGGGGCCACTGCGTAGGTCTGTAAAACCTCAGCCTCCACCCGGCGCCGTCTTAGAAGATCGAACGCGAGGTTTCTTACGATGCGGTGGAGGATACGGCGGGCGGCCTCGCTGCCATACCCCCGCCCCTGCCATCTGATCCAGCTTTCCTGCACCAGTTCCTCGGCCACCGCCGCATCGCCGACAACGGCGCGCGCGATGGAGACAAGCTCCTCGCGGTTCTCAAGAAACGGATCCAGATCCGGGGAACAGTCGGTATCCAAGGCAGGGTCTCCATTGGTCAAATGGCAGGCTTAGCTGGTCGATGACCCTTGGCTTGGCAAGTCGATGCTACAAATTCTGCGGCGGAATACAATCTCAGCATTCGGCGAAGAAAACTCTCTTTCGCGGCTCCGCGAAAACTCAACAGGGCGGCAGGCCCAGATGAGCTCTGAATCTGGTTTTGATGAACGTCGCGTCCCTTGGCGGCAGGGATCGCGGCAGGTTCTTCGCCTCCACCTTTAGGACGAAGAGCCGTGGGCCGTCCGCCGCCCCGATCAACCGGGCGCATAGCCCGTCGATCTCGTCCAGCCGGGTCAAAACCCGGGTAGAGGCAAAGCCGCTCGCCGCCGCAACCGCAGCCAGATCCACC
Source organism: Pseudomonadota bacterium (assembly GCA_039180675.1). Taxonomy (GTDB): domain Bacteria; phylum Pseudomonadota; class Alphaproteobacteria; order Rhodobacterales; family Rhodobacteraceae; genus Thermohalobaculum. Next base: position 10,930 of record JBCDDC010000004.1, on the reverse strand, counting down.
CCCATCCCGGTATGGCTGCCCTGCATGCCGGTCTCCCCGAAATGCTGGTTGTCGAGCACGATGATGTCGAGATTGGCGGGCCGCGCTACTGCAATCGTCGCGAGCGCGCCGAGCGCCATCAGCATCTCCCCATCACCGGTGATCACCATGACGCGCCTGTCGGGCTGCGCCTGCGCGAGGCCCAGCCCGACCAGGGCCGCCCCGCCCATCGCGCCCCAGAGATAGTAGTTGTCATCGCTGTCCGCATGGGCATGCACGTCATAGCTGGGCGAGCCAAGCCCCGTCACCACCAGCGCGCCCTCACGCGCTGCGAGCAGCTTGGCAACCGCCGCGCGCCGGTCCATTCCATCGGGCATCCCGCTCACCATGTCTTCTTGCCCAGAAGGCGCTGCGAGATCAGGATCGCGATCTGCCCATCGGCCTCATAGGCCATCGTTGCAGCTTGCGCCGTCATCTCCACCAGATCCTGCCCCGTCTCCGCCCGCAGCACGGTGACGCCGATCGCCTCGAGCGCGGCCTGCGTCGCCCGGCCCATGGGCACCTGCCAGGGGTTGAACTCCCCCCACTCGCCGCGCATCGTCACCAGCATCAACAGCGGGCTGCGGGTCTGCACCGGCAGGGAAAGCATGTTGATGCAATTGCCCACACCTGAGGACTGCATCAGGACGACCGAGCGCACACCCCCCAGCCACGACCCGGCGGCGATGGCGATGCCCTCCTCCTCGGTCGTGAGCACATTGGTCGTAACATCGGCATCCTCGATCAGAAGCTTTATCAGCGCGCTGTGCCCCGCATCCGGCACATAGGACATGTGCCTGACATCGGCCGCCCTCAGCGTCTCATAGACCGCAATGGGCCACTCGGTGGCGAGGTCACGGGCGGCGGGCGTGTCCACGGGTCAATCCTCCGCGCTTCAAGATCAGGGGCCATTGACGGACGCAGCGAAACGCCTGCCGTCCGGCTCCCCGGTCCTGATAGCATGGATCTGCCGGGCTTTCTTCACCGTAGTTGAGAACGCGCGCCCGTCACGGCAAGGAAGAGCGCGGGCGTCAGAAACGCTCCGCCCTCAGCACTTCACAATCACTGATCGTGACGACGCCGATATGGCGCTCTACGAGGCCGAAGACGTGATCGAGCAGCCCGTCCAGCCGCTCGGGCCGGATGATGCAGACCACCTGAACCATCCCTCCCGCGAGACCCAGGCTTTCGTCGGAATGCCACCTGCCGGAACGACCCGACCCGCCGATCACCGGCAGGACCGAGTAGCCGGTCACCCCCGCCTCATCCAGCGCATCGGTCAGCCGGCGGCGCACGGGCTTCTCGATGATGATCGCGACGTGTTTGGCCTGATGGGTCTGCATGGCGTCAACCTCCGGTGAGGATCTCGGCGATTGCCAGGTAGATCGGCAACCCGAGGGTCAAGTTGAAGGGAAAGGTGATCCCGAGCGACAGGGTCAGATAGATCCCCGGTGTCGCCTCGGGCACGGCCACCCGCATCGCGGCGGGAACGGCGATGTAGGAGGCGGAGGCGCAAAGCGTCATCAGGAGCAGCGTCCCCCCGGTCGAAAGCCCCAGCAGCATGGAGGCACCGGCACCGAGGACGGCGCCGATCATCGGCATCAGCACGCCGAAGGCGAGCAGCCCGCCAGTGATCAGGCGCCGGCTCTGCCGCAGGCCCCGACCGGCGACCAGGCCCATGTCGAGCAGGAAGAGGCAGAGCGCACCCTTGAACGGCGCGACCATCAGCGCCTCGATCTCGGCGAGGCCATCAGTCCCGGTCACGATGCCGATCACGAATGAGCCGACGAGCAGGACGATGGACCCGTTCAGCAGGATCTCCCGCCACAGCGTCGCATCCATCCGGCTCGATCCGTTGCGCGACAGAAGCCACAGCGCGGAGAGGATCGCGGGCGCCTCCATCGCCGCCGCGACTGCGACCATATAGCCTTCGGCGGTGATCCCCTGGCTCTCCAGCACCGACGTGCCGGCCACGAAGGTGACGATCGAGATCGAGCCGTAATGCGCCGCCACCGCCGCCGCATTGGTCCGGTCAAGCCGGGTCAGCACCTGCAGGAGCCCGAAGGCAACGAATGGGATCGCGGCGGACAGGATGACCCCGAAAAGCAGCGTCAGCAGCAGCTTTTCATCTACGCCATGCTCGGTGACGCTCACCCCCCCTTTGAACCCGATCGCGAAGAGAAGGTAGATCGAGAGCGCCTTCGCCGCCGCCTCGGGAAAGGTCAGATCCGACCGTGCAAGCGCCGCAACGAGACCGAGGATGAAAGCGAGAATGAGCGGTGAGGCGAGATTGTCGAGCGCGAGCGCAAAGAAGCTGTCCATTCGTCCCCACCTCTTGTGTTTGGGCAGTTATAGGGATTGCGCAGGCTCACGCAAACTGAGTGCGCGTGCGGGCTTTCGCGGGCCAGCGATCGACGACGCGATCCCGCACGAAAAGACCCCCGGCTTTCCGGCCGGAGGCCTATGTAGCTGTTCGAGAATTCGTGCCGCGTCAGGCCGCTTCAGGCCCTTCCGGTTGGCCAACTGTACGGACAACACCCTCTATCAGCGTCAGCTCGTCCTTGAGCCTCAGCTTCTCACGCTTCAGCGCCTGAACCATCAGGAAGTCCGGCAGCGGGCGCTTGCTCTCCTGTTCGATCCGTTCGTCGATGTAAGCGCGCCGTTCCCGGAGCCGCCCGCTCCACACGGTGAGGGACTCGAGCTTTTGCGTCGACTTCTCTTGGATCATCAGGACCTCCTCGAAGATTGTTTGCATGGTGGATGAAAAAGCGGACAGGCGGCCGAAAAGCTGTGGCTGGTATGCGCGGTGCTGATCACGCTCTCGGCTCCTGATCCATCACGACGCTCGCTGCGTCACGTCACGATATGACCTTCGGCGTTTGATCGGAGAACCATGTCAGGCTGGATTTTCTAATAGGATTTTCCAATAATGGAGCTGCAGGCAGCCCCTCCGGATCATTTACGGGCGGCATCTCAGGCACGCGGGCATCTGGTAGGTTTCATGGAAATCAACGACATCACATTGCGCCAGCTTCGCTACCTCCTCGCCCTCGCGGATACGGAGCATTTTCGGCGCGCGGCCGAACGCTGCGGCGTCAGCCAGCCTTCGCTCAGCGCCCAGATCCAGAACATCGAGGCGGCGCTCGGCATCCAACTGGTCGAGCGGGGCCGGTCCGGCGTCGCGCTCACCCCGATCGGGCGCGACGTGGTGGCACGTGCGCAGCGGGTGATTGAGAGCGTGCAGGACATCGCCGATCTCGCGGCGTCGGCCCAGCACGGCATGATCGGAACCATCAAGCTGGGCGTCAAACCGACCCTCGGCCCCTATCTGCTGCCCCACATCGTCACAAAGCTCCATCGCGAGAACCCGAGCCTGAAGCTCTACGTTCGCGAAGGCGCGCCGCGTGAGTTGGAGTTCGAACTTGCCAGCGGAGTGCATGACGTCGTGCTCGCACAGCTCCCGGTCATGGGCGCGGAGCTGACGACCCGGCGCCTCTTCCGCGAACCGCTCTACCTGACGCTCCCCGCCGATCATGCGCTCGCGGCCCTCGATGCGGTGCCGAGCGAGGCGCTCGTCGGCCTGCGGGTTCTCTCGCTCAATCCCCATTATCATCTGCACGACCAGATCACGGCGCTCTGCACCGAGTTCGGGGCGACGCTCCTGCGCGACTATGAGGGGACCAGCCTCGATGCCATTCGCACCATGGTCGGCATGGGGATGGGCGTGAGCTTCCTGCCCGCGCTCTACGCCCGGTCCGAGATCGGGCCCCACAGCGAGGTGGTGGTCCGCCCGATCCGGGGCCGCAGCATCAGCCGCTCCATCGGCCTGGTGTGGCGAAAGAGCGCCGGGCGCGCAAAAGCCTACAAGGCAATCGCCGATCTGATCCGCGACATCGCCGAGAAACAGTTCCCAGAATTGACGCTGGAGTCCTGAGACAACCCACGCGATTGGAAAATCCAATCAGAAATCGCTGCGGGGCCCGGTTGGACCAGCCTGCATGCTTCGCCATTTTGATTGTCGAGAAACAGGTTGGAGGAAAAGATGTTCGGTCTCAGCAGTGTCTTCACCGTGACGACCCGCCTTACGCACAGCTCCGATATCACGGAACTGATGGACGATGCACCGCTCGCACAGTCAGAAGCATCATCGCCGCATTCAGATGCGACACGGGCGAAGAGGTCCGACGACAAAGCGCAGCCGCACACCTCGGAATATATCCCGCAGGACCGCGCGGCCTGACAGAAACAGACCTCACCCGCCCAGGGCCGAGATCACGTCACGCGGCCGCGCGATGGTGAATGCGATGTCCGGGTGTTCGAAGGCCACGAAGGTCACACCGGGGCTCTCGCGCAACTCTTCGACGAACCTGACGACCCCGGGAAACTGGGTGGAGTAGTCGTCGAATGCCATCATGTGATTCTCGCTCGCGCAGCTGAGCACCTTGAGACAGTCCCGCCGCACGGCCTGATAGGAATGATCGCCGTCGATATACGAGAAATCGACCGAGCCGACATTCCCGGTCCAGTCATCCCCGGAGTTCGCAGTCACCTTCGTGACGATCCGCTCCATTCTGGGGAAGCGACTTACAGTGACGTCGAAACAATCGCTGATCGTCGAAATCCTCTCAAGATCAGTATATAAGCCCTTCTGATCCCCCGCATATTCCAGGATGTGGCGGATCAGCGGCAGGCTCAGATACGGCTGATCGATCACCACATCGAACAGATCGACGCAGAAGAGCTTGCGGTCCTCTCCATCAAGGGCCGCCAGCGCTGAGGACAGCACGCAGGACGATCTGCCCATGAACGAGCCGATCTCGACAATGGTGCGGGGCCGGTGCGCGATCACCAGACTGTAGAGCAGCCCGAGCACCTTGGGGTTGGTGAAGCCGGGAACCGTCGGGCTCAATTCCCGTATCAAAGGGTCAAAGCTCATATCGAAATCCTCTTCCCGCACCTCTGGCCCGTATATCCCAAGCCCCCGCTGCCAGTGCAATCCGAAAGTCGCGCCGCCCCCCGCATGTCGTACCGGGTGGCCACTGCCGTCTCAGCGGCTGCCGGGTGTCAGCTCCCCAACCGATTCTACAATTGCCTGGCGGTCGATCCGGAAATGCCGGGCGAGATCGCCGATCGTGCCGGTCTGGCCGAAATGCTCAACGCCATGGGGTATCGTCCGATGCCCCGCAACCGCGCCGAGCCAGGCGAGCGTCGCCGGGTGACCGTCGATCACCGTCACGATGGCGCAGCTTTGCGGCAGCCCGCCCAACAGGCGCTCCACATGGCTCAGCGCACCTGCGTTGCCCCGCGCCCGTTCCCGCTGCGCCGCGGTCCACCCGGCGTTCAACCGGTCGGCGGATGTGACGGCAAGCACGCCGATATCGCGCCGCGTCTCCCCGATCATGCCGGCGGCCGCAATCGCCTCATCCGCCACTGCCCCCTGATAGGCGATCACGACCGAGCAATTCGGCCCCGGCGGCCGCAGCCAATAGGCCCCATCGATCGCCCCCTGGCGAAAGGCGTCATCCGCCCGGCTCGCTGGCTGCTCCAGCGGTTTAGTGGTCAGGCGCAGATAGACCGAACCACCGGTCTCATCGCGCAGCCATGTGCGCTCATCCGGGTCGCCCTCGCCGTCGCGCTGCATATAGTCAAAGGCCCATTGCATGATCACCGCCAGCTCATCGGCGAAGGCGGGCTCAAAGGCCGCCAGCCCGTCCTGGCTCATCCCGATCAGCGGCGTGCCGATCGACTGATGCGCGCCCCCCTCCGGCGCCAGCATGACGCCCGAGGGCGTGCCCACGATCATGAAGCGCGCATCCTGGTAGCAGGCATAGTTCAGGGCATCGAGGCCACGGCAGACGAAGGGGTCATAGACCGTGCCGATCGGGATCAGCCGCTTGCCCCAAAGCGCGTGGCTGAGACCCGCGGCACCCAGCAGCAGGAACAGATTCATCTCGGCGATGCCAAGCTCCAGATGCTGCCCCTCCGGCGCGAAGTTCCACTTCGCGGTCGAGGGGATGCGATGCTCGATGAACGCATCCTTCTGCGCCGCTCGCGCAAACAGCTTGCGCCGGTTGACCCAGGGGCCGAGGCTGGTCGTCCCGGTCACATCCGGCGAAGTCGTCATGATCCGCGCCGCCAGATCGCTGTCGCCGCGCGCAAGCGTGTCGAGGATCTTCCCGAACACCGCCTGGGTCGAGATCTCCCGATCAGCGGCGACATCAATCGCAGGCACTGCGACGGTCGCATCCGCATAGCGCCGGGTGCCCTCGGCGAAAAACGGAACACCGGCGAGAAATTCCCGCAAGGCAGGAACGTCCTCGACAGTGGCGAAGGGCTCCCACTCCTCCCCCTCCGGCACACCCATATGCGCCTGCCACTCGGCGAACTGCTTCGTGGTCATCAACCCGCCGTGATTGTCCTTGTGCCCGGCAATCGGCGTGCCCCAGCCCTTGATCGTATACGCCAGAAAACAGGTCGGACGATCGTGGTTGATCCCGGCAAAGACCTCGGCCAGCGTCTCCACGCAATTGCCGCCGAGGTTTTCCATCAGCGCAGCGAGCGCGTCATCCGACCGGCGTTCGATCAGGGCCGTCACGTCCCCCTGATCGCCCAGGTCATCCATCAGCCGCTGCCGCCAGACCGCCCCACCCATGAAGGTCAGCGCCGAATACTCCGCGTTCGGACAGGCATCGATCCAATCGCGCAGGCGGTCTCCGCCCGGTTCGGCAAAGGCCGCGCGCTGCAGGGCGCCGTACTTGATACGCACGACCTCCCAGCCGAAGGCGTCGAAGATCTTCTCGATCCGCTCGAACAGCCCCTCGCGCACGATCCCGTCGAGCGATTGGCGGTTGTAGTCGATGATCCACCAGCAATTGCGCAGGTCGTTCTTCCAGCCTTCCTGCAAGGTCTCGTAGACATTGCCCTCGTCGAGCTCCGCGTCCCCGACCAGCGCCACCATCCGGCCGAGCCGGACATCCGCGCCCCAGTCCTTCGCCGCGATGAAATCCTGCACCATCGAGGCGAGCGCCGTGATCCCGACACCCAGACCGACCGATCCGGTGGAGAAGTCCACATCGTCGATATCCTTCGTCCGGCTCGGATAACTCTGCACCCCGCCGTACCCGCGGAACGCCTCCATCTTCTCGCGGGTCTGGTTGCCCATCAGGTACTGCATGGCGTGGAAGACCGGCGAGGCATGGGGCTTCACGGCCACCCGGTCCTCGGACCGCAGGGCCGAGAAGTAGAGCGCAGTCATGATCGAGACCATCGAGGCCGAGCTTGCCTGATGCCCGCCCACCTTGATCCCATCCACCTTCGGGCGGAGGTGATTGGCATTGTGGATCATCCAATGCGACAGCCACAGCAGCCGCTGCTCGATAGTCTTGAGGTGGATCATGGCAAGGCTCCGATTCCGCGCGCGGAGGATATCGGCTCATTCGGGAGGTTTCTCGGCGCTTTTCGGTGGCTTTGATCCGATATACGCAGATAAACCTTACGTTTAGATCTTATATTAATGGAAGCCTGCGCCATGGACGACTTCGACAGGACTATTCTGCGGGAACTTCAGGAAAACGCACGGATCTCGCTCAACGATCTGTCCGCGAAGGTCGGTCTCAGCCCCACCCCGGTCGGCAGGCGGCTCCGCCAGCTCGAACAGAACGGGCCGATCGAGGGGTACACCGTGCTGCTCAACGAAGCCGCCCTCGGCTACGGCATGTCGGTCTTCGTCTCCGTCCAGCTCGACCGTCAGGTGGACGAGGCGCTGGCGATCTTCGAGGCCGCGGTCCAGTCCTTCCCCGAGGTGGTCGATTGCTGGCTGATGACCGGCAACCGCGACTACCTCCTGCGGGTGGTGACGACCGACCTCTCGGCCTTCGAGCGGTTCCTGGTCGGCCAACTCACCAAGGTCGAGGGCGTCTCCTCGATCGAAAGCTCGATCCCGCTGCGCCGGGTCAAGGCGGGCCTGACCCGCGGCGCCTGATGCCCGAGCCCTGCCCCGCTATTCCGCCGCCTGGTCGTAGGCGTCCAGCGGCGGGCAGGAACAGACGAGGTTCCGATCGCCATAGGCATTGTCCACCCGGTTGACCGGCGCCCAGTATTTGTCCACCCGGAACGCGCCCGGCGGATAGCACGCCTGCTCCCGCGTGTACGGCCGGTCCCACTCACCCACCAGATCCTCGACCGTATGCGGCGCGTTCTTGAGCGGGTTGTTCTCCGGGTCGATCCGGCCTTCCTCGATATCCCGCGCCTCCTCCCGGATCGCGAGCATCGCGTCGCAGAACCGGTCAAGCTCGGCCTTGGTCTCCGACTCCGTCGGCTCGACCATCAGCGTGCCCGCCACCGGCCAGCTCATAGTCGGCGCGTGGAACCCGCAATCCATCAGCCGCTTGGCGATATCATCGACCGTCACGCCATGATCGGCCAGCGGCCGGGTGTCGAGGATGCACTCATGGGCGATCCAACCCCGCTTTCCTCTGAACAAAATTTCATAAGCGCCTTCAAGGCGTTTGGCGATGTAGTTCGCGTTCAAAATCGCCACCCGGGTCGCCTGCGTCAGCCCTTCGCCGCCCATCATCAGGCAATAGGCCCAGGAGATCGGCAGGAGTGAAGGCGAGCCGAAAGGCGCGGCGGACACCGCCCCCTCGCCCTCCCCGCCATAGCCGGGAACGAAGGGCGCGAGATGCTCCTTCACCCCGATCGGCCCCATACCGGGTCCGCCACCGCCATGAGGAATGCAGAAGGTTTTGTGCAGGTTCAGGTGGCTGACATCGCCTCCGATCTTACCGGGCTGCACCAGCCCGACCATTGCATTCAGGTTCGCGCCGTCGATATAGACCTGCCCGCCATGCTGGTGGGTGATCTCGCAGACCTCGCGCACCGTCTCCTCGAAAACTCCGTGGGTCGAGGGATAGGTGATCATGCAGGCCGCCAGCTTATCGCCCGCAGCCTCCGCCTTCGCCCGGAAGTCATCCAGGTCGATATCCCCGTTCTCGGCCGATTTCACCACGACCACCTTCATCCCCACCATCTGGGCCGAGGCCGGGTTGGTGCCGTGCGCCGAGATCGGGATCAGGCAGACATCGCGATCCGCCTCGCCTCGCGAGCGATGCCAGGCCCGGATTGTGAGCAGCCCCGCATACTCCCCCTGCGCACCCGAGTTCGGCTGCATGGAGATCGCGTCATACCCGGTGATCTGGCAGAGCTTCTGGCTCAGATCCTCGATGATATGCGTATACCCCTCCACCTGATCGGCAGGCGCGAACGGGTGGATCGCCGAGAACTCGCGCCAGGTGACCGGCATCATCTCCGCCGTCGCGTTCAGCTTCATAGTGCAGGAGCCAAGCGGGATCATCGCGCGATCCAGCGCCAGATCCCTGTCGGCCAGCCTGCGCATATAGCGCGTCATCTCGCTTTCGGCCCGGTTCATGTGAAATATCGGGTGGGTGAGGTAGTCGCTGTCGCGCAACATCTCCTTGGGCAAACGGTAGTCGGGTGTCAGGTCCACATCGCCCAGTGTCCCGCCAAATGCGCGCCAGACCGCCTCGATGATCGCGGGCCGGGTGCGCTCGTCCAGACTGACCCCGATCTTCGTCTCGCCCACCTTGCGCAGGTTGACTCCATTCGCGACGCCCGCGTTCAGGATCACGCCCTGCAGCGCCCCGACCTCCACCGTGATCGTGTCGAAGAACGCATCCGGCTCGACCGTGAAGCCAAGGCTTTCCAGCCCCTTGGCCAGCCGCACGGTCTTGCGATGGATGCGCTGGGCAATCGCCTTGATCCCCTCCGGCCCATGGAACACGGCATACATCGACGCCATAACCGCCAACAGCGCCTGCGCCGTGCAGACATTCGAGGTCGCCTTCTCCCGCCGGATATGCTGCTCGCGCGTCTGAAGCGAGAGCCGATAGGCCTTGTTGCCCCGCGCATCGATCGAGACCCCGACGATCCGTCCCGGCATCGCCCGCTTATAGGCGTCATTCGTGGCCATATAGGCCGCATGCGGCCCGCCAAAGCCGACCGGCACGCCAAAGCGCTGGGTCGAGCCCACGGCGATATCCGCCCCCATCTCGCCCGGCGATTTCAACAGCGCCAGCGCCAGCGGATCGGCGGCGACGATTCCGATCGCCTTGGCCGCATGAAGATCGGCGATCAGGCCGGAGAAGTCGCGCACCCAGCCATAGGTCCCGGGATACTGGAAGAGCGCGCCAAAGACCTTGTCGGCCTCCATGTCCTGCGGATGCCCGACGATCACCTCGATCCCCAGTGGCTCTGCCCGCGTCTTCACCACCTCAATATTCTGCGGATGGCAGTGGCAGTCGACAAAGAACGCGGTCGCCTTCGACTTCGCCACCCGCTGCGCCATGGTCATCGCCTCGGCACAGGCGGTCGCCTCGTCGAGCAGCGAGGCGTTTGCGATCTCCAGCCCGGTGAGGTCGCTCACCATGGTCTGGAAGTTCAGCAATGCCTCAAGCCGCCCCTGACTGATCTCGGGCTGGTAGGGCGTGTAGGCCGTGTACCAGGCCGGGTTCTCCAGGATATTGCGCTGGATCGCGGGCGGCGTGACCGTGCCGTAATAGCCCTGCCCGATCAGCGAGGTGACGACCGTGTTGCGCTCGGCCGTCTTGCGCATGAGCCACAGCACCTCGCGCTCGCTCAGCGCCTTGCCCCAGGCCAGCGGCTCACCCTGGCGGATATCCGCCGGCACGGTCTGGTCGATCAACTCGTCCAGCGAGGCGACCCCGATCGTCGCCAGCATCGCCTCCATCTCGGCGGGCGAGGGCCCGATATGGCGCCGGTTCGCGAAGTCATAGGGCAGATATGGGGTGAGCTCGAAGGTCATCGCAAAACTCCTCTAAAGCATCGTCGTCCTGCCGCCCCGCCACCGGGGCCGCTGCGCGCCGGGGGGTGGGTG
>JBCDDC010000003.1:0-223121 GCA_039180675.1 Pseudomonadota bacterium | reverse complement strand
GTACGCGACATATCGACGCTGTGCATGCTGGCCTCAGGCCGTACAGGTGCGAGGGTTGTGGTGCGTCGTGTGCACGGGCGCGCGGGGTGACCGGACGCCCGCGGGGGGGGGGGGGCGCGGGGGGGGCGCGGGGGGGGGGGGGGGGGGGGGCGGCGGCCCCGGGGGCGGGGCGGCCGATCTATCCGATCAGCTCCTTATAGGCCGCCTCATCCATCAGCCCGTCATAGTCGCCCGCATCCGCGGGCTTGATCTTGAAGAACCAGCCCCCCTTCAGCGGCTCCTCGTTGACCAGCGAGGGTGTCTCGACGATCGCCTCATTCACCTCGGCGATCTCGCCATCCATCGGCGCCGTGATGTCGGATGCGGCCTTGACCGACTCGATGGTCACGACCTCATCGCCCTTCGAGACCTCGGTGCCGGCCTCCGGCAGCTCGATGAAGACGATATCGCCCAGCTGCTCGGTTGCATGCTCGGTGATCCCCACCGTGATCAGGTCCCCGTCCTTTACCAGCCACTCATGCTCTTCCGTGTACTTCATGATCCGCTCCTCAGCGCTTATAGGTATTCGTAACGAAGGGCATCCCGGCGACGGCAAGCGGCATCCGCTTGCCCCGCACCTCGCCGAACAGCCGTGTCCCCACCGCCGCCAGCGCCGCCGGCACATAGCCCATCGAGACCGGCGCCCCGACACTCGGCCCGAAACCGCCTGAGGTCACATGGCCGACCGGCTCCCCGCCCGCCTCATCGGCGAAGATCTGGGTCCCGGCCCGCATCGGCGCGCGCCCCTCGGGCAATAGCCCGACGCGGAGCCGCGCGGGGCCGTCTTCAAGCTCCGCCAGCACCCGCTCCGCTCCGGGGAACCCGCCTTCGCGCGCCCCGCCCGTGCGGCGGGCCTTCTGGATCGCCCAGCGAAGCCCGGCCTCCACCGGCGAGGTCGCCTCATCGATATCGCTGCCATAGAGGCAGAGCCCGGCTTCCAGCCGCAGACTGTCCCGCGCACCAAGCCCGACCGGCTCCACCGCGTCTCCGGCCAGCAGCGCCTCGGCCAGATCCCGCGCCCGGTCTCCGGGCACCGAGATCTCATAGCCATCCTCGCCGCTATAGCCCGATCGCGAGACCCGGCACTCGGCACCGAGGATCTCAAAAATCCCGCTATCCATGAACGTCATCTCGGCGACGCCAGGCGCCAGCTTCGCCAGCGCTGCCTCCGCCCCCGGTCCCTGCAGCGCCAGAAGCCCCGCGTCGATCTCCTCCACCTCGCAGCCCGCGAGCCCTGCCCGCATATGCGCCAGATCCGCCGCCTTGCAGGCCGCGTTGACGACGACATAGAGGTGATCGCCCGCATTCGTGACCATCAGATCATCGAGGATCCCGCCCGCCTCATTGGTGAACATGGCATAGCGCTGCCGCCCCGGCTTCAGGCCGAGCAGATCGACCGGCACCAGCCGCTCCATCGCCAGCGCCGCATCGGCGACATCGCCGGATTTCGGCACCACCCGCACCTGCCCCATATGGCTGACATCGAAGAGCCCGGCCGCCTCCCGCGTCGCCAGGTGTTCCTTCATCACGCCAAGGGGGTACTGCACTGGCATCGCATACCCGGCGAACGGCACCATCTTGGCACCCAGTTCCTCGTGCAGGTCGAACAGCGGCGTGCGGCTCAGATCCGCGTCGCTCTCAGACATACCGGCACCTCCCTTCCGCCCGGATGACCCGGACTGGCGGCGCCCCCTCTGTCCCTTTTGCCTGAGATCGCTATCCCTTCGGCGGGTGCTCTCGCACCTCTCTCCAGAGTCCCATGTCTGCGCGTCGGTCCTTTGTGCCTGAGAGTTTCCGGGGCGGTTGCTCCTTCGGCCCTGGGCGGATGCCCAGTGTCTCCCGACAGAAAAACTTTACCCGGCAAAAGATTATTTACAAGGACTGGATGGCGTCACGTCTTCGTCAGGCCGAGAACATGACCGGAGAGGTCATCTGGTCGAGCAGATAGCTGGTGGTGGCCCCGAACAGCATGTCATAGGCCCGGCTGTGGCCGAACGCGCCGGTGACGATCAGGTCCGATCCGCGCTCAAAGCTTTCATTGAGCAGGATGTCGCCGATCGAGAGACCATCGTCGATCCGGTCGAGAACGGTCGCCTTGACCCCGTGCCGGTCATAGCAGAGCGCAAGCTGCTTCGCGGTGTCCCGGGCAAGGTCATTCTCATTCGATGCGTGATGGATCGTCACGATATCCGCTTCCGCCCCTTCGCCCAGAATGCCGAGCGCATCGTGCGCCGCCCGGGCGCTTTCCGCGGTCGGCGCCCAGCCGACCATGGCCTTGCTCCCGATGGCTTCGTATTTCCCCATCTTCGGCACCACCAGAACCGGACGCCCGGCCTCGCGGATCACCCGCTCCAGCACCTCACGCTGATCGCGCCGCTCGGTCTCGCGCAGCTCCTGGCACATCATCACCATATCGACGCTGCGCGCATGTTCGATGATCCGGTCGGCCGAGGTGACGGCATTGGCGTGGATCAGCCGCCATTCGGTGACGAAATCCTCCGACGCCATGGCACCCTCGAAAATCTCGCGGATCTTTCCGGCCTTCTCCTCCTGCGCCTGCTGGAATCCGACCATTTCCTTAGGCCCGAAATGCATCGCGATGCCGGGATAGATCTCGATCGCCTCGACCACGTGCAACCCGATCAGATGCGCCCCCGTGCGCCGCGCGAGGGCGGCAGCGGGCGCGGCCAGACACTGCGCCGCCTCTTCGGTGGCCAGGGCCAGTAGGAGTGTTCGAATGGTCATCATCAGCCTCCTGCGTTCCGGCCCCGGCGCGATGCCACAGCCGATGCTTCACTCCCCCGATTGTCACAAGAAACAGGCGCTTAACGCGTTGATCTGCGTCAACCCGGGCGTCGAAGCGGCATGATCCACCCTCCGACCACCGCGGATACCTTAGATTTACCGGTTTCGCGTTATCTGAGGCCGCCCAGCCGCGCGCGGGCCAGCCCTTCTTGCCCTGATCGAGCAGCGATGATGAGAGCTCCGCCCTGCAATCATACCGCCGGTCCGACCCGGCCAAAGACCGGCGACGGGTGAGCCTGAGCCATGACACTCCGTCTCGAGCTTGGCCGCCGCTTCCTCGCCCTCACGCTTGTGGGCTACATCCTCGCCGTCGGCGCCGCGGTCCTGGCGGTGCATTTCGCATCGCAGCCGATCCTGCGCGGGATGCAGCACAAGGCGCTGGTCGATCATGCCCGGTCGAACGCCCGCGATGTGGAGCTTCGCCTCGCTCAGACAGCCCGGACACTGGAATCGATCGCCCGCAGCCCCGAAATCCTCGCGATCGCAACCGGCGAGGCAAACCCGCCCGGCAGGCTCGGGACGCTCCTCTCCTCCTTCGAGATCGAAGCGGGCGTCCGGCGCATCGCGGTCTTCGATCGGGAGGGCGCGATGCGCGCCGCGCAGAATCTGGGGCCGCCCACACCCCAGCTCTTCTTCCCCGTCGAGGTCACGGTGGAGGCGACCGCCGCGATCTCGGGCACAGCCGGGGATCTCAGTTATGTCTACCGGCCCGGCGGCCCCGCCGGGCATGCGCGCTTTCTGATCACCGCCCCGATCCGGCGGCAGGGTACGGTCAAGGGCGCGCTGGTCTTCGAGAAAGACGTCGATCTGAGCGAGATCATCGACCGCCAGACCAGCATCGGCTCGCAGCGCCTCGCCACCCGCTTCCAGGCCCAGATGGCCCATCTCTGGCAACCCGAAGATGCAGCCACGACGATGACACCGATCCCGCGGACCGATTTCTTTCTGGTTCTCGAACCCGATCAGGCCACGCTCCGTGCAATCGGGCGAGAGATCGTCAGCAAGGTCATGATCGCGGTCGGCCTGGTCCTGATCGTGCCGTTCGGCCTGATGTGCGCGGCCGGCTATCACGCAATCGTCGCCCCGCATAAGGCGCTCGCCGCCTCGCGTGAGGAACTGCGCCGCAACCAGGCCGAGCTGCACGAGCTTGCGCAGATCGCCCGGCGCTCGAACCACGCCATTCTCGTCACCGATATCGAGGGGTGCATCATCTGGGCCAACCCCGCCTTCGCCGAGGTGACCGGCTACAGCGTCGAGCAGGTGATCGGCAAACGGCCCGGCGATATGTTGCAGGGCCCCGACACGGACCCGGAGGAGCGCGCGCGCATCTCCGCCGCGATCCGCAACCGCGAGCCGGTCCACTCCGAGATCCTGAACTACAGGGAAAACGGCGAGCCCTACTGGATCGCGCTCGCGATCTCGCCCCTGCTCGACGACGCGGGCGATGTCTACCGGTTCGTGGCCATCTCGTCCGATATCACCGCAAGCCGGGCGCAGCGAGACGCGATCCTGACCGCCAAGCGCGAGATCGAGTTCCAGGCGCTGCACGACCCGCTGACCGGCCTGCCGAACCGGCGCCGCCTCGATGTCGAGTTGGAGGCGCTCAGCGGCACTGAGACCGCCGCGCGCACGCTGATCCGCATCGACCTCGACCACTTCAAATACGTCAACGACACTCTCGGCCACGCCGCCGGAGATTTCGTGCTGATCGAGGTCAGCCGCATCCTGACCCGCCTCACCGGCCCTGGCGATCTGGCCGCCCGGGTCGGCGGGGACGAGTTCGTCATCCTGCTCGCCCCCGGGCGCAGCCGGTCCGATGCCGAGGCGCTCGCCAAGCTCTGCCTGCGCGAGATCCGCCACGACATGGTGTTCGAGGGCCGGATCTGCCGGGTCGGCGCCAGTTTCGGCATCGCCTCGGCCGCCGACGGGATCGTCGGCAACACCGATCTCCTGCTCGCAGCCGATGCAGCCCTCTACATGGCCAAGGACCAGGGCCGCAACACGGTCGCGACCTACTCCGAACGGATGCATAAGGAGGTGATCGAAAAGCGCGTCCTCGCCGCCGAGATCGAAGCCGCGATAGACCGGGAGGAGTTCGAACCCTTCTTCCAGCCGCAGTTCGATGCCCAGACCGGCGCACTCGCCGGGGTGGAGACCCTGGTCCGCTGGCGCCACCCGACCCGGGGCATCATGACGCCCGACGCCTTCCTGCCGGTCGCGACCCAGCTCTCGGTCGTGGACGCGATCGACCGGATCGTGCTCAACAAAGGCCTCGCCGCGGTCCGCAACCTCGGCGCCGTCGGCCACACGGTCCCGAAGATCTCGTTCAACGTCGTCGCCAGCCGGCTGGAGGACCCTGAGCTTCCGTTCCATGCGGGCATCGACGAGTTGGAGCATACGATCATCGCCTTCGAAGTGCTCGAAAGCGTTCTGGTCGAGGAACAGTCCAACCTCTTCAAATTCTACATCGATATGCTCAAGGAACGGGGCTTCCATCTCGAGGTTGACGATTTCGGCTCCGGCCACGCCTCGATCATCGGGCTCATGCATCTCGCGCCGAACACCATGAAGATCGACCAGCGGCTGATCTTCCCGCTGACCAGATCCGCCTCGGCCAAACAGATGGTCGGCGCGATCATCGAGATCGGCAAGGCGCTCGACATCAAGATCACCGCCGAGGGCGTCGAGACGGCAGCACATGCCGAAATCCTCGCCGCGATGGGTTGCGATACGCTTCAGGGGTACTACTTCGCCAAACCGATGAGCGAGCGCGACCTTGCCGCCTTCCTCGATCAGGAGTGGGAGTGGGAGATGGCGGTGACCGCGTCCTGAAACCCTTGGCGACAGGCAGGGCCTCCGTGAGATCCCGTGCACCCCTGACCATCGACCTCCCGGCCCGCCCCGGCGCCTGCAATAGGGGCTCGGCTTGAGCATCTGGCGCCTCGCTGTCCTGCTCGCCGCAACCGGCGCGGTCGTCCTCTCGCTCATCCGGCTGCAGGCCCCCTATGGCGAGATCGAAACCGTCCACGGCGAAGTCGCGGGCACGCCGATCACCATCCAGCGCCAGCCCGGCGACGCGAGCGGCCCGATCGTGGTCATCGCCCACGGCTTTGCGGGTTCGCGGCAATTGATGCAGCCCTTCGCGGTCACGCTCGCGCTCAACGGCTACACGGCGATCAGCTTCGATTTCCTGGGCCATGGCGGCAACCCGACCCCCCTCACCGGCGACGTGACAAAGGAAGAGGGCGCGACGCTCGCCCTGCTGCAGGAGACGCAGAAGATCATCGCCCACGCCCGCACCCTCGCCCGGGAGGGACAGGGTGTCGCGCTGCTCGGCCACTCCATGGCCTCGGACATCCTGGTCCGCGCCGCCGTCGAGGATCCTGAGGTCGCCGCGACCGTGGTCGTCTCGATGTTCTCGGAGCAGGTGACGGCCGAAACCCCGCCCAACCTCCTGATGATCGTCGGCGAGTACGAGCGCTTCCTGACCAACGCCGCGATCGAGACCCTGCGCCTCTCGGGTGTCGCGGCGCCAGAGGAGGCAACCACCTACCCCCTCTCCCCCGGTAACATCCGGCGCGTCGCCATCGCCGACGGGGTGGAGCACGCGAGCGTTCTCTACAGCCGCGAAAGCATGACCGAGGCGGTGCGCTGGCTGGATACGGTCTTCGATCGAGAGGCGGGCGGCCCGGTCGAGCATCGCGCCCCTTGGCTCGGCCTCCTCTTCGCCGGGATCGTGGCGCTCGGCTGGCCGCTCGCCGGGCTCCTGCGCCCCGTGCCGTTCAGCGCGCAGCCGATGCGGACCGGGCGCTTCCTCGTCCTCCTCGCCGCGCCTGCCGCCGCAACGCCCCTGATCCTATGGCCGCTCCCCACCGGGTTCATGCCGGTCCTGGTCGCCGACTACCTTGCCCTGCATTTCTTGCTCTACGGCGCGCTCACCGCAGGGGCGCTTTTCCTGCTGACGCGCCCGACAGTTCGCTGGCCCCAGCCCGCCCTGATCCTGCAATCAGCGCTCGCGGCGCTCTTCGTCACCGGCGCCATCGCCGTGCCGCTCGACCTCTATGTCGCCTCGTTCCTGCCAGGTGCGAACCGGGTGGTCCTGATCGGCGTCCTCGCCCTCGGCACGCTCGCCTACAGCCTGGCCGATGAATGGCTGATCGCCCGGCCCGGCGCCACCTGGTGGTGGTACCCGGCCAGCAAGCTCGCCATCCTCCTCTCGCTCGCCGCCGCCGTGGCGCTCAACCTCTCCGAGCTCTTCTTCCTGATCATCATTCTACCGGTTATCCTGCTCTTCTTTATCCTCTATGGTCTCTTCAGCCGCTGGTTGTTGCGGAGCACCGGGCACCCTTCGATCGGCGGCGTGGCATTGGGGATCGCCTTTGCATGGGCCCTCGGCGTCACCTTTCCGCTGCTTGCCAACTGAGCGAACCATGAGCCAATCCCCCCTCTCCACCGCGATCATCGGTGCCGGCATCACCGGGCTGAGCGCCGCGAAGGCACTGACAGATGCCGGGCACCGCCCGACCCTGTTCGACAAAAGCCGCGGCGTCGGCGGGCGGCTCGCCACCAGGCGGGCCGATGGCGGCCTCAGCTTCGACCACGGCGCCCCATACGTCACCGCCTCCGACCCCGGGTTTCGGGACACGCTGTCCGATCTGGTCACGGCGGGGGCCGCAGGCGTCTGGGGCCCGACCGGCCCCTGGCGCGGCCGCAAGCCATGGCATGTCGGGCACCCGGGGATGAGCGGCCTCGCGCGCGAGCTGGCCAGCGGCGTCGATCTGATCAGCGAGGCAGAGATCGCGCGCCTCGAACGCGCCGACGATCTCTGGCACCTCAGCTTCACCGATAACCGGGCCCCGGTCCTGGCCGAGCGGGTCCTCCTCACGGTCCCTGCCCCGCAGGCTCAGCGCCTATTAGGCGACCACCCGCTCGCCTCCCGCCTCGCCACGGTCGAGATGGCGCCCTGCCTCACGCTGATGGTCGCCTTCGACGAACAGCTCGGCCTGCTGTTCGACGTCCTGAAGAACCCCGGGCCAGAGCTTGCCTGGATCATCCGCAACGCCTCCAAACCCGGGCGGCTCAAGCTGCCGGAAGCCTGGGTCGCCCACGCGAGCGCCGAATGGAGCGCGCGCCATCTGGAAACCGACAAGGACGGGATCGCCCGCGCGATGCTCGCCCTCCTGCCCGGCGCGATGGAGGTCGACCTGCCCGAGCCCGTCTACCTCGCAGGCCACCGCTGGCGCTACGCGTGCACCGCCACCCCGCTCGGCCAGGCCAGCCTCGCGGACCCCGAAACCGGCCTCTTCATGGGTGGCGACTGGTGCCTCGGCCCGAATGCCGAGGATGGCTGGCTCAGCGGCCAGGCCCTCGCGAAGGCAGCGCTGGAGAGCCTTTAGCCGGCTCGGCGCATTTCTCCAGGAACCACCACCTGACCCGGCGACCACCACTGCCTCCTCCGGCTGCACCGGTCGCCTCGGCAAGGTGCC
The DNA here is from genome assembly GCA_039180675.1 of Pseudomonadota bacterium. GTDB lineage: Bacteria > Pseudomonadota > Alphaproteobacteria > Rhodobacterales > Rhodobacteraceae > Thermohalobaculum. The sequence goes on along the minus strand of JBCDDC010000003.1, from coordinate 214,791 downwards.
GTGACATGGAGGGCGAAACCGCTTACATCGGGGCCCTGAGCAGACAACCACGTCCGGAAAGCGGCACACCGAATGACCAGTATCACGCTTCATCGGGGCGATTTGCCCGACGGTCTCGACCTCGGCCCCGTGGTCGCCATCGACAGCGAGACCATGGGCCTCAACCCGCACCGCGACCGGCTCTGCCTCGTGCAGCTTTCCTCGGGCGACGGCAGCGTCCATCTGGTCCAGATCGCCAAGGGCCAGACCGAGGCGCCCAACCTCGCCGCCATGCTCGCCGACCCGAATGTGCTCAAGCTCTTCCATTTCGGCCGTTTCGACATCGCCGTTCTCGCCCACACCTTCGGCGTCACCGCCCGGCCGGTCTACTGCACCAAGATCGCCTCGAAGCTCGTGCGCACCTTCACCGATCGCCACGGGCTGAAGAACCTCTGCCAGGATCTGCTCGGCGTCGACATCTCGAAACAGCAGCAAAGCTCGGACTGGGGGGCGGAGACGCTGAGCGAGGCGCAGATGAGCTATGCCGCCTCCGACGTGCTCTATCTCCACCAGATCCGCGCCGAGCTCGACCGCAGGCTCGAGCGCGAGGGCCGCAGCGCAATCGCCGCCGCCTGTTTCCAATTCCTGCCCGACCGTGCGATGCTGGATCTCTCCGGCTGGCCCGAGGTGGATATCTTCGATCACTGAGCGTAGCGGACATGCAAAATCGCGATGAAGCCATGGCGACCGGCCGCCGCGTTCTCGCCCTCGAGGCAGAAGCGCTCGCGCAATTCGCCCGGGACCTGCCCGGGGAGTTCTCCGCCGCCGTAGACCTGATGCTCGGCGTCCGGGGCCGCGTGATCGTCTCGGGCATGGGCAAATCCGGCCATGTCGGCCACAAGATCGCGGCGACGCTGGCCTCCACCGGCACGCCTGCACAGTTCGTCCACCCGGCCGAGGCGAGCCATGGCGATCTCGGCATGATCACCGATCAGGACGTGGTGCTGATGCTCTCGAATTCCGGCGAGACAAGGGAACTCGCCGACATCATCGCGCATACCCGCCGCTTCAAGATCCCGCTGATCGGGGTGGCGAGTCGCCCGGGCTCCACCCTGCTCACCCAGGCCGATATCGCCCTCACCCTCCCCCCGGCGGAGGAGGCCTGCCCCAACGGCCTCGCGCCGACCACATCGACCACGCTCACCATCGCGCTTGGCGACGCGCTCGCCGTCGCGCTGATGGAACGCCGCGCCTTCACACCCGAAAGCTTCCGCCGGTTCCATCCCGGCGGCACCCTCGGCGCCCAGCTGGTCACGGTCTCTGCCCTGATGACCACGGGCGACGGCATGCCGCTCATCGCCGAGGACGCGCCGATGTCCGAGGCGCTCCTGGTCATGAGCGAAAAGGGCTTCGGCGTCGCCGGAACCGTCGATGCCGCGGGCCGCCTCACCGGCGTGATCACCGACGGCGACCTGCGCCGCAACATGGAGGGTCTGTTGGAGCGCAGCGCGGGTGACGTCGCCACCGGCCGGCCGCGCACCATCGCCCCCGACGCGCTCGCCCAGGAGGCGCTGGCCGAGATGAATGCGCGCAGCCCACAGATCACCACGCTCTTCGTGCTCGACCCCGCGGGCCCGGGCACGCCGCTCGGCATCCTGCATATGCATGACTGCCTGCGCGCCGGTGTCGACAAAGGCCCCGGCGGAGGCGTTTCGCGATGAGACGCGCCCGCGCCGAACGCCTGGACGCCGTCGCGGGCTACTCGCTCCTGATCCGCTGGGTGAAGATCATACTGCCGATCGCGGCCCTCCTCCTGATCGCGGCGATTTTCCTGGTCGGGCGGAGCGAGGACACGATCTTCTCGCCCGAAGAACTCGCCTCGCTCGGCGCCGGGATGCAGCTCGAGAACCCGCGCTTCACCGGCACGACCGAGACCGGCGACCCCTTCGTCCTGCGCGCGGTCCGCGCCATCCCGGACGGCCCCTCGCCCAACGAGATCGCGCTGGAGGAGCCGGCGGGCACACTCACGCTCTCCGATGGCCAGACGGTCGACGGGGAATCCCGCTCCGGCCTGATGATCCGCGACGCCGACGAGCTGACATTGACTGACGAAGTCGTCATCACAACCTCCGACGGCTACCGCGCAGAAACCGATCAGCTTATCATCAACCTCGAAGCAAAAGGCGCCGTCGCCCCCGGCGCCGTGCGCGCCACCGGGCCAAACGGATCGATCGAGGCCGGGCGTTTCCGGGTCGAGGCAGCCAGCGGCAACACCGCCAACCCGGCCTCCGGTCTGATCCTGTATTTCGACCAGGGTGTTCGAGTTGTTTTCATTCCCGAAGAAGCGCGCTAGACTTTTCCGTGATCGAGTGCGCGGGGGCAGTCGCCGGTCACGGGTGAGGAGAGGTTACGTGTTGAAGAACGGTTTGCGGATCGGGAGCCTCGCGCTCATGCTCGGCATCGGCGCCTCCGGCGCACCCGCACAGGAAGACGGCCCCTTCGGCGGCTTCAAGCACGACAACAAGGCGCCGATCGAGATCACCTCGGAAAGCCTCGAAGTCAGACAGTCCGAGCAATTGGCGATCTTCAGCGGCAACGTCGTCGCGGGTCAGGGCACCATGCGGCTGACCGCGGACAAGCTGAATGTCTTCTACCGCGAACAGGGCGGCTCGGACGACGGCACGGACGATTCCGGCGACACCGGCGCGATCGAGAAGATCGACGCCGTCGGCAACGTCTTCCTCTGCAACGGCTCGGAGACGGCGCAGGGCGCGACCGGCACCTATGACGTCAAATCCGGCAAAGTACGCATGGCGGGCAATGTGGTGCTGACCCAGGGCATCAACGCCATCGCGGGCCCGAGGCTCGAGATCGACCTGAACACCGGCATCGGCCGGGTGATCGGAACGGCCGACCAGCCGGTCAAGAGCATCTTCGCCCCCTCGACCGCGGACAATGCCGGCGTCACCTCCGCGCCCTGCGGCGGCTCCTGAGCCAATGGCGATCCTGCACGCCGTCGAAGAGGGGCTCACGGTCCGGAGTCTCGGCAAAAGCTACCGCCGCCGCCCGGTGGTGCGTGATGTCTCGATGACGCTCAGGCGCGGCGAGGCGGTCGGCCTGCTCGGCCCCAACGGCGCGGGCAAGACCACGTGCTTCTACATGATCATCGGCATGGTCGCCTCCGACACGGGCCAGATCTATGTCGACGGACTCGATGTCTCGACGCTGCCGATGTACCGGCGCGCGGGTCTCGGTCTCGGCTATCTGCCGCAGGAGGCGTCGATCTTCCGCGGCCTGAATGTCGAGGACAACATCCTCGCCGTGCTCGAGCTGATCGAGCCCAACCGGGTCCGCCGCCAGCAGACGCTCGAGGCACTGCTCGCCGAGTTCTCCATCACCCACCTGCGCCGCAGCCCGGCCCAGGCGCTGTCTGGGGGCGAACGCAGAAGGGTCGAAATCGCCCGCTGTTTGGCCACAAATCCCAGTTATGTCCTGCTTGATGAGCCGTTCGCAGGCATCGATCCGATCGCTGTCGGCGAGATCAGGAACCTCGTCAGCCACCTCAAGGACCGTGGCATCGGTGTCCTGATTACGGACCATAATGTAAGAGAGACACTGGAAATCATTGACCGGGCATACATCTTGCATGATGGTGCCGTCCTGATGAGCGGCACCCCGCAGGAGGTCGTGCAGGATCCCAACGTGCGTAAAGTGTACCTGGGCGAAGAGTTTCGGATCTAGTAACACACCTCTGCCAACGTGCCGTGACTGAACGGGGAACGGGAACGCATGGCCGTTGGCCTAAGGCTAGAGATATCGCAGTCGCAGCAGCTGGTGATGACGCCGCAGCTGCAGCAGGCGATCAAGCTGTTGCAGATGTCGAACGTCGAGCTCTGTGAGTTCGTGGCGAGCGAGGTCGAGTCGAACCCGCTGCTCGTCCTCGAACAGAATACCGAGCAGGCAGCCCCCGCGCCCGACAGTGCCGATCCCCCGCCCCTCGATGACAAGGTGACCGCCGAGGGCGACATGTCGCTCTCTGCCGAGACCTTCGACACCGGCCGCGAGAACCTGCATGACGACACGCCGTCCGAGGCGCCCGAGACCCCGGTCGAGGGCTGGTCGAGTGTCGGCGCCGGCGGCACATCCAGCTTCGATGGCGAGCTGCCGGATGTCGATGCCCGCCTCGCCGAACTGCCCACCCTGCGGGGCCATCTGCTCAAACAGCTCGGCGCCATGCGCTGCACCCCCGCCGAGCTTCTCGTCGCAACCGCCATCGTCGAGGATCTGGACGAACACGGCTATTTCCGCGCCGGGATCAGCGATTTCGGCGAACGGCTCGGCGTCACGGAGAACTGCGCCCGCGCCGCGCTGAAGCTGGTGCAGGGCTGCGATCCCACCGGCATCGCCGCCAGAAACCTCGTCGAATGCTTCGAGCTGCAACTGGCCGAGCGCGACCGCCTGGACCCGATGATGGCCAATCTGCTCCAGGATCTCGAGGCGATCTCCCGCCTGACCCCCGCGCAACTGGCACAGCGCCACCGGATCACGGCCGAGGATCTCGCCGACATGCTCTCCGAACTGCGCACCCTGACGCCCTACCCCGGTGATGCCTTTGCCCGCGACGTGCCGGAAAGCCGGATCCCGGATGTTTTCGTGCGCCGAAGCCCCTGGGGCGGCTGGACGGTCGAGCTCAACAGCGAAACCCTGCCAAAGGTGCTGATCGACCGGCGCTATGCCGCCGAGCTTCGCCAAGGCGGGGACGAGGTAAAAAGTTACCTCTCTGAATGCCGTAATACCGCCAATTGGCTGATCAAGAGCCTCGACCAGCGGGCGCGCACCATCCTGCGGGTCGCGGGCGAGATCGTCCGCCAGCAGGAGGCCTTCTTCAACCACGGGATCTCGGGCCTCCAGCCGCTCACGCTGAGGACCGTGGCCGACGCGCTCGAAATCCATGAATCAACCGCAAGCAGAGTGACCTCGAACAAGTACATCGCCACCGAACGGGGCATATTCGAGATGAAGTTCTTCTTCACGAACGCCGTCGGCTCCGGCGATGGGATGAGCGCCGAATCGGTCCGTCACATGGTGAAGAAGCTGATCGATGAAGAACGGGCCGATACCATTCTCTCCGATGATGCGATTGTCGAAATTTTACGCGCCGACGGCGTGGATATCGCGCGAAGAACCGTCGCCAAGTACCGGAAAAACCTCAAACTCGGCTCTTCGGTCGAGCGTCGGCGGCAAAAAGCTCTCCTGTCCCAATAAGGTAAAATCTGCGGGTGTTTTCGTGTCTCCTGCTTGCTCCGCGCAGGCTCTTTCCTGCTATATTGACAGACCAGCGCGGCCTTTCTAGGTTCCGCGCCTCGCTCGCAGATGACTCGGCACAGACCGGCGCGAGCCAGCGAGCGACAGCTCCGATCGGAGGGAAGATGCAGGTCAAAGTATCGGGCAAGCAGATCGATGTGGGAGATGCGCTGAGCACCCACGTCGAAGACCGGCTTTCCGACGCGGTCGGGAAGTATTTCGACCGCCCCGTGGATGCCAATGTCGTGTTCTCGCGTGATGGCCATGCCTTCCGCTGCGATGCGTCCGTGCACCTCTCGACCGGCCTCACGGCCAAGGCACAGGGTTCCGGCACCGAGATCTACGGCGCTTTCGACCAATCCGCCGACCGGATCGAGAAGCAGATCCGCCGCCATCACCGTCGGTTGAAGAACCACCACAACGACAAATCAGGTCGCATTGAAGCCTTCGCCGCCCCGTCCTATGTACTCGAAGCACAGGAGGAGGACGACGAAGGAATCGTCGAGGGCAACGGTGAACCCGTCATCGTCGCCGAGATGGAGACGAACATCCACCTGCTCAGCGTAAGCGACGCCGTCATGCAGATGGAACTCGCCCACGCCCCCTTCCTGATGTTCAAGAACGCGAAGAACGGGCGCTTGAACATCGTCTTCCAAAGGGATGACGGCAACATCGGGTGGATCGACCCTGCGGACGCCGCAGGCAACTGAAGATTTTTTGGAACTGGAGTGGGATGGACCCCATGGAAATTTCCGATCTCATTGGACCGGACAACGTGGTAGCGGGCCTCAAGGCCGCCAGCCGCAAGCAGGTGTTTCAGGAGATCAGCAGCCGCGCGCGCGATCTTTACGATCTCGAACCGCGGCTGATCTGCGAGGGGCTGATGGAGCGTGAGCGCCTCGGCTCGACCGCCATGGGCAACGGGATCGCTATCCCCCACGCCCGTGTGGAAAAAATGAACAAGATCGGGGGTTTCTTCGCTCAGCTTGAGAAGCCGATCGACTTCGAGGCCGCCGATGGCCTGGGTGTGGACCTGATCTTTGTCCTGCTGGTGCCCGAGGAATCCGGCACCCAGCATCTCCGTGCTTTGGCAAAGGTCTCGCGCCTCCTGCGTGATCAGGAAGTCTGCGCCAAACTGCGCGCCGGGGGCGACAAGAACGCGCTCTACGCGCTCCTCACCGAACAGCACGACGCCAAGGCCGCCTGATCGGGCGGACCCCAGCTTCGCCGGTCAGTGAACGCTGATCGGCGTCATGTCGTTCTTGATGGCGAGCGCAAAAGCGAGCTTCCTGTCGGACGTCAGAGCAATCTGCTCGCCGCTCTCCGCATCGTGGACGGAAAACAACTTGTCATGGCCCTGCAATTCATCGGGCAATTCCGCCCGGTCGGCTTCGCGAATATAGACGATCTGCGATTTCATGGGTCAACTCCTCGGGCCTGATCTCAGCGCCCTGGCTTGATTTGAATGGACTGGACAACCGTGTCGGGTGCCTTGCGCTTGAGGTCGATATGCAGAAGGCCGCAGTCGAGCGACGCATCCACGACCTCCACACGCTGGGCCAGGACAAAGCTCTTCTGGAACTGCCGGGTCGCGATGCCCCGATGCAGGAATTCCCGCCCGTCGCCCAGATCGGCCTGCTTGCCGCGGATGACCAGGTGCTGGTCCTCGACGGTGATCGACAGCTCGCTTTCCGCAAAACCGGCCACGGCCAGCGTGATGCGATAGGCATCCTCGCCGGTCAGCTCGATATTATACGGGGGGTATCCGTCTCCCGCCTTCGCGGTGCGCTCGACAAGCTGATCGAGTTGCTCAAATCCCAGGAGAAACGGATGGGAGGCAAAGCTCACACGCGCCATTATCTGCCCTTTCTCAAAGCGGCAAAAGTTGTCCTGCGGGCCCGTCAGACAGCGCCCGCATGGGCCAGATATGGGGTTGCATTCCACCTAATGCAATGAGACGCCCGAGAGATGGCGCCGGACACGAAAGCACCCTCCCCCGCAGCATTGGCCTTTGGCGGGCTGATCGCGCTGGCCGGCGCCATGGGGATCGGGCGGTTCCTTTACACACCGGTCCTGCCCCTGATGGCCGAGGGCGCGGGTCTCACCCCGCAGCAGGCGGGCTGGATCGCCTCGGCCAATTTCGCGGGCTATCTGCTGGGCGCGCTGCTCGCAGCCCTGCCCGGCCTCTCCGGCCGTGCCCGGGCGGGCCTTATCGCAGCGCTCGCCATAAGCGCTTTGACGACCGGCGTCATGGCCCTCGATGCGCCGGTCTGGCTCTGGTCGCTCTGGCGGTTTCTGGGCGGCATGGCGAGCGCCTTCGTTCTGGTCTTCGCTTCCGCTCTGGTTGTGCGCAGGCTGCAGGAAAGCGGGCACGGTGCGCTCTCGGCCATCCACTTCGCGGGCGTCGGCACCGGCATTCTGATCTCGGCCCTGATCTCCGAGCCCTGGGTGGTGGCCGATGCGGACTGGCCCCTGATCTGGCTCATCGGCGGGGCGCTGACCGCGGGCGCTCTTCTCACCGCGCTCTGGCTCATCCCGCGGGCGGAGCCTCTCGGGCAAACCGCAGCAGCGGGCGGGGCGGCGGATCCCCGTCTCTGGCGTCTCGTGCTCGCCTATGGCTGTCTCGGTTTCGGCTACGTGATCACCGCGACATTTATCGTCACCATCCTGCGCGAGAGCGGCGCGGGCCGCGGGGCGGAGACCCTGATCTGGGCTCTGGTCGGCTTCGCGGCCATCCCCTCGGTCGCGCTCTGGAGCCGGGCCGCGAGGCGCCATGGCGGCATCCGGATCTATCAGATCGCCATGGGGCTGGAGGCCGTGGGCGTCGGCATCTCGATCGTCGAGGGCTGGGGCGCGATGATCGCGGCCGCGATCCTGCTCGGCGGCACCTTCATGGGGCTGACGGCACTCGGCTTTCAGGAGGCGGCGAAGCGCTCCTCCGGCGACGGCCGGGCGATCATGGCGCTGATGACCGCGAGCTTCGGAACCGGCCAGATGATCGGCCCCGCACTTGCCGGCTGGCTGCGTGATCTGACCGGCAGCTTCACGCTCCCCTCACTGATCGCCTCTGCCGTGCTGATCTTCGGAGCCCTGATCCTGATCCCCATGGCGCGGGAGGAGGGCTGAGCGCCGCCGGGATGCGCGCTCCCCGGCCGGATCTGCGTGGGACGGCAGGCGCCCGGGCAGCCCACCCACCCGCACGCATCCCGGCGGCGCTCAGATGGTGATTTCGGCGATCCCGCCATGGGCCGCCGACCAGGCGAGCGGCTGGTCGAGGAACTTCTCCACCTCGTCCATGGTGCGCGTGTCGAAGTACTGCCCCGCCCGGGCCGCCGCCAGCACGTCGCGCCAGGTGGCGAGGTAATGCAGCTTGATATCCTGCTCCGCCAGCTTGCCCGGCACCTCGGGGAAGATGTCGTAGTAGAAGAGCACGATGGTGTGCCTGCACCCGGCCCCCGCCTCGCGGATCGCGTTGACGAAATTGACCTTCGAGCCGCCATCGGTGGTCAGATCCTCGACCAGGAGCACCCTCTGACCTTCTGAGATCACGCCCTCGATCCGCGCATCCCGGCCGAACCCTTTGGGCTTTTTACGCACATACTGCATCGGCAGCGCCAGGCGCTCCGCCATCCAGGCCGCGAAGGGGATGCCCGCCGTCTCCCCGCCCGCGACGGCATCGAACGCCTCGAAGCCCGCATCCTGCGCCAGCACCGAACAGGCGAAATCCATGGCGGTCGAGCGGATGCGCGGGAACGAGATCAGCTTGCGGCAGTCGATATAGACCGGGCTCGCGATGCCGGAGGTCAGCTTGTAGGGCTCATCGGCCCGGAAATGCACCGCCTCGATCTCGAGCAGCATCCGCGCCATCTGCTCGGCCATCAGGGCACGGTCGGGAAATGTCAGGGCAATCATCCGCTCTCCTCAACCCGCCAATGGAGTGGGAAGCCGGGGTCGAACACGGTGACCGGCCCGGCGCCGGTGTCGATCTTGTCGGGGTAGGTCACGGGGTCGTCCTCGCGCACCAGCGTGATCGTCTCCTCGTTGGCCGGCATGCCGTAATAGGCCGCCCCATGGAGCGAGACGAAGCCTTCGAGCTTGTCGAGCGCGTCCTCCTCCTCGAACACATGGGCGAGGCAGGCGAGGTGATTGGGCGCGGTGAAACAGCCCGCGCAGCCGCAGCCTGTCTCCTTCGCCGCATCCACATGCGGCGCGCTGTCGGTGCCGGAGAAGAAATGCGGGTCGCCCGAGACAGCCGCATGGCGCAGCGCCACCCGGTGGCGCTCGCGCTTGGCGACCGGCAGGCAGTAGTAATGCGGCCGGATCCCGCCCGCGAGCATGTGGTTTCGGTTGATGATCAGATGATGGGTGGTGAGCGTCGCGGCCACGTTCTGGGTCGCGCGCACATACTCAACCCCGTCGGCGGTCGTAACATGCTCCAGGATGATGTGCAGTGCCGGGTAATGCTGGCGCATCGGCTCCAGCACCGTGTCGATGAAGACCCGCTCCCGGTCGAAGATGTCGACCTCCGGATCGGTCACCTCACCATGGATGCAGAGCGGGATGCCCGCCTCCGCCATCCGCTCCAGCACCGGGCGCACGCGGTCGATCTTGGTGACGCCACTCTCCGAGTTCGTGGTGGCGCCTGCCGGGTAGAGCTTCACCGCCTTGATGATCCCGGCCTGATGGGCGGCGACCACATCCTCGGGGTCCGTGGTGTCGGTGAGATAGAGCGTCATAAGCGGCTGAAACCCGGGCGCGACAGCCAGGATCCGCTCGCGATAGGCGGCTGCCTGCGCGCCGGTCACCACCGGAGGCACGAGGTTGGGCATGATGATCGCCCGCGCAATGTGCCGCGCCGTCCACCCCGTCACCCCCTCCATCATCGCGCCGTCACGCAGATGCAGGTGCCAGTCGTCGGGTTTGCGAATTGTAAGCTGGATCATGAGGGCATTGGTCTCGCGCAGGCTGTCTTCCACTCGTGCAGAAAATTCCGCCGCGTTTCAAGACGAGCCGCATGATTGAGTTGCAAAGCCGCACGTTTTCGGCAGGCTGCTCCCATTGTGACCTGATTTGCATCCCAGATGCACATCTCATGAGGGGTTAGACGACATGCGCATTGGCAGACTGCTTCCGTTCATCTTGATCACCGCCATCGTGGGCTACGCTTATCTGAGTGGCGAGAAGACGGCCGATAACTCAGGTTTCGTCGAAGTGCAGGGCGACGACCCGGACATGGACGCGGCCATTGCCGAGGCGCGCCGGACCTTCTCCACCGTCTACGTTCCCTGCACACAGAACCCTGACGGAGCGGTCAACTTCACGCTCAAGGTCGGCGTGCCGCATGACAATGACGGGGTCGAGCATATCTGGGTGCAGAACGTCTCGCAGGGATCGGAGGGCACGTTCCGCGGCCGCCTCGCCAACGACCCCGTCCGGTTCGAAGGCAAGCATGGCGACCCGATCGAGTTTACGGCCGAACAGATCTCGGACTGGACCTTCGTGCTGAACGGCAAGACACATGGCGGCTACACGATCCGGGCCCTGCTGCCGCAACTGGACCCGGCGGAGGCCAAGGTGATCGAAGCCAGCCTCGCGCCCCTGCCCTGATGGAACTCATCCTGCGGAAAAAGGAGGTGGCGGGCCCGTCGTGACCGTGGCGGTTTCAGATCCTCGCGAGCCTGGAAAACCAGGTGGGTGCCAGGTGCGTAAGCCCACGAGCGAACGCAGAGCCAGCTCCCGCGAAGAAAATTAGGCCACCAGGAAACTGTCCGCAGCACGAGAAAGACAGAACCCGCCGCAGCCAAATATATTTCCCGTTGGTCGGAATGCAAAGCCCTCGTGACGGCTTTGCCGGGGTCAGCCGAATTTCTGGCTCAGCCGTTCGATCCGGTCGGCGATGGCCATGATCCGCTCGGTCAGCGCTTCCTCGGCTTCCTCGCTGAACATGTCGCTCGGCGCCTGGCGGCTGTCGGCCAGATCTCTTGCCTTGGCGGCATCCTTCTGGGCCGAGCGGGTCTGCGCCTCGGCATCGGCCAGCTCGTCGGCCAGCATCATGCCGACCATGACCAGAAGCCTGCCTTCGGGCACAGGCTGGCTCATCCGCCGCTGGATGGCATCGGCGATGCCATCCATCCGCTTGGCGTAGTTGATCAGGCCCTCTTCTTCGCCTTCACCGCAACCGAGCCGGTATTCCCGCCCGCCGATGCGTACCGCCACTTCAGCCATGGGCCACACCTCCTTGCGCCGCAACCGCGCGGAGATCCTGCAACGCGGCGCGCACGGCATCCGCCGCCTCGCCCCGCAACTGCGCATCCTCGCGGGATTTCGCCTCCAGCTCGCGCACCCGGCTCATGAGCGCCTCGCGCTCGCCGCGAAGCCGCTGTTCATGCCCCCCTTTGGCAGGGTCCTCCTGATCGAACGCCACCTCGAGCGCATCGAGTGCGGCTTCGAGACGGGCTAGGGCTGTATCGACTCTGCTCATTGGATCCTCCGTCCAACCTCAACGTAAATGATCGCGGCGCGCCACCTCTCTCCGGGCGGCTGAAAACCGAATCACCTCATTTGGCACAGTATGCCAGAAAAGGGCCAGAATATTGTGGTTCATAAGCCCCAAACCACACTCCCTGCCATTTCGCGCACCGAAATACGCCCAGGAAATCCATTTGCTTCCCGGCTCCGCTGGGCCGGAACTGACCGCATCCCTGGCGGACGCACCTGGTTTTCCAAGATGCTGTCGTGCCTTGGCGATGCGCTTTTCCGCAGAACTCTGTGCTAAAATGCGACAGTCGATTTTTCAGGGAGGCTCATTTGGCCAAGATCTATTTTGCAACGAACCGCGATGTTCGGTTCAACCGTCGAGGCAAGCTCAAGGGCTTCGGCAAACGCTTCCACAAAGACGGCCCGCAGATGTTCAGGGTCGGAGAAGCCATGGTTCAGGGCGCCGACCCCTTCGCAGACAAGGGCTGGAAAGTCACGGCGCGCAAAATCTATCCCGAAAGCAAGACCAAATCCAAGGAGGTGGTCGGCTCCGCCAACCTGTTCGAGGGGCTGCGCAAGCGGCTCAAGGACGGCTGCACGGATATGATCATCTACCTGCATGGTTTTGCGAACGACTTCGACAACTCGGCGATCCGCGCCGCGCAGCTGCAGAGCCTCTACGGTGAGAAAGGCAAGGAGGCGATCGTTGTCTTCTTCGGCTGGCCGTCGAACGGCGAGGTCGTGCCGAGCTTCTCAAACTACCGCTCGGACCGCCACGACGCGAAGCTGTCGGGCGTTGCCATGGCGCGCATGCTGCACAAGCTGGTCGCTTTCCTGATGGAACTGCGCCGGCAGGACCAGGAACTGCTGTTGGCCGCCCGCGACGCCCATGGCGGCATCCCGGATCCGAAAGACCTCAAGCAATGCGACCGGAAGATCCATGTCGTCGCGCACTCCATGGGCAACTGGGCACTCCGCCACGCGGTGCTGGAGTTCGCCGAGCTTTATGGCGGGCGGCGGCTGCCCCGGATCTTCGAGCATGTCTTTCTGATGGCGGCGGATGAGGACTCGGACGCGCTCAGCGACCGCGAGAAGCTCGGAATGCTGCTCGATCTCGGCAACCAGATCCATGTCTACCATGCCAAGGATGACATCCCGCTTCAGGTCTCCGATCGCACCAAGAGCAATCCTGACCGGCTGGGGGCGCAGGGGCCTGAGGATCTCGATCTTCTCGATTCCCGGATCGTCACGGTCGACTGCAGGGATGTGAGCGATACCCACGGCGAAGTGACCCATGGCCGGCATCAGTATTACCGCACCCGCAAGGAAGTGGTTCAGGACGTGGTGGCCACGCTCCGCGGCGAGCCGCAACAGGGCCGATCGGGCCGGACGGAGACGCGCACGGGCCGCAGCTGGCGGATCAAGGACAACAACGACAAGCCGCACCGCCCGCGCAAGTGATGCCTGCGTGAGGGGCGGATCGGGCCTGCGCTCCCTTGCAACCTCCGCGTCCACTGCCCCTGCGGCGCACCCCACCCACCCCGCGCAGGCCCGACCGCGTCGCCGAGTGTCCCACCGGTCTAAACGGGTGGTCGTGATGCCCCGGCTCTTGACCGGATTTGTCTCTCTGCGCATTGTCCGGCGCAACCCGACCGACCCCTCCCCGTGATCAGAGGACACCCCGTGGAACTTGAGCAGATGAAATCCGCCGACCCGCGCCGGTTCGCCATGGCGAACGCGATCCGCGTGCTGGCGCTCGATGCGGTCAAGGCCGCCAATTCCGGCCATTCCGGCATGCCGATGGGCATGGCCGATGTCGCGACCGTGCTCTACGATAAATACCTTCGCTTCGACCCGAAGGCGCCCGACTGGCCCGACCGCGACCGGTTCGTCCTCTCCGCCGGTCACGGCTCGATGCTGCTCTACAGTCTCCTGCACCTGACGGGCTACGAGGCGATGACGCTGGAGCAGGTGAAGAACTTCCGCCAGCTCGGCGCCTCCACCGCAGGCCACCCGGAATTCGGCCACGCGCCGGGGATCGAGACCACGACCGGACCGCTCGGCCAGGGCATCGCCACCGCCGTCGGCATGGCGATCGCGGAAGAGAGCCTGCGCGCCCGCTTCGGCCCCAAGATCGTCAATCACCGCACCTGGGTCATCGCCGGCGACGGCTGCCTGATGGAGGGCGTCTCCCAGGAGGCAATCACGCTCGCCGGCCGCCAGGAGCTCTCGCATCTCATCGTGCTCTGGGACGACAACGGCATCTCAATCGATGGCCGCGTCGACCTCACCGACCGGACCGACCAGCGGGCCCGGTTCGAGGCGTCGGGTTGGGTCACCCGCGCGGTCGATGGCCACGACACCGCGGATATCGAGGCGGCCATGGACTGGGCCATCCAGCAGAAAGCCCCGGTCATGCTCGCCTGCAAGACCCATATCGGCCTCGGCGCGCCGACCCAGCAGGACACCAACTCCGCCCATGGCGCGATCACCAAGGATGACGAGATCGCGGGCGCCAAATCCGCCTATGGCTGGACCAACCCGCCCTTCGACATCCCCGCCCAGATCGGCTCGGACTGGGAGGCGACCGGCCAACGCGGCGCCCAGGCCCGCGCCGAGTGGGAGGAGGCCTTCGCCAAACTCTCCGACAGCCGCCGGGCCGAGTTCACCCGCGTCATGGCGGGCGAGGCCCCCAAACGCCTCGCCTCCGCCATCCGCGCCGTCAAGAAAGCCGCCGTCGAAGAGGCCCCGAAACTCGCCACCCGCGCCTCCAGCCAGAAGGTGCTGGAGGCCGTCAACAAGGTGATGCCCGAGACGATGGGCGGCTCGGCCGATCTCACCGGCTCGAACAACACGCTGACGGCGGATATGGGCGTCTTCCAGCCCGGCAACCGCAAGGGCCGCTACGTCTATTTCGGCATCCGCGAGCATGGCATGGCGGCCGCGATGAACGGCATGGCGCTCCATGGCGGGGTGCAGCCCTATGGCGGCACCTTCATGGTCTTCACCGATTACGCCCGTGCCGCCATGCGCCTCTCGGCCATCATGGGCCAGCGGGTCGTCTACGTGATGACCCACGACTCGATCGGCCTCGGCGAGGACGGCCCGACCCACCAGCCGGTCGAGCATCTCGCCATGCAGCGCGCCACCCCAAACATGACTGTCTTCCGCCCCGCCGACACGGTCGAGACGGCCGAGGCGTGGGAGGCGGCGCTGACCGCGAACGGCCCGAGCGTGATCTCGCTCACCCGTCAGGGCGTGCCCGCCGCGCGCAAGAAACACACCAACAAGAACCTCTCCGCCCAGGGCGCCTATGTGCTGGCCGAGGCCGATCATAAGCGCCGCGCGATCCTGATCGCCACGGGCTCCGAGGTCTCGGTCGCGCTGGCCGCCAAGGACATCCTCGAGACCCAGGCGATCGGCACCCGCGTCGTCTCCATGCCCTCGATGGAGCTCTTCGCCCAGCAGGATCCCGCCTACCGCCGCAAGGTACTGCCGCCCGGCCCGGTCCGGGTCGGCGTCGAG
Organism: Pseudomonadota bacterium; assembly: GCA_039180675.1. Lineage (GTDB taxonomy): Bacteria > Pseudomonadota > Alphaproteobacteria > Rhodobacterales > Rhodobacteraceae > Thermohalobaculum. Next base: position 199,506 of record JBCDDC010000003.1, on the reverse strand, counting down.
GCTGCGGTGCAGATGGGGTGGGACCGCTGGCTCTCGGCCGAGAACGGCAACTGGAAGAAAGCCGGTTTCGTGGGGATGGACAGCTTCGGTGCCTCCGCGCCCGCGGGCGAGCTCTACACCCATTTCGGCATCACGGCCGAGGCCGTGGCCGAGCGGGTCACGGCACTGCTCTGACCGAAAAACCGGATATCGAGACGGTCTCCTCCAAGATCGTCTACGAAAACCCCTGGACCCGGATCCGCGAGGACATCATTCGCCGCCGGGACGGGTCCGAGGGGCTCTATGGCGTCGCCGAGAAGGTCGACTTCGCGGTGATCGTCGCGCTCGAGGACGGCCAGATCCACCTCGTCGAGCAGTTCCGCTATCCGGTCGGGCGGCGATTCTGGGAGCTGCCGCAGGGCGCGGTCCGCGATGGCGCGGCACCCCCGCTGATCGAGGTCGCCCATGCCGAGCTTGCCGAGGAAACCGGTCTGCGCGCCGCCTCGATGGAGCGGATCGGCCGGCTCCACCCGGCCTATGGTTTCATCGACGGCGCTTACGAGGTCTTCCTGGCAACCGGCCTCACGGCTGGCGAGGCGAATCGAGAGGCGGAGGAGCAGGACATGATCACCCGCGCCTTCCCGGTTGGGCAGGTGCTCGAGATGATCACCCGGGGTGAGATTATGGACGGTGTCACGGTCGCCGCACTCGGTCTTCTGCGGCTGCAAGGGCGGCTCTGACCATCGCCAGTCAAGGCCGCCCTGCCCGCCCCTGATCGCCCACGGGCGACGGGGCGCGCTCTCTATCCCGTGCTGCCGCGCTTCAGGGTGACATCGCTCGGCTTCTGCAGTGCGGGGAATCGTCTCCCGTCACCGGCCTGGGGTTCGTCGTCCAGCATATCGGCAAAGACGCGCCCCACGGCGACGTAGTCGTTCTTCATCTCGTCCGGCTTCTGAGGCTGGACCTCTTCAGGCTTGGCCATCGTCAGTCTCCTCAATGTTTCATTATGAGGCAATTTACGGAGCGGCGGGCCACCCGGCTGTGCCATTTGCTACAGGCGGAAAAAAAGCCGAGTTCGGAGAAAATCGCGGTTTGTCGAAACGGCCAGATCTGCAGTCGGACTTTGTCCGGCGTTTGTTAACCACTCGGATCTCCGACAAAAATCGCGGAAAATCGCGCGGAATCTGATGCTCGGGCAGGGTGGCTGGGGTCCGGAGCCGGTGCGGCGAATGGGTCGCCTCACCCATTCGCCGCGGCCCGGACATGGGGGGTCACACCCGGACCTCGCCCTCCGAAGGACTGTCCTCGCACAACAGTTCCGCGGCGCGGGCAGCGCGCGAAGGACAGGGATGAACCTCGAGCGCCTTGTCGGGAAGTTAGAGATCTGAGACACTGGCCTCAATCCCCCCACAAGAATTTTATTCAACGTTATCAGATGATTAGAGTGTGATAATCCTCACAATCCACTAATTTGCAAACCCCGGCAGAGGCTTGCTGGACTGTGAGGATCGTCACACCGCGCAAACCGGACGAAGCGGGTGAGAGATCGTTGTCGGATGTGACCGGCAAGTCACAGGGGCCGGATTGATTCCGGGCGAATCCCCCACTAAAAGCGGCAGCAAATCAGACCTATCCACCCTTCCTCGAGGAGACTCCCAAATGGCCGTGAAAGTCGGGATCAATGGTTTCGGACGCATCGGGCGCAACGTGCTGCGCGCCATCATCGAGTCGGGCCGCACCGACATAGAAGTCATTGCAATCAATGACTTGGGCCCGGTCGAGACCAATGCGCACCTGATGCGCTACGACAGCGTCCACGGCCGCTTCCCGGGCGAGGTGAAGGTCGATGGCGACACCATCGATGTCGGCCGTGGCCCGATCAAGGTCACCGCGATCCGCAACCCCGAAGAGCTGCCCTGGGGCGATGTGGATATCGCGATGGAATGCACCGGCATCTTCGCGAGCAAGGAGAAGGCGAGCGCGCATCTGAAGAACGGATCGAAGAAGGTCCTGGTCTCCGCGCCCGCTTCCGGTGCCGACAAGACCATTGTCTACGGCGTGAACCACGAAAGCCTCAGCGCGGATGATGTTGTGGTCTCCAACGCCTCATGCACCACAAATTGTCTCTCGCCCGTGGCGCATGTGCTGCATCAGAAGGTCGGGATCGAGCGCGGCGTGATGACCACGATCCACTCCTACACCGGCGATCAGCCGACGCTCGACGTGATGCACAAGGACCTCTACCGCGGCCGGGCGGCAGCGATGAGCATGATCCCGACCTCGACCGGAGCGGCGAAAGCCGTGGGCCTCGTGCTGCCCGAGTTGAACGGCAAACTCGACGGCTTCGCAATCCGCGTCCCGACCCCGAATGTCTCGGTCGTCGATCTGAAATTCGTCGCCTCCCGCGAGACCAGCGTCGAGGAAATCAACGACGCCATCCGCGAAGCCGCCAACGGCAACGGACCTCTGCAGAGAATCTTGGGTTATACGGACGAGAAACTCGTCTCGATGGATTTCAACCATGACCCCCACAGCTCGGTCTTCCACACCGACCAGACCAAGGTGATCGAAGGCACGATGTGCTCGATTCTGACCTGGTACGACAACGAGTGGGGCTTCTCGAACCGGATGTCGGACACGGCTGTGGCGCTGGCCAAAACGATCTGACTTCAAGACGTTGGCCGCGCGCTCCCCGTCACTGGTTGCGCCGGACCGGCTCCTCCGCGCTCGCCCACCCACCCGCGCGCGGCCAGGGCGGACGTCAGCGCTCAGTCCGGCCAGTCCGGCGGTCGCTTTTCAAGGAACGCGGCAACCCCTTCCGCCGTGTCAGCATGCAGCATATTCTCGGTGATCACCCGGCCGGTATGCGCATATGCGGCATCGAGCGGCATCTCGGCCTGCTCGTAAAACGCCCGCTTGCCGATCTTTACCGCCGACGCGAGCTTGCCCGCCACCTGCGCGGCAAGCGCGCGGGTTTCCTCCGCGAGATCAGCGTCGGGGACCACGCGGTTGAGCAGACCTAGCTCTGACGCGCGTGAAGCAGGGGTCAGCTCGCCTGTCACGAGCATCTCAAAGGCCTGTTTCATCGGGATATTCCGGCTCAGGGCCACCATGGGCGTCGAACAGAAGAGCCCAATATTCACACCGTTCACGCCGAACCGCGTGCTCTCGGCCGCCACCGCCATGTCGCAGGTGGCAACGAGCTGGCAGCCCGCAGCCGTCGCGATCCCATGCACCTCGGCGACGACGGGTTGGGGCAGATGCCGGATGGTCGTCATCATCTGCGCGCATTGGGCGAATAGCGCAGAGAAGGCCGCGCGCCCGCCATCGGGCGCCTGGCGGGACGCCGTCATCTGCTTCAGATCATGACCGGCGCAGAAGGCGCGCCCGGCACCGCGGAGGATCACAGCCCGGATCGAGCGGTCGGTTGAGAGCCGCTCGAACTCCGCCTCAAGCGCCGCCAAAAGCTCGGTGGAGAGCGCGTTCAGCGCCTCCGGCCGGTTCAGGGTCAGGGTCGCGATCTTGTCGGCATCCTCGCGCAGGAGGATCGCATCATCGGGCATCGGGGCCTCCGTTCCGGTCGCGCACACCGTCACCGGAGGCAAAGGCGCCGTCAAGCCCGGCCTGCGCGCGCGGGGCCGCCGCGCGCCGGGGGGTGGGTGGGGGCGGGCGGCGGACCGGCGCGCGCAGGCCGGGCTCAGGCGGCGATCAGCGCCTGTGCCCGTGCGCTGGCCCGATCAGCGCGGGAGCGGTCACCAAGGCCCTTAAAGGCCCGCGCCACGTAATTCCAGTTCTGCGCGCTCGTCGGCTTGAGCGCACAACGCTCGTTCGCGAGTGCCAGACCCAAATCGAAGCGGCGGGCTCGCAACGCGGCCTCAAGCAGGGTCCAACCGATGATGTCACGCTGTGCGAAACTTCCGCCCAACCGGTGGGTCATGTAGCGCACGGGCAAGAGCCGATCGACACACTCGCCATAGCGCTCATGGTGGAAGTCCTGGATCGCAAGGCAGAACGGCATCCCGATCTCACGGCTCATGGCAACATTCGCGTCGCTCGCGTTCTCGAGATACCGCTCATTGGCCGAGAGCAGCGCCTCCTGCTCGTCCTTCCGATCCGCCGAGACGAAAGCCATCATCGCGTGGACGTCGTTGAAGGCGTAAAGCGTGTCGGTGGCCGAGGGCGCCCATTTCTCCGCCAGGTCCGGCCAACGGCCGTTCAGGTCCACATCCAGCAGCTTCAACCGCCAGAGCAGCGCGGAACTGTCGAGCTCCTCATATTTCTCACCCGAAATATCTTCGGACCGCAGGTGATTGTCATAAATATCGAGCACCCCGTCGATATCGCCGATATCGGTGTGGTAGAGCCCGGTATGCCACCAGAGATGGTTGGCGAAGTTCGAGCTGCCCCAATGGCGCAGGTGATCCTCCATAAAACGGATCCCGCCATGCTGGCGGCCCTTCATCTCCATGACATGCGAGACGGCATGCACGGCGTAGGGGTTGTCGGGCCGGATCGCCAACGCCTCGCGTCCGAACTCCTCCGCGCGGTGATAATCACCGTTCTCCTCGAGCCCGAAGGAGTAGAAGCCGAGCACGAACTCATAGCCCGGCACCGTCTCGTCCCAGAGCGCGAAGACCCGGCCGACCGTATCGCGCTGCCCTGCCACATCGCCGAGCAGGACATGAGAGAGATGGGCAAGCTGCAGCGCCATCAGATCGAGCGGGTAGCGCGTGAGCACCTCCTCCCAGATCTGCACCGCGCCGTAGAAGTCGCCGTTGATCCATTTCTTGATCGCTGCGAGATGGCCAAGCTCGCGGTTGTTCGCCCGGGCTGCTAGGGCGGCGGCGTTCTCGAAGCTCCGGACCATCTCGTCATAGATCCGCGTCTCCATGGCCTGGGTCATCCAGGCAACGCGGAACAGATGGGCCATGATGAAGCCCGGATGCTCCTCCAGCACCTTGTCGATCTCGGCGATCGCATCGCCCCGGAAGGCGAGTGAACAGAGATGCGCGCGTTCCAGCCCCTCGATTGCTTTTTGGTCCGTGTAGGAGATCGGAACCCCCCGGCAATCGACACCCCGGAAAAGCGGCTGGACATTGGTCATGGCTCTCTCCTAAATCGCGATCGGTTGAACCTGATGTTTCGCTGCCTTGAAAATAAAGAAGTCGACGGCTCCTTGATTTCACAACTTGGTGTGTGAAACACCGTACCACAAGGAGATGCGGCTTTCAGCCGTGAGAAGCGAGATAAGCGCGCCCCAGCTCTGCCGAGATACGGGCGAAATCGGGTGCGAGCGCCTGCGGCTCCGGCGCCTCGGTATGGGTGCCGATCCAGGCGAGGAGCGCCATGCGGCGCAGCATGATGAACGTGTCGATCTCGGCCAGATCATCCAGGGACAGCGCGCGGATCTCCTGATAGCCCGCAAGCCATGCCGCCTTTAGGCTCGGCACCTGCGGGTGATCCTCGATGAAGCTGATCGCCGCGGCGAAATCGTAGAGGAACCACCCGAAGCCGCAATCGTCGAAATCGATCAGCCAGGTCGTGTCGCCATCGACCAGCAAGTTGGCGAGCCGCATGTCCGCATGGATCAGGCAATAGCGTTCGGGCCCCTGCCCATAGGCGCGCAACCGGCGGATCACAACCTCCTCCACCCCTTCGAGCACCTCGGCGATGTCGGCTGTCACGTTCGGCGCATCACGCCAATCGCCCCAGGTCGCGTACGGCCCGAAGACAGCATCGACATCCCAGGTCAGGCGCTCGAAGGGTTCTGGCGCGCGCCATGCGATGGAGTGGCGATGCGTTCGCGCGGCAAGGGCACCGAGGCGATGGAAGGAGGCCGCGAGGTCCTGATCCTCGCTCGGCTGCGCACCCTCGGCGAATTCGAACATGACCAGATGCCGGGGCTCGTCCCCGATCCTGGCCGTCTGGATCAACTCCCCATCCTTGCCCGGGATCGCAGCAGGGGTTTTCACCACATCCTCGGCGACGAGGGCCGCGGACCAGGCGAGCTCACATTCGATCGCGCGGCGTGTGTGATAGCCGTTGCGGTGCAGCCGCAGAACCGAGCGCCAGCCGGGCGCTTCCACGAGATATGTGTGGTTCTCCGACACATTGATCAGCCGGGTCGCAGCGCCCTCCGGCAGCTCCCAGAGGGTCAGGATGGAAGGATCGAGGCTGGTCATGCCCGCGTGATGGCGCAGTCTTTGGCGATCAGATCCCTGTAAAGCGACCGGATGCGGGTGAAGACCGGCCCTGGCTCACCTTTGCCGATCCGGCGGCCATCGATCTGGAAGACCGGGGTTTGCGCGCCGAACGTGCCGGTGATGAAGGCCTCCTCCGCCCCGTAGGTCTCAAGCAGCGAGAAGTTCTTCTCCAGGCAAGGGATTCCGTTTGCCCGGCAGAGGTCGATGACATGGCCCCGCGTGATGCCGTTCATGCAGTAGTCGCCGGTCGATGTCCAAACCTCCCCGCCCCGCACAATGAAGAAATTGCACGCGTTGGTCGTGTTCACCCAGCCGTCCGGGTCGAGCATCAGCGCCTCATCCGCACCGGCCTTGAGCGCGTGGACCAGCGCGAGAATGCAGTTCAGCTTGGAATGCGAATTGAGCTTTGGATCCTGGGTCAGCGGCAGCCCGCGATGCTGGGGCACGGTATGCAGGCGCAAACCACGGCGGATGGTCTCGTCGGACGCCTTCGAATGCTCCGCGATGATGACGATGGTGGAGCCGAAGATCGAGAGCCGCGGGTCCTGAAACGGCTTCTTCTTGCGCCCCCGCGTGACCATGAGGCGAACATGAGCATCGTCGCGCATCTGATTTGCCTCGATCGTGCGGTAGAGGGCATCGGTCAGCGCGGCGCGGTCCATCCCGATGTCGAGGTCAATCGCATAGGCCGCCTCATAAAGCCGGTCGAGATGCGCCTCGAGGAACGCCAGTCGCCCGTTGTGGACCCGCAGCCCTTCCCACACGCCATCGCCCAGCATGAAACCCGAGTCGTAGACCGAGACCTTCGCCTCCGCCTTCGGCACGAGCGCACCGTCGACATAGATCAGAAGCTCCTCGTTCCGGGCGTCCTCATCAGCATCATGGGCAGAGTGATGACTGGTATCTTGGTTCATGTGGTATCCTTCCGCCGATCTGATTAGAGCCAGTCCGGCCCCGGCATCAACGGAAACGTGACAACGCATTTGTTGCGGCCGGTCCGTCAAGCCCCCCACCTCTGGTTGCACTCGCAGGAGGAGACACCAATGCGCCACTTTCTGATCGCTGCCCTCGCGGCCTTGCTGCTCGCCTCCCCCGCCCGCGCGGGGTTCGAGCGGCTGTTCGTGCCAAAAGTGGCGCTGGAGAACCCGGTCTGGCTGGAGCATTCAGAGGGGTCCGGCGAGACGGTCGATCACGGGGCCTGGGACGGATTTCTTGCCCGTTATCTCGAAACCGACACCGCGGGCATCAACCGGATCGCCTATGGCGATGTCACCGAGGCCGACCGGGCGGCGTTGGATTCCTATCTGCAGCGCCTCCAGGACGTTGATCCGCGAAAGCTCGACCAGCCCGAGCAGTTGGCCTTTTGGATCAATCTCTACAATGCCGAGACGGTCGACGTGATCCTGGAGAACTATCCGGTCGACTCGATCCGAGACATCTCGACCGGCCTCTTCGGTCTCGGCCCGTGGGACGACAAGCTGGTGACGGTGATCGGGCGCAAGCTGAGCCTCAACGACATCGAGCACGGGATCGTGCGCCCGGTCTACGGCGATGCGCGCATCCACTACGCGCTCAATTGCGCGGCCGCGAGCTGCCCGAACCTGGGCAAAAAGGCGTATCGCGGCGCGACGCTGGAACAAGAGCTTGCGAGCGCCGAACGGGCCTATGTCAACGACCCGCGCGGGATCAGCCGGCGCAACGGTCTCTTGGTGATCTCGTCGATCTATGTCTGGTTCCGCGAGGACTTCGCGCAGAGCGAGGAAGGCGTGCTCGACTATCTGCGCCAACACGCCGACGGACCCGCGAAGGCCGCGCTCGACGGTAAGGCCCGCGCCGATGACCACGCCTATGACTGGGCACTGAACGGGCGCTGATCAGAACCCGACCTGGTCGCCGCCCTTCAGCCCCAGGCGCTCCCGCGCCTCCGCCGGGGTCGCGACGGTGAGCCCGAGATTCTCGACGATCTCGCGGATCCGGCTGACCTGCTGCGCGTTCGAGGTCGCAAGCTCTCCCTTGCCGATGTAGAGGCTGTCTTCCAGCCCGACCCGCAGGTTACCGCCCAGCATTGCAGCCTGCGTCGCGAACTTCATCTGGTTCTTTCCCGCGGCCAGAACCGACCATTCGTAGACATCGCCGAAAAGCCGCTGCGCGGTCCGATGCAGATGGAACATGTGATCTAGTTCCGCCCCCATACCGCCCAGTATGCCAAAGACCATCTGGATGAAGAACGGTGGCTTAATCATTCCTTTATCTACAAAATATGCCAGGTTGTAGAGGTGGCCCAGATCGTAGCACTCGAACTCGAACTTCGTCCCGTGCGCCTCGCCAAGGTTCTTTAGTGCGTATTCGATGGTCGCGAATGTGTTGGGGAAAATGAAGTCCCTGGTCATGCCGAGGAACTCGGGCTCCCAGTCGCGATTCCATGTCTCGAACTTCTCCAGAAGCGGGAAGATCCCGAAGTTCATCGACCCCATGTTGAGCGAGGCCATCTCGGGGCTCGCCCCGGTCGCGGCGGCCAGCCGCTGGTCCATGGACATGCCGAGCCCCGCGCCAGTGGAGACATTCACGACCGCCTCGGTGGATTGTTTGATCGTCGGCAGGAACTGCATGAACGTCTCGGGCCGGTGATCCGGTTTGCCATAGAGATCGCCGGGGTCCGGGTTGCGCGCATGCAGGTGGATGATGGCGGCACCCGCCTCCGCCGCCTCGATGCTCGCGCGGGCGATCTCCGCCGGGGTGACCGGCAGGTGAGGCGACATGGTGGGTGTGTGTATTCCCCCGGTCGGCGCGCAGGTGATGATGACGGATTTGGACATGGCGCGTACTCCTTGAGACCGAGGTGGGAGGTCCTCCTTGCCACATGCACAGCGAAGATGCACGCCGCGCCTTAGTTCTGTTAAGTCCCTGTCCGCTATCAGTTGCTTAACTCTTCGCTCCTAGCGTTGCGGCCATCGCAGTCGTCGGGTGGGAGGTCCAGGTGTCAGCACCAGGCCGGCATGCTGCGTCGGAGGGTCAAGCGCCGAGAGCCATGTGAACCCATGAACATCGAGACGCTGATTTCCAGGCTTGGGGAGCTGACGCGCGATGCCGTGCACATCATCGGCGCAGATGCGCGGGATGCCTCGAACCCTGTCATCCTGTGGTGCAATCCGGCCTTCTGTGCGCTGACCGGGTACACTGCCGAGGAGGTCGTGGGCCAGTCACCGCAGATTCTTTTCGGTGCCGGTGCCGAGGATGCCCCGATGTGCCGCCTCACAGGCGCTATGCAAGGGGGCCGTGAGGCGCGAGAGGAGATCTCGATCCTCCACAAGGACGGGACAATAGTTTGGACGGAGGTCGATCTACACCCAGCGGATCACGGGGATGAGGGTGCGTACTGGATTGTTTTCCAGCGGAGTCTAGAGAGCAGCGGGGGCCAGGAGGCAGCCGGAGACGGGGTTTGGGACGCGCTCAACGCGCTTCCAGACGCATTCGCGCTCTACGACACGGGTGACCGGCTGGTGCGCGCCAATGATGCGTTCCTCTCGCTGCACCAAGCCAATGGTGCGGAGATTACGCCCGGGATGACGTTGGAGGAAATCATCCGGCTGGGTCTCGCCGAGGGTGTCTGGGAGCGTGGCGGAGGCGATCCGGGAGTATCCGCCGAGGATGTACTCAAGCGGCGGCGCGGTGGCGATGAGATCAGCGGCATGTTTCGGACAAGCACCGGTCGCTGGCTGCAAGCCACAGACAGAAGGCTCCCAAACGGCGGCCGTGTCGGCCTTTGGACCGATGTCACAGATCTCAAATTGCCACAGGATGACGATGAGGATTCCGACTCGATTTCCGAAAGGAAGCGCGTTCAGATCGAACGTCGCGCCCTGAGCGATGAACTCACGGGCCTTCTGAACCGGCGGGGTCTCGAAGTGGAGCTGGGACGGCGCCTGGGGGAGACCCGCGAAGCCAGGTTGGCCGTCATCCTCGTCAACCTGGACCGCTTCAAGCAGATCAACGATACGCTGGGGTATGAAGCGGGCGATCACGTGCTCCGCGCCGTCGTCAAAACGCTCCGCCCGCTGATCGGGGACGATGACACCTTCGCACGGAGCAGCGGAAATGAGTTTGCGATCGTGCGGGAAGTGGGGCGCGACGATCAGACCACCAAGGATCTAGGCCGCCAGATCCTCCGTGCGGTCGCGCAGCCGATCCTCTACCAGGACCGCCCGTGCAGGATCAGCGCGTGCATCGGGGTCGCCTATGAGCGCGATGAGACGAAGACGGTCTCGGAACTGCTGCTCGACGCAGATGTCGCGCTGCACCGGGCGCAGGAGCAGGGCCGCGGACATCTCGAGATTTTCTCGCGCGAGATCACGCTGGAACTGGAGGAGAAGAAGCGCCTGGCCGATGAGGTATCGGAAGCGCTTGAGAACGAGGCCTTCTTTCCGATCTACCAGCCGCAGTTCGACACCCATACGCTCGAGATCGTGGGGGTCGAGGCGCTCGCTCGCTGGCAGCATCCGACACGTGGCATCCTCGCCCCGAACACATTTCTCAAAATCGCTGAGGAGATGAATGTCCTGAGCGAGATTGACCGGCAGATTTTCGAGCGATCGGTCGCCGACATGCGGCGGTTGGAGCGAAAGGGGATCGAGGTTCCAAGGCTCTCGGTCAACATCAGCCTGAAACGGCTCTGCGACCCTGACCTGATGCGGTCGATCGACCGTTTGGACACAAGCGGGCTCGAGATCGCGTTCGAACTGCTTGAGACGATTTTCCTCGACGATCAGAACGAAGACTACGATTGGAGCATCGATCAGTTGCAGGAACGCGGGATCGACATCGAGATCGACGATTTCGGAAGTGGCCGCGCCTCGATCGTGGGGCTTACGCGCGTGCGACCAAAGCGGATGAAGATTGACCGTCAACTCGTGATCCCGATCCTCGACAGCGAATCGCGGCGAGATCTGCTCGCCGCCCTTGTGGATATCGGCCGGTCTCTTGGCATTGGCGTGACGGCCGAGGGCGTGGAGACAATGCGCCATATCGAACATCTGCGCGACATGGGGTGCGATACGGTGCAAGGATTTGGCCTCGCCCGGCCGATGCCGTTCACTGATTTGCAACGCGTGCTTATGACGACGGAGCGAAATCTCAATATCGAGGCGTGAGGCGCAGCCCGGCAAGGAAACTCCTTGACCTGAGACCGCTTACCCGGTTCAACCCGTGCGTTGGGCTGAGCGGAGCGTTCCATGCGATCTGAAGACACCAGAAATATGGTTATGGCCATCGCGTTGTCGATGGCAGTTATCTTTGCCTGGCAAGTCTTCTTCGTCCCGCCTCCGCCAGAGCCGACGGCTGTGGAGGAGACCGGCTCCACAGGCGCCCGGACACAGAGCGATGTGGACGCCGCCGTCGCCGGAGATCAACCCGCACTGACACTTGATCGGGACGGCGCGCTCGCACGCACCGGCCGCGTGGATGTCGAATCTGGGGCCGTCTGGGGCTCGATCTCGCTGAAAGGCGGGCGGCTGGACGACCTTCATCTCTCCGACTACCGCGAGACGCTCGATCCGAACTCGGACACTGTCACGGTCCTGAGCCCAACCGGCGGCCCGCATCCATATTACGCGACCTATGGCTGGCTGCGCACGGCGGACGGCAACACCGGAACCCTGCCTAACCCGAACACGGAATGGGTGCTCGAAAGCGGTGATCGGCTCACGCCCTCCAGTCCGGTCACGCTGAAATACCAGAACGAAGCAGGCCTGATCTTCCGCCGGACCTACGCACTGGACGAGCGTTTCATGTTCCGCGTCACGCAGGCGGTCGAGAACACCACCGACGCCCCGGTCAGCCTCGCGCCATACGGGTATGTCGCGCGCCGGGACCTGCCCGACCTGCAGCAACTATGGATTCTGCACGAAGGCGGGGTTGCTGCAACGGACGACGAGTTGCTTCTGCTCACCTTCTCGGATTTCGACGACCTCGCGCCGAGCACGCTCGAGGGCGGGTTGGCCGAGGCGACCGCGGTTCAGGAAAACGGCTGGGTCGCGCTGACCGACAAATACTGGCTCACCGCGCTGATCCCCGCGCCGGGGCAAAGCTTCAATGCCGTCTACAAGTTCATTCCGGGCACTCAGACCCGGCGCGAAGAATACCGCGCCGAGATGCGCCTGCCGCTGATGACCATCGCCCCGGGAAGCTCCGCCTCGATGGAGACGATGTACTTCGCGGGCGCCAAGGAATATCGCACGCTCGCGGGCTACGAAGACAGCCTCGGCATCCAGAACCTGCACAAGGCGATCGACTGGGGGTGGTTCTACTTCCTCACCCAACCGCTCTTCCGCCTGCTGCTTTGGGTCAACGACATCGTCGGCAACATGGGCTGGGCGATCATCGGGCTGACCCTGATCGTTAAAGCCGTGCTCTTCCCGCTGGCCTACAAGTCCTATGTCTCGATGAGCCGGATGAAGCAGCTCCAGCCGGAGATGGAGAAGATCAAGGAGCGCTGCGGCGACGACCGGCAGAAGATGCAGGTCGAGATGATGGAACTCTACAAGAAAGAGAAGGTGAACCCTGCCTCAGGCTGTTTACCGATCCTGCTGCAGATCCCGATCTTCTTCTCGCTCTACAAAGTGCTCTTCGTCGCGATCGAGATGCGCCACGCGCCATTCGTTGGCTGGATCGAAGATCTCTCGGCTCCGGATCCGACCAGCTTCATGAACCTCTTCGGGCTGCTGCCTTATGAGATCCCGGCGGTGCTTGCGCTCGTCTCCATCGGGGTCTGGCCGATCCTGATGGGCATCACCATGTGGATGCAGCAAAAGCTGAACCCGGCGCCGACCGACCCGACCCAGGCGATGATCTTTGCCTGGATGCCCTGGGTCTTCATGTTCCTCTTGGGCACGTTCGCGAGCGGGCTGGTGATCTACTGGGTGGCCAACAACACGATCACCTTCATCCAGCAATACGCGATCATGCGAAGTCAGGGTGTGCAGGTCGATTTCTTCGGCAATGTCGCAGCGAGCTTCAAGAAGCGAAGACCGGCCGACGGAGAAGCCAAGAAATGACCGCCAGCGTGGCCTTCCTCTGCCGCCATCCGGTCAAAAGCCTGGGGGAGGAGCGGCTGGAGACGGTGACGATCGAGGCGGGCCAGCACATGCCCTGGGACCGGGTCTGGGCGGTCTGCCACGGGGCCAGCACCTTCGACGCGGACAAGCCCGAATGGGTGAAGGCGCGCAATTTCGTGACCCAGACCTTCGTGCCCAACCTTGCGCGCATCGATATGAGTTATGATGAGGGGAGCGGGCACCTGCACCTCGCACATCCGGATGCGGAGCCTATCACGGTCGACCCCGACACGGAGGGGGAGCGTCTGTGCGACTGGCTTCTGCCACTGGCACAGGACATGCGGCCCGGGCCCTACCGCATGGCGCGGCTGCCTGATGGGCGGTTGACGGACAGCCCCGACACGCATCTTGCGATCAATTCAACGCGGAGCCTCGCCGTGCTCGAAGATGCATCAGGCATGACCCTCTCCACCCGTCGGTTTCGCGGGAATATCTGGATCGACGGTCTCGCCCCGTGGGAGGAGTTCGACTGGCCCGGGCGTGAGCTGATGATCGGCGAGGTCCGCCTCAAAGTGACGGAGCGGATCTTGCGCTGCAACGCCACGGCCGCGAACCCCGCCACCGGGCAACGCGATATCGACCTGCCCCGCCTATTGGATGAGCGTTGGGATCACATGGATTTCGGCGTCTACGCACAGGTGGTCGAGGGCGGGAAGATCACGGCGGGCGACCCGGTCAGGCTCGTCTGACAGATGATCTCGTTCGCCGTCGACCCCGAGCGGACCGCCGAGGAGGTCGAGCATGGCCGGCGCCTCTTCGCCGGGCAATGCGACTTCGTGAAGGGCGTCGTGGCGATGGACGGCCTGCCTCCTGCCGATCGGCCCGAGGTCTGCATGGCCGGGCGCTCCAATGTCGGCAAAAGCTCGCTGATCAATGCGCTGACCAACCGCAAGGGGCTAGCACGTGCTTCGAACACGCCCGGGCGCACGCAGGAGATCAATTACTTCGCCCTCGGCGAGACCGGGTATCTGGTTGACCTGCCCGGCTATGGATTTGCCGAAGCACCGCTGGCCAAGGTCGAGCGGTGGCAGCAATTGCTCAAGAGCTATCTGGCAGGTCGCGTGACGCTTTCCCGCGCCTTCGTTCTGATCGACAGCCGGCACGGTGTGAAACCGGTGGACCACGAGATCATGGAGTTGCTCGATCAGGCAGCCGTCGGGTTCCAGGCGGTGCTCACCAAAACCGACAAGCCGAAGCCCGTTGCACTGGAGAAAACCCTGCTGCGGGTCCGGGAAGATCTGGCGAAGCATCCAACCGCGTTTCCCGAGATCCTGACGACCTCATCCGACAGCGGGGCGGGGATCGCGCCCCTGCGCGCCGTGATCGCCGAGCTCTTCTCGCGGTAGATCGTCGCTCACGGGCATCTCACGAAGTCTTTCAGCCGCTGCCATCGTTCCGTGATCGCATCGTCACCATGTCCCCTCCAACCGGATGCGATCCGGTCAGACCAACCAAGATGACACCGGCAACAGACACTTTGGGAGATTGTATCATGCGCAAGATCGTAACGGCCCTGACCATCGCCACCCTGAGCCTCGGCGCTGCCGAAGCCATCGCAAAAGGAAACGGCGGCGCGGAACAGCGCGAAGCACTGCGCGCCGAGCTCGCCAAATCGCGCGCGCAGAACGACAGCGCAGGCAGCAGCGGCGGCTTCTTCTCGTTCATCTTTGGTGAGGACGAGGAAAAGGCCGAAGGAAAGAACAAGAAGATCAGCAACTGACCCGGGCTCCCCACCTCTAGCCCGGGGCCTGAAAGCACGCTATGACAGCCCCCGTTCTGAAGGGCGCCGGACAAGGCGCCCGGAACGGGGGAAGTCATGGAGATCCAACAGGCCATGAAACGCGACTGGCTGGCGACTGCCCGCACGCTGAGCGAGGCGCTGCCCTATCTGCAGCGCTATGACGGCAAGACAATCGTTGTAAAATTCGGTGGTAACGCCATGGGCGACGCCACCTCGATGGACCGTTTCGCTCGGGACATCGTGCTGATGAAACAGTGCGGTGTGCACCCCGTGGTGATCCACGGAGGCGGTCCCATGATCAACGAGATGTTGGACCGTCTGGCGATCAAGTCAGAGTTCAAGGACGGTCTCCGTGTCACGACGGCCGAGACGGTCGAGGTCGTGGAGATGGTGCTCGCCGGCGTCATCAACAAGCGCATTGTCGCCGCGATCAACGCCCAGGGCGGGCGCGCCGTCGGCCTCTCAGGCAAGGACGCCAATCTCCTGATCTGCGAGAAGGCGGTGAAAACGCGTCGCGACCCCGACAGCCACATAGAACAGGTGCTCGATCTCGGCTTTGTCGGAGAGCCGGTGGAGGTGAACCCGGAGGTTCTAAAGACCTTCATCGACAGCGATCTCGTGCCCGTGGTTGCCCCGGTCGGCGCGGGCCGCAAGCCGGAAGAGACGTTCAACATCAACGGCGACACGGCGGCGGGAGCTATTGCTGGTGCGATGAAGGCCGAGCGTCTGATGCTGCTTACCGATGTCGAGGGTGTGAAGAACGCAACCGGGGAGGTCGTCACGCAGCTCACGCCCGCCGACATCACGGCGTTGAAGGACGATGGCACCATCGCGGGCGGGATGATCCCGAAGGTGGACACAGCCCTAGCCGCGATCTCGAAGGGCGTGAACGGCGCGGTCATCCTCGACGGACGGGCGCCGCACGCGGTGTTGCTGGAGCTTTTCACTCAGCACGGCGCGGGCACGCTGATACTTCCCTGACCGATTTGTTCACACAGAACAAAAGGCCCTCGGCAGCGCTCGCTGAAAGCGCGATCTTGATCTGACCGACTATCAAGGCAAAGTGCCGACATGGCTCTGCGTCACCCTAATTGCTGCCACCGATGGCCTCTTGCAAACCCCATCCGCTTTGCGGCGAACCGGGGCGAGCGCTGATGACTGCGGAAGACGCGCTAGCAACCCAAGGCCTCCGTATCACAGGCAGCTTTGCACCAGCTCCTTCAGCGGAAGGTTCTGCATTCGCCGAGATCGCGCTTATCGGCGCCGACGGGGCGCGGATGTGGGAAGTATTCCAGGTAAGCCCTGAGGCGCGGGACGGGCGGCGGGATCCGCTCGACCGATGGAGCAGCAGAGTGATCGCGGCCGTCGCCTCTGACCTTGGTGCGACCGCGCTCTTCCCCTTCGGCGGGCCGCCCTGGCAACCGTTTCTGCGTTGGGCGGTCGAGGGCGAAGGCGCCCGTAGCTCCCCTGTCGCGATGCAGGTCTCGCCTTCCCGCGGGCTTTGGATGTCATACCGCGGCGCGCTGGGATTTCAGGAGAGCCGGGGATTCCCCCGCCCGGCCGGCGGAGACCCCTGCCTCGGCTGTGCCGCGCCCTGCGTCAGCGCCTGCCCCGTCGATGCGTTCGCAGACGGCAGCTACGACGTTCCCAAATGCGTCGGGCATATCAACTCGGCCGCTGGCGCGGAGTGTCTTTCCGGTTGCAAGGTCCGCCTCGCCTGCCCCATCGGCGAGCCGCCGCCTCTGCCGCAACGAAGGTTTCATATGGAAGCCTTCAGACGGTCGAGAAACGAGGCCTCCTTGGCGGCCAGTGATTGACGCGGCACAGGCGACCCGTTTGAGATTGTCACCATGAAAAAGGTGATTCTTCTGCGACATGCGAAGTCGAGTTGGAGCGATCCGACCGTGGAGGATCACGACCGCCCGCTGAACAAGCGCGGCAAGGCCGCAGCGCCGGTGATCGCGCAATGGCTCGCGCATCGCAAGCACCTTCCGGACACGGTTCTCTGCTCCTCTGCCAAGCGAACCAGGCAGACGGTGAAGAGGATGAAGGAAATCCTGCCCGATCTCCCCTCGCCCGAGGTCGACAAATCGCTCTACCACGCGCCGCCCGATGACATGCGCAATCGGCTGAGCAGCCTCCCGAAGGATTGCGACACGGTCTTGCTTGTGGGCCATCAGCCAGGGATCGGCGCGCTCACACGCAAATTATCGGCGGACGTGGTGCGTCCCCGGTGCGCCCGCGCATTCGAGCATTTCCCAACAGGCGCCGCGGCGGTGTTGGAGTTCGATATTAAGAATTGGTCGGAGCTTGACTACAAGAGCGCGCGGTTCGTCGATTTTGCAGTTCCACGTGAGCTCAAAGAGCGGGACGGCGACAGCTAAGTTTGCAGGCCGCCCCGCTGTGACCTTGCGGTCCGCCTCAGATCATTACAGCCGTACCAACAAGCAGGCCGAACGAGACAACTACCACAAGAGGGTAGTATGCGAGGTAAGTCATCGGGGTTCTCCAACGAAAACTGTGAACTTCGTGATCCGACAGCCCCAGATCACGGCGCCAGTATGCTGATTCTCTCTGTCCCATTATGTGACAACCGTCACAGGGCGAGCTAGGCTCCCTCGTGGCGCAGATGAAATGACCCCGCAAATGAAAAACCGCCGGGGCGCGGCAAAGCACACTCCGGCGGTCTCGACCCTCGTGCCACGGCTCCCCCTCCGTTGCTGGCCAAGGATCTATTCACTGGATTTTGTTTCGCCAACAGCACAGCCAAAGGCAATGCCGCTGAGAATATTTCTCTGATAGATAAAGAGTTTGCGAGCGAGCGTGACATTGTTGTAACGCACGCGCCGCGGCACGGTTGCTGCGGCGCAACAAAACAATCGCACGTGGCTTCTAGTGGCCCAGGATCTGACTGAGGAAGAGCTGCGTCCGCTCGGATTTCGGGTTCATGAAGAACTCTTCCGGCTCGTTCTGCTCCACGATCTGACCCGCGTCCATAAAGATCACCCGGTTCGCGACTTTGCGGGCGAATCCCATCTCGTGGGTGACGCAAAGCATGGTCATGCCCTCCTCGGCGAGGCTGATCATGGTGTCGAGCACCTCCTTGATCATCTCCGGGTCGAGCGCTGAGGTCGGCTCGTCGAACAGCATGATCCTGGGCTTCATACAGAGCGAGCGGGCGATTGCCACCCGCTGCTGCTGACCACCCGAGAGCTGACCCGGATACTTGTAGGCCTGTTCCGGGATCTTCACCTTCTCGAGGAAATGCATCGCCGTGTCTTCCGCCTCTTTCTTGGGCGTCTTGCGCACCCAGATCGGGGCCAGCGTGCAGTTCTCCATGATCGTCAGATGCGGGAAGAGGTTGAAATGCTGGAAGCACATGCCGACCTCGGCGCGCACCTTGTCGAGGTTCTTGAGGTCCGAGTTCAGCTCTGTCCCGTCGACGATGATATCGCCGCGCTGATGCTCCTCCAGCCGGTTGATGCACCGGATCAGGGTCGACTTGCCCGAGCCTGACGGGCCGCAGATGACGATCCGCTCGCCCCGGTTGACGGTCAGGTTGATGTCGCGCAGCACGTGGAATTCCCCGTACCACTTGTTCATTCCCCGGATCTCGATCGCGACCTCGTCGGAGACCTGCATCTTCGAGCGATCGGGCTCGTGCCCTTCCGGCATATGCTCGTCGAATTCACCCATATCTACGTTCTGGGACATCTCAGGTCCTCCTTAGCGGTGATCGGTCTTCAGCTTGTTCTCGAGGTACATTGCGTAACGAGACATGCCGAAGCAGAAGATGAAGAAGAAGAGCGCGATGAAGCCGTAGAGCTCCCAAACGATCCCGTTCCAGGCCGCATCGGCGCGGATCGCTCCCGAGAGGCCCAGCGGATCCAGAAGCCCGATCACAATGACCAGCGTCGTATCTTTAAAGAGACCGATGAAGGTGGACACGATGTTCGGGATCGAGATCTTGAGCGCCTGGGGCAGGATGATCAGTTGCATCGATTGCCAGTATGTGAGGCCCATTGCGTCCGCTGCTTCGTACTGTCCCTTTGGCAAGGCCGCGATCCCACCCCGGATCACCTCGGCCATGTAGGCAGAGGCGAAGAAGGTCACCATGATACAGACCCGCAGGATCAGATCGAACGTGGTGCCCGGAGGCAGGAAATAGGCAAGCAGCGTGGACGCCACAAAGAGAAGCGTGATCAGCGGTACGCCGCGCATACACTCGATGAAGCCCACACAGATGGATCTGACAATCAGCAGGTTGGACTGGCGGCCAAGTGCCAGACAAATCCCGATTGGCAGTGACGCCGCAATGCCCACAACCCCGATGATCAGCGAGAGCATGAAACCGCCCAGATCGTTACTCTCCACCTCGGTAAGTCCAATCGGGAGTGCATCGCTGAGCACGCCGGAGATCGGACTGACTGCGAAGAGGAACCACAGGATCACCGCGAGAACACCAGCGATCATGGTCGTAAGAGGTCCGAAGGCCTCACCAACGATACCTTCGAAAACGCCCTGAGCCTTGTTGATGATCAGGTAGCCAATAATTGGGCCAACCAACACCATCAGAGGGCCCCAGATCGTGCCACCCCAAATCAACCAATAGGCAATCAAGGGATAAACAGCCGTATGGATCAGCAGCGCCCGCGGTGCGCTGTCGACGAGAACCGGAAACAGCGCCACGCAGAGAAGGATGAATGCGAGCGTGGGCCGCCAGTAGAGATCTTCCGGATAGAAGCCGAAGATGAACTGGTAAAAGCGCTCGTTGATGACCGCGAAACAGGCGCCCGAGGCCTCAGCACGACACCCTTGTAGGGACATCTCCGCCGGGCTCCACGAACTGTTCACGAACCACGGGACAATCTCATACGCGATGAACGCGATGAAAAGGATCGAAACCACAGAAAGGATTGAGTTAACCGGACCCGAGAAGAGATTGTCTTTCAACCACTTTATAGGTCCGACCGAGTTCGCCGGGGGTGGCTGTTCATCGAGGAATTCGGTGCGGACAAAGCCGATATCGGTCATCTCACCGCTCCTTCAATTTCACGGATTCATTGTAGACGTTCATCACGAAGCTGATCGAGAGAGAGATGATCAGATAGAACGCCATGAGGAGAAGGAGCGTCTCCATCTCCCGACCCGTCTGGTTCAGAGTGATCCCACCCAAGGTACCTGTCGCATCCATGTAGCCGACAGCGATGGCGAGCGACGTGTTCTTGGTCAGGTTGAGGTACTGCGAGATCAGCGGCGGCACGATGACCCTGAGCGCCTGAGGCAGGATCACGAGGCTCATGGTCTGGCCGGTACGGAGGCCAAGGGCCCCAGCCGCCTCGGACTGCCCCTTGGAGATCGCCATGATCCCAGCGCGCACGTTCTCGGCAATGAAGGCGCCGGTATAGAGGCTCAGCGCCAGCCACATGCCCACAAAGCTGTCGCGGATGTATGTGCCGCCCTGGAAGTTGAACCCCTTGAGCTCCGAATAGCCGAGGTGGAAGCCAAGCGCCAATAGCAGCGCAATCAGGGGCAGGAAAACAATACCGAGGCGATACCAGATGACCGTTGGCCGGGTACCAGTGTCGGCTTGCTGCTGATCAGCCCAAGCACCGATGCGCCCAGAGATGTAGAGACCGCCGATCACCACAGCGAGGATAGCCAGGAAATCGATGCTGATCATGAAGTATCCCGCAACATCGATGTTTCCGAGACTGTTCGAGAACAATGCCTCCGGCCCGTAAAATCCGCGGTTCGTAAAGACAAAGGCACCGGTCTCGACACCTCTGAACTCACGCGGCGCGGGGAGAACCTCGTTCACGAGCGCAACGAAGAGAATAATCCAGAGAAGCGTCGGTACGTTCCGGAAGGCCTCGACGTATACCGTCATGATCCTTGCAACGATCCAGTTGTTGGAAAGTCGTGCAACACCTGCCAGCACGCCGATGATTGTGGCCGTGATACAGCCGACGACCGCAAGGACGAGTGTGTTCAGGATGCCCATGACCGCAGCACGGCCATGCGTCGATTGCGAGGTGTACTCGAGCAACCGTTGGTTCACATCATAACCCGCGGGCTGCCAGAGGAAGGCGAAGCTAAACTCCTTCCCAAGCGCGGCGAGGTTGTTGATGGTGTTGTTCACGAGCCAGCCGACCGCGAGCATGAAGGCGAAGAGCGCCACGATCTGAATGGTCATAGACCTGTAGCGGGTGTCGTAGATGAGCTGGCTGAGCCGGAATCGTTCGACAGGTGGTGCGTCTTGCACGACCGACATAGCGGTGACCCCTCTCTGTCACTTAGTTGTTGAACTTACGCCTGTTGGTCGGCGCTTAAAGTGGAAAGGCGCGCCCCGCGGGGCGCGCCTTGTCTTAAGTCGATATCAGCGGAATGGCGCCGAGTAGATCAATCCGCCATCGCGGTACGAGGCGTTGAGACCGCGTGCAAGGCCGATCGCTGTCGATGGGCCGATGTTGCGATCGAAGATCTCGCCATAGTTGCCCTGGGTCTTGATGGCTCGCATTGCCCACTGCTTGTCGAGACCAAGCATGCCGCCAAGGTCGCCCTCGGTACCAAGAAGACGGTTGACCTCGGGATTGTTTGTACCCTTGGCCATTTCGTCGACATTGCCCGCGGTCACGCCAAGCTCTTCAGCGGTCACCAGCGCGTTCAAAGTCCAGCGGACAATGTCGCCCCACTGGTTGTCACCGTGGCGAACCAGCGGCCCGAGTGGCTCTTTCGAGATGATCTCGGGAAGCACCACGTGGCCGTCCGGGTTCTCGAAGGTTGCACGGGTCGCGGCGAGACCCGATGCGTCGGTGGTGTACACGTCGCATGCGTTTGCCAGATACTTTTGCTGAGCTTCAGCATTGGTCTCGATCGGAACCGGCTCGTAGCTGATATTGTTGGCGCGGAAGAAGTCCGCAAGGTTCAGCTCGGTGGTGGTGCCGGTCTGAATGCAGACCGTGGCGCCGTCGAGGTCTTTGGCCGATGAGACACCGAGGTCCTTCGGGACCATGAAGCCCTGACCATCATAGTAGTTGACGCCGACGAACTCGAACTTGAGGTCGACATCGCGCGAGAACGTCCAGGTGGTGTTACGCGCCAGCATGTCGACTTCGCCCGAAGCGAGCGCTGTGAAGCGAGTCTTACCCGTCGTCGGAACGAACTTCACTTTCGAAGGGTCGCCAAGAACAGCAGCGGCAACTGCACGGCAAACCGAGACGTCGAAGCCGTCCCAAACGCCGCTTGCATCAGGGGCCGCGAAACCGACCAGGCCGGTCGACACGCCACACTTCAGCTCGTCAGCAGCTTTCACATCGTCCAGGGTGTTCGCGGTTGCGAGCGAGGTTGCAAGACCTGCCGCAGCCAGCGTTCCAAGGAACACAGAAGTTTTCATTGTTTTACCTCTTACCTATTGCTCCGTGCTCTCCCAGCACGGTCGGGCTTCTCGCCCGAGGTCAATCCGAGTTATCGGGATAACCCCGCCCACACTTGTGCAGCCCAATCGAGCCACGTCAAGCGTAGGACCACAGGCCCTCCCACACCCTCATCAAAGCTCGGAATGTGGCACCGCACAAGCCTTAATGATTGCCGATCGGCGGAATCTGGACAGTGAGGCTGACCCATTTGCTTCAGTTTGCCACCTTCAAAGTCCCTCTCAGGAAAACACGCCCCCGATAAGCGGCAGCAAAGCTGCGTGGAACTGAACGTTGATTGCGAGTTAGCGTGCGATTTTAACCTTCCGCTACGTCAGGCAGCCGAATCGGTCTTGGCCATGGAAAGGCGGGGATGCTACCGCAGCACGAATAAGTCTCAGTGTCAGCGCCATCTCATCGAGGAGCGGGAAATCATGAAAGATGCGACCAAGGCCGTCACCGGCGGGCGCGATCCGTCGGAGCAGTCGGGCATCGTGAACCGGCCAGTCTACCATGCCTCGACCATCGTCTTCCCGACCGTGGAGGCATTGCGGGCGTCGAACAGTATCCGCTCAGGCGATGGTATGACCTATGGCGTGCATGGAACGCCTGGCACCTTCGCGTTCGAGGAGGCGGTGGCGCAGCTCGAGGGCGGATACCGCACACGCCTCTGCAATTCGGGCCTGCAGGCATGCTCGGGCCCCATCCTCTCCTTCCTCGGTTCGGGAGATCATCTGCTGGTGCCGGACAACGTGTACGGTCCTGTTCGAACCTTCTGCGATGGCATGGCGCGGCGGCTCGGAATCGAGACCAGCTACTACGACCCGTTGATCGGTGGCGGGATTCGAGACCACCTCCGCACAAACACGAAGGTCGTCTGGGTCGAGAGCCCCGGGTCCTGGACCTTCGAGGTGCAGGATATCCCGGCGATCGCGGAGGAAGCGCACAAGGCCGGCGCGGTCGTGATCATGGACAACACCTGGGCGAGCCCGCTCTACTTCAAACCGTTCGAGCACGGAGTCGATGTGTCCGTGCAGGCGGCCACCAAGTACATCGGCGGACACTCCGATTTCGTGATGGGCACGGTGACGGCGACTGAGGAAGCCTATGGTCCGATCCAGAGAGGCTGGCAGGAGCTCGGCCTCTGCGGCTCGCCGGACGACACGTTTCTGGCCGCACGGGGTCTGCGCACGATCGATGTGCGGCTGGAACGGCATTGGAAGAACGGGCTGGAACTTGGACACTGGCTGATGGCGAGGCCGGAAGTCGCCGAGGTCATCCACCCGGCCATGGAGCATGATCCCGGCTATGCGCTTTGGAGCCGCGATTTCGTTGGGTCCTCGTCCCTCTTCGCCTTCACCCTCGACGAGCGCTATTCGAGCGATGCCTGCCTCAGCGCCTTGCTGGACCATTCGGAGCATTTCGCGATGGGTTACAGCTGGGGCGGGTTCGAGAGCTTGCTGATCCCGGTGTCGCCGGAGAAACGCCGGTCAGCGACGCCGTGGCCGAAGCCGGACCGGCCACAGGGCCAGACGCTCAGGATCCATGTCGGGTTGGAGGCACCCTCCGATCTTATCGACGATCTGACCGAAGGTTTCGCGCGAATGGTGAAGGCCGCCTAAGGCAGGATCGTACGTTTGCGGATCAGTTCCCCGGGACCAGCTTTCCTGGGTTGAGAATGCCAGACGGATCGAAGGTGCGCTTGATCTCGCCCATCAGTTCCCACGCGCCCATGCCATGCTCTTCGGCCATGAATTTCCGCTTGCCGATCCCGATACCATGCTCGCCAGAGACGGTGCCTCCCATCCGGATCGTGCGCTCGGACAGCCGGTCGGCCAGCGCCTTGGCCTTGTCGATATCCTCCGGGTCATCCGGATCGACCATGTAGCTCAGGTGAAAGTTTCCGTCCCCGGCATGGCCAATCAGAACCGAGTTCAGTCCGCTGTCCTTCTGGTCGTCCCAGCTCTCCAGAATGCACTCCTGCAGGCGTGAGATCGGGACGCAGGCATCAGTATTATAGCCAGTGCGTCCCGGGAACATCTGCTTGATCGCGTAATAGAAGTTGTGCCGCGCGGACCAGAGCCGGTTACGGTCTTCCTGCTGGGTCGCCCATTCAAAGCCTGTCCCGCCGTTCTCCTCGCAGATCGCGCCGACAATCTCAGCCTGCTCAGCGACGGATTGCTCGGAGCCGTGGAACTCGACGAAGAGATGCGGACCCTCGTGCATCTCGTAATCGTTGTAGGCATTGATCGCCTTGATCGCGAGTTCATCGACGAGTTCGATCCGCGCGACCGGAATGGCCATCTGCATCGTCTGCATTACGGTCGAGATCGCACCCTCGAGGCTTTCGAACCCGCAAATCGCCGCCGAGACGGCTTCGGGCTGAGCATGCAGGCGCACGGTCAGTTCCGTTATGATCCCGAGCGTTCCTTCGGATCCGACGAACAGCTTGGTGAGATCATAGCCGTTCGAGGCCTTCCGCGCGCGTGACCCGGTGCGGATGATGCGGCCATCCGCCATCACAACCTCCAGCGCCATCACGCTCTCGCGCATCGTGCCGTAGCGCACGGCGCAAGTACCTGATGCGCGGGTCGAGGCCATGCCGCCGAGCGAGGCGTCAGCACCAGGATCGATGGGGAAGAACAGGCCAGTCGCGCGCAACTCCTCGTTCAACTGATGACGAGTCACTCCGGGCTGGACGACCGCGTCCATATCCTCGTTATGGATATCGAGGATCTTCTTCATCCGATCGAAGGAGAGTGTGATGCCGCCTTGGACAGGCACGATATGCCCCTCGAGCGAGGTGCCCGCACCCCAGGCGATGATCGGGCAGCCATGTTCGTTGCAGGTCTTGGCGACAAGCGCGACCTCCTCGGTCGTCTCGGGCCAGATGACAGCGTCGGGCGGGGTGACGGGATACCAGGCCTCGTTTCGGCCATAGGTTTCGCGCACGCCATCGGCACGGCTCAGGCGGTCGCCGAAATGCGGGGCCAATGCTTCTATCGCGCTGTCGATGCTCACTGGTTCCTCCGGCGGCCAAGTGTCTTGTTTTCGTGGCAGATTAGCGGAACTAAGGCTCCCGGCAAGTCAGATGGAGAGCCGTATGCCCTATCCCACCACCTTCGAGGCGAAACCGATCCGAACGAGAGCGCAAAAGGTGCTGCCGGAATGGATCGATTATAACGGCCACATGAACGTTGCCTACTACACCATGGCTTTCGACCGCGCGCTCGATGAGGTCTTCGACGAGGTTCTGGGCGTCGGCGAAGAGCAGGCGCGCGTGCAGAAGATGGGGCCGATGGCGTTGCAGAGCCAGCTTCACTATCTGAGTGAGCTCAAACTCGACGAAGAGTTCACCTGTGATTTCCAGATCCTCGATTCCGATCATAAACGCATTCACTTCTTCGTGGTAATGCGGAGCGTGGCGAGCGGGAACGAGGCCGCGACCTACGAAAGCATCTCCATGAACGTGGATCTTGTCGCGCGCCGATCGGTGCCCTACCCGGACGATGCCACGCAGAGGATCTTGGCGCTGACGGCCGCTCAGAGCGAGTTGCCTCGGCATCCGCGTGTCGGTGCAGCAATCGGTATCCGGCGCAAGGGTTAAGAGGGATTCCCTTAACCGTAGTTTGAGAGTATCCTTAACGTACGCGAGGATATCGAGGCCGCTCAGATGGCGGACCAAACCAAGCCGAGGAAAACACACAGTCTGCGTGTGAGGGTGCGCGCAGCAATGACTCCTACGCGCAAAGTTCTGGCCTCGCTGCCCCTTCTCTGGCCGATTGCGGTGCTTCTCGGGATTGCGACAGGTTATGCGACGCTGGGATTCCGGTTCGGAATTTCATGGCTTCAGACACTGTTCTACGGCGCCGATGACGAAATGATTCACTCGGTCGCCGCCGCCCTGCCCTGGTACCTCGTCCTGATCATGCCAATCGTGGGCGGGCTCGTTGTGGGCCAGATCCTGACCCGCTTCACCCCAGACGGCAAAGCGCGCGGGGTGGCGGATGTGATCCAGGCGGCGGCCGTCCGTGGCGGGAAGATCGAGCGCGCGCCGGGTCTTGCCTCCGCCGCGGCTGCTCTCGTCACCCTGTCGACCGGCGGGTCCACGGGCCGCGAGGGGCCTGCGATTCACCTTGGCGCGGTGATGTCGAGCTGGGTATCGGAACGGATGAACGCCTCCGGCGTCACATCCCGGGATATCCTGGGCTGTGCCGCTGCCGCCGCGGTCTCGGCAAGCTTCAACGCACCGCTCGCCGGTGCCCTTTTCGCGATGGAGGTCGTCCTTCGCCACTATGCCCTCCATGCCTTTGGCCCGGTCGTCATCGCCGCCGTTGCAGGGGCGGTGGTCAGCCAGATCCATCTGGGCGACATCACCGAGTTCACACTGCCTGCCCACACGGTCGAGTTCTATTGGGAGCTGCCGGCCTTTCTGATCCTGGGGATCGTGTGCGGTGTCGTCTCCGTACTTTCGATTCGGGGAATTTTTCTGGCTCAGACAATTGGGGACCGGGTCCAGAAAACGCTCCGGATCCGCAATTCGCTGAGACCGGCGGTTGCGGGCGCTTTCCTGGGGCTTCTTGCGCTGGAGTTCCCGCACATCATCGGCGTTGGATATGAGACGACGGCGCTCGCGCTCACGACGCAGCTCGGCTTCTGGGATGCGGTGATCTTCGCGATCATAAAGGTGATTGCGGTCGCGATAACGATCACCGGGCATATGGGCGGTGGCGTCTTTGCCCCCGCACTGATGATCGGTGCGCTGACGGGGTGCGCATTCGGCGAGATTGCGACGGAGCTGCTCCCCACTGTTTCGGGCAGCCAGGGGCTTTACGCGCTTGCGGGGCTTGGGGCCGTTGCCGGCGCCGTTATCGGCTCTCCGATTTCCACCACGCTGATCGTCTTCGAATTGACCGGCGATTTCCAGGTTGCGATTGCGGTGATGATCGCCGTCTCCGTCGCCTCGATCGTTGCCGACCAGATGGGCACGCGCAGCTTCTTCCTGACGCAGCTTGAGAAGGCCGGGCTGATGCTCTCGGATGGCCCGCAAGGCTATCTGGCCGCAACCGTCCCGGTCATCGGCCTCATGCGGGTCGGCGACAGGCGGGTGCGCAAGGCAGTTTGCGCGGACCTTATCTCGAAAGGGCTCTACCTGACTTCGAACGGAACGCTCGACGTCGCCTTGCCTATGTTCGACCAGACGCGCCAGATCTTCATACCGATCATCAGTGGCAGCCCGGACGCCGACGACCCTGAAGTCATCGGCGTCCTGTTCAGGGGAGATGCCTACAAAGCATATTCCCGCGCGCTTGAGGCATCACTGCGCGAGGAACACACTTGAGGGTCAGGCGACCTCTTCCGCGTTGGCTGGCGACGCGTTGAGCATACCGTAGTTGGCCTCGCCGATCTTCTCCATCAGATCAAGCTGGGTCTCGAGGAAGTCGATATGGCCTTCCTCGTCCGCCATCGTCTCCTCAAAAAGCTGTTTGGACGGCAGATCCCCGACCGACCGGGCATACTCCGCCGCTTCCCGGTAGAGATCGCGCGCCTCGGTCTCTGCCGCGAGATCGCATTCGAGCGTCTCCTTCAGCGTCTGTCCGATGCGAAGCGGGTCGAGGGTTTGCAGATTAGGGAACCCTTCCAGGAAGATGATCCGGTCCACGAACTTGTCCGCGTGCTGCATCTCCTCGATGCTTTCCTCACGCGATTTCTGTGCAATCTTGGTGAAGCCCCAATCACTCTGCAGCCGGTAGTGCAACCAATACTGGTTGATGGCTGTCAGCTCGCTTCTGAGCGCTTTGTTGAGGTACTCGATGACTTTTGCGTCGCCTTTCATGTGGCTGGCCCTTTTGCTGGCTAGTTGGTGTCGTCAGATCCGGCGGAGACCGCTTTTTAGAATCATTCCAGATGTGAGCGAAATTAGAATGATTCCAGATCGTGTCAACAAAAAGCCGGATGCAGCCACCGCAATCCGCCTTTTTCCCTAGCGCGCGATACACTTTTCCAGGTGTGATCAGTGTATGTTGATCGGCCGCCCGCATCGCTTCGATAACGGCGCGTATCTCATGGTCGGAGATACCTGTGCAGGAGCAGACGATCATGAGCTTCTTTCCGTATGATGGAACGCTTTCTACCGATAGCTGATCATTCTAGTCGGCATTGTCAATCAGACAGTCGGTAAATTGCACGCGCGCTCGCGCGACCCGGGCAGCCTGCATGTAAACCCGCCCGACCCACGGCGATTGAGGGAGCAGCCGATGCAACTGAGCGAATTCAAAGCGCTGACATTCGATGTCTACGGAACGCTGATCGACTGGGAGTCGGGCATGATCGCAGGTCTGGCGCCTCTGACCAGCCGCGTACCGGGGCTCACACGGGATCAGATCCTCGAAGCGCACGCCTATCACGAAAGCACGACACAGGCGCAGACGTCGGCGAAGCTGTACCCGGACGTGCTGGCGCAGGTCTACAAGCGCCTGGCGGAGGAATGGGGCATCCGCGTCACATGGGCGGAGTGCCAGACCTATGGCGCTTCGGTCCCCGCATGGCCCGCGTTTCCAGACAGTGCTGAGGCCCTTGCCTATCTGCGCCAGCATTTCAAATTGATCGTCCTGTCGAATGTTGATAATCAGAGCTTCGAGGGCTCCAACGCCAAACTCGGCCAGCCCTTTCACATGGTCTACACGGCGCAGGATTGCGGGGCCTACAAACCCTCACCCGGGAATTTCGAGTACATGCTCGCGCAGCTTGCCAGGCACGGCCTGCGGAAGGACGATATTCTGCACACGGCCGAGAGCCTCTTCCACGACCATCAACCGGCGAAGCAGTTCGGCCTCGCAAACGCCTGGATCTATCGCCGCCACGATCAGAAAGGGTTCGGCGCAACGCGCGATCCTGGCGAGATGCCTGAGGTGGATTTCCGCTTCAATTCGATGGCAGAGCTCGTTGAGGCACATCGCGCGGAGGTCTCTGGTCGATAATCGATGAAGGTACCAAGATCACAAGATCCGCCACCCTCTGGCTACGCCCGGTGTGCGCCTGCTACTCTCCACCTATGAAGGGGAATAAGCTCGAAGGGCTTACAATGAGACAGACAGCTCACGGACAAGTTTGGGCAACGCGCAAATGAAGAAGGTGCTCCTGTCCCTGATCCTGCCCTTAACCCTTGTCGCGGTAACGGCCTGCACCCAGAAACAAGCTCCGTTTCAACGCCCGCCACTTCGTCAGGTCGAAACCGCCGAGGACCGCCTTTTCGTCAATTGCGTCGGACGTGATCCGCTGTTTGTGAGCCCTAACTGCTCCCGATTCAGAGCTGGCAGAGAGCGCTAGGGAGCGCCGTTTCCAACGTCTCCATCAGGTTGAAGCGATGCGGGCGAAAGCAGCGATCCAAAGGCCGATCGCTTCGACTACGAGTGAAGAATTATCGGGCGCCAGGTTCCACGCATAAGCAGAAGCCACGAGAGCTAGCTCGGTCAGAGTTCCTCTACAGCGACCTTTTCGTGCCCGAAGGCGATGCGCTCCCTGATCACCTCCATCCCGTTGATCGGTGTCTCATAAGACCAGGCGGCATCCTCGATCGGGCCGGATTTCGTGACGATGTGGAAGTAACTCGCCTCGCCCTTGTGCGGGCAGGTGGTCCGCTTGGCCGAAGCATCGAGGAACATCGAAGCATCCTCGCGCGGAAAGTAGTAGACCGGGTCGTAGCCTGACTCCCGCAGAATCACCGCATCGCTGCTCTCGACGATCACTGCGCCTCCGGCACGGACCACGACCATTCCGTTTGCGGGTTCGATGGTGATTTCCGTCATTCAACTCTCCTTCAAAAGCGGTGCACAGGCGGCAGTGAGCCAGTCGTTGGTTTCCTCATCCAGATGCGGGCTCAGTTTCTCAAGCACCTCTCCATGATAGTCATCGAGCCACGCAATATCGTCAGCGGCCATCAGGGTCCGGTCGATGAGCCGCCGGTCGATCGGGCAGAATGTCAGTGTCTCGAAACCCAGCATCGGCTTGTCCCCGCCATCGACGGGCGCGGGCGGGGTGACTGCGACAAGGTTCTCGATCCGGATCCCGAAGGCGCCCTCGCGGTAGTAGCCGGGCTCGTTCGAGAGGATCATTCCGGGCTTGAGTGCCACGTTCCCACGTTTCGAGATCGAGGCCGGCCCCTCGTGGACATTCAGGCACGCGCCCACGCCATGGCCAGTGCCGTGGGCGTAGTCGCGCCCGGCCCGCCAGAGTGCTGCACGGGCGATCGGGTCCAGATCCCGCCCCGCGAGCCCCTCGGGCCAGCGCGCCTGGCTGAGCGCGATCATGCCGGTCAGGACCTGCGTGAACGGCGCCCTCACTGCCGGATCAACCGGCCCGAATGCCACCGTGCGCGTGATGTCTGTTGTGCCGGTCGGGTACTGGCCACCGCTGTCGATCAGAACGCTCTCTCCACGTACCAGCGTGCGGTTCGTCTCCCGGTTGACCCGGTAGTGGATGATCGCGCCATGGGGACCAGCGCCGCAGATCGTATCGAAAGAGATATCCTCGATCCCGGCCTCGGCGCGGAAACCTTCGAGCTTCTTCACGCAATCGATTTCGGTGAGCTCTAAATCCTCAGGCTGCATATCCAGCCAGTGAAGGAACCGCACCAACGCGGCACCGTCCAGAAGATGTGCCTGGCGCATCCCGTCGAGTTCCGCCTGGTTCTTCTGCGCCTTCGCAGCCGTGCACGGGTCATCCCCCCAAGTCACCTCGGCCCCTGCATTCTCAAGACACTCTGCCACGTGGAACGGCGCCGTGGCCCGGTCGAGCAGGACCTTCTTGCCCGACATGGCCGACCAGAGGTCATTCAGTTTCGCGATCGGCTCGACCATCACCTCATTCCCAAGATGCTCCCGCACCTGACCGTCAAACTTGTCGGGATCCATGTAGAGGTTGAGGGCGCCATCCGCATGCAGAAGCCCGAAACCGAGCGCGACGGGTGAGTGCGCCAGGTCGCTTCCACGGATGTTCAAGAGCCAAGCGAGGCAATCGGGCAGGTTCAGAAATGCTGCATCCGCACCCTCGGATGAGACTTCCGCACCGATCCTCTGACGTTTGTCGCCAGCGGTCTCACCCGCCACGGCTGCCGGGTGGATCCGCACGGCACCGCCAGGGGGCGGTGGCCGGTCGTCCCAGACCGCATCGACGAGGTTCTCGGGTGTCAGGCTGAGGCGCGCATCGGCGGCCTCCAACGCGGCGCGCAGCTTCTCGACCTCGTCTCGCCCATGCAGCCAGGGGTCGATCCCGATCACGTCACCCGCTTTGCTTTCCGCCTCGAGCCACTTAGCCATCGAGGTCTCATGGACAGGGACAATGTCAAAGATCGACGGGTCACACTGCCTGCGTGCCTGGAGCGTGTAGCGCCCGTCGACGAACATCTGGGCCTGATCGAGCAGGATCAGAGCCGCCCCTGCAGACCCCGTGAAGCCCGTGAGCCAAGGCAGACGCTGATCGCAGGGTGCAACCGTCTCGCCCTGATGAGCATCCTGCCGGGGGACGATCAGCCCGGTGAGGCCCTTGCGCTCGATCCGCTCACGCAGCCGCGAGACCCGGCCCGCGCTCGCTTCCGGGTCCGAACCCACGTCAAAGTTCTGAAACATCATCCGATCTCATGCGATGAACCCTGTGCGAAGGTGGCCTGCCAGGCTGGACAAGCGCAAGTGGAAAGATGTGATCGACCTTACCCTTTGACTTTTGCTCGTTGCACTATATGGAGCCGTATTCCACATCCTTGTGGAGGAGAATTCGATGCGAAAGACCATCTCCTGGATTCCACTGCTGTTTCTCGCCAGCCAGCCGGCTTTTGCTATCGAGAACATGCCTCACGGACTTTGGCTGACCGAGAATACCCGGGCCATAGTGCAGATTGCCCCGTGTGACGACAGAACCTGCGGCCGGATCGTCTGGATGGAGAACCCGGTCGACGGCTCGGGCAAGCCTAAATTGGATGTCCATAACAAGGACGCGATACTGCGCGACCGGCCGCTCTGCGGCCTGACGCTGATCGGCGATCTGATCCCGGAGCCGGATGACGGAGCCTATTTCGGGTTCGTCTACAACCCGCGCAACGGAAAGAAGTACACCGCGCGGGTCACGGCGTTGGCCGAAGACAAGTTGGAGATGCGCGGCTTCCTGGGCCTTGTTGCACTTGGGAAGAGCCAGATCTGGACCAGGGTTCAGAACGACCGGGGCGGGTGCGAGGTTAAGAAGGCCAGCTCAGCGACCGAGAAGCCGACCTACGAGTGAGGGCTTCTCCTCTTCGCCCTCGATGAGGTTCAGGCTCTTGGGGTCGATCACCGAATTCACCGGGACCAGCACGTAGGCCCCGATCTCCTCACTTCTTCGAAGCCACCCCTCGGGCCGGTCGCGGATGATGACCCTGTCGCCCGTTTCGGCATCCGTCATCGTATCGCGGTCGCGGATCTTCTTGCCGCTGTCGAGGGCGAGCCAGCAGGCACCGTAGCAGCGATCGGCCGCCGTCGAGAGATCCATGGGCGACGTCGCAACCTCGATCTCCCGATCGACAAACGGGCTGAGGCCGAGCGAGATCATTCCCATGAGATCCTTGCGCCTCTTCAGGCCCGGATTGGTCGGCGCGAAGGGATAGAACTGGATCCAGTGATCGATAGGGCTCTCGCCTGCCACGGCTTTCTCTGCTGCCTTTTGAACATGGTTCGGTGATTGAAACCCGTCGGAGGCCTGCCAGTGCAGCGCCGACATCTCCGCCAGATCCGCGATCGCAGCCGCGAAGACCTGCATGACCGTCGCCTGAGCCTTTGACCACTCGAGGTTGCCCGGTTTCGCCTCCATCGGCGCGATGACCGCGTGAAACCGCTGCCCGGCAAGCGCCTGTGCGGGTTCGAACAGCCTCAGTGCGTTGCCCCGCGCCGGTTTCCACTTGTAGGCAAAGGGGATGAGGTTGAGGGAAAACGCCTCTTCATCCACGGCAAAGAGCTGCTTCAGGCCGATGACCTTTTCCTGCTCCGCCAGCCATTTCCATTCCTTGCCCTCATCGGCGAGACTGTGCGCCGCGTTGGTCCAATCCTCCTCCTGCGTCAGAAGGATCTCCATCTCGCCAAAGCCGGGATGACGCTCTGCCACGCGCGCGATCAGGCGGGACGCGTCCAGCGCCCCGATATCACCGTCACGGATAAGCGCGACCGCGCGCAGGTCATTCGCCATGGGAACTCCCCCAACCCGCTAAAGACTGCCCTTGCAGAACCATCAGGTCAACGCCGGTCGCGGGCGGCGAGGAGTTTCAGGCGTAAGGCGTTCAGTTGGATGAAGCCTTTCGCATCCGTCTGATCGTAAGCGCCCGCGTCGTCCTCAAAGGTGACATGCGCCTCGGAGTAAAGGCTGCGGTCCGACCAGCGTCCGACCACATCCACCGATCCCTTGTAGAGTTTCAGCCGGACCGTGCCGTCAACGCATTGTTGGGAATGGTCGATGGCGGCTTGCAGCATCTCCCGCTCCGGGCTGAACCAGTACCCGTTGTAGATCAACTCGGCATAGCGCGGCATCAACTCGTCCTTCAGGTGGGCCGAACCTTTGTCAAGGGTGATCTGCTCGATCCCGCGATGGGCGGCGAGCAGGATCGTGCCGCCCGGCGTCTCGTAGATCCCCCGCGATTTCATGCCGACATAGCGGTTCTCGACCAGATCGAGCCGCCCGATCCCGTGTTTCCCGCCAAGTTCGTTGAGGCGGGTCAGAATCGTGGCAGGCGACATCTGCTCATCATTGATGGCAACCGCGTCGCCGGTCTTGAAGGTGATCTCGATGATCTCCGGCGTCTCCGGCGCCTCCTCTGGCGACACCGTGCGCTGATAGACATAGTCTGGCGCGGACTCCGCCGGGTCTTCCAGGACCTTGCCTTCGGACGAGGTGTGCAGGAGGTTTGCATCGACAGAGAACGGCGCCTCCCCCCGCTTGTCCTTCGGCACCGGCACCTGATGCGCCTCCGCCCATTCGATCAGGCGGGTGCGCGAGGCCAGATCCCATTCCCGCCAGGGTGCGATCACTTTGATCTCCGGATTTAAGGCATAGGCCGCGAGCTCGAACCGAACCTGATCGTTGCCTTTGCCGGTCGCACCATGGGCGATCGCATCAGCGCCCTCGGCGGCGGCGATCTCGACAAGACGCTTCGAGATCAGGGGCCGCGCGATCGAGGTACCGAGCAGATAGAGGCCCTCATAAACCGCGTTGGCACGAAACATCGGGAAGACGAAGTCGCGCACGAACTCCTCGCGCAGATCTTCGACGTAGATCGCCGCCGCCCCCATCATCTCGGCCTTGTCCCGTGCAGGACCCAGTTCCTCCCCCTGCCCGAGATCGGCGGTGAAGGTCACGACCTCGCAGCCATACTCCACCTTGAGCCACTTCAGGATGATCGAGGTGTCTAGCCCGCCGGAATAGGCGAGCACCACCTTCTTGGGTTTGGACATCGGGGCCTCCGTTCGAATTCGCGCGGGGTTTAGGGGGAATCCCGGCAAGGGGCAAGCTCAGCGCGGCCGGCGATTGACAAGGTAGATGCCGACCGCGACGAGGATCAGCGCACCAACGATCCTGACACTGATGGTCTCGTCGAGGATCAGCCAGCCGAAGAACACGCCAAAGACCGGTGAGAGGAAGCTGAACGAGGCCATCTGAGCGGCGGGATAAACCGAGAGCACCCAGAACCAGCCGAGGAACCCAACCGAGACGACCACAAGGACCTGGAAGGCAAAGACACCGAGAATCGTTGGCGTCACCTCGCGGATCATTTCCCCAAATGCGGGCGCGATCGCGATCAGCAGAACTGCCGAGACACCAAGCTGATAGAGCAGTTGCATCTCAGGGCACGCGCGGTTGAGACGGCTCAGACGCATGATCAAGGCGAGCGAGGCCCAGAAACAGGCAGCGGCAAGACACATCAGATCCCCGAGCCACGCATTGGGCCCGACAGCCGCCGCCCGACCCGAGAGCGCAAGCACCACACCGCCGACCGCAAGGCCCAGCCCGACAAGGCGGATCACCGTCAAGCTCTCACCAGGAATCAGGAAATGCGCGCCGAGCGCGACCCAGAAAGGCATCGTGTAGAAGAAGATCGACGCCCGCGAGACGGATGTGAAATCGATCGCCTGGAACAGGAGCACGAATTCCACCGAGAAGAGCACCCCGCAGAGGAGCCCGGGCGCGAGGCTCCCGTCGCTGATCGAGATCTTCTTGCGGGTCAACCAGGCATAGAGCAGCACCGGCAGGATCGCGCAGGCCGAGCGCAGGCCCGCCTGGAAGACCGGTGCGAAACCCGCGTTCACGATCTTGATGAGCGCCTGGTTGAGACCCATCAGAAGCGAAAACCAGATCAGGAGGCTCGCTCCGGTCAGATCGATCCGGTCTCGGCGATGGGTCTGTTGCGGGAGCATTGCGATCCTTGCGGCAGGGATCTCAGCCTTGGCGGCTCTCGACGTCCGGGTCAAGCGCCTGTCAGCGCCGCCAGGGCTCCAGCAGGGTCCGCGCCATATCGCGGCCCTGGTCGGTCAGTTCGAGCACCCCGCCGTCGTGGAGGACAAGGCCCGAATTGACAGCACGCCGCATCACTGTCTTCGCGCGGATCTCCGGCCAGTTGAGATGGGTGATCAGCGCATCGGATACGTTCTCCTCGGCCCTGTCGCTTCCGCTTTCATGGGTGTGCAGATGCACCATCAGCGCTCGCACGTCGTTGCGCTCCCGATCCGCCCGGTAGCGCCATGCGCGGGGAACCAGCCCATAGCGCGGCCCAAACGTGATCGCCGCCATCAGGAACGCGCCAGTCATCAGAGCCATCATACCGGAGATCGAGACATCCCAAGCGACTGCAAGCGCGTAACCGGCGAAGACGGATGCGACCGAGGTAAGCATGCCCAGCCCCACCATCCAGGCCAGCCGGTCGGTCAGAAGGTAGGCCGTCGCCGGAGGAACGATGATGAAGGCGATGAACAGGATCGCTCCAACCGCGTCGAAGGCCGCGACCGCAGTGATCGAAGTGAGAAGCAGCAGGCCATAGAAAAGGAGCCTTGGGTGCAGACCGAACGCGGCGGCGAGCGTCGGATCGAACGTGCCGAGCTTAAGCTCCTTCCAGAACAGCATCACGAACACGAGGTTGACCAGGAACACCGCCCCCATCCAGAGAACCGCGTTGGGCATCTCGATCCCTGCGACTGCGACCGTATCCAGCCAGACAAACCCGATCTCTCCGAGCAGCACGGTGTGGACATCGATGTGCACATTGCGCGCAAAGACATTCAGCATCAGGACCCCTGCCGCAAACAGCGCCGGAAAGACCAGCCCGATCGCTGCATCCTCCTTGATCCGGCCTGTCCGCGTCAGCGCCTCGATCAGCCAGACGCAGAGCACACCGGAGAGGCCCGCGCCAAGGATCTGGACCGGGCCCGAGACAAGTCCGGTCAGCAGCCAGGTGAGCATAATGCCAAAGACGATCGCGTGGCTGATCGCATCGCTCAACATCGCGTTCTGACGAAGGATCAGAAACGGCCCAAGCAATGCGGAAGCACAGCCGACCAATATGCCCGTGAGCAGGATGGCGATATCTGGATCCGTCAGCATGATTTGACCCCGCTCCCCGGCCTGCCGCGATGTACTGCGTCACGCATCGGCAACCCCTGACCGCTCCAGACCCTTCGGCGTCAGCACCCAGTGATCGCCTTCACTGTCCATGTGCGAGGCCTGGGCGATCAGGCCCTGCGCGGTCAGATCCTCGATCACCCGCGAGACCCCGCGGCCGTGGTAGGTGTTCAGCATCCCGCGCTCCACCGGATATGTGGGGTCACCATGTTCGTAGATCAGATGCCGGAACGTGGCGAGCACCTCCTCGGCATCGATCTGTTGTCTTTCATGATGGCGCTGCATGACCTGCCAGAGGACACCTCGGCCGGGCGCGACAAGGATCGAGACCACCGTGATCCCAGTTGCCACAAGAACGATCAGCGGGCCCGTTGAGAACCCCTGCCCGGTCGAAGACAGCAGGGCACCGATCACCCCGGAGGCCAGACCGATGAGAGCCGCGAGCACAACCATCTGTTCCAACGTACGGGACCACTGGCGTGCGGCGGCCGCGGGCGCGATGATCATCGCGGCCATCAGGACGACCCCCACCATCTGCAGCCCGATCACCACGGCGATGGCGACCATCAGGGTCATCAGCGTCTCAAGCGCCGTGACTGGGAGGCCGATGGTTCTGGCGAAGACCGGGTCGAAACTCGCCAGTTTGAACTCCTTCCAGAACAGGGCTGTCAGACCAAGCGTGACGGCCGCAATGGGCGCCAGAACGGCCAGATCCGATGTGAGAACGGCGGCTGCCTGCCCGAAAAGAAAGCTCTCCAACCCCGCCTGCGCCGCACCCGCCTGACCCTGGACATAGGTGAGCAAGACCACGCCGAGCGCGAAGAAAAGGCTGAGTGCGATGCCAAGCGCGGCGTCCGTCTTCAGCCGGGTCGCACGCACGAGCGCAAGGACGGCGAGCCCCGCGAGCACGCCGAAGACGACGGCGCCCAGCAGGATCGGACCGAGCGCCCTGCCACCGGCGATCAGAAACCCAAGGCATATGCCGGGAAGCGTGGCGTGAGAGAGCGTATCACCGATCAGGCTTTGCCGGCGCAGCAGCGCGAAACTGCCGATCACACCAGAGACCACGCCGAGGAGCGCCGCGCCGAGCGCAGCGTTTCTCAGCGTATGATCAAAGAGCAGGTCCATTCACTGCGCTGCGTGCAGAACCGAGCCTTCGATCAGGGCGATCTGGCCGCCATAGGCAGCGCGAAGTGCCTCGGTCGTCATGGTCTTCTCGACCGGCCCTTGTGCAACGACGCGGACATTCATCAGCACCAGCCAGTCGTAGTAATCGCGAACCGTCGCCAGGTCGTGGTGCACCACGACGATCGTCTTTCCGCGGCCGCGCAGCCGGTGAAGGAGACCGACAATCACCCGCTCCGTCGTCGCATCAACACCGGCCATGGGTTCGTCGAGGAAATAGATATCCGCGTCCTGTACCAGCGCGCGGGCCAGGAACACCCGCTGCTGCTGCCCCCCTGAGAGCTGGGAGATCTGCCGTGAGGCAAGATCGGCGATCCCGACCTCACCCAACGCGGCCTGCGCCATCTCGCGCACCTCGGACCCCGGTCGCCGGAACCAGCCGAGATGGCCATAGCGTCCCATCATGACCACATCGAGCGCTGTTGTCGGAAAGTCCCAATCGACCGAGCTGCGCTGCGGGACGTAGGCGATGCGCTTGCGCATTTCATGGTACGGGCGGCCGAGCAGCGTCACATGCCCCGCCGTGGGTGGGGTCAATTGCAGGATGGATTTCAGGAGCGTGGATTTTCCGGCACCGTTCGGCCCGACAATCGCACACATCACCGCTGGCGGGATATCGATGTCGATATCCCAGAGCGCAGGGCGACCGTTATAGGAGACCGTCAGGTCCTCGACATGCAGGGCAAGATCCGGTTCGTGGAGAAGCGGGCTACCCATCCAGCGCGATCCCCCATCGTTCGGCCCAGGGGTGGAGTGCAGTGGGGAGCGGTTGGAGCTCTCCCCCCAGCGCCTCGACCACCGAAACCGTGTTGCTGTAGAGCATGCCGATATAGGTTCCTGACGCCGTGCCTTCCTCACCCATCGCATCAGAAAAAAGCTCTTCCCCCCTGATCAGGCGGTGGCCTTCAGCGTCCGCCGCTTCGATGACGGCTTCCACCGTGCGCGGGTTGATCGTGCTTTCGACAAAAATCGCGGGCACGTTGCGCTCGACGACCAGATCGACGGTTGCACGAATATCCGCGATCGCCGCCTCGCTTTCCGTCGACACGCCCTGGATCCCGACAACCTCGATCCCGTAGGCGCGACCGTAATACGCGAATGCATCATGCGCCGTGACCATCACCCGCTGCGTCTCTGGAATTGTCGCGACAGAGGCCCGGATCCAGCTGTCGAGCGCCGCGAGTTCGGCCTGATAGGTTTCCGCTCTGTCGGGCGCATTGGCGCAGGCAGGGTCGAGCCCGGCGAGCACGTCGGCGATCGGCGCCGCGATGCCGGACCATAGCAGTGCGTCCATCCAGAGATGCGGATCGGCATAGGGCGCGCCATCCTCAAGAATGAGCTGCTCCTTGGGTGCGGCAGCCTCCGACACCGCGAGCACGGGCTTCGTCGCGCCGAGTTTCGCGAAAATTTCCCCGAGCTGACCTTCAAGGTTGTGGCCGGCATAGAGAACGCCGGCCGCCTCGAACAGATCACGGACATCACCGGCGGATGCCTGATAGAGGTGCGGATCGAT
This sequence comes from Pseudomonadota bacterium, assembly GCA_039180675.1. Lineage (GTDB taxonomy): Bacteria > Pseudomonadota > Alphaproteobacteria > Rhodobacterales > Rhodobacteraceae > Thermohalobaculum. Next base: position 159,736 of record JBCDDC010000003.1, on the reverse strand, counting down.
CCCGGGGCCCATCATGGTTTGTACATCGGCGCAGCCATCCGCGATATGAGCGGCAGGCTCACCGATCATGCCCACGGTTGCGACAAGTTTCGGCGCCGCCAAAACGGGCGTCACACCGAGAGAGAGGGCGAGAAAGGGTATGGCGATCTGTTTCATGAAGGGTGAAGTAGGCCGAGACTTAAAACACGTCAATATTCTAATATTTTTAGATTGACCTAAAAATTTTTACTCAGTAGCTTTGGGGGATGAATAGCCCGATGAGATTGCGCGAAGCAACGCGCCAGGCCCGAAGTTTCGAACACGTGCGCGAGGCGCATCAGCGTGAGGTCGCGGAGGATTACGTCGAACTGATCGCCGATCTGATCGATGTGACGGGCGAGGCCCGCTCGGTCGATCTCGCGGAGCGGCTCGGCGTGACGAACGCAACCGTGAACACCACCTTGAACCGCCTGATCCGCGAAGGTCTGGTGCGCAAGGAACGCTATCGATCGATTTTCCTCACCGAGGAGGGCCGCCGGATGGCGGAGTTCTCCCGCGACCGCCATGACGTCGTGCGCGGCTTTCTGCACAGGCTCGGGGTGGATGCGGAAACGGCAGAGCGCGATGCGGAGGGGATCGAGCATCATATCAGCGCCAAGACACTGGATGCCCTGCGCAGGTTCAACAGCGAGATGACCTGAGCGCTGAGCACACCTTCTGGACGGCCAAAGCCGAATCGCGATAAGAACATTAAGTGAACATTTATCGCGCCTATGGATCCGACCAATGCTCGACAGCGCCATGAAACAGCCCGACCTGACACGCCTACTCTGCGCCGGGCGCGTGCATGAGGCTATGGGCTTAGGCAACCGGGTCTTCGCGGCCAGTCTTGCCCGGGCGCTGAGCGGCCCAGTGATCTGGCTGATCACCCAGCAGAGCCGCGAACGGCTGTGTCCCCAGGGGCTCGTCCGCTTTTTCGACCCGGCCCGGCTGATCCTGGTCTCCCCACCCGACCGGCGCGCGCTTCTCCAGTCGATGGAGGAGGCGCTGCGTTCCGGCGCGGCCCCTTTGGTCACCGGCGAGACCGGAAGGGCGCCGGACCTCACGGAAAGCCGGCGTCTGCAACTGGCTGCTGCTGGAGGAGGGCGCGGGCTCTGCCTGATCGCGGATGCCATGACCAATGCGGCCGAGACCCGCTGGCACTGCTCGCCCCGCCCGGGCACAGAGACGGCACAGACTTGGGATCTGGTGAAGAACAAGAAAGGCGCGCTCGGCACATGGAGCCTTGCCTGACCGATGCCGGACGAGCCTGCACTTCCCTGCCTGCGCCCTCAGGGCCGCCGCCCGCCCCCACCCACCCCCCGGCGCGCAGCGGCCCCGCGCGCGCAGGCAGGGGTGTCGGCCCGCACGCGCCGGATACTCGCCATCACTTTTCCGCATCTGGCTGCCGAGGCCCAATTGCGCCGTGAGGGCAGGCGCGGACTGGAGATCCCGTTCGCCATCACCGGCGCAGTGAAGAACGCCCTGCGTCTGATCTCGGTCAACCCGGCTGCCCTGCGCGCGGGGCTCCTGCCTGGCATGAGCCTGGCGGACGCCCGCGCCGCCTGCCCGGAGGTGGCAACCCGTCCTCAGTCACCCGACCGCCATGAAGCGCATCTGCAGGCGCTTGTCCGTTGGGCGGAGCGGTTCTCGCCTATTGTCGGGCGCGACCGCGAAGACACGCTCGTGCTGGATATCACCGGCTGTGCGCATCTCTTCGGCGGAGAGGCCGCCATGGCGCGCGAGGTAAGCGATGCATGCGCCGCCCTCGGCCTGACCGCGCAGACCGGCATCGCCGATACCCGCGGTGGCGCCTGGGCGCTGGCGCATATGTCCCCGGGCATCGCCGCCGCCGGACATACGCGCGCGGCACTGGAGGACCTGCCTATCTCGGCGCTTCGTCTCAATGAGGATCAGGTGGAGGAACTTAGCGCCGTCGGGCTCTCGACGATCGGCCTGGTGGCCAATGGTCCCCGCGGCCAGATCGCCCGGCGCTTCGGGGTCGAGACGCTCAAGCGCCTCGACCAGGCACTGGGCGCCGAGCCGGAGCCGATTTCACCCGCCCGTGCCGAGCCACGCTTTGCCGCCCGCCTTTCCCTGCCCGAGCCGGTCGGGCTGACGCGCGATGTGATGGCGGGGCTTGAGAACCTGCTCGAACGGGTCACGGCCGATCTCGCCCGTGCCCATCGCGGCGCCCGGCATCTGCGCCTGACCGCCGCGCGCGTGGACAGCCGCGACGAGACAGCGGAAATCCGCCTCGCCCGGCCGAACCGAGACCCGATGCGCCTACGCGCGCTCTTCGAGCGCAAGATGGGGGAGATGGATGCAGGCTTCGGGATCGAGGCATTGCACCTTGTGGCACTCGAGACCGAGACGCTCAAACCCACGCAGGCCAGGCGGGAGAGCGAGGGCGACCGGCTGGCGGATCTGATCTCCCGCCTTGGCAACCGGATCGGATTCGAGAATGTCACCCGCCTGCTTCCGAACGAGAGCCATATCCCCGAGCGCGCCTTCACCACGGCGGCGGCGGCCTGGTCGGAGCCTGAGAGTTTCCCGGCCTCCCTGCCCCGCCCGATCAGCCTGTTTGCGCCAGAGCCGCTCGGCCACCTGCCCGGCCGGCCGCCGGAGCAGTTCCGCTGGCGCGGCGAGACGCTCCACCTTCTCTCCGCCACGGGGCCCGAGCGGATCGCGCCCGAATGGTGGTGGGACGATCCTGAATGGCGCTCCGGCCCGCGTGATTACTGGCGCGTGGCAACCCGCGAGGGTCCGCGGCTCTGGCTTTTTCAGACGCATCGCCCCCGGCCGTTATGGTGGATTCAGGGCCAATTCGCATGACGGCTCAAGCCCCTGTCGCCTAGAGAGAATTCGCACCGCGTGTCCCAAGAGGTCCCAGAATGACCCTAATTTCGCACCGGAATGGCCACATCGCCGCCATCTTTCACACGCATCAACATGTGGAACGACCTTGAGATCATTGGGCCCGGTTGATGCTGCGGGCCGGGCTTAACCGAAGATTTCGGCCGTTCAGGTGCGAGGGTGTGAGCACGGGTTCCGGGCGCGTTTCTGCCAATCCGCGGAAATGAGAGTAGCGTTTTATTCCGCTCGATAGGGCGCCGGTAGTGGTGGACCGGCGCCCGATTCGAGGCTACCGGCCCGGACCGCCTCACACTTGCACGCACGTGCTGGACGCACAGCCCCTACCATCGCTATATGAGCGCCCAGTCAGCGAACCGGAGCGGTCAGTCATGTCATCCCATTCCGAGCCGATGCCGCTCCGCGCAAGGCGGAGCGCGGCCCTGAGCGGCACGGCCGATATCCCGGGCGACAAATCGGTCAGCCACCGCGCGCTGATCCTCGGGACGCTGAGTGTCGGCGAGACCCGCATCACGGGCCTGCTTGAGGGGGAAGACATCCTGGCAACCGCGAAGACGATGCAGGCCTTCGGTGCTAGTGTGGAGCGGACCGGTGAAGGCGCCTGGACCGTCATCGGCGTCGGGATCGGCGGCCTGGCGGAGCCCGACCAGGTGATCGACTGCGGCAATGCAGGAACCGGCGTGCGACTGATAATGGGCATGATGGCGACAACACCTGTTACCGCGACCTTCACCGGTGACGCCTCTCTCAGGCGCCGTCCGATGGGGCGGATCGTCGGCCCCCTGCGCCAGTTCGGCACGGCGGCTTACGGGAGAGCAGGCGATCTGCTTCCCATGACTCTGGTCGGCGCGGCGGATCCGATACCGGTCGAGTACACCCTGCCGATGCCCTCCGCCCAGGTGAAATCGGCGATCCTGCTTGCAGGTCTGAATGCCCCCGGCGAGACGGTCGTGATCGAGGCGGAAGCGACGCGTGATCATACTGAGCGGATGTTACGCAGCTTTGGCGCCGAGCTTGCGATTGACGAGTTGCCCGAAGGTCGTGCGATCCGTCTGACCGGACAACCGGAGCTCTCGGCGCAGACCATCGCGGTGCCCCGTGACCCGTCCTCAGCAGCGTTTCCCGTTGCGGCCGCGCTGATCACGCCGGGCTCGGAGATCCTCGTTCCGAACATCTGTCTCAACCCAACCCGGGCCGGGCTCTATACGACGCTGAAGGAAATGGGCGCCGAGATCGCATTCGAAGACGAGCGTGAAGAAGGAGGGGAACCGGTCGCCGACCTGCGGGTACGTGCCTCGAACCTGAGCGGCATCGAAGTGCCGCCAAACCGCGCACCGAGCATGATCGACGAGTATCCGGTGCTGGCCTGTGTCGCGGCATATGCCGAAGGGGACACGGTGATGCGCGGCATCGCGGAACTCCGCGTGAAGGAAAGCGACCGGATCGCTGCGACCGTCGCAGGCCTTCGCGCCAATGGCATCGAAGTGACCGAGGAGGAGGATGGCATGATCGTGCACGGGCGCGGCGGCGATGGCGTTGCAGGCGGCGGCACGGTCGCAACACATCTCGACCACCGGATCGCAATGGGCTTCTCGATACTTGGTCTGAACGCCGATAAACCCGTCGCCATCGACGACGCGAGCCCCATCGCAACGAGCTTTCCGAACTTCGTCCCGATGATGTCGGCGCTTGGCGCGGATCTGCTCCGCGGCAACCGGTAGATGTCGCCGAAGTGAGGCCATTATGAAGTGAGGCTATTATGATGAGAGGAAGCTGCCTCTGCGGCGCCATCAAGTACCAGGTCGATGGGCCGATGAAGGATGTCCACGCATGCCATTGCAGGCAGTGCAGGAAGCAGTCAGGCCATTTCATGGCTGCGTCCGCCGCGCCGCGTGACAAAGTGAATATCGACGGAAGAGACCAGATCACATGGTTTTCTTCCAGCCCAGGCATCCGGCGCGGCTTCTGCCGAACCTGCGGGTCGCACCTGTTCTGGGATGATGAGAAGTGGGACCACCTCTCCATAAATCTCGGCGCACTTGATGGACAAACCGGCCTTACGCTCGAAAGCCACATCTTCTGCGCCGACAAGGGCGACTACTACAAGATCAATGACCGGCTGCCGCAGCACGAAGCTTATCCCGGAGATCAGCAGTGAAGTTCACTGTCGCCATCGACGGGCCAGCGGCATCTGGTAAAGGGACGATCGCGCGGGCAGTCGCGGCCAAGTTCGGGTTCGCCCATCTCGATACGGGTCTGCTCTACCGCGCCGTTGGCCGCAAGGCGCTGGATCAGGGTCGTGGCGTCATCGACAATGGCGTAGCGATCCTCATCGCGCGGGAGTTATCCCCCGCCGACCTTCAGCGCGATGATCTGCGCAGTGCGTTGACCTCGAAAGCGGCCTCCAAGGTCGCGGCGATTGGCGAGGTGCGGGAGGCTCTGCTCGATTTTCAGCGCGGCTTTGCCCGCCAGCCGGGTGGCGCGGTTCTCGACGGTCGCGACATTGCCACGGTCATCTGCCCCGAGGCGGAGGCAAAGCTCTTCATCACCGCCGATGACGAAACCCGGGCCAAACGCCGATGCAATGAGCTGAACGACGCTGGCGCGGGGACCAACCTGCAAACCGTCCTCGCCGACCTTCGTGCCCGCGATGCGCGCGACAGCCAGCGGGCGGATGCCCCCTTGACACAAGCCGCAGATGCGCACTTGCTAGATACCAGCGAACTGGCTATAGACGCGGCCGTCGCGAAAGCAGTGGCAATCATCGAGCAGGCAATGTGCGGGGCAGCGAAATAGGCCCGGCCATTGGCTCTTTTCTGCTTTCAAGGCCCGTGAAACCCAAAGACCGGCGGAGACAACCGCCCGGCCCGAAAAAAAACGTCTAAGGAGACTGTATATATGGCTGCATCCGCACTGATGGATGAATTCGAGGCCCTGCTGAATGAGAGCCTCGACAAGGAAACCCCCGAAGAGGGTTCCGTCGTCAAAGGAAAAGTCCTCGCCATCGAGAATGGCCAGGCAATCATCGACGTAGGCTTCAAGGTCGAAGGCCGCGTCGATCTCAAAGAATTCGCAGATCCCGGCAAGCCCGCCGAACTTCAGCCCGGAGACGAGGTCGAAGTGTTCCTCGAGCGCGTCGAGAACGCCCGGGGTGAGGCCGCGATCAGCCGTGAGAAAGCGCGCCGCGAAGAGGCGTGGGACCGGCTGGAGAAGGCCAACGACAAGCAGGAGCGTGTCGAAGGTGCGATCTTCGGCAGGGTCAAGGGCGGTTTCACTGTCGATCTTGGCGGGGCCGTGGCGTTTCTTCCCGGCTCTCAGATCGATGTGCGCCCGGTGCGCGATGTTGGCCCGCTGATGGGTGTGCCGCAGCCCTTCCAGATCCTCAAGATGGATCGCCGCCGGGGCAACATCGTGGTGTCCCGCCGCGCTGTGCTTGAAGAGAGCCGTGCCGAGCAGCGCGCCGAGATTGTCGGCAAGCTGGCCGAAGGTGATGTGGTCGAGGGTGTCGTCAAGAACGTCACTGACTACGGCGCCTTTGTTGACCTCGGTGGTGTCGACGGCTTGTTGCACGTCACCGATATGGCCTGGCGCCGCGTGAACCACCCCTCCGAGATCGTCCAGATCGGCGAGACGGTGAAGGTTCAAGTCGTCAAGGTGAACAAGGAAACCCAGCGCATCTCGCTCGGCATGAAGCAGATGCAGGACGACCCGTGGAACACCGTTTCGGTCAACTACCCGATCGGCGCGAAGTTCACAGGCCGCGTGACCAACATCACCGACTACGGGGCCTTTGTTGAGCTAGAGCCTGGTGTCGAGGGTCTCGTCCACGTCTCGGAGATGAGCTGGACCAAGAAGAACGTGCACCCGGGCAAGATCGTCTCGACCAGCCAGGAGGTCGAGGTCATGGTGCTCGACGTGGACGGATCGAAGCGACGCGTCTCGCTGGGCCTCAAGCAGTGCATCTCCAACCCCTGGGAGAGCTTTGCCGAGAGCTCCCCGCCGGGTACGGAGATTGAGGGCGAGGTCAAGAACATCACCGAGTTCGGTTTGTTCGTCGGCCTCGACGGCGATATCGACGGGATGGTGCACCTTTCGGATCTCGATTGGGACCGCTCCGGAGAGGACGCGATCCAGGACTTCCAGAAGGGCGACAGCGTCAAAGCGGTCGTGCTGGATATCGATGCTGAGAAGGAGCGGATCTCGCTCGGCATCAAGCAGCTCGGTGGCGACAAGTTCGCTGAGGCGACGCAGGGCGTGCGCAAGGGTGCCATCGTCACCGTCGCCGTCACCGCGATCGAGGATGGCGGGATCGAGGTGGAGTACGAGGGTGCGAAATCCTTCATCCGCCGCTCCGACCTCAGCCGTGACCGCGGCGAACAGCGGCCTGACCGCTTCTCCGTCGGTGACCGGGTCGATGCCAAGATCACGAATATCGACTCGAAATCTCGCCGCCTGTCGCTGTCGATCAAGGCGCTTCAGATTGCGGAAGAGAAGGAGGCAGTCGAACAGTACGGCTCGTCCGACGCAGGCGCATCCCTGGGCGATATTCTCGGAGCGGCGCTGAAGAATCGCGGGGACGAATAACCTGGCCGTTCGGCCCTAAAAGCAATTCATCGATCGGCGCTCTCCCGGGCGCCGATCGTTCCCATTTAGGACAAACGGGGGGCAATTACCCCAACCATCTGACGCAAAACATGTTCTCGCAGGTCAAGGCATGATTGACGAATAGACATGCGACATGACAGCTTTGTGAGAAATCAGTCGGAACCGATTCATAACCACTAAAAGACGATCACAGGGGGAGAGATGATCAAGTCTGAGCTTATTCAGCAGATTGCGGAGGAGAATCCACATCTCTTTCAGCGCGATGTTGAGCGGATAGTATCCACACTGTTCGAAGAAATTACTTCGGCTCTTGCAAGAGGGGACAGGGTCGAACTACGAGGCTTCGGTGCGTTTTCGGTAAAAAAGCGGGATGCCCGGATGGGCCGGAACCCGCGAACCGGCGAATCCGTACCGGTGCCGGAGAAAAGCGTTCCCTTCTTCAAAGCCGGGAAGGAGCTGCGCGAGCGAATGAACGACCGGTAGGGCTGAAAGGACAGCACGATGCGCTTTCTCAAATCTGTTCTCTTGTTGCTGATCGGCGCCGGGTTAGTGGTGCTGGGGCTTGGGAACATGGCGCCTGTGGATCTGCATCTGCTGCCCGAACAAGTCGCCGGCTCCGAACTTGCGTTGAAACAAATCCCGCTGGCGGCGGTTATCCTCGCCTCGGTGCTGCTCGGTCTCGTGATCGGGCAGCTCATGGAATGGACGCGGGAATACAAGTACCGGCGGACCGCGAGCGTCAGAGGGCGCGAAGTCGCCAAGCTGAAAAACGAACTTGGCAAGGTGAAGGAAAAGGTCGCGGACCCCGATGACGATCTTCCAAAGATCCCGGTGCGCTGAGGCCGCATGAAAGTCAAAATCTGCGGGCTGACAAGGCCGGAGGACGTGGCGGCGGCCGCCAAGGCGGGCGCCGATTACTTGGGCTTTATCTTCTTCCCACCCTCGCCCCGTTTCATCTCGCCGGATCAGGCAGGTGATCTGATGCGCGGCGCGCCTGACGGAGTCGCAAAGGTGGCTGTCACGGTCGACCCGGATGACGAGTTGATCGATCAGTTGCGGGCGCTTCCCGTAGACGTCCTCCAATTGCACGGCCGCGAAAGCCCGGAGCGGGTATCGGAATTGAAGCGGCGCACCGGCCTGCCGGTCATCAAGGCGCTTGGCATCCGGGAGGCCGCGGATCTCGATCAGATCGATCGATATGCACCGGTCGCCGATCAACTCTTGCTCGACTCGAAACCGCCGAAAGAGGCAACGCGCCCTGGCGGCAACGCGCTCTCGTTTGACTGGAGGCTGCTTTCGAACCGTACGTGGCCCCTGCCCTGGCTGCTTTCCGGCGGCCTGACGGCGGAGAACATCGCCGAGGCGATCCGCATCACGGGCGCCACGCAGCTCGACCTCTCATCGGCAGTCGAATCCGCACCCGGCATCAAGGACCATGTGAAAATTAGGCGCTTCATCGAAACGGCCCGCTCACCCACCCTGTCGCAATGAAGATCAGAGTGGCAGTCGAGGCCGATGTTCAGCAAATCGCCGCCCTGCTTGCCGATGACACACTTGGGGCGAGTCGGGAGCGGCCGGGCGATCCGGTCTATTTCACTGCCTTTGCCCACATGGCGGAGCAGCCCGGCAACGTAGTCCTGGTGGCCGAGGACGGCGCGACCCTGATCGGATGCCTGCAATACACCCTGATCCACGGCCTCTCACGGGCCGGAACATCCCGCGCCCAGGTCGAGGGCGTGCGGGTTCATAAAGACCACCGTGGCAAAGGGGTTGGCGAGAAGCTGGTCGAGGCGGCGATCAACCACGCACGGGCTGACGGTGCGAAACTTGTGCAACTCACTACCGATATCAGCCGCGAAGATGCAAAGCGTTTCTACGAACGTCTGGGCTTCACCGCCACGCACTGGGGCATGAAGCTGCCGCTCTGACGCTCAGCTTTCGCAGACGGGCACGAGCACCAGATATCCCGTGTTGATCAGCCACGCATCGCAGACGCCCACACCCTGCTCCATTGCATGAGCTACGATCTCGTGCAGCTCAACCCGGCGATGATCGAGCGGCGCGGTATTGTTGGGGCGGAGATAGGCGAGGTATTCCCGTTCTGGCAGCGCGATCAACTGGCTTCTGGCGCGCAGATCGGCGCTGAGCGCCGGGTGGCTGGCTGCGTAGTTCGTCTGACGCAGTGCCACGCCCGCGATCCCGATCTCGATACCAGAGATCTCATCCCAGCCGGGCGCGATCTCAGGACCACTGATCTGGTGCAGGCCGATCGGAAAACAGAGGTTTCGCGGCCCCAGACCCTCGCCTTCCAGGTTGGGGAACCGGTCGAGCGTATGTTCGCCCCCGCCCGCTGATACAACACGCGCCGAGGCGAGCATCTCGAACGCCGGCACGGTTACCCGCTGCACGCGCGTGCTGACGGGACCGGAGGCGAAATCCTCCGTGACAGGCTTCGGCGCCGGGCAGCTCGGGGCTTCCTGTGCCTGGGACCCCTTCTGGGCCATGAAAAGAAGCGTCATCGATAGAACCAGCATACGAACAAACATCAGATCCTCCGTCTTGCTGGCATCTCAGCTAATCCGCGACATTTCGAAACAAAGCCGGATGCCGGTTCTGTGATGCACCCCATTGGCGGGAGGCCTCCATGGCGCTAAAACCACGGCAAGTGAGAGGACCGATATGAACGACGCCACCCCCAACAGTTTCCGCACGGGTCCGGACGAAGACGGCCGTTTTGGCCAATTCGGCGGGCGCTTCGTCTCCGAGACGCTTATGCCGCTCATTCTCGACCTCGAGGCCGAGTACGAGAAGGCAAGGACCGACGAGAGCTTCTGGGCCGAGATGGAGGATCTGTGGAAGCACTATGTCGGCCGGCCGAGCCCGCTCTATTTCGCGGAGCGGCTGACCGCGCATCTGGGCGGCGCGAAAATCTACATGAAGCGCGACGAGCTCAACCACACGGGCGCGCACAAGATCAACAACGTGCTGGGCCAGATCCTGCTCGCCCGGCGCATGGGCAAGGAGCGGATCATCGCCGAGACAGGCGCGGGCCAGCACGGCGTGGCGACGGCGACCGTCTGCGCCCGCTTTGGCCTGCAATGCATCGTCTTCATGGGTGCAACCGATGTGGAACGTCAGAAACCCAATGTCTTCCGTATGAAGCTCTTGGGCGCCGAAGTCATCCCGGTCACCTCAGGCCGCGCAACCCTGAAAGACGCGATGAACGAGGCACTGCGCGACTGGGTAACCAATGTCGAGAGCACCTTCTACTGCATCGGCACGGTCGCAGGCCCGCACCCCTACCCCGCCATGGTCAGAGACTTCCAGTCGATCATCGGCAAGGAAACGAAGGCGCAGATGGAGCAGCGGGAGGGACGGCTGCCCGACAGTCTCGTCGCCTGCATCGGTGGCGGGTCGAATGCGATGGGACTTTTCCATCCGTTCCTCGACGACCCGTCCGTCCGGATCATCGGTGTCGAGGCCGGTGGCCATGGCGTCGACGATCGGATGGAGCATGCCGCGAGCCTGACCGGGGGTCGCCCCGGCGTGCTCCACGGCAACCGCACCTATCTGCTCCAAGACGAGGACGGGCAGATCCTGGAGGGGCATTCGATCTCGGCGGGCCTCGACTATCCCGGGATCGGGCCGGAGCATAGCTGGCTGCATGATATGAAGCGCGTCGAATACGTCTCGGTGACGGACCGGGAGGCGCTCGATGCCTTCCAGCTCTGTTGCCGGACAGAGGGCATCATTCCCGCGCTGGAGCCTTCTCACGCCCTGGCGCATGTCGCGAAGATCGCACCGGACCTGCCACCCGAGCACCTGTTGGTGATGAACATGTGCGGACGCGGGGACAAGGATATCTTCACCGTCGCCGACGCCCTGGGCGAGGAGATGTAGCGCGGCAGCGAGACATCCGACGAAGATCGCAACCCGCAGCGATCAAGTGCGCATATTCCACTGGACGCGGCCAGTTTCCCGCAGCATAAGGCCTGCCACAAAGGGCTGGGCCCGACCATCTGTGTAAGGACAAGCATCGTGGCTAAATTCTATGTTGGGGACCTCGTGGTCCTGAAATCCGGCTCGATGCGCATGTGCGTCGAGGATACTGACGAGGCGGCCGACACCATCTCGACCGTCTGGTGCAACGAAGGCGTCATCGGGCGCGATACGTTCGCCACCGCCCTTCTTAACAAGTGGGAGTTCCGCGAGGACAGCCGCGGCGGTGGCAAGCATCACGGCGGCGACCGCGGCGGACGCGGCGGCCATGATCGCGGCGGACGCGGCGGCGACCGGGGTGGCGATCGCGGCTGGGACAAGGGCGGCGACGACGGTGGCTGGGGCCATGACAAACCGCGCCGGCAGGGCTGGGACGGCAAGCCGCGCGACAAGAAATACTACCGCAGCGACGACTGAACGAGCGCAGACCGCCAAAGATGACCTCCCGGATCGAGACAACATTCGCCCGGCTCGAAGCCGAGAACCGCGCGGCCTTCGTCAGTTTCACCATGGCGGGCGATCCGGATCGCGAGACGGCGCAGGCGATCCTGAACGGCCTGCCGGGTGCCGGAGTAGATGTGATCGAGCTTGGCATGCCGTTCACCGACCCGATGGCGGACGGCCCCTCGATTCAGCTCGCGGGCCAGCGGGCGCTCGCGAATGGGATGACGCTCGACAGCACGCTCGACATGATCCGGGCGTTTCGGGAAACCGACCAGCAGACGCCGATCATTCTGATGGGATACTACAACCCGATCTACTCGATGGGCGTGGAAGCTTTTCTGGCCGCCGCCGCAGATGCGGGGATCGACGGGATGATCGTGGTCGATCTGCCACCAGAGGAGGATGGCGAGCTCTGCCTGCCCGCGAAGGCGGCCGGGCTCAGCTTCATCCGCCTGGCAACGCCGACGACCGATGATCGGCGCCTGCCAGCCGTGCTCGCGAATACGTCCGGCTTTGTCTACTACGTCTCGATCACCGGCATCACCGGGGCGGCGAGCGCTCAAGCCGCTCAGGTCGCACCTGAGGTGGCACGGATCAAAGCCGCGGCCAACCTTCCCGTCTGCGTCGGTTTCGGGGTCAAGACGCCTGAAAATGCTGCTGAAATTGCGCGGGTTGCGGATGGGGTCGTGGTCGGCTCCGCCATCGTCGACAGGATCGGCCGTGGCGACAGGCCTGAGGACGTGCTCGCCTTTGTCGAAACCCTCGCACAGGGCGCGCACAACGCGCGCTGAGCAGGCCTTGGCCGGACATCGGTCGCTTCCCTGCGACGACCGAACCCGTACTGGTCCTGAACCACCTCTTTGCTAAGCCCACGCATGGGTCTAGTTTGCAAAGTGCTCGGCAGATAAAGGAGCATGCATGGCCCATCTCGATCTCGGCAGCGGAAACGCGCTTTTCTACATCCACCACCCGGCCACCCGGCAGACGGCATCGACCTTCGTCTTCGTGAACGCCCTGACCGGCAGCACGGATCATTGGGAGGCGGCGATTGCCCCGGCGCTCCGGACCGAGGGCTTCGGCACGCTCAGCTACAACTTCCGAGGACAGGCGGAGAGCCCCTTCGCGGACGGGCTCGAACTCACAGACGAGCTGATCATTGACGACCTCTCAAAGCTGATCACAGAGATCGGGCCGCAATCACCGGTCCTCGTTGGCCTCTCGGTCGGAGGGCTCTACGCCGCGCGCGCCATCCTCGGCGGGATCGAGGCGCGCGGGCTGGTCTTCCTTAACACCCTGCGTGAGATCGGGCCGAGGATCGCTTGGGTCAATGATGCTTTGCCGATCGTCACGGCCCATGGCGGGGTGGGTCTTCTTATGGACGCGATCTTCCCGATGCTGGTCGGGCCGGATTATCTGAAACAAATGCGCGGGAACTTCCTCGGCGGCAGCTACACGCCGACCGACCCGGCTAGCGGTCACGCCAACCTGATGCGAAATTCACCGATGACCAACTGGGCGCCCGATTGGAGCGCGCTGACCCTCCCCGTTCTGAACATCCAGGGGCTCGCGGACCGGGTCTTCTATGACGCCGATATCGTCGCGCGCCTGCTCGGCTCCATTCCGGACACGCGGCTCGAGGAGTGGGCGGAGCACGGCCATCTCCTGCCGCTGGAGGCACCGGACCGCCTGGCGGAAAGCCTCACCCGCTTCGGCGCGGAACTCGAAACAAGCTGACAGGAGCGCTTGATGGAACTGCACCCGAAGTCAAAGACGATCAAGGCAAACCCCGATTACTTCACGGGCGATGTCACGCAGGAAGTGATCATTCGCGCGCCTGATCCGGCGACCTACTCTGCGCTGCGCGTCACCTTCCAGCCGGGCGGCAGAACCAACTGGCATACGCATCCCATGGGGCAGACACTCTATGTCGTCTCAGGCTATGGCCGGTTCCAGACCGAGGGGGAAGCGCCGGTAGATCTGCGCCCGGGCGACACGGTCTGGATCCCGCCGGGCGAGAAGCACTGGCACGGCGCTCATCCCGAGCATGCGATGTGCCACATCGCGATGCAGCAAAAGGACGAAACCGGCGAGCATATCGCATGGCTGGAGCCGGTTTCGGAGGATGATTACACGCGCGATCCGGAATAATCCCTCGCTTGCGCATCGATTCATGCATGGTTATCTAGCCGTCACCGCGAAGGTTCGGAGCGCATATGAACTGGATCACCGACTACGTTCCGCCGAAGATCAAGAACTTCTTCCAACGGCGTGAAACACCAGAGAATCTCTGGACGAAGTGCGATAGCTGCGGGCAGATGATTTTCCACCGGGAACTGGCAGAGAACCTGATGGTCTGCCCCGGTTGCAACCATCACATGGCCATCCGCCCGAGAGAGCGCTTCAGAGCACTCTTCGACGGAGGCATCTTCACCGAAGTTGAGGTACCCGAGGCCCTGGCGGATCCCCTGAACTTCCGCGACTCGAAGCGATACACCGAGCGTATGCGCGATGCGCGCCGCGCAACCGGCGAGCAGGAGGCGATGCTGGTCGCTCAAGGCGAACTGCACGGTGTGCGCACTGTCGGCGCCGCCCAGGATTTTTCGTTCATGGGGGGCTCCATGGGGATGGCGGTCGGCAACGCGCTTCTCAGGGCGGCAGAGCATGCAATCAGCGTCGGCGCTCCTCTTATCGTCTTCTCCGCCGCCGGGGGTGCGCGGATGCAGGAGGGCATGCTCTCCCTCATGCAGATGCCGCGCACGACGATTGCCGTCGACATGATGCAGGATGCCCGGTTGCCCTTTGTGGTTGTTCTCACCCATCCAACCACCGGCGGAGTGACCGCGAGCTATGCGATGCTGGGGGATATCCACTTGGCGGAACCAGACGCTCTGATCTGTTTCGCCGGCCCCCGGGTGATCGAGCAGACGATCCGCGAGAAGCTGCCGGAGGGCTTCCAGCGCTCGGAATACCTTCTCGATCACGGCATGATCGATCGGGTCATCACCCGGCATGAGATGCGCGACGAACTGGGAACGATCCTGAGAATGCTGATGGGTTTCCCGCCCATCGTTCGCGGCGACCTGCCCGCCCCGAAACTTGAGCCCGTGCAGGAAGAGCCTGAGCTGACGGACCCGCCAAGTGACCCCGCACAGTGACGCGATCCTAGCGCGGCTGCTGGAGCTTCATCCCAAGATCATCGACCTCACGCTGGACCGGATGTGGCGGCTGCTCGAGAGCGTCGGCAATCCTCAGGAGCAGCTTGCGAACGTCATCCACGTCGCAGGCACCAACGGGAAAGGTTCGACGCTCGCCATGGTCCGCGCAGGGCTTGAGGGCGCAGGCCTCGCAACCAATGTCTACACCTCTCCGCACCTCGCCAGGTTTCACGAACGGATCCGGCTGCATGGCGATCTGATCCGGGAGGACGATCTGGCCGCGCTTCTCGAAGAATGCGAGGCCGCGAATGGGGATGCCGCGATCACGTTTTTCGAGATCACGACGGTCGCCGCGCTTCTCGCAATGGCGCGCAAACCCGCGGATTTCACGCTTCTGGAGGTCGGGTTGGGCGGGCGGCTCGATGCCACGAATGTGCTGGTGCCTCGCTTGACGGCAATCACGCCTGTGTCGATCGATCACCAGCAGTACCTCGGAGATACCCTAGCAGAGATCGCCGCCGAGAAAGCCGGAATCTTGAAACCAGGCGTCCCGTGTGTCGTGGCGCCACAAGACGATGCAGCCCGGTCGGTGATCGAGGATCGCGCGGCTGAAATCGGCGCCCCGCTCCTGATTGGCGGGCAGGACTGGATCTCTCGGGAAGAGCGCGGTCGGCTCGTCTATGAAGATGAAGAGGGGCTGCTGGACTTACCGCTCCCCAGGCTGATGGGCAGCCATCAGGTGATCAATGCAGGCACGGCGATCGCGGTTTTGCGTGCGCTCGGCAAGGGTGATGCTGAGGCCGCGGTGACGCGGGCAGACTGGCCCGCCCGAATGCAGCGGCTGAAATCTGGGCCCCTTGTGGAGCGGCTGCCGACTGGAGCCGAGCTATGGCTGGATGGCGGCCACAACGCTGCCGCAGGGGAGGCACTGGCGGAGCTTTTCGGGCATATCCAGCATAAAGCCCCAGCGCCACTATGGCTCATCGCCGGGATGCTGGAGACGAAATCGGCCACCGATTACCTGAGCCCCTTCGCGCCTCTCGCCGAGGGCATAAAGGCCGTGGCCATCCCCGAGACAACGGCCAGCTTCACAGCCGACGCCTTGGCACATCTGGCTGGGGAGGCAGGCATTGCAGCATCCGCCTCCGCAAGCGTTGATGCTGCTTTCGAGGAGGTGATCAGCACATCAGAAAGGCCGCGCATCCTGATCTGCGGCTCGCTCTATCTGGCTGGGGCGATCTTGCGCGACCACGGTTGAGAACAGCCCCACAAACAAAAAAGCGGCCCCTCTCGAGGCCGCTCGTATTCCTTAAGCGCTAAATCTGAGGCTCAAAGAGCGCCGGAGATCCAGTTCGAGATCCCGGATTTGCTGTCGGCGCCGACCTTCTTGTCCGCCACTTCGCCGTTCTTGAAAAGCAGCAGGGTCGGGATGCCCCGGACACCGTATTGCGAGGGCGCATTCGGGTTGTCATCGATGTTGACCTTCGCGATTTTGACCGAACCACCCATCTCCGCCGCGATCTCTTCGAGCGCCGGTCCGATCTGCTTGCAGGGACCGCACCACTCCGCCCAAAAATCAACGACCACAGGGGTGTCGGATTTCAGAACGTCTTCGTCAAAGCTCGCATCGGTTACTGCTACTGTTGCCATCGGTTCAGCCTCATCAGGTTCGCGTGGAGCCTGAACCTAGGAGCGGGCTCCGGCCAAATCAATCCCCCGGATTGCCGACATGTAGGCATGATCGAGCGCCTCGGGCTTGGGCCGGATCAGTTGTCGCGTTCGTGTGAAGAGCAGGCCCGCAACGATCTCTTTGTCAGGATAGATCTCGTTCAATGCGGCGCGATAGGCGCCTAACTGGGCGAGATAGGCCTCAGGGATCTCCTCCTCGCTCACCGGCGCGGCCGCATCACTCTTGAAATCGACGATCGTGACCGATTGCTCGCCGATCACCAGCCGATCGATACGGCCGAGCATCGGGAACGCGCCTGAAAGCTCCGTCGCGAAGCTTACCTCAACCTCACCAAGCGTCCCATCGGCGAAGATCCATGCGAGATCCGGGTCTTCCAGAACGGCGATTGCCTCGGCTTTCACCTCGCCTGCAACCGCAGGATCAAGGCCAGGCGCGGCCTCCGAGATCAATCGCGGCACGATCACGTCCCAATGCGCACGATCGACCGATGGCAGGTGTTCGAGAAGTGCATGGACGGCCTCGCCGCGCCGCCGCGCAGCTGTGCGGTCAACACCACTCGCGGTCGTGCTCTCGTCATGCGGCGCCAGACTGGACGGAGAGAGCCGACGCAGGCGGTACTCACCCGGCGCCGGTCGGACCCATTCGGGCCGCTGGGGCTCAATCAGCTCGACCGTTTCCTTGGCCATGGCTGAGGATGGCCAATCGCCCGACTGCATCCGCCTGATCGGAGCCTTCAATCCGGTCAGGTCGACTTCCAATGAGGGGCCCATGCGGTCGAAAGCGCTCTCCATCCTCGCGTACCAGCTCTTCTCGCTGCGGTCAGGATTCCCGGCCCCACACAGCAGAAGCCAGTCCTCCGCCCGGGTGAGAGCAACGTAGAGCAGGCGCTTCGCCTCGGCTGCTTCTCGCGCCTGCGCCTCTTCACGTGCCGAAGCCGTCACCGGGTCATCCTCGGCTGCACGCTGGGGCCAAAGCATCAGCGGCGTCCCGGAAGCGCGCGGTGTCGGCAGGATCGGATGGCGGCCACCCCGGCCCTGCCCCATCGTGTCCGGCAGGATCACGATCGGCGCTTCGAGCCCTTTGGCGCCATGAATGGTCATCACCCGGACCTCGCCAGCCGCCTTGTCCATTTCGCGCTTGAGAGCGATGTCTCCTGCCTCGATCCAGGCGACGAAGCCGTGCAAGCTGGGGGTCTGGCGCGCCTCGAAAACCAGGGCCTGTGCCAGAAGCTCATCGATCGGATCCTCCGCTTCAGGGCCGAGACGGGCGATCAACCGCCTGCGGCCGTCGTGATGCGTGAGAACACGTTCGAGGAACTCGAATGGCGACACGAAGCCGGCAACGCTGGCCAGGTCTGCGAGCATCCCCACATCCCGCGCATGGGCTTCGGCTCCCATCACGGCCTGCCACAGGCTGCCTTTGCGATCGTGCGCGAGGTCGAATAGCTCCTCCTCACTGACCGAGCAAAGTGGCGAACGCAGAACCTCGGCGAGCGAGAGCGCGTCATCCTGGTTCAGAACGGCCTTGATCAGCGAAAGCAGATCCTTGATCGCCAGTTCCTCGCTCAGCGTAAGCCGATCCGCGCCGGCAACCGGGACATCGAGCGATTTGAGGTTCTGGATGAGCGCGCGGGCAAGCTCGTCACGCTTGCGAACCAGTACCAGGATATCCTGGGGCAGAATGGGGCGGGTTTCGGCGCCGCCACGCCCCGGAAGATGTTCTTCGGCGATGATCCGGCGAATCTCCTGCGCGAGTGTCCGGGCGAGCCTGCGTTTCGGATCGTCCGGTGAGGGGGTGTCGACAGGCATGTGCCAGGGCGGCCGCTCAGGCGCCTCCGCAGGCTCGATCAGGGGCCAGAGGTCAATCCGTGCCGCGTCCCCGCCCCGATGAGCCACATGCCTGATCGGATCGCCAGTGTGCGTAACCCCATCCGCAACCTCACCGTCAAAGACCTCATCGACGAAACGCAGAATTCCGGGCGCGGATCGGAACGAAGTGACCAGTTCGGGTCGCTCAAGCCGGTCATCTATGTCGGCGAGCTGCCTCTCGTAGCGCTCCCTCATCTCTCCAAATGCCCAGGGCTCGGCACCCTGGAAGGAGTAGATCGACTGCTTCTCATCCCCGACCACAAAGACCGAGCGCGTGAGAGACGCCTGATCGGCCCTCCCGGCCTCACCCGCATGGAAGTCATCCGTGATTGCCGCGATCACGTCCCATTGCGCGGGAGAGGTGTCCTGCGCCTCGTCCACCAGCACATGGTCAATCCCGCGGTCGAGCTTGTAGAGCACCCAGGCCCGCATCTCCGACTGGCTGAGCAGATCGCGGGTCCTGGATATGAGATCATCGAAGTCCAGCAGCGATCGTCTCGCCTTCTCCGCCTGATAGGTCTGGAGCAGCCTTTCCGCGAAGATATGCAGGTCATGGGCCCTTTCGGCGCTGGCGCGGCGTGCGAGAGCTTCCTTCATGGCCATCGTTCCCTCAGCCAGCTCGAGAAACGCGTCGTCGATGCCTGGGTTCGCGGTGCGAACGGGCTGGGTGGGCTTGTTCTTGAGTGGCTGGCCGCCACGCTCCCCGCTCTTCACGAGAACGGCGCCTGCCAGAGCCTTTGCTGCACCGATCGGGTCATTCGCGCGCTTCTCAAGAGCGCTCGCAACCTGATCGGCGATCCCGTTGTCGCCAACCGAGCCGGTTGCGAAAACCGCCGCGACCCGTTCCATCAACCCGCGCAGAGAATCGAGATGATGCGTGGCGATTGCCTGCGAGGAGAGCGCGCTCTCTTTGCCAAGCTGTCTGAGGATCAAGGTCTCCGCATCAGGTCCGCTGAAACCGGAACGCCGGGACAGTATTGCGTTGATCAGGTCGCCGATTGCACCTTCGTTCAGCCGGTTTGCCACCAGGTCAAAGGCTTCATCCGAACCGGCCTCCGCCGCAGAAGCCAGCCGGTCGCGGATCTCGCCCAGCATCAGCGCGGATTGACGCTCATCGATGACCTCGAACCCCGGCGCGACCCCGGCCTCGAGCGGAAAGCGGCGCAGAAGCGAGTCGCAAAACGCATGGATGGTCTGAATCTTCAGGCCGCCGGGCGTCTCAAGCGCGCGGGCGAAAAGACGGCGCGCGACGGCCAGCCGCTCCGGTGATGTAACCTCCGCTTCACCGGCAAGATCCCCTAGCATCCGGCCAAGTGCCCCATCCGGCTGCATCGACCAGTCCCCTAGGAGGGCGAAGAGCCGCGCCTGCATCTCGGCGGCCGCGGCTTTCGTGTAGGTAAGACAAAGGATACGCCCGGGCTCCGCACCTGCAAGCAACAGGCGCGCCACCCTCTCAGTCAGCACCCTGGTCTTGCCAGAGCCTGCATTCGCGCCGACCCAGGCCGAGACTTCCGGGGCGGAGGCCAGACGCTGCGGGGCCGAGGCGTCGTGGTCACGCATCGCCGTCTTCCCACTCTCCGAACCGCGCCAGGTGATCGTAATCGCTTCGATCCGTCCGCTTCTCCATCCCGATGCGCGGCGGGTAAGGCGTCTCCGCCCGGGCGTATGTGGCCAGAAGATCCGCCACCTGCGCGAGATGTGCCTCGACCTTAGCCGACAGGTCCTCGACCTCACGGCACTGCCCACCATCGCCGGAGCCCGTCAGCCCGATATACGCACCTTGCCGCGCCTCCACCGCCGGAATACCCTTGAACCCTCCTGCGGCGACGATCGCGGCCTGCAGATGCAGTTGCTGGTTAAAGCCTAGGTCGATCTGCTTTTGCGAGGGGGGCGCGCCGGCCTTGTAGTCATAGATCGCCGCTCCGCCACCGTTCAGCTTGTCGATACGGTCCGCAACCGCTGTGACCTTGTGATTGGGAGGCATCTTCAGGTCCAACTGGCCCGAGACTTCGAAGCCCAGAGGTTTACCATGCGCCCGCCTCTGCGCTTCCTCCTGCAGAAACCACTCGCTGAAACGCCCGACCCGGGCGCGCCAGATCCGCCTCAGTGAAGGCGATGCGATTGCCGCTGACAGCACCTCATCGGTGATCCGATCCAACTGCTCCGCCGCATCAGGTGGCAGATCGCCCGGCGTCTCCCGCCCGAATGTCTCCAGGATCCGGTGGATCAGAATCCCCCTGTCTCGGAAATCCGGCGCATCGCCCAGCGGATCGAGGGGCTCAAGCTTCAGGATCCGACGCGCGTAGACGGCATAGGGGTCGCGGATCAGCCGCTCAATCGTCGTGACCGAGAGACTGTGCGGGCGCACCTCGGCGGGCGGTGACGGCGCCGGGCGGGCGGCGCGTGGCAGCAGCCGTTTCATCTCACCGTCGGGGCGCTGCGTGAGATGGACAAGCTGCAGAAGTATATCCCCAAGATCTCGCAGAGCCTTCACGGTCTCCGGTTCAGACCCACCTTGGCGGTCGAGACCATCAATCAGGATTTCCAATCGGGTGATCCAGCGCGACGGGATCGTCGGCGTCCCATCCACCTTAACCGAGCGGGACAGGATGACCTCGGGCGCCAGCGCTGCCTGCAAAAAATCATGCGCTGCAAGGCCTATGACACGCTCTGGCTGAGAAAGGCCGATGGCAGCGCGCATCGGGCGGCTCAGCCATGGGTCGGCCCCGGGCAGAACGGGCCAGCTTCCCTCATTCAGCCCCGCCAGGATGACCAGATCGGCGCTGGCGACACGGCTCTCCCGCGGG
The DNA here is from genome assembly GCA_039180675.1 of Pseudomonadota bacterium. Lineage (GTDB taxonomy): Bacteria > Pseudomonadota > Alphaproteobacteria > Rhodobacterales > Rhodobacteraceae > Thermohalobaculum. The sequence continues at coordinate 138,276 of JBCDDC010000003.1, read as the reverse complement.
CTCATCATCGTGACGCGCGGGTGCGGGGCCTGGCCGGGCTGGCGGATCTCCTCATTGCGCATCAGGTTGAGGAGGATCTGGGAGTAATCGATGACTGGCTCTTGGCCGAAGGCATCCGACGCTGCGACGAGGCGGAGCATCAAGGTCTCGACCGCTTGTCCGGCTTCCCGGGCCCAGACGGCCGGCTCGCCTTCGCCTGCATCTGAAAGGCGCTCGGCCGCGGAGAGGTGGCGCGCGGCGAGCTCGCGCAGAGCCATGCCATGGTTCACTGCCTCAATAAGAGGAGCTACCGCCCCCGCAATCCCGCCGAACCATTTCGCCTGATCTTCAGTCGACTCGGGCCATGGCGGGAGGCCGCCGGTTTTCTGAACCCCGCGCCCGCGCAGCACCGCTCTCTCATACTCCGCGGCATGACGGCAGTGCACAGCGCGATCATGCCCCGCCTCACATAGCGGGTGGCTCAGAAGCGCCGCAATCTCGACCGGGCCCGCCCGTCCCTCCGCCAGTTCCGCGATCAGGCGCAGGAAGACGGCGGGCGGGCTTTGCGCCAGCGGACGCCCGAGCGAGTCGTCCGCTTCGATGCCAAACCGCCTTAGCTCCGCCGCAATCCGCCGCCCCAGCGCGGCATCCTGACTAAGGATCAGAACAGCCTTTCCCGAAGTTTCCAGCGCCCGCCGGGTTGCCAGAGCGATCGCGGCCGCTTCATGCCGGGGCGACGGCGCTTCGACCAGGGTGACGGATTCCACGGCCTTCCCAACCACTCCGCGCAGGACATCTGCGCTCGCATACCACGCATCGGTCACAGGCGCCGGCCGCATCGCCTGCGCGAGCAGTGTCTGACGCTCCTCCCTTGGCCATTCTCGTGACCAGGGCGGCACCTGCGATGGTTCGATGTCGAGCCGTCCCAGGATCCCCGTAAATGGAGCCTGCGGGTGATCCGGCACGGCGCCGTCCTTGATCACCGACCAGATTTCCGGGTCGAGGTTGCGGTCCAGGCCCGGCAAGATCACGATGCCCTTGGGGAGCTTGGCGACCGCTTCCATCAGCATGGCCGTGGTGACGATCGATCCCGTCGATCCGGCGACGATCACCGGGTGATCAGGCGGTTGGGTCGCCCACGCCTCAGCGAGCCGTTCGATCACCATGCGCTGCCGCGCCTTCGGCCCGAGGGCCCCGCCTTCCTCCTCTGCAGCGATCTTGGGCCAGTAAGTTCGGATCAGCTCGAAGAAACTGAGATTTCGTGCCCAGTGCTCCGAATGCTCCCCCTCGGTCGCAGCATCGAGCCTGTCGAGATCCAGCCCCGCCTCGTCACAGTCGTCCAGAAGACTGGCCAGCGTGCGTGCCAGCTCCGGCGCAGCGCTTAGTGCCGCCATCCGGTCTCCACCCTCACGGCGCAGATACGCCTCCACCAGCCGCGTCAGCCGGAGCTGCCTGCGTAAAGGGTCTATCTCGGGTGGCAGATCAGATGCGATGATCGGATCTTTGCCGAGGTCCGCGACCACCCCGATCCGCGGCATCAGACGCGCGGGCCCGCCGGATCTGGCCAGAGCATCGGTGATGACCCGGGAGGCGCGCTGATTGTTCGCGAGGATCGAGATCCGGGCGATTTCCTCCGGAGGGGACGCGCCAAACCGCTCCCAGAACCCCTCGGCAAACAGGGCTGCAAAGCGCGCGCCGGGAGGGAGGGAATAGATCGTCATGCGCTCCGCTCGAGGAGATTATCGGCTAGGGTCAGCCCCGCGGGCGTGCCGACATCGACCCAACTCCCATCGTAGACGACGGCCCTGAGCCGACCTGCCGCGAGAAGCTGATCCCAGATCAGATTGGTGGAAAACGCCCCCCTTGGCGCACCGTCGAAAGCCGTTGCTTTGAAAATCTGAGCTCCAGTGAAGACATATGGTGCCGCGTCCGCCTCACCCCGCCGGGTTGGCGCCATTCCTTCCAGAAAGAAATCGCCTTGGCGCGAATAGCCTATGGTGCGTTCGCGCGGCACAAAGAGCATCAGAGCATCACACTCCGCAGCCCGCCAATGCTCCAGGAGCGCCTCTAGCGGGTTCCGACCCAGCCAGATCGCGTCAGAGTTCAGCACCGCAAAGGTCTCACCGAGATGCGGCTGCGCCTTCACGATCCCGCCGCCGGTATCCAACAAAGCGTCAGTCTCATCCGAGATGACGATGGTGGGGGTCGGTCGGCCTGCCAGATGATCCCGGACCATCTTACCCAGGTAATGAACGTTCACGACGGCCCGGCGAATACCCACCTCCGCCACATGGTCGAGGCTCCGGTCGAGCATCGTGCGGCCAGCAACATTCAGCAGTGGTTTCGGGCAGTTGTCCGTCAGCGGGCGCATCCGGGTCCCGAGCCCGGCGGCCATCACCATCGCAGCGTCGAGCGTCACCGTGCGGCACTCACACTGTCTGAACGGCCGGCCTCCAACCCTGCAAGCACAGGGGCATCAGGCGCTGGCACGTTCAACTCGACCCAGTGCCGGAGAGACGAAAGCGCTGGATGGGTCAGATCGCGCTGCAGGTGCCGCCAGACGCGGGGGATCAGCGCTGGATACTGGCTCTTGCCATCCCTCAGCGAAAGCCTCGCGAAGATCCCGATGATCTTCAGGTTGCGCTGTGCGCCCAGGCAGGCATAGGCCTGTCGGAACGCCTGTTCATCAGTACCACTCCGCGTCAGATATCTCGATATCATCGCGTCCTGGAGTTCAGTCGACGTGTCGCGCCGCGCGTCTTCGAGAAGCGACACCAGATCATAGGCCGCATGACCGGCGAGCGCATCCTGGTAGTCCAGCAATCCGACCCTCTGGTTCCCGGCCCGGGCTGGCAGCCAGATCAGATTCTCGGCATGGAAATCACGGAGAACGACAACATCGCACGCCGCGGCGACAGGCTGCATCGCCTTGACCAAGAGGTCGTCGAGTTCTTCCGCAAGTTCCTGCCGCTGACTTCCATCAGACGTGCCGGGAACATACCACTCCGCAACCAGCCGTGCCTCGCGCTGCAGAACAGCCAGATCGTACGGCGCGAGCGTAATCTCTCCGCCGTCGAGAGGCAGTGTTTTGGGAGCGGGTAGCTGACCAAGCTCTGCCAGAAAATCGATAGCGGCCGAATAGAGCGTTGTTTCCGTCTCCGGATTACGGCTGCAAACCTCGCGATAGAGATCGAGCCCCAGATCTTCGAGCAGAAGAAACCCCTGGTCCAGATCAGCCTCGTCGATCCGGGGGGCACTGAAACCCTCCTGCCGCAACCAGTTCGTCACGGCCATGAAGGGGCGAACATCCTCACCCGTCTCGGGAGGGGCGTCCATAAGGATCTGACCTGACCCCGGGAGCCTGAAATAGCGCCGGCTCGAGGCGTCTCCCGCCATCGCGACTGCCTCAGACGGATCGATAGCGATCGATCTTAGAAACACCGCGCGAGTCTCAGCCCGGTTCACCTCAAAAACTCCTCGGGCCAGTCGCCAATGCAGGTGACACGCGCCTTCCGACCTTCAGCGCTAGTGAAAGCAAGGGCAATCTCGAGACGGCGGTCCGGCAGCAATCCTCCCAGCCGTTCGGGCCATTCGACCAGGGTTATGCACTCCGACTGTCGATCCAGCAGACCGATCTCGTCGATCTCGTCCGGGGTCGAGATTCTGTATAGATCGGCGTGCCAGATCTCCGGCTCCGCGCCATAGATGTTCACGAGTGTGTAGCTGGGTGACGGGACTTCGACCTCGCCACCGAGCCGGGCTTGGATGACGCTGCGGGCCAAGGCCGTCTTGCCAACACCCAGAGGGCCAATCAGCGAAACCCAGTCACCGGCAGCAAGGAACGCGGCAAGTGCTGCGCCGAAGCGCTGCGTGTCCGCCTCTGTACTCAGATCGACAATGTGCTGGTGGCGTGAGCGCCGCGAGACAAGATCCATGTCTCGCTCTTAGCAAGACACGGCACGGATTGTCAGCCGATCTCCGCGCTTTCCATCGGCCGTTCTTCCTGGGCATTGATCGGCAGCCGGCAGATCGCGCGCAATCCAGCGCCCCCACCAACCGGGTCGAGCATGACCGTTGCGCCGAGTTCAGAGGCGAGCCTGCGAACAAGTGGGAGGACCGGGCTGGTCCGCTCAACATGGTCAGCGGAAACCGTCTCTCCATCTGGCGCCGCATCCTCAACGAAAAGATCGACCGCACCAGATCCAGCCGGCGCGATGCCAAGTGTAATACGATGGCCCGGCTTCGCGCGCTGGATCACATCTGCCGAGAGGTAGAAGAGAAGCTGACGCAGCGGCAGCGTGGCTCTCACGATCTGAGCGACCGAAGCATCGACCTCGGTCGCAAGTTCCACCTTCGCCGACGCGGCACGGCCCGCGAGAATACGCTCCGTCACACCGATCGTCGCGGCCAGAGTGACCTCGTCGCTGGACGGATCACTGTTGGAGATTTCAAAGGATGCGAGGTCACTGACTTCGGTCACACTTTCGAGCAGGGACCGCGCGGCTTCGAGAATACCATCGGCGAGATCTGCCTGATCAGGGTTCTTCTGGCTGTCCGACGCCTCGCGTAGCAGTTGGGCGAGGCCGAAGATCGAGTTCAGTGGCGTCCGGAGCTTCTGCGAGATGCCGTCAAGCACCGCACCGCGCATAGCCTCCGCCGCTTCCAGAGCCTTGCTGCGGTCACGCAGAGCCCGGGCAGCGTTCTCGCTGTCGGAGATATCGGTGAAGACGACCAGCGTCGACGCACCCGGCAGGGGCGCCAGCCGCAGCCTGATCGAGCGGTCGTCGGCAAGCCTCACCTCGCGGGTCCAGACATTGCGCTCACTCGCCCCCGTGGCGAAGGCCGCCGCTTCGTGCCAGAGTTCCGGCTCGATGCTGAGATGTGTGCAAAGACCGAAAACCTCGCGCGCGTGACTTCCCGGCCCAACGATCTGCTCATCGGTGCCGAAGATCTTGTGAAAGGCCGAATTTACGTAGCGCAACAGGCCGTCGGCGCCGAAGACGATCAGACCCTCGTCGAGCCGCTCTAACGCCCGGGTGAGCAGATCGTCGATATGGCGATACCGGGTTTCCAGCTGAACCTGCTCGGTGACATCGTCAAACACGAATGCCAGCGCGCCGTGGGGGTGCGGCCGTGCCATCACCCGGTAGCGGACACCGCTGGCAAGGTCCCAGTCTTCCTCATAGTTCACGGCCTCGGGATCCGCGAACAAACCAAGCAACTGATCGCGCCAAGCATGGTAGTCATTGCTTTCAGGCAGGCGCCGGCTAGAGCGGAGGCGATCGAGGATCTCGCGCAATTGTGGCCGCCGTGCCAGCCAAACCGCATCAATCCCCCACATCTCCGCAACGGCAGGATTGAAAAGCACGAGCTTGTGGTTCTGATCAAAGATCGCGAGACCCACGGTTAGATGGGCGAATGTCTCTGTCATCGTCTGAATGAACCGGCTCAGCGTCCTGGTCGCGTTCGCCGCTGCGGATCCATCTACCGCAAAACCGTGTATGAGATCCTCGGAACCATCGACCTCGAAGGTCTCCAAGGGTACGAGATGACCATCCCCAACGTCGAGGTTCAGGCGCCGGACACCCTCCTGCGTGCCATCTGACGCCTGATTGCGGGCAGTGACGAGATCCACGATCTGATTTGGGGTGATCGTCTGATCGTCGATGGCGACTTGGCCATCCGCCCAAGCGATCTCGCCATCAGGCCGCCTGGTCCATGCGATCATCGGGGCGCTGGCCAAAAGCTTCTCAATCGCGCAGTCGCGCATAGCAAGAGCGGGATCGGGCGCCCCATCTCCTGCGCTGTCACTCGCATCACACGAAGACTGCTCCCCGGTGCCGGTCTGATTTAAGAGGAGATGCAGCTGACCTCCCACAGGCTCACCGATCATTTCGATCTGCCGGTCGTTTCGATCTTGAGCCACGACCCGCATCTGCGTGCCAAGAGTTTGAAGCGCACGAAAGGCCCGCAGCGCGGGCGCGGCCTCGGGGCCGAACGCTCTCTGAATGAAATCCTCGGGCAAGTCGCCAATCTCAGCGCCATAGTATGCCCGCGCGGGCGGAGAAACGTTAACGATCCTGCCCGCTTGAATCACGAGGAGAGCGCCGTTCGGCGTATCCGCCGGAAGGCCGACAGTCATCTTCCGCCGATTTATTATGAACAGCGTTGCGACGGTCAGCATCGCTGCGACCATCACCGTTCCACCCATCAGCCCCCAGGCCATCCACCCTTGCTCAAACAACCCAAACTCTCAATTGCAACAATCCAGCGAACACTAGGCCAAATGATCAACCAAAAGAAGATTTATTTTTCTGTTTCTCGCTCCGGCTGATGAATAGGCGCCAATAGGTCTTCGAAACGGGTGTTCTGTCCAAGGGGACCGCGCGCCTCTTTCTTCTCAAAGACCAGGAATGCAGCGGGCCAGGTCATCTCTACGATCGCACCAGGGGGCTGTATCGATTCGGCCGGCAACCGAGCTCGGCGCCTCCGACCACGTGCGTCGGTGCCATTGGCGAAGGTGAGCTTGGCGCCAGTACGCTCCAGTAGCGTCCGTGCGATGAAAATGCCGAGACCCATCCCCTCGTATTCTTCGGTTTCCTCACGGCCGAGCCGTGCCCGGCTCGAGATGTAGGGCTCACCCAGCCGTGGCAGGATATCGGCGCGAAAGCCCGGCCCGTCATCGCCGATGGCAATTCGCAGAGTATCAGGCGTGTGGTTCACGTCGATCCAGACCGTATCGCGTGCGAAATCAACGGCATTCTGGACCACGTTCCGCAACCCGTGCACCAGTTCGGGGCTAAGCGGAACAATCGGTTGAGCCTCCCCCGCCTCTTCGATCAACTGCCCGTCGAGCCGGATGATCACGCGCTTGCCGCGGTTCAGATGCGGCTTGGCCGCCTCCTCGATCAGGGCACCGACAGGGACCCGTTTCACCTGACGATCATCGCGCCCGCCCTGGCTCAGATCCGCAAGGATCTCGCGGCACCGATCCGCCTCGGTTCTCAGTAGGCGGATATCTTCGAGAACCTCCTCCGGTTGATCCTTGCGCTCCTCCAGGTCACGAAGCAGTTCGCCCGCCACGAGCTTGATCGTCGCGAGCGGTGTCCCCAATTCATGGGCGGTCGCGGCCGCAATCCCCCCGATCGCCGCTAGACGCTGCTCCCGGCCAAGCGCGACTTGCGTCGCGTTCAGAGCCTGCGACATGCGATAGGCCTCGACAGTCACCCGGCGGACATAGATGGAGAGGAAGGCGATCCCGACCGCAAGCGCGAAAGATGAACCGAGCCTGTAGAGCGGCGGCACGTTCAACACCTCCCCATCCGGCCCGACGAGGGGCACATAGATAAAACCCATCAGCGGGATGATGAGGATCGCGGCGACCCCAAGGATAATCGTTGATTGCAGCCGCAGCGCCGTCGCCGAGATTGTGACCGGCGCCAGCAGCAGCACGACAAAGGGATTGTTCAGGCCGCCCGTCAGCATCAGCAACCCGGCAACCTGAGCCAGATCAAAGCAGAGTGAGGCCAGTGTCCGCGGCTCGCTCAGGCGCAGCTCAGCCGGATAAATCAGGTAGAAGGCGACGTTCACCGTCACCGAGGCCATGATCAGCAGGACACATTCCGCCAGCGGAAACTCAAACCCCAGAATGCCAGCAGCCACCACAACGGCAGCGGATTGACCCGCGATCGCGGTCCAGCGAAGGATCAAAAGGGTGCGCATGCGCACCCAGTCACCCCGCGCGCGTAGATCCAGAAAAAGATTGGTGTTCGAACCCTTGGCCATGCGTCCTGTTGTCTCGAAGGAACGTAACTCGCGATGATTTGAGGCGTTCTGCTGGCGCAAGACAAGCCTTCTGGCGCTCAACCCCTTGATTTTCATGGTCGCCGGAGCTTCATGAGAAAGAACGCTTCTGGAGGATGTGATGCAGAGAATCGTTTTGGCCATGGCGGGCGCAGCTTGTCTGCTGATCGCTGCTGGTGCCGCATTTCTGGTAACTCAGGATAGTGAGCGCCCTGCCCCTCAGGCAGCGTTGAATGTGGCAGGCGCAGATATCGGCGGCCCCTTCACGCTCGTCGATCATACAGGCGTGGAGCGGACAAGCAGCGACCTGATCACAGGGCCGACACTGATCTACTTCGGCTACACGTTCTGCCCAGACGTCTGCCCGATCGATACTCAGGTGATGGTCGATGTGGTCGACGAGCTCGACACCAAGGGCATCGACGCGACACCCGTCTTCATCACCGTCGACCCCGCGCGCGACGATGTGGAGAACATGGCGATCTATGCCGAGATCATGCATCCGAAGATGATCGCTATGACCGGCAGCGACGAGCAGATCGCGACTGCGGCCAAGGCCTACAAGGCCTACTATCAAAGGGTCGAGACCGAGAGCGCGGCGGACTACCTGATGAACCACTCCGCCTATCTCTATCTGATGGATCAGGACGGCCTTCAGGCCATCTATCGCCGCGGATTTGAGCCGGCAGTGATCGCCGAGGATGCCGCCTGGGTGCTCAACCGCTGATTCAGCGTGCGGTAAACCGGTACCTGTGGAGATCGCGGCCCTCGGTCCTGAGCCAGTCGCGCCGGGCACGGTAATCCGGCATCAACCCGGCGAGCAGATCCCAGTACCGCTGGGAGTGGTTCATTTCCACCAGATGCGCGGCCTCGTGGGCTGCGACATAGTCCTGAATCCGGGTCGGCGCCATGGCGAGCCGCCAGGACAGGTTGATCCGGCCCGTCGTCGAACATGAGCCCCAGCGCGACCGCGTGTCCTTCAGCGCAACGCCCTGAACCTCCTTGCCGAGCAGCGCGGCGTATCGCCGAACCGAGGGGATCAGGCTGGCGCGCGCGCGTTCCTTCATCCATGCGGCGATGGCTGGGCCCGGTGCGGCCCGGCCCTGCACGATGATCTCGCTGCCCCGGATCTCGGGGGCCCTGCGAGGTCCATCGATATGCCGGAGACGGAGCATTGTGCCGTCGACCGGCACCGATGCTCCGTCCCGCACGATGATCGCTGAAGGCTGCCGCGCCAGCGCAGACCGCAGCCAATCGCAATGCCGTGCGAGAAAACTCTGCGCCTCGCCCAAAGGAACTCCGGGGGGAAGTGTAAGCACGGCTCCGTCACCCTGGCTCGCAAGCCGAAGCGTGAAACGACGCGCGCGGCTGTTCTCGTTCAGGCGTACCGATATCTCTGGATCGTCTAGGTAGATCACCCGGCTCATCAAGCGCTCTTACCCGATCGCGGCCACCTGATCACGCGCTGACCGGCAGCCGACGCTCATGAATGAAATCGCGTATTCTGGGCTGGATATGCTTGCGGAAACGGGAGCCGTTGAACACGCCATAGTGGCCGACATCGTCTTGCACATAGTGCACGCGGTCCACGGACGGAATGTTCAGGCACAGACCATGCGCCGCCTCGGTCTGGCCACGCCCGGTGATATCATCCTTCTCGCCCTCGATGGTCATCAGACCGATATCTTTGAGCTGCTTCGGATCCACCAATCGATCCCCGTGCATGTACATGCCAAGCGGGAAGTGATGCTTCTGAAAGACCCGCTCTACCGTCTGCAGATAGAATTCGGCCGTAAGGTCCATCACCGCCATGTATTCGTCGTAGAAATTGCGGTGCGCCTCGGCCGAGTCGCCGTCGCCCTTCACCAGATTGTTGAACTGGTCGATATGGGCATCCATGTGCCGGTCAAGGTTCATCGACATGAAGCCGGAGAGTTGCAGGAACCCAGGATACACCCGGCGCAGGAAGCCCGGATTCGGCCATGGGACAGTGGCGACCACATTCTTTTCGAACCAGCTGAGCGGGCGCGATGCAGCCAGTTTGCAGGGTTCGGTCATATTGACGCGTGTATCGATCGGGCTGCCCATCAGGATCAGGGCGCTCGGCCGAGCGGGATCCTTATCCTCGGCCATCAGCGAAGCGGCGGCGAGGCACGGAACACCAGGCTGGCAGACCGCCATCACCGCAGGGCGCTCCCCATGAGCAGCAATCTCCTGGACGAACTCCATGACGTAGTCGGCGTAGTCCTCCAGATCGAACTTGCCGACGGAGACGGCAACATCCCGGGCATCCCGCCAATCTGTGATGTAGACATCGTGTTCGCTGAGCATCGATTTAACGGTGCCGCGCAGCAGCGTGGCGAAATGGCCGGACATCGGTGCGACGATCAGAACCTTGGGGTCTTTGCGATCCTCGGCGCCGACCCGGCGAAAGTGTACGAGATCACCAAAAGGTTTCTCGAGCACCGTCTCTTCCAGAACCGCGCAGACGCGATTTCCGACCTGAACGTCTTCGATCCCGAACTCGGGTTTGCCATAGCGCTTCGTCGCGGAGACGAACATCTCGAACGCGGCCGCGGTCGCCCTTGCGCCGAGGCTGCCTGCAAGCGGGTTGAACGGGCTTTGGAGTGCGTCGCGCCCCATCCGGGCGGCTTGGCGCATGGGGCTGATGGCCGCATGCGTGAATTCATAAGCGTGGTACAGCACGGTATATTTCCCTGTTTCCCCTTGTTAAAAAAAGTTTAACGGTCTGTAAGGCACTCCACAAGGCTTCTTTTGCAACTGCGAAGAAGATCCTGTCGTAAAACTGAGACTTAGTTTCCCTGTCTGGCGGATTTGTGGTGACTTTACGTTTTGACAAAGGCCGGAGATCTATGGCATTGCCGCGCATTCTCTCGATGGCTGGAAATACGGGTTAATCTGATGGGCAAACCTGAATGGGGTGTGAAGCGGACCTGCGCGGCCTGCTCCGCCCGCTTTTACGACCTCGGCAAATCACCGATCATCTGCCCCGATTGCGGTGCAGAGCTTGACCTCAACACGATTGCGGTGGCGCAAAAGGGCCGCGCGACGAAGTCGAAGGCGGCCGCTGCGGCGCCAGCCGCTGCCGCTGCTGCTGCCAAGGCCAACGAGGATGAGGAAGATCTGATCGACGAGGAAGACGACGCCGACGACAATCCGGACGATCCGGATGAGCTCAGCGACGACGAAGATGCGGTCGCCAGCGCAAGCGATGACGACGACGATGATGATGGCGACGGAGACGATGATCTGTCAGCCGCGTCCGATGACGACGAGGACGAGGAGATGGACGGGTTCGACGACGACCTGCTCCTCGACGATGAAAACGAAGACGATAGCGGGATCGGAGAGATCGGCGACGTCTCCTCCAAGGACGAGGAGGAAAGATAAGCCTTAGCTCTTGCCTCGCCGCAGCCCGGCAAGTAGATGCTACAGGCATCGGGGCCATAGCTCAGTTGGGAGAGCGCTTGAATGGCATTCAAGAGGTCAGGGGTTCGACTCCCCTTGGCTCCACCAGAAAGACCAACCCCTGCTTTCAGGACAAAACACTGAAAGCAGGGGTTTTTCTCTTATCATTGCTACGCTGGCGCCCGGCCGTCTTGACGCTGAGATGGGTCAGAAGATCCTCGGGCTGTCGGAGGGCAAGACGGCGCATGATGATCTCCCGTTTCCGACACGGCCGTTCTATCGCAGCAATCCAGGGTTTCTGCCGGCATTGGTCCGCTGGTATCGCTGGCGGGACAATCGGGAGCATGCTCGCGCTCTTCGGGCTGTTCCTGCTTGAATTCTGGCCTGCCCTCATAAAGAAACCTTCGCGCGCAGTCGGGGTCGAACCAGATCGACAAGAGCTAGCCACATGGCTTGGTCCCGCCGCAATCCCCGGCCATCATGGCGCCAATCGAATCGCGCGGAAGAGTTGAAGGAGACGCCGATGATCTGGAACATGATTACGGGTGAGTTGATCGATGTCATCGAGTGGACCGATGACAGCCGTGACACCATGGTCTCGCGCTTCCAGCGCCACGACCACGCGATCAAGTACGGGGCGAAACTGACGGTGCGCGAAGGCCAAGCGGCGGTCTTCGTCCACGAAGGTCAGTTAGCCGATGTGTTCCAACCCGGTCTCTATATGCTCGAGACCAACAACATGCCGGTCCTGACCACGCTGCAGCATTGGGATCATGGCTTCTCCTCGCCCTTCAAAAGCGAGATCTACTACGTCAACACCCGCCGGTTTCAGGATCTGAAATGGGGCACGCGCAATCCGATCATGATGCGCGATCCGGAGTTCGGCCCCGTGCGCATGCGCGCCTTCGGCACCTACTCGATCCGAGTCAGCGACCCCGCGAAGTTCATGACCGAGATCGTGGGCACCGATGGCGAGGTGACGACCGACGAGGTGCAGTTCCAGATTCGCAATGTGATCGTCAGCCGCTTCTCCAACGCGCTCGCGTCGTCAGGCATTCCGGTGCTCGATCTCGCGGCCAACACCGATCAGATGGGCGAGTACCTGAAGAACCGGATCGCCCCGGAGATTGCGGAATACGGGCTCGAAATGCCGGCCATGTTCGTCGAGAACGTCTCGCTGCCCGAGGCGGTCGAGGAGGCGATGGACCGCCGCACGTCGATGGGTGTGATCGGTGATCTTGGCAAGTACGCACAGTTCCAAGCGGCCGAGTCGATGCGCGCTGCCGCCGAAAACCCCGCGGGTGGCGGCATGGGTGAGGGTATCGGGCTAGGCATGGGCATGGCGATGGCGCAGCAGATGAACGCCCCCTGGGACCAGCAAGGCAAGCCTGCGCTCGGCATGGCACCGCCACCGCCCCCTCCCGCGGAAACGGTTTATCACGTGGCGGAGAACGGGCAGACCAAGGGCCCCTTCTCGCGCGCCGATCTCGGCCGGATGATGCAGGATGGCGGCTTCTCGCGCGAAACGCTGGTCTGGTCCCCCGGGATGGCGGGCTGGACCGCAGCGGGAGAGGTCGATGCCCTCGCCCAGCTCTTCACGATCGCACCGCCGCCTCCACCGCCACCTCCCTCGGGCTGACGAGAGACCCGGGGGCATGGTGGCTGTGACTGCATGTGAAAGCTGCGCCGGAACGCTCAGCTACGCGCCGGACATCGGGCGGCTGGTCTGCGATCATTGTGCCCGTCAGACCCCGATCGCCCGTGCACCGCTGGCAAATGACCGCTTCTATGAAAGCTGCCCGACATGCAGCGCCGAGATTGCCAGGGGTCGGGAGCTTCAAACCCATCGCTGCCTGTTCTGCGACACGCTCCTTCCAGGAATGGCCTCTCCCTTGCGGACGATGCCGGAGGTTCGCTGGATACTGCCCTTCGCGATGACGAGCGCCGACGTTGAGAAGCGGCTCGAAGCCTGGTTCGCAGAGATGCCAGCCGCACCGGCCAGGCTTGAGGACAAGGTCGGAACCGACCGGCCGTGGCAGGGGCTCTATGTGCCCTTCTACCTCATGAAGGTCGAAGGGCAGGAGCATCTGGTGAATGCCTGCCAGACCTTCTCGGATTTCATCTCCGGCGGCGATCTTCTGCGGGCAGCCTGGCAACAGGCACCGTTAGAGCCGTTCGCGCCAGGCTATCTGGCCGGTTTCGACACCGTGCTGCCGACGATGGGGGTGGAAGAGGTCATGCGACGACATCAGGCGCAGCTGATCGAGGATCAACTCTTCCTCGAAGACCTGAAGGGCGGAGCGGATCGCGCACGGCCCGGCTTCACGCGAAAGCCTGCTAGCGAGCGCCGCGCACTCCTCAAAGCCAATCCGCCCTCGATCGACGAGGCCGAACTCGTTCTCGTGCCGCTTTGGACAAAGGCATACCGGTGGCGGGGCAAGCCCTACCTGATCGCCATCGACGGCTGGTCCGGCGTCGTGGCCGGGCAGCGCCCGATGGAGGGGATGACGGGCCAGATCATGTTCTCGCGGTTTGTCTCGCACCCGCTCGGCTTTGCGGTCGTGGTGGCGCTCTTCTGCTTATATGTCGTGCTCAGCAAGAACGGCTGGGAGATCCAATGACCGCGCAACCGGAACTGCCTTGCTCGAATTGCGGTGCGCAGTTGAGCTTCTCACCGGGCTCGCAGACCCTGACCTGCCCGGCCTGCGGGGCGGAAAATGAAATCCCGCCTCTCGAGACCGGTCCCTGGGGTGGCGAGGCGATCCGCGAACTCGACTATGAGAAGGCGATCGCCAACATGCTCGCGCCCCGCGACGTGGTCGAGGTTGAGACGCTCCCCTGCCCCTCCTGCGGTGCCGAGGTGACGCTGGACGAAAAGACCCTCGCACAGGAATGCCCGTTCTGCGCGACACCCTTGGCAAAGGAAGCGAGCCATTCGCTGCAACACCCAAAGCCCCAGGGTGTCCTGCCCTTCGCACTCGAGGAGCGTGAAGCGAAACAGAAACTAACCGACTGGCTGGGCAGGCTCTGGTTCGCGCCGAACGGCCTTAAGAAATATGCCGAAAGCGGCAGACCGGTCGCGGGGGTCTATGTGCCGCACTACACATACGACGCCAAAGGCTCGGCCCGGTACAGCGGCGCGCGGGGCGACGCCTACTACGTGACGCGCACCCGCACGGTTATGGTCGACGGCAAACCGCAGAGGCAGACCTATCAGGAGCGCCGTATCCGATGGACCCCGGTCAGCGGCCAGGTCAGACGGTTCTTCGACGATGTGCTGGTGCCTGCATCCGACACCCTCCTCGAGCAGGCCGATCGGGTCGAGGCCGGCGGGCAGAGCTGGGATCTCGCCGCGATCGAACCCTATCGCCCACAGTTCCTCGCCGGCTTCAGGGCCGAGGCGCCGTCGGTGTCACTCAAGGCCGGCTTCGGCCGCGCGGAACATACCATGGAGGCGATCCTGCGCCGCGACGTCCGGTTCGACATCGGCGGGGACGAGCAGCGGATCACCCGCATGGCGACCCGCTATGACGAGGTGACGTTCAAACACGTGCTGCTGCCGATCTGGCTCGCCGCTTACCGCTGGAAGAACAAGCCCTTCCGGGTCGTGATCAACGGACGCACCGGGGCGGTGTCGGGCGAGCGGCCTTACTCCGCCTGGAAAATCGCACTGGCCATCATCGCTGGCATCGCGATCGCCGCCGCCATTGGCTACGCATACGCCCTTCAACAATCCGGGCAGCTATGAGAATTTCAAAACTGCCTGTGAGAAATACCACACGGTCGGCAAGGCTCTTGTGCTAACGTACCTTACGTAACGTTAAGTAGGATTCGCGGCATGAGTGTCATCGCACCTGTTCTCTCCATCATCGTGCTCTTGGCGTCGGTCCAGGCAATGGCAGGCTGGGCAGGCTGATCTCTCTGCCTTGACCCTTCTCTGGCCATCGCCTAAGTCGCGGCGATGCGCAGGCCGATCCTCATTCACCCAGACCCACGCCTGAAAAAGGTTTGCGACCCCGTGACCTCGGTCGATGGGGCTATCATCGGGCTGATGGATGACATGCTCGAGACGATGTATGACGCTCCGGGGATCGGCCTCGCCGCGCCGCAGATCGGTGTGACCAAGCGGGTGATCGTGATGGATTGCGCGCCCCGCGAGGCGGAAGAGGGTCAGCCAGAGCCGGAACCGAGACCCATCTGCCTCGCCAACCCGGAAATCACCTGGTCATCCGAGGAGATGCTGAACTACGAGGAAGGCTGCCTCTCGATCCCAGATATCTACGCCGAAGTGACCCGGCCAGAGCGCGTGAAGGTGAAATTCCTCAACCGCGACGGCGCCGAGGAGGAGCAGGAGTTCTCGGGCATCTGGTCTACCTGCGTCCAGCATGAGATCGACCACCTCAACGGCAAGCTCTTCATCGACTACCTGAGCTCGATGCGCCGCTCGATGATCACGCAAAAGATGAAAAAACTGAAGAAAACCAAGCAATTCGCCTGAGGGAGGACGAAGATGCGTGTCGTGATCATGCTTCTGATCATGTTTTTCTTCTTCTTCATGGCAATCGTGCTGGTCGGCCTCGCGGTGCCAGACAGCGGCGACACCCTTGGCGAGACTTTGACGAACGGGCTCAGAATGCTGGTCGAATACTTCTCGGGCAGTGAGAGCTGACATGCCCCGGCCCTTCGTCATGTGGCCCGACCCGCGGCTCAAGGCAGTCGCGCAGCCGGTCGATCGGATCGACGGCGAGATCCTCGCCATCTGGGACGAGATGCTGGAGGCGATGTACGCGATGCCGGGTGTGGGCCTCGCCGCACCGCAACTCGGCATCGGGCTGCGGCTCGCCGTGGTCGATTGCGGCGAGGAGCGCGAACCCGTCAGGCTGGCAAACCCGCGGGTGACCTGGGCCTCCGACACCATGCGCCCCTGGCAAGAGGCGAGCCCCAACCTGCCGGGATTGAGCGCCGAGATCCTACGCCCCGCGCCGGTCCGGGTCGCCTATCTCGACGAGACGGGACAGGAGGTCGAGACGGAGTTCAAGGACCTCTGGGCCACCTCGGTTCAGCATCAGATCGACCACTTGGACGGGCTTCTGTTCATCGACCGATTGAGTCCGCTGAAGCGGCAGCGGCTCCTCAACAAGCGACGCGCTGAGATGAAGAAGCGGAAGCGGCGCGCATGAGGCTGGTCTTCATGGGCACTCCGGACTTCGCCGTCCCCGTGCTGAGCGCGCTTGCGGGCGCGGGCCATGAGATCGCCCATGTTTTCACCCAACCGCCGCGCCCTGCGGGACGGGGAAAACAGGTGCGCCGGTCCCCCGTTCATGACCGCGCCGACGCGCTTGGCCTGCCGGTCAGCACGCCGGAGCGGTTCGACGACGCCGCGATCAGGCTGCTGGAAGATGCGCGCGCGGATCTCGCGATTGTCGTCGCCTATGGCCAGATCCTGCCTCAGCCGGCACTCGATACACCGAAAGGCGGGTGCCTGAACCTCCACGCCTCGCTTCTGCCGAGATGGCGGGGAGCGGCCCCGATCCAGCGGGCGATCATGGCAGGCGACCGGGAAACCGGCGTCTGCGTCATGCAGATGGAGGCTAGCCTCGACACCGGCCCGGTTCTAGCGCGGTCAGTGACCCGGATAGAGCCCGATGAAACCGCCCAGACCCTCCACGACCGGCTGGCGGAGATGAGCGCACGACTGATCGTCGAGACGCTGCTGAAACTGAGCGAATGTGAGCCCATCGCACAGCCGGAGACCGGCGTGACCTACGCGAGCAAAATCGAGAAGAGCGAGGCGCGGATCGACTGGGAGCGCCCCGCCGCCGAAGTTTCCGCCCATATTCGCGGGTTGTCACCCTTCCCCGGGGCGTGGACGGAAATCGGCGGGGAACGGTGCAAGATCCTGATGGCGCTGCCCGAAGACGGCGAGGGGCCAGCCGGAGAAGTTCTTGACGATCACCTGCTGATTGCCTGCGAAACCGGCGCGGTCAGGATAACGAAACTGCAGCGCGCAGGGAAAAGCGCTGTCGATGCATCCGCCTTCCTCCAGGGCCGCCCGCTCTTGCCCGGCGACCAGATCGGTTAGCTGGGCCCCGGCAGAAGTTCCTGAGCGATCGCCGCGACAATCGGGATCGCTTCGTTACGCGGAAGCCCGGGGGTCAGCCGCGGGTCGTAGAGGATCCTCAGCAGATACTCATCATGCTCGGTGAGAAAGGCGAACTCCTCGTCTTCGTTAAAGAGCGAGGGCCGCACATCGTCGTCATCGCGGATCAGGCCCATCGCCTGGCTGATCTCCTCCTCGATGCAGGAATGCCGCATCGCCGAGGGCAGCTCGGCCCGGATGAAGATGAACACGTGGTCGATCTCCCCAGTCAGCTCACCATCGGCTGCCGTCCGCCGCAAAAGCGTGCCGGAACAGATGTAATCATCGCTGAAGAGCCCGACGAAAAGCTCGTAGAGCCCCGGATCGGCCTCGCTCCGCAGATAATTCAGGAATGTCGAGCGCTGTTCCCGGTCGAAGAAGTAGATCCCCATGTTCCAGCTGCCGTCACGATCCTCCTCGATCGGAATTCCGGAGGCCGCGCGCAGCCGCACGAAAAGCTGCTGCATGACGGACCGGTCGTTCTGGGGGATCGTACCATAGGCGACGTAGTTGATCGGCTGGACCCATTTGCGCACGACATCGATGGTCAGAAGCTGTTCTTCATCCATGCGGTCCACGAACTCAGGATCGATGCCAAAGGCGGTCTTGCCGAAGTGATCCGTGAGATCGGCATGGGTAAAGGGCGCATCCGCAGGCTGCCTGTCCGTGCGCAGTTTTCCCTCAAGCTGGAGGCTCGCCTCGAAAGCCTGCCAGTATTCCGGCGGCAGGCTCGTGCTGCACCCGGCCAACAGACCGGTCATGGCAATGGAAAGAACTGCTTTACGAAGCGCGCGCATTTGAGATTCCCTGATGCAAGTCTCGCCGAAGTGTGGCCATCTTTCGGGCGAGAGGGAACCCCCCTTCCCGGCCAATGAAACAAGGGCTCTGCGATGTGTGGACGATTCGCCTTGGGAAAAATCGACCCTGAAAGCATGGGCGAATGGCTGACGCTCATCGACGACCTCGATGAGTTTGAGCCGAGATGGAACATCGCGCCGACCACGCAAATCCTGATCGTCCGGGAGGACCGCAAATCGGCCATGGCACGCTGGGGCCTGATCCCGCAATGGTGGTCAAAACCGCTGGAGATGATGAAGGCGACAACCTTCAACGCCCGGTCGGAGGAAGCAGCCAACAAACCCTTCTTCCGCGACGCATGGGCCGGCAAGGGGCGCTCGGGCAGGTGCCTGATCCCTGCCATCGGATACTATGAATGGTCCGGGACCAAGGGCGCGAAGACACCCTGGTTCGTGACCACGCACCGCAACCGCCCAGGCTTCTGCATGGCAGGGCTTTGGGCCGAAACGCGGGCTGGCGGCGCACCGCTTCTCACCACCACGATCCTGACGGCGGCAGCGGGCGCCGCCACTAAGCATCTGCACCCCCGAACGCCGGTCATCCTGGAAGACAGCGAATGGGACGATTGGTTGAGCGGCACGCGCTCGACCGAACTGATGCGCGCGCCCGAGGATGAGCGGATCGATGTCTGGGAGGTCGGCCCGGAAGTCGGAAATGTCCGCAATGAAGGGCCCGGCCTGATCGACCGGGCCGGGCTGTTCTAGGCCTGCGGCTGCTCCGGCTCGGCCCTCGCCGGCGCCTGGGCGGCGGCGAGCGTCGCCTTGAGTTCCTGCTCCATCTTCTGCATCTCGCCCTCGGCCGCTTCGCGCTGGCGCTTGCCCTCGGCTGCGATCTCGAGGCTCTCGTTGATCGTGTCGATCAGCTTGGCGTTCGCCGCCTTCACCGCCTCGATATCGAAGATCCCCCTCTCCATCTGCGTGCGGACCTCGCGATTGGCCTGGTTCAGCGTCTCGGCATTCGACTTGAGCAGGTCGTTGGTGAGATCCGTTGCGGCCTTGATGTCACCCGCCGCTTCCTTCGAGTGGAAGATCGCGATGCCCTGGGCGAGCTGGTTCTTCCAGAGCGGCACTGTGTTGGTGAGGACCGAGTTGATCTTGTTGATCAGGCTCTTGTCGTTCTCCTGCACCAGCCGGATCGAGGGCAGTGACTGCATCGTCACCGTCCGTGTCAGCTTCATGTCGTGGACCCGGCGCTCCAACTCGTCGCGCGCGGCGCGCATGTCGCGAAGCTCCTGCGCCCGCATGACGCCGTCCTCCTCCGAGGCATTCGCAACCTCGGCCTCCTTCGCGGGGATCGTGCGGTTGTCCAGCTCATCCAGCTTGGCCTCGCCCGCGCCGATATAGAGCCCGATCTCATCGTAGAAATTCAGCGTCTCGGCATAGAGCCGGTCGAGGAACTTCACGTCCTTGAGCAACACCGTCTCATGGTCGAGCAGATTGTCGGTGATGGAATCGATCTGGCCCTGCACGCCCTCATAGCTCGCGACGAACTCCGCGATTGGCGCGGCACGTCCCAGCAGCTTGTCCCACCAGCTTTGCTTGGCGCTCGGGTCAAGCTCCGAGGCATCGAAGCCCCGGATCGCCGTCACCATCTGGCGGAGCGACTCGCCTGCCGGGCCGACATCCTTGTTGCGCACGCCATTGAGCATCTCATCCGACAATTCGGTCAGGCGATGCTGCGCGCCCGAGCCGAACTTGATGATCGACTGGGTCGACGACATGTCGATCTCCCCCATCCGCTCGGCGATCTCCGGGTCCGCAAGGCCTGTGTCCGCCGTGACCGGCACCAATTCGCCCTTGGGCTCTGGCAGGGGTATGAGTTCCGCCTCGGCCTGCTGCGCGACCTCCACGGCTTTTTGCTGAACATCAGACATCACACTCTCCTCTGATCCGGCGCTCAGGCGCCCTCCTGGTCCAGGCGTTCGCGCAGGACCTCGATTTCCACTTCCAGATCTGCCCGGTCATCGCGGAGCAGCATCTCCCGCCCTCTCCCAAAGCTTGCCTCCAGTTCGGCCAGCAGGCTGACATAGGTGTCGCGGAGTGCGGGGTCCTCCAACCGCTCATGGTTGTCTGCGAACTTCCGCGTCGCCTCCTCGGCGCCCTTGAGATAGACGGTGAAGTATCGCCGCGCCCGGCTCAGGTCGCGCGGGTCTTCCTCCACCAGCTTCACCATCTCACGGACCTGCGCCATCAGCCCGGCGACGCGGTCATTGATCTCGCGGTCGCGGATCCCGGCCGCCAGACGCGTCACCTCGGCGATCCGGGCTTCGGCCTGATCGATCGCCTCGACCACGCGATCGGGGGTCGCCTTGCCATCAACACCCTTGGATTTCATCGGATCGAGACCGAAGGCCGCGAGATGGGCGCCCGTCGCCAGCACGCCGAGCGCGATTGCCTGGATCAGGCCGCCAAACCCCGCGCTCAGGAACACCGCCCCGAAAACACCGATCCCGGTGAGACCCGCGGCGAAGATCTTTCGCGGGAACGCAGGGGGGCGGGCGATCTGGCGCGCGTCATAGGCGGCCTCAGCCACCTGCCCCTGGCGCAGCAGCCAGGCCGCGATGAGAAGAATCGCGTAATCCGCAAGCAGCAGGATCGAGCCGACCGCATTGCTCCCCAACTCGCCGATTGCACCGAGCAGGATCGGCGTCGGCAGCACAAACATGGCAAGCGCGCGGATATCGACGCGCGCAGCTTTCTGATTGCGGAACTTCGGTGCCTGCCTGGCGCCGCCCGGGCTGAAATCGCCACCGAACTTCTTCGCGCTCATTGCTGGGCACTCACCGGCTGATCGACTGGCCCCCGCCATGCCTGACAGGATGCAACCGAGACGACGGCAACCAGCACGATCCACGCGAGCCAACCGGTCCAAGATCCTGTCATGCGCACCCCGGGTTGAGTGAAAACGGACCCTGATCATAAGGAAGCCGTGAAGAGGCGTCCATTCCCCGGGCGCGGAAATGGCTTTGCGAACTGGGCAGATCGCTGCATGTTCCCGAAATGCCCCTGCAGAACCGCGTTCTCCCCGATGGCCAGATCGCCCAAGCCCCGTGGCGCGGCGCGCTGATGGGCAATCGTGGCTGCCTCCATCAGCCGGATAACACCCTCGGCCGGGCACGCTGGCGTCACCGCAACTGGGTCTGCTGCGTGACCGAGTTCCGCGGGCGCAAGCGGCTGCCAATGCCGCCGCCCGGCAGCCCCACCGTCTACACCGCATTGTTCTTCTGGGATGAGGCGACGGCGTTTGCCGCAGGGCATCGCCCGTGCGGGGAATGCCGCAACCAGGACTATAAATTCTTCAAATCGCTCTGGTCCAGGGCCGGGCTGGGCGCAAACGATGCAAAGGCGATGGACCGGGCGCTCCATGACGCGCGGGTCCCGGTCCTCAAGGGCGAGCACCCGCCTCAGGCCGCGAGCATCCGCCACCTGCCGGACGGCGTGATCCTGCGCGTAGGCGGCAGACTTGGCCTGTTGTGGGAGGGCGCGGTTCTGGCCTGGCAGGACACCGGCGGTTACGGCCCCTGTATAGCGCCCGGAAGCGAGGACGTCGAAGTCCTCACCCCCGCACCTGTCATCAAGATCTTCGAGGCAGGCTACCGCCCCTTCGTCCGCCTGCGACCGGAGGATCGCTTTACGACGGCACCGAGGTGATGTTGTCCAACTGCGCCATCCCGGTCGCGTGGTAACCGCTGTCGACGAACAGCACCTCCCCAGTCGTCGCCCCGCCCAGATCCGACAGCAGATAGACCGCGGCGCCCCCGACCTCCTCGAGCGTGGCGTTGCGCCTGAGCGGTGCGTTCTCCTCGGCCGACTTGAAGACCCGGCGCGCGCCACCGACCGCAGACCCGGCCAAGGTGCGCATCGGCCCCGGCGATAGCGCGTTCACCCGGATCCCCTGCGGCCCCAGATCATTGGCAAGATACCGCACCGATGCCTCGAGCGCCGCCTTCGCCACACCCATGACGTTGTAGTTCGGCATGACCCGCTGCGCGCCCAGATAGCTCATCGTCACCATCGCGCCGCCATTCTGCATCATCGCCGCGGCACGGCGCGAGACATCGACGAAGGAGTAGCAGGAGATATCCAGTGAATTCAGGAAGTTCTCGCGCGTTGTGTCAGCAAAGCGGCCGGTCAATTGCGCCTTGTCCGAATACGCGATGGCATGGACCAGGAAGTCCAGACCGCCCCACTCCGCCTCCAGCCGCTCAAAGACCCGGTCCAGGCTCTCGGAATTCTGGACATCGGCGTCCATCACGATGCTGGACCCGAGGCTTTCGGCCAGTGGCAGCACCCGTTTCCGGAAGGCATGGCCCTGATAGGTGAAGGCGAGTTCCGCACCCTGCCCGGCCAGCGCCTGCGCACACCCCCAGGCGATGGAGTGATTGTTGGCGACGCCCATGATCAGGCCGCGCTTACCCTGCATCAGACCCGTCATCGCATCACCCGTGATACCGGCTCATGGCCAGAGTGGCGTTCGTGCCGCCGAACCCGAAGCTGTTGGAGATGACGGTGTCGAGCCCGGCATTGTCGCGGCGGGTGGTCACGATCTCCTCCGGCTTCAGCGCCGGATCGAGTTCGTTGATATTCGCCGACGCCGCGATGAAATCGCCCTGCATCATCAAGAGGCAGTAAATCGCCTCCTGCACACCTGTCGCTCCCAGCGAATGACCGGTCAGGGACTTGGTGGAGCTGATCGGCGGCGTCGCGCCCTCGCCGAACACCCGCCTCACCGCTTCGACCTCGGTCACATCCCCCGCGGGCGTCGACGTGCCATGCGCATTGATATAGTCGACCTTACGATCGCCCAGGGTCGCAATCGCAAGCTTCATGCACCGCTCCGCCCCCTCGCCCGATGGCGCGACCATATCGTACCCGTCGGATGTCGCGCCATAGCCGGTGACCTCGGCATAGATCTTGGCGCCGCGTGCCTTTGCATGCTCCAACTCCTCCAGCACGACAACCCCGGCTCCACCCGCGATGACAAACCCGTCCCGGGTTGCATCAAAGGCGCGCGAGGCCGTCTGCGGCTTGTCGTTGTATTTCGAGCTCATCGCCCCCATCGCGTCGAAGAGGCAGGACAGCGTCCAGTCAAGCTCCTCTCCCCCGCCGGCAAAGACGATGTCCTGCTTGCCCCATTGGATCTGCTCGACACCATTGCCGATGCAATGGGCCGAGGTCGAACAGGCGGAGGTGATGGAATAGTTGATCCCCTTGATCTTGAAGGGCGTCGCCAGGCAGGCGGAGTTGGTCGAACTCATGCCCCGCGTCACCATGAAAGGGCCCATCCGCTTGGGGCTTCCATTCTTCACCGTGATGTTGTGCGCCTGGAAGAGGTTCTTGGTCGATGGCCCGCCAGAGCCCATGACTAGGCCCGTTCGCTCGTTCGAGACATCGCTCTCCTCAAGCCCGCTGTCGCGGATCGCCTGTTCCATGGCGATGTAGTTCCAGGCCGCGCCATCGCCCATGAACCGGCGCTGTCGTTTGTCGATCAGCGCTTCGATATCGACGTTCGGGGCGCCATGCACCTGACAGCGAAATCCGTGTTCGGCGTAATCGTCTGCGAAACTGATCCCCGATTTCCCCTCTCGCAGGCTGGCGATCACCTCCTGCGCATCGGATCCAATCGAGGAGACAACCCCGAGACCCGTGACGACAACGCGGCGCATGCGTTTTCCTCCGGCTAAGATATGGCGTCCTGGAAAAGGCCGACCTTCATGTCCTTGGTCACATAGATGGTCTCGCCGTCGAGTTCCATACGTCCGTCTGCAATCCCCATTTTCAGTTTACGGTCGATCACCCGCTTCATTTCCACCACATATCGAACGAGCTTTCCCGCGGGCGTGACCATGCCCGAAAACTTCACCTCGCCGACGCCAAGCGCCCGTCCGCGGCCCGGCATTCCGGACCAGCCGAGCCAGAAGCCGGTAAGCTGCCAAAGCGCGTCGAGCCCCAGGCAACCCGGCATCACCGGATCGTTGATGAAATGGCAGCCGAAGAACCAGAGATCCGGTTTGACATCCAGCTCGGCGACCACCTGCCCCTTGCCGGCTTCTCCGCCATCGAGCGTGATCGAGGTTATCCTGTCAAACATCAGCATGGGAGGGGCCGGCAGTTGCGCGTTCCCCGGCCCGAACAATTCACCCCGCGCGCAGGTCAGAAGACCCTGCATGTCGTAGCTGTTGGCGCGGTCTGCCATGCGCTTCCACTCCCCTAGTCTGACATCGCCGTTCCCTAGCACCCGACCCAAAATCACACAAGCGGATTACCTCCTGTTGATATGCCGCAGATATTTAGGGGTGGAATGCGCAGGAAAAAACGCATAAATATACTGCGCAGCTAGCAAAGACAGTAAGAAAGCATGCGATGAACATATCGCCGACAGATGGCAGATCACCGGAACAGCGGGCAACTATTTGGCTCGCTGGCGCTGGATTGCGCCCGACACGGCAACGTTTGACGCTCGCGGAACTGTTGGTGGGCGACGGCAATGACCGTCACGTGACAGCCGAGACACTGTTCGATGCTGTGCAGAAGAGCAGCGCATCGGTCTCTCTCGCGACCGTCTACAACACGCTCAGATCCTTCACCGAAGTCGGTCTGATGAACGAGATCACCGTTGATGGAAACCGCAGCTACTTTGACACAAACGTGTCGGATCATGCGCACTTCCATTTCGATGACGGCCGGGTGACCGATGCGTCGCACGGCCCGGTGACGCTCAACAACCTCCCCGACGTGCCCGAGGGGTACGAGGTTGCCAAGATCGACGTCGTGATCAGGCTGCGCGCAAAGGCTTAACCGTCGGCGTCGAAATCCTCCGGACCGACACCCCATATGGCGGCTTCGGGCGTCCACCCCTTGACGTTCTCGACGGTGATCTCACACCAGCCATCCTTGCAATCGAGCAGCCGGGCGATGACGCCCTGACGTAACTCAGCGGTTGGCCGGGCGGTCTCGACCGGGGCCACTCTGATCAGGATCTCAGGGGCCGTGACCAGAACCGTGCGGCGGCCTGAGATGAGGGCGTGATAGACCCAACCCCCCGCATCGTCGCTGTCCTGAATGCGCCGCCAGTCTCCATGCTCCGCGATCACGCGCACCGGCAGCCCGGCGCGCTGAAACACCCAATCCTTCGGATAGTTCAAACCGGGCCCACGACGGACGTTGATTTCGGCTGATCTGAGCGAGACGAAACGCGGCAACGGCAGGTTTGTCACCGGGCCGACCTGAGCGGATTGCGCCACCGCAACCGATGAGATACCGCCGAGCGCCAGGCTCCCTAAGATCGCCGATCTGCGCGTGATCATATCCGCCCACTCCCGACCCGGGCCATCCCGAAGACGCCTCATCCAGAGGGAATTCCCTCTTCTCTCCACTCCACGATGGTTTTATCACGTCACTTGAAACGCAGGAAAGGATTTTCGCCGATGAGCCGGGAACGTCTGAACGTCGTGGTCACGCGCAAGCTGCCCGAGCCGGTGGAGACCCGGCTGCGTGAGCTGTTCGAGGTGCGCCTCAACGAGGATGACAGCCCCATGGAGCCGTCGGCCCTGGCGGAGGCCGTGAAAACGGCCGATGTTCTGGTGCCGACCGTAACCGACAAGATCGACGGCCGCCTGCTCGCCCAGGCGGGAGACCGGCTCAAGCTCATCGCAAACTACGGCGCAGGGTTCGATCATATCGACGTCGCGACGGCGCGGGAGCGCGGCATCCTCGTCTCCAACACACCCGGCGTTCTGACGGAGGATACGGCCGATATGACGATGGCGCTGATGCTCGCGATCCCGCGGCGGATCAGCGAAGGCATGGCGCTGATGCAGTCCGGCGACTGGGCCGGCTGGTCGCCAACCGCGATCATGGGGCACCGGATCTGGGGCAAGCGCCTCGGCATCCTCGGCATGGGCCGGATCGGTCAGGCTGTGGCAAGGCGGGCCCGCGCCTTCGGCCTGCAGATCCACTACCACAACCGAAAACGGCTCCACGAGGATATCGAGGAAGAGCTCGAGGCAACCTATTGGGAGAGCCTCGACCAGATGCTGGCGCGGATGGACATCATCTCGGTCAACTGCCCGCACACGCCCGCAACCTTCCACCTGCTCTCGGCCCGCAGGCTCGATCTGATGAAGCCGTCAGCCTACATCGTGAATACCGCGCGGGGCGAAGTGATCGACGAGAACGCGCTCACCCGGAAACTGGTGAAGGGCGAGCTTGCAGGCGCAGGCCTCGATGTCCTCGAGCACAAGTCCGCAGCGAACCCGCGCCTCATGGAGCTCTCGAACGTCGTCCTCCTGCCCCACATGGCCTCGGCGACCGAAGAAGGCCGCGTCGAGATGGGCGAGAAGGTGATCATCAACATCAAGACATTCGCCGATGGCCACCGGCCGCCCGATCAGGTCGTCCCGGCAATGCTTTGATGCCGATGTTCGTGCGCGCAGCCGTTCCGGTCGATCGAGACACGATCATCGAGATCCACTGCGCATCGTGGCGGGACAGCTATTCCCAGATCCTGCCCGAAGAGGCGCTTGGCGACCGGCTGATCGAGAACCACACGGAACTCTGGACCGAGATCTTCTCATCCTCCATCCCGGGCCGGGTCGTCCTCGTGGCCATCGTCGACGCCCGGGTTCAGGGGTTTGTCATCTCCTCCCCCGCCGCTGACGACCCGTCCGTCGACTATCTCCAGGCCCTTCATGTCGCTCCCTCCGTTCGGGGGCTCGGGGTCGGCGCACTGCTCATGCAGACATGGTCCGACCGGCTGACGGGTATCGGGCGGAAGCGCGCCCGCCTGGTCGTCGCCGACGAGAACACTGGCGCGCGGGTCTTCTACCGGCGGCTCGGCGGCATCGAAAGCGACGTGTTCGAGGACGATCTCGATGGCCACGGCACGGCAAAGGTCCGCGCGGTCCATTGGGAGGACCTCGGCGAGATCGCGATAAAGGCGCGGGGGGAGCGGATACGGCGGATGAGCATGCCGCTCAGCCTCTCATCGCATCTTGCGCCCTCCTGGTCGGGCGCAGCGCACCCGATCGATGCGGCCGCACGCGCCATGGCGCGGCGTAAACAGCCCCTCGCCGATCCTTTCGGTCTGGGCGATTTCGGCGTGAACCGGGTGGAGATCGACCCGGGCACCTCCTCGACCGTTCCCCATTTCCACAGCCACGAGGACGAGTTCATTCTCGTTCTCGAGGGCGAATTGACCCTGAGCGTCGATGACCGCGACGTGAACCTGATGCCCGGCGACTGCGCGGGCTTCCCGGCCGGAGAGGGGCCGTCCCACATCCTGCGAAACCTGAGCGGGCGGCTCGCCGTCTACCTCGAAGTCGGATCGCGCTGGCCGGATCGTGACATCTGCCGCTATCCGGGCGAGGATCTCTATGTCGGCGCAGGGCCGGACGGGAACAAGTGGTTCCTCCGCCTCGACGGCACCCCGATCAAACAGGCCGACTGACATGGCAGAGCCGCACAGATCGCCCCAAACCAATGCCATCGCCGACTGGATCGCGGCGCAGGAGGCGCTGTTGACCTGCGACGCGCCGGATTGGGAGGTTTGCGAACGCCTGATCGAGGCCAGCAAAGCGGTCAGTCAGGAAATCTCGCCGCTTCACATGACAGCGCCGGTCGAGGCGTTTCCCCTCAATCTGGCGCCGGGTGTAGGCAACACCGACAGACCGGCCTGGCAGCGTTTCGTGGAAGCGGATCAGCGGCTCAAGCTGATCCTCGCCGAGGGCTGGATCGCGGCCGCGCGCCTCTGCACCGGCGTGACATCGCCACCTGAAGCGGTCATCCGGCGATGGGCCGCGGCGCTCGACGAGACGATGGCGAAAGTCTCGGCATCGGAGCGCTACACCAAAGCGCTGGTCGAATGGCTGAGGGCCGGATTGGCCGCGGGCCTGCCGATGCGCCCGCCCGCGACCCCCGTGCCGCCCTCCCCGCCGATCGCGAACTCACCGCGCGAGATCATCTGGCAGGACGGCCGTGTCACGCTCTCCCGCTACGAAGGCGCGCGGAGGGGAACGCCGCTTCTGATCGTGCACGGCCTGATCGGGCGGCAGACCGTTTGCGACCTAGAGGACGACCGGTCCATCGTCGCAACATTGTTGGGGACCGGGGCAGACATCTGGGTTATCGACTGGGGCAATCCTGCTCGCGGCGACCAGACGCAAGGCTTCACGGACCATCTCGAACGCTGGATCGCCCGCGCGGCGCAGACCATGGCGGACCTGACCGAGCGCAAACCCGCGCTGATGGGCATCTGCCAGGGCGGCCTCTTCGTGCTCTGCCACGCCGCGCGGAACCCGGACAGCACCGCCGGGATCGCGCTGACCGGAACGCCAGTCGACTTCCACGCCGATCTTTCAGGCGAGGAGGGTTGTCTCAACCGTCTCGCGCGGTCACTGCCCGAGGACGTGATCGAGGGCCTGCTCGCGCCCGACGGCCTGCTGCCGGGTGCTATGACCGGCGCCCTCTTCCAGGCGATGACGCCCGGGCGCACCTTCAAGAAGTACACGGTCGATCTAGCGGAGAAGCTGACCGACCCGAGGAAAATGGCGACCTTCGCCCGGATGGAGGCCTGGCTCGCGGACCGGCCCGATCTTCCTGGCGGTGTTGCGCGGGAATGGCTGATCGATCTCTACCAGAAAAATGCGCTCGTCGCGGGAGCGTTCCGGGTCGGCGGGGGCACCATCGATCTCTCCCGGATCCGCTGCCCGATCCTGAACATCGTGGCCGAGAACGACCACATCGTCCCCCCCGATTGCTCTCGCGCGCTGGCTCAGTACGTGCCGAATGCCGCCTATCGGACAATCGAGGTGCCGACCGGGCATATCGGGGTTTTCGTATCGGAAGCCGCGAAGGACCGTGTGGCGCCCGGGATCGCGGGATGGCTCGCTGCTATCTGAGGATACCCAAAACAGGCGATGAGTTTCCTGGGAAGTTGGTTCTGAAAAGGAATCCGGGCGGCCGGATCACCGGCCGCACCGCTGCTTAAAGGCTTACTGAGCCAGGGCGAACTTCTCAGCCGCGATCTTCGAGCTGTCCAGCGCCTTGGGATAGAACTTGACGTTCCGGATCTGCGCGACCTCGGAGAGATAGAACCAGTTCAGCGCCGCCAGTTCACCGGTCTCGCTGAAGCCAACGACAGGCTCGCTCTCCCAATTCACCCGCTGCTCCTTGGCCCAGCCGAGCGCCGCGAAAACGCTGTCCTGCCCGCTTGCCTCGCGCAGCATCAGGCGATGCAGCGCGTCGGTGTCCGCATTCGCCACACCGCTGACAGCATCACTCTTCGCCCGCACATCGAGCAGCATGCCAGGGATGCTTCCGCCAGAAATCGCTTCGATCTCGGCGTCCTCCGCATGCCAATTGTCCACCGTGCTGACGCTGAGACGGGAGCCAAGCGCGCGGCGCGGCTCGGGCGCAAGCTGGTGCCCGGCATTGAACCAAGCCTCCTGCCCGCCATGCAGGATCGCGACTTGCGCGACACCGGCGGATTTCAGAACCCAGTAGACATAAGCCGCCCGCCCCGCGTCGATCGGCTCCGCCGTCCCTGTAACCAGGACGACAGGCTCATCGATCTTCATGCCTGCATCGCCGATCACACGGCTGAGCGTGCGGTCATAGGCCGGGCTGCCAATTTCGTCAGCGATCTGCCAGCGCGCATAGGGAACCGAGAGAGCACCCGGAACCACACCGCCGATAAGCTCCGCCTCATCGCGCAGATCGACAACCTGCACGGGCCCCCGCATCAGCTCGGCCAGCGTGGCGGCATCAACAAGCGGCGCCCAATTGCGCACGACCTGCTCCCCCTCGCAGGGGAGGTAGACGTCCATGCCGACTTCGAGATTGTTCGGATCGGACCCCAGAAGCCCGACATTCGCCCGGTGGATCAGTCTGAATTTCTGGATCGAGCCGAGGGTCTTCTGCGCAAGAATGGAGAGACTTTCCCCCGGTTGCACCGTGTGCGTGGTACCGCAACTCTGGCTATGTGCCGGGCTGGCCATGATGGCCGTCGCAAGAACGCACGCAAATCCAAGACGCTTCTTCATCTCTTACCCTCCAACGCTTACCGGTCTGGCAAACCACTTACGCAAACAGGGTTAAGTCTGAATTTGGATCAAAAACGTTCCTAAATGTGGCGGTTTCGTGGGCGGCGGACGGGGGCACCGCCCGCCTCAATGGGATGAAAGCATCCGATTACCTGCCCGGGATCCATTCCGTGCCCGCGAGCGGGACCTGAGCCATCGCCGCCGCCTCGACAGTCAGCGCGCGGAGATCCTCGGGCTCGAGATTGTGCAGGCTGGACTTGCCACAGGCCCGCGCGATGGTCTGCGCCTCCAGCGTCATGACTTTGAGGTAGTTCGCCAGTCGGCGCCCCGCGGCGACCGGATCGAGCCGCGAAGCCAGCTCCGGGTCCTGGGTCGAGATCCCCGCCGGGTCCTGCCCCTCGTGCCAGTCATCATAGGCACCGGCCGTGGTGCCCAGCTTCTGATACTCTTCCTCCCAGCGCGGATCGTTGTCGCCAATCGCGACCATCGCCGCCGTGCCGATCGAGACCGCATCCGCACCCAGCGCCATGGCCTTCGCCACATCCGCCCCGTTGCGAATCCCGCCCGAGACGATGAGCTGCACCTTGCGGTGCATGCCCAGGTCCTGCAGCGCCTTCACCGCGGGCCGAATACAGGCAAGCGTCGGCTGGCCCACAT
This sequence comes from Pseudomonadota bacterium, assembly GCA_039180675.1. GTDB lineage: Bacteria > Pseudomonadota > Alphaproteobacteria > Rhodobacterales > Rhodobacteraceae > Thermohalobaculum. Next base: position 107,371 of record JBCDDC010000003.1, on the reverse strand, counting down.
GCTCGATGAACACATCCTGCGTCGCCGCCGTGCCGCCCTGCATCCCGTCGAGCACCACCACATCCGCACCGGCCTTGATCGAGAGCGTCACGTCATAATAGGGCCGCGCGCCACCAACCTTGATGTAGATCGGCTTCTGCCACTCGGTGATCTCGCGCAATTCCTGGATCTTGATCTCCAGATCATCCGGCCCCGTCCAATCCGGGTGCCGGCAGGCGGAGCGCTGGTCGATCCCCTGCGGCAGGTCTCGCATCTCCGCCACCCGGTCGGAGATCTTCTGGCCGAGCAGCATGCCGCCACCGCCAGGCTTTGCCCCCTGCCCCACGACGACCTCGATCGCATCCGCCTTGCGCAGATCGTCCGGGTTCATACCGTAACGGCTCGGGAGATACTGATAGACGAGGTGCTTCGACTGGCCCCGCTCCTCCGGCGTCATCCCGCCATCGCCGGTGGTCGTCGAGGTCCCAGCGATCGAGGCACCGCGCCCCAGCGCCTCCTTGGCCGGACCGGACAGCGCGCCAAAGCTCATGCCAGCGATGGTAATCGGGATATCCAGGTGCAGCGGCTTCTCGGCGAACCGGTCGCCGAGGATCACATCGGTCGTGCAGGTCTCGCGATACCCCTCCAGCGGATAGCGCGACATGGAGGCACCCAGGAACAGGAGATCGTCGAAATGCGGGAGCTTCCGCTTCGCCCCGCCACCTCGGATGTCATAGATCCCGGTCGCCGCCGCCCGGCGGATCTCGGACAGGGTGTAATCGTCAAACGTCGCAGACTTGCGGGGGAGCGTTCTCGGGATCACCGGGGGTTTGTCGTCGGCCATCAGTACGCTCCCGCATTGTCGATATCGAAATTGTAGAGCTTGCGCGCGGAGCCATAGCGGCGGAACTCGGACGGGTCGATATCGTCGATTCCGGCTTCCTCCAGCAAGCGCTGCAGGTCCTCCAGATGCTCCGCCTTCATCTCCTTCTCCACGCAATCGGCCCCTAGCGATGCCACGCTCCCGCGCACATAGATCCGCGCCTCGTAGATCGAGTCGCCGAGCGCCTCGCCCGCATCGCCGCAGACCACGAGGTTGCCCTTCTGCGCCATGAAGGCCGACATGTGCCCGATATTCCCGCGCACCACGATGTCGGAGCCCTTCATCGAGATCCCGCAGCGCGAGGACGCGTTGCCCTTGATCACCAGCATCCCACCGTGGGAGGTCGCGCCCGCGTACTGGCTCGCGTCGCCCTCGATTACCACCTTGCCGGACATCATGTTCTCGGCCACGCCCGGCCCGGCGGACCCATGGACATGGATGGTGGCGGCCTTATTCATGCCTGCGCAGTAATAGCCGACCGATCCCCGCACATGGACGGTCGCGTCTGTATCCGCGCCCACCGCCATGGCGTGCTGGCCTTGAACGCCGGTGACCTCCAGCGTCCCGGCATTGGTCGGCGGCAGGGCGTGCAGCGCCTTGTTGAATGCGCGGAGCGTCGTCTCCGTCAGATCGAAGTTCATGCCGCCCGCTCCCAGAAGTAAACCGTCGCGGGCTCCGGCTCCCAGACCTTGGCGGTTTCGATCCCCGGCAGGTTCACCAGCGCGCGGTATTCGGAGCCGAAGGCCACATAGTCGTCCGTCTCTGCCATCACCGCCGGTTTGCAGGCAATCGGATCGCGAAGCACACCGAACCCGGTCTCCGTGCCAACCAGGAACGTGTAGAACCCATCATAATCCTTCAGCCCGGTTTCGAGCGCCTGCCCCAGGTTCTGGCCCTGATCCATGCGCCAGCTCAGATAGGCGGCCGCGACCTCGGTGTCGTTCTCCGTCTCGATCCGGCGCCCGGCATGGCGCAACTCGCGGCGCATGTTGTTGTGGTTGGACATCGAGCCGTTGTGGACAAGGCACTGATCGGGCGCGGTGGAAAACGGATGGGCGCCCAGCGTCGTCACGGCGCTCTCGGTCGCCATGCGCGTATGCCCGACCGCGTGGGAGCCCGACATGCCCGGCAGGTCGAAACGGTCGGAGACATCGCCCGGCAGGCCAACCTCCTTGTAGATCTCGATGGCATTGCCCCGGCTCATGATCCTGATATCCGGCCGCTGCTCGGCCAGAACGGCCCGGGCGGCCTCGGTCTGACCGGCATCGAGCCGGATGATCGCATGGGTGTCCGCCACATCCATCTGATGCGCGCTGATCCCGGCGCCCTGCAGCACACCGAGCAACCCGTCAAAGGCCTCCGGATCGGCGGATTGGACGGTCAGCTTCTCCTGCCCGCCGACCGGGTCGCGATAGATCGCGAAGCCCGCACTGTCCGGCCCGCGGTCCGACATGGTGACCAGCATCGCGCTCAGATGAGCGCCCATCTCCGCCTCGATCCCCGGCGATTTGGCGAAGAGGCCAACGATCCCGCACATGGGCCTTTCTCCCTGACAAATGATTCCGCCTGAATTTAGCTCGCAGCCATGGGCGGATCAATCGAGAGGAAACTATTTTTCCTGTGGATAGCTGATCACGCAGACATACCGGATCGGCAACCGGTGCAATTCCTCCGGCCCGTGCGGCGCATCCGCCTCGAAATAGAGGCTGTCGCCGGGCGTCATGCGAAAGAGTTGGTCGCCATGGCGATAGGTCACCTCCCCCTCGATCATATGGAGGAACTCGATCCCCGCATGCTGGAACGCCGGAAACGTGTCGGACGCCTCGGTCAGCGTGATCATGTAGGGCTCCACGACCACGCGCGCATCGGCCGCCGCGGAATGCCCCAACAGGCGATACTGGTGCCCCGCGCGTGTCCCGCGCCGCTCCACATCCACACCCTCGCCTGCGGGCACGAACAGCGCTGTCCGATCCTCTTCATGGCGCTTGAAGAGCGCGGTGATGTGCACACCCAGCGCGCGCGCCAGCCCCTGCAGGCTGGTCAGCGACGGAGAGATCCCGCCGTTCTCGATCTTTGACAGCATGCCCACCGACAACCCACTGGCCTGCGCCAGCTCGGCCACGGTCATATCGCGCTCATGCCTCAGGTCCCGGACCTCACGCCCGATCACCGCCTCCAGCCGGTTTGCGGGGACAGAGCGGCCCTGGTGCGGATCCTGGGAAAGCCGGGCCCTCGGCCCCTGGGTTCTAGGCATCTCGATACGCTCAGCCGCTGCTCCTGACGGCTTTGTATCGAACGAAGCGGCTGAGAGATGCAAGAGCGCCAGGCCGACAAGTGGAAAAGCGATTCGACCTCATCGGCGCCCAAGCTGGCCGAATAATAGTCATATAAACTAAAATACCGATTAATTTATATGCAACAAACAATCTTGCTGTGAATTTATGCAAAAGATGTGAGTGATTTCTTGCTGCACTGCGAAACACTGCTACCGTCCCGTCATGCGCGGGGCGTGCCGCGACCCCGCACCCACAGCAGCACAGATTGAGATCGGAAACCTGCAGGAGAGGGGTACATGGAAGAACAACTAGCAATGACAACGACGATCAACATGGAGGTGTACTACTGGTGGTGCACGGCCTTCATGTTCATCATTCACGCGGGCTTTCTCGGCTATGAGATGGGCGCATCGCGCATGAAGAACGTGCTCGCCTCGGGCACCAAGAACATCCTCGCCTTCGCCTTCGTCATCCCCACTTTCTTCTTCTTCGGATGGTGGTTCTACCTCGCATCGCCCGCCGGGTTGCCGGACATCACGGTTGAGACCGGCGGCGCACCCTGGGCCGAGGCGATGGGCCCAAACCTCCAAGACAACGCAACTGGTGTCTTCTGGGCCGCCTTCGCGCTCTTCGCGGCCACCACCGCGTCGATCTTCTCGGGCGCGGTGATCGAGCGGATCAAGGTCACCGGCTTCATCATCCTCGCGATCCTGCTCGGCTCGGTCGTCTGGATCATCGGCGCAAGCTGGGCCTGGCATGGCGATGGCTGGCTGCTGACCGAATTCGGCTGGCATGATTTCGGCGCCGCGGGCTGCGTCCACCTGGTCGCCGCGATGTTCGCCTTCGGCGTGCTGCTCAACCTCGGGCCCCGGATCGGCAAGTTCAATCCGGACGGCACGGCGAATGAGATCAAGCCGCATAACGTCCCGCTCTCGGTCTTCGGCCTGATGGTGCTGTTCGTCGGCTTCTTCGGCTTCCTCGGCGGGTGCATCATCTACAACGGCACCGGGCAGTGGACGACGATCTTCGGCAATCCGACGACGCTCTCCGCCGTCGCCTTCAACACCGTGATGGCCTTTGGCGGCGGTATCATCGGGGGCTGGGCCGTGACCCGCGATCCGTTCTGGATGATGTCGGGCGCGCTGGCGGGCGTCTTCGCCACCGCCTCGGGGCTCGACCTCTACTGGCCGCCGCTGACCTTCATCCTGGCGGTTGCCGGAGGTGCGCTCGCACCGGTCGCTGCCAAGTGGCTGGAGAAGACCTTCAAGATCGACGACGCCGTCGGCGCAGTCTCGGTCCACGGCGTTTGCGGCGCCTTCGGGATCCTCGCCTTCGGCATCTTCGCCGCTGGCTACCCGAACGGCGACTACCCGGACACCAACTTCATGGGTCAGTTCATCGGCATGGTGACGATGGCTGTCCTGGGCTTTGTTCCAGGCTACGGCGTCTCGCTGCTCCTGAAGACGTTCGGCCTGCTACGCATTCCCGAAGAGGTCGAGATCCTCGGCATGGACGCGGTGAAGGTGCCGGTCGTCGCCTACCCCGAGGGTATGCAGAGCGCAATGAAACCTGTGGCGGCCGAGTAAGGCCGCACACCCCCACCCGGAACAAGGAGACCAATCATGGGTTCACCAATCGACAGCTTCGAGGGCGCGGGCGCCATCTTCACCGGTGCCGGAGGCTCTTCCCCGATGATCTTCCTGATCCTCTCGGTCATCCTCTGCGTGGCGATCATCGCGCAGGGCTGTGTCCACGAAGAGCATCTCTACAACAAGCACAAGTAAGCCTTTCCAAGGCGGGAGGGGGGCCGCCACCCGGCGGCCCTTCTTCTTTTGGCGCTTTGCGCGCAGGCCGAACTGCCCTAGCGTCGGCCCTTAAAAGAACTCCGGGGACATCATGACCACAGCCAAAACTCTCAAGAAGCGCCTCAAGGACGCGGGCGTCACCACCTGCATCGCCTCCTATGTCGACATGCACGGCATCTCGAAGTCGAAATTCGTGCCCATGAGCCATTTCGACCAGATGATGAAGGGCTCGGAGATGTTCACCGGCGCAGCGCTCGACGGTGTGCCGCAGGAGATCAATGACGAGGAGGTCGCCTGCATGCCCGATCCGGGCGCGGCCGTGATCTGCCCCTGGGAGCCGACGGTCGCCCTGATCCCGTCGGATCTCTGGTGCGAGGGCAAGCCGTTCGAGGCCTGCTCGCGCAACATCCTCGGCCGCCAGGTCGAGCGTGCCCGCGAGATGGGCTTCGTGATGAACATGGGGATGGAGGCGGAGTTCTTCGTCTTCCGCGACGGCGGGTCGGACCGCGCGCCCGTCTCCCCCCAGGCGCATCTCGAAAAACCCGCCTACGACACCTCCCGCCTGCTCGACAACTTCGCCTGGCTGAGCGAATTGGTCGAGGCGATGAACGGCCTCGGCTGGGATGTCTACTCCTTCGACCATGAGGACGGGATCGGTCAGGTCGAGATCGACTTCGCCTATGCGGACGTGAAGACCATGGCAGACCGCTATGTCTTCCTGCGCCTCATGGCCAACAAGATCGCGAACAAACACGGCGCCTACGCCAGCTTCATGCCCAAGCCCTATGTGGAGCGCACAGGCAGTGGCGCGCATTTCAACATGTCGCTTGCGGATGCGAAGACCGGGGAGAACCTGTTCAAGGCCAAGAAGGACCCGCGCGGCTGCGACCTCTCGAAGCTCGGCTACCAGTTCCTCGCCGGTATCCTGCGCCACCTGCCCGCGATCATGGCAACCGTCGCCCCGCAAGTGAACAGCTACAAGCGGCTCGTGAAACAGGGCTCGATGTCCGGGTTCACCTGGGCGCCGATCTTCGCCTGCTATGGCAACAACAACCGCACCAACGCCATGCGCATCCCAAAAGGCGGTGGCCGGGTTGAGCTGCGCGCCGCCGACAGCGCCTGCAACCCCTATCTCGGCGCCGCGATGTGCCTCGCGGCCGGGCTCGAGGGGATCAGCGAGGGCCTCGACCCCGGCGATCCGAACACCGAGAACATGTATCTGATGTCGGAACGCGAGTTGAAGCGGCGCAAGATCTCGATGCTGCCGCGGACACTCGAAGAGGCCGTCTCCGCCCTCAAGAAAGACCCGCTCTCAAAGGCAGTCTTCGGTGAGGAAATGTTCGCCTCCTGGACCGAATACAAGGAACAGGAGTGGATGAGCTACCTCAACCACGTCTCGGACTGGGAGCGTGAGAGATACCTGCGGTTCTTTTGACCCCGCCCATCCCTATCTCTGCTGGATAGCGGGCGGATCAAACCCGCAAGCGAGAGGAGCCCAGCATGATCTCTTTCCCCCAGCATGACGAGACGACGGCACCGGAACCCGCACGCGAAACCCTTGCCGCCGTAAAGGCCGATTTCGGCATGATCCCGAACCTTGAGCGGACCATGGCCTCCGCACCCCCGCTCCTCGAGGCTTACGCGACGGCCTGGGAGTTGTTCGACCGCACCTCTCTCAGCCCGGTTGAGCGGCAGATCGTCTATCAGACCGCGAATTTCGAGAATGAGTGTGACTATTGCGTGCCCTGGCATACGCTCCTGTCGCAAAAGGCCGGGATGGCGCCGGTGGATGTCGAGGCGCTGCGCCGCGGTGCTGCGCTGAGCGACCCGAAGGAGGAGGCCTTGCGTCGCTTCACCCAAACCGTCGTGCGCACCCGCGGGAACATCGCCGAGGCTGATCTCGAGGCCTTCGCCGCGGCCGGATGGGGCGCCGAGCAGGCGCTGGAAGTGGTGCTCGGCGTCGCGATCAAGACCATGTCGAACTACACCAACTCGATCGCGGCCACACCGCTCGACAAACCGGTGCAAAAGCTCGCCTGGACCAAGCCCGTGATCAAACCGCGCGCGAGCTGATGCAGGTCGACGACTTCACCTGCGATCTTCCCCTCGCGGGCGGCGGCGTGCTGACCGGCGCCAGATGCCGGTATGCGGTCTGGGGCGAACTGAGCGCGGCCAAGGACAATCTGGTGCTCTACCCGACCCGGTTCGGCGGCACGCATGAGCAGAACGCGTTTCTGATCGGCGATGAAATGGCACTCGACCCGCGCAGATACTGCATCCTCGTCCCCAACATGCTCGGCAACGGCGCCTCCTCATCGCCCTCGAACATGGCCGATTTCCCCATCGTCGGCCACGCCGACAACATCGCACTTCAGCGCAGGTTGCTGGCGGAGCGGTTTGGCGATGCTCCGATCGCACTCGCGGTCGGCTGGTCGATGGGCGCGCAGCAAAGCTATCGCTGGGCGGTCGAGGAGCCCGGACGGGTCGCCCGGCTCCTGACGGTCTGCGGCACCGCCCGCACCACACCCCACAACCGCGTGTTTCTGGAAAGCCTGCTCGCGGCGCTGGAGGCCGACCCGGCCTATGGCAGCGACACCGCGCCGGTGAAGGGGCTGCGCGCGGTCGGCCGGATCTACGCAGGCTGGGCCTATTCCCAGCCATGGATCAAGCGCGGCGGCTTCACCGACCCGGATTATGGCGGATATGCCGATCTCGATGACTGGCTTGAGGGCTATTGGGACAAACTCTTCATGGCGCGCAGCGCGGGCGACATCACCGCGATGGCCCGCACGTGGATCGCCAATGACGTCTCCGATGGCGGCGATCTGCCCGAGGCGCTCGGGCGGGTCACGGCGCGGACCCACGTGATGACCGCGACGACCGACCTCTACTTCACCCCCGCCGATTGCGCGGCCGAGGCAGCCATGATCCCCGGCGCGATCTACAGCGATATCGAGACCGATTGGGGCCACATGTGCGGATCGGGCCAGTCGGCCGCTGACACGCGCGTCATCGACGCGGCCATACGGGCAATTCTCGACGATTGACGCCATCCGGTGTCCAACAGGCCGGATATCCCGCTCAGCCATCGACCGGTTTCGGCTGCTGCTGGGTGATGCAGTGGATACCACCGCCCCCGCGCGCGAGGTTCGTGATCCCGACCTGCACGATCTCACGATCGGGAAACGCCGCCTGGATCACCTCGCGCGCCTCCGCATCCTGAGGGATCCCGTATTCCGGCATCACCACACCGCCATTGGCGATGTAGAAATTGACGTATGAGAGACAGTACCCCCATTCGCCAGAACCTTTGGCGGAATTGGAGGATGCCTCGCGGAGATAGGAGAGCACCAGCGGGCGGTCGCCCGCATCGCTCCCGTCCAGAAGCGCCCGGTGGTTCTCCTCGGTCAGTTCCGCTCGCTCGCCCGTCTCCTCCGCCGACCATTCAAACAGCGCCTTTCCGGGCGCGGTGAAGCAGGCCATGCCGTCGATATGGCCGTTGGTGCCGAACTCCTCCTCATCTCCCGGCAGCCAGATGACCCGCTCGACCCCGAGCGTGCGGGCGAACTCGGCCTCCGCATGGGCCCGGGTGATGCCCGGATTGCGGTTGGCGTTGAAGACGACGCTTTCTGTGGTCATCAGCGTGCCCTGCCCGTCGACCGTGATCGCCCCGCCCTCGATGGCGAGCGCGGAGGTGATGACCGGAAGGCCCTCCTCCTCCAGCACGCGCCGCGCGAGCGCCGCGTCCTTCTCGAACGCCTCGTTCGCCCCGCCCCAGCCGTTGAAGCGCCAGCAGACCCCGGCGACCGAGCCATCGGGCAGGTGCACAAAGCTTGGCCCGCTGTCGCGAAACCAGGCGTCATCGACCGGATGGACGACCACCTCGACCTCGCTGCCGAGCAGATCGCGCGCGCGGGCGGCACTGTGCGGATTGGCGATCATGCGCACGGGCTCGAAGCGGGAGATCGCGTGGACTACGGCGGTATAATCCCGCTCCACCGACTCCAGATCATCCTCCCAGACCGCGCCATCCGGCCAGACCATCCAGCAGCGCTCATGCGGCTCCCACTCCGCCGGCATGCGGATACCGTTGGGCCTGGCCATCGCAAACCTCCGAATTCCGTTTGCACGGGTGCGCGTGGGATGCAGACTAGGACCCCGCCCCGGACGGAGCCAGACGAATCTCGAGACCGCAGCCCCGATGACCAGAACCGTGACCGTCGCAGCCCTCCAGACCCATCACACCTGGGACCGGGAGGATAATGTCGAGCGTGTCCTCTCCATGGCAAAGCAGGCGGCAGATCAAGGCGCACAGATCATCCTGCCGTCGGAGCTGTTCGAGACACCCTATTTCTGCAAATCGCAGTCGACCCGCTACCGTGATCTCGCCCGCCCCGCCGAGGGGCACGACCTGATTGCCCGGTTCGCCCGCTTTGCGGCAGAACATGAGGTCGTCATCCCGGTGTCGTTCTACGAACGCGATGGTGAGGCGCACTACAATTCGGTCGCCGTCATCGATGCGGACGGGTCGGTCCTCGGCCTCTACCGCAAATGCCATATCCCGCAGTTCGAGGCGTATCACGAGGATCTCTTCTTCGACCCGAGCCCGGACGGCCCGCAGGTCTGGAAGACCCGGTATCTCACCCTTGGCGTCGGGATCTGCTGGGACCAGTGGTTCCCCGAGATGGCCCGCGCCATGGCCCTCCTCGGCGCGGAACTGCTGGTCTACCCCACCGCGATCGGATCGGAGACCTATGACCCAACGCTCGATACGTCGGAGCAGTGGCGCGCGGCGATGCGCGGGCATGCCGCGGTAAACCTCGTCCCCGTTCTGGCCGCCAACCGCATCGGGTCCGAGACCGATGACGGCGTCACCCTGGACTTCTACGGAACCTCCTTCTGCCTCGACCACCGGGCGAACGTGATCGCCGATGCGGGCCGGGATGTTGAGGCAATTCTGCTGGCAAAGCTGGATCTGGACCGCGCGGCAAAAGATCGGGCGCAGTGGGGCACGTTCCAGACCAGGCAGCCTTCGAACTATCGCCTGTTGACCGGAACACCGGCCGGTCCGCCGCCCGCGTCGCGATAGGCCACCCACTCCACATTCGCGACACCAGATCTTGAACCTGCGCCCTGCGGGTCCCGGACTCTTCACAGATAATTCCCGACTAAAATAATCGGATTGACAATTCCGAGTGATTCACTCAGGTTAAGGATGTCCAAGGCGAAATCGCCTGCTTCGGCAGACACGCCACAACCGAGTGGAGGACCAAATGAGCGACGACGCGAGAAAGGATATCGCGCCGATCTTTGCCCCCGCGCCGGAGCGAAATGAGGTCTTGGATGTTCTGAGCGAAACCGGCTTCGCGGCAGATCTGAGCCTCGAGGCGCTTATAGACCGGATCAATGAGAGGGTTCTGTCATGAAACACGAGATCATCTTCAACAGAACGCGTCCGCTGGAGCGTCCTCAGCCCGCGGCACCGCAGTACACGGCAGAGGATCTCACCGAAGGCGGCCGCAAGGCACATATCACGCTGAACGATCAGATCTACACGCTGCAAATCACCAAACAGGGCAAACTGCTCCTGACCAAATGACAGGATCCCTTGGGGTCGGGCGGTGAGACGAGCCGCCGGACCCGACGTCTAGCGACATGTGATGCGGCCGGGTGCACCTTGCCCGGCCGATTTTTTATCCGCCGAGAACCAATCGACCCACCAGCCCGGGCAGGTTGGTCGAGTTCCGTTGATCCCACCCCTCCGCCAAAGTAAACTCAGTACCGGGTTTTGTTTTCGTCAGAACGCGGGGTTGGTTTTGAACGCTCCTCTGGTCCAGATCCCTGCCCTTCCCACCACGGGACAGGCGGAAGTCATCGCCGCGCTCGACACCGTGGCGGGCGAGATCGCACAGGCGTTGAAGGCCCCGCCCTACTACACGCTGCTGCGCGGCGCCTCGGCGACCGAAGATCGCCGGCTCACCGTCCACTTCGCCCGAACCCTCGCGAACATGGAGCCCGTGCGGCCAGACAGCACGCCGGAAAGCCGGCAGAAGATCTCGTTCACGCAGGTCCGCATCGACCCTGAGAAGGCCGCGGGCAACGCCGGATCGACCAGCTACAGCCGCACCAACAAGCCGCTCGAGCTGCACACCGACAGCTCCTACAAGCGCGACCCGCATGAGCTGGTGGCCTTTCAGATGGTGCGCGCGGACATGGAGGGCGGCGATACGATCATGATGCCGGTCGACCGCATCCTGAACGCGCTCGCGCCAGAGATCCGCGCGGTCCTGTCCCGCCCGGCCTTTCCCTTCGGCAAGGGCCCGCTGCCGATCCTCTGGGAGACCGACGGCGTCACCCGGATCCGCTATTATCGGAGCCAGATCGACCTCTCGGGCGGCATCGATCTGCCGGGCGAGGAGAAAGACGCGATGGCCGTGCTTGACGAGGTCATCGGCCGGGAAGATCTGCAGGACCGGTTCCGGATCGAACCCGGCGACACGCTCTATATGGACAATACAAGGGTGCTGCACGGCCGCACCGGGTTTGCGCCGACCAGCAACAGGCTGATGTACCGCATCCGCAGCCATGTCGGCTGTCTTGGCTGACGACAGCCCGCCCGGCCGCCGCCTGCCCCGTCAGGTCGTGAAGCCGCCGGGCCTCAGGCGGGTTCTTGCGGAGACATACCGGGACCTGCGCAACGACCCCGCGGATCGCGATGCCCGGTTGGCGCTCGCCGAACTCCTGCTTCACACCGACAGGCGCGATCTCGCCCCCCGGCACCTGAGGCGCCTGGCCCGAAACGTGAAGCTCGGCTGGGGCGGGGCACCGCGGCTCGGCAAACTTCTGTTCCGGATCGGCGATTTCGAGAGCGCGCGGCGGCTCCTTGGCGCCTGTCTCGAGCGCGGGCTGATCGACGACGATGCGATGCGAACGCTCTCGGCGATCACCTATCGCATGGGCGACCGGCAGGCTGCCAAGCGTCATCTGGCGGCGGCAGGCTGGCTCAGGCCGATCAACACGCCCGGCCGGATCGAGGCGGACCGGCCCACAATCCTGCGCCTCAGATCCTTCGTCGGCAGCCGGTGCGGCGTGAAGCGGAACAAAGAGACCGGCCTCTTCTCCCACTGGCTGAAGAACGGCCATTTCTCGGTCAAACACTTCTTCCCGGACAAGGACTACAACCACCTGATCGCCAATTTCGCGGGTGAGAATGTCGGGCTGGTCTCGGACCTCCCGGCCTTTGATCTGGCGATCAACTCGGTCAGTTGCCCCGATCTGATGGCCCGCCCGCTGGGCGATATCGCGCGTTTCCTGGAGCGGTTTCCAAAGACCCCGGTGATCAACCCGCCGGAGAAGGTGCTGGAGACGACCCGGGCGAAGAACTACGCGCGGCTGAACCCGATCCCGGGCATCCGCTTCCCGCAGACCCTGCAGGTCCGAAACGATGCCGAGCCCGGCGAGGTCCGGGGCAGGATCGAGGCCGCGGGCATTGCCTACCCGATGATCCTCCGCCGCGTGGGGACGCAGACCGGCAAGACGATGGCGCTCATCGCCTCGGCCACGGAAGCCGAGGCCTATATCGCCGCGCTTGCCCCGGGCGTCGAGATCTACGCCATCAGGTACCTCGATTGCCGCGGCGCGGACGGGCTGCATCACAAGATCAGGTGCTTCTTCATCGATGGCGTCTTTTACCCGGTCGCCTGTCTCAGCAACGATGTCTGGCAGATCCACTCCGGCGACCGCTATCGGGTGATGTCCACGAACCCGGCGACGCAGGAGGCGGAGCGGGCGTATCTGTCCGATCCCGCGGCCTATCTCGGCGAGAGGGTTTTCACCGCGCTGCACGAGATCGCGAAGATCATCGACCTCGATTTCTTCGGGATCGACTTCGCGCCCGATGGCGATGGCGGGGCCATCGTGTTCGAGGCGAATGCCGCCATGCGCCACAACTACGACCACGCCGAGACCTTCCCCTACACCAAACCCCATCTCGATCGCGTCTCGGACGCCATGGGCCGGATGGTCGCGGATCGTGCGGCGCGCTCAAAACCCTGAGGAAACGCGGCGCGAAGAACAGGCGGGAGCCCGCCAAGCCACTACCCTGCACCACGGCACCCCTTCGTTCGGGCGCATCCAGACAGCCAAAACAGCCCTCCGCCCGACTTCCAGTCGAAGGTAGGCGCTTTCGGCTGGCGGAAATATGATCATCTCCGGATTGCGCAACACAACCAATTGGCGAACGGTGGAGAGATCGGAAGAACGCGCCGCAAGGGTTGTGAGGATTTCGTGGTGCTTTTGTACCCTTTCTCCCGCAGAAATGTGTCAACCTGAGACGATCATGCGCGCACCGAGACGTGTGACACGCAAACGAGCCTGAGAGCTCAGGGAGGACACGATGCTCAAGAAAATGCTCCTGGCGGGGGCCGCACTATCCCTATTCAGCGCCCCGGCGCTGTCGGCGGAGTCGGCGCTCGACAAGCTCAGCCAGTTCAAGACCACCGGCGTGAGCGATTTCACCTTCGTCGAACAGGGCGGCGAGAAGGCGGAGTCGATCCGCAAGATCCTCGACCGGATCGAAATGCCCGAGGGTTTCAAGATCGACCTCTACGCCATCGTGCCGGACGCACGGCACATCGCGGTCGGCCCACAGGGCATCGTGACCTTCGTGGGCACGCGCAAGACCGAGGTCTGGGCGGTGACCGACCGCGACAAGGACCGCGTCGCGGACGAGGTGAAGAACTTCGCCCCGTCGCTGCCAAAGGCGATCCCGAACGCCGTCTGCTTCTCGCCCGACGGGTTCCTCTACATCGCCGAGCAGAACCGGGTGCTGGTCTACCCCGCGGCGGAGTTTTTCTATGAGAGCCCGGACGTCGCGGCCTTCAACGTGATCCCGGAGGGTAAACTCGTCCCCGAGGAGGAGGTCAGCTACAACCACACCGCCCGGGTTTGCGACATCGGCCCCGACGGCAAGCTCTACATCTCGCTCGGCCAGCCCTTCAACGTGGCCCCGCCCGAGAAGATGGAGCTCTACATGCAGACCGGCATCGGCGGGATCATCCGGGTCAACACCGATGGCACGGGCCGCGAGGTCTACACCTTCGGCGTCCGCAACTCGGTCGGTCAGGATTTCCATCCAGAGACCGGAGAGCTCTGGTGGACCGACAATCAGGTCGACGGCATGGGTGACGACATCCCGCCGGGCGAGCTGAACCATCAGACCGAGGCCGGCCAGCATTTCGGCCACCCCTGGTATGGCGGCGGCACGGTGCGCACCAATGAGTACAAAGACGACACGCCGCCCGAGGGGATCGTGCACCCGGTGGTCGAGACCGTCGCCCACGCGGCTGATCTCGGCATGGTGTTCTACACTGGCAGGCAGTTCCCCGAGAAGTACAAGAACGCCATCTTCTCGGCCCAGCACGGCTCGTGGAACCGCACGACACCGATCGGCGCGCGGGTCATGGTCTCCTTCATCGGCGAGGATGGCACGGTGACGATGGAGCCCTTCGCCGAAGGCTGGCTCGACGAGGAAACCGGCGAATATCTCGGCCGCCCGGTCGATGTCGCCGTGTTGAAGGACGGCTCGCTCCTGGTCTCCGATGACCTTGCGGGCGCCGTCTACCGGATCTCCTACTCGGCTCCCGAGTAAGAGACAGCGAAAGGCATGGGCAAGCCAATGGGTCGCTTTGTGGCCTTAGCTACCGCGCTCCTGATCGCCGATGTGGCCGCCGCGGCTGATCCCGCGGCAGGCCGCAAGAAGGCCGGACAGTGCCGGGTGTGTCACGGGATCGACGGCATCGCCAAGATCCCGATCGCACCCCACCTGGCCGGGGAAAGCGAGATCTACCTGGCCACGCAGCTCAAGGCGTTCCGCTCAGGCAAGCGAGAGCACGAGATGATGACAGTCGTCGCCCAAGGCCTCAGCGACGAGGATATCAGGGACCTATCCGCCTGGTACGCCTCGATTAAGATCACCGCCACTTTGCCGGAATGACGGCTGTGGCGGTGCGTTGACGAAGCAGGACTACCCAAATCGCCCGATGTTGATACATTAGGTGTTGGTTGAAAACGGCCCTACCGAAGCAACCTAAGACGAAGAGGAGAACGACATGACCTGGACGGCACCGACCCTGAAAGAGATTACCTGCGGCATGGAAATCAACATGTACTTCCCGGCCGACGACCAGGACGACGATCTGTTCTGAACATGTGACGGCAGGCTCCGGCCATGTCGGACCTGCGGATCATCATTCTCGGTTCCGCTGCGGGGGGTGGCCTCCCGCAGTGGAATTGCGGTTGTCCGAACTGCGTGAAAGCACGGGCGGGCAAAATCCCGTCACGAACGCAGTCCTCGATCGCCGTAAGCGCGAATGGAGCGGATTGGGCCGTGATAAACGCTTCGCCAGATATTCGGTCGCAGATCAATGCGACCCCAGCGTTGCATCCGACGGGCCTGCGGGACAGCCCGATCAGATCTGTTTTCGTCACCAATGGCGACATCGACCATATCGCGGGCCTTTTGACCCTGCGTGAGCGTCAGGCCTTCACCCTTTTCGCGACAAGCGAGATCATGTCGGTGCTGGATGAGAACAGGATCTTCACCGCGCTCAACCCGGATTACGTGAAGCGCACGCGGATCACGCTCGAGAACCCGTTCGAGCTGACGGCGGGTGTGACCGCGACCGCCTACCCGGTTCCCGGAAAAGTCCCGCTGTTCATGGAGGGCGAGGAGGTCGCTACGGATCTCGAAGGCGAGCAGACCGTCGGCGTCGAACTCTCTGCCGGAGCGGCGACCGCCCACTACATCCCTGGCTGCGCGCAGATCACCGACAAAATCACGAGCCGGATCGGCGGCGCGGATGCGCTGCTCTTCGACGGGACGGTCTGGCAGAATGACGAGATGGCCCGCGAGGGCGTCGGTGAGAAGACCGGGCAGCGGATGGGCCATATTCCCATGATGGGCGAGCATGGCTCGATCACGGGGCTTTCTTCGGTCTCGGTCGGCCAGAAAGTCTTCGTGCATATGAACAACACAAACCCCGTTCTCGACCCCGAAAACGGTGAACGGGCCGAGGCCGAAGCGGCCGGTTGGGTCATCAGCGAGGATGGCATGGAGCTTTGCCTGTGACCCGGTCCCGCGATGCCTTCGAAGCCCGCCTGCGCCAGATCGGAGCGGAGCGCTATCACGACAAGCACCCCTTCCACCACATGCTCCATTCCGGTGGCTGCTCGGCCGATCAGGTGCGCGCCTGGGTGATCAACCGCTACTATTACCAGAGCCGGATCCCGATGAAGGATGCCGCTTTCCTGTCCCGCTGCGAAGACCCGGACATGCGCCGGGCCTGGCGGTCGAGGATCGAGGATCACGATGGCGGGCCGGACCACGAGGGCGGGATCGCCCGCTGGCTGAAGCTCGCGAGCGCTGTTGGCTTGCAGCCCGATTTCGTCGCGTCCGCCGAGGGTGTGCTGCCCGCCACCCGCTTCGCGGTCGATGCCTATGTCCGGTTCGTGCGCGAGAAGACGTTGCTGGAGGCGGTCGCCTCCTCCCTGACCGAGCTCTTCGCGCCGAAGATCCATGAACAGCGCATCGCCGGGCTGCTCGCGAACTACGCCTTCGCCAATGACGACTCGATTTCGTATTTCAAGACACGGCTCAAGGAGGCGCCGAAGGACGTGGCCTTCGGTCTCAAATTCGTCCTCGACCATGCCGATACGGCAGAGAAGCAGGATCAGGCGGCGGCCGCGCTCATCTTCAAGACCGATGTGCTCTGGTCCCAGCTCGACGCACTCTATTCCGCCTATGTCGAGCCCGGCCGGATCCCGCCCGGCGCCTGGCAGCCGGGCACGGGCCTCGCCGAGGATGCCGCATGACCCCGGAGGACCTTCTTCCCGGCGCCGCACGCCCGACCCTGCTCCGCGGCGTGCGCCGCCATTGGGACAAGGTGCGCGGCACATGGGTCCTGCTCGCCCCCGAACGCGCCCTGATCCTCGATGAGATCGGTGCCGCCGTGCTGGGCGAGACCGACGGCAAAGCGACCTTCGACGAGATCGTGCAGCGGCTGGCCGAGAAATACGCCGCCCCGCCAGAGCAGATCGCAGGCGACACGCGCCGGTTCCTCGTCTCCCTGATCCAGCGCCGCATGGCCGAGGCACGGCCATGACCGCCCCGCCGCTTGCCATGCTGGCGGAGCTGACGCACCGCTGCCCGCTCTCCTGCCCCTACTGCTCCAACCCGCTGGAGCTGAGCCAGAGAGAGACGGAGCTGCCGACGGAGACCTGGGTCGACGTGCTGCGCCAGGCAGCCGATCTCGGCGTCCTCCAGCTGCATCTCTCAGGCGGGGAGCCCGCATCCCGCCGGGACCTGGAGGAGATCACGACGGCAGCGGTCGAGGCCGGGCTCTACACCAACCTGATCACCTCAGGCATCGGGCTGACGGAGCCGCGCCTGCGCCAGCTCGACGAGATTGGTCTCGACCACATCCAGCTCTCGCTCCAAGGCATAACCGCAGAGATGGCGGACCGGATCGGCGGCTATCGCGGCGGCTTCGAGCGCAAGATGAAGGTCGCCCAATGGATCGGCGAGATCGGCTTTCCCCTGACCCTGAACGCCGTGATGCACCGCCAGAACCTCGACGGGCTGGAGCAGACGATCGACCTCGCCATCCGCCTCGGCGCGCGGCGGCTGGAGGTCGCCTGCGTGCAGTTCCACGGCTGGGCGGCGATCAACAAGGCGGCGCTAATGCCGAGCCTCGAACAGGCCCGCCAGGCCCGCGATACGGTCAACGCGGCGCGCGAGCGCCTCGCCGGCCAGCTCGTCATCGATTTCGTCCCGCCGGATTACTACGCGAAGTTCCCCAAGGCCTGCATGGGCGGTTGGGGCTCGACCGGGCTCAACATCGCACCGGACGGCAGCGTCCTGCCCTGCCACGCCGCACAGACCATTCCCGGCCTGACCTTCGACAATGTCCGGGACCGCGCGCTCGCCGACATCTGGTCGAACGGCGCCGCCTTCAACGCCTTCCGCGGGACCGACTGGATGAAGGAGCCGTGCCGGAGTTGCGAGCGCCGGGAGATCGACTGGGGCGGCTGCCGCTGTCAGGCCGTCGCGCTTGCGGGCGATGCAAGGGCGACCGACCCGATCTGCTCGCGCTCCCCCCACAACGCCAAGGTCCGCGAGCAGATTGCGGCCCTGCAGGGCGATGGCTCCTTCACCTACCGGCAGATCGCGGCAGACCGCCCGGCGGCTCAAAAGACCGCGTGATCCCCGCGGTCCACGGACACGCCGTCACTGAGCACCCTCTCGTAGAAGTCAAACAGCGTGTCGCGCCCCGTCTCCGGGGTCGCCGGAGCATCATACTGACCGGTATGTTCATTCAGAACGAGCATCGATTCCGTCGCGTAGTACCTTGCAATCCTTGCCAATTCTGCCTTGTCCTTCAGGCGGGGAATGATCCGCCCAAGGGTCGACAGCACCGCGATCACCGCGCTGAGAAACCCGACCGGGACATGCCGGAACCGCGCCTCGCGCCCCGTCAGCGCGAACAACCGCTCACCCTGCTCGATCGGCGTGATGGCCGGGCCCGGCCCGCCGATCGGCAGCACGCGATTTTGCTTCTCGCGGTCTTCGAGGCAGTCGGCGATGAACGCGGCCAGATCACGGTCTGAGATCGGCTTACAGGCGGTCAGCCTGCCATCGCTGAACACGAGATAGGGTTTGCCCGCCCGCACCCGGTCGATCTGCCCGGACAGCGACTTGAAGAAGGCCGTGGGGCGGACGATGGAGTAGGTGAGGCCGGAGCCAATCAGCGCCTCCTCGAACGCCAGCTTGGCCCGCTGAAACTCCAGAACCGGTTTCTGGACACAGATCGCCGAAAGCAGAACCATCTGAGGGATGCCCGCGTCTTTCGCAACACTCAGCGCATTCATATGCGCCTGATGATCGATCGCCCAGGCGTCCTTCGGCGCACCGGTCCGCGACGCGAGGCAGGAGACGAGCGCGTCGAACCTCTCCCCCCGGACGCCCGTTTCACGCAGCGACGGCGCATCGGTGACATCGCCAAACCGCAGGATCGCCTGATCCGGGAGGTCGACCGGCGCGCTGTCCCCCGCCCTCGGCCGCAGGAAGCAGACGACCTCGTGGCCACGGTCGAGCAGCGCGCGAACCGTCGCTCGCCCGATCGTGCCAGTGGCACCCAGCATGAGAATACGCCGCGCCCCCCGCCGCCGGTCATCCAAAGACGTATCCACCTCGCTCATCGTCCGCCGCGTTCGAATGATCCCTGGCGCGATACTGTCAGGACCCTTGGCGGCGCGACAAGTGCGATCGCGCCTGACCCACCGCCAAATCCGCTACGCGCTGACCCACCCGGCCCGTCCGTTCCGCATCTCCGCCTTCTTCATGGGCTGAGATCGCTTTCCAGGCGCGCGACGTTGCCATCCGCCCGGCAGCGCTATTTCTCGCGCATGGCAAAGGGAAACCTTATTCTCGTCCTCGGCGACCAGCTCACCGAAGAGATCCCGTCACTCGCCCAGGGCGACCGGGACACCGACACCGTGCTCATGGCGGAGGTGGCGGAGGAGGCGAGCTATGTCCGCCACCACAAGAAGAAGATCGCCTTCCTCTTCTCGGCAATGCGCCATTTCGCGGACGAATTGCGCGACGCGGGCTGGACGGTCGACTACCGCAAGATTGACGACCCGGAGAACGCAGGCTCGCTGGGCGGCGAGGTCGAGCGCGCCCTCGCCGAGCACAAATGCGACCGCGTGGTGATGACCGAGCCGGGGGAATACCGGCTGAAGACCTCGCTCGAAGACTGGTCCGAGAGCTGGGGCGTCCCGCTCGACATCCTCGACGACACACGCTTCATCGCGACCCATGAGGAATTCGCCGAATGGGCCTCGGGCCGCAAGCAACTGCGCATGGAGTATTTCTACCGCGAGATGCGCCGCAAGACCGGCCTGTTGATGGATGGCGACGATCCTGAGGGCGGGCAGTGGAACTATGACGCCGACAACCGGAAACCGGCCAAGGGCGATCTCTTCATGCCCCGGCCGCATAAGGTGGAGCCGGACCAGATCACCAAGGATGTCCTGGATGTCGTCGAGGAACGCTTCGACGACAACTTCGGCGCGCTCCACCCGTTCTGGTTCGCGGTAACGCGGTCAGGGGCGCAGAAGGCCCTCGACACCTTCATCGCGGAGGCGCTGCCGGGCTTCGGCGACTATCAGGATGCAATGCTGGAAGGGGAGCGCTTCCTCTACCACTCCGTCCTCGCGCAATATATCCACGTAGGCCTCCTCGACCCGCTAGAAGTCTGCAAGAGGGTCGAGAAAGCCTATCGCGACGGCGCGGCCCCGCTCAACGCGGCGGAGGGCTATATCCGCCAGATCATCGGCTGGCGCGAATATGTGCGCGGCATCTACTGGCTGATGATGCCGGGCTACACCGAGGAGAACTTCTTCGACGCGAAGCGCCCGCTGCCGGAATTCTACTGGACCGGCGAGACCGAGATGGCCTGCCTCGCCGCCGCCATCGGCCAGACGCGGGACGAGGCCTACGCCCACCACATCCAGCGCCTGATGGTGACCGGCAATTTCGCCATGCTGGCAGGGGTCGACCCGCGCGAGGTGCATGAGTGGTACCTCGCCGTCTATGCGGACGCCTATGAATGGGTCGAGGCGCCCAACGTCATCGGCATGAGCCAGTTCGCCGATGGCGGCGTGCTCGGCTCGAAACCCTATGCGGCGAGCGGGAATTACATCAACAAGATGTCCGATCACTGCTCCGCCTGCCGCTATGACGTGAAGCAGAAGACCGGCGACGACGCCTGCCCGTTCAACCCGCTCTACTGGGATTTCCTGGTCAGAAACGAGGACAAGCTGCGCGGCAACCCGCGCCTCGGCCAGGTCTACCGCACCTGGGACAGGATGGGCGACGACAAGAAATCCGCCTATCTCGACAGCGCAGCAACGGTGCTGGACGGGCTCTGACCCCAACGCACGGTTCGGTTGATCACCCCCCTACCAACGACCGAGAAAGAGCTCGATGGTTGAGCGGGAAGACGACATCGGACCAAGAGAATGCAGGTTCCGATAGTTCGCCCATCAGGCCAGCCCCGCGCCTAGAACGATTACGGGCGAACAAGACCACCGATATCCTCAGCAGCCGATCATTGAACCGTATATTTGGCAAGAGGCCGCTCCGCGAACGAACCTGCCATTCGCCGAACGGCGGCTTTAAAAACGATCATTTCTGCCGGTGGCAGAAACAGGCGAGTTTCGGCACTTATTGAGATGAGCTTGTTTGCGTGCCGTCGAACAGTGAATGGCCCACATAGACCGTTCCCAGTAGGCATACAGCTCCCAGAGCAATCCAGAAGATGTATCTGGTGGTCGAGTACCCGCCAGACGAGCTGCCTTTGATTGTGTCATAGTAGTGAACAGTCCAACCTCCTCCGGGAGACAGACCTTTTTCAATCCCCTGCAAGTACTCATCCAGCTTTCGAGAATGGGCGCGAAGCTCCGTATAGCGCCTTAAACCAATGAAAATAATGATCAAAGACAAGAAGGATAGCACCAAGCTGATCACAGATATTTCTGTAGAGAGAACAAACGCAAAAATGGCTGAGACGGTCCCTGCGGAGAAGTTCTCGTTCCCATTCATCCGGTCTATGACCGAGTTTAGCTCGCCGCGAAGGGTGCCTACCTCTACGAGATGCAATTCTTCAGACATGTCCCAATCCTAACGATCCCAAAGTACGCTAAGGTCGCGGGCATGGCTGGGTCAACGAAGACAAAACCTTCTGCTAGAATCTCTTCATCAAAACGGTCTTTTTCTCACTGGCGGCGATGCGCTCAAAAGCATTGAAAAATCTTGTGACACAAACCCTTGGCAAAACTCGGTTTGATTTTGACACATTTTTGACCGCACCCAGACGAGCAGACATTCGCGCAAGACGCAGCATCAGTGCCTTTGGGCTAAAAGCAGCCGTTCGCTTTCGACGGGTCTGACGTGTCGTGAAGGAAAAACGATGCGAGTTGTGGCGTTTCCTGATCTCGATCGATTGGTGGCAGGGCAGGTTGCTGTTGAATACATGGCTTGGGCTTGCGCCGCGCACTCACCGGAAGTCGGTCGGATTTTAGGGAGATTTTAACGAAGCGCCGCTAGATCTCGGCTTGTTCGCGAACATCGGACGCCGGCGGTCAAAGACCGTGGGCGTCCTCTCGACCCCTTTGGCAAGGGTCGGACCAAGCGACTGATCAGTCGCACTCTGACCAGGATTTTCCCCGGTTCACTTGCCCCGAAGACGCATGGCGTCCGAAGGGCGAAACCTCCCCGCGAGAGACAGGCAGACCCGGGACGCGATGGCGGCTCCTGCGGCGCTGCCGTGCCCCGCCTTACCCCGCGAGCCCGAGCCCCCGCAGCACCTGCGGGATTTTCTGTTTCAGCGCAAAGAACCCCTTGGTCGCGTGGGGCCAGGCGAGGTCGTCATAGTCCCGCCGGATCTGGTGGAGGGTGAGGCCCGCCGATGCCAGCGCATTCCGGGCGTCTTCGAGCCGCTGCCTGACGGGGCCAACCGGGGCATAGGCGGTCACGAAGGATGTCACCCCCGTCTTCTCCGCCGCAGTGATGATCGGCTCGGCCCAATCCTCGGCTTCATGAGGCTGATCGCCGCCGAAGCGGGACAACGCATCCGTCAGCGCGCCCCTGGCAAAGCCCTGGGCCATATCGCCAATCGCCAGCGGCGAGCGCCCCTCGATCGCCAACAGGCCGAGCGTTGCGGCAGGCAGGCGAGGCAGAAGATCTTCGAACCGGCCCTCCTCCTCGGTCACCAGCAGCACGAAATCGCCCTCGGGTATCGGATCGGCCAGCGGGATCGGCACCTTCGGATGGTCCCTCTCCTCCACCAGCGGCTCGGCGGTGTTGGAGAGCTGGTACTCCGGCCGGAACCGCCCTTCGGTGTATTTCGAGATGTTGGAGACCCGCGCCTGATAGGTCTTTCCCTTGGTGTGCAGGCCCGCCACCCAGCGCCAGCTCAGCGTGTTGGAGGCCGGGTCGCCATCCATCAGATGGCGCAGGAAGAAGTCGGCCCCGAGCTCCCACGGCAGGCGCAGCGTGAAGATCCAGATTGAGGCGAACCACATCCGCGCGTGGTTGTGGAGGTATCCGGTCTCGACCAGCTCCCCGGCCCATTGATCGAACCCGTCGATCCCGGTCTGACCGGCGACGGCGTCCTTGTAGTCGATGGCGAGCGCGCGGTCCTTCTCCAGGACCTCCAGCGCATGGGCCAGGCCGTCCTGATAGGCGGCCCAGACGCTCGGCCGCTGCTCCAGCCAGCCCTTGAAATAGGTGCGCCAGAAGACCTCCTGAATGAACTTCTCGGCCGAGGACGGCGCATGGCGGGCCAGCGTCGCGCGCAGCACCTCCTCTTCGGTGATCAGCCGGTGCCGGATCCAGGGTGAGAGGGCGGAGACGTTCTCCCGCCGCTCCGGCCCGAAATCGTAGTTGCGTTGGCTGGCATAGTGGCGCCCAGCCCGCGCGACGAACCGGTCGAGCCGCACGAGGCCCGCCTCCCGCGTCGGTTCGAACGAGACCGCCTCGGCTGGCCGGTCGATCCCGGGGAGCATGGTGTCCGTGGTCATCGCTTCCTCCTGCACCGGTCCGAGCAAAAGCGGACCTCATCCCAGACCTGCGCCCATTTCTTGCGCCAGGTGAAGGGCCGGCCGCAGGCGGCACAGATCTTGGTCGGCAGCTCTGATTTCTTGCGCATCTTCAACGGCTGTCTCCTTGCAACGGCAGATCAAGCTGGGCTGACGGCCGGGATTTTCCACGTTTGCCCCGGTTCGGGATGCCGCTTTTCCGGCTGCCGTGTTTGGTCTGAATGGCGGAGGCCTCGGCTCGATAGTCCGATCCCCGGCGCACGGCCCAGATCCGGTCCCGCGCCTCGCGGGCGGCGGCGAGATGATCGACGATGCGTTCGGGATACTGGCTGCCGATCACCTGGCCTGCATTCTCGGCCTTCCACGGCTCCTGCAGGAATTCATCAGGAATTTCGGCCAGTTCGGGCACCCATCTTCGTGTGAAAACCCCGGTTGGATCCTGGTCATGCCCCTGTTTGACCGGGTTGTAGATCCGGACCGTGTTGATGCCCGTGGTGCCCGATTGCATCTGGGTCTGGCTCCAATGGATGCCCGGCTCGTAGTCGGTGAAGAGCCGCGCCAGCTCCAGCCCCGGTGCGCGCCAGTCGAGCCAGAGGTGGTAGCTCGCGGTCGCCATCACCATCGCGCGCATCCGAAAGTTCAGCCATCCGGTCGCCCTCAGATACCGCATGCAGGCATCGACGAAGGGCAGCCCGGTCTCGCCCTTCGCCCAGGCCGCCAGACGTTCCTGATCAGGGGCCGAGGGGCGCACACCGTTATAGCCCCGGTGGAAGTTCTCATGCTCGATGCGCGGCTCGTCCTCGAGCTTCTGCATGAAATGGCAATGCCAGTGCAGCCGCCCGGTGAACGAATTCAGCGACCCGCGCCAGTTCCTCGGGCGGTCGCACTCCGGTTGCTTGAGCATGCGTTGCGTCTGCCAGGTCGTCTGCGCCACCTCGCGCATGGAGATCGTGCCCCAGGCGAGATGCGGGGAGAGGCGGGAGCAGGCCTGCTCCCCCTCGACCGGCGAGGACATGGCGCGGCGATAATCGGCGCCGCGCTCCGCCAGGAAGCTCTCCAGGCGTTCCTCGGCGGCCGACCGGCCACCACGCTGGCGATACTGGCAATGGTCATCCTTGAGCCCCAGGTCCCGGCCGCCCGGGATCGCGGCGAGCTCGAGATCGAGCGGCTTCAACGCGGGCGCCATCGCCATCGGCTCCGCCATCAGCCGATCCCACGACTTCGCCCATCCGTCGCGGGTTTTCAGCTTCCTCTGCACGCCGTGGTTCTGAATCTCGTGCCACGCGATGCCACGCTCCCGGCACCAAGCGCCGACGCGCCGATCCCGGCGAAAGGTCCACCCGTTGCCGGTTTCCTCGTGGGACCAGAGCGCCGTGATCCCGTGCGAGGCGTGCAGCGTATCGAGCACCTCCACGACATCGCCCGTCCGGACGACAAGCGCCTGGCCGTATTCGGCAAGGTTTTCGCGCAGCTCCTGCAGCGATTCCTCGACAAAGGCCCAGTGCCGCGCGGACATATCCTCCTCACGCCAAAGCTCCGGCTCGACGATGTAGAGGGGCAGGACATCGCCCTGTTCCGCCGCTTGCGAAAGCGCGCGGTGATCCTCGACCCTGAGATCGCGTTTGAACCAGACGACCTGCACTGTCTCCGCCCATTCACTGCTCGACCGGCACAATGATATAGGGCGATTTCCGGGGCGCGCAGACCGGCGAGACGACGGGACGCGCCGGCGCGCGACCAGCCCCAAAGTTCATAGGCGAAACTTATCGGCCTTATCGGAAAAATTAACTTCACCTGATCGGGCGATGGGTCTATTTAGAATGATTACAAGATAGCTGCCGGGCCGCGTCTCCCCCTCCGCCGCCCGGCCCGACATGCAACCTAGGCGATACTAAGGGAGCTCACGCATGATGGACGGTGAAAGCAAATGCCCGGTACTGGGCGGTGCTCACAGACACACGGCGATCGGAACCGTTGCCAACCAGCGCTGGTGGCCGCAGCAGATCAACCTCAAGATCCTCCACCAGAACTCCGAACTCTCGGACCCGATGGGCGAGGGTTTCGACTATGCCGAGGAGTTCAAGAGCCTCGATCTCGATGCGCTCAAGCAGGATCTCTACGACCTGATGACCGACAGTCAGGACTGGTGGCCTGCGGACTATGGCCACTATGGCGGGCTCTTCATCCGCATGGCCTGGCACGCGGCCGGGACCTATCGCATCTATGACGGCCGCGGCGGCGGCGGCACGGGCGCGCAACGCTTCGCCCCGCTCAATAGCTGGCCGGATAACGGCAACCTGGACAAGGCGCGCCGCCTGCTCTGGCCCATAAAGCAGAAGTATGGGCGCAAGATCTCCTGGGCCGATCTGATGATCCTGGCAGGCAACTGCGCCATCGAGTCGATGGGTGGCAAGACATTCGGCTTTGGCGGCGGCCGGGCCGATATCTGGGAGCCGGAGGAAGACATCTACTGGGGGCCGGAGACCGATTGGCTCCTGACCTCGGACAATCCGAACAGCCGCTATGGCGGCACCCGCGACGTGAAGAACGCGGATGCGGATGCGAACAAGCTCGAGGACCCGCTCGGCGCCGTGATGATGGGTCTGATCTACGTCAACCCGCAGGGCCCGGACGCGGTGCCCGACCCGCTCGGCTCGGCGCGCGATATCCGCGTGACCTTCGAGCGGATGGCGATGAACGACTACGAGACCGTGGCGCTGGTCGCAGGCGGGCACACCTTCGGCAAGTCGCACGGCGCGGCGCCCGAGGATCATGTGGGCACCGAGCCGGAAGGCGCGCCGACCGAGGCCATGGGCCTCGGCTGGTTCTCCTCCTACGCCTCGGGCAAGGGCAAGGACGCCATCACCTCGGGCATCGAGGGGCCATGGACGCCGAACCCGATCCAGTGGGACAACGGCTATTTCGACGTGCTCTTCGGCTATGACTGGGAGCTGGTGAAAAGCCCTGCGGGCGCCTGGCAGTGGCACCCGAAGGACCTGGCGGAGGAGCATCACGCCCCGCAGGTCGACGGCTCTGGCGAGAAGGTCACGGTCATGATGACCACCGCCGACATGGCCATGCGGATGGACCCGGATTACGAGAAGATCTCGCGGCGGTTCCACGAGAACCCGGACGAGTTCGCGGATGCGTTCGCCCGCGCGTGGTTCAAGCTGACCCACCGGGATATGGGCCCCAAGGTCCGTTATCTGGGCAAAGAAGTCCCCGAAGAGGATCTGATCTGGCAGGATCCGGTGCCCCCGGTCGATCACGACCTGATCGACGCGGTCGACATCGCCGACCTGAAGGCCAAGATCCTGGCGAGCGGCCTTTCGGTATCGCAACTGGTCTCGGCCGCCTGGGCCTCGGCCTCGACCTTCCGTGGCTCGGACATGCGGGGCGGTGCGAACGGCGCCCGCGTCCGGCTCGCGCCGCAGAAGGATTGGGAGGTCAACGAGCCCGCCGATCTCGCGAAGGTGCTGAGCACGCTCGAAGGCGTGCAGAAAGCCTTCAACGACGCGCAGTCCGGCGGCAAGAAGGTCTCGCTGGCCGATCTGATCGTGCTCGGCGGTTGCGCCGCGGTCGAACAGGCGGCCGAGAAGGCGGGCCACAAGATCGACGTGCCGTTCTCTCCGGGGCGCACCGATGCAACGGATGAGCAGACCGATGCGGCCTCCTTTGCGGTGCTGGAGCCGACAGCCGATGGCTTCCGGAACTTCATGATGGATGGCCACATCCGCCCGGCCTCTGAGTTGCTGATCGACCGGGCGAACCTGCTCACCCTGACAGCGCCCGAGATGACGGTGCTGGTCGGCGGATTGCGGGTTCTGGGTGCGAATACCGGCGGCGCACAGCACGGTGTGTTCACCGAGCGCACGGAGACCCTGACCACCGACTTCTTCGTCAACCTGCTCGACATGAGCACGAAGTGGCAGCCCGCATCGAACGGGTCCTTCCAGGGAACCGACCGTCAGACGGGCGACGTCAAATGGACGGCGACCGAGGTCGACCTCGTGTTTGGTTCGAACTCGCAGCTCCGGTCGATCGCGGAGGTTTATGCCTGCGCGGACTCGAACGCCCCGTTCATCGCAGATTTCGTGGCGGCCTGGACCAAGGTGATGAACCTCGACCGGTTCGACCTCGCCTGACCAAAGCTCGCGGCCCCGGACAGTCTCGGGGCCGCAACTCTCCTGTTGCAAGCGGCACTGCCCCCCATGCATCCTGAGGCGGCCCATCGGGGTGGAGGCTTTTCATGGGGGTTCTGTGGGAACAGGTGAAATTTTCACACTTATCGACGGTTTAGGCGGGGCGCATAGACGGGTGTCGGCAGCATGTGGCACGCGCTGATCCGGAGCTCTTCGCTGCCCGCAACCGGGTCGCGCTTCATCATGGTCGGTCTGGCCGCGACCCTCACCCACCTCTTGACCGCGAATGTCTTGATCACGTTTGAGACGGCGCCCCCGAATGCGTCGGTCTACGGCTATCTCGTCGGAATGATCGTCTCATTTTCCGGTCACAAATATCTGACTTTCCAGAAGAAAGGCGCCACGCCGCTGCATGTGGTGCGGTTCCTGATCACCTCTGCCATCGGGCTCGCCATCAGCTATCTCGGTATGCAGGTCGGGCAGGATGTGCTGGGCTGGGGGCCGCGGATCAGCAGCGTCGCAGTCTGCACCGTGATCCCGGTCATCAACTTCTTCATCATGCGCCTCTGGGTCTTTAACCGAGGCTGATCGCGGTCAGCTATCCGCCTGCATGTCGACCTCGCAGAGGATGCCGGCCGGGATCTTGCCATCCGGGTTCGGCAGCACCAACCGCACGCCGAAGGTGCCGGACGCCGCGTCGAAGACCGTGTCCACAGCCGAGACGGTGGCCTGCCAATCGCCCTCCAGCGGCGCCATGGGCAGGACGCGATAGCTCTGGCCGATCTGGACCTTGCCCCACATGCGCGCAGGCACGAAGACCTCGACATGCAGCGGATCGACCTCGGCGATCTGCATGATGGTGAGCTGCTCATGGGCATACTCACCGGGCGCGGCCTCGACCGAGGTCACGATGCCCGCGACCGGTGAGGACAGCTTGCGCCGGTCCAGTTGCGCCTGGGCCTGGCGGTACTCGATCTGCGCGATGTCCTTGCTCATCACCGCGTCTTCGATCGCAAGCTGGGTGAGCGCCAATTCGATCCGCGCATCGTCGAAGGATTTGACGGTGCCGACCCGCTTTTTCAGAAGCTCCTGCGCCCGGTCGACATCGAGCTGGCGCAGCTCCCGCCGGGTCTCCTGCGCGCGCTTCTCGACATCGGAGTTCGCCCGCATCTCCATGCGCTCGACCTGAAGGCGCTGGATTTCGTTGTCGAGCTGGACCAGCAACTGCCCCCGCTCGACCCGGTCGCCACGGGTGACAAGAATCTCGGTGATCAGCCCTTCATCGGAGGAGCCGAGGTCGATCATGGATTTCGGCTCGATCACGCAGTCGATCATCTCGGCGGTCGCGGCAGACGGGATCGCCGCCACGGTTGCGAGAAGCACGGTTGCCAAAGAGAAACGGGTCATTCGACACTCCCGGTGAAGCTCAATCTTTCGTCTCTGCGTTGGTCGGCGCGCAACAGGTCGAGACGGGCCTGCGCGTGAAGTCTCTCGGCCTTGGCCTGCGCCCTGTTGAACAGCGAGACCATAGGCAATCTGCGGCGCGACCACCAGCCGCCATACCTGTTTATCAGCGGATCTTCCCAGGACAGGATCTGGGTGGCCGAGCCGGGCTCGCGCCGGCGCCCGGCGCGGTGGAGGATGCGCCGGTCTGCCCGCGCGCTGTCATGGCGCTCCATCAGGATCACGTGCAGGCCGCCCGCGGCCCAGGCGGCATCGTCGAGTGGGATGTCGACCCCGTGGCCTGCCATCTCGCGCGCGACGGTGACGCGCCCGGCGCGCCCGGCCAAGGCGATCTCCTCGGCCTGGAGGCCGAAGGGATCGGGCTCGAGCACCGAGGCGGTGATCCCGGCGGCCTCAAGCTCGTCGACGATCCGGGCCGTCATCTGCTCGGTCCGGGTCGCGATCAGCACCGGGCGGCCGCGTTCCTGCATGCGTGTGACCTCGGCGATCACACGCGCGATCTGGATCTCCGGGTCAAAGCAGATCCGCGGCCAGACGATCTTGCGGTTCTTGCCGTCCGAGCTCCGCACCCGCAGGGTCCGCGCACCGTAGATCGCATCGAGCTCCCGCGCCGCGCCCGAGATCGTGCTGGTCACCCCGCCCAGCGCCTCATAACGCCGGAAGATGCGCTGGAACGTGATCCGCGCGAGCGGGTGGCGCGAGGGGCTGGGATCGAGCCCTTCCTTGAACTCGATCGCCTGGCGCAGCGTGTCCTCGACATTGCGGTCGGTTGCGGGCTCTCCGGTGGCTGGGTCGCAGAAGGTGAGCCGCCCGCCCTCGACCACGTAATTCCGGTCGCGGGCGAAGAGGTGCATCGCGGCAAGGCCGAGGCGGGCCGCCGCCTCCCGGCGCATCGCGCTCGCCCAGACCCCGCCGAGAGCCTCGCCTCTGCGCGCGACCTCCTCGCGGCCCGCGCGCGTCAGGTCGATTGCGCCGCCCGCCTGGGCCTCGCGGAAGTGCTCCCCTTCGGAAAGGTCCTCGGAGAGCAACATCGCGGCCCGGAGCATTTCGAGATCAGGCTCCTGATCCTCGGAGACGGCGAAGGGGCTGCGGCATTCGTCGAGCAGCACCAGATCCGCCTCGTCGATGATCGCAAACCTCAGATGGCGCAGGGGCAGATCCCTCTTCGCCTCGATCCGGCCGGTCATCGCCGCGACGCTGAGCCCGATCGGGCCGGTATCCGCGCCCTGATCCGTGCGGCTGCGCAGGTAGTCGAGCGCAATCTCGCGATGCGCGGCATAGACGATATCGGCGGTGTAGGCCTTCACCCGCTGGGCGGGCGACATGCTGGCGCCCACCAGCCCCGTGGCCAGGCCCGCGACACGGTAGAAACTCGCGAAGGCCTCGAGATCGCGCTCGGCGAGGGATTGGCTGAGCGTCACCACATGCACAGGGCGCCCGGAATGGGCGGAGACAAGCGCCGCGAGGGCCACCGCCAGGCTCTTGCCCGTGCCGGCCTCCATCTGGACGATCCGGCGCGCGAGGATCCCGGCCGCCGCGGTGATCTGGGCCTCTGTCGGGCTGACGCCGAGCGTGCGGGCCGCCAGTTCCGCACCAACCGCCATCACCTTCGCCGAGACCGGCGAGAGGGCGTTCTTTGGGCTCGCCTTGGCCCGCAGGCCGGTGAGCATCTCGCTCAGCACCGCATCCGAGAGCGAGCGGTAGTCGCGGCGCAACCACTGCACCCGGCGCGTGAAGCTCATCACGCGGAGATGGGCGCGGACGGCGCTTAGGGGCCTCGTGACCACCCCCATCGCGCGGCGAATATGGAGCCGCCAGTCGATCAACTGCTCCGACTGCGCGCCGAGCGCGATCCGCCGCAGCGCCGCGTGGCTCGGGATCAGGGCCGCGTCAGACATTGAACCGGCTCAGGAAGAGCTGGCGGACCCGGCGCCAGAGACGCGAGGCCAGGGGCTCGGACCCGTGATCGAACCTGACATAGACCCGGGTGCCGAGCCGCGGGGTCAGGATCGGCTCCAGCGTCGCGATCTCGAACTGCATCACCGGCTCGATCGAGCGTGCCTGCCCGGCCGGGGCGGAGGGGTCGAGGGACAGCTCTCCCCCGCCTTCGGTCGACAGCGCGAAACTCGGCAAGAGCCCGCCGACCGCGGGCACCTCGCGCACGATCCGGGCTTCTTGGCGGAGCGAGATGTCTTCCGCCGGGCGGATCTCCACCGCGTTGGAGCGGCGGCGGATCAGGTCGGCATCGGATTGCGGCACAGCGATGCGGGCGACCAGAAGGGCCGGATCGATGACCTGGCCGATCACGTCGCCCTTCTCCAGATAGCGGCCGACCAGATCGGGCGCATAGGGCAGGACGAGCTCGCCCTCGCCCGGGCTGACCACGGTCAGCGCATCGATCCGGTCCCGGAGCGTCTGCAGCTCCGCCTCCGCATGGGCAAGCTCGGCGCGCCAGAGCCGCATGCTGAAGGCATCGGTGTCAACGGCGAGCGCATAGCGCAGGCGGGTGCGGTCGACCTCGGCCTCAAGCGCCCTGAGTTCGGCATCCGCGAAGTCGTCGGTGAGGCGGATGATCGGCGTCTGGGGTGCGACCCGTCCATCATCGGGTGCGACAACCTCGGCCACCGTCCCGGCCTCCGAGGCATAGATCGTCGCCTCTTCGCCCGCATAGACCACGCCCTCGACCACCGTCCGATAGGGCACCGGAACGAAGCCGAGCGCGCCGATCAGAAGGGCGACGAAGGAGAGCGCGACCACCATCGCCCGCGCGCGCTTGCCCCGCAGCATGTCGTTGAAGAAGAGGAAGTGGATGTGCTTGGCCAGCGGCATCCCGAACATCAGCATCGTCGCCCAGATCGCCAGCAGAACGCCGATGAAGAAGAACTGATTGGCCACCAGCGAGACGATCGCGAAGGCGATCACCAGACGGTAGGCGAAGGCCGCGATCGAGTAGAAGAAGAACCATCCCCCCTCCCCCGGTGCGCGCGCCGGATTGCGCGCCTCCTTCACCCCGAAGAGCCTGCGCTGGAGCAGGTAGCCGAGATAGCGGTTCGCCCGTTTGCCGAGGTTCGGGATCTCGATCAGGTCCGCCATCACGTAATAGCCGTCGAAACGCAAAAGCGGATTGCCGTTGAAGAGCAGGGTCGAGACCCCGCCGATCACCATCGCGTTGAAGCAGACCGCGCGCCAGAACCCCTCCTCCAGCTCGGTCCAGATCAGCATGCAGGCGGCGGCGATCCCGATCTCGACAATGATGCCCATGCCGCCGACCAGGGCGCGGGACCATTTGGAGGGAAAGCCCGAGGCGGCAGAGGCATCGACGTATGGAACCGGGATGAAGACGAGGAGCATCACCCCCATCTCCCGCACCTCGCCGCCCCAATACTTGACCGCGTAGCCGTGGCCAAGCTCGTGCACCGCCTTGATGACCGGGTAGACGAGCAGGAGGATCAACAGGCTCTCGGCCGCAAAGACCCGGTCGATGATACCGCCGGTCAGCTCGTCCCAATGCTGCGCCGCCGTGAGGCCCCCTGCGATCAGAAGCGCGAGGTAGAGCAGCGCGCCGAACCACGAGAACAGGGGCCGCACCAGCGGCAGCGTCTCCTCGAGGAACGTGTCGGGGTCGAACAGCGGGAAGCGCACGGCCAGCGGATTCATGAAGCGCGCCATCACGCCCCGGGTGCCGATCTTCCTGGCCCGCTGCGCCACGCGATCGGCCTCGGGCAGGGTGTCGGTGCTGATCAGGTCGAGCAGATGAAGCTGCGAGACGAGGCCGAGGAGTTCGTCCTGCGTCGGCGCGTCATCGCCGAGCTCTTCGCAGGCCAGATCCCAGATCTCGCCCAGCGGGCGCTCGCCATCCATCATGGCGACGATGGTGTAGGCGGCCTCGGTCATGCGGTTGAACTTGCCCGAGACCGGATCGCGCATCACGAACCAGGGCTGGCCGCGGAACATCTGCCGCGTGACCTCGATCCGCGCGGCGACACAAGGCCTGAGATGCGCGACGCGGTACCAGGACTGGCTCTCGAACCCGCTCATCAGCCCCTCACGGCAGCCAGCGCCAGAGCGAGAGGCGGATCCAGTCGATCAGCGGGCGGGTCCAGATGTCGATCAAGAGACGCTCCTCGACGCCGATCTTGGCGACCCCGCTCATGCCTGGGCGGATCGCCTCGCCGGTGCCGCGGATTTCCGCCTCGACGAGGGCAACGTTCTTGCCCTCGCGCGCTTCGAAGACCGGCGTGATCTGGGTGACCTCGACATCGTATTGCTGGTTCGGCAGGGCCGAGAGCACGAGGCCGCCGGACTGGCCGACCACGACCTCGTCGAGATCGGTCTCATCGACCGAGAGCTGTACGCGGTAGCTTTGCAGCGGCGCGAGCTGGAAGAGCTCCTCGCCGCGCCGGATGGCGGCACCCAGCGCCTGGCTGAGATCGCCGGAGATGACGATGGCATCGAACGGCGCGCGCAGGGTTGAACGGGCGAGCTGCGCTTCGACCAGATCGATCCGCGCCTGGCTCTGCGCGATATTCGCCCGGGCGATCCGGGCCGAGGGGGCGTCACGGGCGGCCAATGCCTGATCGTATTCACCCTGATACCGGTCGAGATCGGTCGACCAGCGCAGAAGCTCGATCTGGAGGTCCCGCTCGTCGAGTGCTGCCAGAACATCGCCCTCCTGCACCAGATCACCGGCGCGGGCGATCTGTTCGGCGATATGGCCGTCGAAGGGGGCGGTGACCGAGCGGATCACCCTGCCCTGCACCTCCGCATCGGCCGAGACGCGGAATTCGCCGGTGGCGGTCGCGAAGAACGCGATCAGACCGGCGAGGATCAGGAGCGCGATCTTGCGCCCGAAATGGCGCGGCCCGAAGATCCGGCCGAGCTGTGCCTTGGTCGCCTGCCAGAGCACGACGAGCGCGATGCGATCGGCCCTGCGGCGGTCCGCGATCACCGGGCCCAGCATCGCGCCTGCCGCCTCGGCCACCGCGATTTCCTGGTCGCTGAACGCCTCCCCCACCGGTTTGTGGAGGCTGAGCGCGCCGATCATCCGGTCATGATCGAAGAGCGGGAGCGTGAGCACCTCGCCCGCCGCCGAGAGCTGAACGAGCTCCGCATGGCCGACATCGACGGTGAAGGGGTGCCCGTCCCGCCTCGGGTGCAGGATGGTCGCCTCCTGATCGGTCGCCTCGGACATTGCCTTGCGGAGCGCGAGCGTCGCGCGCGTGTTCATGCGGAACTCGGCAACATCGGACATCGCCGCGATCTTGATGGTGCCGAGGCGGAGGAACCCGATCACGACCTGCTGGCAGCCCAACTGGCGGGCCAGTTTGTTGACCGCAGCGATCAGGCCGCTGCGCGCGCCGTCTGTGTCGAGAACGGCGCTGAGGGTCTCGAGCACCGCCGCCTGGCCGGACCGGTAGGCGCCCTGGCTGCGCATCAGAACGCCGCGCAGCGAGGCCGACAGCCAGCCCGTGTCCCACCTGAGGTTCAGAAGCTCCTCGGCCATGTTCGCCGACCCGCCCGCGAGGCGGAGCGCGACGGCCCCCACCAGATTGCCGTCGATCATCAGGGGCTGTGCGATGGTGTTGCCCTGCACGACGACCCCCGCCTCGCGATCGAGGGCCTGGGCAATCCCTTCCTGAACCGCAGCGTCAGGTGCCGCGTTGGCAGGCCATAGGGCGACCGGCTCGAAGGCACCCTTCGCGGCATCCTCGACGACGACCGCCGCCGCGATCACGTTGGACGGCGCCTTGCGGATGACGAGCGCGAGCCAGACGCCCGCGAATTCCTTGAGATCCGCGGTCTCGTCAAACCGGCTCCAAAGCGCCTGATCCAGCATCGAGACCTGGGTCTCGTCGCTTTCTACAGCCTGCGGGGTCGTGCGCTCCGGCGGTGTGCTCATCGGCTGGTTTCGGGTTCAGACCGGGGCGGTCATCAGCCCGACTTGCCGCGCTTGGCCGCGTCTGACTTGAGCGCCTCGGCAGCCGCCTTCAGACCATCCACATCCAAGGTTCCAAAACGCTTCTCGTACTGGGCGAGAACAGCGCCGAGCAGGACGAAAAGGCGTTTTGCAGCAATCGGGTTGAGCAGAATCCTATGAAGCAGCTTCACGTCGAACTGCTTGTCATCGCCCGGGTTCCAGGTCTCATTCTGGCCGAAGAACAGCATGACTTCCTCGCGGGTCGAGGAGGCGTTGACGACATTGCAATAGGTCGAGGACATGTCGCTGTCGTCCCAATTGACGACCGGGGCTGCCGGTTGGCCGACTTCCGGGCTGACGCCAGCGCCACCGTTCGATGTCGTATCGCTCATTCTGCTCTCCATTTGCTCCCAATGGGTCCGAGATCCGGACTGTGAAGGCCCGGTCTCACCCAGACAAGGCCTTTAATCTCATTTTACCACGAAAATCGAGCGTGTTAATGGGCCGGTCAGCTGCCGGCCCAGTTCACGTTTTTACTCTTCGTCCCGGTGCCGGAGGCAGGCGATGGCAGCTTGGCCCCCGCGAGGTCCAGAAGCGCCGCCTCCTGCTCGCCAATCACCGCATCGACCCGGCGGTCATAGACCGCGAGGCCCTCGTCTTCCCCGTCATTGACCAGGCCGAGGCGCTGCATCGGGTCGAGGAACGGCATCATGTAGTCGCGGCTGCCGGCATCGCTGTGCTCGAAGCCCAGAACATGGCCGAGCTCGTGCATCGTGACGGTCAGGAGGTCCATTCCGTCGGGGCCGCCATAGCCATCGGACGCGAACTCGGCATCGTCGGCCGGTGTCTCGTCGATGAACCACCCGTGGCCCGCGGCATCATCGTCGATGACGATCCGGTCGCGATGGGTGGTGCCGAGCGTGGCCCCGGTCAGATCGCCGATATCGATGGTGAAGGCGTTCAGGCGCGCCACCTCGGCCGGGCTGAGATCCTCGGTCTCCGCCAGCCTGCGGATCGCCTCGGCCTTGATGGCATCGAGATCCGCATCCGTGACGATGTCATCCGACCCGGCACCGATGCTGGAGGCGGTCATGTCATCATCGTCGCCATCGTCATCGTCGCCCGGCTCGTCGTTGAAGACCGGCCAGAGATCCGAGTTGCGGTCGAGGATGTCCTCGGCGCGCTGAATATCCCGCAGGAATTCATCGGTGAACGGGTTGGCGAGGCTGGTGATCGTGTCCTTGACGCCATCGCGGTCGAGATCGATCGAGTCCGCCGGCCCGCGGTCGGTCCGGTCGATGCCGGGGCCGCCGTCGAAGAAATCGCGCGGATCGTCATCATCGTCGCCGTCGTCGCCATCGACATCGCCACCGCCGAAGAGATCGTCCCGTCCGTTGCCGCCGAAGAGGCTGTCGACGCCGCTGTCGCCTGCGAGGATATCGTCCTGATCCCCGCCGAAGAGGGCATCCCTTCCGCCGCCGCCGGAGAGGTAGTCCTCACCGTCGCCGCCGAACAGGATGTCGTCCTGGCCGGGCTGGCCGTCATCGTCGTCGTCACCATCCCCGTCGAAGCCGAAGCCGAGATCATCGTCGTCGTCATCGCCACCCTCGTCGGTGACCGGCAGGACGATGGTGTCGACGCTGCTGCGGTCATTCCGGTCGAAGTCGGGGATGATCACTGCGTTGTCGCCGAAGAGGATGTCGTCTCCGTCATCGCCGAAGATCCGGTCGCTGCTGGCGAAGACATTCGGTGACGGATCGTGATCGTCATCGTCGTCGCCTTCGAGATCCGGGAACGGGTCGGGGGCGACCGTGCTCTCGAACGGGAAGCGGATCTTGTTCAGGAGATCGCCGGTGAGCTTGCGGATGGCGTTGTCGGCCTTCCGGAACTCATTGCGCGTCTCCGGCGCCTCCAGGATCGACGGTGCGACGCCGAGCCCGGTGTCCCCGATGACCAGGTCATCCTCCGACCCGCCGGACAGTTCGTCATTGCCGACATTGAACTGGTAGCCGGAGCGGACGCGGATGAACTCCTGCTGGTTCCGCGAGACGCCCTGTTCCGGATCGTCGTCATCATCGTCGCCGTCAAAGTCGTAGCGGTGATCCTCCTCAACATGCTCTTCGAGCACGCGGTCGAGGATCCTGTCCTGATCGCGCAGGGCCCGGTTGGTGTCGTTCTTGAGCGAGTTCGGCACGTCGAGCGGATCGCGCCCGATCGAGGTGTTGCGCGCGTTCTCCGACGACAGCGCCGGTGTGGCCAGCACACTGGCGTCGCCGAAGATCACATCATTGCCCGAGCCACCCTCGACGCTGTCATTGCCGAAGACGAAGTTGCGCAGGTTGAGCGGGATCAGGTCGTCCTTGTCCCGCGGCTTCCTGTCATCGAACTCATCGCGCGCATCATCGACCAGGGCCTGGAGGACCTGGGTCTCGGCCTCGCGCAGCAGAAGCGTGAAGTCGGTCGCGATGTACTCGAGATCCTTGAGGAAGGCGTGCTCCGCCAGCTTCTCGGCAGTGAAGTCCTCGTTCGAGGTGATGCCGAGCACCGTCGCCGGCGGCAGAACCAGCAGATCGTCCGCGTAGATATCGTCGTCACCGGCGCCGCCGATGATCAGGTCATTGCCGAAGAAGATCTCGAAGGGCTGATCGACGCCCAGGATCTCGGATTCGAAGATATCGAACTCGATCCCGACATTGCGCATGATATCGAGCAGCCTGACGAAGGTCTCCTCGACATCCTCCTCCGCCTCGCGGATTTCCGGCAGGTCCCTGGCGGGCAGCGGCGCGAAGCGGGCATTGTCGCCGATGATAAGGTCTGCACCGTCAGTCTCCCCTTCCTCGAACCCATCGCCCCGGATCGTGTCGTTGCCCGGCAGCACATCGCTGTGATGGGCGAGATCGGTGATGACCTGGATGAAGGCGCTGATCGAGGTGCCATCGTCGCGGAGGAGCGCGTCGTTCTTCGCAAGCTCCGCGAAGGCCGGCACGATGTTGGTGACCGGCGAGAGCTGCGGATCGAAGGTGGTCAGTTCCTCCGGCAGCAGGGTCGCATCAGGAACCACGACCGAGCCGCCCGGGGTGACCTGCACGCCCAGCCCGCCGAGCACATCGATCAGGCGCAGGCCGCTGACGATCTGCGGCAGGTTGGTCTCGAAGCCCACGATGTCGATCACGCCGTCGCCGAAGATTGCGTCGTTGCCGCCGCCGCCCTGGATGTCATCATCACCGCGCTGGCCGAAGACGATGTCCTTGCCATCGCCGCCATCGACGACGTCGTTGTTGGACTGCACCAGGTCGACAAGGACCAGATCGGTATCCCAGGCACCGTTATCCGGGTTGATGACCTTGCTGCCATCAGGGTTGTAGGCGCCCACGAGCAGCGCGATATCGGCGCGGAAGATTCGCTCAGCCAGATCGGGCGTCGGGTTGCGCAGCGGGGTCGTGTCCATATCGATCACGTCGATGATGGTGCCGATCTCCTCGAGGAAGACATCGCGGTGCCACTCGCCCGTCTCATTGATGCGCGGGGTGCCATCCGGGTTCAGCGCCCGGACGATCTCGCCGACGTCGCCGAGCACGATGTCGTTGCCGTCGCCGCCGCGGACCGTGTCATCGCCGAGCTGGCCGATGATCTCATCGTCACCGGCGCCGCCATCGATCGAGTCGTTGCCGCGCTGGCCCTGGATGATGTCATCACCGCCCTCGCCGCGGATCGTGTCGCTGCCGAAGAACGGATCGAACTCCTGGATCGGCTGGAGCACCGCCTCGAGATCGTCGAAGCGGACCACCTCGCGGATCACATCGGCGAAGGGCTCCGGATGGCGTGGCCAGTCACCGTCGGGCAACCGCACACCGCGCAGGATGCGGCCGTTGTCGCCGAGGATCACGTCGGCTTCTTCATCGCCCTCGATGATGTCATCGCCATCGGCGCCACCGAGCACGTTGTGCCCGCCGATGATGTCGTCCTCTCCGAGCCCGCCGAAGATCGTATCGCCGCCCTGCTGGCCGTAGATCACGTCATCGGCGCCGTCGCCCGTGATCGTGTCGCCCGCGCCGAGATCGGCGTTCTGGGTGAAGATCGAGCGCGAGGCCTGGCGCGGATCGAAGCTGGTCGGGATCTGGATGCCCGGATCGGTCGAGAGATCGGTATCGAAGATGCCGTGATCGCCGAAGATCAGGTCGAAATCGGCGCCGCCGGAGAGGTTGTCGCCAGCCGTTCCGCCGAAGATGATGTCCTCGCCGTCATCGCCGCTGATCGAGTCGCTGTCACCGATTGTCGGGTCGATCGACTGGAGGATGATGCGCGGGATGCCGAAGAAGAACTCGAGCTGCCCGTTGTCGCCGAAGACGATGTCGTCATCAGCGCCGCCGAAGATCGTGTCCTGATCCGCGCCGCCGACGATGATGTCGTCATCGTCTCCGCCGAAGATCAGGTCGACGCCGCCAATGGCCGGGTCGAGCGTGATCACGCTCTGTGTCTCGGCGATGCGATCCTGCTCCACGATGCCGTTGTCGCCGAGCACGATGTCATCTTCCGTGCCCGCCGTGATCGTGTCGTCCTCGGCGCCGCCGAGGATGATGTCATCGCCCTGATCGCCGGTGAGCGAGTCGTTGCCGCCGATCGCGGGGTCGACCGTGAACACCGTGGTGCGATCGTTCAGGAAGTCGCGCTGCACCTCGCCATTGTCGCCGAGGATGATGTCATCGTCGTTGCCGCCGAAGACCGTATCGGCCTGAGCGCCGCCGAGGATGATGTCGATACCGTCGTCACCATTGATGGTATCGTCGCCGCCTTCTGCGGAATCCGTGGTGAAGATGCGCACGGCGATCCGGTCGATCTCGTCAGTCCGCGGGTCGTCGGCCAGTTCGATCCGGCCGAAATCGCCCAGGATCACATCATCATCGATGCCACCATCGATGGTGTCGCCCTCGGCGCCGCCGAGGATGATGTCATCCTCACGCGCGCCGGTGATGCTGTCGACGCCGCCTTGATCGACATCGAGCGTCTGGACGACATCGACGAAGCGCGGCGAGTTGGCGTTGAGGGTGATCGAGAGCCCCACCCCGGTCGGGGTCGGAATCCCGCGATCCGCCGGATCGATATCCAGGAAGGATGCACCGGGGGCGCCTAAGAAGAAGAAGTCGGCAAAGACCGAGACATCCAGCGCGTCGACCACTCCATCACCGTCAAAGTCGGCGTGTTCGGCACCAGGCGTGTTAGGCGCAAAGAAGACGGAACTGAAGAAGGCGACGTCGCTCGCGTCGATGTCACCATCGTTGTCGAAGTCAGGATCGACAACGTTCCCGCGGCCATCACCGTCCGTATCCCTTTGATCGGCATTGTGCACGAAGGTCGCGTTGTCGACGTCATCCATGACGCCATCGCCGTCGCTGTCGATCAGCGAGGCCGGCGGGGGTGTGGTGCTGAAGAAGGCCTCGCCATTGTCGCCGAGGATCAGATCCGCGCCATCGAGCTCGACGCCTTCATCGCTTCCGACAACGAAGCCATCGATCCGGTCGCTACCGACGCCGCCGATGAGGATATCCGCGCCGGCATAGCCGGAAATCGTATCGTCGAAGAAGGTATCGCCGGGCTCCGTCTCGACATTGCTGTCGAAGGTGCGCACCTCGGTGAGGTTGCCGTTCTCGATCAGGATCTCGCCGTTGTCGCCGAGGATGATGTCGTCGCCATCCAGCTCCGGAAGCTGGTTCAGCCCGTCGTTGCCGTCGAGGATATCGCCGCCGAAGCCGCCAAGGATGATATCGCCGCCCGACTGGCCGTTGATCGTGTCGGCATTGCCGATACCGTCCTCGAAAGTGGCCACCCGGTCGAGGGTCGCAAGGTTGCCGTCGAGATCGAACCGTGCCTCGCCATTGTCGCCCAGGATCAGGTCGTCGCCGTCGAAGCCGAGGACAGGATTGCCCTCACCGAAGAGCGTGTCCGACCCGGCACCGCCCCAGATAATATCGCCGCCCGAGCGGCCCGCGATCGAGTCGTTGCCGCCGGTCTCGGACGACTGGTCGGTTGTCACCAGGCTCGCGAGCTGGCCAGAGACGAAGTCGAGCGTCGCGTTATCGCCGACCAGCAGGTCGTCGAGATCCAGCTCGGCCGAGGTCGCATTGATGTCGTCGCCGTCGATCTGATCGTTGCCGAAGCCACCAATCGCGATATCAGCACCCGCGTTGCCGGTGATCGTGTCA
The DNA here is from genome assembly GCA_039180675.1 of Pseudomonadota bacterium. Taxonomy (GTDB): domain Bacteria; phylum Pseudomonadota; class Alphaproteobacteria; order Rhodobacterales; family Rhodobacteraceae; genus Thermohalobaculum. Next base: position 66,045 of record JBCDDC010000003.1, on the reverse strand, counting down.
TCGCCGCCGAGCGCATCGAGACCGCTCGAGATCTCGTCGAGCTCGGAGGTTCCGGTGATCGTGTCGATATCGCTGAACAGGATCTCGCCATTGTCGCCGAGGATGATGTCATCACCGTCGAGCTCTGAAACCGGGACCAGTTCGTCGCCGCGGAGCACATCGGCCCCGACGCCGCCGACCAGAACATCGCTGCCGGCGCGCCCCGACAGGGTGTCGTTGCCGCCGGTGTTCGAGGAGACATCGGTCGTGCGCAGCATCATGCTGACGCCGAGGACGAAGCTCAGCTCCGCGTTGTCGCCGAAGATGATGTCGTCACCGTCGCGGTCCCCGCTTGTCCCGGCAACATCGTCGCCGGTCAGGTTATCGCCGCCCGCGCCGCCGATGATCAGGTCGGAACCCGCATCGCCGGTGATCGAGTCGCTGCCGCCGAGCGCGTCGAGGAAGCTTTCCGCGAAGACCGGCTCGCGTAGGAAGCCCTCGGTCGTCGACAGAATGAAGCGGCCGTTGTCGCCGATCAGAATATCGTCGCCATCCGCGTTGCTCAGCTTCTCGAAGACCGCGTCGCCCGAGATCTGGTCGCCGCCGAGGCCGCCGATGATCTGATCGCCGCCTGCATTGCCCGAAAGGATGTCGGCCGCGCCGCCGATGTTGTAGCTGGAGCCTTCGGCGGCCAGACCACCGATGAAGCCGATAAAGCCGCTGTCGCCGAGGATCAGGTCCTCGCCATCCTGGGTTTCGCTGTCGAGCGAGGCCTGCGCGGCAGCCGGGTCGAACTGGCTGTTCGTCGCATCCTCGTCATCGCCGAAGACGGTGTCCATGCCGCCGCCGCCGATCAGGAAGTCGGCACCAGCCTCGCCGCTGATCGTATCGTTGCCCGCGATCTCGACATTGATCGACCGGATCGAGAGCAGTTGAGTTTCGACCAGATCGCCGAAGCTCGGGTTGGCCGGTGCGCCCGGCACGATCTCGAACTCGACGACGCCCAGATCGCCGATCGCGATATCGTCGCCGCCAGCACCTGAGATCTCGTCGTTGCCCTCGCCGCCGATCAGGATATCGGCGCCGGAGCCGCCAAAGAGATCGTCGTCACCGCCAAGCTCGCTCGCGATCGAGAGCACGCGGCCCGGGCCGTAGATCACACCATCGGTCTGATCCTCGGGCGTGGTCGAAATCCGGAACTCGGACGTCTCGTCGAGATCGAAGATGAACGCCGGGTCGAGGGTGAGCGTGGTCGCCGTGTTCGACGTGATCAGCTGCACCGGCTGGAGGAAGCCGGTCCCGTCATTGATGTCGAGGAACAGCCCGGCAAGCCCGGTATCGGCCGTCTCGGACGGCGTATTCGGGTTGGTGAAGTCGTTGGTGTCCGCGACCGGCAGATTGGTGACATCGACGGTAAGCACGGTATCGCCGACCTCGGCAAACGGCGCTGCCGCATTGCCGGTGATGACCTCGGGCGTCGAGCCCAGGCGGGTCACGATCTTGCCGTTCGCGTCCACATAGTCGACCCGGCCCTGATCGCCGAAGATGATATCGGCGCCGCTGCCGCCGGTGATCACATCGGTCCCGTCGCCGCCAAAGGCCACAATGCCGAGGGTCGAGGCGGAGGCGTCGATGACGTCATCCCCGCCCTCGGTATTGATCGCGACGCTTCCGTCGATCGGATCAACGATCGACCAGACCGTGGCCTCGTCGATCGTGGTCTCCCCATCTTCATCGACATCCAGCGGTGCAGAGAGGACCAGCGTGTCGCCTGAGTTCGAGAGGATCGTGCGCACCTGGCTCGACTCGGTGCCCGGGTTGAGCCGAAGCTCGTAGCCGGAGAGATCCTGGCCAGCGAACGCTGCAAACGCTGCGTCGCTGACGCTCGTGCGCACGTTGTCGTCGTCGGCATTGATCGCGGTCGCGATACCGGTGCCCGCACCGATCTCGATCTCCTCGGCATTGAGCGAGGCGATGACGGTATCGCCCACACGATCCGGCAGGGACGGGTTGTCGGGATCGTCGATATCGGTGCCGGTGTTGATGATGGTCCAGGTCTGGAAGCCGTCATCGCGGCGCAATGTGCCCCGCACGTCGAGATTGTTGAAGCCGGTGCCGAGGTTCAGCTCCATCACTTCGAGGTTCTCAAAGTTCAGGCCACCCGGGCGCTCCCGACCCGCGATCACGACATCGGGGCCCATGTTGAGCCCGGTCAGCCGGTTCTGGGTCAGAACGGCCGAGGTATCCGCCGGGCTGTCCTGATCGTTGACGAACAGGAAGTCGATCGCCTCGGTCTCATCGAGGAAGAAGTTCAGGCTCTCGGTCGTGATCGCATAGAGCGTGTCGCCGTCGAGATCCTCCCCATCCCCGAGATCGTAGGGCTCGTTCAGGGTGAGGATGACGGTGTTGCCGACCTCCTCGACATTCACGATCAGGCGGAATTGGCCCGTCAGCGAAGGCGCATTCGCGCTGTCGGTGATCTCGAGCGTGAGGCCGACCAGATCCTCGATCTGGCTGCTGTTGAAGCCGTCGACCGATCCGAACTCGAAGCGCAGATCCTCGAGCAGGTCTGCGTCGAGATCGTCGCGCGAGATGGTGATCTGGGTCAGCGAATCCGTGTTGGAGACGTCGATCGCCGTGCCGTTCGGCACTTTCACATTGGTCTCACCCGGCAGCATGAGCGGCCCGACAAGGCCGTCGAGCGACCCGGCGCCACCGGCACCGTCGATGAAGACGGGTCCGAGGATCGAGGAGACCGACGCCGGCTGCGGCGCGAACACCTTGGTGTCGCCGCCATCGACGACCCCATCGGCGATGGCCGAGACGCCGACCACGGCCGCGATGTCGAAATTCTCCGCAGTAAATTCGACGAAGAGACCGCCGGCATCGCTGCCGAACCGGTCGTCGCCATTCGCATCGAAGACCTCGACCTGAAGCTCCTGGAAGACGATCCCGCCGGTGCGGCTCGTCTTGGTGATCTCGGGCAGGACATAGATCTTGACCGTCTCGCCCTCGTCCGGCGCCTTGCTGAGCACCAGCTCATAGGTGTCGTTCTCGAAGCCCGGGGTCTCGTTGAAGTCGGTCGACTGGTTGTTGACCTCGATTACATCGGTGGAGCCGCCGGTCTCGCGCACGATCACGGTCGGGGTGTCATCGTCAGCGATGCGAACGAGGACCTGCTCGGCGTCTGCCCCGTCAAATCCTGGTATTTCAAAGACATAGGCGACTTCTATGAGGCCGAGGATCGGCTCCGGCAGGCCGTCTTCATCCAGGAAGAGGATCTGGTTACCGGCGACCAGGAACCGGTCGCTCGCGCGGGCGAGACCGTCGATCGTGATCGAGGTGATGCTCTCGGGCACGAAGGAGAGGCCGATCGAGGTTTCTTCCTCGGTCAGCAGGATCCGGTCAGTCGTCGTGTCCGTGGTATCGCCCTGCGCCGAGACGAGCTCGAACGAGATCAGGTCGGTGTGGTTGGCCTCACGCGCAAGGTCGTTCAGCGCCGTGATGTTGAGCGCCACCTCGTTGGTGTTGCTGAGCTGCAGTTCGATAAGTCCGTCGGAATCACCGTTGATCGCGATCTGCGGGCCGCCCGGCTGCTGATTGAAGAGCACGCGCAGCGTGACCGCCGAAGTGGGAGTCTTGTTGAGACTGACGACCACGACATCCTGCTCGCCGCGCTGATCGCCATCGCTGCCTTCGATCACCGAGGTAACGGTGTCGATGTCCTGAACTTGCAGGCGAATGTCTCCAAACCCGGGGATGTCAAAGGTTTGCAGACTCCGAGTCTGATCGACCACCAGGCCCGGTGTATCGTTGTCGTTGATCGTGACCTCGAGCGACGGAATTTGCAGGCCGTCATACTGCTCGATCCGATAGATCGTCTCACCCGGCACCGGGTTTTCGGTCCAGAGACCGTTGAGCGTCAGCGTCGTGTTGGTGTTGTCAAGGACCAGAAGCTCCTGACCCGCGCCCGGGCCCGCGATCAGCTGGATGATACGCCCCTTGAGCGATCCGTTCGCCCCGAATTCGCCGTCGAGATCCGTGAGCGTCGAGCGGTCATCGAATTCGGATGAGCCCGGCAGAGGTTCGACTTCAAAGAAGCTGTCGACGATGCCGGTGAAGCTGTCATCGAACGAGATCTGGAACTCGCTGTTGCCTGCGGACGGTGCGTTCGCCACATCCCAGGGCGAGCTGAGCGTGAAGGTGACCTCCTCACCATCGACATTCACGGCTGTGATGAAGCGGCTCTCTCCGAACCCGTCGCCCGAGGCGATCGAGAGGCGGCGGCCGATCAACTCGTCGGTATCGAGATCGCCGAGCAGTTCGGCAACCGTCGGCGCCTCGGTTTGCTGGGCGTTGAACTGCGCCAGCAGCAGGTTGAAGAACGCCTGGCGGAAGATGTCGAAGAAGAACAGACCGAACCGCGGGATATCGTCGATCGACGGCGGTGTCGCGGGCACGGTCAACTGATCGGCGATCAGGATTTCACCGTTCAGCGTGACCTGGGTGAGATCGTTCGAGACGTTCAAGAGATCGCCGTTCTCGAAATCCGTCGTGGTCCCGGCCCGGATCAGGTGGGTGATCACGCCCGTGGTCTGACCCTCGAACGCGTCATCGTCGAAATCGAAGCTGGTGCTCTCACCCGGAACGCTCGATCCACCGACCAGAACGTCATCGCGGGTGAAGAGACGCCCTTCATCGACCTTCACCGTGTCATCGGCGATGACCCGGACGGTCTGCGGCACGTCCCAGTTGTCGGGCGTGAACTCGACCGTGATGGTCGATCCATCGGCGCGCCCCTCAGCGCCCGGGACGACATTGCCGTTCGCATCGAGCAGTTCGACGCGGAACGCGTAGGCCCGGCGGTCCTTCTGCGCGCCGGAAGGCAGCGGGGCCGCGACGACGACCTGAACGTTTGTTGTCGGCTCACGGGTCAGGACGATCTCGTAGGTGTCGCCCGTGGTGTCGCCCTCGGTGATGATGGTCGAGCCTTCGGTCTGACGGATCACCGCGAACGGCTCATCCGCGTCGGCCACATTGGCCGAGATGCCGGGCACGGCCTGGCCGTCATAGGCGCTGCCGGAGAAGTTGCTCTCGACCTCGTTCAGGATGATGCCTGAGTGACCGAGCAGGTCGTTCGAGACCACCGGCGGCGTGTCGCCGGAGGCGAAGAAGCTGTCATTGCCCAGCCCGCCGAGGATCTCGGTGACCACGCTCTCCTTCGTCGATTGGATGAAGAACCGGTCATCCCCTTCGGCGCCATCGACGCGCAGGGTTTCGATGTTGACGAAGTTGACGTTCAGGCCGGCGCCGAAGACGCCATCCTCGGTGATCACGAAGTCATCGCCGAACTCGGTGCCGATGATCGAGAGGGTGTCGAGACCGTCGCCGCCATCGATGTTGACGGGCGCGTTCACGGCGTAGCGGACAAGGTCGGCGCCCGCGCCGCCCGAGAGATCAGTCCGCTCGCGCTGCGGCTCCTGGCTGCCGACGAGGGCGAAGGCGCGCACCTCGAAGACATCGTCGCCTTCGTCGCCGTTGAGCTGGAGCACGGCCTTGTTGTGGTAGACCGTGAAGCTGTCATCGCCGAGGCCGCCATTGATGGTCATCGGCTCGGAGATACCGTTCGAGAGGAAGCCGCGGGTCACCTCGATCGTCGCGAAGAAATCGCTCGCGAGCGCGATGTTGGCGTCCTGGTTCCGTTCGGTCCGGAAGAGCTGGCCGATCTGGAAGACATCGTTGCCGGCGTCGCCATTGATGGTGATCTCGGCGGCCGTGTCGTCGGAAGCGAAGAAGTCATCGCCGAAGCCGCCGTTGATGATGATCCGCTCGACGGTGGAGTTGTAGTTCACCCGCTCGACATCGAACTCACCGTTGATATTCGCGATGAAGGCATCGCCCGCGACGCCGACCCGGAGCAGGATATTGTCGGCGAGATCCGTTCCGTTGATGCTAAGAATATCGCCCAAGCCACTGCTATCGTTGATAACAATGGTCGAGGTCGTGCTGCCGCCCTGGAACCGGACCTGGTAGGTATCGTCGCCCTCACCGGCGTTCAGCTTGTCCGCGCCCTGGGTCGCGATGATGAGGTCGTTGCCACCTTCGCCGAGCACGGAATCCCCGCCCGTGCCGCCGGAAATCGTGTCGTTCTCCGACCCGCCGCGGATCTCGTCCGGCCCGGCCTCGCCGAGGAGCGAGTCGCCGCCCGCGCCGCCGATGATCAAGTCGGCACCCGCGCCGCCGAGCACCAGGTCGTCGCCCGCGCCTGCATCCACGCTGTCATTGCCGTCGCCTGCGATGATGATGTCGCCAGAGCCGCCCGAGGCGATATTGTCGGCCGATCCGCCGGAGCCTGCGCGCAGGAACTGCAGATTGTTCAGGAGCGTCGCCAGGGACGCGCCGCTCAGGTCTTCGATCCCCGCAAGGACCTCGCCCGTGTCACCAAAGATGATGTCGGTGCCGACACCGGTGACAGTGATGTCGTCGAAGCCGTCACCGCCGAAGATCGTGTTGTCGCCGCCGCTGTCATTCACAACGTCATTGCCGACGCCGGCGAAGATGATGTCATCGTCGCTGCCCGCGGTGATGGTATCGGCCGCACCGTCATCATCCGCGCCGTCGACCAGGTTGTCGGTCAGCGCGCGCAACTTGCCGCTGAGCCCCGATGTATTTGTTGTGAAGTCGCCGTTGAAGTTGACCGTGCCGCCGTCGCCGAGCACCAGGTTGGCGCCCTGCCCGGCATTGATGTTGTCCTGCGCACCGCCGCCGAAGATGATGTCGGCACCGCTGTCGCCCGAGATCGAGTCGCGCCCGTCGGACGAGTTCACCCCGGCCACGATCCGCGAGCCCGTCACGTTGGGCGGATCGCTATCGTCGAAATCGAACAGGAAGTCGGCAGTATCGCCGATGATCACGTCCTGATCCTCGCCGCCATGGAGGGTGTCGTTACCCTCGCCGCCGATGATCAGATCCGTGCCGTTCGAGCCGATGATGTTGTCGTTTCCAGCGCCGCCGGTGATGGTGTTGAAGCCGGTTGTCTTCGTGCCGCCGGTCACGACGGGCGAGCCGGTGAAGGCGATCGTGTCGTTCCCGACCCCGCCGTCGATCATGAAGATCAGATCATCGCCGTCGAAATTCTCGAGCGTGATCGTGTCGTTGCCTTCGCCGCCATCGATGATCAGCTTGCCGCCCTTGGCGATCTCGTAGCTGAAAGCGTTGCCGCTGGTCGGCGTGTCGTTGCCGAGGCCGGTCGAGCTGCTGGAGAAGACCTCGACCGTGATGTTGTTCCCGCTCTCGCCGGTTTTGCGGACGGTGATGTTCTCGCCAAAGTCGAACGCGTCGCTCAACAGGCGCTGCGGCGCGAACGGGCCGACATTGATGACCAGATCGCCGTTGTCCTGCTCGGTCGCGACCACGGGCGGGCGGAAGAAGTCGATCTCGAAGTCGACGATGGTGATCTCGCCGGTGATCGGGAACTCCTTCTCGACCGAGAAGAAGCCGAAATCGATTTTCAGGAAGGCGAAGAGCTCGGCAAAGATCCGGCCCGTGACGTCGAAGATCGCCAGCGGCGCGAGAAGCTTCTCGGCGCCCGGGGCGCGCAACTGGTTCTCGATGTTCGAGAAGAGCTCGGTGATCCGGACCTTGCCGTCGTTATCGGGGTCGAAGAGATCGAACAGGATCTCGATGAAGAGACCGCCTGCGACCCCTGCCCGCGCGATGCCGAGGTTCAGCTCGGCCGCCGCGACGATGCCGCCCAGAAGCGTCAGTTCGGGAACATCCGCACCGGTGCCGTCCGCGTTCTCGCGGTCCGAGACGAAGAAGCCGTTTAGGATCAGGAACGGATTCTGGGCGCCGGTATCGACGAACTCCTGAATACCGAACGTGTCGAAGCCGAAGGCGAAATCCGCCGCCGCCTCGATGATGAACTCGATCGAGATCCCCAGCGGGCCGAAGATCGAGAAGAACTGCGTGTAGGTGAAGCCGACGACCAGCGGCTCGAGATCCGCGGTGACCAGCGTGATCGGGTCACCCAGCAGAAGGCCGAGCAGCGAGGACGGATCCTGAATGAACGGGAAGGCGATCGTCGCGCTGTTCTTGATGCTGTTGAGCGCGCTCTGCGACTGGCGCTTTCTGTCCGCATCCGGGTCGCTGTCATCGACCAGATCATCGCGCTCCAGCTCGGCGTCCAGATCGCGGACATTGCCCGCGTTCATGCCGACGATCATGTCGCGGTTCGAACCGCCGGTCAGATCGTCATTGAACGGATTCATGCCGTTGGCCGCGCCGTTCATCGCATCGAAGATCACGAACTCATCGATGATCGGCAGCAACAGATTCACATCATCGGGCAGTGCGGCCAAGTCATTGATGATTTGAATGATTTCCGCGATCGAGCTGATCAGGCCAGGATTGACGTTGCCGAACGTGGCGGCGATATCGAGGATCGTCAGGTTGACCCCCAGATCCGAGAGGATCGGCACCGGCGCTGTCAGGAAATCGAGGATCGGCTGGAGGGGTTCCGTCACCTCCGCGATCTGATCGACGATGGGTTTGACGACCCCGCTCAGGAACTCACCCGCATCGAGGGCGACGTTCTCGAATTCCACCAGTCTCAGGCTGTCGCCGAGCGCTGTGCTGAACATCTCCGGCCCGGCGAGGCCGCCGCTGCCGTCATCGAAGGACCAGAGGAAGTTGAAGTCCGCGACGACCGACGGGAAGTTCCGCGCCACCGAGGTGCCGACGACATCCGGGTCGAGCCCGAGGCGGAAATCGAGGACCGCGGCGGCCTCGGCCTTCGCACCGAAGGTGATGCCGAGATTGCCGAACTCGGTGAAGCCGAGCCGGTCAGCGTCTTCGCCCGTGGCGCCTTCCTCGAAGATATCGAGGCCGAAGGACGCCGTGAGCATCGTGGTCTCGTCCTCGCCGTCCCCGTCGATGTCGCGGGAGCCGTTGGAGGCAACGAGCTGGAGGAAACCGAGCGAGCCGGTCAGGCTCGCATTGTCCGGCAGGGTAGCCTGGATCTCGAACTCAAGTTCAGGATCGGTCTCGTCCGGATTGATTGTAAAGAAGAAACCCTGCGCAGTGGAAAGACCGAATCCGAGCGCAAGGCTCCAGTCGAGCATCAGCTCGAGATCGCCCTCGGCCTCGAGTCCAAGACCAGGGATGCCGAGATCGAAGCCGAAGTTCAGATCGGGAACCGGGATGTTCTGGCCAAGCTCGAACTCCCACAGGATCTCGAGATCAGACAGATCCGGCCGCGGACCGTCGCCGCCGTTCAGGAAGGCATCGAGCACATCGGAATCGAGCGCAACATAGTCGCCCGCCGAGCCCGGGTCGAGCGGATCGATCGCCTCACCGTCGAGGCGGAGCAGGATGTTCAGGCCGTTGGGGCCGAGCAGCTCGAACAGCTCGACCGAGATGATGTTCTTGTCCGGGTCGGCGAAATCGCGGGACGCATCGGAAAGCTCATCTAGCGTCTGCCGGAACGGGCCGACGAAGCCGTCGCGGAAGTCGCCGATGAAGCCGGCCGCATCCGCGAACCCGTCGCCGACCAGCGGCAGGTCGAGCTGGGCGAGATTGCCGAAGATGTCTTCCTCGAGCAGCTCGAGGAACAGATCGAACCCGTCCGCCGCGAGGATCAGCCCGTCGAACACGCTCAGCTGCGAGAAATCGAAGCCGGTCAGACCATCGATGATCTCGGAGACATCGATCAGCAGCGGGTCGCCCGGGAAGGCGGCGAGAAGCTCCGCCTCGGTCGCGAAGGTGTCGGTCTGGATCTCCAGCCCGCCCCCGCCGACCAGCGCGGCGAGGTTGCCGAACTGCGGCAGCTGCGAGCCGTCATCCGGCGAGAGGATCTGATCGCCGACCCGGATCGAGCCGAGCAGTGTCCCGTCATTCGGGAAGAAGATCGGAAGCGTGGCACCCACGGTGCCGAAGCTCGGCGTCGCGAGGGCATCATCGGCGGCACCGGGACCGGAGATGTCGAAGAGGTTGCCGAGATTATCCAGCACGTTGCCGGTCAGCAGCGTGTCGAGCGAGACCCGGTCAAGGCCGGCGGTCGTGTCGAACGTGTCGTTCGGCTTGACCTCGGCCCCTGCCGAGATCGTGACATTGGCCTGCAGGTTCGGATCGTCCGGATCCGACTGGATGGTGAGCGAGAGCGGGCCGAGCCCGGCCGCGAACGCGATATCCGTCCCCGAGACGGTGAGCGCCGCCGCGATCCCTGTGCTGTCGAGCAGGAAGATCGCCTGCGCGAGCGCGTCGGACACGCTCGTCGCCGGATCGCTGAGCGCATCGGTGAACGCGTCGATATCGATGCCCAGCGCAAGCTCGGCGAAGACCCCGCCCGTGGCTTCGAGCCCGGCGGAGCCTGAGAATTCGATCGCCTGGTCCAGCCCGAGATCGGCGAAGATGTCGCCGAACGGCAGACCGTCGAACCCGACATCCAGCGTCTCAGAGAAGCCCGCGCCGAGCATGAGCTCGAAGGTGAGCATCTTGTTGTCGGCGTCATAGCCGAGGTCGAACGCGTCATCGAGCGTATCATCGCCCGTCGGCGCCGAGGCGCCCGGGTTGGCCGCCACAAACGCCTCTTCCAGGGCCGCCTGGTCGAGACCGATCGCATCGTTGATTGCATCCTCGAGGAACTGGAGCGAATTCGCCGGGTTCTCCGCCAGCCCGTCGACAAAGGCCGCGAGATCGGAGCTCAGCGTGATCAGATCCGACAGGCTCTTGTCGATCACCGGGATCGGCATGGAGAGGAACTCGAACTCCTCGAATTGCGAAAGGAAATCGGTCAGCGCCTGGAGGGCCGCGATGATCTCCGTGATGCCGAAATTCGCGAAGTCGGGGCTTGAGAGCGCATCGAGGCCGATGGGCGTGACCTCGGCCGATGGCAAGAGGAAGATCGACTCGACGTCATTCAGGGTGACGCCCGTCAGGTCGGCCGTCGGAGCGCCCGCGGCGCCTTCCTCGAAATTGACCGGCGTGAAGTCGTTGAGCGTGAGGACGGTGTTGCCGCCATCAAGCTCCACATCCGCCGTGAAGTCGGCCCGGAAATCTTCGCCGCCCGGGGTGGTGTTGTCGATCGTCAGGCGCAGCTTAACGCCATCGACGAACAGGTCGGTCTGATCGCCGATGATGGTGATCGTGTTGCCGCTGATCGAGAGCGCGCCGTCGAACCGGGTCTTGATGAACGGATCGCCGATGGCGAGGACATCGATCTCGACGCCGGGCGTAACACCCTCGCCGAAGAGCGCGTCGCTGATCGCGCTGAAGTCGGTCGAACCCGCCGCGATCGAAACACCAAGATCTATCTCGGGATTACTGTCGGTTCTTAAAGTAAGCTCAGGCAGCGCGACGACGCTGAGGATACGGTCGATGAAGGACGTCTCCGCCTCATCATCGCTGGTTGTCAGCGCGTCGATCAGCTCGCCGACCGTGACAACATTGTCGTCGGCCACGTTGCCCGGATTGGTGTTCAGCCCGAAGGTCAGGTCCGCGCCGAAATCCGCACTGCCGCCAAGAATGATATCGACGAAGCCGAGCCCGGCTGAGGCATCGACACCGCTTTGGATGATGGCGACGCCACCGCCCTGGCCAATCGTCCCTGCAAACGCGCCATCCGTTGCGTTCTCTTCCACGAGAACTGCGCCGAAACCGTCGGCATCGCCGTCACCGTCGAGATCGACCTCGACGGCCTCGCTGATCGTGTAGGTGCCTGCGTCGAACCCGCCGACGTTGCGAACCTCGATGGTCTCGCCGACGAAATCGCGGAAATCGATATCGGGCGAGAAGACGACCGTGCCGTCGGTCTGCGTGTCGGCGAAGTCATCGACGACCTGAAGCTCGGTCGCCAGACGCCCGGCCTGGGCCGAGAAGCCGAAAGAGGCAATGTCGTCAAGGCCTTCGGTCGTGCTCAGGTTCCCGTTGTCGTCGAGACCCTGGATGAAGAACCGATCGAAGATCGTGACGCCTGCGATGTCGCGGCTGGTGACGAAGGAGACCGGATTGGTCGTCTGGCCGGGCAGATCATCCGCGCTCTCGGCCGGGGCGCCGACGAGCCCGAGGCCGCTGCCGGTCTCCGACCCGTTCGTCGCCGTGATCGAGAGGATCTCCCGCGCCGTATTTTCGGTAAAGACGGTGATCGAGGTGCCGCTTTCATCCTCCGGCGTGTCGGGGTCATCTGGGGTCAGGATCGCCGTGATCTGAGCGTCGGATGCCGTGATCGCGTCCAGTACGTCCTGGATCGTGACCGCACCCGATGCGCCAGATCCCGTTCCGGCGGCCGGGATGTCGACGAAGACTTCATCGCCGCCTTCGAGATAGATCACGAGATCATTGAAGTCCGCATTGATCGTGCTGTTGGCAAAGCCGAGTTGGGTGGAGGATGACGAGCCGATCAACTGGAATGCGGTGGCAGATGCATCCGCCTTCAGGCTGATGACAAGACGGTTGCCCTGGATCAGAACCTCGAAGAGGTCCGACGCGGATTCTCCATTGAATTCAGCATCATCTAGCGCTGCTTCAACGTCCGCCTGCAACTCGAGAATGTTGCGGTTGAAGGCGCCCGTCAGGCTGCCGCCCACATTGGTCACCTTCGTCGCCGCCTCGTCGACCGTGACGTTGAAGGTCTTCGCAACGCCGCTTTCGGTGACCTGGAGCGTGAAGCTCGCATCGCTGCTCAGAACACCGATCAGCTCGGCAACGGCGGAGACTGCGGAGACCGTCGTGCTCGCACCCGAGATATCGGCGGTGAGCGACGGCTGGAGACCGAGCTGACCGATGGCTGGATCCCCGGCCTCGACCGTGACTTTCAGGACGCTTTGGCCCACCACGTTGCCCGACCAGACGACCTCGAGCACGCCATTCGTCTCGGTGACCGAGAGGCCGGAGGTCTGGATCAGCGCATTGATCTGGCTCGCAAGCTGCGCCGCCGAAGTATTGTTGATCGTGTTGTCCGCCTCGACCGTGATCGTCTCGGTGACCAACGCGGCCCCGCTGGAGTCTTCAACCGTAACGGTGAAGGTCGCGTCGGAGGTCAGCACGCCCTGGACAGAGCTTGGATCAGATGTCCCCGTGATCGCAGGCTCGGCCTTTAGCGGGATATCCAGACTGTCGAGCGTGGTGCCGCCATCGAGCTGGGCCGTCGCGCTCGGCAGAGGATTGGGGCCGGAGAGATCGGTGGTGAGGTCGAAGCCAAACGCGAGCGCGAGAGAGCCCGATCCGCTCAGCACGATGCGCGTGTCGGACTGCGCCTCGAGAATGGGCGAGAGGTCGAGCTCGAAATCCACCGGCAGCTCGATGTCGAAGAGGCTGCGGTCATCGATCTCGATCTGGAAAGTAAGGCGCTGCTCCGCCTCGTCGTAATTGATCAGATCCGAGAGGCCATCGGGCAGAAGCCCAATCTCTTCAAGGACTTCCGCAAACTCCTGCGCAGACCCGAACCGCGCGGTTCCGGCCGCATCGAGCAGCTTCGCGACGTCGTCGCCAAAGCCGATATTGTTCGCGAAGACATCCGCCGCGGCCTCGAGATCCCGCTGCGTGGTTCCGGCCGAGGTCGTGACCGAGACGGAGGCTTTCAGGGCGCCGCTGAGGATACCGGTGATCGCAAGCGCGCCTGTGAGATCCACAGCCCCGTTAGAGATAAGGGTCGCCGTATTGATACCGAGGTCGACCGAGGCCGCGTCGAAGGAGATGTTCACGGCCGAAACATCGTCGTCGATAATCTCGATCTGGATATTCCCGGTCGCCTCGTTGAACGAGAACTGCAGGAACCGCTCCAGCCCCGCATCGGTCAGCGCGTTGTTCAGGTCGACGATGAGCTTGTCGTCGCCATCCGCCTCACCATCCGCACCGAAATCGAACAGCAAGGCGTTCTGGACGACGCCCGCGATATCGAGGATCGCGTCTAGCCCGCCCTCGACGAACGGGATCTCGATGCCCGAGATCAGCGGGCTGTTGGCCAGATCGTCAAACGCGTTGATGAGCTGCTGAAGCCCCTGGATCGCCGTGGTCGGCGTCAGGTTGTTGAAGTCGAGGAAGCTGTCGACCGAGGTTCCGAAATCGAAATTGGGATTGGCGCCGCCGGTGAACGGATTGCCACCACCGAGATCGAAGCTGAGCGTCGCCGTGCCGCTGACGAGGGATGCATCGGCGGTGAAGCTCGCGTTGACCGCGAATACCGGGGTCGTGCCCAGCAGGCTCAACTGCGCGCCGCTGGAATCGAACCCGGTGATCGAGTAACCGAAGCCGCTCGCAACCGCGCTCGCCCCGCTTGAGATATCAGCCGAGGTGAACGCCTCCGCCGTGGCCACGATACCGGCCTGAAGCTCGGCACCGACGCTGGCGTTGACCGCCAGGAAGCCGAAGGTCGCGTCGACCATGACCCCTTCCGAGGCCGCGATCACACCGTCATTGTTTGCATCGGAGCCAGCCATGAGCGCGATACCCGCGCCGAGCTCATTGACCGCGGCCGTGAAGTCGACATTGCTGCCACCGGTCAGCGACAGATCGAGCGAGGCATCGAAGACGAAGCCGAACTCCGCCGTGAGCTGCGCCTTGGCGTCAAACTCGAGCCCCACACTCTCCGCCGCTGTGCCGAAGTCGAAGGCGAAGTTACTCTGCCGCACGCTCTCAAGCCGGAAATCGAAGCCGAAATTGGTGGGCGTATCGACTGAGATATCGACACCGCGCATAACGACCGAGAGCGGATCGAGCGCGGTCAGGATCTGATCCACATTCGCGAGCACTTCCTGAACGGAAGAGATCCCGAGCACGGAGTTCGCGAGGTTCACCCCTGCCCCGCCGAAGTCGAGACTGTTCACCGCGAGCTGCGTGATATCCGCGCCGACGGCCTGAAAGGCGACGCGGCCCTCGTTGGCGCCGACCCCGATGCCGTCACTCGCGACCGCGAGCACCTGGCCGGACAGATCGCTCGACGCGATTTCCTGGTTGATCGCGGTGATGAGCTTGTCGATGAAGTTGCTGCCGGTCGTGACCGCATTCACCGCCGCGAGGCTGACGGTGATATTCGTGCTGATCGGGCCATCGGGCGTGGCGATTTCCAGCGCGAAGCTGAAGCCTTCATTCGCCGCATCCGTCGCTGTGGCGATCAGCGCCTGGATCTGGGCGGACGACGCGGCGATGTCACTGACGATCGCAGCACCGAGCGACTCGACCGAACCGGTCAGATCATCCAGCGCGCTCTGCAGGCTGTTGATGGTTTGCGCCCCGGCGCTCGCGTCATCGATCGCATCGAGGATACCCAGCCGCAGTTCGTCCACCGCCTCGCCGAGGCCGAGAACCGTGCCGATCGAGGCATCGAGAACACCGCCGACGCCGGAGCCCGAGATCAACGGCAGCGAGGTCGCAAACTCGCTGACATCCTCGATCGCATCGAAGAGGGTCGCGATATCCTGGAAGGTCTCGTCGACAACGGTCCGGAAGTCATTGAAGTTGACCCCGACATTGCCTGAGATCTCTGACACATCACCCGCCGGATCGAGCGTGACCGTCTGACCGTCGACCGAGATCGTGCCGCCATCGCTGCTGACCGTACCGGGGAGAGGGGCATTGAGGATGACCTCGTCGTCGCCCGCACCCGCGTCGATCGTTACGTTGGCCGACAGATCCTCAACCGTAAACGTGTCGTCGCCCGCGCCCGAGACGAGTTTTTCGACACCGGCGAAGCCGACCTCGAACCCATCGCTGCCGCCAGCCTCGTCGACGCTGCTCCCGCCCGTGTCGTCGAGAATCCAGGTCGCGTCGAAGCCAGCGCCCGCGCCGCTCGGCACCGCAAGCTCGTCTGTGCCGCCCGCCCCGTCGAAGAAGACATCGACCGGGAAGATGACGTTGCCCGCCAGATCGTCGATGACGACACGGTCATCGCTGGTGGAGCCGGTGATCGAGATCTCGCTTGTCTCGGAGACGAGCTTGCTCGCCACCACGAAATTGACGGCGGAAGAGGGGAGGTCGTTGTTGGTTATGATGAAGCGGTCGTCAGCCGTATCGGCGGTCGAATTGTCGTCGAAGCCCACTGTGACATCGGTGATGCCAGCACCCAGCGTCGCGGTCAGGGGGTCGGCCGCGAGGAGGATGCGTGGCTCAAGCGATTCAACCTCGAGCTTCTGTTTCTTGGGGCGGCGCTTGGCCTTCAACCGCGACGGCTCTCCGGCGAGCGAGCCGAGCATCGTGCTTGCCAGAAGCCGAGGCTTTGTCGAGCTTTCAGACCGCGGTTCGCGCCAGTCTCTGAGAAGGCCCTTGAACTTGTTCATCACAGTTCCCCCAGGATGAGCACCTCAGCAAGTCATAGAATCAGAACAACCCCGGAACCGCTTCACTCACCGCCGCTCACGATCCTGTGAGACGGTGTGAGCGCGCGATTAGCTCAATGATATGAGTAGGTTCCCCGATCCACGTCAGACGCTAAAGCCCCAAAACCACCAAAATTACAACCTAAGGGTAACATAAATTTTGAATTAAGCTGCTGAAAAAATTGCAATGTTTTACGAATTTCCGGGGCGGTGAATTCTGTCTAATTATGGGACAAACCACCACAAGTTTCAGCGGTCAGGATCAGGTGGCCGGAAAGCTGATTTTCAGCCTCAGGTTGATTTCGGCAGCCCAAGACGGATGACGCCCTTCATCTTGCTGGGCTCGATCGCGCGGCCCTTTCGGTAGATCGCGATCTGGCCCGCTTCGGCCAATTCGGCAGCGCGAGCGCGGACCGAGGGAAGATGGCTGCGCCATCTCTCCAGGTCGGGTTCCAGGGCGCGGGCGACCTCGGAAGGGCATATGGTTTTGCCGATGCCGCGCTCCCGGCAAAGCTCGAGGATCTTGTCGATTACTTTCGGATCGCTGATCATGAGCGTGCGTGCCTCATCCGCAAAAGCCGCAATGCCTGACGGCCTGCCGCGCCGGTCAGTCCCGGAACGGGTCGGTCACCAGGATCGTGTCCTCGCGCTCCGGGCTCGTCGAGAGGATCGCAACCGGGCATTCGATCACTTCCTCGACCCGCTTGATGTACTTCACCGCCTCGGCCGGAAGATCGAGCCAGCGCCGCGCACCGAAGGTGCTGTCGGACCAGCCGGGCAGCGTCTCGTAGACCGGTTCGACCCGCGCCTGTTGCGCTGCCGCGGTCGGGAGATAGTCGATCTCCTGCCCGTCCAGCCGATAGCCGGTGCAGATCTTCAGCTCTTCCATCCCGTCGAGCACGTCGAGCTTGGTGAGCGCGATCCCCGAGACCCCACCGACCCGGCAGGTCTGGCGCACGAGCGCCGCGTCGAACCAGCCGCAGCGGCGCTGCCGCCCGGTGACTGTACCAAACTCGTGCCCCTTCTCGCCCAGATGCTGGCCTATCGCGTCGTGAAGCTCGGTCGGGAAGGGCCCCTCGCCGACACGGGTGGTGTAGGCCTTGACGATGCCAAGAGTAAAATCGATCGCATCGGGCCCCATTCCGGTACCCGTCGCGGCCATCCCGGCCATCGTGTTCGAGGATGTCACATAGGGGTAGGTGCCGAAATCGATATCGAGCAACGCCCCTTGGGCGCCTTCGAAGAGGATGCGCTTGCCGGCACTCCGCGCCTCGGAAAGCGTCCGCCAGACCGGTTTGGCGAAAGGCAGGATCTTGGATGCTATCTCCTGCAGCGCGCTTGTAAGCTCCGCGCGGTCGATCGGCTCGGCATTCAGGCCACGGCGAAGCGGCTCGTGATGCGCGAGCAGACGATCCAACCTCGACTCGAGCGTGGCCGCATCCGCGAGGTCAGCGACCCGCACGGTGCGCCGCCCGACCTTGTCCTCGTAGGCCGGACCGATCCCGCGGCCCGTGGTCCCGATCTTGGCCTTGCCCGCCGCCTCCTCGCGCAATTTGTCGAGATCGCCATGCACCGGCAGGATCAGCGGCGTGTTCTCGGCGATCTGGAGCGTGTCGGGGCTGATCTCGACGCCCTGGGCTGAGAGCTTCTCGATCTCGGCGATCAGCGCCCAGGGGTCGAGCACCACGCCATTGCCGATCACCGATAGCTTGCCCTCGCGCACGATCCCCGAGGGAAGCAGGGACAGCTTGTAGACCGCACCGTCGATCACCAGCGTATGACCGGCGTTATGGCCGCCCTGGAACCGCGCGATGACATCCGCGCGTTCGCTCAGCCAATCGACGATCTTTCCCTTGCCCTCGTCGCCCCACTGGGCGCCGACCACGACCACATTTGCCATCGGTCACTCCTGCAAAACCGGAGGGCTTATAGACGAGCGATCGGGCACGGGAAAGGGCTACCTCGCAAGTGTCGGATCACGCTAGAACCGAAGCGCTTTCGCCTCCTGCACCTGGGGCAGCGCCGCGATCTCGGCCAGGGTCTCCGCGCTCAGCGGCTCGTCGACGCCCATCAGCGTGATCGCCTCCCCCCCCTTCTCGGCCCGGCCGAGGTTGAAGGTGGAGATATTGATCCCCAGATCGCCGGTCTTGGTGCCGAGCGCGCCGATATAGCCGGGCTCATCCGTGTTCACGGTATAGAGCATGTTGGGCAGCGGCTCCGCCTCCATGCCGATCCCCTTGATCTGGATGAAGCGCGGCCGCCCGTCCGAGAAGACGGTGCCTGCGACCGAGCGCGTCTTGCCCGCCGTGCGGACCACCAGCCGGATGTAGGAGCCATAGGCGCCCTGAGCATCCTTGCGCGTCTCGGCGATGGAGATCCCGCGCTCCTTGGCCATGACAGGGGCAGAGACCATGTTGACCGTGCCCTCCCCCATTTGCGGGAGCAGCAGGCATGCCGTCAGGGCGGCCGTCAGGGGTTTGAGGTTCAACTCCGCGACCTGCCCAACATACTCGATCTCCAGCTCCTCGATCGCCTCTTCGGTCAATTGTCCCGCGAAGCCACCAAGCACCTCGGCCACCCGCACCCAGGGTTTGAGCAGCGGCGCCTCCTCGGCCGTGATCGATGGCGCGTTGATCGCATTCGAGATCGCCCCGTCGACGAGGTAGTCGGCCATCTGCTCGGCAACCTGCAGGGCCACGTTCTCCTGCGCCTCGGTCGTGGCGGCCCCCAGATGCGGGGTGACGACGACATTCGGTAATCCGAACAGCGGGTTATCCCGCGCAGGTTCGGTCTCGAACACGTCAAAGGCAGCCCCGGCCAGCCGGCCTTCCTTCAACGCCGCGGCAAGGGCCGCCTCATCGACCAGACCGCCACGCGCGCAGTTGATCAGCCGCGCGCCGGGTTTCATCCTGGCGATCCGGTCGGCATTCAACAGGCCCGCTGTCTTCTCGGTCTTCGGCAGATGCAGGGTGACGAAATCGGCCCGCGCGAGCAGGTCCTCGACCGCCTCGATCTTCTCGACGCCGAGTTCCCGCGCGCGGTCGGCGCTCAGAAACGGATCGTACGCGATCACCTTCATCTTGAGCCCGATCGCCCGGACGGCGACGACCGAACCGATATTGCCGCAGCCGACGACGCCGAGTGTCTTGCCGGTGATCTCGACCCCCATGAAGGCGGATTTCTCCCACTTCCCGTCATGGGTCGAGGCGTTCGCCTGCGGGATCTGGCGGGCGACCGCGAACATCATGGCGATCGCGTGCTCGGCCGTGGTGATCGAGTTGCCGAAGGGCGTGTTCATCACCACGACGCCGCGCGCGGAGGCCGCGGCGATATCGATATTGTCGACCCCGATCCCGGCCCGGCCGATCACCTTCAGATTGGTCGCGTGCGACAGGATCTCCGCCGTCGCTTTGGTCGCGGATCTGACCGCCAGCCCGTCATAGTCCCCGATCCGGCGCGCCAGCGCCTCGGGGTCCTTGCCGAGATCCGGCTGGAAATCCACGTCGATCCCGCGGTCGCGAAAGATCGCCACGGCCTGATCGGAGAGTTTGTCTGAAATGAGAACCTTGGGCATCTCTGCCTCCTTTTCGTGAGACAAAGCCGCCGCCTCCCGCGGGTGGGTGGGTGGAGGGAGGGGGCGGCTTTGTCGGAACCTCTGAAACCGCTCAGGCGCCCGCCATTTCCAGGCGGGTCTTCGCGATTGCCCAATCCAGCCAGACCGTCAGCGCCTCGATATCGCCGGTCTCGACCGTCGCGCCGCACCAGATCCTGAGACCCGGCGGCGCATCGCGATAACCGTTGATGTCGAAGGCAACCTCCGCCTCCTCCAGCAGTTTCACAAGCGCCTTGATCGTCGCCGCATCCATCGACGGATCGGTGAAGCGCAGGCAGACGGAGGTGTTGGATCGGAACTCCGGCTCGGCGACCAAGTTCTCGACCCCGTCCGTGCGGTCGATCCAGGACTGAAGCGCCTGGAAATTCGCATCCGCGCGGGCCCGCAACGCCTGGGCCCCACCCACCTCATCGGCCCAGTCGAGGGCATCGATATAGTCGGCAACGGCCAGCATCGAGGGCGTGTTGATCGTCGCCCCCGCAAAGATCCCGTCGATCAGTTCTCCGCCCTTCGTGAGCCGGAAGATCTTCGGCAGCGGACGCGCGGGAACATACGTCTCCAGCCGCTCCACGGCGCGCGGGCTCAGGATCAGAACGCCATGCGCCGCCTCGCCCCCCATCACCTTCTGCCAGGAGAACGTGGTGACATCGAGCTTCTCCCAGGCAAGCTCCTGCGCAAACGCGGCCGAGGTCGCATCGCAGAGCGTCAACCCCTCGCGGTCCTCCGGGATCCACGCGCCATCGGGCACGCGCGCCCCCGACGTCGTCCCGTTCCAGGTGAAACAGACATCCGCGTCCGGGCGCACCGAGGAAAGATCCGGCAGGGTCCCGTAATCCGCTTCGATCACCCGGCAATCGGCGAGCTGAAGCTGCTTGGTCGCATCGCTGGCCCAGCCGGCACCGAAGCTCTCCCAGACCAGCATATCCACCGGCCGGGCGCCGAGCATGGACCACATTGCCATCTCATAGGCCCCCGTATCCGAGGCCGGGACGATCCCGACACGGTAATCGTCCGGCACGCCAAGCAACGCGGCCGTCCGGTCGATCGCCTCTTTCAGTTGCGCCTTGGGCCCTGCGGCCCGGTGGGAACGCCCGAGCCAGGCTTTGGCAGCCACACGCTCGATCGACCATTTCGGATGTTTCGGACAGGGTCCGGATGAAAAGGAGGGACGCGCAGGGCGGACCTGCGGCTTCTCAGGGAACGTCATCGACGCGCTCCATCGTCAGGGCGAGTTCGCTGAGCCGGCCGCCGCTCGCCCATATCCGGCGACAGACCCAGGGCTCAGATACGAGCGACACCCGGCAAGGTCAATGACAAAGACGTCGCGTTCCGACCAAAAGTTGTCGCATCGCGGCGTCGATCCGAAACCCTGTTTCCGGAGCGCGCCGCGAAGCTCCCGATCGGTTGCATCCGCTCCGAATTCATGGCACCTGCCGTCGGCATTCCAAACGCGCGAGTAACTCGATGAAAGCCACGCCCCGCGACTGGTTTCTGCTTTGCGGCCTGGGCCTGATCTGGGGCGGCGCCTTCATGGCGACCACGGTCGCGACGGCGGATTTCGAGACTTTTACACTATCGGCGATCCGGCTCGCTATCGGCACGCTCGCACTTCTGGCCGTGCTGGTGTGGCGGCGCGAGTCCCTGCCGGGCTTCGGCACGCGGGAGCAGCGGCTCTTCTGGATCTTCGCGCTGGGCGAGGCGATCACCGCCTATGCCCTGCCGTTCACGCTGCTGAGCTGGGCACAGCGGCATGTCGACAGCTCTTTCGCGGGCGTCGTGGTCGCAAGTGTGCCGCTGTTCATCCTGCCGATGGCCTTCTTCTTCGTCCCCGGAGAGGGGATGCCGTGGCGCAAGGTCGTGGGCTTCGTGCTCGGCTTCATCGGGATCATCGTGCTGATGGGGGCGGATAGTCTTCTTGCGCTCGGCGGGGATACGACCACGACGCTGGCCCAGATCGCCTGTGTCGGTGTGGCGCTCGGCTATGCGTCGGGCTCGATCATCGCGAAGCTGGCGCCACAACTTGGGCTCGTGCGGTTCGGCACCGCATCGCTGATCATCGCCACCGCGATCATGGCGCCGATCGCAATCGTGACCGAGGGCCTGCCTTCACTGCCGTCAGCCGACGGCGCGCTGGCGATGCTCTATCTCGGGCTGATTCCGACAGGGCTCGCGACGGTCATGCTGCTGAGCGTCATCGCCTCCGCAGGTCCCGGGTTCTTCAGCATGGTGAACTACCAGGTGCCCGTCTGGGCGGTGATCTTTGGCATCGTGGTGCTGGATGAGAGCCCGTCCGCCAATCTCGGCTATGCGCTGGTCATCATTTTCCTGGGCCTCGCGATCAGCCAGGGGCTGGTCGGGCTGCGCCGCGGGGGCCATGCGCGAGGTTGATTATCTCGCGGCGGCCTCCACGGCCCCGCAGATCTCATCGACCACATTCTCCAGCATCTCGGGATCCTCCGCCTCGCCCATCACCCGGATCAGCGGCTCTGTCCCCGAAGGCCGGATCACCAGCCGCCCGCTGCTCGCGAGCTTCGCCTCCCCCGCCGCAATCGCGGCCTGGACCTTTGCGTCTTCGAGCGGGCGCGAGGCACCGTTGAAGCGGACATTCTTCAGCAACTGCGGGTACGGGTCGAACATCTTGCAAAGCTCGGAGGCAGGCTTTCCGGTGACGACGAGGGCATCCAGCACCTGCAACGCGGCCAGCAGGCCATCCCCGGTAGTCACATGCTCGCCGAGGATGATGTGGCCCGACTGTTCGCCCCCCAGAACATAGCCGCCATCCCGCATCGCCTCGACGACATAGCGGTCGCCGACCCGAGTGCGCAGAAGGTTCAATCCCTTATCCGAAAGGCATTTCTCCAGCCCCAGATTGGACATGACGGTCGCGACCAGCGTCCCGCCCGCCAGCCGGTCCTTCTCCGCCCAGCGGGTCGCGATCAGCCCCATGATCTGGTCGCCGTCGATCAGGCGGCCCTTCTCGTCGATCAGATGGACACGATCGGCATCGCCGTCGAGCGCGATGCCCAGATCCGCATTGTGCTCAAGCACGGCGATGCTCGCGGCCTCGGGCGCAGTCGAACCGCTCGCCACGTTGATGTTCTCGCCATCCGGCCGGTCGCCAAGCCGGATGATCTCGGCCCCAAGCTCCCAGAGAACCTCGGGCGCTGTCCGGTAGGCGGCCCCGTTCGCGCAGTCGATCACGATCTTGAGCCCGGCGAGACCCCGGCGGCGCGGGAAGGTGCTCTTCGCAAATTCGATGTAGCGGCCGCGGCCATCCTCCATCTTGGTGGCACGTCCGATCCTGCTCGGCTCGGCCAATGGAGGGACCTCGGACATCAGGCCCTCGATTTTGGCTTCGACATCGTCGGACAGCTTGTAGCCATCCGGCCCGAAAAGCTTGATCCCATTGTCCTCGAACGGATTGTGGCTGGCGGAGATCATCACGCCGAGATCCGCGCGCACCGAGCGTGTCAGCATGCCGACCGCCGGGGTGGGAACCGGGCCCAGCAGGACCACGTCCATCCCAACGGACAGAAAGCCCGATGAGAGGGCGTGTTCGAGCATGTAGCCGGAGCGCCGCGTGTCCTTGCCGATCACGACCGTGTGCCTGTGATCGCCTTGGGTGAAATAACTCCCCGCCGCCCGCCCGAGGGCGAGGGCGACATCAGACGTCATCGGGTGCGTGTTCGCGCGGCCGCGAATGCCGTCAGTTCCAAACAATGCCCGGCTGCTCATGTTTCCTCCTGCAACGCCGCCCAGACGCTCAGCGCCTGCACTGTTTCTGCAACGTCGTGAACCCTCAGAACCTGCGCGCCCTGCCCCGCGGCCCAAAGCGCGGCGGCAACAGAACCGGGCGCCCGCCTGCCTGCATCGGAGACGCCGGAGAGTGTGCCGATGAACCGCTTTCTCGAAGCACCGACAAGGATGGGGCAGCCAAGATCATGGAAAAGGCTGAGCCCGCGGAGCAGAGCCATGTTGTGCTCCAATGTCTTGCCGAAACCAATCCCCGGATCGATCAGGATCTGCGCGCGGTCAATCCCGTGTGCCACCGCCGCCTCGACCCGTGCCTCGAGGAAGTCATAGATGTCCAGCAGCACGTCATCATAGCTCGGGTTCTGCTGCATGGTCCGCGGATCGCCCTGCGCATGCATCAGGCAGTAGGCGGGCGCGGTGATCGAGATGCTGGCCGGATCATGGGTGAGGGCCGAGACATCGTTGAACAGCGTCGCCCCGGCCGCCAGGGCCGCCGCGGCGATTGAGGCTTTCCGGGTGTCGATCGAGATCGGGACCTTGCACTTGGCCGCGATCAGCCCCTCAATGACCGGAAGGACACGGTCGCACTCCTGATCGGCCGAGACAGGCTCGGCGCCCGGGCGGGTCGACTCCCCGCCAATATCCAGAATGTCGGCGCCCTGATCGGCAAGGGCGAGGCCATGTTCGATCGCGTGCTCCGCCCGGTGATGCAGCCCGCCATCGGAAAAGCTGTCCGGCGTGACGTTCACCACCCCCATGATCCGGGGACGCTCGAACGTGAAACCTGCGCGCGGTGCGGGCAGATCGATCAGCGCGTCGACTCTCTCCTCGCCATAGAGCGCGCGAACCGCGTCCACCGGCAAGACCTCGACCAGCGCGCCGCGACGGTGAACGGCGATCTCCGAGAACCGCACCAATCCCCCCGCCAAGGACACGCTCACAGGGCGACGGACCACATCGGGCAGGGCCCTGAGATAAACGCGCTCACTCATGAACGGCCCATAGCTTGAAGCAGGAAAGCCCGGCAACATGAAAAAGCCTAAAAACATATAATTTATGTGAATATATTTTATAGATACATAAATATGTGATTTATTGAATTTCACAACCGACTCGCTTAGGTTGCTCTGAGCAGATCCTTTCGAAACGGATCCAGACCCGGAGAGAGCCATGGCGAAAGCATTCGAACCCGCAGTCATAACAGCGAACGATCTGGTTGAAGGAACAGCGGTTTTTCTGACTCCCGAGGGTTGGAGCGCCGATGTCTCGAAGGCGATGGTCGCACTCACGCCCGAGCAGGCGGAAGAGTTCGACGCCCTCGGTCAGCGCCACGTGCAGGAGAACGTGGTGGTCGAGCCCTATCGGGTCGTTGTCCTGCTCGACAGTGGCAAACCGGTCCCGAAACTGCGCCGCGAGCAGATCCGGGCGGCGGGCGCCCCGACCTTCGCCTACGGCAAGGCGGCCTGAGCCCGCTGCGAGGAGACACGCGATGTATCGCTACGACGAATTCGACCACAAGTTCGTGGCCGAGCGCGCAGCCGAATTTCGGGACCAGGTGCGCCGGCGGCTCGCCGGGCATCTGACCGAGGCCGAGTTCAAGCCGCTTCGCCTGATGAACGGGCTCTACCTGCAGCTTCACGCCTACATGCTGCGGGTCGCGATCCCTTACGGCACCCTCGGCTCCCGCCAGATGCGCCAGCTTGCGATGATCGCCGAGAAGTGGGACCGCGGTTACGGCCATTTCACCACCCGGCAGAATATCCAGTTCAACTGGCCGAAGCTCAAGGACGTCCCGGACATCATCGATGCCCTGGCCGAAGTCGAGATGCATGCGATCCAGACCTCTGGCAACTGCATTCGGAATACGACCTCGGACCCCTTCTCCGCCGTCGCCCCGGAGGAGGTGGAGGATCCGCGGATTACCGCAGAACTGATCCGGCAATGGTCGAGCCTGCACCCCGAATTCACCTTCCTGGGCCGCAAGTTCAAGATCGCTGTCACGGGGTCGGAGGAAGACCGCACCGCGCTGAAGCTGCACGATATCGGCGTCCAGGTCGTCAAACGGGACGGCGAGGTAGGCTATCGCGTGATGGTCGGCGGCGGCATGGGCCGGACACCGATGATCGCCAAAGAGCTGCGCGATTTCGTGCCCCGGCAGGAGCTGCTTCCGTATCTCGAAGCCGCGCTGCGGGTCTACAACCTGCACGGACGCCGGGACAACAAGTACAAGGCGCGCATCAAGATCCTGGTGCATGAGCTCGGTATCGACGCCTACCGCGAACAGGTGGAGGCCGAGTTCGCATCCATGGATCGCGAGGCCATCGCCGCACCGGCCGAGGAGGTGGAGCGGATCCGCGCCTACTTCCAGCCGCCGAAACTCTCCGAGCGTGCCTCTGAAAGCCCGTTGATCGAACGCATGAAATCGGCTGACCCGAGCTTCGCCAAATGGATCGAGCGGAACACGTTCCCGCACAAAATCCCCGGATACGTCGCCGCGACCGTCTCGCTGAAGCCCATCGGCGGCGCGCCCGGCGATGCGACGGCGGAGCAGATGCGCGTGATCGCCGATCTGGCCGAGATCTACAGCCGGGACGAGATGCGCGTGACCCATGAGCAGAACATCGTTCTGCCGCATGTCGCCATCGATGATTTGTACAGGCTCTACAAGGGGTTGTCGGGCATTGGTCTGGACGCGCCGAACAAGGGGCTGGTGACCGATATCATCGCCTGCCCCGGTCTCGACTACTGCGCCCTGGCCACCGCCCGGTCGATCCCGGTTGCCCAGCGGATCGCGGAGAGGTTCGCGGACAATGACCGGCAGGCCGCGATCGGCCCGCTCCAGATCAAGATCTCAGGGTGCATCAATGCCTGCGGCCATCATCACGTCGGCCACATAGGCATCCTCGGCCTCGATAAGGCGGGCGTCGAAAGCTATCAGATCACGCTGGGCGGGGATGCGACCGAGACGGCGGCGCTGGGCGAGCGGACCGGTCCCGGCTTCAGCTATGATGAAGTCCCCGAGGTCATCGAGACGATCATCGACACCTATCTCGACCTGCGCGAGCATCCGCGCGAGACATTCCTCCAGGCCTATCGCCGGACCGGGATGGCGCCGTTCAAGGAGGCGCTCTATGCGGCTGCTTGATCGAACCGGCGAGATCGATGATCTGTGGCCAGCGGTCACCGATGAATTGCCGTTGGCGGGCCGCGCACTCGTCCCATTTGCCATGCTGGACGAGGCCCTGAAGAGCGGTCTGGAGCTTGGTGTGGACGTCCCGAACACGATAGATCCCGCAAAGCTGACCCGGTATTTCGGTCGGCTCGCGATGATCTCGGTCGACTTTCCCGGTTTCGCCGACGGGCGGGGCTTTTCGATCGGGCGCAAGCTGCGGGCCGAGGGGTTTCTCGGCCGCCTCCGCGCCTCCGGCCCGGTGATCTCCGATCAGTTCACCTATCTCCTGCAATGCGGCTTTGACGAGGTCGCCCTGCCCGACGACGTCGCCGCGCGCCAGCCGATCGAGGACTGGATCGCCCAGCTCGGGCTTATCACGTCAGGATATCAGCGCGGCATCGACGGCCGCGGCTCGATCCTCGACCAACGCTGGTCGGGTCGCTAATCGGGCTACCTAGCCTCGGCCAGCGAAAACACCCTGCACCCTAGCGGTGTAGGGGTCACGCCTCTTCGTCATCCGCCTGTTCGGCGATCCAGGCGACTGAGACGACCTCTTCGCCTTCGGCGGTGTTGAAGACCCGGACCCCGCCGGCGGAGCGGGACCGGAACGAGATACCGCCGACCGGGCAGCGGATCGACTGGCCGGTATTGGTGGCCAGCATGATCTGATCGTCGATCTCGACCGGGAAGGAGGCGACGAGCGGCCCGGCGCGCAACGCCTTGTCCATCGCCTGAACGCCCTGCCCGCCCCGGCCGCGGACCGGGTAGTCATGGCTTGAACTTAGCTTCCCCGCGCCGCCGGTCGTGATCGTCAGGATCAGATCTTCGGCCGCCGACATCTCCGAGTAACGCTCCTGGCTGAGACCGATATCGGCGACAACCTCCTCATCGTCCGCCTCGTCGTCATCCACGGCGCCCGCGACGGCGCGGCGCATCTTGAGATAGGCGGCACGCTCCTCCGGCGTTGCCACGAAGTGGCGGATCACGGCCATCGAGACGACCCTGTCGCCCTCGGCCAGCTTGATCCCGCGCACACCGGTCGAGTCGCGCCCTTTGAAGACACGCACATCCGTGGTCGGGAAGCGGATCGCCTTGCCCAGCGCTGTTACCAGCAGGAAGTCGTCGTTCTCATCGCAGATCCGGGCATTCACGAGGCTCACCCCGTCCGGCAATTTCATCGCGATCTTGCCGTTGCGCATCACGTTGGTGAAATCGCTGAGTGCGTTGCGCCGCACGTCGCCGTCCGAGGTCGCGAAGATGATCTGGAGCTTGTCCCACTCCGCCTCATCGACATCGACCGGCATGATCGCGGCGATGCTCGCCTCGTCACGGATCGACTCGAGTACTTGGCGCAGGAACCGGCCCTTTGCGTTCCGCCCGCCCAGCGGCAGGCGCCAGGTCTTCAGCTTGTAGACGATGCCGTCGGTCGTGAAGAACAGAAGCTGGGTGTGGGTGTTGGCGACGAAGAGCTGGGTGACGAAATCCTCGTCCTTGGTCGACATCCCCTGCAGACCCTTGCCGCCGCGTTTCTGCTCGCGGAACTCGGTCAGCGGCGTGCGCTTGATGTAGCCCTGATGGGTGACGGTGACGACCATGTCCTCGCGCTCGATCAGGTCCTCGTCGTCGAGATCGCCCTCATACTCGACGATTTCCGAGCGGCGCGGCACGGCGAAGAGCTCCTTCACCTCGCGCAACTCGTCCGAGACGATGCCGAGGATCCGCTCGCGGGAGCGCAGGATTTCAAGATAGTCGGTGATCTTGCCCGCCAGCTCCTGCAACTCATCGCCGATCTCCTTGACGCCCATAGCCGTCAGGCGCTGGAGGCGCAGGTCGAGGATTGCGCGGGCCTGCACATCAGAGAGGTTGTAGGTCCCGTCCTCGTTCATCTTGTGGCTCGGATCATCGATGAGCTGGATGTACTCGGCGATCTGCTCGGCCGGCCAGCGGCGTTCCTTGAGCCGCTCCCGCGCGGTCGCGGGATCGGGTGAGGAGCGGATGGTCTGCACGATCTCATCGACATTCGAGACCGCGACCGCGAGGCCGCACAAGACATGCGCCCGCTCCCGCGCCTTCGTCAGAAGATGCGCGGTGCGCCGCGCCACGACCTCCTCGCGGAAGTCGATGAACGCGCGCAGGATCGAGATCAGATCGAGCTGCTCCGGCCGCCCATGATTGAGCGCCAGCATGTTGCAGCCGAAAGAGGTCTGGAGCTGCGTCGCGCGGTAAAGCTGGTTCAGCACCACATCGGGCGTCGCATCCCGCTTGAGCTCGATCACCACGCGCACGCCAAAGCGATCTGACTCGTCCTGGACATGCGCAATGCCGTCGATCTTCTTCTCACGCACCTGCTCGGCGATCTTCTCGATCATCGAGGCCTTGTTCACCTGATAGGGGATCTCATCGACGACGATGGCAAAGCGGTCCTTGCGGATTTCCTCCACCCGGGTCTTGGAGCGCACGATCACCGAGCCGCGCCCGGTGGCATAGGCCTTGCGCGCACCCGATTGGCCAAGGATCAGCCCACCGGTTGGGAAGTCGGGGGCGGGGATGTACTCCATTACCTCCGAGAGCGTCATTTCCGGGTTCTCGATCAGCGCCAATGTGGCGTCGACCACCTCGCCCAGATTGTGCGGCGGGATATTGGTGGCCATGCCAACCGCGATCCCCGCACCACCATTGACCAGAAGGTTCGGGAACCGGGCGGGCAGCACCGTCGGCTCCCGGTCCTTGCCGTCATAGTTGTCCTGAAAATCGACCGTATCCCGGTCGATATCTTCGAGCAGATAATCGGCGGGCTTGGCCATCCGCACTTCGGTATAGCGCATCGCCGCCGGGTTATCCCCGTCCATCGAGCCGAAATTGCCCTGCCCGTCGAGGAGCGGCAGCGACATCGACCACGGCTGCGCCATCCGCACCAAGGCGTCATAGATCGCGCTGTCGCCATGGGGGTGGTACTTACCCATGACATCGCCGACCGGGCGGGCCGATTTGCGATACGCCTTGTCGAAGGTGTTCCCGGTCTCGCTCATCGCATAGAGAATGCGGCGGTGGACCGGTTTAAGGCCGTCGCGCAGGTCAGGGATCGCACGGGCCACGATCACGCTCATCGCGTAATCGAGGTAGGAGCGCTTCATCTCCTCCTCGACCGCGATGGTCGGTCCGTCATAGGGCGGGCGCTCAGGCGGCAGCGCGCCGTCGCCGGGCTCGTCCGTGCTCTCGTCGTCGCTCAAAAGCTGCTCCTGCTCGGCATGTTCGATTGGTCTGGTGCTCTGCGCGCGACCAGCCCTTTTGTGACGGTTTCTTTATATTCGCTGCATAATAACCGGGCAAGCGTCTCCAGCCATGACAAAGCGCAATTTATGGTATTCGAGATGGTATCGAGCCACCAGACCTCGGGGTCAGAGCAGAGCCCGGCGGATGAGGTTCAACCCTAGCAGGAGGAAGAGAACCAGAACCACGGTCCGGAACCGCTCCGTATCCAGATAGCCGCGGATCTTCTCTCCGATCTGAAAGCCGATCATCGCCGGGATCGTCATCGCAACGCCCAGCATGAAATCATCCCGGTCCATCATGCCGTTCTGGCTGAAGGTGAAGAGCAACGGCATCGTGCCACTGAAGATGATCAGCCCCGAGGCGCGGACGAACTCATCGCGCTCGACCCGCCGCCCGGTCAGATAGACGATCATCGGCGGCGCCCAGATCGCGGTCAGCCCGCCGAGACCGCCGGCGATGCCGCCCGCGATGATCTGGCCGGTCCGGTCGTGACGCTCAGGGATCACTGGGGGCGCCCAGCCGAGGCTCATGACAGAGAAGATCACGACGATGCAGCCGAGCACGAAGATGAGCGTGTCCGTGGGCACCCGCGCCGTGAAGCCCAGGCTCACGATCAGGATCATGCCGACCAGAAACAGCAGGAACCACCTGTAACGGCCAACCGCGCCCATTATGTCGCCGGAGCGCCAGACCTGCCACGCATTCGTCAGCATCGAAGGGACGACGACCATGGCGATCGCGGCCCGCGGATCGATGACCTGCGACATCATCCCGACTGCAGCCGTGGGCATGCCGATGCCGACCGTGCCCTTGATCGTGCCCGCAGCCAGCCAAATCATGACTAGGATCGGCAACAACCACGGGTCGCAAATCATCGCGATTTCACCTCGGCGCTCGGTCTTCCGCTTGGACCAACTGATCACGCATATGCAATATGATCAGGCTCTCGTAGCAACTTGCATACCGCCCCAATTGCGCCTCGTCGATAAGGTGAGGTTTCTCCCCGCCGAGCTGCAACTCATACATATTGAACCGCGCACACGCATGCATGAAGGCAGCACTGATGCGGCTTACCCGGGCGGCGGACGTCTGATCATTCGCGGCATTCACAAAGAGGTCGGCGACCTCCCGGAACTCCCAAAGCTCATCGCCGGTCCAGTCTGTGAAATCGTCCAGAAGGTCAAACGTGCTCCAATGAGCAGCAGGGTCTGCAGCGTCAGACTTGATCAGGGCCTCGCCCAGATTCCTGCGCAACTCATTCATGTAGCAGTCGATCAGATAGGTCTTGGTCCGGTGCTCGATCTCGCCAGGCTTCGCCCCGCCACACTGCATCGCAAAGGCGTTGTACCGGGCGCAGCCATAGAGGAAGGCGCCACTCACATAGCCAACCTCGTACCGGTCTATCTGCTCATTGGCGATCGCCATGAAGATATTGGCGAGGTCCCAGAAGTCTTGCTTTTCCTCATCGGAGAGATCGCGCGAGGTCACTTCTATACCCGGCGATCTAGAACGGGATCTCGTCGTCCATGCCGCCCATGCTGCCGCCGGGCTCGCCACCGCCGACCTGACCGCCGCTGGAGCCGCTGCCGAACGATCCTCCACCCCCGAAATCACCGCCGCCCTCGCCCCGGCTGTCGAGCATCGTCAGTTCGGAGCGGTAGGGGCGCAGGGCGACCTCGGTCGTATAGCGGTCCTGCCCGCTCTGATCCTGCCATTTGCGGGTCTCGAGCTGGCCTTCGAGATAGACCTTCGATCCCTTGCGCAGATAGCGTTCGGCCACATTGGCCAGCGGTTCGGAGTAGATCTCCACCCGATGCCACTCGGTCTTCTCCCGGCGCTCACCGGTGTTGCGGTCCTTCCAGTTCTCAGACGTTGCGATGCGTAGCGAGCAGACCTTGCCGCCGTTTGGAAAGCTGCGCACCTCCGGGTCGGCACCCAGGTTCCCGATCAGGATCACTTTGTTGACGCTGCCTGCCATTCTGGCCTCCCTCTGATCTGCGCGGCGAATCTATATCTTGTGGCGAACACTAGCCTGACCCCAAGCGGGATAGCGAGTCCGCATTTCGCCCGGAGCGTCGGGAAAGATGGTTAGCAGGAAATTAATGGGCCGCCACCTCGGGGGAGAAGGTGGCGGCCCTTGAGTCCGGACCGTGCCCGACACCAGAACATGGTGGGGAGGGGCTCAGGCGCCGATCCGGCGCATATCGGCCAGGGTAAGGCCGAGATCTTCGCGCTCTGCAGGAGTGAAACTGCGCAGGTCACGCTTGCTAGCACGGGCAATGGTG
The DNA here is from genome assembly GCA_039180675.1 of Pseudomonadota bacterium. Taxonomy (GTDB): domain Bacteria; phylum Pseudomonadota; class Alphaproteobacteria; order Rhodobacterales; family Rhodobacteraceae; genus Thermohalobaculum. The sequence goes on along the minus strand of JBCDDC010000003.1, from coordinate 33,660 downwards.
TTGATCAGACTGGCCACCAGGCCGGTCGCGCGGGGGAAAGCGGTAGTGGTCTGACCGAATGTCGTGTTGGTCATTTTCGTAACTCCAGCAGGGGTTTGCGCTGTTCTCGAGCATCTCTCTCGATGCGTTAGATCTGGGCTTTCCGGCGCGTCTTTACAATTGCAATCGGTGCAAAACCCCCATGCACTGGCTGCATGATTTGGCGGGGCTCCCGCGATATCCGGCACTGCGGGGGACTGGCGCCTGTTCTTGTTTCGTGCTACCCAAAGAAAAAAGCGGGCAGGACATATGAGGATCATCGGATTCGATCCCGGGTTGCGGCAGACCGGATGGGGTGTCGTTGAGGTCAGCGGGCAGAAGCTTCGCCATATCAGCAATGGTGTCTGCCGTTCAAGCGATGGCACGCTGGCGAACCGTCTCGCCCGGCTCCACCGTGAGATCGAAGAAGTCGTTCTGGAGACACGCCCGGACCAGGCGGCCGTGGAGCATACCTTCGTCAACAAGGACGCGGCCGGCACGCTGAAACTCGGCCAGGCGCGCGCCATCTCCCTGCTGGTGCCAGCACAACACGGCATTCCGGTCGCGGAATACGCGCCGAACGCCGTCAAGAAAGCAGTGGTCGGCGTCGGCCATGCGGAGAAGGCGCAGGTTCTGCATATGGTGAAGCTGCTCCTCCCTGGGGTCGAGCCCGCTGGCCCGGATGCGACCGACGCGCTCGCCATCGCGATCTGCCATGGCTGGCAGGGCGCTGCGCGGGCCCGGCATGCTCAGGCGCTGGCGGGCGCGCGATGATCGGCAAGATCACAGGGCGGTTGGACTATGTGGCCGACGATCACGTGCTGATCGAGACCACGTCCGGCATCGGCTACGAGATCTTCTGCGCCACCCCGACCCTGCGCCAGATGCCTGATGTGGGCGAATGGGTCGCGCTCTACACCGAACTGGTGGTGCGTGAGGACCTCATGCAGCTCTACGGCTTCGAGAGCCGGGTGGAGCGGGAGTGGCACCGGCTGCTCGTCTCGGTGCAGGGCGTGGGCGCCAAGGTCAGCCTCGGCATCCTCGGCGCGCTCGGCGCATCGGGGATCGCCCGCGCGCTGGCTGTTGGCGACGCCCCAGCGGTGCGATCTGCGCCCGGTGTCGGCCCGAAGCTTGCCACACGGATCGTGACAGAACTGAAAGGCAAGGCGCCCGATGTGATGGCGCTGAAGTCGGCGCCTCAGGCCGCCTCTGTCCTGATCGAGCCGTTGGGCGCATCGACCATGTCGGCGGCACAGGTGGCAGCGATCTCGCCGCGCGGCTCGAGCGCCGACGAAGACACGATGCTGGCGGAGGCGGAAGCGGTCTCCGCCCTCGTCAATCTGGGCTATGATCGCGGAGAGGCCGCCGCCGCCGTCGCCGGAGCCGAGGGCGGCGAGACCGGCGAGCTGATCCGCAAGGCCCTGCAGCAATTGGGACAAAACCTGTGACCGACCCCCTGATCGAACCGGACCCGATGCTCCGCGGCGGGCGGCAGCCGCCGGATGAGGCGGAGCGGGCCCTGCGGCCGGAGAGCCTGGATGAGTTCACCGGGCAGGCCGATGCACGCTCCAACCTCCGGGTCTTCATCGAGGCGGCGCGGCGGCGGGGTCAGGCGATGGACCATCTGCTGCTCTACGGCCCGCCCGGCCTCGGCAAGACCACGCTGGCGCAGATCGTCGCCCGCGAATTGGGCGTGAATTTCCGGATGACCTCGGGCCCCGTGATCGCGAAGCCCGGCGATCTTGCGGCCGTGCTGACCAATCTGGAGCCGCGCGATGTGCTGTTCATCGACGAGATCCACCGGCTCTCCCCCGTGGTCGAAGAAATCCTCTACCCCGCCATGGAAGACTTCGAGCTGGATCTGGTGATCGGGGAAGGCCCAGCCGCGCGGACGGTGCGGATCGATCTGGCGCCCTTCACCCTGATCGGCGCGACGACGCGACTGGGGCTGTTGACGACCCCGCTGAGAGACCGCTTCGGCATCCCGACACGCCTGGAATTCTATACGGATCAGGAGCTTGGCGAGATCGTGAGCCGCGCAGCCCGGCTACTGGATCTGAACGCGGACCCCGATGGCATCGCCGAGATCGCGCGCCGCGCCCGCGGCACGCCGAGGATCGCGGGCAGGTTGCTGCGCCGGGTCTCGGACTTCGCCCTGGTGGAGACCGAAGGCCATGTCAGCAAGGACCTCGCCGATCGGGCGCTGCAGCGGCTCGGCGTCGATCACAAGGGGCTGGACGGCGCGGACCGGCGCTATCTGAGCATGATCGCCGAGCATTACGGCGGTGGCCCGGTCGGGATCGAGACCATGGCGGCCGCACTGTCCGAAGCGCGCGACGCTCTGGAAGACGTAATCGAGCCCTACCTTATGCAGGCAGGCTTGGTGAACCGAACCCCGCGCGGACGGATGCTGACCCAAACCGCCTGGAGGCATTTGGGATTGTCGCCACCGAAGCCGCAGCAGGGACTGTTCGAGGAGGAGTAATGCGGGCGCATCTGCTCATTGCTTTAACGTTTTCGCTCATTGCACTCCCGGTGCTCTCAGAACCCGATATCCGCCGCATCGAGGGCGCGCGCATCACAGAAACCCGCTTCGGAGAGATCGTGCAGGTCGAGGCCTACACGCCAGTTGGCAAAGGGTTCTATCGACAGTTTCTTTCCATAGGTGGAAGACTCCTGCGTGATCTCTACCGGGGCTCCCGTCCAGTGCATGTGTTCAACTGGGGCGACAAAGGCGATGTGGTTCTGATCCATCAATGGTCTGGGGGCGCAAGCTGTTGCAGCGATTGGTTCTTCCTTCACCTCTCCAAAGACAAATTCGAGCTGAAAGGACCCTTCGCCGATCACGGATACAACCCATCTGAGTTTAGAGTGCATCCCGACCATGTGAGCTTCCGTATGGAGCGCAGCTATCCCGCTTCGGTGGATCATTGGATAGTCACCTACGACGGGCGAGACGCAGACATCACCATCGTATATGAGAGCGAAGCTGGAGCGAGCCCTGCAGGCGCGGGCGAAGACGTAACCCGTTGGAACGGAAGCTATCCATTTTCAATCCTCGAAGATCCATCCGAACGCCTAAGGTTCCTTTCGGTTATGAACCGCGAGGAGATGGATATGCTGAGAACCTCGCTCTCGATCGCCTCTCCTAACAAGACCTCGATCCATGATGGATTTCTTGTCGGCGCGGGGTGCTGGCCGCGTCGCTGCGGGGAGTGGAGCGGTTTTCTGGCGATCGAGCTCGCGACCGGTGCGCCGTTTGCGGCACTTCTGCGCTGCGAGACACTCGAGACCTATGGCCTAGAAGGCGAAGGCACCATGCCCGCTCCTCTCCTGGCGATGATCGCGAATGAAAGATCGAGGCGCGCGAAGAGTTGGGAGCGAAATCCACGTCTTCGAAAGTGTTACAGCGAAGAGCGATAATATCGATGACGCTGCAAATCCCCGACGAATAGAGGGCTGACGAGCGCGCCTCACCAACTGCCAGACGCGCCGCCGCCGGAGGATCGTCCGCCACTGAAGGACGAGGAACTGGACGAGGAGGATTTGGTCTTCCTCGGGATCCGCTTCGTCTCGGAGTAGCTGTGGCCGCAATGGACGCAGTTGTAGTCGATCCGCGCGAGCCCGTCCGAGCTGTAGCTCGCGTGCCGCAGCACGGTTCTATCGCTCTCCAGCGCACGGTAGTTGCACGCCTTGCAAGCGCCATAGCGGGAGAACCACTTGCGCCAGCGTTCGATCTGCGCATGCCCGCAGGCGGCACATTGCCAGACATCGTAGTCGACCGATTTGATGCTCTCTTCCAGCTGCGAGCCTTCGTCGAGGAACGCGTCGTCCGACATCTCATCGACCAGCTTCATGCGCATGTCGCACCTCTGGCAGTAGCGCGGGCGCATCCGGACATAGCGGCGGGTCAGGAACGCACCGCCGCCCAGCACCGGGACCACCAGCGTGTACCAGAGCCAGTCGAACCCGCCCTCGGGCGCCTGACGGCGGGTGGACGTGATCGTCGCGCCATCGGCGGTGATGGTCACTTCCTTCAGTCCATAGGGCGTGTCGGTGGCGGCCCGTCCCTCGGCGATATTGGTTCGGATGCGGGCGATCATGGTGCCAACGCCCGCCTTCACCCCGCCGTTGATCTTCCCCTGTTTGAAGTTCGGCACCATGATGTTCTGCACGATCTCGGCGGCTGCCTGGTCCCACTCCCGGTCATAGCCCGCGCCAAGCTCGAGGCGCATGTCGCGGTCGGTCATGGCGAAGAGGAACAAGACACCGTCATTGCGATCCGGGTCACCGATGCCCCAGCCGTTGAAGAGCCGGGTGGCGAAGGCCTCCCACGAGTCGGCCGGGTCAAAGTCGCCGACCGTCTCGATCGTGACGACCGTCATCTCGACCCCGTGGTCCTCGCGGATCGCCTTCAACTGGTCGGTGAGTTGACCTTCGGTCTCCGCGTCCAGCGCATCCGCAAAATCATTGACGTAGACCGACTCGTATTCGGGATACGGCTCCGCTGAGGCAGCAGCAGCGGCCAAACACGACGCCAGAAGAGTGACAGAATGAAGAACTCGCACGCGCAACATCGCTTTCCCCCTGCGCAATGGTATCACAGGCGCGGGGAGCGGTTAAATCCGTTCCGGCAGCAAACGTCACCCCGTAGGATGCGGACCAGCGGTTCACTCATCTGCTTTCCCGAGCGCAAAGCAGAATTGGCCACCAGATCTGTGGTCCTTCAAAAGCCTCGATCGTCCTCTCAGCCCGTTGCGGGCGAATAGATCCCCTGGGCCTGCTTGGCGATCCCCATCGCCTCCATCGCTTCCGCTGCGCTGAGAAGCTTGGTCGTCGCCCCGGCCGAGAAGGCGCCGGATGCACCGAGGATCATCGAGGAAGCCGCCGCCGTCTTGTCATCCGGCGCCTCGATGATGGCGAGCACATCTTCCTGACCGAAGCAGAAGAACAGGCTGAGCAACTTCCCGCCCAGCGCCTCGATCAGAGGGCGGGCGGCCTCCTCGCGGTTCTGGGGCTCGTCGATCATCGCCTGGATGGCCGGGCGGCTGTAGCGCGCCTGGAACAGATAATACGCCATTGGGTGTTCCCTTCGGGTTCTCACGCACCCCCCGGTGCTCCCCGCCCGGCGATGCTACGCCTCGCGGGCCCGAATGGCCAGTTCGACGCAGGCTGGCGTCCACGCTTTCGCGCGCCGCGCCCGCCTGCTACGGGTCGGGCATGACAGATACCCAGACAGAGACCGACCGCGTCAGCGCGCTCTTCACCCGCTCTGACGAAAGCTTTCGTTTCGCGCGCTGGGGCCGCGCGCTGGCCCCCGTGGTCTTCGGCACCAATGAGGAAGGGATCCGGATCTTCGAGGAGGCGCTCAGGTCGGTCGCCGGTCTCGCGGGACTGAAGATCGACGAAATCGACGCGGAACTGGGCGCAAATTTCCTGGTCTTCTTCTCGCGGGACTGGGCGGAGCTGAACGAGGTTCCGCATCTCCAGAAACTCATCCCGGATCTTTCGAAACTGGTGACCATGCTGACCGCCTCGGGCGCCAATCAGTACCGGATCTTCGGCTTCGACGACACGGGCGCGATCAAGATCTGCATCACGCTGTTGCGCTATGACGCCGATCTCCAGCAGGTCTCGGCCCAGACGCTGGCGGTCAGCCAGTCCTTCCAGGGGCTGCTGTTGTGGTCGGACCACGCTTTCACGAAAGAGAGCCCGATCGCGCTGATCGACGATGGGCGCTGTGTCGTGAAACCATGGTATGCTGATGTGGTGCGCGCGGCCTATGACCCGGTGCTGCCGGTGGCGGGGAGCGACCCGTCGCTAGCCCTCCGGCTGGCCGCGCGGCTGCAACGGATGGAGGAAGAGCGATGAAGGCCCTGTTGATCTCGGCGGTTCTGGCGGGGGCACTTGCCCTACCCGCAGCGGCACAGCAGGTGGCGGCCAGTGCCGGCCCCGCGGTGACCAAGTTCGACGGCGCGACCCATGCCGAGTATTTCGGCGACCCGATGGAATGGGCGCGGTTCCAGATGGTCGTGACGACGCAGGAGTTCCGCGAGATCCGGCAGGGGACGGAGAAGGACACACGGGCGCGGCTGGTCGACGGCTACCTGGTGGTCACAGGCTGCCTCGTCCGGGCCTGCACCACCACGCGCGCCGGGCTGGCGGTTGAGGTCGAGACCGGCAAGGGCATGGCGGTGATCTGGCAGAGAGACCGCGAACCCAGGATCTTCGGCGCGGCGACCGGGGAGCTGCCGCGCCCGCTGGCGGACCTCGCGGAGAGCGGCGCGCTTTGACGCCACACGCCTTTCGCTGCCGGGTCTACTACGAAGATACGGATCTCCAGGGGATCGTCTATTACGCGAACTACCTGAAATTCATCGAGCGTGGCCGGACCGAAGCGCTGACAGCACTCGGGATCGACCAGATGGCGCTGTTGGAGCAGCACGGCGTGATGTTCGTCGTGCGCCGGGTGGAGGCGGACTATCACCAGCCCGCCCGCTTCGGCGATGATCTGACCGTCGAGACCCGGATCGGGCGGCTCGGCGCGGCCTCGCTGGACATGGAGCAGCGGATCGTGAGGGACACGGCGGAGCTCTTCAGTGCCTCTATAAAGATCGCGATCATCGACCAGGCCGGGCGGCCCGCGCGTATGCCGGGCAATCTGCGGCGGATGCTGGGGGCGACCGCGTGACCCGACCCCTCGATGAAACGCGGGTGGAGGCGGTGCGCACCGGCTTTGCGAAACAGGGCCTCATGCACACGCTTGGCGCCCAGCTTGGTGAGATCGGCGCGGGCCGGTGCGAGATCGACCTGCCCTTCGCGCCGGGTGTCGCGCAGCAACACGGCTTCTTCCACGGCGGCGTGGTCGCCGCCCTGGCCGACAATGCGGCGGGATTTGCCGCCTACACCCTTATGGAGGAAGGCCGCCAGCCCCTGACGATCGAGTTCAAGATCAACTTCCTCGCCCCGGCAAAGGGCGAGAGGCTGATCGCCGTCTCCACCATCCTCGCGCCTGGGCGGCGGATCTTTCATGCAAGCTCCGAGGTCTCGGCGATCCGCGACGGGGAAACCGCGCCTGCCGCAGCCGCGCTTGTCACGGTAAAATCCGTTGCCACCGTCTCCGAGATCTGATCCATCACCATCGCGCGAACCTCGGTTGATCCGCAGGCCGATTTCGGCGCATTAACCTAATTCCACGACGGCGGTCGATCTTTGGACGGAAATGGCCCATAGTGCGTTCATAGAGGCAAGAGCGTCGCCCAAGCGACCGCGCCTTTGGGCAGTTGAGGCAATGAGCAGGACAACATCATGGACGTGATGGGTGCAGGTCTGGTGCATCTGATTGGGTTTGCACAAGCTGCGGGCGAAACAGCCCAATTGGGAGCGACGACCGGCCAGGAAGTCGATTTTTCAGTCTACAACATGTTTGTCAGCGCCACCTGGGTGGTGCAGGTCGTCATGGTGATGCTGGTGGTCGCGTCCTTCTGGTCATGGGCGATCATCTTCGAGAAGAGCATCTCGTTCAGCCGCCTGGGCGGGCAGACCCGCAAATTCGAAGACACATTCTGGTCCGGCCAGCCGCTGGATGAGCTGTTCGACCGGCTGGGCGAAGGCGGCAGATCGCCGATCGAGCGGGTCTTCACCGCCGGCATGACCGAATGGCGCCGGTCGTTTGCCAAAACCGGCGGGCTGATCCCCGGCACCATGGCGCGGGTCGAACGGGCGATGAACGTGACGATCGCGCGCGAAAGCTCGTCGATCAACCGGCGGCTATCGTTCCTGGCGACCGTCGGCTCGGTCTCGCCGTTCATCGGCCTCTTCGGCACAGTCTGGGGCATCAAGACCGCGTTTGAGGATATCGCGACCCAGCAGAACACCAACCTCGCCGTCGTCGCGCCCGGGATCGCGGAGGCGCTGCTCGCAACCGCACTCGGCCTCCTCGCCGCCATCCCGGCCGTTGTCGCCTATAACCGGCTCGTCGCCGATGCCGAGGGGCTGACCGGCGGGCTGGAGAACTTCGCGGACGAATTCAGCACGATCCTCGGCCGGCAGATCGACCGGGCTGGGCGGGAGCAGGCCTGATGGGTGCGACGATCCCCGGCAAATCAGCCGCCAGATCGCGGCGCGGCAGATCCCGCTCCCAACCGATGTCGGAGATCAACGTCACGCCCTTCGTCGACGTGATGCTGGTGCTCCTGATCATCTTCATGGTCGCCGCACCTCTTCTGACGGTCGGCGTGCCGCTCAACCTGCCCAAGACCACCGCCGAGGCGCTGCCGACCGAGCAGCAGGAGCCGCTGACCGTGAATGTCGACCGCACGGGCGCGGTCTACCTCCAGGACCAGCCCGTCGCCAACGAGGGCATGCTGGAGCGATTGACGGCGATCCGCGAGGCCCGCGGCGAAGACGGGGGCAAGGTGTTCCTCCGCGCGGATCAGGCGCTTGAGTACGGACGTGTGGCCGAGATTATGGCTTTCCTCAGGAACGCGGGGTTCAATCAGATCGGTCTCGTGACGGATCAGGCTGACGCGACCGTGGAGTAGGCAATGCGCAACGGGGCAATCATTTCCGGCTCGATGCACGGGATCGCCATTCTGGCGGTGATCCTGGGCACGGATTGGTTGCACGCCGAGGATGACACCCCGTTTCAGGTCACCGAGGTCTCGCTGGTCGATGGCGAGGTCTTCGATGCGATCAACTCGACCGCGCCGGTGGTGCAGAGCGAGGGGCCGGCGGACCTGAGCGATCCTGAGAACTCGGACGCCACCCCGGATGCCAGCGAGACCGCCGATGAAAGCGTGACTGCGTCGGAGACCTCCGTTCTGGCCTGGAACACGCCGAAGCCCGAGGCGAAACCCGAAAAGCCCGAGATCGCTCTGCCGCCGCCGCCCACGGACGTGCCGACCGAGGCGCCGAGGATCTCGATCGCGGAACTGCCGACCCCCGACATCCTGCCCGAACAGGCCAAGGAGCCGGAAAGCAAGCCGACGACCGAGCCGCTGCAGCCGCTCGCCTCGGCCCAACAGGCCCCCGACCCGGCGCCTGAGCCGCTTCCGCTGCCCGAACCCCTGCCGGAGGAGGCGGAGAAGCCGGAAGAGCGGCCCGACGAGACGGATCCAGAGACCGAGGTGGCCGAGGCGCAGCCCGACGCGCCAGAGTCGCTCGCACCCGAGGAGTCCCGCATCCCGGTAGCCAAGCCCGCGGACCGGCCCGCCTCCGCCCCACCAGCGAGCAAGACCGAACAGGCCGAGGCGCAGCCGCCCGCCTCGCAGGAAGAGCCGAAAGCCGCCGAGACGCCTGAAGACACCAGACCAAGCGGGTCCCAGTCGGTCTTTGCGCAGAGGGTCACCCGGGGGGAGAAGGATGCCCTGCAACTGGGGATCAAGCAGTATTTCGTCTACAACGGCTCGCCTGACCGGCGGCTCTGGGTCAAGATCGCGATCGAGGTCGACCGCTCCGGCAGGATCATCGGCCAGCCGAAACTGCTGGAAGCGGAAGGTGGCACGGAGCAGAGCCAGAGGGCGCTCTTCGCCTCGGGCCGCCGTGCGCTGATCAAGGCCGAGAACGCAGGCGAGTTCGCCAAGCTCCCAGCCAACAAACACGACGCCTGGAAACTGATCCACGTGCGTTTCACCCCCAATGCTATCGGGTTTAGCTCATGAAGATCCTGTCTCGTCTGTTCGCAGTCATTCTCCTTGCCGCGGCGCCTTCTTGGGCCGCCGCCCAGGACGAGGGACAACCGCTCCTCATCGACATTGAGGGCGCTCAGCTCGAACCGCTGCCGATCGCCATCTCGCCCTTCATCCCCACCGATCCGGGGCTGGTCATTCAGACCGCGGATATCGAGGCGGTGGTGAAAGCCAATCTGGAACGGTCGGGGCTTTTCAAGATCATCCCGCAGGCGGCCTATATCGACCCGATTACCGACTTCAACACCACGCCGAACTATGCCAACTGGCGCACGATCAATGCCGATGCGCTGGTCTCGGGCACCGTGTTCACGGCCGAGGACGGCAGGCTGCAGGTGCAGTTCCGGGTGTTCGACACAAATGCCGAGACGCAGCTCGACGGGCTGCAGTTCCTCGCCGACGCGGCCGACTGGCGGCGGGTCGCGCACAAGGTGTCGGACGGGATCTACACCAGCCTCACCGGCGAGACCGGGTATTTCGACAGCCGCATCCTCTTCGTCGACGAAAAGGGGCCGAAGGGCGACCGGCGCAAGCAGCTCGCGGTCATGGATCAGGACGGCGCCAATCTGAGGCTGATTGCGGGAACCGAGGGCCTCGTGCTCACGCCGCGCTTCTCGCCCGACGATCAGACCGTGCTCTACATCTCCTACGACACTGGTCAGCCGCAGGTCTTCATCCTCAACCTCGACACGGGCCAGCGTGAGCGGCTGGGCAATTTCCCGGGCATGAGCTTCGCGCCCCGCTTCTCACCCGACGGCCGGTCGGTCGTCATGTCGCTCTCGCGGGCCGGGAACACCGACGTCTATGCGATGGATCTGGCCAGCCGGCAGCTGCGCCGCTTGACGCGCCATCCGGGGATCGACACCTCGCCCTCGTTCTCGCCAGACGGCAACCGGATCGTGTTCGAGAGCGACCGGGGCGGCAGCCAGCAGCTCTACGTGATGCCCGCTCTCGGCGGCGCTGCGACGCGGATCAGCTTCACCAAAGGCACGTATGGGACACCGGTCTGGTCGCCACGCGGCGATCTGATCGCCTTCACCAAGATCGTGGGGGGCGTCTTCCACATCGGCGTGATGCGCCCGGACGGGACCGATGAGCGCCTTCTCTCGAGCAGTTTCCTCGAGGAGGGGCCGAGCTTTGCGCCCAATGGCAGGATCCTGACCTTCTACCGCGAGAGCCGCGGGCAGAACGGCAAGCCGCAGCTCATGTCCGTCGACGTGACGGGACGCAATCTTCGCCGGATCGATACGCCGAACGCGGCCTCCGATCCGGCATGGTCGCCGCTTCGAAACTGAGGTATAGCGGGTCCTGCAATGGAGGCGGGCAGGACAACCGAAGCAGGATACGCAACCCCGCCCCGGCCATGGCAGGCCCCTCCCCAACCGAGGGTCTGCCCGACAGGTAAGGAGAATTAGACCATGAAAGCATCCCCACTCATCGCGCTCGTCGCAGCCCTCGCCCTCGCGGCCTGCTCGGACGACGCAGATCAAGTCTCGAACTCGCCGACAGCAGGGGTGAGCGACAACCTGCCCCCCGCTGACACGGCAGCTTACTTCCGCCAGGTCGTGGGTGACAGGGTGCTCTTCGACACCGACCGGCACGACCTGTCGGTGACGGCGCAGTCGACACTGAGCGGCCAGGCCCAGTGGATGCAGGACAATCCGGGCACCTCCGCCACGATCGAGGGGCACGCGGATGAGCGTGGAACCCGCGAATACAACCTCGCCCTCGGCGCGCGGCGTGCGAACTCGGTGCGGGCTTTCCTGGTCGCACAGGGCGTGGCGGCGGACCGTCTGCGCACGGTCAGCTTCGGCAAGGAGCGTCCGATCGCGCTCGGCTCTGACCCCAACAGCTGGGCCCAGAACCGCCGCGGCATGACCGTTGTTCAGGGCGCGCCGGACAGCTAAGACACGACGCAGGCAAGCGGAAACCAGAGGGAATGGACCCATGAGAACCATCCATATGTGTCGAACGGCAACCCGGTTTCTGCTTTGTCTCGCGGCCGCTGCCGCCGTTGGCCTGCCTGCGGCGGCGCAAACCTGGACCGGCTCCTCCAGCGACCCGGCTGAACTGCGCTACAGGCTCGATCTGCTGGATGCGGAGCTTCAGGACATCCGCGCGCGCCTCGGGGGCGAGGCATCAAGCTCCAGCGCCCCGTCCGGCGGGGGCGGATCGATCGACACGAGCAGGCTGGAGGCGGAACTCGCCCGCCTCACCGGCCAGGTAGAGGAAATGCAGTTCGAACTGCGCCAAATGCGCGAGGCGACCGAACGCCAGCTCGAAGACCTCAGCTTCCGCGTCACCGAACTGGAAGGTGGCGACACCAGCCTGCAGAGCCCGATCGTGCTCGGCGAAACGCCAACCGAGACCCCCGCACCCGTGATCCTGAGCGAGCAGGCCGATCTCGACCGCGCGAAGCTCGACATCCAGCAGGGGCGCTTCGACCAGGGCGAAGAGCGCCTCTTGAAATTCATCAGTGACTATCCCGCCAGCGCCCTTCTGGGCGAGGCGCATTACTGGCTGGGCCAGAGCCAGTTCGTCAGGGGTGCGTTCGCCGAGGCGGCGACGACCTATCTGGCGGGGTACAGGAAGAACCCGGGCGATTCTTACGCGCCAGACAATCTGCTCCAGCTCGGCATAACCCTCGGCCGCCTGAACCAGATCGAACCTGCCTGTCAAACGCTCAGCGAGGTGACCCGGCAGTTCCCCAATGCCTCAAGCTCCGTCACCCAGGCGGCCACCGATGAACAGGCAAGCCTCGGGTGCGTTTGACGCCGCTGGCCTGCGCGACGAAGTCTTCGCGACCCTCGACCGGCTGACCGAAGGCGTCTCCGGCACCTTGGGCGTCGCGCTCTCGGGCGGCAGCGACAGCACGGCGCTGACACTTCTTGCCAGCGAATGGGCAAAGGCGCGGGGCCGCATCATCTGCGCCGCAACGGTCGATCATCATCTCCGCCCCGGCTCCACGGCCGAGGCCGGATCGGCACGGGCATTCGCCGAAGGTCTGGGTCTGGCGCACAGCCTTCTCGACTGGGACCCGGGCGACCGGGATGAGGGCGATCCGGGCAACCTATCGGCCCGGGCGCGCGAAGCCCGCCACCGGCTGCTCGGCGACTGGGCGGCAAGGCAGGATCTCGGAGCCGTTTTGCTTGGCCACACCATCGACGACCAGGCCGAAACCGTCCTGATGCGCCTGATGCGCGGGTCGGGCGCCGATGGCCTCTCCGCCATGGCTGAGAGCATCCGCCTCGCAGGCACCCTCTGGCTCCGCCCGCTGCTGCGCCTCCCCCGCGCGGCGCTCAGGGAGCGTCTGGTGGAGCGCGGCATCGGCTGGTCGGACGATCCGACCAACGAGGACCCGCGCTATGACCGGGTCGCGGTGCGCAAGGCCATGTCGGAGCTTGGGATCAAAGCACAGGGGCTGGCCGCGACGGCCGAGACGCTGGCACGCCAGAGACGGGTGCTGGAACAGGACCGCGACCGTCTGGCGGCAGACGCCGTGCGCATCGGCCATTGCGGCGAGTTGATCCTCTCCCGCGATCTCTTCGAACGCGCGGAGGAAGACACCCGCCTCGCCGTGCTTGCCGATGCCCTCTGCTGGCTTGGCGGCCACGCCTACCGGCCGAGGATCGACAGCCTCCGATCGCTCTGGAATGCCGAGGGCAACCACACCCTGGGCGGCGTGATCAGCCTGAGAACGCGGGACAAATGGACACTTTGTCGTGAACCGAGCGCAGTCTCCGGCCCGGCCCCGATCGCGGCGGAGGTGTGGGATCACCGCTGGTCGATCCTGCCGGGCGGGCCCGAAGGGTTCACCGTTGCCGCCACGGGCGAAGCAGGGCTCAGCCACATCAAGCAGATCGACCATCAGGGCCCGCAGGGCTGGGCACAGGCGCCGCGCCCAGCACGGCTGACCGTCCCGGCTATTTGGCGCGGAGAGACCCTGATCGCGGTCCCCGCAGCGAAGTTCCACGACCCAAGCCCGGGCCACTCCAGCGCGTTCAGTACGGAACTGAAACCATTACCCGCGCGATTTGGTCGCTGCGAAAGGCTTTAAGTTCTCCCTCAACAGGCCTAGTTATGTGTGTGGACTTCCATAACGACAGCGGGAAACGGAGTTCTTCCACGTGAATACGTCACGAAACATGGCCTTCTGGGCGATCCTTATCCTCCTCCTGATCACACTTTTCACTGTTTTTCAGGACGGTGGATCGACAAGCGGCGGGGAGCGTATCCCCTTCTCCGATTTCATGAATCGCGTGGAACAGGGTGAAATCGCCGAAGTTACGATCGACGGTGAGAAGATCACCGGCGTGACCGCAGGCAACCTGCGTTTCCAGACAATCCAGCCACGCGGTGCCGAGGTGGTGGAGACACTGCGCGATTCGAATGTCGCGATCGAGGTCGCACCGCAGGAGCGGGGCGGATTGCTCTCAACCCTCTCCTTCTGGCTGCCTATGCTGATCATCATCGGCATCTGGATCTTCTTCCTGAACCGGATGCAGGGCGGTGGCCGCGGGGCCATGGGCTTCGGCAAATCCAAGGCGAAGCTGCTGACCGAGCGTCAGGGCAAAGTGACCTTCGACGATGTCGCCGGCATCGACGAGGCGAAGGAAGAGCTGGAGGAGATCGTCGAGTTCCTGCGCGATCCGGGCAAGTACTCCCGCCTCGGCGGCAAGATCCCGAAAGGCGCGCTGCTGGTCGGCCCGCCGGGCACCGGTAAGACGCTGCTGGCCCGCGCGATCGCGGGTGAGGCGGGCGTGCCCTTCTTCACCATCTCGGGCTCGGATTTCGTCGAGATGTTCGTCGGTGTCGGTGCAAGCCGAGTCCGCGACATGTTTGAACAGGCCAAGAAAAACGCGCCCTGCATCGTCTTCATCGACGAGATCGATGCCGTGGGCCGTCACCGCGGTGCCGGTTATGGCGGCGGCAATGACGAGCGCGAGCAGACACTGAACCAGCTCCTCGTCGAGATGGACGGGTTCGAGGCCAATGAAGGCGTGATCCTGATCGCGGCGACGAACCGGCCGGACGTGCTGGACCCCGCGCTTCTCCGCCCAGGCCGCTTCGACCGCCAGGTCACCGTGCCGAACCCGGATATCGGCGGGCGCGAAAAGATCCTGCACGTCCATGCCCGCAAGGTGCCGCTGGCGCCGAATGTCGAGCTCAAGGTGATCGCGCGCGGCACACCCGGTTTCTCGGGCGCCGATCTCGCAAACCTGGTGAACGAAGCAGCCCTGCATGCCGCCCGCGCCGACAAGCGCGTGGTGACGATGGAAGACTTCGAACAGGCGAAGGACAAGGTCATGATGGGCGCCGAGCGCCGCTCGATGATCATGACCGAGGAAGAGAAGAAGCTGACCGCCTATCACGAGGCGGGCCACGCCATCGTCGGCATGAACGTGCCCCAGCACGACCCGATCCACAAAGCGACGATCATCCCGCGCGGCCGTGCGCTGGGCCTGGTGCTGTCGCTGCCGGAGCGGGACCAGTACTCGGTCACCAAGCTCAAGTACAAGTCGAAGATCGCCATGGCGATGGGCGGCAAGGTGGCCGAGGAGATCACCTTCGGCGAGGAGAACGTCACCTCCGGCGCGATGTCCGACATCCAGCAGGTCTCGAAGATCGCCCGGGCGATGGTCACGCAGTTCGGCTTCTCGGACAAACTCGGCAATATCGACTACGCGAACGAGCAGCAGAGCTTCCTCGGCGCCTACAACGCACCGTCCAGCAACTCGCCCGAGACGCAGGAGATCATCGATGCCGAGGTGCGCAAGCTGGTCGATGACGGCTACGCGACCGCCAAGCAGATCCTGACCGACAAGCACGATGAGTTCGTGCGCCTCGCCGAGGGCCTGCTGGAATACGAGACCCTCACGGGCGACGAGATCAAGAAAGTGATCGCGGGCGAGAAGCTCGACCGGTCGGACGACTCGGGGATTCCCCCGGCAGCGACCGGAACCGGCGGTCATGCCGCCGTCCCCAAGGCCGGGAAACCGCGCCGCGGGCCGGAGGAAGACGGCGGGATGGAACCCCAGCCGGGCTAGAACCAGACACGGGCGCTTCGGCGCCCGTTTTCGTTAAGGCGCCATTCTCGTCCAGCCAGGCGCTCAATCCGCACAGAGGGTCTGCAGCGTGATCATCACCGCGATCGTGCCTTCGCGGGAGACGGAGTGTGCTTTGCCTTCCAGATCGGTCAGCCGGATTGCCGCGTCGTCCAGCCCCTCGAACCTGTTGGTCCAGTGCTCAGCCCCCGCCTCGGCATTCACGCTCCAGAACGCGGGCGCGGCACCGAACGCCTGCGGGTTGTCGCAAATCTCCCCCATCCACTCCCGCTCGGGCATCGACAGCTCCCCCGCGCTGCAATCCTCGGTGAATTCGATCGCCTCGAGCTGGGAGAGCGGCAACTGGTAGATCTCGCCAGAGCATCCGAGATCGAAGCGCAGCATGCCGGAGGCGATCTCGACGACACGGCCGGTATAGCTCGCATCGCGGAATGATAGCTCGTCCGCCGCCCCGGCGAACGGGGCCGTCGCCAGGGTCAGGCCAAGCAGCGCTCCCTTTGTTCTCGGGCCAAACAGCATTGCCTCGCTTACCTCACCCCGGACACCGCCTGCCCGGGCTCAACCTGCCGCGCAGCACCGATCAGCGAAGGACGAACGGGTTCCCCGGCGCCTCGTCGGATGTGTTGATCCAGACAGCCTTGGTCTCGAGATATTCGTGCACAGCGTTCAGGCCGCTCTCACGCCCGAGCCCGGAGTGCTTCATCCCGCCGAACGGCATCATATAGCTGACGGCCCGGTAGGTGTTCACCCAGACCACCCCGGCGCGGAGCGCCTTGGCCATGCGATGCGCGCGGCCGATATTCTGGGTCCAGACCCCGGCGGCAAGCCCGTAGATGACGTCGTTGCCGATCCGCACGGCCTCTTCCTCGTCATCGAAGCCGATGATTGAGAGCACGGGGCCGAACACCTCCTCCTGCGCGATGCGCATATCGTTGGTGACATCGGTGAAGATCGTCGGCTGGACGAATTGCGGCCCGGCATCCGATGGCCCGCCGCCAGCGAGCAGCGTCGCCCCCTCACCCTTGGCTATGTCGATATAGTCGAGGATCTTCTTGTACTGCGGCTCCGTCGTCACCGGGCCGATATTCGTCTCGGGCTGCATCGGGTCGCCGATCTTCGCCGTATTGGCCATCTCGATCAGGCGTTCGGTCACCTCCTGCTTGACCGAATTCTGCACCAGAAGGCGTGAGCCCGCGATGCAGGTCTGCCCGGTCGCGGCGAAGATGCCCGAGACCGCGCCTGCCGCCGCCGCGTCGAGATTGGCGTCGGCAAAGATGATGTTCGGCGATTTCCCGCCAAGCTCCAGGCTCACCCGCTTCATCGTCTTGGCTGCCTGCTGATAGATCAGCTTTCCGGTGAGGTCCGAGCCCGTGAAGGTGATCTTGGCGACATCGGGGTGGCCGACAAGCGCCGCCCCCGCCTCCTGCCCCAGCCCGGTCACCACGTTGAACACGCCGTCAGGCAGTCCGGCCTCGCGGGTGAGCGCCGCGAATTCGAGCGTCGAGGCGGAGGTGAACTCCGAGGGTTTCACGACCACCGAGCACCCGGCAGCAAAGGCAGGCGCGCATTTCCAGGCAATGAACATCAGAGGCGAGTTCCAGGCCGTCAGCGCGCCCACGACGCCAACCGGCTCGTGATCGGTGAAGGCGAAATGATCCGGCTTGTCGATCGGGACCACGCCACCCTCGATCTTGTCGGCAAGCCCGGCGTAGTAATACCACCACTCCGGGTGATAGTTGAGCTGGCCCAGCATCTCCGACATCAGCTTGCCGTTGTCGCGCACCTCTGTCTCGGCAAGGCTTTGCGCGTTCTCGGCCACCAGATCGCCGATCCGGCGCATGATCTTGCCGCGCGCCGAGGGGCCCATGGTGGCCCAGGGGCCTATGGTCATGGCATCCTTGGCGGCCCTCACCGCCCGGTCCACATCCGCCTCGGTTCCGCGCGGGATCCGCGCCCAGACCGCATTGCGGTAGGGATCGGCGCTCTCCAGCCACCCGCCATCGGCCGGGTCGACATACTCCCCCCCGATGAAGAGCTGATAGGTACGCAGATCTCCCTCGGATGACGGTTTGTGAGGTGCGTTCATGGTGTCCTCCTGATGGCGATGTTCGGAAATGCCGGTGGGGGAGCATCGACGCCGCCCCGCGTTCCTGTCAACCCGGGTCGGCGACGAAGCCTGCGGCCTCGATCCCCGCAACACCGAGCGACTGATCGAAAGCGCCCGCCTCGCCCGCGATCCCGCAGGCGCCTATGACCGCACCCGCCCCGTCGCGGATGATCACCCCGCCAAGGCTGCCGATCAGCGGCAGCCCGGCGCGCGCCATCGCGACATCGCGGACCCCGTGGAACCAGTTCGGGGTCGCATCGGCCCATTCCATGACGGTCTTGGTCGGCTTGCCATAGAGCACACAGGTCCGCGCCTTCGCCTCGGCGATATGCGAAAGCAGCGGCGGCGCATCGGCCTCGCGTTTCATGGCGACCGGGTGCCCGCCCGCATCGACCACGCAAACCGCGATCCGCCGGCTGTCATCCGATCGCGCGCCAGCGAGCGCCGTGTCGATTATTCGTGTCGCATCGTCGAGGGAAAGCATCCGCATCTCCTGTGCCGTCCGGAACTCTCCGGCCAGCTTCCCTTCATTCCGCCGCCAGGTCAAAGGCGGGGCCAAGCGGGCCGAGGCGCATCCCCACCCTGAGATGCCGGTAGGGGATCTCCTCGAGCCTGCAGACGTTCAGCCCCGGCGCGGCGGCATAAAGAACCCGCGCCGCGATCGGGTCGAAATCGGCGCGGAAATGCACCGTGCTCTTCACACAGACGATGTCGAACGCCTCCGGCTCCAGCCCGAAATGCCGGAACAGCGCGAGATCCAGGCACTGACTGCGGTTGGACGTAACAACGACCCGAACATCGCCCGGAATATCGAGCAGGCGGAGTGCGGCGGAGGGTCCGAGCTCGGCAATACCGCCGCCATAGATCTCGCCCGTATAGCGAACACGGCCGTCCGAGACCGCCTCGACCTCGAACCTGCCGACATAAGGCCCGGGTTCAGTAGGCCCCGTCTTGGACCCAAGCGCGGCGGAGAAGACGCCGCCCACACCGGCTGCCTGCGCCTTACCCGCGACCTCGGCATCGGCGAGGAGCCCCAACAGCGCCCGCCCGCGCGTGCCTGCCGCCAGCGCGTGCAATAGCCCCGTGGTGTCCGAGGTCGCCCCGGCACCGGGGTTGTCCTGAACATCGCCGATCACGACCGGGCCACCTGCCCCGTGCCCGGCCTCTAGAACCACCTCCTCAGGCGTATAGAGCCGTGTGTCGAAGCTGGGCTCCGCGGCCATGATTTCGGCGGCAAGCCCCGCCGCGATCTCCTCCGCACGCTCCTCGCGCGCGGCGAACGCCAGCACCGCAGGCCCGGCATCGTGGATATCCGCGGCCGGGAAGCCCATGGCAAACTCGGCCCATTCCCCCGGCGCCTGCCCCGCCACCTCGACCGCGCGATAGAGCGAGAGACAGGGCTCGGCGCCCGTGAACTGCGCATGCAGCGGGATCAGGAACGGCAGCTGACGCAGCGCCTTGCGTGGCCGCTCACCATCGATTGCCGCCATCAGGTGATCGAACGCCCGCGCACCCGTCCCCGCCATGTCGAGATGCGGATAGGTCCGGAACACCGCCACGGTCGTCGCAAAGCGCAGGATCGCCTCCGTCATATTCGCATGCAGATCGAGGCTGACGGCGATCGGCACCTGATCCCCCACCGCGCGCCTGATCCGGCGGAGAAGCTCCCCCTCGCCGTCCTCATGGCTCTCGGTGACCATGGCGCCATGCAGGTCGAGATAGATGCCGTCGAGCGGCAGGGCCGCCTCGATCCCGCGCACGATCCGCCGGGCAATCTCGTCGAAGGCCGCATCGCTCACGTACGACGCAGGCTCCGCCGCGCACCAGAGCACTGGAAACAGCGTCAGATCCCCCTGCGACGCCGCCCGTGCGGCAAATCCTGCGATCGGCAGATTGAGACCCCGGGTGCCTGTGACGACCGCATTCCTCGCCAGAAGCCCCGGCCACGAGTCCGCCACCTCGAACGCGCGCAGATCCGTCTTTTGCGCCGCGAAGGTGTTCGTCTCGTGCTGGAAACCGGCAATCGCCACCCGGGTCATGCGAGCCCTCCTACCGGCCTGCGCGTGGCCGGACAACCGCAGGCCCGATGGCGAAGGATGGTGGGGGATCCTGGAATCGAACCAGGCATGGGTCTCCCCGGCGGATTTACAGTCCGCTGCCGCACCTTGCAGCGCATCCCCCAATCCGGAGAAGCCGCATCTACGCGCCGCCCCGGCAGGATGTCAAGCATGGAGCGGGCGCGTGGCAAGGCCCTCCCCCACCCCCAGCGCTTGCAGCACCCGGACACCGCCGCTACGGTCGCCCATCCCGGTGCAGGAGGCCCCATGGCTGCCCAGAAGAAGAAACCGAAATGGGCGATCGAGAAGGACCGGCGCAGGCGTTCGGGCGCCGACCGGATCTGGCTCTTCGGGCTCCATGCGGTCCGCGACGCGCTGGAGAACCCGATGCGCGTGCGCCACCGCCTGATCGTCACGCCCAATGCCCAGACGAAGCTGGCAGAAGCAATCGCCACCTCGGGCATGATGGCCGAGATCGCCGACCCGCGGAAGTTCCCCGCGCCCCTCGATCCGCAATCGGTCCATCAGGGCGCGGCGCTCGAGGCCGATCCGCTCGCCTGGGGCAGGCTCGAGGATCTCTGCCGCCCCCATGCACAGGACCCGGCACCCGTGGCGATCGCGCTCGACCGGGTCACCGACCCGCACAATGTCGGCGCGATCCTGCGCTCGGCCGAGGTGTTCGGCGCGCGCGCCGTGATCGCGCCCCATCACCATTCGGCGCCCGAGACCGGGGCGCTGGCCAAGGCCGCCTCCGGCGCGCTGGAGCGTCAGCCCTATCTGAGGGTGCGCAATCTGGCCGACGCGCTCGAAACATTGAAACAATCCGGCTACGCGGTGATCGGCCTCGACGGTGCGGCGGAGGCGAGCCTCGTCGATGCGTTTCACTCTGCAACCAATCGCCCGATCTGCATCGTTTTGGGGGCGGAAGGGCCAGGATTGCGCGAAAAAACCCGCATGACATGCGACTTTCTCGCCCGAATCAGTCCTGCGGGCGCATTCGGATCGCTCAACGTTTCCAACGCCGCCGCGGTCGCCCTGTACGCTTCTGGGGCAAAAAACACCTGAAATCTGGATTATTTCCTCACGAAATCGCGACGGGGGTTACAGAACTGCAATCAATGCCCCATATTGTGAGCGTGTGGGTCGGAGTTGAACGACCGATCCAATCAAAACACACTGTCCCTCGTTCCGACTAGAGCCCGCCGTTTCCTCCCCCCCTCGAAACTGGCGGGCTTTTTTTATCCACACTCATCCCCGGGTTATCCACCAGCTTATCCACTGAGATATCCACAAGCGACCGATAGCTCCGCGCCCCGGCCCTTTCCGCAAAATGCGCGGCGTATTATCACTCAAGCCCCGGGATCACAGGACCGATGGCAAAGTACAGCGACAAGCATCTGCGCGAGATCCTCTCGCGGACCAAGACGATCGCCGCGGTCGGCGTCTCGCTCAACGAGGTCCGCCCCTCATTTATCGTCGCGCGCTATCTGCGGGTGAAGGGGTACCGGATCTTCCCGGTCAATCCGCGCTACGACGGGCAGCCGGCCTTTGGCGACGAGGTCATCCCAGGCCTTGCCGACATTCCCGCCGATCGCGGCCCGGTCCAGATGGTCGACATCTTCCGCCGCTCGGAAGAGGCGGGCCGGGTCGTCGACGAAGCGCTGGAACACCTGCTCGACCGCGGGCTCGAGACGATCTGGATGCAGATCGGTGTCAAGGACAAGAAAGCCGCCAAACGGGCCGAGAAGAAGGGCGTCACCGTCGTCATGAACCGCTGCCCGAAGATCGAGTATCAGCGGCTCTGGGGCGAATTGCGCTGGGGTGGGTTCAACACCGGGGTCATCTCGTCGAAACTCTGACCCGCGGGCCAGCGCCGCTTCGCCTCAGTGCTTGCGTTTGGTGCGCATCTGCGCCACCTGCGCCAGCGCCTCGTCGCGCGTCGGATAGGGTCCGCCCGTCGCCTCGCCACCCTCATAGCGCAGGGACCCGAGGCCGTAATTCACCGTCATCTTCTTGGCATGATGGGCAAAGGCCACCCAGGCCTCGGGCCAAACCTGACAATCGCGGTGATCGGCGATGAAGAACCACCGCCGCCCGGTCTCATCAACAATGCGGTGGATGACCTCGAAGAACGCCGCAACCGAGGCTGAATTCTCAAACACGATCCCGCTCAGATCCAGATCGGCGATGTCGAGATCCTTGAGAAAGCGCAGCCGCCCGGCCGGGCCCTCCACGCTCTCAGCAGGCGCAGGCTCGCCATTCTGCTCCCGCCCGGCGGCGTAGACCGAGACCGCGAGCCCGTCGATCCCCGCCTCCAGCCGCAAGCATTCATCCAGCGCGGAGGTGACGAACCGCCGCCGCTCCTCCTCGGTCAGATCGTCGAAATCGCGCAGGATCTCCAGCGCGCCCCGAATCGCCGTGAGCGGCGAGACGAACTCCTCCTCCACCTTGGTGCTCAGCACAAGGGTTTCAGGTTCGTCTTGTCTCTCGTCGGACATACTGCCGTCTCCAGGGAGGTCACCAGAATGCGAGGCCCACTTGCACTCTGCAAGGGCCAACCTGTCGCGGACACTGCCGAGTCATTGCAACCTTGCACCAATCATTGTCTATTGTTCCTGGGCCCACCGCAAGCGGGCCCGTGATGTATCCGGGGGCGTGAGTGCCATGGCAAAGCGGGTTCTGATCGCGGAGGACGAGCCGAACATCGCCCATTCGCTGACCTTCCTGCTGGAACGCGCCGGTTTCGAGACGCTGCACTGCGCCGATGGGGAAAGCGCGGTCGAGCGGCTCACCGCCTCCCCGCCCGATGTCATGATCCTCGATCTGATGCTGCCCGGGATCGACGGCTACGAGATCCTCGGCCGGTTGCGTGCAGAGCCCGCGACCGTGAACCTGCCCGTCATCGTACTGACCGCCAAGGGCCAGCCCGAAGACCGGCGCACGGCGCTGGAGAGCGGCGCGACCGTCTTCATGACCAAACCCTATTCGAACAGCGAGATGGTCCAGGCGGTCCAGGACCTCGTGTCAGGCGCCGCGTGACGGGCCGCGTCGCGCTGGTCACCGGAGCGGCCCGCGGGATCGGGCTCGCCACCACGCGCCGCTTTCTCGCGCTCGGCTGCCAGGTCGCCATGGTCGACCGCGATGCCGAAACTCTGGCCCGCGAAGCAGCCACGCTCGGCGATGTGATCGCCCTGCCCTACGACGTCTCCCAGCCCGAGCAGGTCGATGCGATCATGGCCGAGACCGCCACCGCGTTCGGCCGCATCGACCATCTCGTCAACAACGCCGGCGTCGCCGACTTCGCACCGGTGGACGAGACCGATTTTGACCGCTGGCGCACGGTGATGGAGACCAATCTCGACGGCGTTTATCTCTGCTCACAGGCGGCCCTTCCCACTCTAAAGGAGAGCAAGGGCACCATCGTCAACATCGCCAGCATCTCGGGCCTGCGCGCCTCGACCCTGCGAGTCGCCTACGGCACGTCCAAGGCCGCCGCGATCCAGCTCACCAAGCAACAGGCGGTCGAGCTCGGCGAGTTCGGCATCCGCGCCAATTGCGTCGCCCCCGGCCCGGTGCGCACAAAGCTCGCCATGGCGGTGCACACGCCCGAGATCATCGCCGCCTATCACGACGCGATCCCGCTCAACCGATACGGCACCGAGGAGGAGATCGCCGAGGTCATCACCTTCCTCTCCTCACCTGCCGCGTCCTATGTCACCGGGCAGGTCATCGCCGTCGATGGCGGGTTCGAGGCCACCGGCGTGGGCCTGCCCGCACTGCGGCGATAACAATCCTGTCAGATCAACGGTCTTCATCTGACACCAAGAGAGCCCACTCCTATCTTCCCATTTGTGGCATGACGCCACGTAACAGTTCTTGGGAGACAAAAATGCGAACCCTCTTTGCCCCCCTTCTTGCCGTCACCCTTGCCGCCGCGCCGATGGCCGCGACCGAGGCGATGGCCGCACAAGACCCGATCTATCAGAGCTTTTTCGGCACCGCGATCGACGGCACCGATCCGGTCTCCTACTTCACCGAAGGCAAGCCGGTCGAAGGCTCGTCCGAGCATACGATGGACTGGAACGGCGCGACCTGGCGCTTCTCCAGCGCCGAAAACCTCGCGAAATTCGCCGCCAATCCGGAGAAGTTCGCCCCCCAATACGGCGGCTACTGCGCCTGGGCGGTCAGCCAGGGCTACACCGCCTCGACCGACCCGGACGCCTGGTCGATCGTCGATGGCAAGCTCTATCTGAACTACAACCAGTCGGTTCAGGAGAAATGGGAGCGCGACATCCCGAACCTGATCGCCAGGGGCGACGCCAACTGGCCTGAAGTCCTCAACTGATCTCTGAGGAGGGGCCGCGCTCCGGCCTCTCTTCCCTCCTCCCCCACCACATTCCCCAACTCCCGCAGTGCAATGCGCTGTCAAATCGGCTAGGACGCCCCCAGCGAACCATCCTGACCACGGGAGACCACCATGACCAAGTCCTACGGTTTCGACACTCTGCAGATCCATGCGGGCGCGCGGCCCGATCCGGCGACCGGCGCGCGGCAGACCCCGATCTACCAGACCACCGCCTATTGCTTCCGCGATGCGGACCACGCAGCCGCCCTCTTCAACCTCCAGGAGGTGGGCTTTATTTACTCGCGCCTGACCAACCCAACCGTTGCCGTGCTGCAGGAGCGTGTCGCGACGCTGGAGGGCGGCGCAGGCGCCACGGCCTGCTCCTCGGGCCATGCGGCGCAGATCATGGCGCTCTTCCCGCTGATGAGCCCGGGCGACAACGTGGTCGTCTCCGACCGGCTCTATGGCGGTTCGGTCACCCAGTTCACCCACACGATCAAGAAGTTCGGGTGGGAGGCCCGCTTCGTCGACATCAACGATTTCGACGAGATCGCGCGCCACTGCGACGACCGGACCAAGGCCGTCTTCTGCGAATCGATCTGCAACCCGGGCGGCGATGTCTCGAACCTCCCGCGGGTTGCCGATGCGGCCAATGCCGCCGGTGTGCCGCTGATCGTCGACAACACCTCGGCCACTCCCTACCTCTGCAAACCGATCGAGCATGGCGCGACCATCGTGGTCCATTCGACCACCAAATATCTCTCGGGCAATGGCACCGCCATGGGCGGCATCGTGGTCGACAGCGGCACCTTCGACTGGTCGGCCTCGGACAAGTTCCCCTCGCTCAGCGCGCCGGAGGAAGCCTACCACGGCCTCGTCTTCCACGAGACCTTCGGCCCTCTCGCCTATACGCTCCACGGCCACGCGGTCGGCCTGCGCGATCTCGGCTTCTGTCAGAGCCCGCAGAACGCGTTCTACACCCTGCTCGGCATCGAGACGCTGTCGCTGCGCATGGAGCGCCACGTGAAGAACGCGGTGAAGATCGCCGAATGGCTGGAGGAGCATCCGGCGGTCAAGGCGGTCAACTACGCCGGGCTCAAGAGCTCGATCTACCACAAGCGGGTCAAGAAGCTCTATCCGAAGGGCGCGGGCGCGCTCTTCACCATCCAGCTCAAGGGCGGCTACGACGCCTGCGTGAAGCTGGTCGATAATCTCGAGCTCTTCAGCCACGTCGCCAATCTCGGCGATGCCCGCTCGCTGGTCATACACTCGGCCTCGACCACCCACCGCCAGCTCACCGAGGAACAGCGCGAGGCCGCAGGCGCCGGCGCCGATGTGGTCCGCCTCTCGATCGGCATCGAGGACGCCGACGACCTGATCGCCGACCTCTCGGCCGGTCTCGAAGCCGCCGCCCCGTCGAAAAAGGCAAAATCACCGCGCAAAAAGGCCGCCTGACCCGATGCCGAGCGCCCGCACCCTGTGCTTCGCGCTCACCTTGCTCGCCTGCGCCGCATCTCAGGCGCAGGCAGGGCACCTTGGATGCTACTGGAACGCCGAGGGGCTGCCCTATTCGATGGAACCACCGGAGGGCACGGCTCCGAATCCAAACCCAAGTAGCACGAGCAATGGACCCATCTCTTCTCCGTTAAATTATACCTTCGCGATGCACATGAATAATCCGCATCTTATCCTGAAACATGGATGCGGCATCGTAGACGAAAGGGACATCGTTCCGGCGCGCGAACTGTATGAAGGATGGGGGTGCACAGCGCAGAGTTCGCTCGGTCGGATGATCGAGGGGCTCCCGAGGGGCGGCGCATATGTGAGTGAAGCTTCAACCGCCTTGAAGCACTTCATTGACCTTTATCGGAACGATCTGTTCGAATACTGCGCTATCACCGTGGCGGCTGATCCGATTTGCTTTCGCATCAGACCGATCGTCGGCAACGATGCCGAAATTGCGGAGATCAACAAACGGCAGGAGAGGGAGCATCCTGAATGCCTCGCCTACTGGGAGTTGCTGGAGCAGCAATGGTACGTGGACAAACGATTCAATACCAAGGCTAAGGCAAACCAGATCGTAACCTCTGACGGTCTGTTGGTCGAACCAACAGCGGCAGAAACCGAAGAGTTAATCAAGTTGCAGCGTGCTTCCCGCCGTCTTTTGGAAAGCGCTGAGGTCAAAAACTAAACAGTTCTCCAGGACCACAAGCCCCAAACCAGGGCGTACCGCCCCGGCAAGGCCGCGCTCAGATACTCTTGGCCTTGGCGTTGGCGATGTAGATCTCGCGCAGGCGCTTGGCGAGCGGCCCAGGTGTCCCGTCGCTTAGCGTCGCCCCGTCGATCTTCACCACCGGGCAGACAAAGGTCGAGGCGGCGGTGATGAACGCCTCGTCGGCGCTCTTCGCCTCTTCAATCGTAAAGGGCCGCTCGACCACCTTCATCTGCGACTCGGCGGCCAGTTCCAGCACCGTAGCCCGGGTGATCCCATGCAGCAGATCGCGGGAGAGCTGGCGCGTGATGATCTCGCCGTCCTTGACGATATAGGCGTTGTTCGACGTGCCCTCGGTGACGAACCCATCCGGATCTACCATCCAGGCGTCATCCGCCCCCTGCTCCTTCGCCGCCATCTTGGCGAAGCTCGGATAGAGCAGCATGGTCGTCTTGATATCCCGCCTGCCCCAGCGCAAATCCTCCATGGGCACGACCGCGATCCCGGTCTCGGCCTGTTTGGTCTCCTCCAGCGGCTTGTCCTGGGTGAAGAGCACGATCCCCGGCTCAGCATCCTCGGGCCAGGCGAAATCGCGGTCCGCCGCGCCGCGGGTGACCTGCAGATAGACCAGCCCCTCGTTCAGGTTGTTCTGCCGGACCAGTTCGCGATGGATCTCCAGCAATTCATCGTCGGAACAGGGGGCCGCCATCTTCAGCTCACCCAGCGAGCGGGCGAGCCGCGCGCAGTGCCCCGGCCAGTCCGCCAGTTTGCCCTCCAGCACCGAGGTGACCTCATAGACCGCGTCGGCCATCAGGAACCCCCGGTCGAAGACCGAGATCTTGGCGTCTTCCTCGGGCACATAGTCGCCGTTCACATAGACGATCCTGCTCATTCTCATCCCCATAGTTCGGGCACGGGCGGGTGCACGCCGGCCTCGTCGAAAACCAAACCGTTCCGCCGATCCTCGGCCAACAGAAGCGGCCCGTCGAGATCCGTCACCGCCGCACCCTGCGCCACAAGCTGCGCCGGCGCCATGCCGAGCGAGGAGCCGATCATGCAACCGACCATGACCCTGTAGCCCGCAGCCAGCGCCGCGTCGCGGAGCGCCAGCGCCTCGGTCAGCCCGCCGGTCTTGTCGAGCTTGATGTTGACCATGTCGTACTTGCCCACAAGCGCGGGCAGCGAGGCGCGGTCATGGCACGCCTCGTCGGCGCAGACCGGCAGCGGGCGCTCCATCCCCTCGAGCGCGCCATCATCGCCCGCGGGCAAGGGCTGCTCGACCATCTCGACGCCCAGATCCAGGATCACCGGCGCGATCTCGGCATAGGTCGCCGCGTCCCAGCCCTCATTGGCATCGATCACGATCCGCGCCTCGGGCGCGCCCGCGCGCACGGCCCGCAGCCGCTCGATATCGCCCTGACCGCCCAGCTTGATCTTCAGAAGCGGGCGATGGGCATTCCTCGCCGCCGCCGCGCGCATCGCCTCAGGCGCCTCCAGCGACAGTGTATAGGCCGTGATCTCAGGCCCCGGCTCCGGCAGGCCCGCGAGCTCCCAGACCCGCCTGCCCACTCGCTTGGCCTCAAGGTCCCAGAGCGCGCAATCGACCGCGTTCCGCGCGGCCCCCGGCGGCAACATCCCGGCCAGGGTCTCCCGGTCCAGCCGGTCCAGCGCCAGCCCGTCGATCTCGGCCATTACGCTCTCGACCGTCTCGCCATACCGCGCATAGGGCACGCATTCGCCCCGCCCGGTATAACCATCCGCACTCAACCGGCACTCGACAATCACCGCCTCGGTCCGCGATCCGCGCGAGATTGTAAAGGCCTGCGCCAGAGGGAAGACGACCCGCTCCGCCTCGCAGATCAGCATCCCGCGCCACCCTCCGGGCTAGGCGCCGGCCGGGCCCCTGGGCGGCACGCCCAGACGCCGGGTTCCCCGGCGGGCGCGTCAGCGCGGGACCGGCTGGTGCCGGCCTCTCGCCGATCCCGCCTCACAGCGCGTCGGCCAGCCGGTCCGCTCCCTGCCGGAACGGATCAACACAGGGCATCCCCATCCGCGCCTCGGTCTCGGCCAGATAAGCCTCGGCCTCTTCCTCCGGCATCGCGGCGGTGTTGATCGAACAGCCGATGATCCGCGCGTCCGGATTCACCCGCCGGGCGAGCGGCAGCGCGGTGTCGCGCAGCTCCTCCAGCGTCGGCACATCGTAATGCGGCAGACCGCGCATATGGGTCCGCGTCGGCTCGTGACACAGCACCAGCGCATCGGCCTGCCCGCCATGGACCAGTGCCATGGTGACCCCGGAGTAGGACGGATGGAACAGCGACCCCTGCCCTTCGATCAGATCCCAGTGATCTTCGTCATTGTCAGGCGTCAGATACTCCACCGCCCCGGCCATGAAATCAGCGATCACCGCATCCAGCGGCACGCCTTCGCCGGTGATCAGGATCCCGGTCTGCCCGGTCGCGCGAAAATCCGCCTTCATCCCCTTGGCGCGCATGGATTTCTCCATCGCGAGGGCTGTGTACATCTTGCCACAGGAACAATCTGTGCCCACCGCCAGCACCCGTTTGCCGCTGCGCTTCCTGCCGTCCCCGATCGGGTAGGTCACGGTCGGGATGCGAACATCATGCAGCGTGCGGCCCGTGCCTTTGGCTGCAGCTACCAGATCGGGCTGGTTGTTCAACAGCGTGTGGAGGCCCGCGGCGATATCCATCCCCGCCTCCATCGCCTCGATCAGAACCGTGCTCCAGGTCTCCGAAATCACCCCGCCCCGGTTGGCGACCCCGATCACCAGCGTCTTGGCCCCGGCCGCCGCGGCCTCGGCGATCGTCATATCCGTGAGGCCCATATCCGCATTGCAGCCCGGCAGGCGCAACTGGCCGACGCTGTCGCCGGGCCGCCAGTCCTTGATCCCCTGGGCGACCTTTGCCGACAGCGCATCCGGCGCATCGCCGAGGAAGAGAAGATAGGGATGATCGAGTGACATGGGGCAATCCTCCGGGCTCGGAACAGGCGCTTCCCATTCTCACGATGGCGCAATCCAGCGTGGGGCCAGATGCGGCAATTCCGGTGCGCCAGCCGTCTAGTTGCTGATCGCGTCCTTCACCGAACGCGCGCCATCCTCGACCGCCTCACCGCCAGACTGGATATCGCGGCCCACGCCCTCGACCGTGTTGCACGCGGCCAGAAGGCCCAGGAATGTCAGCAGTATCACGACCCGCATTTCAAGCCTCCGGATTTCGTTCGCTCCCCGCATAAATAACCCCGCAGGGGCGTTCTGCAAAGCATCCGCGCGCGCCCCGCCCGAAATCCACACCCTGGGGCCGCATCACTTTTACAGCCAGCCATGCATTGTGATTTGCGCTGCCGCGGCGGGGATGGAACGCAAGATGCACAACAAAAGACACGAACCGAGGGACCAGAATGAAGAACGTCACGATCATCGTCGCCGCCGCGGCACTCCTCTCGCTTGGCCTGCTGCAGGCCTGCGGCCCGGCCGTCGTCTATACTGTCTACAAGACCGAGGAGGAGCGCCTCGCAGCACTCGAAGCCTGGGAGAGCGAGATCCAAAGCTTCGACTGCGAGCAACTCGCCAAGGCCAGCGACGATCTCGAGGCGGAGAAAGACGATCTCGTCGATTTCGACCAGCGCATGGATATCGTGACTGACGCGCAAAGCGACAAGAACTGCCAGACCGGGTAGCGCACCCGCGCCGCGTTGCCCCTCAATCGCGCTCCGGCCGCCAGCGGGCCAGCCGCCCTGCCAGCGCCGAGATCGCGAAATACATCGCCACCGCCAGGCAGGCGAGTACGATGACGGCTGCGAACATCAGGTCGGTCTTGGCCCGCCCATTGGCGAGCAGCATCAGATAGCCGAGCCCATGGGCCGCCCCGACCCACTCGCCGATCACGGCCCCGATCGGCGCATAGACCGCGGCGAGCTTCAGGCCCGAGCCCAGCGCGGGCAGCGCCGCCGGCGCCCGGATGAGCCAGAGCGTGCGCCGCGGTTGCGCGCCCATCACGCGCGCCAGATCCAACAGATGCCGGTCGGTCCGCCTGAGCCCATCATAGAACGCGACTGTCACCGGGAAATAGATGATCAGCGTCGTCATCGCGATCTTCGACCAGATCCCGTAGCCGAACCAGAGCGTCAGCAGGGGCGCCAGTGCGAAGACCGGGATCGCCTGGCTGATCACCATCACGGGCTGGCCCTGCCGCCTGAGCCAGGGCGAGGCGATGAAGCCAAACGCCGTCGCCATGCCCAAACCGACACCGAACAGGATGCCGAGCAGGATCTCTCCCAGCGTCGTCAGGCTGTGCTCGAACAAGAGCGCCCGGCTGGTCCAGAGCGTCTCCGCCACACGCTCCGGCGCGGGCAGAATGAAATTCGGCAACGGATCGCCACCGAACGGCACCCGGATCCAGATCGCCAGATACCAGAGCAGCAGGATCCCCGCGAACGGCACCAGTACCTGGAACGCCCGGTTCATGCCGCCCGCACCTCGGTGAACAGCGCCGCCTGCGCCGCAAGCGTGTCGCCCCCTGCCGGGTCGCGGATCGGCGCCCCTTCCGGCCGCATGGAATGCAAGACCCGCCCCTGGCCCATCACATGGACCTGATGGCCCAGCCGCGCCGCCTCCGCCGGATCATGGGTGACCAGCAGCACCGTGCGCCCCTCCAGCAGCTCAAACGCCAGCTCCTGACAGGTCGCCCGGGTCGCGGCGTCGAGCGCGCTGAACGGCTCATCCAGCAGGGCCACGGGCCGATCCTCCATCAGCGTGCGGGCAAGCGCGGCCCGCTGGCGCATGCCGCCCGACAGCTCCGCCGGGCGTTTATGGGCATCCGCTGCCAGCCCGACCCGCGCAATCAGCGCCTCGGCCCGCGCCCTATCCGGCGCCTCGCCGCGCAGGCGCGCGCCCAGCATCACATTGTCGGTCACATCCAGCCAGGGCGCCAGCATGTCGGACTGCGCCATATAGGCGGCATGCCTCTCAGCGCTCCGGATCTCGCCTTCGAACCGCCCGCCGGTCTCAAGCCCCGCGATCAGCCGCAGGATCGTCGATTTCCCACAGCCCGAGGGGCCGAGCAGGCAGGTCCATTCCCCCGCCGCCAGCTCCAGATCGATGCCTGAGAACAGCGTCCCGCCCTCAAGCTCGAACCGGCCGGCGAGGCGGGGGCTCCTCACGCAGCCGCCCCCTGCGCCGCAGCCCCGTCCAGACCCATCTGCCAGAAATCGACCTCCAGCGCCGTCGCCGTCCGGAACCGGTGGCAGAGCGCATCCCAGCGCGGCAGCGACATCGCGTCAGGCCCGAGCCGGTCGGCAACCGCCTGCTCGATCATCGCCGCCACCGTGGTGCAGACGCCCTGATACTCCTCCCCGGCATAGGTCGCGATCCACTCGGCATAGGGCCCTTCCGGCACCGCCTCCGCCGCCAACCGCGTCCCGATCTCGCCATAGCCGAAGACACACGGCGCCAGTGCCGCCATCAGATCGAGGAAATCGCCCGACAGCCCCGCATCCATCACATAGCGGGTATAGGCGAGGTTCGGCTGCGCCTCGGCGGCGTTATAGAGATCATCCTCACTGATCCCCTCCCGCGCACAGATCTCCACATGCAGCCGCATCTCGTGGTTCACCAGCGCGTCTACGGTCCCTGCACAGGTGGTCATCTCCAGCCGAGAGCCGGATTTCACCACACCCAGCGCCCAGGCCCGGCTGAAATGGATCAGGAAGACGTAATCCTGCACGAGGTAGTGCAGAAACGCCGCCTTCGGCAGCGTCCCGTCCTTCATGCCCTCGACAAAGGCATGGCGGGAATACGCCTCCCACTCCGCCCGGGCCGCCTCGCGCCAGGCACCGAACACCGGCGATCCGAAATCGGTCATCGCGTCACATCCACAGCCAGCTTCGAGACCGGGTTGATCGAGGGCACGAGCCCCGTCTCCTTCAAAAACGTCTCGAACCGGACATAGCGGCCGTGATCCAGCGCCGCCGGGCGCAGCGCGAAACGCGGCAGCGTGTCGTACCAGGCATTCTGGTTCAGCTCGTCCTGCAGCTCTGCCGAGGTGCCGGAGAAGATCTCCCAACTGTCCTCCGGGTGATTGACGATGTACTGCGTCGCCAGCTCCGTCGCGGTCAGGAACCGGCGGATCATCTCCGTGTTCATGGTCTCGGGGTTCGCCACATAGATCAGCTCGTCATAGGCGGGCAGCCCCTCCTCCTCGACGAAGAAACATTTGCCCGGCACGCCCTCGATCTCCATCTGGTTCAGCTCGAAATTCCGATAGGCGCCGATCACCGCATCGACCTGCCCCGACATCAGCGAGGGCGAGAGCGACCAGTTCACATTGACCAGTTCCACATCGTCAACCGAGACGCCGTATTTGCCGAGGACAGCGCCCAGAACCGCCTCCTCGACGCCCGCGACGGAAAACCCGATCTTCTTGCCCTTCAGATCGGCAGGCGACTTGATCGGCCCCTCCGCCAGCACCAGCAGGCAGTTGAGCGGTGTCGCGACCAGCGTGCCGACCCGCATCAGCGGCAGCCCCTCATGGACCTGCAGATGCAGCTGCGGCTGGTAGGAGACGGCCATGTCCGCCGCCCCCGCCGCCACCAGCTTCGGCGGGTCGGCCGGATCGGCGGGCGGTACGATCTCGACCTCCAGCCCCTGATCCGCGAAATACCCTTTCTCCTCGGCGATGATGATCGGCCCGTGATCGGGGTTGATGAACCAGTCCAGGATCAGGGTCATCTTGTCGGCCGCCAAGGCGGGCGAGGCGACCAGCGCCAGCGCGACTGCGAGAATACGGATCATAGGCTCCTCCTTCGGGGTGGAGGGCCGCATCTGCCATTATGGAGACGCTGATGACTCCCTCCGCCGGTTCTAACCGGATCAGGTTCTAAGGGTTCGTCTCAGCCGCCAGATGAGTGTCGGGGGCGCCCCTGTCACCTTCCGCTCTAGCACCCGCACCCGGGCTTGTCATGGAAAACTTGGAGCCCCCGAGACCCCATCCCGTGCGGGCCCGCCCCGCCCCCCGCGCGCCGGGGGGGGGGGGGGGGGGGCCGGGGGGGGGGGGGGGGGGGGGGGGGGGGGGGGGGGGGGGGGGGGGGGGGGGGGGGGGGGGGGGGGGGGGGGGGGGGGGGGGGGGGGGGGGGGGGGGGGGGGGGGGG
>JBCDDC010000002.1:0-223599 GCA_039180675.1 Pseudomonadota bacterium | reverse complement strand
TGCAACCGGCGATCTCGACCGCGTCTCGCGGGTCGTGAAGCTGACCGGGTTCGTCAACGGCGCGGCCGACTTCACCCAGCATCCGAAGGTGATCAACGGCTGCTCAGAGCTTCTGGGCGAGGTCTTCGGCGATGCAGGCAAACACGCGCGCTCCGCAGTCGGCGTGTCCTGCCTGCCGTTCAACGTGATGGTCGAGGTCGAAGGTATCTTCGAGATTGCCCCTGTCGGCTGACACGGAAGAATAAGGTGGAGGTTGCCGACGCCTGGGAAGAGCTCGAAGCTCATGGCGCGCGTCTGCGTGAAAATTCCCTGCGTGCGCTGATAGGCAAAGACCCAGACCGGCCGGCGCAGATGGCGACGACGGCCTGCGGCATCACGCTCGATCTGAGTAAGGAGAAACTGGATCCGCCCGCGATGAGCGCGCTTCTCGCGTTGGCCCGCGCCTGCGACCTAGAGGCCGAGCGCGATGCGATGGCGCGCGGGGATATCGTAAACGGCACCGAGAAACGGACCGCGCTGCACATGGCCCTCCGCGGCAGTGTCGCCCCGCCAACCGGAGCCGGTGCAGCGGAGACCAAGGAGAGGTTCCTCGACTTCGCCGAGAAGGTTCGGGGAGGAGCCGTAACCGCAGCGGGCGGGCGGATAACCGATGTGATCAATATTGGGATCGGCGGGTCCGATCTTGGTCCGGCGATGGCCGCACAGGCCCTTCGTCCGTATCTCGATGGCCCGGCGATCCACTTTGTCTCGAATGTCGACGGAGCGCATTTCGCGGACACGGTCCGGAACCTCGACCCGAGGCGAACACTCGTGGTCATCTGCTCGAAATCCTTTTCAACGCCTGAGACCATGGCCAATGCGCGCCTCGCCAAGGGCTGGTTGGGTGATTTCTCAAGCGATCAGATGGCGGCTGTATCCAGCAATACAGATGCGTGCGCGGAGTTCGGCATCCCAGAGGATCGGGTGTTCGGCATCTGGGATTGGGTTGGAGGGCGGTACTCGCTCTGGTCGGCAATCGGCTTGTCGCTTGCGATCGGGATCGGACGCGACCGTTTTGAGGAGTTTCTGAGCGGCGCTGCCGAGATGGACAGGCACTTCCTCGAAGCACCACTCGATCAGAACCTACCGGTGCTCTACGGATTATCGGGGATCTGGCGCCGCAATATTCTGGGGTATCAAAGCGTGGCGTTCATCCCCTACGACCAACGCCTGTCCCGGCTGAGCGCATACCTGCAGCAGTTGAAACTTGAATCACTTGGCAAGAGCGTCTCTCGCGACGGCAGCGCAGCGCTAAAGTCCACCAGCGCCATCCTTTGGGGAGAGCCCGGCGCGAACGCCCAACACTCCTTCTTCCAGCTTCTACACCAAGGCTCGGATGTGATCCCGGTCGATTTTCTCGCCGCGATCACCCCTACGGATGCGGATGCGGATCATCACCGGATCCTGCTTTCGAACTGTCTCGCGCAAAGCAGGGCTCTCGCATTCGGGCGCAGCGAAGCGGAGGTCGCCGAAGAGATGCGCGCGAACGGCGCATCGGAGGTTGAGATCGACCGTCTGGCGCCGCATCGTGCCTGCCCAGGCGACAGGCCATCGACGGTCATCTTGTTCGACCGGCTCACCCCGGCCCGTCTAGGCGCCTTGCTCGCGTTTTTCGAGCATGAGGTCTTCGTGCAAAGCGTTGTGTGGGAAATCAATCCCTTCGATCAATGGGGTGTGGAATTGGGCAAGAGGATTGCAGCGCGGATCTCACCCGCCCTGGAAACGGGGGATGTGACGGATTTAGACCCGTCAACGGCCGCCTTGATTTGCTGGATCAGGGGCGCTTCAGACTAGCCCTTGTACTCGCCCATGTTGCAGATCAGCTTCCATTCCGCTGCGCTGACGGGCACAACTGACAGCCTTGACTGGCGCACCAGCGCGAACTCCGAAAGCTTCTCTTCCGCCTTGATCTCGGCCAGCGTCACGGGGCGAGGGATCGGAGCGACGGCGCGTATGTCCACACAATCCCAGCGCGGGTCGTCTGTGGTGCTGTCGCGGTGACTTTCGGTGCAGACCTCAACGATACCAACGATCTGCTTCTCGTTCACCGAGTGGTAGAAGAAGCCGAGATCGCCGACTTTCATCTCCCGCATGTTGTTGCGCGCCTGATAGTTGCGCACGCCGTCCCACTCCTCGCCGACATCACCTTTGGCGACCTGATCATCCCAGCTCCAGGTGTTGGGTTCGGACTTAAACAACCAGTAAGCCATGCTTGATCCTTATTCATCGTCTTCGCGCGGAGAGTGCTGGTGATTCAGCCGGGTTGATCAGCCCTTGGGTGGGGAATCTTACCCAGTCAGCCGACGACCCGCCTCCAGGGACGGATTTCCACGCTCTCGAAAAGCCCGGCCTTCGCGTAGGGGTCATTTGCGGCCCACGCCTCGGCCACCGAAGCATCGTCCGCCTCCATGATCAGAAGCGACCCGCACATCTTGTCTTGATGGTCGAGAAACGGCCCAGCCTGAACGATCGCTCCATTGCTCGCATCGATATGCGCGAGGTGTGCCTCCCGATTATCGAGACGGGTCTGCAGAGCCCCGGGCTTGTCGATGCAAATGATAGCGTAGAGCATTTCTTCTCCTTATCAGGCCTTTGCACCCCTCTTGCCGGAGCCCAACAGAGCATCGGCCGTTTCGTCAAGGGGCCATCGAGGGCGCGGCGTTACAGGAGCCGTTTTCAACCCAGCGCTCCAACGCTCCAGCCCCGCCCAGGCGATCATTGCACCATTGTCGGTACAGAGCTTGAGCGGCGGAGCGATCAGGCGGAATCCTGATTTGGCAGCCTGCGCCTCGAGCTCCTGCCGTATTGGCATATTTGCCGCCACACCACCGGCAACCGCGATCACCGGCGAGGTCTGCGCTGGATGGCGATCGGAGAAAAGCTGCATCGCCCGGCCAGTTTTCATGCCCAGGGCCCTGCAAATGGCCAACTGAAATGACGCGGCGAGATCAGCGATGTCCATTTGGTAGAGCCCGCCCTGGCGGGCGATCAAGTCGTCACGCGCCCTGGCAACGGCCGTCTTGAGACCGGAGAAAGACATATCGCATCCGGGCCGGTCCAAGAGCGGCGCCGGGAAATCGAAACGGCTTGGATCGCCAGCGGCGGCACGGCGCTCCACTTCCGGCCCACCGGGAAAGCCGAGGCCAAGGAGGCGCGCGGTCTTGTCGAAGGCTTCTCCGGGGGCGTCATCGATCGTGCCGCCCAGCCTGCGGTAGCGCCCCAAACCCTCGATCGCGAGAAGCTGACAGTGCCCGCCTGATACGAGGAGCAGAAGGTAGGGATAGGGGATCCCGTCGGTCAGCCTCGGGGTCAGCGCATGACCCTCAAGATGATTGACGCCGATCAGGGGCAGCTTCGTCGCAGCGGCTATTCCCTTTGCCGTCATCACGCCGGCGATCACACCTCCGATCAGCCCGGGCCCGGAAGTCACCGCGATCGCATCCAATTCGGCCAGGGATATCTCGGCCTCGCTCAGCGCGCGTAGGACGACACGGTCAACGCGTTCCGCATGGGCCCGCGCGGCGATCTCGGGCACGACACCGCCAAATCCCACATGCAGGTCTTCCTGACCGAAGATGACATTCGACAGGATCTCGCCCGGCCCTTCGGGATGTCCGGAGACGACAGCGGCCGCGGTCTCGTCGCAACTTGCCTCGATCCCGAGGATCAGGTGGGCTCGATCATCCATTGCAGGCTCCGCCCGCAGGCTCTAACACTTGGCGGAAGTCGAATACACGGGGCGGCAATGGCTCTTCCTTCATCCGAGAGACCCCTGCGCATTGGCACAAGGGGCTCTGCCCTTGCCTTGGCGCAGGCCAATGAGACGCGCGACCGGCTCTCCGCGCAACACGATCTGCCCGAGGTAGCCTTCGAGATCGTCGTGATCAAGACCACCGGCGATCGGGTCCTCGACAGGGCGCTCAGCGAGATCGGCGGCAAGGGCCTGTTCACGAAAGAGATCGAGGACGCCCTCCTCGCCGGAGAGATCGATCTGGCCGTTCATTCGATGAAGGATATGCCGACCATTCTGCCCGATGGGCTGGAGATTTCGACGCTCCTGCCGCGAGAGGATGTCCGGGACGCCTTCGTCAGCTCGCGTCATGCAGGCATTGCCGATTTGCCCGAGGGCGCGACTGTCGGTTCTTCCTCTTTGCGGCGACGGGCGCAGTTGTTGCACCGGCGGCCGGATCTGCAGGTGGTGGAGTTTCGCGGCAACGTGCAAACTCGGCTCAAAAAGCTTGAGGACGGCATCGCCGATGCGACGTTTCTCGCCTGCGCGGGACTGCGCAGGCTGGAGCTGGGGCACATCATCCGTTCAGAGATATCCCCCGAGGAAATGCTCCCCGCCTGCGCACAGGGCGCCATCGGGATCGAGATCAGAGCCGATGACGCCGAAACCCGTAACCTCTTGCAACCGATCAACGATGCAAGAACCGAGACCCGCTTAAAGGCCGAGCGTGCTTTCCTCGCGGCGCTCGACGGGTCCTGCCGCACGCCTATCGGCGGATTGGCCGAATTGGACGGCAATGATCTGTGGTTCCGGGGCGAGATCATCCGGCCCGATGGTTCCGAGCGCCTGGCAACGGAACGGCGTGGAACAGCCGCCGATGCGGCGGACCTCGGGCTCGATGCGGCGCAGGAACTCAGAGCCAAGGCGGGGCCTGGTTTCTTCGAGCAATGACGAGAGGGCTGGTGCTCCTGACCCGCCCACTTGCAGACAGCAAGAGGGTAGCCGAAATCATGGAGGCCGATGGCATCCCGTCGCTGATCTGGCCGCTCATGCGGATCACGCCGGTTGAGATACAGAACCCGATCCCGCCTGGGATCGACGGCCTGCTTATCACATCGGCCCACGGGATCCGCGCCTTTGCCAGCCTGAATCAGCGCCGGGACCTCCCGGTTCTCTGCGTCGGAGGACGAACGGCCGAGATCGCGCGCGGACTGGGCTTCGGCATGGTCCTGAGCGCTGAGGGCGACGCCGAAGCACTCGCCCGCCTGGCGAACGGAACACCATGTCGGCACTTTTTCTACCCGCGGGGGCGCGATGTCTCTCACGATCTGGAGACGATGCTTAAGCCATCCGGGAAGCGGGTGAGCGAACAGGTCGTCTATGCGGCTGTGCCCGCCGGCGACCCGCCGGCCCCGGTCGCTTCGGCGCTCAAGTCCGGCACGGTCGGGATTGTCACGCTCTGGTCCGTACGCAACGCGAAGCTTTTTGCCGAGTGGGTTCGTGCGAACGGTGCCGACCTGCGCGGCACCGATCTCATTGCTCTGTCACAGCAGGTTGCAATGGCGGCGGATGACCTAGGTTTTCGGACAAGTCAGACTGCAACAGAATCGAATGCTGCAGCTCTCATTGAGGCGGTTCGGCGGGCGGTCGCGACGCGCATAGATTAAGAGCGCAATGCCAGTTGTGCACCTGCAACTCGCCGAATACGATAGCGCATAGCGAGTCATCGAGGCGAGCGGCCGGCGAAGTTGGAAGGGATGCCGATGAGTAATGAAACCGATCCCGAAACCGCTAAAGCCAAAGCAGACGATGCCGTAGGAAAGTCTGACGAAAGCGCGGGAACGGAGAGCCAGAAGACCGATCAGCAGAAGGCGCCCGAGGTCTTGGAGGGTGCCGGGAACGATAGCGGCGACTCAGAGACACTTCGCGCCGACGAAGAGCCTCCTCTAGAACCCTCAGAGAATGACGAGCTTTCCACGGACGACCGCCCCACAGACGAGACGGGCGAAGAGCCGACTGAAGAAGACGCCGGACATGAGGAAATATTGGCGGAGGCCCCCTCGGATGACGGCCCCGCCGATGCCCATGAGTCTCCCCATCACGAAGATGCTGCGGCTACCGAGGCCTCCAATGAGCCGGAGCCTACAGAGGCCCATCACGACGACCACCATGAAACCCATCACTCGAGTTTTGCATCGACCGTGCTGATGCTCCTGATCGGAGCGATCTTCGTCTCTGGCCTGACGCTCTGGGGCGCACCGAAAATCGCACCTTACCTGCCGGCCTCGCTTGCCAAATACCTCGCTCCGGCATCTCAAACTGCACAAGCGGAGATCAGTGAGATCAAAGAACGGCTTTCAGCCGTTGAGGAGCTCCGAGGGCGCGTTGCCGTGCTGGAGGCTCTGGATGTCACGGCGATCACGTCCGGCATCTCGAGCGCGCAGGCGCAGGCTGACGGCAATCAGACGGCGATCAGCGACATCGCCCTTCAGCTTTCGGATCTGAGTGAACAATTGACCTCTTCCGGGGCGAGCGGAGCCACGTTGACAACGCAGCTTGATACGCTCTCCAGTGAGGTCACCGCGCTTCGGTCAGACCTGGAGACCCTGCAAGGTGCCGTGGATGATGCCGAGGCGCAGGCGAGCGGTTCGATCCCGGTCACAGAAGACCTGCAGGCCGCTGTCGCCGGCCTTACTATGCGGCTCAACAGCGTCGATGAAGCGCTTACGGCCTTGCCAGATTTGGCAACGAAATCTGACCTCGCACCGCTTGCCTCCAGCGAGGCCCTCGACGCGACGAGAGCGACACTGGCAGCCGAGATCGCCGCCGTAGGTGCGATTGCCGTGGCTGCGCAGGAGACGGGGACGCTCGCCCTGAACGAAGCGCAATCCTCGCAGAGGGGAAGCGCAATCCGGGGAGTCTCGACCGAACTGCGAACGCTGATCGCACAAGGATCACCCTACTTGGCAGCACTCACCGATCTGGAGGAGATCAGCGGCACCCCGGCCCCTGGTCCGCTGGCTGCCGGCGCCCAAGCAGGTTTGCCAACGATCTCGGCACTCCGTGAAGCGTTCCCGCCTGCGGCGCGCTCCGCGCTCGAAGCCGACCAGCAGCCGGTGGGGGGCGGGGGCACCGTGGCGCGCATCTCCGCCTGGCTCGGCTCCCAGGTCTCTGTCCGCCCGACACAGCCAATCGCGGGCAGCTCAACAGGCGCTGTTCTCAGCCGGGTCGAGGCAGCTATGAGATCTGGCGATGCTGCCAAGGCGCTGACCGAGGCGGGTGATCTTTCAGAAACTGCATCTGCCGCGATGTCCGATTGGCTGTCGCAACTGGCCCTGAAAGTCGAGGCCGAGGCCGCGCTAGGCCCGTATATTGCCGCGATCGGCGGCGAAAGCTGAGGCCTGGGGAGAACTTTTGATGCTTGGCTCGTTCGTTCGCATTCTTCTCTTCGTGGGTATCGTCAGCGTCGCCACATGGGGCGCCTACCGTCTCATGGAGGACGGCGGCTCGGTCTACGTCAATGTCGCCGGTTTCGAGTATGCGCTGACCCCGCTTGCCGCCGCGCTCGCCCTGCTGCTCGCGTTCTTGGTCCTCGCCATCTTCTTCAAGATCGCCGGTCTGATCGTCGCCGTCTATCGCTTCATCCTTGGGGATGAGACAGCGATCAGCCGCTTCTTCAACCGCAGCCGTGAACGCCGGGGCTTCGATGCGCTCACCCGCGCAATGACCGCCCTTGCCGAGGGTGATGGAAAGACGGCGAAGGCGAAAGCCGCAAAAGCCGAACGGTTGCTGGAACGGCCCGACCTGACCCGGCTCGTGACCGCGCAATCGGCCGAGATGTCCGGAGATGCGGACAAGGCGCGCCGCTACTACAAAGCCCTCGCCGAGGAACGGGCGACCTCCTATGTCGGCGTGAAGGGGCTCATCGAACTCGCGCAGGCAGATGGCGATGAGGAACGCGCGCTCAAGCTCGCACAACAGGCCTATCAGCTCCGTCCAAAGGACGCCTGGGTGCTCGACAACCTCTACACCCTGCAAAGCCGCAGTTTCGATTGGCGCAGTGCGCGCAAGACGCTTTCAGAACAGCGACGCGCGGGCTTTTTGCCAAAGCCAGAAGCAAACCGCCGCGACGCCATGCTCGCGCTCGCCGAGGCCGAGGATGCCGAGGAGCTCGGGCAGACGGAACATGCG
Source organism: Pseudomonadota bacterium (assembly GCA_039180675.1). Taxonomy (GTDB): domain Bacteria; phylum Pseudomonadota; class Alphaproteobacteria; order Rhodobacterales; family Rhodobacteraceae; genus Thermohalobaculum. The sequence goes on along the minus strand of JBCDDC010000002.1, from coordinate 215,639 downwards.
CGCAAGCTGGCCGTCGAGGCGGCGAAGCTCGACCCGGTGAACGTGGATGCTGTGGCCACCGCCGCCCGTCATCTGGTCGAGGCTGGATCAAAACGTGCGGCGAACCGGCTGATCACGCATGCTTGGCAGTACCGCCCCGGACCACAGCTTGCCGCCGCCTTCGCCGCGATCGAACCGGATGAAACCCCGGACCAGCGGGTCAAGAGGTTCAAGAAGCTCTTTGATGTGAAGGGTACAGGAACCGAAGCCAATCTGGTCCGGGCAGAACTTGCACTCACCGTAGAGGATTGGGGCGGTGCGCGGCGCGCGATGGCCAAGCTCGATGAAGAGGAGCCATCTGCGCGAAGCTGCGCGATCATGGCGGCCATCGCCCGGGGCGAGGACGAACCCGACGCGGTCGTGCGCGGATGGCTCGCCCGTGCGCTCGGCGCACCCCGCGCGGGCGACGAGGGAAGCGTTCTGGATCACGCCGCTATGCTGCCGTTGCTCGTCGGCGATCAGGCCGAAGATCCAGAAGACCAGATGGCAAACACCTCCCGTAAGAAGGAAACACCCGAAGCGGAAGACGCCGAGACCGCTGAAGACAGCGAGACACCAATGGAGAAGACCGCCTGAGCCCTTACCGGGCGGCTTTAGGATTGAACCGGCCGGCATTCAGGTGTAGACGCTGCGAGCCAGAAATCGGTCGCCGGTGTAGCTCAGCTGGTAGAGCACGTCATTCGTAATGATGGGGTCGTAGGTTCGAGTCCTATCACCGGCACCACGCTTCCTCTCAGCGATATACAGCGCGGGATCCTAGCTGTTTCAGGGAGGGGTCTTTGAGGGCCCGTGTCCTCGCGCATGATCTGAGATCAGCAGGAGGCCTGTGGTCGAAGCGATCTCACTTTTCTAAACCTCTGGGAGTGTGACCGAAGCGCTCAGGCCGCCCAGCCTTTCCGACCTCTCCAGCATCAGGTCACCTGCGTAGAGAGCAGCCTGATCGGCAACGATTGCAAGGCCGAAGCCAGAGCCTGGCGCCGAGGTGTCGAGACGCTCGCCCCAGCTCATCGCCTTTCTGCGCGCCTCCTCGGTCAAGCCGGGGCCATCGTCCTCGACCGTGATCCGCACGTGGCCACCCTGCCGGGAAGCCGTCACGAGGATGCGTGAGCGGGCATGCCGGTGAGCGTTGCTCATCAGGTTGGCGACTATCGCGTCGAGATCGGTTTCCGCCATCCGCAGCGTGAGATCCGGCGGGCAATCGAGGTCTATTGCCAGTGGAGCCGAACGGTAAAGCAGCAGAAATCCCTCGCGCGCACCCTCCAGAAAGGGTCTGACCCCGAGGGCCGGATGCGGCCCATCGGGTCCGATCGACGTTGCAAGCTGGGCATAGCGGTCGAGCATCGATCCCATGGCCTCGAGCCGTGATCGGGCAATTTCAGGATCACCGTCATGGGACAGGACGTTTCTGGTGACCGCAAGCGGATGCTTCAGATCATGGGCGATCTTGCCGATATACCGGCGCGTTCTCTCGACCAGCTTTTCGTTTCGGTCGATGGAGGTGTTGAGGTTCTCGACCACCGCCTGGATCTCGGAAGGATACTGGCCGTCGATCTTGAGGCTCTCGCCCTCAGCATAGCGCTCCGCCGCGCGGTCGAGCCGTCTAAGCGGCGCAAGCACCAGCGCGACCAGAATGACAATCAGGATCAGCATCAACACCCCGAAGCCCGCAAAAGCGCCCAGCGCCGCCCTGCGCAAGGCATCGACCCGTTCCGCGATCAGTTCTTCGTACCGCGCGGAACTGATGGCGACCGTGTAGGTGACGAGGATCGGATCGGAAGGGCCCGAACCGGGCAGCGCAGGCAGCGATTCGGCCCGGACCTCTTGAAGCACGCTGAGCTCGCCGATGGGGGAGGCGATCGTCCTGACCTCGCGTGCCCCTTCACCGCCGGTAAGCTCTGGCGCGATGATACCCTCAGCCTCGAAGACTTCAGAGAGATAGACCTCTCCGCGCGCATCAGAAACGCTCCAGTGAAAATCACGGAGATCGAATTGCGAGGGAAAGACGCCCGTAATCTGCGCCGTGGTCCAGCGCCCCCTGAGCTCGCGGGTCAGAGTCTCCATCTGCGCATCGACTGCGCGCCGCGCCGGTCGCTCCACCGCGGCATTGATCGCAATCCAGGACAACAGGGAGACGAGGGCATAGAGGATCGCGGCGACGAGCAGAAGGCGCCGTCCCAGGCTCTTTGGCAAAAACCTCATCTCGCCTCGGTGAATGCGAGCCGGTAGCCGTAGCCCCTCACCGTTTCGATCGCGTCCTTGCCAAGCTTGTCGCGCAGCCTGCCGATGTAGACGGGCACCTCGCCACCAGTCTTTGCCGACGTGTTGTCGAAGGCGCGCTCCGCGAGCTCGTTGGCCGAGCAGGGGCTTTCCCCGCTGAGGATCAGACAATGCAGCAGGCGAAACTCCGTCGGCGTGAGTTTCAGCGCATCGGCATTCAGCCAGACGCGCATGGCGCGCGTGTCCATCTTGAGCGGCCCGGCCTCCAGGACGGGAGTCGAGACATTGGGGCCGCCAGAGTTCACAGCCCCGCGCACCCAGTCTAGCAGCAATTCAAGATCGACCGGCTTCAGCAGGTAGTTCGTGGCCCCCGCGCGCACACCATCTCGCATATCGGCAACGGATTGCCGGGTCGCAGTTAGCACGATGACCGGCATGGTGCGCCCGGCCTCCCGCCAGCGGCGCAGGACAGACAGCCCATCCATACCCGGAAGACCCAAATCCAGCACAACCGCCGCATATGGGTTAGAGAGGCCGAATTCCAGCGCCTCTTCACCGTCATCCGACCAATCGACGACATAGCCCTCGCCCTCCAAGAGCGCCGTCACCTGACTTGCGAGATCAGGGTCATCCTCGACGATAAGTGTCCGCATTCCTCCTCCTCGCGGGCCGTCAGCGCCGCCCGGGCGCTTCGTACAGGATCCGTCGCGTATCCGGGTCGACATAGACGAGCGTTTCCGACCCGTCGCGAGAGCGTACCCAGACCTCGTACATGAAGCCGGACTTTGTGCGAGCAGGCCTTCGGACAAAGACGTTGGTGATCCGCGAATCGCGAAACCTCGACTGGCTCTTGATCACGCCGCTAAGGCTGCGGGCTGGTACGCGGGTGCCGTCTTTGGGGCCCGAGTCCTTTCGCTGCCATCTCTGGGCGAACTTGCTGTCAGCGTTGCGCCGGGCCGCATCATTCCGCCGCCGTTCGCGACGCTTTTCCCTCTGCCAGCGCTTCTTTTCCAGGACCCTCTCACGCCGTTGCTTCTGGGCAATCTGAAAGATCTCGCGGTCCAAACTGCCGATTTCCTCAGAAATTATAGGCGCGCGCACGCCCCCGCGCGTCACGTCTGACAACGCGCTGGCGGGGCCGGACCCTGCCAGGGAGGACAGAGCCGAAAGCAGCAATATGAAGACGATACGCATCGGTTACCGGGCCGTTCCTCCAGCGCGAAGTTTCGCATTTTCGAACATTAAAATCCCATAACAGCCGCAGCATGGAAATTTAAGGTCGCTCGAAGCGATGGTCCTCATACGGAGCGCTTTCGACGGGAGCCAATGCGATGACCCCCCGCGCATTTTGTCACTCCGATCGGAACTGGCAACGGTTCCCGTCGATTGCTCCGCAAAAGACGATCGAAGTCAGATTTGGGAGAAAGCAGATGCACAAGTGGATCCAGATGGCCCTCATCCTGCCAGTGAGCGGCCTGCTCGTCTGGTCGCCGGCGCCGGCGGGTGCCCAGAACGCCGACCGTGCGGAACGACGGGCCGAGCGTCTGGAAAACCGTCAGGACCGGCGCGAGGCTCGCCAGAACCGCCGTGCCGACCGACGCGAATTCCGCCAAGATGGCCGGGCTGATCGCCGCGAATTCCGCCAGGACCGCCGCCAAGACCGGCGCGAGGCGCGGCGCGACCGCCGCGATGACCGGGCCAAGCGCGTGGCTGACCGGCGCTATGGGTACAAGGACCGCCGCGCCAACCGCTTTGAACGCCGCTCCGAGCGGTTTGAGCGCAAGGCGAGACGCCTCGACCGTCGCTCGGACAAGTTCTACCGCAAGGCGGACCGTCTTCGCGACCGGGGCCGGTATGGCGCTGCTGCCAGGTTCGACCGCAAGGCTTATCGGCTCGACCGTCGCTCGGACCGCTTCTTCCGCAAGTCGGAGCGTTTCGAGAGACGGAGCTACCGTGCCGCACGCCGGGGCTTCTACTGAGCCGTAAACGTGAGGACCTGCCCCAAACGCTGCGAGGCAGGTCCTAAACCAAGCAACTTCAAGGATCGGACTTGGCGACATCAACTGGCCAAACCGTTCCGTCGACCAGGAACTAACTGAGCAGAACACGAAATCGCGGGAGCTGACATGAAACTCCATCAAGCCATACTCAGCGGCGCACTCGCCCTCGGCATTGCCGCCGCCGTCCCTGCCGGACCGGCCGAGGCCGGACCGCGCGCCTTTCGGGTAGCAAACGCGCTCGATAACGTCGCGAACGATATCTACAGCCTGCGGGACGTGCGCGGACCATACAAACGCGGTCAGAAGATCGACCGGCTCCACAGGCGGCTGGACCGGCTCGAATACCGCTCCGCCCGCCAACCCAGCCGCCTCGCGCGCCGCAACGAAGCCGAGATCCAGGATCTGCGAGCCCTTCTCTCGCGTGTTGAGGACCGAAACAACCGCCGGATCGCCTGGCTGGAGCAGGACGCCTATGTGCCGGAACCTGAAGTCGTGGTCGTCGAGAGCGGGCGGCGCTTCGACTTTGAGATCTCGTCAGACGGGATTCGCTTCGGCATCGACCGGTAGGAGACCGAAGAAGAGTTTTTCAACGGCAGACCTTCGAGCAAAACAAGGCCGCGACCAGCAAGGTCGCGGCCAAACTTTTTGTGCTTCACCCGGGGGCCCGAACGATCGGATGAGAGAATTGACCGACCCGGCAGGTGATCCTCTAAGCTGGCTGCGTCCAAGAGCGATTTCCGGAGCATTCCCATGCCACCAATCGAGCGCCGCCTGATGGGTGATGTATGGCCCGCGGTCGAACCCGGCAGCGCGCGCAGTGACTATGGCTCGGCAAAGCTGGCGCCAACCACGCCATGTCCCGTCCGCAGTTTTCAGACGCTGGAGGTGACCTACACCGTCGGCCGGTTCGGGCTGGATGATACCGGTGGCATCAGGATCTCCTTTCGTTGGGTGAACGATTGCGGCCCGCTACAGACCGATGATCCATCCGCCATGAACTATGTCAGGGCGACGGCTAGTAACGGGGTTCCGCTGGAGCTTTACGTCGAGCCCTACGGCTATCGGCCATGGAGCCTAGCACTTCGCGTCACGGTGACCGGCGGCTTCATGCGCGAGGGCGATACGATCACGGTTGTGTTCGGCGACACGTCGGGCGGCTCGCCGGGCTTTCGGATGCAGACGATCAGCGAGACGGCGTTCGAATTCAAAGTCTCGGCCGATGTCTGCGCGACTGGTCAGTTCAATGAGCTCGATGATCAGCTCTTTCTCCCGATCGTCGCAGGCCCGCCCACGACCTGGTCTCTGACCGCTCCCGGCCCCCGGCGACCAGGCGAGGTATTCGCCATTGGTCTCAGGGTTGAGGATCGATGGGGCAACCCCGCGCAACCGGATCTGACCGAACTGCACTTGTCGTCGGACATTGAAATCGAGGGGCTGCCAAAACGCATTAAGATGCCGGAGGGTCAGAGGACGCTCCGCATAGACGGATTAAGTGTCGAGAGTGCGGGGCGCGGGAGAATCTCCCTGCACTCCCCCAATGGGGAACGGCTTGCCCAGTCCAACCCGCTGATCATCCGCGACGAGCAGTACGCCGGGTACTGGGGCGACCTTCATGGCCAGAGCGGTGAGACGGTGGGGATCGGGAGCATTGAAGAATATCTCTGCTTCGCCCGCGATGTCGCCTTTCTCGACGTCTGCGGGCATCAGGGCAACGACTTCCAGATCACGAACGCCTTCTGGGATCATCTGAACAATGTAACGGCAGAGATGAACGTGGATGGCGCCTTCATCGTCTTCCCAGGCTACGAGTGGTCAGGCAACACGCCCGTCGGCGGCGATCACAACGTGTTCTTCCGCCATGAGGGGCGCACGATCAGACGATCCTCCCACGCCATGCTGACGGACCGGGCGGATCTAGATAGTGACGCAACGACGCTCGATCAGTTGTTCAAGGCGCTGAAAGACGAAGACTGCGTGCTCTGGTCCCATATCGGCGGGCGTCCGGCGGATGTCGGCTATGCACATGATTCGAAACTGAAAACAGCGGTCGAGGTGCATTCCAACTGGGGCACCTTCGAATGGGTTCTCACCGACAGCCTCACCCTTGGCCACAGGGTGGGTGTGGTGGCCAGCAGCGATGGGCACAAAGGGCGGCCTGGCGCCGGGGCGCCCGGGGCGACGGAGTTCGGCGCCTATGGCGGATTGACCTGTTTCCTGGCCCCTGCACTGACGCGCGACGGGATCTTCGAGGCGATGCGGCGGCGCCACCACTATGGCACCTCAGGCAGCCGGATCCATCTCGATGTCAGGGCGGCGTTCGATGTCCCGGCGGATCTCTACACCCGCGACCCGGAGCATTTTCCTGTCGATGCTGTCATCTGCACCGAGGCAATGATGGGCGACATCGTCCGCCTGAACGCGGACGACCTGCACCTGAAGATCTGCGTGGATGCTCCGACCGCGATCGAGCGTATCGATGTGCTCAATGGCGCACACGAGATCAAAACGATCCGTACCTATCGCGAGGAGGAACTCGCCACGCGCATGCGCATAATGTGGTGCGGCGCGGAATACCGCGGTCGCGGGCGGAACACCCGCTGGCAGGGCAGCATTGATGTGGAGAACGCAACCATCGACACCTTCGCGACCGTCAACCACTGGAACCCGGAACGCAGGTTGGAGCAGACAAAACCCAACCAGATCGTCTTCGAAAGCGTCACTTCCGGAAACTTCGCGGGCGTCGACCTGCGCCTCAGCGATCCGACTGCCACGATCAGGGTCACGTCTAACCATGTTTCCGGTGAACTTGTGCTGGCTGATCTCGGCATCGAGGATCACATCCTGGATGCCGGCGGCCTGGAACGCCGGATTGTTATTCGCCGCCTACCAGACGAGATGCACCAGAACCATCTCGAAACTCGGCTGACCCTTCCCGTCAGCAAAGAGGAAGATAGAGCGATCTGGGTAAGAGTGACGACGCTCGACGGGCACCAGGCGTGGTCGAGCCCGATCTACCTCACCGGATAGAGACGGGGCATCTACTCGGCCGCCATCGCACCGTCAGCCATCTCGGCGAGAAACTTCTCGGCCTCCAATGCTGCCATGCAGCCCATGCCGGCCGACGTCACGGCCTGCCGGTAGATGTGATCGGTCACATCACCTGCGGCAAAGACACCAGGGATCGAGGTCGCCGTCGAGTCCGGCGCTGTAACAACATAGCCGCCGTGATGGGTTTCAAGCTGATCCTTGACCAGTTCGGACGCCGGAGCGTGGCCGATCGCGATGAAGACACCGGCGAGCGCGATCTCCCGCGTCTCTCCACTGCGGGCATGCGCGAGGCGCACGCCTGTCACACCATCGGCACCCGTGCCGAGGATCTCATCCAGCGTATGATCCCAAATCACCTCGATCTTTGGGTGCGCCAGCAGCCTTTTCTGGAGGATCGCCTCCGCCCGCAGACTGTCCCGGCGGTGCACCAGCGTCACTTTCGAGGCGAGGTTGGCGAGATAGAGCGCCTCCTCAACGGCCGTGTTGCCGCCGCCGATCACCATCACCTCTTTGCCGCGATAGAAGAAACCGTCGCAAGTGGCGCATGCCGATACTCCGAACCCCTTAAACTTCTCCTCGCTGGGCAGCCCGAGCCATTTCGCCTGTGCGCCGGTCGCGAGAATGACGCTGTCCGCTTTCCAGATCGTCCCACTGTCGCAAACCGCGGTGAACGGGCGCTGAGAAAGGTCGAGGCTGTTGACGTGATCGGCGATGATCTCTGTGCCGACGGCTTTTGCATGCGCCTCGAACTGCACCATCAGGTCTGGACCCTGCGTCTCGATCACGCTTGGCCAGTTCTCGACCTCGGTCGTGATCGTAAGCTGCCCGCCTGGCTGGATACCCTGCAGCAGAACCGGATCGAGCAGGGCGCGCGCCGCATAGACTGCGGCAGTGTATCCGGCGGGACCGGAGCCGATGATAAGGCAGCGGGTGGTGCGGGTATCGGGCATCGGCAGCTCCTCGAAAACAGGTCACCCTAGATAGGACAGCAGGCGCGACTCGCCAAGAGGAGAGGCGTGATCAATTCAAAGCTTCCCGGCCAGGCCGGATGTTGTCGAGAACCTCAGGCGCCACCACATCCGTCGTTCCGGTCAGGATCAGATCCGCCGCAATTCTCGACAGTGCAGGCGATGTCTGGATCCCATATCCGCCCTGGCCTGCGAGCCAGAAGAAACCCGGCGCCGCATCGTCGAAGCCTACGACAGGGGACTTATCGGGTGCGAAGGTGCGCAGACCGGCCCATTTATGCTCCACGCGGCTTACCTTGATGGTCGTCGACCGCTCGAACCGGTCCAGCCCCTCAGCCAGCACCATCTCGTCGGGCCAAGCATCCATCGGCTCGACCGGATCCTGATCCGCTGGCGAGACGAGGAGCCGCCCGGCGACTGGCTTTGTGTACCACTCCTCGGAAATCGAGGCGACCAGCGGCCATTGTGCGATGTTGTACTCCTCGGGCGGCGGGAGCGTGGCGGCGGACCGCCGCTTCGGCACCAGTTGCTTGGATGGCACCCCCGCAAGCGTGGCCACATGGTCCGCCCAGGCACCGGCGGCATCGATCACAACCGGCGCCTCGAACGCCCCCGCTGGCGTCTGCACATGCCATTGCGAACCTGCCCGGCTCATCGCAGTGACCTTCGCATTCGTGATCAGTCTTCCGCCCGCAGTCCGGATCTGCCTGAGAAAGCCCTGAAAGAGCAGATCGACATCAATATCGCTCGCGTCAGGTTCGTACGCGGCCCGGGCAAGGGAGCCGGGATCCAGGATGGGGAAGTGCTCCGCCGCTTCGTCCAAGCTGATCTCGCTCAAGCCTTCGATGCCATCCATTTCCTGATCGAGCGCGTTGCCCTGATCAGCGGTCGCCACATACAGCAGACCCCTTGGGCTAAGCAGGGTGCGTTCGGCCAAATCGGAGGGAGGTGAGGCAAGATCCGCATGGCTCGCCGCATTCAGCGCGCGCAAAGTGCTGTTGCCATAGCTTCGGATATAGGTCGCCGCCGAGCGTCCTGTCGCGTGCGTGCCCGGAGAGGTCTCCTGCTCAAGAACGACCAACGTCGCGTTCGCTACAAGCCGCGCGGCTGCGCTTATACCGGCGATCCCGCCACCGATGATGATTATGTCCGCGCGTTCGACCATTACGCTACCATCCCAGCCATGTCGTTATCTCTTTTGCAACACGGTCGGCTTCCGCGAGCGGTTCATACGACCAGGTCTCCAAAGGCAGCGCTACCTCGCGGCTTGCGCCGTGTGCCGCGAGATCGTCGTGAAACCGCGCAAGTTTCGGGCTGAGCCTGCTCAGCGGCATTATGTGAACTGGCAGCCCTGTTGACGCCGCCTCCGACGCCATATTGACCGAGTCGGCGGTCACAAGGACTGCGTCGCACCAACCCAACAGGCCAGGGTAGGGATTTTGGCCATCACCGTTCCAGACGAAATGCGCCTCCCCAAACTCTGACTTCAGGCGCTCGGCAAGCTCAGCCGGTGTCCGGCGTGATGGTGTGATCAGAAGGGTCTGCGATTGCGAAAGGGTTGAGAGCAGATCCAACAGCCTGTCGGCATCACGGGCGCCAAACTCCACCGATCTGCTCGGGCCACCGACCAGCACCGCGAGCCTGGGCGATGGAAATCGCGCGAATTGAGGCCAGTCCGCAGCCGCATCGGTGACTCCCCGGGCTGTGACCCGGCTCAGTGCCCCAACCGTCGAGATGACATTCCTGCCGCGCAAGTCGTCATGGGAAGGCGCCACTACGAGCGAGAAGCTGGCGGAAGACATTTGAGGGTGCATGAGCTGCACTGTCGGTATCTCAAAACGTTGGCCAATCGCCGCCACGAGCGGCGCCGCCCGCCGCCCCGCGCCAATCAGAAGGCCCGTTGGGCCATCCGGCCGCCAGCTCGCACTGATAGCGCCCAGACCCAAAGCGTGCACGACTCGCGGTGGCAGCGCGATTGCCCAGGAAGCAATGTGCGGAGCTGCCACCTCGATCTCCACGGGTCGAAGCCGGCCCAAAGCTTCAGCCAGCGCCAGCGCCTGGGTTTCATTACCCGCCCGGCCATCGGTAACCACCGAGATCTTTCGAGAAGCTTCTGGGATTGTTTCCATATCTTGCGCATGTACGCAATTTTATTGCGCCCGTAAATGCAACCCGGTACATAAATGGTTGCAGCCCTCAAAGAAGGGCAGAGGCAAAGGAGAGGCATTCATGTCGGCCACCAAGCTCGATCCAATCGATTGCAAAATCCTCGCCGAACTGCAAGGCGATGGCCGAATGACCAATGTTGAGCTCTCGCGCCGGGTCGGCATATCGGCCCCTCCCTGCCTGCGGCGTGTCCGGTCACTGGAGGAGACGGGGCTGATCCAGGGCTACCATGCAAAGGTGAACGCCCGCGCGCTCGGCTATGAAGTCATGGTCTTTGCCATGGTGAGCCTCAAAAGCCAGGCGGGAGACGATCTGTCCGAGTTCGAAGATCGCGCCCGAGAGTGGCCGCTTGTGCGTGAGTGCTTCATGTTAAATGGCGAGATCGACTTCCTGCTGAAATGCGTCGCACCAAATCTGCTGACATTTCAGACCTTCCTGACAGATGAATTGACGGCCGCACCCAATGTGGCCTCCGTGAAGACCTCACTGGTGATCCGATGGGCCAAGGATGAACCCGGAGTGCCGTTCGAAGTTGGTGATCACCTGGTTCCGGAGAGCTATTAGCCGGGCGAGATGCTGGCCGAACTGATCCAGATCAAGTCGGCCCACGCCGAGCGGCCGTAAGACAAGTTGACCCAGGGGCAGCGTTTCGCTCTGGTGCGCGCCCGCGAGGGACCGGAAAAAACGAAGACAGAAAAGCAATGGAGGATGCCATGTCTGGAGAGCGGATGATCCAGGTTCCTGCTGAGATCGCAGCCAAGGCCCACGTGGATGCCGCAGGATACGCGAAGATGTATGAAGCATCGATTTTCGATCCCGTCGCGTTCTGGGGCGAGCACGGCAAGCGTCTCGACTGGATGAAACCGTACACCAACGTCAAGAATACCACCTACGCGCATCCAGATGTTTCGATCAAATGGTTCGAGGATGGCACGCTGAATGTCGCGGCGAACTGCGTCGACCGGCATCTCGAGACTCGTGGCGATCAGACAGCAATAATCTTCGAGCCGGATGACCCGAACGAACAGGCCCGCCATATCTCGTATCGCGAGCTTCACGCAGAGGTAAGCCGTTTTGGCAATGTGCTGAAGGCGCTTGGGGTCGGACGGGGCGACCGTGTTGTGCTCTACCTGCCGATGATCCCCGAGGCAGCCTATGCCATGCTCGCCTGCGCTCGGATCGGCGCGATCCACTCAGTGGTCTTTGGCGGGTTCTCCCCCGACGCGCTCGCCAACCGGGTCGACGACTGCGATGCAAAGGTCGTGGTGACCGCGGATGGAGGACCACGGGGCGGACGGGTGACGAACCTCAAAGACAATGTGAACCAGGCGCTCAACACTTGCACCACAAAGCCGCAGGTGCTGGTGGTCCGACGCTCAGGCCAAGAGGTCGATTGGGTCGACGGTCGCGATCACTGGCTGCACGAGATGGCATCAAACGTCTCCGCAGATTGCGCGCCAGAAGAAATGGGGGCCGAGGATCCGCTTTTCATTCTCTACACCTCGGGCTCGACCGGCAAACCGAAGGGCGTCGTGCACACCTCGGGCGGTTACCTGCTCTGGGCCGCCATGACGCACGAATACACCTTCGACTACCATGACGGCGATATCTACTGGTGCACGGCCGATGTCGGCTGGGTCACGGGCCACAGCTACATCGTCTATGGCCCACTCGCCAACGGAGCGACCACGTTGATGTTCGAGGGGGTGCCGACCTATCCCGACGCCTCGCGGTTCTGGCAGGTCTGCGAGAAGCATAAGGTGAACCAATTCTACACGGCGCCGACGGCGATCCGCGCCCTGATGGGCCAGGGGCCAGAGTTCGTGGAGAAATGTGACCTCTCTTCGCTCCGTATCCTTGGCACCGTGGGCGAGCCGATCAATCCGGAGGCTTGGAACTGGTACAACGACGTGGTGGGCAAGGGGCGCTGCCCCATCGTGGACACCTGGTGGCAGACCGAGACCGGCGGGCACATGATCACGCCGCTGCCGGGCGCTACGCCGACCAAACCGGGATCGGCGACCACGCCCTTCTTCGGAGTTCAGCCGGTAGTGCTAGACCCACAGTCCGGCCAGCCTATCGAGACCACCGAGGCCGAGGGCGTGCTCGCCATCGCCGACAGCTGGCCTGGCCAGATGCGCACGGTCTGGGGCGATCACGAGCGCTTCGTCAAAACCTATTTCTCGGACTACAAGGGCTATTACTTCGCTGGCGACGGCTGCCGCCGGGACGCGGACGGATACTATTGGATCACCGGCCGGGTCGATGACGTGATCAACGTCTCGGGCCACCGCATGGGGACAGCCGAGGTCGAGAGCGCCCTCGTCGCACATTCCAAAGTGGCGGAGGCAGCAGTCGTAGGCTACCCGCACGAGATCAAAGGACAGGGTATCTATTGCTACGTCACTCTGATGGCAGGCGAGGAGCCAACGGACGAGCTGCGCGTTGAGCTTCGCAACTGGGTGCGTCAGGAGATCGGCCCAATTGCCTCGCCTGATCTGATCCAGTGGGCCCCCGGTCTGCCGAAGACCCGCTCGGGCAAGATCATGCGCCGCATCCTGCGCAAGATCGCCGAGAATGACTATGGATCGCTGGGCGATACATCGACCCTCGCGGAGCCCCAAGTCATCGACAACCTGATCGAGAACCGAATGAACAGGGCGTGATCGGTCTTCGCGCCCAACCTCCGGGCGCGGCGCCTCTTCCGATCCGTTAACCAATTCTGGTTACCACAGCTCCCGTTTGAAAACGGGAGCCTGGTGTGGCTACTTTTGTCGTGACGACGCTTACAGATGAAAGCGTGGATAACGCGACGCTTTCTCTGCGCGAAGCGGTCGCGTTGGCGAATACAATGGCGGGGGCCGATCAGATCGTCTTTGACGATGGTCTAAACGGCACACTCGCCCTGCAAGCGGGCGAAATTGCGATCACCGATGGCGTCGCAATCGGCGGACCGGCTGGTTCTGGCGCACCGTCCATCACGATCGATGCCGGCGGGCAATCGCGCCTGTTTTCGATCGAAACGACCCTTTCGACCAGCTTTTCCCATCTTACCCTGACGGGCGGCTATAGCTATGCAGCCGGCGGCGCGATCAATGTGCAGAACGGTGGCGATCTTTCGCTGAACAACGTCAACCTGTCAGGAAACACCGCCTATCTGGGCGGCGGTGCCGTCTACACTGCCGACGGTCAGCTCACGATCACCGGGTCGGACTTCTTAGGGAACGGAGCTGGTTACGGCGCGAGCGGCGGTGCGATCCTGACAGAAGGCGGGACGCTAACGATCGAAGGCAGTTCGTTCACGGCGAACGCCGCCACGGCATCCGGTGGGGCGATTTCCGCTACCAACAGCACGCTTCAATTGGCCGACTTCGAGGCTTCCGGGAACACGGCCCAATCGGGTGGGGCGATCGCCGTGGAGGGCGGGACGCTCACCATCATCGGTGGCAGCTTCGACCAGAATGCAGCGACGGAGGATGGCGGCGCGATCCGTGCCCTAGATGGCGGCGGCACAATCTTTGGGACAAGCTTCACGCGGAACACGGGCCAATATGGCGGCGGGGTCTGGGGCGGCGGCATTGCCGGGGCGCTCGCGCTCGCCAATGCGACCTTCGGCTTGAATGCGGCGGATCAGGGCGGCGCGCTCTATCTCGCCAATGGAACGCTCGACCTGGCCACATCCACACTCTCAGGCAACGACGCGTCGGTGGGCCGGGGCGGAGCGGTCTACGCCGCATCCGGATCGTTGTCTGTTAGCAACTCCATCCTGCTCGGCAATAGCGCCGCCGCGAGCGGCGGCGAGCTCTATGGCGCCGCCACCCTTGTGGGCCGCAACATCATCGGCCCATCGCTCTACGATGGGATGGTTGCTGTCGGCACCGTTACCGCAGGGGAGGTCTTCACCACCGTTTCCGGGGGTAGCGGCGATCTTTCGGTCGGCGAGGATGGGCGTGAGGTGATCAAGATCGCTGCCGACGGAGCAGCCTTCGATGCTGGCGACACGGCCGTGCTGCCGCAGGATCCACTGGATCTCGATCAAGATGGAAACATAGGCGAGAGTCTTCCCATCGACGCCTTAGGCGCGCAGCGAGTTGCCGGCGCTTCGGTCGATCTCGGCGCACTCGAAATCGCGCCGGTCACGCTGATCGGGACAAGCGGGGTAGATATTCTAACCGGAGGGCCTCTCGACGATGAATTCTATGCGCTCGAGGGCAACGACACGGTCAACGCAGGCCCAGGAGATGACCTGCTCTTCGGTGGCCGGAACAGCGACCGATTGTTTGGAGAAGACGGCGACGACCGGATTTTCGGCGAACATGGCAATGATTGGCTCTTCGGTGGCGAAGGCGCCGACACCCTCGATGGTGGCAGCGCGAACGACACGCTCGAAGGGGGGACCGGCGATGACAGCCTGATCGGCAGTTCGGGCAGCGACAAGGTCTACGGCGGCGATGGTGAGGACACGTTATCGGGCGGCAGCGGCGCCGATACGCTAGACGGCGGCATCAACAACGACTCGATCGCTGGCGGGTCCGACAACGATGTTCTGTTTGGCGATCGAAATGCAGATCAGCTCTTTGGCGACGATGGCGATGACAGCCTGTCGGGCGAGCACGGCAATGACGAGCTCTTCGGTGGAAACGGTGATGACTGGCTGAACGGTGGTGGTGCGAATGACCGTCTCGAAGGCGGTTTCGGCCACGATACGCTCATCGGCAGCAGCGGATCAGACATGCTGTACGGGAATGGAGGGAACGATCTGCTCCAGGGTGGAAGCAGTGCTGATCAGATCTTTGGTGGCGACGGCAACGACACGATCGAGGGCGGGAGCGAAGACGACGATCTGCGCGGTGACCGCAATGCGGACCTGATCCGGGGAGAGGATGGCGACGACAATCTCCTCGGACAACATGGCAATGACCAGATCTATGGCGGCGACGGCAATGATTTGCTCAACGGCGGCGGCGCAAACGACACGCTCTATGGCGACGACGGCGACGACCTGCTCGACGGGAGCACCGGGATCGATACGCTGGAGGGCGGCAACGGCTCCGACCACCTGATCGGCGGCGAAGGCCCCGATCAGCTTCGCGGCGGGAATGGAAACGACACCTTGGAGGGTGGTGCAGACGCAGACCTGCTCTTCGGCTCGCGGAATGCAGATCAGATCTTTGGCGGGGATGGGGATGACAGTCTCCTCGGCGAGCACGGCAACGACGCCCTCTTCGGCGGCGATGGCGCGGACCAGCTCAACGGCGGCTCGGCCAACGACACGCTCATGGGCGGTGCGGGAGACGACGTATTGGCGGGAGGTAACGGCGCCGATCGCTTCGTCTTCGCGACCAACGGCTTCGGAACCGACCGGATCGAAGATTTCGCAGATGGAGAGATGATCGACCTCAGCGCATTTGCGGGCCTCGGTTTTGGCGATCTGAGCATCGACGATATCGCCGGGGCCGCAGAAATCACCCTGTCTCAGGGGCGGATTCAGATTGCGAACCTGAGTGCATCGGATCTGTACGAAGGTGATTTTCTCTTCTCCACCTGATTGGACTTCCCGGATACAGGCCCGAGAAAGGAAAAACCGAGACGCTCACGGCCATAAGTCTCGAGCCGTGCGATCACCCGGTCGTTCTCTCCACTACGATTGAAGCTGTCATAGAGGCTCGGCCCATCGTCGAGCTCCGGCAAAGTGTCCGTCGTGTAGTCAAGATTGATCAGATGGACCGGCACCCCGACGGCTGCCGAATGCCAGCGCCACCAGAGATCATCCGTCGTCGGCGCGATCGTCGTGGCGGTCGCGATATCGAGGACTGCGGGGTGAAAGAACCTGGCATTATAGAGAACGCCATCCTTGCCCGTCGGCAGCAGCTTCAGCGCAGTCGATCCTTCAGGCTTAGTTGTCATCCAGCGCCGGTAGCGCGCATATCCGTCCCGCTGGGTCAGGATGGGGTGACCCCGATACGCAATCACACAGCGGTAGCGCAGATAGCGCTCGACAAGGCGGGCCAACCAATCCTCCGGATAAAGCGTGTCATCGTCGGCCGTGGCGAAAAGCGCGTCCTGCCCCCATGCGCCCGCAAGAACGGGCATCAGCTTACGATAGGGGCCATGGTTGGTTGTGTACCCGATCTGAAACCGCGGCTCTGCAGTAAGCGCCCGCAGATCGTCAGGTATCCGGGTCACCCCCTCATCGAGCATCTTCGGCTCAGACGAAAGCGAAAGGATTACATCAAACGCCGGGTAGTCCTGCGCAAGAAGCGAGCTGACAACTTTGTCCAGGCGGGCCAGCCTCGTGGAGATGCTAGTCAGGCAAACACGAACATGTGGAAAGGAACGCATCGTCTTCATGCACGCAATGCAGCCGGGAGAGAAATCTTCGGTCTGGCGTCTGGCCCGAGATGGTCCGGGTGCAACCGGGTCTGATCGATGCCACGCCTAAAGAGCCTGAGATAATTGCCTTTCGCCGTTGCCGTTCGCTGCGACAGGGTCTGCGGGCTGGCATGACAGACCACAAGCGGAAAATCGATGCGATGGAGCGCACTTGCCCCATGCCATCGCCTGATCCGCTCCCGCATCTCGACATCTCCCCGCGACCGCACGGGAAGGAACGGCCCGAGCTGCTCGAATACAGACCGGCGGAAAAGGCTGGTCATCGTACCATCACCGAGAAGCCGGAAGCCGTGCTCAAGCTGCGGCCAGCCGCGCGGGTCGACCCGCATGTGATGCGAGGTGACGAGTTGGCACTCTGGTTCTGCTTCCATAACCGCGAGCTGGCACGCGATCCTCTCGGGATGAGAAATATCGTCCGCATCCTGGATCGCGATGAAAGCACCCGTCGCGATTGAAAGCGCGAAGTTACGGCAGAGATAGGGTCCGAGGTTTCTCGGCATCCTGAAGGTTCGGATCCTTGGATCCAAGTCGGCAAACGCACTCAGATCGATCCTGTTTGTGGTGTTGCTCCCATCTTCGATCAGAAGAACCTCGATATCCTCATGGCTCTGATTGAGGAGAGACCGGATCGAATCATGAAGAAGGGCGCTTTCCGTCTCGAAGGAAGAGACAATGAAACTGACGCACGCGTCCGCTGTATCCGCGCGTCGCTTCGGTGCGGCAAGGTAGGCATCGAACAGCCAGCGCTTCGATGAAGGATCGACAGGCCCGAGAGCAGGGCCGCCCTCTCCGCCGATGTCACATAGATACGCGGCTAGATTTTCTCTATCGCCAGTACAGGCAGAGATCAGGGCAGCGATGTCTTTATCAAGTTCGACAGCACCCTCCCGAGACTCCTTCAAACGCCTGCGCGCCCCGAAGATCAGGGCGGCGATCGCCGCTTCACGATCGTCCCGGCATCGATGAAGCGGCAAGGCATCTTCAGGGAGGTTCATCTCCGCGAGTTCGAGCGCATACCCTCTCAGCGGATCGAGGAGGTCGAGCAACGGAGTCTCAGCCTCCGCATGCGCCCGGATCGCCCTTAAGAAATCGTCGGCGTCCCGCGCCTCGATGGCAGCAATGATCGCCTCAGATGGCGGCAGTGCGGTGAGAGGGGCACCTGTCCCGCGGGAAAGCGCGACCGACAGCGAGGACTTGATGCTTTGCGAAAGATCCGTGACGCCGCAGGTGGATAGTGCAGTAATGACCTGCTCGGCTTCCTGCCGATTGAGGTATTTCCGCGTGATCTCGGCAACACGATAGACAAAGCGCCCCTTTCCCGAGGGCTTCGATCGCAGAATGCAGGCGCTCAGCACCGTGGCGATTGCGGCCGATGGCAGAGTTGTGGCGATTGTCTCAAAAACTGGGCTGATCAGCTCAGAGTGAGCTGCGATGATTGCCGGCGCAGGGCGGGAAAGGGCCTCGGCCATCCGATCATCGCATCCCGCCGCAATTGCGGATCTTAGAACCCAATTCAGAACAGGCTCAGGGAGGAAGACCCCGTCTTCCTGCGCTGCAATTAAGCGGCAGATCGCTGCGGCGAAAGGTACATGAAACCCAAGATCGAGTAGGAGGTCTGTTGTCTCAGGAGAGGCAATACCGTTCATCTCTTCATCGTCTAGGGTACCGCCCACCATCCGCTCGACACCAGCGAGTTTCGCATCGGCCAGATCAAGTGCGCGCGAAGCCATCTGACGGGCGGCGACCGGGCCTTTCATCGCCGTTTCACGCAATTCCCTTGCGGACACTAGGTTCGGCGCGAGCGGAGGATCTTGCTTCTTCAGCTCAGAACACCATCGGCCAAGATTGGCGTTGATGATCCGCAGAGCATTTTTCGCGTAAGCAGGCTCGGCGGATGCGGCAAAGACAGTCTGGCGTTGAAGCGCTGCCTGAGCCAGAAGGTCCTGAGCCCCTGCGAGCCCTTCGCCGATCTCGGACATCTTTATCTCGAGCGCGCGCGCCATACCGAGCGAGAAGACGGCCATCGGCATCCAGATCAGGCATGCGATTGCAGCTTCGTCTGCCCGTGGCATCCGGCATTTCAGCTCCTCGTGCCAGGTCGAGTATGCAAATTCCGCAAGCGAGAGAAGCGGCGGCTGGCCAAATCTCTCAAAGTGAGCGACCGCGATCGCGAGGTGCTCGTCCGTGACCGGGAAATCGGGCCGCGAGATCAGGACCGGCAGATCATCCGGGCCCGTGTGCCCACGAAGAGCGTCGGCGACCGACTGGTCCTCGCCGACAACCACCCCACTGGCACCTTTGGGGGCCAAGGAATCCTGCTCCAACAGAACGATCGGTCTGTTAACTTCTGACCGCGCAGTAGGCGCCTCTGCAGATGTGGCCGGTATGCTGAGGCGGCCGGAGAACGCCTGCCGTTCGAGCGATTCTATAGCCTCTGGCAGCCGTATTGCTGAACGCACGGCAATGCCAACAGGCTCGGCACCAAGGCTTACCAGCGCGGTCGGCATTTCCCCCTCGCTCGACAAAGGCCTGAGCGGGATGACGGGCTCGACCTTGAGAGCGGAGGCAAGTAGGGGGCGAATGCCGTCGCCGACGCGGTAATCGTCCTGAACGATAAGATAAATTCGGTCGTCGTCTGCCAGTGCCACCTTTCGTGCCCTCTCCAGTCCGATCTCGACCAAGGACGGCTCAGTTGTCGCGGTGTTTGCACCTTGGGAAATCAACCTATCGACGAAATGTGCCAACGCCAGCCGATCACGCCAGTCATAGGCAGCAGGCAGTCTATCCTCGATCTCACTCATCAGAGGCTCTGCAAAGCTGTCACCGAGCGAAATGGCGTGAGACGCGACCAACAACGCCTGCGGCAATCGCTGCTGCGCGAGTGCCTCGGAGATCGCCCCGTATGTTTGGGCGGCGCGGCACAAGGCCTCGACCGAGCCGGCTTGATCGGGACCGGCATCGCCAATTCTTGCGAGAAGCTGCGATGCGCGCGCGCGATCACCTTGAGAGAGGAGTGCCGACCAAGCAGCGCAAAGATCGTCTAAGTCGCCGGAAGGATCACACTGCCTGCACTCTTTTTTGAGCCACTTGTTCCGCACCGCCCGTTCGAGCACTGACCATCCGGGAACCGTATCTGACCGGTAGAGTGCAGGCACAAGTTGATCGCTCAGCAGACAGTTCTCCGCGATCAAACTGGCAAGATCGCTCAGCCAAGCTTTCCTCGCCGAGGGGCTCGCGGCAGTGTGCGCGGGATCACCGCCAAAGAGGCGCCAGAACATCTGCCAGTCGTCCGCGCTGATCCTCTGGTCCTTGAGTATCCGGAGCTGGCCGCCAGCGTAGTGGTCCGCAGCCTCGTCGAGATGCACGCCGAGCGGATTGAGCGCAGAGGAGATTTCTGCGCGGCGCACGCTGGCACTGCCGCCGATACCTTCGAACGCCCGAAACGCAAGCGTGAGCGCCGCGCGAAACTGCGTCGGCCCCTGTGAGATAATCTGCGTTAGGCGCTCCGGGAGCTGCGCGCTGGATGTGAGCCACGCCCGTTCCTCCACTCTGAGGGGCCGATCGATAATGCCTTGGGCATTTTGCAGTGGCGCCAGCACCTTTTCGGCAAACTCATCAGACGATGCCATCCGGCGGATTAACTCGCTGAGCTGCGCGCCCGTGTTGGTCTCGATATACGAGGCCGGGCTTGGCTTTCTACCCAGCATGATCCGAAACAGATGATGAATGTCTTCGGGCGCGGCGGCACTCTTCATCTCGGTTGGCTCCCGGGCTGGTTCTGTGGTCCGGAGGCAGCGAATTCCGGCGCTGCAAGGACCAGTGATTTCAGAAGGTATGTGATCGCATCCTCGGTCATCCGCTCACCGAACTTTGTTCCATCCGGCAGGTGTCGGGATCGAATTTTCTGAGCGGTTGGAGGCCCATATCGGTCGATCAGCCGGTCGTTCTCCTCCTGGTAGGCGGCGTCGAACTCCAGGCGTGCGTCCGCATTCGGCCAGAGCGACCGTTTCGGCCATTGCCTTACTTCGTCGACCGCTTGCAGGTCGATCAGCTTCTCCCGGGTGAGAGCGATAGCCCGTTTCGGCAGATCGGAACGATTCATCATCCTAAGCGCAGTCACGAAATCGGGCTGAATAGACTCGTTGTGCCGTTTGGCGTGAGGAAGCGCGGGCGCATCGACACCGAGATGCCCCAGAAAAGCGACCACCAGGTTTCCATCCCTGCTGAGATCGTCAAACGGGAGGGCAGTCACGCGTGGAAACACCGAGGCCCAAAGATCCGCCTGCTCGGCATAGCAAAAGTAGGGCCAGCGCTGGCGGACGAACTTTCGCAGCCCATGACACCAGCGGTTCACCTTCACATCTTCCTTGAACAGCGATTCTGCGAAGTCCGCCTGGCCGCGGACGACCAGCAGGATCTCGGTCTCGTCCGGTGGGAACACCCTAGCCACCGCTTCGATAAAGGCGCGACGCATTTCCCAGTAGTCGTCTCGCGACTTCGGGCGGCTCCCGGCGGGGAGCCCCCGCCAGAAAGGTTCGGAACTGATCAGCGTCACTGCATTGTTGTGGGACTTGGCGCGAACCTGCGTGGCGAACTCCGCGAGTCCGTCGACCCCAAGCCTAGTAGGGCTGCCCATGATCGCCTTTGCTACATCCAGATGCGCGTAATGGGCGGGGCGACCGATCTCCGAGTAGCAAGGATAGTATAGGCCCGCTTCCAGAAGCGCCTTGCGATGACGCGCAGCAAAGCGCTGGATCGAGGTCGTACCTGTCTTGTGGGTTCCGATATGAAGGACGATCCGGCCCATCTCTCGCACTGACTAAACGGTTTCACCGAGTGCGCGTGCAGATCTCCCGGCATTCTGCCAAGGCATGGCCCGCATTCGCGAGGCCAAGATTCCCTGACATGCTTAATCCTTGCTTAAATGCCGCGAGAAATTCCTATTCCGTGGCTGGCTGGTGGGTGTCGCGAGCACTTCAATGAGGCAAGCAGCAATCACCA
Organism: Pseudomonadota bacterium; assembly: GCA_039180675.1. Lineage (GTDB taxonomy): Bacteria > Pseudomonadota > Alphaproteobacteria > Rhodobacterales > Rhodobacteraceae > Thermohalobaculum. The sequence goes on along the minus strand of JBCDDC010000002.1, from coordinate 193,807 downwards.
GGAGTGCCCCGAGCCATTCGAGGGAGGCCATGCGCTCTTCGGGCAGAAAAATGCTCGCACTGATCACCGCAACCAAGACCTCCGACATCATCAAGAGGCCGACCCGACCTGGAAACAACAGCCGCTGCGCCCAAAAGATGATCCAGACCGTGGGAAGGATCAGACCAATCGATGCAATCGTTGCGACCGGAAGCGATGCAATGATGGAGGCCATCTCCGGGATCGGCGTGGCTTCGGTGATCAGACCGATCAGCGAGGCGATCGCGGCAACCCCGACAAACTGGAAAAAGGTCATTCCGGTCAGCGATGTCGAGGGATAGCGTTTCATCATCGCCGCAGCGGCGGCCCAGAAGATGCCGGATAACAGACCGTAGAGATCACCGATATTGAGCGGCTCCGATGTGCTGTCTCCGCCGGAAAGTAGAAGCAGCATGCCCCCCAGCCCAAGGGCGATGACGAACCAGCGGGTTCCGCCGACGCGCTCGCCCAACCAGAGCAGGCCAAGCAGCGTGGCCCAAACCGGTGTGAGATAGAAGAGCAGCGTCGCCCGGACGACCGAGGAGAAGACAAGCCCCGTCGCGTAGAGGGCAAGACCCGCACCCGCAAGGCTACCGATGAGCATGGCCCTGAAGAAGTGCTCCTTGAACTCATCCCGTTTGATGAAGACGAGCGGCAGAAGCGCGATGATCGGTGGGGTGTTCAGCAACACGACCGTCCAGGAACCATCAACCCCGTTCTCAACGAAAAGGCGCAGTGGAACCCAGTATAGGCCCCAGATCGATGCCGCGATGAAGACAGCGGCCGAGGCGAGTTGCGTTGTTCGAGCGTTGATTTCCGTCATCCCGATCCCCGGCTGCTTCTCCCAGATGACTGCTTTCCTCTGGCTTGGCAAGCGCGATGCAGACGGGCAAGTATCCACTACTCGGGCTGCTCGAAGAGATGCAGCGCAGCGTCTAAGAGGGACCTGATGGCTAAGAACTTTCGTTTGATCGGCGCACCAGTACAGACTGGCGCGAGCCAGCCAGGTTGTCTCATGGGCCCCGATGCATTGCGCACGGCGAGGATCGGCGAGCAGCTCTCAGCCCTTGGGCATGAGGTGTTGGATCGGGGTAATCTGTCACTCGAGAGCGTGCCGGAAATCGCACATTCGAACGCGGCGATCCGCAATCTTTCGGAGACGGTTGCGTGGACGGATCTGTTGACCCACACCGCTTATGCAGAAAGCGAGAGCGGAAACATCCCAATTTTCATGGGCGGCGACCATTCGATCGCAGCCGGCACAGTGGCCGGGATAGCACGGCGCCGGGCCGAGGAGAGCCGTGAGCTCTTCATCCTCTGGCTGGATGCGCACCCCGATTATCATGACCTCAGCACGACGGAGAGCGGCAATCTCCACGGTGTGCCGGTCGGCTATTTCACTGGCCGGAGCGGCTTCGAGGGCATCTTCCCGCCGCTAAGCCATACTGTGACGCCCTCGAACATCTGCATGATGGGAATCCGGTCGGTAGATCCCGCCGAGCACCACGAACTGATAGAAGACGAGATGACGGTCCATGACATGCGTCAGATTGATGAATTCGGCATTGCACCGCTGATCCGCGATTTCATTGCGAAGGTCCAGGAGGCCAACGGGACCGTGCATCTCAGCCTCGATGTCGACTTCCTGGAACCTACGATTGCGCCTGCTGTGGGAACCACAGTTCCGGGCGGCGCAACGTTTCGCGAGGCTCACTTGATCATGGAGCTGATGTCGGACAGTGGACTGGTATCTTCGCTTGATATCGTCGAGCTGAATCCTTTCCTCGATGAACGAGGGCGGACCGCAAGCCTTATGGTCGACCTTACTGCGAGTCTATTTGGCCGTAAGGTCATGGACCGACCAACAAAATCGTTCTAGAATACTGATGTTGTTGAGCCTGGTGCCTCCGGCGGAATAGATGAATGTCCGTCGCGTGCGAGATGCGTTTTATGAAACAGGATGATAGGGCGCCTCGTAGGAAATGAGATTGACCGGGAGATCAATGCGATGCTTTGGAAAACTGTTGTTGCCGCCGCAGCGCTGGCCCTGATCTCGCTTCCGGTGGGAGCGGTCACGGTTAGTTTTACCGATACAGGCCCCGACAACGCCAACAGCCTGCCCTTCTCCATCGATGGTCTCGATTTCACTGTCTCCACAAATCCCGGAGGGCGTGTCGATCAGGCACCGCTAGGGCTTGGGGCTCGCGGTCCACAAGGCGCCGGAAACAATCAGGAAGGCCGACGTCTGGCTGGCACAGAGTTTCTCCTGTTCACCTTCAGCCAACCGATCTTGCTTAGCAGCATCGGCTTCGTCGAGTTCAACGCTGGTGAAGAGATCGCTGCATTGCTTGTGAACGGGAGCACGGATCCGATTGTCCTCACGCTCGCACAACAGGGCGGAGAGGATCTGGGCGGAAATGATAGTCGCCAAACATTTTCACCTGATGCACTTGCGGGTGTCGTTATCCAAACGCTGCAAATCTCGTCTTCCCCGGTGGACCTGAACGGCAATTCAGGCATTCGGATTGCGGGCTTCGAGGCAGAGATCGTGCCGCTTCCCGCTCCGATCGTTCTCGTTCTGACGGCCTTCGCGGTTCTTGGCTACTGGGGACGGCGCTCCAAGGCCGCTTAAGCCTGGCATCCTTTCCGTTACGGCAGTGTGACAACGCTGTTGCGCTGCCGCGAGAATCTTGCAAGCGTGAAGCCGTTTTGGGACGGGATCGCGTATGCTGGATCGAACTGCCACCCTGATTGCAGACGATATCCATAAAAGCTTCGGCAACCTCGAGGTACTGAAGGGACTTTCCTTGACCGCGCACCAGGGGGATGTGATCTCGATCATCGGCTCATCAGGATCGGGCAAATCGACGTTCCTGCGCTGCATCAACTTTCTTGAGACCCCCGATCGTGGGCGGATCGTGCTGGATGGCGAGGAGATCATCTGCAAGACCGACCGGCGCGGGAGGCCTACGGGTGCGGACCCACGCCAGATTAATCGACTGCGCTCGCAACTCGGCATGGTCTTCCAGACCTTCAACCTCTGGTCGCACATGACCGTCCTGCAGAACGTCATGGAGGGCCCGCTACAAGTCCAAAGCCGCGATTTTGCCGAGGTGAAGGACGAAGCGATGGACTTGCTCGGCAAGGTGGGAATTGCCGAGAAGCACGGACAATATCCCTCGCAGCTCTCAGGCGGGCAGCAGCAGCGGGTCGCGATTGCCCGCGCGCTTGCCATGAACCCGAAGGTCCTGCTGTTCGACGAGCCAACATCGGCGCTAGACCCGGAACTGGTGGGCGAGGTGCTTCGCGTCATGCGGGGTCTGGCCGATGAAGGCCGCACCATGATCGTGGTCACGCATGAAATGGGCTTCGCACGCGAAGTCTCATCGAAAACGATTTTCCTCCACCGGGGACAGGTGGAAGAAGAAGGCAAGCCGGAGAGCGTCTTCGGCAATCCATCGTCCGAACGCTGCCGGGCCTTCCTGGCCAGCGTTCTGTGAGTAGCGAAAGACAGGAGAGACAAATGACCGTTCGCAATTCACTGATCGGCGCCTTGGCACTGGGCGCCCTGATCGCAGGTCCAGCCGCGGCAGACACCATCCGCATGGGCACCGAGGGGGCCTATCCCCCATACAACTTCATCAACGACAAGGGCGAGATCGACGGGTTCGAGCGCGAGCTGGGCGATGAGCTCTGCAAGCGCGCCGGCCTCGACTGTGTCTGGGTCAAGAACGAATGGGACTCGATCATTCCGAACCTCGTTTCGGGCAACTACGACACGATCATTGCAGGCATGTCGATCACCGACGAGCGTGACAAGGTCATCGACTTCACCCAGGCCTACATCCCGCCCTCGCCCTCGGCCTATGTCGCGCTGGCCGGGAGCAAGCCGGACCTCAAAGGCGGTGTGATCACAGCCCAGGTCAACACCATCCAGTCGGGCCACGTGGCCGAGACGGGCGCGACACTGATGGAGTTCGCGACCCCGGATGAGACCATTGCGGCGGTCAAGAACGGCGAAGCCGACGCCGTGCTCGCCGACAAGGACTATCTCGACCCGATCGTGGCCGAGAGCGGCGGTGAACTGGAAATCGTTGAACTGGTGAAACTCGGCGGAGGCACCGGCATGGGCATCCGCGAGAGCGACGGCGAGCTCAAGGGGAAATTCGACGCCGCCATCGCCTCGGTCAAGGCGGACGGTACGCTCAACAAGCTGATCCTGAAATGGTTTGACGGCGATCAGTCGCTGACCTGGTAATTCAGGTTCCGGCCCCTCTTTCGGGAGGGGCCACTCCTCTCAAGGGCAGCCTTATCGATGTTCGAGTATTGCGCCGACCCTAAGTCGCTTACCGGCTTCACATGGCTCAGCTGCTATCTGACCACGCCCAAACACTTCGCCTTTTATAGCAGCTTCGGGACCGTCATCCTGCTTATGGCGCTCGCAGCGCCCTCGGCACTGCTGTTCGGGTTCGGTGGGGCGTTCGCGAAACGCTCAATACTCCTGCCCGTCCGCTGGATCGGTCAGGCCTACACGGCCATGGTCAGGGGGATCCCGGATATCGTCTTCTTCCTGTTCGTCCCCATCGCGATCGATCAGGCGCTCGAATGGACCCGGCACAAGATCCTCTGCTCGGAGGTGACCGAACCGATCCGCCGGGGCAACGATTTCGTCGTCTGTGACATCGCCAAGCTACCACTCTCATCAGCCGAGCCATGGGTCCACTCGACCTATGGCTTCCTTCTGGCGCTGCTTGCCTACGCCATCGTCTTCGGGGCGTTCGCCGCCAATGTGATCGACGGCGCCCTGCGCGCCGTGCCCAAGGGCCAATTGGAGGCCGGAGAGGCGGTCGGCATGTCCAGGGGGCAAATCCTCCGCCGCATCCACCTGCCGCAGATGTGGATCTACGCGCTTCCAGGACTCTCGAACCTCTGGATGATCCTGGTGAAGGCGACGCCGCTCCTCTTCCTGCTAGGGATCGAGGACGTGGTCTATTGGGCGCGAGAGTTGGGCGGGCTGAAGACCCAGGCGTTCGAGTACCCACATCCCGACTGGCGGGTCTGGTATTTCCTCGGGCTTCTGGTCTTCTATCTCGGGCTGACCTGGGTTTCGGAGAAGGTGTTCGCCAACCTGACGTCGCGTGTCTCCCGCGGGCAGGCGACGGCGGGAGGGGCCGTCGCATGAGCTGCGCCGAGGTTTTCTCCTCCTACATCCTGCGCGCGATCGGTATCGGCGAGCGGTTGCTGCCCCGCAGTGACATAACCCTCTGCGAACAGATCGTCCTGATCGGCTCCGGCATGATCTGGAACATCTATTTCGCCGTGATCGCCATCGTTTTCGGCTTCACTTTAGCGACCCTCGTTGCCCTCGCGCGTGCGAGCACCAATCCTTGGCTTTCGGGGCCGGCGAACGGGTTCATCTACCTTTTCCGCGGCACACCGCTCTTCATCCAGTTCTTTTTCACCTACGAGCTGTTCGTGCTGCTGCCGAAGCTCTCGATCGATATTCCCCTGATCGTCACGACCATCACTGCGGAGACCCGCTGGCTGACCCGGGCCTGGCTGGGCGCCCTGATCGTCATGATCCTGAACACAACCGCCTATTCCGCCCAGATTTTCTATGGCGCGCTCATGGCCGTACCAAAGGGAGAGGTCGAGGCCGCCCATGCGATCGGCATGACACCGCGCCAGACCTTTCTGCGGGTGGTGTGGCCGACGCTGCTTCGCCTTGCCTGGCCGAGTTATACCAACGAGGCGATCTTTCTCTTCCACGCTACCACGCTGGTCTACTTCTCCAGTTTTCCGGCATGGCGGCAGCAGGGGGATGCGCTCTACTACGCCAACTACTTCGCGGAGAAGACATTCAATCCGTTCGTCGCATACCCGATCGCGGCAGTCTATTTCATCCTCGCGACCCTCGCACTGATCGCCGTCTTCGGGATTGTCGGGCGGCGCCTGAACCAGCACCTCGCACCTGAGCAACGGGCACGATTCAGGTTTCGGCCTCAGTTCATTCGATGAGCTCCCCAAAAATCGCCGTGATCGGCGCGGGAATTGTTGGGGCGTCGATTGCGCTCCACCTTGTCCGGCGCGGCGGCGATGTGACCGTTTTCGACCCGGGCGACCCAGCCCGGGCCGCGACCCAAGGCTCACTTGCCTGGATCAACGCGCATCTTTCCGAAAGCGAAGCTTATTTCCGGCTGCGGGTGCGGTCGCTAAAGCTGTGGAAATCGCTTTCCACGAGTGTGCCCGGGCTGCCTCTCCGCCTCTCAGGGTCGCTGAACTGGGAGGAGATGAGAGGCAAGATGTCGGCGGTTGTAGAAGATCACAACCGCCTTGGCCATGAAACGCATCTCGTTACCCGCGAAGAGATCACGCGGATCGTTCCCAGCATAGACCCCCCGGATCAGGCGCTCTGGTGCCCTGCTGAGGGTCTCGCGGACCCCGACAGGATCGCCTGGGCCTTCCTGTCTGCCGCCGTGGCGGCGGGCGCGCGCCTGCACCAAGTGCTCGAGGTTGTACGGCTGGATCCGGATCACGGGAAAGTCGTCCTCGAAGACGGTACGGAGATCACCTTTGACCAAACTGTTGTTGCCGCGGGTCTCAGCTCCGTAAGGCTGCTTGAGCACATCGGAATCGATCTGCCGCTCGATGCTTCACCCGGCATGCTGCTGCGGACAGATCCGCAAGCTCCCCTTGCGCAACCATTCCTCGCGTCTCCACAGGCACATTTCTGGCAAATGGGTGACGGGCGCATCATTGCTGGCGCGGACTATGCCGGGACACACGACGACGAAGCTGTCGATGCGACCGCGGCTGAGGTCCTCTCCACGCTCCAGGCCCTCTTCCCTGGCACGACGATGATCGAGGACGAGCGGCGCATCACCAATCGTCCGATGCCGCGCGACGGATTTCCCATCCTGGGTTCAGTGCCGGGACATCCAAAGCTGTCCATCGCCGTCATGCACAGCGGTGTGACGCTTGCGCCGGTTGTCGGAGAGATGATGGCCGCCCATCTGCTCGGCAACGGAGACCCGGATCTCGCCGCCTACAGCCTTTCGCGCTTTGGCTGATTACTCCGCCGCGAGGTGGATCGCAGGCTCCGCGAGGCGGCTGTAGCCATCGCGGGTCTGCGGTGTCTTCATACCAAGCGCGGATCCCGCAATCTGATTGCGCAGAACCTGCGCCGTGCCGCCGCCGATCGTGAACATGCGCACATCGCGATACATCCGCTCGAGTGGTTCCTCCGAGCCATAACCCCTCGCGCCGAACATCTGGAGCGCATCGGACACGACTTTGATCGCCATCTCGGACGCGAAAAGCTTGGCACGGGCCGCTTTGGCCGGGTCCGGGAACTGCCCGCCGCATTGGGCTGCGTCATGCAGCATCAGCCGCGCGGCGTGGATCTGAGTATCCATATCGGCCAGCATCCATTGCAGGCCCTGGAATTCGGCAATCGGGCGGCCGAACTGGTGCCGCTCCAAAAGGTACCGCTTGGCATGTTCCATCGCACCGGCGGCGACGCCGAGCGCCACCGTGCCCGCGCCGACCCGCTGGCTGTTATAGGCGTTCATGAGATCGGCAAAACCGCGCGCGAAGCCTGATGGCGGCATCAGAACCATGTCCTCCGCGATCTCCAGATCGGTGAAGGCGAGCTCTGCCTCCGGCATGCCGCAGAGGCCCATCGTGCGCTCATGCCGGACGATCTCGAAACCGTTCGGCATTGGCTTCTCAGGATCGACATGAAGCAGGAACGCACCGATCCCCTCTTCATTTCCCGAACTGTCGATCACGCGCGCAAAGATCACGTAGAGTTGGGAGATGCCTCCCCCTGTGATCCAGTGCTTCGATCCGTTCAGGATATACCGATCGCCCTTGCGCCGGGCGGTAGTGCGCATCTCGGTCGCAGCGCTACCCGCATCCGGCTCGGTGATGCAGATCGCCGGCTTGTCACCCGCGAGAACGATGGGAGCACAAAACCGCTTCTGCGTCTCGGTTCCATAGGCCATGACCGCGCTGATGCCGCCCATATTGCCCTCAACCACAATCCGGGCGGTCAGAGTGCAATGCTTGGCGATCTCCTCGACGACGCGGACGACATCAAGCCAGCCCGCGCCTTTTCCTCCGTACGCGGTCGGGATGGTCATCCCCATTAACCCGGCTTCGGCGAGATCGCGGACGTTCTCCCAGCAATAGACGCGCTCCTGATCCCAATGCGCCGCGCGCGCAGCGAACCGGGTCTCGGCAAGATCGCGAGCGGCGATCACGAGGTCATCACGATTTTGTGTGCTTCCCATTGGCGCAGTATGGAGGCTGGATCTTTCGAAACAAGCAAATAAGAATGGAGAATAAATCAAGGAAGTCTGAATTTATGCTGAATCGCCCCCTTGCAACGCTGGTTACAATTGCCCGGACAGGATCGTTCCAGCGCGCAGCAAATGAGCTGAACATGACCCTGAGTGCGGTCAGCATGCAGATGAAAACCCTTGAACAAACGCTCGGCGTGAGCCTGTTCGACCGATCCACCCGCCCGCCACAGCTCACGCCGCTCGGGCGCGAGGTCGAGCTTGCCGCGCGCGACGTGCTTTCGGCCGAGGAGACCATGACCGCACTTGTCGCGCGGCCAGGGCGATTGAGCGGGATCTATCACATCGGCTTCGTTCCCACGGCATCGGTGAGGGTCGCACCGGCGATGCTGCTCCGCGCCCGCCAGGCCCACCCGAACGCGAGGTTCGAGATGACGACCGGGCTTTCGGACGACCTCACGCACCGAGTGAACGCAGGCGAACTCGATGCCGCCGTGGTAACCGGCAGTGTCGATGCCGAAGACCAGACGGTTATCGCCGAGGAGGAAATCGTCTGGGCCCTCCCCGCCGATCACGAACGCAGCCCTATAGAGCGGTGCCTGGAAGAACTGCCCTTCATCCAGTTCATTCCGGCAACCGGGATCGGCAGCCTGATAGATGCCCACCTGACCCGGGCCGGGCAGGCAGCGAAGGAGGTCATCGTGATCGACAGCGTCGAGGCCGTGATGGAATGCGTGTGCGCGGGCCTTGGCTTCACAGCACTGCCCAAGCCCGACGTCGAGCGCTACGGCGCCGGCGTCGTCGCCATGCGCAGCCTCTCAGATCCGCCGCTACTCCGGCGCCTCGTGCTGGAACTCCACCCGAGGCTGAGCGCGGGCGGCCAGGGGGATGAGCTTGCAAAACTCATGAAATCCGAATGAGCCCATTGCCAATCCGCCCGGCATTGTGGGTAATGGCGACAGACAGCCTTCAGGGGGGATCATGCGACTTCAGGGCAAACGCGCGCTCATCACTGCGGCAGGTCAAGGCATTGGCCGGGCCACCGCGCTCGCCTTTCACGCCGAGGGTGCGCAGGTCTTCGCCACCGATATCGATGAAAGCCTGCTGAGCAATCTGCCAGAGGGTGTGACCACCTCACCACTCGATGTCCTCGACGATCAGGCGCTGGCTGACGGGATTTCGAAGGCTAGCCCCAATATCCTCTTCAACTGCGCAGGCTTCGTTCACAGCGGCACGCTTTTGCAAAGCACGGATGACGAATGGGACTTTGCCTTCAATCTCAACGCGCGCGCGATGTGGAAGTCGATGCAGATCGCCCTCCCAGGCATGATCGAGCGGGGAGGCGGATCGATCATCAATATGTCGTCGGCCGTCTCATCCGTGATCGGCGCCCCGAACCGGTGCATCTACGGTGCGTCGAAAGCCGCCGTCATAGGCCTCACGAAATCGGTTGCCGTCGACTATGTCACCAAGGGCATTCGGGTGAACGCGATCTGCCCCGGCACGGTGGAGAGCCCGTCGCTCGAACAGCGCCTGCGCGCGACCGGCGATTACGAGGCGGCGCGCAAGGCCTTTATCGCGCGCCAGCCCATGGGCCGGATCGCCCAGGCGGAGGAGATTGCGCATCTCGCAGTCTGGCTCGCCTCCGACGAAAGCGCGTTCGTCACCGGACAGACGCATATCATTGACGGCGGCTGGAGCGCGGCCTGATGGAACGCGCAGAGCAAATCGCCTGGGAGATCATCGGCCAGCACCGCGCGGGCCGGACATATCGCCAGCTCACCGGGGATTTCATGCCGCGCGACATCGACGAGGCTTACGCTGTGCAAAGCGAACTCCATGACATCCATGCCCGAGAGGGGCGTGGCATTCTGGGTGGGCGCAAAATCGCACTTGCTTCAAAGGTGCAGCAGGAGCTTTGCGGGGTTGATCATCCGATCGCGGGTGGGATCTTCAAAGGCGAGATCATGGAGAGCCCGGCGAAGATCAGCCTTGCCGATTATCATGGGCTCGGCGTCGAGTTCGAACTCGCCATCGAGATAGAACGCACGATCAGCCGCCCTGGCCTCGACCGTGACAGCATCCGCCCGCATATCGCCTGCATCCGCCCCGCTTTCGAACTGATCATCGACCGGGACGCGGACTACTCGATCCTCGACGCCCGCACGATGATCGCCGACAATGCGTGGTGTGCCGGGGTCATCATCGGGGACCCGATCGAGGACTGGCACAAGCTCGATATCGACAGCCTGCCCTGTCGATTGGAGTGGACAGCCGAAGACCCGGCCAAGGCGGTGGCTGGCGATGCCGACCCGATCGGGTCGCTTGTTTGGATCGCGAACCTCATTGCCGGTCAGGGCCTCTCAATCCGGGCCGGCGAGATCGTAATTACCGGCTCCGTCATAAAGACCAGGTATCCAAAAGGCCCAGTCAAAACCCAGTATCAGATCGCTGATCAGGCTGTGGAGCTCTCGATTGACTGAGATCGTCGACCCTACCGTGATCGGACCCGAACACCGGTCAATGCCGAAAGCGGCGCGACCCCAAAATGCTCCAACGAAATCGGCGGGCTGGGCAGCCTGCGCGCTCAGAGATACGACATTCCATTGAACGACCGCAAAGCGGCTTAAGGGCTGGGAGGAGGCAAAAATGAAACTTCTACGCTATGGCGACGAGGGGGCTGAGAAACCGGGGCTTTGGGACGGCTCGGCGATCCGCGATCTCTCGGCTCACGTCGACGATATCGATGGGGCTGCGCTGGCGCCAGGAAGCCTTGCGAGCCTCGGTGCGATTGATCCTGCATCCCTGCCTCTAGTCGAAGGAGACCCCCGGATCGGACCATGCGTCGGGAATGTCGGCAAGCTCGCCTGCGTTGGCCTGAACTATCGCGACCACGCGACGGAGACCGGCAATCCGATCCCGGAGGAGCCCGTCCTCTTTGGAAAAGCGGTCTCCTCGGTCTGCGGGCCGTATGACGATATCGAGATGCCCCGTGGCTCCACCATGCTGGACTGGGAGGTGGAGCTCGCCATCGTGATTGGTTCCGAGACCAAGAATGTCTCCGAAGAGACCGCGATGGACCACGTCGCCGGGTTCGCCGTATTCAACGACGTCTCGGAGCGGGACTTTCAGATCAACCATGGCGGTCAGTGGATGAAGGGCAAGAGCCACGACACCTTCGGCCCGCTCGGTCCCTGGATGGTGACCAAGGACGAGATCGGCGATGTAAACGATCTCGACATGTGGCTCGATGTCTCCGGCACCCGCCGTCAGACCGGGAACACGAAGACCTTCATCTTCAAGCCCGCGTTCGTGGTCAGCTACATTTCGCGCTTCATGAGCCTGCAGCCGGGCGACGTGATCCCGACCGGCACACCACCTGGTGTCGGCATGGGAATGCGGCCGCAAGTCTTCCTGAGGAACGGCGATGTGATGGAGCTCGGCATCAAAGGACTGGGTGAGCAGCGCCTCAAAGTGGTGGAGATGTGAGGCCGGGCCTCGTCATCTTTGATTGCGACGGGGTCCTGGTTGATACCGAGCCGACATCAAATGCTGTGATGGCTGAGATCCTGCAGCGCGAAGGGATGGAGATCGACGTTGCGGGCAGCATGGCTCGCTTCCTCGGCAAGTCCATGAAGTCGGTGCAGGAAGAGGTGGAGGCCGAAATCGGACGCAGCCTCGGACCGGACTGGACGGCAATGGTGCGCGACGCGACGATTGAGGCCTTTCGAGAGCACGGTGTGGCGGCGATTTCTGGAGTGAAAGCAGCCATCTCCCGGATCGACACCGCGGGCATCCCGCTATGCGTCGCGTCCTCAGGCAGCATTGCGAAGATGCACAGCTCGCTCGGCTCCGCTGGTCTGCTGGATCGACTGCAGGACGTCCTTTTCACCTCAGACAGCGTCGAACGCGGCAAACCGGCACCAGATCTCGTCCTCCACGCCGCTGCGCAGATGGGCTGCTCTCCCTCGAACTGCGTGGTGATCGAAGACAGCAGAACCGGGGTCAGGGCGGCGATCGCTGCCGGCATGCGCACGTTGGCCTATATCGGAGCCTCTAACGGACCGATCCAAGAGATGACAGCTCTCGGTGCCGAGGTTTTCGACAATATGACCCGGCTGCCCGCGCTGATCGGTTTGGAGGAGGCCGCATGAAAATCGCAGTTGTCGGGGTCGGCGCTATGGGCGGGGTGTACGCGGGCCTTTTCGCCGAAGCGGGCCACGAGGTCTGGGCGATCGATGTCTGGCCCGAGCACGTCGATTCAATCAAAAGCGGCATGCGGCTCGAAGGCTTCAGCGGGGACAGGGTGATCAGCGGGATCAACGCGACGACCGATCCAACCGAGGCAGGTCCCTGCGATCTGGTCGTGCTGGCGACCAAGGCTGCTGGCGTCGCCCCTGCAGCAGAGAAAATGGGGCCGCTCCTCGGCCCTGAGACACCGGTGCTCACCATCCAGAATGGCCTTGGCGCAGGTGAGCGGTTATCGGCCGTCATGGAGCCGGGCCGGATCATGTTGGGGATCGCGCAAGCCTTCGGCGCCTCGGTCAAGGGCCCAGGCCATATCCACCACAACAACATGAACCTGATCCGCGTTGGGGAGCTGCAGGGCGGCGAGACCGAGCGGTTGGCCAACGTCGTCGAGGTCTGGCGCTCGGCAGGATTTCAGGCGGAGGGATATCCGGACACCGACCAGATGATCTGGGAGAAGTTCATCTGCAACGTCTCATTCTCCGCCCCCTGCACGGTCTTCAACAGGACAATCGGCGAGATGATGTCGGAGCCTGGCACGCGCGCCTTCTGCCTGGGTTGCGGGACCGAGGCCTATGAGGTCGCACGGGCGCAGAAGATTAACCTGACCTTCGACGAACCGATCCCCTATCTCGAGGCGTTTGCCGAGAAGGTGTGGAACGGCCGTCCCTCGATGCTGCTCGACAATCTCGCAGGCCGGCCTTCCGAGATTGACGCACTCAACGGGCGCGTCCCGGTCGAGGGCGCGAAGGTTGGCGTTCTCTGCCCGATGAACACGACGGCGGCTGAGATCGTCCGCGCAAGGGAAGCCGCCTTTTGAGCGGAGAGCTCAAGCCGGTCGAAGACCGCCGTCTCGTCGCCATTGCCCTGATGATCGGCGCCTTCTTCTGCTTCATGGGCATCGACACATGCGCGAAGTGGCTGGTGACCCGGGGCATGCCGGTGACCGAGGCAGTCTTCGTGCGCTATCTCGGGCACTTCCTCTTGGTGCTTGCCATATCCGGCCCTGCGCTTGGAATGAGCCTGGCCAGAAGCAAGGCGCCCGCAATCACCATCGCCCGTGCGTTCGCTCTCATGATCTCGACCGCGTTCAATTTCGCAGCGCTGCAGTATCTGCCACTCAGCCTCACGATGTCGATCTTCTTTGCCGCGCCGCTGATCGTCTGCGCGCTCTCGATCCCTGTTCTGGGTGAGACGGTCGGCTGGCGGCGATGGGCGGCGATTGGAGTAGGCTTTGCGGGCGTTCTGATTGTCGTGCGCCCTGGTCTCGGCGATGTGCACTGGGCGGCGATCTTCTCGATCGGGGCCGTAACCTGTGCCTCGATCTACTTCGTCCTGACACGCAAGGCCGCCGGGCGCGACACGACCGAGGTGCAGCAATTCTATGCCGCCGGTCTGGCCACGCTCTGCCTCGCTCCGTTCGCGGCGCCGGTCTGGCAATGGCCAGTGGGGATCGACTGGCTGGCTTTTGTCCTGATCGGCCTCTTCGGCTGGCTCGGCCACCAGCTTCTGATCATCGGCCATCGCTTTGCGCCCGCGTCCGTTCTGGCGCCCTTTGTCTATCTGCAGCTCATCTTCATGGTTGCGTCGGGCTGGATCTTCTTTGCGGACATTCCGGATATCTGGGTGATGATCGGCGCCGCCGTGGTGATGGCGAGCGGGCTTTACATATGGCTCCGCGAGCGTCAGCTTTCCGAAAGCTCTTAGGCCCACCAAGCTTCCCGCCAAAGACCGGAGACCGAAATGAAGCCCGAAATCATCATGATAGGCCCCATGCTCAGAACCGCCATGGACGAGCTGGAGAAGGCCTACACGGTCCATCGCTATTGGGAGGCCGAGGATAAGCCAGCTCTGCTGTCAGACGTCGGCCCGCGCATTCGGGCGATCGCGACGGATGGTGCATCGGGCGTTCCGGCGGATGTCCTCGCCGCTTGCCCGGCGATCGAGCTGATCGCCAGCTTCGGCGTCGGTTATGACGGAATAGACATCCCGGCCGTGCAGGCGCGCGGGATCCGGGTGACGACAACACCGGATGTTCTGAACGACTGCATGGCGGAGATCACGCTCGGCCTGATGATTGCGCTCGCACATCGTCTGCCCCAGGCCGATCACTGGGTTAGGAAAGGCGAATGGGCGCGGCATGGCAAGGCGTTCGGGCTGACCCATGAGTTGACTGGGAGGACCGTCGGCATCCTCGGCCTGGGCCGGATCGGGAAGGAAATTGCTGCCCGCTGCCAGGCGATGAAGATGCGCGTCGTTTACCACGGGCGGCGCGAGCAGGCGCATCAGCCTTTCCCCTACTATGAGCGGCTCGAGGACATGGCACGCGACGTCGACTGGCTCGTAGTGATTGCCCCGGGCTCGGCGGAGACCCATCGGATCGTCTCGCGCCAAGTGATGGAGGCGCTTGGGCCGGACGGTTTCCTCGTCAATGTCGGGCGCGGAACGCTGATCGATGAACCCGCCATGGTCGAACTCCTGTCCTCGGGCGCCCTGGGCGGTGCGGCACTAGATGTCTTTGAAGATGAGCCGCATGTGCCCGAGGCGCTCTTCGACCTCGACAACGTGGTCCTCAGCCCGCATCAGGGCTCAGCCACCCACAAGACCCGATTTCAGATGGGGGACCTGCTGGTGGCCAATATGGCGGCGCACTTCTCGGGCAGGCCGCTGTTGACCCCGTTGGTTTAGGCAAAAAGCGCAGCCAACCTTCAGCTGATCTCTCTCACCAATGTGACGATCCTCACCATCGCTGCAGCTCGGATCACTTAAACTGGCGGCGGATAGATGGTTAGGAACCGGATATGAAGCGCTTCCCAGCAAAGCATCTGCTTCCTTTCGAGCGCCAGACTGACCACGAGCAGGGGAGGCTTTCCTATATGCCACAGCGCCTCTACGGCCCGGCTCTCAGCAGATATCGCGACCCTGCGCCCGGGGGGCGGCGATCTCCCCTTTGATCTCACCGGATTTGCGGTCTAGGGTCCGCGCCGGACAAGGCCGTGACGAGATCAAGGGGGAGCGCCATGGAAGACAAGAGCATCGCCGACTATATCCGGACGATCCCGGATTTTCCCGTTGCCGGGGTCCAATTCCGCGATGTCACGACCCTCTTCTCCGACCCGGTCGGTTTCGGCCGCGCGGTCGACGGGATCATTGCTCCATATCTCGACCACCATGTCGATGGGATCGTCGCAATGGACGCCCGCGGCTTCATCCTCGGGGGCGCTGCGGCCTATCGCCTGAACCTGCCGTTCATCCCGATCCGCAAGAAGGGCAAGCTGCCTGGCGCGACCCTCGCGGAGGCCTATAGCCTCGAATACGGCGAGGCGATTGTTGAGATCCACGAAGATGCTTTTACGGCCGGTGCCAGGGTTCTTTTGATCGATGACTTGCTCGCAACCGGCGGAACCGCGGTTGCGGGCATCAAGCTAGTGGAACGGTTGGGCGGCCAGATCGTCGCCGCGAGCTTTGTCGTCAATTTACCCGATCTGGGGGGAGAAAAGCGTCTCAAGGATATGGGGATTGAAGTGCACACACTGTGTGAATTCGACGGCGACTAGGTGGCTATCAAAGCCGCTCGACCACCATCATCGTCAGGTCGTCGGACTTCTCCGCACCTCCTACAAAAGCACGCAGATCCGCAACCGTCGCCTCGATGATCTCGGTCGGCGATAGATCCGCAGGCAGCCCATCGACAAAGCTGATCAGCCGGGCCATTCCATAGTCCTGCCTCTGTGCGTTCAACGCCTCAGTGACCCCATCCGAGAACAGGATCAGCTTTTCTCCAGGCTGAAGAACGCGCTCGCCCACGGGATAGGCCTGCCCTGTTATCAGACCCGCGGGAGGGCCCGAGAATTCTTCCAACTGCCGCGCCGGCCCATTCGGCCCGATCAGGAGCGGTTGGTCATGCCCAGCACTTGAATAGGTAAGATGCCCGGTTTCCGGGTTCAGAAGACCAACGATCCCAGTGACGAAAAGCATCTCGCCATTATCGAGGGCGATCTCATTGTTCGTCTCGGTCTGGATCTTGTCGAGCCCGTGCGCCATGCGCTGGGCGACAATCTTCCAAAGCCGTTTGGAGATCCCCATGAACTGACAAGCAGCGATCCCTTTGCCGGAGACATCGCCTACGAGAAAGAACAGCGACCCGTCGTCGAGCAAGAAATGATCATAGAGATCGCCTCCCACATAGTAGGCCGGATCGAGATAGGCGGCGAGGCGTACTTTCCCCGGGATCTCAAAGGTTCGCGCCGGCAAGACGCTGAGCTGCATGTTCTTTGCGGCATCCAGAAGCGCGTCGCGCGCACGCTCCTGCGCCTCGCGTTCCGAGCGCTCAAGCAGCCGCTCCCTATCCCGCTCAATCAGGGTCGCAGCAACCAAGCCCGCACCGACAATACCGCTGCCGAGCACAGGGCCGGAGGCATCAAAAAACCAACCGAGCCTGAATGCCACATAAGATGCACCGACGAGTGCGATACCGCCCGCGAGACCCATAACCAGCGATTGCGCAGGTGGCGCGCGGGGGATCGTCTGGATCAGGAGCAGACCGAAGGTCGCCAGCAATGCAGTTTCGAGCACGAAGATCTCGATCGGACGGCGCATGAAATCACCCTCGAGAATCTGCTCGATCATCTGCATATGGACCTCGACCCCCCAAACCCGCTCACCGCTTGCAAGGGTCTGGATATCCACCGTGCCCAGGCCCGTGACTGCCAGAAGCACCATCTTTCCCTCAAGCTCCTGCGCGCCCACCTCTCCGGTCAGCACTGCCGCTGCAGGGATGTAGCGATCGGTCTCGACCTCGCCAAAGTGCATCCAGAAGGTGCCGTCCCGCTCCGCCGGAAAGCGATAGTTCTCCACATCGATCTCAAGGCCCATCAAGCCGGGGCGGACTGTTGTGAAGAAACCGTCTGTCGCCACCCGCAAGGTTTCCGGCCCCATCATGATGGTATCGCTTCCCGAGATGACCTGTACTGCGGGCACACGGCGGACGATCCCATCGGGCGCACCGTCGAAGACGATCGTTGCGTGCCCGGCAGCGGCAGCCTGGAAGACTGGGAGCGCTCGGAGCCCGTTCTCGAATGTCGTTAGACTCACATCGCCCAGATCCTCGCGCAGGACGGCGGGCTGCGCCCCGGTCTCGTTAAACGAAGCAAGGCTGGTCTCTTGGATCGCCGCAACCGGCACGACCACGCGGGCACCCGTCAATGCCCGGGCAAAGGCCAAGTCCGTGTCGCCCAGACCCGCAATCGGTTCGCGAAGGCCGGGTTCCGCGCTGCCCAGCCAGTCCGCCAACGCCACGGGGGAAAGACGGTCCGGTTCGGAGAAGATGATATCCATCCCGATTGCAGACACGCGGGCTTCTTTGAGCCTCTCCACCAGTGAGGCGAGAATGTTCCGCGGCCAGGGCCATTGACCGAATGTGCCGATCGCACTCTCGTCTATCGCGATCACATAGACAGGCGGGTCCGCCGGACGCTCCCGCTCCGCGATCGTGGTCAGCGTGTCGAACCACAGCCTGCGCCAGGGCGCATCGAGACCAGGCTCAAGCACGACATGGATCAGTGTGCAGAGCCCAAAAAGGGTGAGACCAACCCAGCTGGACAGCGTGTGGCGGCCACCGATCCGCCTTTGCACCTCCGGCGCTTCAGAGTTCAAGCTCAAGCCCGTCGTAGGCGGCGGAGACGTGCACTTGCGGGCGGTTCTCACGCATCATCCGCTCTATCTGGCGAGCCTCCGCCACGATCTCATCCAGTTTCTCGTCGGAATTGAGGGGCTCATGGTGGATGAACACCAGCTTGCCGACACCGCCGCGCAGCGCAAGCTCGACACCGACGAAGTTGGATGAATGCCCCCAGTCCTCCTTCACCGAAACGGTCTCGGCCAGCGAGTACTGAGCATCGAAAATCAGGAGATCGGTGTCCTTGATGAACTGGACATAAGGGTAGGTGTCGGAAATCAGGTGCGGTTTGTGCTCGCCATCCGAGGCATAGACGATATCCGACCCGCCTTGCTTGATGCGAAAGGCGTAGGCGTCACCAGCGTGATGCAAGAGATGCGGGGTTACCTCGAAACCGTTGATCTCGACTGTCTCTGTCGGGTCGAGGGTGTGGAATCGAACATCCGCCCCCAGAACCTCGAACGGGACCGGGAATGATGGCGCCCCGTGCTGGCGCCGGAACGCTGCCTCCGCATCGGGGTGGCAGGCATAAATGTGCACCGTATTCCCCGGGATGTAAGCGGGGACGAAGAAGGGGAAGCCCATGATGTGGTCCCAGTGCAGATGAGACATCAGGACATGAAAGGGTTCACTCGACACCGGGCCCGTGGTCCTGAGGATATGACCCGCATATTCTCGCGCCCCCGAGCCAAAATCGATCAACAGATCCCGGCCATCGTCTCCAGCGACGTGCACACAGGCTGTGTTGCCACCATAAATGGTTGGCAGCGCCCCTCCGCAACCACTGTCGATGAAGGCATCCACTGCCTCTGGGCTCGCGATATTCTCAGGTGTCGCCGCGTTAAGAATGGTTCTGATGCGATCGATCCGCGCCTCGGGCATCGCAGGGGTCGGGATGGACCCTCGGGTCCCCCAAAACTTTATCTTCATGGCCATGAGCGGACCCTACTCCACTGCGACGAGCGGATTATGACGCGCTTTTCAACCTGTGACCAGAGCAGAGGCCGCCTCGGCCGTTTCGGCTACAGGGAAGAGCGTATCAAAACGGGAAATGCGAAAAACGTCTGCAACGGTGCCGGTCAGCCCGGTGATCGCAAGCTTCGAGCCGGAGTCTCCCAGCTTCTTCTGCGCGATCACGAGACCTCGCAGACCAGCCGATGTGATGAACTCAAGCCCTGAGAAATCGAGAACGATCCCTTCCCTTTCCGCGAGCTGGGAGGTTACGCCCTCCAACTCCGTAAGGAACAGCGTCGCATTGGTGTGATCGACACGCCCCGCAATCTGCGCGATCCAGCACTTGTTGAGCTTGGTCGCATTCACTGTCAGAGGAGACTGATTTGACTGGTCCGTCATTGGCTTGAAACCCGTTCTTGCGAGCCCGACGCTACCAGAGGCAAACAGCAAAATACAGACCCGACCATGAATTCATGTCAGTCTGTCACCAGCAGGTGAAAGATCACTCATTTCGGGCATTTCGGGGACGAGGAAGATGCAGACAGGCGGATGCCGCACCAAGATATGCTGTATCGGGACCGAGAAGGAGCTCGCCATCGCCGCGCGTCTCGGGGCCAATCTGATAGGCTTGGTCGGCCCAATGCCATCGGGTCCCGGAACCATAACCTTGGCGGCAGCCGCTAGGGTGGCGAGGACTTGCCCACAACAGGTGACATCCGTCCTGTTGAGCGCGGCCCACTCGGCTGAGGATTTGATAGCCGAGATCCGGTTGGTGCAGCCTGGCGCGATTCAGATCGTAAGGCAACTTGCGCCGGAGGTTCATGATTTGCTGGCGACAGAAGTCCCTACTATCCAGCGGATACAGGTCATTCACGTGGATGGCACGCGTGCGGTCGAACAGATCTCGACTTACGGAGACAAGCCCGATGCTTTCCTCCTCGACTCCGGCCGGCCGAAGGATGACGAGCTCGGCGGGACAGGCCGGGTGCATGATTGGGCAATCAGCCGCGCCTGTGTCGAGGCAGCAGCACGGCCAGTCTTCCTGGCCGGCGGCTTACACAGCGAGAATGTCGGAGACGCGATCCGCCAGGTGCGGCCGCACGGCATAGACGTCTGTTCAGGCGTGCGAACCAATGGCAATCTCGATGACGCAAAGCTCTCGACTTTCATGGCCGCGATCCGGGGGGCTGAATGACCATCTTCTGCTACGGCTCGATCAATATCGACCATGTCCACACCGTGCCGCACTTCCCCCAACCGGGCGAGACGCTGAGCGATACATCGTATCAGGTGCATCTCGGCGGCAAGGGCGCCAATCAGGCGCTGGCCGCCAGGGCAGCCGGTGCAACGGTCGAGATGATCGGCGCCGTAGGCCACGACGGCGAATGGGCGCTTTCAAAGCTCGCCGCGGCGGGTATCGGGCTTTCGACTGTACCGGTCGTTGAGGCGGCGACGGGTCACGCGGTCATTTTTGTAACCCCTGATGGTGAGAACCAGATCGTGATCCACGGCGGTGCCAACCGGCAGCTTGACCTGCAGTCGGCGTCGAACGCCCTGACACATGCGCAGAAGGGGGATTGGTGGCTTTGCCAGAACGAGACTAACAGTGTTGCGGAAGCTGCCAAAGCCGCTCGAGCGGCGGGGATGAAAGTCGCCTACGCCGCCGCACCGTTCGGGGCCGACGCTACCGCGGCTGTTCTACCTCATGCCGATCTTCTTGCCGTCAACAGCGGAGAGGCGGCTGCGCTGGCTGGGCATCTCGGATGCCCGATCGAGGAAATTCTGGTGCCGATACTGCTGGTGACCGAGGGCGCAACGGGGGCTTATGTGATTTCCGAGGGGGAAAGGGTGTCGATCGACGCTTTTCCGGTGACGGCTGTCGACACGACGGGCGCCGGCGATACCTTCCTCGGAACCTTTCTTGCCTGGCTTGATCAAGGCCACAATTTCGCCGAAGCGCTAAGGCGTGCGGCTGCGGCGGCTGCAGTTCAGGTCACGCGGCCCGGTGCAGGCGATGCGATACCGTCGGCCACTGAAGTCGACGAGTTTCTGAGAGACAACGCCTGATGCCGCAAAAAGTGCTGATAGACACCGACCCGGGCATTGATGACGCGATGGCAATCATCTACGCGCTGAGCGATCCGGAGTTAGATCTCGTTGGTTTGACCACGGTCTTCGGCAATGTGCCGGTTGAACAAGCGACCCGGAACGCGCTCGCACTCGTTGCCTATCTCGACCGTGAGATCCCAGTTGCGAAGGGCGCGGCGCAGCCTCTCGAGATCGCGCCGCAACCCCATCCCGATTTCGTACATGGCGAGGACGGTTTTGGCGGCGTCGCGCTGCCTTTGGCGGAGGCGGAGCCGCATCAAAACGATGCGGCCGACCTGATCATCGATACCGTACGTGGCTATCCGGGAGAGGTCACCCTGATCCCTATCGGCCCGCTCACCAACCTCGCAACTGCGCTGCGCCGGGACCATGGTATCGCAGAGATGGTGCGTGAGGTGGTCATTATGGGAGGCGCCTATGGCCGGGGCGGCAATGTCACCGGCTTCGCCGAGGCGAATATCTGGCAGGATCCTCACGCGGCGGAGATTGTCTTCAACACCCGCTGGCCGATGCGTCTCGTCGGGCTGAACGTGACCGAGAAAATCCGGTGCACTCAGGCCGATTTCGATGCGCTGTCGGAGCTCAAACCCAAGGCCGGGACTTTCCTTCGCGACGCGGTCCGCTTCTATATAAGCTTTCATCGCGAAAAGCTCAGTATCGATGCCTGTTTCCTGCACGATCCCAGTGCTGTCATTGCCGCCATCGAACCTGGGCTCTTGACCGTTGATGAGGTTCCGCTGACCGCCGTGCTAGAGGGAGAGCAGATCGGCGCCACGATTGCCGCACATGACGGGCGGGCCCCAATCAAGATCTGCGTCGACGTGGACGGAACCGCACTGAAGCACCGTTTCCTCGACGTCATTGGTAAAGGACCCTTGCCGTGATCCCGGGCAAGCGCGATAACAGAGTTCATGTTCGAGATCGCCACTGTTTCCTACACCGACCCCGGCGCGCCAAAGGCATTCGCGAAGTCGCTGCGGGAGACCGGTTTCGCGGTTCTCACCGACCACCCGATCGCGACGGACAGAATTGCGCAGACCTACCAACAGTGGGGCGGATTCTTCAATTCTGAGAGCAAAACTGACTGGACGGTAAATCCTGAACGTCAGGACGGCTTCTTTCCTTTCCGATCCGAGAACGCGAAGGATGCCAAGGCGAAAGATCTCAAGGAGTTCTATCACGTCTATCCTGACGGCCGCGTCCCGCCGGAGCTGGAACCCGATACGCGCGCGATGTTCGACGATCTGGTCGGCATCGGTCAGACGCTGCTGACCTGGATCCAGGACAACAGCCCGCCGGAGGTCACCGGCATGCTCTCGGAGCCCTTGCCACAGATGCTGGCGGGATCGAAGCAGAACCTTCTGCGCATTCTCCATTACCCACCCGTTGATGAGGCACCGGAGCCGGGTGCTGTGCGCGCCGCGGCCCATGGCGATATCAACCTGATTACAGTGCTTCTCGCTGGCTCGGCGCCCGGTCTAGAGGCTATGGATACCGACGGGAACTGGCATGCGGTGCCTTGTGACCCGGGCATGATCGCGATCAATGCCGGTGACATGCTGGAGATGGCGACAGGCGGCTACTATCCCTCCACCCAGCACCGGGTGGTGAACCCTGAGAAGACCGATACCGGCGCGCGTTTCTCGATGCCGATGTTCCTGCATCCCCGGCCGGAGGTGACGCTGAAACCCGGCACGACCGCGGATGACTTCCTGAATGAAAGGCTGCGCGAGATCGGCCTCAAGACCTAGACCAAGGAGAGAACGATGCTGAAATCCCTCATCGCAGGTGCCGCCGCAGCCCTGATCGCAAGTTCTGCCTGGGCGGCCGAGTTCAAGCCCGCCGTGATCTTCGATATGGGCGGCAAATTCGACAAAAGCTTCAACGAAGGCGTCTGGAACGGGGTCCAGAAGTT
The DNA here is from genome assembly GCA_039180675.1 of Pseudomonadota bacterium. GTDB lineage: Bacteria > Pseudomonadota > Alphaproteobacteria > Rhodobacterales > Rhodobacteraceae > Thermohalobaculum. Next base: position 170,583 of record JBCDDC010000002.1, on the reverse strand, counting down.
CATGGACGAGTCCGGCGTCGAGGTCATGGAGTTCGAGGTGACGAACGAAGCCCAGCGCGAGCAGGCGATGCGCCGCATGGTCTCGCGCGGGGCAACTGTCGTCCTCGGCGTCGGCTTCGCGCAGGCGGATGCCATCGATGCGGTGGCAGGAGACCATCCGGATGTCCAGTTTGCGATCATCGATGTGAATTGGCTCGACCGGCCCAACCTGCGCCAATACGCCTTCCGCGAGCATGAAGGCAGCTATCTGGTCGGCGTCGCGGCGGCGAAGGCCTCAGAGACAGGCAAGGTTGGCTTCATCGGTGGCATGGATATCCCACTGATCCGTAAATTCGCTTGCGGATACGCTCAAGGTGCGAAAGCTGCAGGCGCATCCGATGTGCTCCAGAACATGACCGGCACGACACCGGCCGCGTGGAATGACCCCACCAAGGGCGCGGAACTCGCTCAGGCGCAGATCGACCGCGGAGCCGACGTGATCTATCAGGCCGCCGGGGGCACGGGGTTGGGCGTCATTCGGGCAGCGGCCGACGCGGGCAAGCTGGCGATTGGAGTCGACTCCAACCAGAACGGGATCGCCCCGGGCTCCGTCCTCACCTCGATGCTGAAGCGGGTCGATGTCGCTGCCTACCAGACCTTCACGGACGCCAAGAACGGCGAATTCACCCCGGGTATCCTGAGCCTCGGGATTGCCGAGGAGGGCATCGACTGGGCCGTCGACGAGAACAATGAACCGCTGTTGAACGACGAGATCACAGCGGCCGTCGAGGCGGCGAAGGCCGGGATCCTCTCGGGTGATATTCAGGTCCACAACTACGAGAGCGACTCGAACTGCCCGTTCTGATCAGGCGGCTCAAGCGAACAGGGGGCGCGCGGCATGGCTGAAAGAGGCTTTCATGTCCGCGCGCTTGGCGAGATCGCGATCCGCTGCGCCGATATGGATGCGATGGAGGCATTCTATCGCGACGTGATCGGGCTCGAGGTCCTTTCCCACCGTGACGAGGGCATCACGTTCTTCAAGATTGCCGATGGATATGCTGGGCACACCTCGGTACTCGCGCTGTTCGGGCCGGGCGCCGGCAGACCGGATCTCCACAAGGTGACCGAACAGGCGCCAGCAACCGGCGCGGGATCATCGCTGCACCATCTTGCCCTGTCACTGCCCTGGCAGGAGCAGGATGCCGTCATGCGCTGGTACGACAGCATCGGCCAAGATTACCGAGTGGAACATTTCAAATGGATCGGTTGGCGGGGCATCTTCACTGAGGATCCGGAGGGCAACACTGTTGAACTCGTCGCAGCAGACCCGGAGTTCAAGAGATGACACCGGCGATCCGGATGCAGGGTATTACCAAGCGTTTCGGAGCTGTCATCGCCAATGATGCCGTCGATCTCACGGTCAAACCGGGCTCGATCCATGGTGTGATTGGAGAGAACGGAGCGGGCAAATCCACCCTGATGTCCGTGCTCTACGGCTTCTACGGCGCCGATGCGGGCACAATCGAGGTTGAGGGCGAGGCGGTCACGATTGCCAGCTCCGCCGATGCGATCGCGCTTGGGATCGGCATGGTTCATCAGCACTTCATGCTGGTCCAGACCTTTACCGTTTTGGAGAATGTGATGCTCGGTGCCGAGGGCGGGCCGATGCTTGCTCAAGGGATGGAAGAAAATCGTCAGGAGCTCGAGCGCCTCTCCCAAAACTATGGTCTGACCGTCGACCCAGACGCGCTCGTGGGTGATCTGCCCGTTGGCGTCCAGCAACGCGTCGAGATCATCAAGGCGCTGCGTCGCGGCGCGCGGGTGCTGATCCTTGACGAGCCAACTGGCGTTCTGACGCCGGAGGAAACCGAGGGGCTGTTCCAGATCCTGCGCGGGCTGGCGTCCGAGGGGGTCTCGATCCTGCTGATCACGCACAAGCTGAACGAGATCATGGCCGTCACGGATCAGGTCTCTGTCATGCGCGGCGGCAAGATGGTGGCCCATCGGGAAACCGCTGTAACTTCGGGGAGTGAACTCGCAGCCCTCATGGTCGGGCGTGAGGTCTCGCTGACGCGCGAGCCCGCCGTTGCATCGCAGGGCGCGCCCGCCTTGGATGCCAAGGACATGACATGGCGCGACAACAACGGGGTCGTCCGGCTGCAGGATGTCTCTCTCACGCTATACGGGGGAGAGGTTCTGGGCGTCGCCGGTGTATCGGGCAACGGTCAGTCGGAGCTTCTGAATGTCCTCTCCGGAATCGAGCCGATGCAGGAGGGCGAGTTGACCATCGGCAACCGTCGCATCGTGAGCGCGGATCCAGCGGGACCCGCCGAGATGCGCAAACTCGGCCTGGCTCATGTTCCGGAAGACCGCCACCATCGTGGCCTTGTCCTGCCCTTCGAGGCGCGGGAGAACGCCGTCCTGGGCTACCATCACGGGCCGGGGACGGGTGAGGGAAGGCTGATAAGCCCGGCGGCCCTGACAAGCCATTGCACACGCCTGATGAATGGCTTCGATGTCCGCCCGCCTGACCCGATGCTGCGCTCGGCCGGTTTCTCGGGTGGCAACCAGCAAAAGCTGATCCTTGCGCGGGAGATCGAGGCCGCTCCAAAGATCCTACTGATCGGACAACCGACCCGTGGGGTCGATATCGGTGCGATAGAATTCATCAACGACCGGATCGAGGAGCTGAAGGCGCAGGGCTGCGCGATCTTGCTGGTTTCCGTAGAGCTTGAGGAGATCTTCGCCCTCTCAGACCGGATCGCAGTAATGAACGAGGGGCGGATCGAGGGCGTGGTCAGGCGCACAGAGGCCGACACGGCCACGATCGGCAGGCTTATGGCTGGCGTCACGGGGGAGAGCGCGGCATGACCACGCTCCCGCGCTGGGCAGATCTGGGGCTGATCCCGCTTTTGAACCTTTCGCTTGCCTTTCTTGTCTCAGGCCTCGTAGTCGCCGCGATCGGAGAAGATCCAATCAAGGCGATCACCGTGATGATCCAGGGGGCTTTCGTCTATGATGGCAGTCTTGGTTATACGCTCTACTACACGACGAATTTCATCTTCACGGGCCTTGCGGTTTCGGTTGCCTACAAGGCTATGCTGTTCAACATAGGCGGCGAGGGACAGGCCTATCTCGGCGGGTTAGGAGCCGTGATCGTCTGCCTCGCTCTCGACAGTATCCTTCCTGCGATACTTCTGATCCCGTTGGCGATCGCGGGCGCGGCTCTCTTCGGCGCGCTCTGGGCCCTTATCCCGGGGTGGCTGCAGGCCTATCGCGGCAGCCATATCGTGATCACCACGATCATGTTCAACTTCATCGCGGCCGGGATGATGGTCTCGCTTCTTGGCGGACCGTTGCAGCGCGTGGGACAAAGCTCCCCACAAACGCGCAATATCGGTGAAGCGGGCCAGTTGCCCTTTATCCACGATATCGGGCGCGCAATGGGCTTCGAGGCGACAACCACGCCGCTCAATCTCGCGTTTCCTTTGGCGCTTCTGGCGTGTCTCGGGGTCTGGGTGCTGATCTGGCGCACACGCTGGGGCTATGCGCTGCGCGCGCTCGGCCATTCTCAGCCGGCCGCGGTCTACGCTGGTATCCCGGCCCAACGGATGATCGTGGTCGCGATGCTGATCTCCGGGGCACTCGCAGGGTGCATGGCCGTGAACGAGATCTTGGGCGCACAGCACAAGATGGTTCTGAACTTCACAGCCGGCTACGGGTTTACCGGGATCGCGGTCGCGCTCATGGGGCGCACGCATCCGGTCGGCATCATCCTCGCCGCGCTCCTCTTCGGCGCGATCTACCAGGGCGGGGCGGAGCTGAATTTCGAGTTCCGGACGATTACGCGAGAGATGGTTCTCTTGATCCAAGGTCTCATCATCCTGTTCTCCGGCGCCTTGGCCCTGATGTTCGTGCCTTGGCTCGGCCGAGCACTCAGGAGGGGGTGATGGAGGATTTCATCGCCATAATTCGCCTTTTGGATGCGACCCTGCGTCTATCGGCCCCCCTGATCCTCTGTGCGATGGCGGGTTTGATATCGGAGCGGGCCGGTGTGATCGATATTGGACTGGAGGGGAAACTCCTCGCCTCCGCCTTCGCGTCGGCGGCGGTTGCATCGCTGACCGGCTCGCCTTGGCTCGGCCTTCTGACGGCGATCGGAGTGGCAATGGCGCTGGGCGCGCTTCATGGTTTCGCCTGCATCACCCATCGCGGCGAGCAGATCATCTCGGGCGTCGCAATCAACATTGTGGCGTCGGGGCTGACCGTGGTTCTGGGCATCGCAATCTTCGCCGAGGGCGGGCAGACGCCGATCCTCGGCCGGACAGAGCGCTTTGGCCCGGTCGATCTGCCACTTTCCGAGACTTTGTCCGAAGTACCCGTGCTGGGACCGATCTATGCTGAGCTGATCTCGGGCCACACCGTGCCGGTCTATCTCGCGCTGCTGGCAGTGCCACTGATTTGGTGGATGCTCTACCGCACGACCTTCGGGTTGCGCCTGCGTGCGGTCGGAGAGATGCCTGCCGCCATCGACAGCGCGGGGGTGTCGGTCACCTGGCTCAGATATCGCGCCGTAATCCTGGCCGGTCTTCTGTGCGGGATCGCAGGGGCCTATCTAAGCACTGCCCATGGCGCAGGTTTCGTGCGAGAGATGTCGGCAGGGAAAGGCTTCATCGCGCTCGCGGCCATGATTTTCGGCAACTGGCGTCCTGTGCCAGTCCTTCTCGCCTGCTTGCTGTTCGGGTTTCTCGAGGCGAGTGCGGCACGGTTACAGGGGGTGGATCTGCCGCTGATCGGCCCGGCTCCAGTCGAGATCATTCTGGTTCTGCCCTATGTCGTAACAGTAATTCTGCTCGCGGGCTTCTTCGGCAAGTCTATCCCGCCGAAAGCGCTTGGGACGCCTTACGTGAAAGAACGCTGATGGATGATCTGGTCAAAGCGGCCATCGCAGCGCGGAGCCGCGCCTATGTTCCCTATTCGAACCACGCGGTCGGCGCGGCGATCCTGGACGATCAGGGCAACATTCATCTGGGCGCGAATGTCGAGAATGCCGCTTATCCCGAAAGCCAGTGCGCCGAAGCGAGCGCGATCGGCGTCATGATTGCCGCCGGCGGGCGGCGGATCGAAGCCATCGCGATTGCCGGACCTGGCCCGGATCTATGCACCCCCTGTGGTGGCTGTCGGCAGCGTATTCGGGAGTTTGCATCGGAGGACACACCGGTCCTCATTGCCGACCCCGGAGGCGAGAAGATGCGCTTCACGATCGGCGAACTTTTGCCCGCAGCCTTTGGTCCGGAGAACCTCTGACACTCTCCAGTATCCTGACAGACCAGCGAAAATCATTGGTTGCATGCCCGTAAAGGAGTACAACAAGAACGGAGGGGTGGTTCACACCGCGATAGCGAGCAACGGTCGGCGGGGTCGATATGCCCGACCTGGGTAAGTGGTTAGAGGCAAACGGATTGTCCGAAATCGGCGATGTTCTTGTCGCCGAGGACATTGAGTTTGACCTGCTCACCGACCTTACAAACGACGACATGCGCGAGATGGGCCTGACCATCGGCCAGCGCAAGAGGCTGCAAAAGGCCATCAGATCAATCGGTTCGCGGCAAAGCCTGGTTCAGGACCGCGCGCCAGTGGCGCTCGCAGAGAAGCGCCAGGTGACGATCCTGTTCTGCGATCTGGTCGGATCGACCAAGATCAGCCAATCACTGGACCCCGAACAGATGTTCGAACTGCTCGGCGTTTATCAGCGCAATGCGGCAGAGGTGATAGCGCGCTATGACGGCCATGTCGCTCAATTCCTCGGCGACGGTGTTTTTGTCTATTTCGGCTATCCGATGGCGCATGAGGACGACAGTCAGCGTGCCATTCTTGCAGCCTTTGACCTGATCGAGAGCACAGCGGCGCTGGAGACCGGCCTCGACCAGCCGCTCAGTGTCCGGATCGGGATCGACAACGGCCCGGTCGTCATCGGCGATCTCAGAATGAATCTCGAAGGCGATATCGACGCGATCGCGGGGGAGACACCGAACCGAACCGCCAAGATCCAGTCGATGGCCAAGCCGAATGAGATCGTTATCGGCGAGAGGCTCAAGGAACTGCTTGGCGAGTTCGTGACCTGCGAGGATCTCGGTCTGCGCGAGGTCGGCAGCGGGCTCGCGCCCCAGCATGGATGGAAAGTCACCGGGTTCAGCGAGCGCAGCGGCCGCCTCAACCGCCGCCATCACGGCGTCAGTTCACCGCTTGTCGGCCGGGAGGCACAGTGCCAGGTTCTGGACAAAGCATGGGAGGATGTCTGCCGCGGGGAGAGCCGGGTCGTCCTGATAAAAGGCGAGCCAGGGATCGGCAAATCACGCCTGATCGGCCACCTGATGAATACGATCCCGAAGGCCTCACGCAGGGGTCTGAGCTTTTTCTGCTCATCCTATCATAAAGGGACAGCGTTCTTCCCGATCGCCGATCAGCTAAGGCGCATCGCAGGGATTACTTACCGCGACAGCTCGGATAGCAGGCTCGAGAAGGCGCAGGAGCTTCTGAAAGTCGCCGAGAAGCGCGGCCTGCCAAAGCGGCTCTTGCCCCTCTACGAAGCCCTGATCATCGATGATGACAGCCGGGTCGGCACGATGTCGCCCGAAGATCGCAAGTCGATGATGATCTCAACACTGTACGGGCTCTTGTCCGGCCGAGCGGAGGAGCGGCCGGTTCTCTTGGTCTGCGAGGACCTGCACTGGTGTGATCCATCGACCCTCGATGCCTGGCAATTCTTGGTTAAGAAAGCGGCGAATCTCCCAGTTCTCTTCGCCTTCAGCTACCGGCCCGAGTTCGAGTGCCCCTGGCTCGATCGCCCAAACAGCACCGAGATCAGCCTCGAGCGGATCGATACTGACCAGACCCGCGCCCTCATCCGCGGGGTCGCCTCCGGTAAACGCTTGCCGGAGAAGGTCGAGGCAGAAGTGCTCGAGAAGGCCGATGGCGTTCCGCTCTTTGTCGAGGAACTGACGCGAAGCCTGCTCTCCTCGGGGGTTCTGCGCGAGAAGGACGATCACTACGAGCTGGTTGATGAGACGGTCGAGATCGACATCCCGGCGACGCTGAACGACGCGCTCATGACCCGGATCGACCGGATGAATGAGCTGCGCGAGGTGACGCTCTGGGCAGCGGCGCTGGGCCGCCGTTTCACGGTCGACCAGCTTTGTTCGGTGGCTCCGTTCTCACGACAGGATATCTTTGCAGCGCTCGGTCAGTTGACCAGCTCCGACCTGCTCCACAAGATCGGGTCCGGCCGGATCGAAAGCTACGAGTTCCGCCACGTGCTCGTGCGGGAGACAGCCTATAACTCGATGCTCGCAAGCAAGCGGAAGCGTATCCACGCGGCTATCATCGAAGGGTTGACACGCATGGATCCCGACCTGCCAAAGCGCCAGCCGGATCTGTTCTATCACCATCACCTGATGAGCGATAACAAGCGCCAGGCCTTCGAATGCGCGATGGCGGCTGGTGATCTTATCGCCGCGCGGTACCGCGGACCAGAAAGCCGCGGACACTATCAGGCTGCCTGGAACCTGGTCTCTCAGTTCGAGAAGTCGCCGGACAATGACAGGCTGCGGATCCGCGCCTCGCTCAAGCTTGCGACCAGTGCCGCATCGCCCGAGGAGATCGCCGGGGATCTGGTGCGACTGGAAGAGACCGCCAAGCTGACGGAAGAACTCGACATGCTGCCGCGCCGGGTTCAGGCACACTACTGGATCGCTCGGCTCAAATACGACGCGATGGACGAAGCGGGCGCGATGAAGGATGCGATCAAGGCCGCCGAGCTTGCCGAGCCAAGCGGCGATCTGCGCATGCGATCCGGGCCCGAGAACCTCCTCGCGTTCCTCTATTCCCTACAGGGCAACCCCTCCAAGGGCATCGCGATGACCGAGCGCAACTCAAAGGATCTCGAGATCCTCGGTGATCAGCGCGAGGCGACCGTGATGACTGGCATCTACGCCTTCGCGCTGGGGTCAGGCGGGCACTATGCACGGGCGGAGACGGCGGCCACGCGCGCCGTGGACATGGCGGAGGAGCTTGGCCATCCGCAGTCGCTCTCGGTTGCCTGTTTTGCCCGCGCAACCGTGCTTGGCTGGGAAGGCCGGACCGATATCGCAAAGCCTTGGATCGAACGCGCCCTGTCTGCCTCCAAGGAAGCGAAGAACATGTTCCAGGCCTACGCGACCCATGGCTGGGCCGGTGAAGCGCTGGTCAATCAGATGTGGATATCGAAGGATTTCGATGAGTTGCCGGTAGCGATCGATCATCTGGAACGAGCGTTGCGCATGGCAGGCAAGATTGGGGTGGACTTCCACATCTCGGCTTTCCAGGCGCACCTCGCGCATGCCGAACTCAGATCCGGCCATGTTGACCGAGCGGAGAAGCATCTGGATCGGGCATTCGAGGTCGCGGCAAACGGAAAACAGGCTTGGGGTCTGTCAATCGCTCAGCGGATCCGGGGAGAGATCGCGCTCGCAACGGAGCGGACAATCCAGCGCGATGTGATCGAGGGACTGGAGTCAGCGATCCGCCACCAGCGGAAATCTGGGTTGCGGCCGGAACTGATCCGCAGCCTGGACACTCATGCCCGCCTGACGGCGGCTTCGGGAGATCAGATCGCGGCCGATACTTCTCTCACCGAGATCCGTGAGGTGAGCCAGTCGCTCGAGACCCCCGCCGAATAGAGAGAGGCCCGGCGCGTTTACGCCGGGCCCGTTCGTCTCACATCATCGCTGGATCAGGCGAACCACCAACGCTCGGCAATCCGGCTGCCGTCTAGCATCCAGTTGTTGCCGATGTCCTGCCCATGGGCGAGCTTGACCGAGGCCGCGTCGACGTAGTTGGCATACATCGGGACAATGACAGCCCCTTCTGTCGAGCAGAGCGACTGCATCTCGGTATACATCTCGCCACGCTTGGCGGTGTCGAGTTCAGCCCGCGCCTCAAGCAGGAGCGACTGGAATCGCTCATTCTCCCAGAAATTGTCGTTCCACGGGACGCCGGTTTCGTACGCGGTCGAGAACATCCAGTCCTCGGTCGCCCGGCCCGACCAGTAGCAGGCGCAGAACGGCTTCTTTTGCCACACATTCGACCAGTAGCCATCGTTAGGCTCACGGACGACGTCGATCTCGATGCCGGCGCCCGACGCCGAAGCCTGATACAGCACGGATGCATCGACCGCCCCCGGAAACGCGGTATCGGCGGCGGAGAGACTGATTTTCAGACTGTCCAGCCCAGCCTCTTTCAGGTGGAACTTCGCCTTATCGGGATCGAACTCGTTCTGAGGCAGATCGGCCGCGAAATACTGGTTCGCAGGGCCGATCGGATGGTCGTTCGCGACAGCGCCGTGGCCGAGGAGGATCTTATCGACCATCTCCTGGCGATTGATCGCATGCTTGAGCGCCTTGCGGACATTCATGTCATCGAACGGCGCCGTGTTGGCATGCATCGGGAAGGTGTAGTGCTGGTTGCCCGTCACCTCGAAGATTTCGACGTTCGGATTGCGCTTCAGCAGGCTCTCGGTCTTGGTGTCGACCTTGTTGATGACATCGACCTGGCCCGTCATGATCGCGTTCATCCGCGCAGCGGTGTCCGAGATCGCGAGTGCCTCGATCGAGTCGAAGAAGCCTGCCGAGTCTCCTTTGTAGTGGTCCGCATACCGCTCGGCCGAACAGCGCACGCCGGGCTCAAAGCCCACGTTCTTGTAGAGCCCCGTGCCGATACCCTTGGCGATCGACTCCTCGATCATGCCCGCCGGGTGGATCAGGATGTGATAGTCGGAGAGGAGGAACGGAAAGTCCGCATTGCCTGCCGCGAGGACAAACTGGATCTGATGATCCGTGAGCTTCTTCATCTCGGAAATCGCGCCGATGATCGGCTTGGCTGGCGATTTCGAGTTCTCACCCACATGCAAAGCGAAGGTCTCGATCACATCATCGGCAGTGAAGTCCTTGCCGTTGTGGAACGTCACGCCCCGGCGCAGATTGAAGGTCCAGGTCTTGGCGTCCGCCGTGGCTTCCCAGCTTTCCGCAAGTTCGCCCTTGAGCTGGCCGCTCGCATCAATCTCCGTCATGCAATCGAACACACAGCCATGAGCCATGTTGATCATGAAGCTGTCGGAGTGGGTGCGCCCGTCCCAGCTATCGGATGTGTTGGCGCCCGCCAAACCCATGCGCAGCGTGCCGCCCTTCTTAGGGGCCGCCGTGGCGGCGAACCCGCCAAGGCTCATCGCAGTTGCCGCGGTGCCTGTCTGCAGCACATGGCGGCGGTTCATCTGAAAGGTCATTTGATGTCTCCCTGTTATCTTTTTGACCATTCGGGTTCTTTGCCGACTAACCCTCTGAATTTACCGGGGCAGTCTTGCAAATCCGGCGACCACCCTGCCTCACATTGGGGTGAGGGGGTGAGTCCAATTTCCCTGCTCACGCCGCGCCAGTTCAGATCTTGCTGGAGGCGGCTTCACCAAGCTGATCGACACCACGCTCGGCCAAAAGCTGGTCGAGCCAGTCGGGGTCCATCTCAGGGACCGAACTGAGCAGGAGGTCCGTGTACGCGTGATGGGGCGGGCGGAACATCTCGTCCTTGGGCCCCGCCTCAACCACGAGGCCTTCCTTCATGACCACGACTTCATCGGCAATCGAGCGAACAGTCGCCAGGTCATGCGTGATAAACATATACGCGAGGTCGAGATCGTCCTGCAAACGCGCTAGCAGCTTCAGGATCCCTTCGGCGACAAGCTGATCAAGGGCGGAGGTGACCTCATCGCAGATGATAAACTCCGGCTCGGCCGCCAGCGCCCGGGCGATGCCGATCCGCTGCTTCTGACCACCCGACAGCTCGGTCGGCAGGCGGTTGTAATAGAGCGCCGGATCGAGCTCGATCTGCTCCAGAAGTTCTTCAACCCGTTTGCGCTTCTGGGCACCGCGAAGACCCATGTAGAACTCGACCGGGCGCCCGATGATGTCGCAGATCCGGCTGCGCGGGTTCAGCGCCGTATCCGCCATTTGATAGATCATCTGTGCCTGACGGAGCTGATCCTTTGACCGCCGCTTGTAGCTGCCTGGCAAGGGGCTGCCATTGTGGAGGATCTGCCCCTCAATCGGCGGGAGCAGGCCGGTGATCACGCGGGCGACGGTGGACTTTCCCGACCCGGACTCCCCCACGACGGCAACCGTGCGCCCCCGGTGAATGTCGAAGCTGACCCCGTGGAGCACCTTCACCGCCCCGCCATACGCGGCTGTCACATTGTCCACCGAGATCACCGGGGTCTCGCCATCGGTCGCCAGAGGCTTCTGATCACGCTGGAAACTGCGCACGGCCCAGAGCGACTTGGTGTAGTCCTGTGTCGGTGTCGTGAGCATGGTGCGCGTATCGGCTTCTTCGACTTCATCGCCCTTTAGCAGCACCTTGATCCGGTCCGCCATCTGAGCCACGACCGCGAGGTCGTGGGTGATGTAGATCGCCGCCGTGTTGAACTGCTCGACGATGTCGCGGATCGCGGCTAGAACCTCGATCTGCGTTGTTACGTCGAGCGCTGTGGTCGGCTCGTCGAAGATGATCAGATCAGGCCGGGTCGACATAGCCATCGCGGTCATTGCGCGCTGGAGCTGACCGCCCGACACCTGATGAGGGTAGCGGAACCCGATGTTGTCGGGGTCCGGCAGGCGCAGCCGGCGGTAAAGCTCCATACCATCGGCTTCCGCCTCGGATTTGTTGCTGACGCCGTGGATGATGGGCGCTTCGGAGTGCTGATCTATCAGCTTGTGCGCGGGGTTGAAGCTCGCCGCGGCAGATTGGGCAACATAGGCAATGCGCTTGCCCATCAGGCCGCGCTTTGTCGCGGCCCCCGAATTCACCAGATCGATCCCGTCGAACTCAACAGATCCGGCCGAGATCCGGCACCCGTCGCGGCAGAAGCCCATGGCGGCGAGCCCGATGGTCGACTTGCCCGCGCCAGACTCACCGATTAGGCCAAGAACCTCGCCTTTGTAGAGGTCGAGATCGACGCCGTGGACGATCTCGTTCCAAACCTCATCGGCCCGGCCCTCGATCTTCAGGCCACGGATTTTGACAAGAAGTTCGCGGTTCGAGATGGGTTGATCATCCATGATCTTACTCCTTCAACCCGCTCGAGCGGTGCAACATCCAGTCGACGACGAAGTTCACGGCCACCGTCAGCAGCGCGATCGCGCCCGCCGCCATCAGCGGCAGTGAGGCGGAGAGAATGTCCCACTGAGCGAACGAGATGAACTGACGCAGCTCCGACACCATCGACCCCCAGTCCGCCAGAGGCGGCTGAATACCGATGCCGAGGAACGAGAGCGCCGCGATTGTCAGGAACACGAAGCAGAACCTGAGGCCGAACTCAGCCAGCAAGGGCGCGGTCGCGTTCGGCAGGATTTCCTTGAAGATCAGGTAGCCCAGGTTCTCACCCCTCAGCTTCGCGGCCTCGATATAGTCCATCACCACGATGTTCACGCCGACGGCGCGCGCCAATCGAAAGACCCTGGTCGAGTCGAGAACCGCGATAACGAGGATCATGTTGATTGTCGATTGCCCGACGATGGTGATGATGAGAAGCGCGAAGATCAGCGAGGGGATCGCCATCAAGACATCGACGATCCGCGATGTGAGCTGGTCGACCCATCCCCCGAGCGTCGCCGCAAGAAACCCGATGGTTGAGCCGAGCAGGAAGGCGAGCAAGGTCGTAACGAACGCGATGCCTACCGTATTACGTGCCCCATAGATCAAGCGGGTCAGCAGATCGCGGCCGATCTGGTCGGTCCCGAGGATATGTGCAGGATCGCCACCAAGATCAGGGTTGCCGCCGGGCGGCAGATTGATCCGGTCGAACACCTGCGCCTCACCATAGGGCGCCAAAACGTCAGCGAAGATCGCGGCAATCACATAGAGGAGGATCACCATGAGCCCGAACGCCGCGGTCAGCGGCGCCTGGCGCATCGGCTTCGCCACCGTCTCAACGGTGAATTTCTGCAGCAGAAGCCGGAAGACGAACGCCGCCAGACCACAAGATGCGATCACCAGAGCGCAGTAGAGAAGGAAGCTGATCCAAGAGGGCAGGCCAACTGCTGCGACCGCTCCGATCACCATACTGCCGGCATAGGTAGCAGCCGCGCCAATGAGGAATGCGACGATTCCGCCGATACATATCACCAGGAACGAGATGATCCCGCCGACCGGGCCGCCCGCAACAGCGCTCTGAGGCGGCATGGGGATGTTTTCTGTCGAAGTCGCCATGGTTCTCCCCCTTACTTCGGATGCCGCAAGCGCGGGTTGGTCAGGATCGACAGCACATCGGCCGTGAGATTCAGCAGGATGTAGGCAGCCGCGAAGATCAGGCAGCAGGCCTGCACAACCGGGATGTCGCGGATCTTCACGCTGTCGACGAAGAGCTGGCCAACACCCGGGTAGACGAAGACCACCTCGACCACGACCACCCCCGTGATCAGATAGGCGAGGTTGAGCGCGATCACGTTGATGATCGGCGCTAGAGCGTTCGGCAAGGCGTGCACCACAATGGTCCGCATCGGGCTCACGCCTTTCAGTCGCGCCATCTCGATGTAGGGTGAGGCCAGCAGGTTGATGATCGCAGCCCGCGTCATACGCATCATATGCGCCGTGATGACCAGCGTCAGCGTCAGCGCCGGAAGCATAGTGACATAGATCCGCTCAAACAGCGCCATATCGTCCCGGACGAAAGACCCCGCCGGGAAGATCGGATTCATAACCGCAAGAAAGAGCATGAGCACGTAGGCGACAAAGAACTCCGGGCTGGAAATCGACGTTAATGTCGCCACGTTCGCGGCCCGGTCGAAGATCGAGTTTCTGAACAGCGCTGCAAGGATACCAATCGTCAGCGAAAGCGGAACGGCGATGGCAGCGGCCACCAGAGCCAGGAAAAGCGTGTTGGCGAAACGGTCGAAAAGCTGGTCGGCGACAGGCCGGTTGTTCCCGAAAGATGTCCCGAACTCCCCCTGCAGCGCCGCGCCGAGCCATTGAAAGTATCGGATATAGGCGGGTTGATCGAGACCCAGTTCTTCCCTGATCGCGGCGACCGCCTCCTCCGTCGCGCCCTGTCCCAAGATTTCGGTCGCGAAGTCGCCCGGCAGTGAATTGACGGCTGTGAAGATCACCAGGCTCACTACGATCAGGGTCACCAGACCAAGACCCAATCGCCGTAGAATCAAATAAACGACATCGAGCTTCACGATGCGGCCCCCTGTTTTCTGCACGCTCTTTCGCAGTTTGCGACGAGTCGCGTCGTTTCTCTTTGATACCCTGCGGTGCAACGTCGCGTTAGGGCAAGGGTGAATTACACCGATTCTGCACCAGACGCAGGGCCTGAGGGGGCTCAGGGTGAACTGCACCCACCATTTCTGAAAATCTGGCCTGCAAATTCATTTTTCATAAAGGCTGCAACGATTTTTGAGACTTTGGCTGATCAGGCGGCGAGATCGTTGATCACCCGTCGCAGGAAGGCCTCGCCCGCCTGGAACTGTTCCACGGAGATGAACTCGTTCGGCTGGTGCGCCTGTTCGATACTGCCCGGGCCGCAGATGCAGGCAGAAAAGCCCTCGTCCTGGAACTGGCCCGCCTCGGTCCCGTAGCTCACCACATGCCGCGCGTTATCCCCCGAAAGACGTCGGCAAAGCTGTTCGGAGAGCGCGGATTGACCGGGTTCCTCCCGCAATCCGGGGTTGGCCAGGCGCTCGGTGACCTCGATCCGCGCTTCCGGGTGGATCGCCTGCATCTCCGCCTGCAACTCATCGACATAGGCGAGGTATTTCTCGGTCCAGCCTGCGACACTCTCGCCAGGTACGAAGCGGATGTCGGTCGAGAACCGGCAGTGGCGCGCGGTGATGTTGGTTGCCGTTCCGCCTTGGACCACGCCCACATGCAGCGTGGTGAAGGGCGGCTCATAGGTCTTCTGCGGCGCATCATGCGGCAGCGCGGCGATCCGCGCCTTGCTCTCTGCCTGCTGCTGACGGTGCCAGTCGATCAGACGGGCAGCGTACATCACGGCTGACACGCCGGTGTGGCAGAGGCTGGAATGCACTTCGAAGCCATGGACATCGGTGAAGAAGCCGACCGAACCCTTGTGTCCGGTCACAACCTCCATCATCGAAGGCTCGCCGACGATCACCGCGGAGGCCTTCGGCAGCTCCTTCGCCATCCGGGCGATCATGAAGGGGGCACCAATGCAGCCGACCTCCTCATCATAGCTCAGCGCGATCTGTACCGGGCGTTTCATGTCAGACTTCAGCATATCCGGCACGAGCGCGAGGGCGAGTGCGTTGAACCCCTTCATGTCGCAGGTCCCGCGGCCATAGAGCTTTCCATCACGCTCCGAGACCACCCATGGATCGGTGGACCACGCCTGCCCTTCCACCGGCACGACATCCGTGTGCCCTGACAACACGATACCCCCAGGCTCCGATGGCCCGACAAGGGCGTGGAGATTGGCTTTGTCGCCAGCCTCGTTCGGGGTGATGTAGCTCTCTACGCCATGGCTCGCGAGGTAGTCCCGCACAAAGTCGATCAGATCGAGGTTGGAGACACTGGAGACTGTGGGAAAGGCGACGAGCTTTTCCAGCATCTCGCGCGGGGTGTAGTGCATGGCCATGGCGGTCTCCCTGAAGTGGTTCATCCATGGGGGACGATCTGGCGCGCCGGGTCAAGTGGGCAAGGAGGCCGAGTTCGTGTGGGACCGTTGAATAAGGCCACACCGGCAGACCGTAGCCGTGTTCAGGCTGCCTCGCGAGGGTTATCACCTTGCCGATTTGAAGGAGCATGCGACTGCGGGCTGTTATGTGTTATGATCCGCTCCGCCACCCCTTCTGAACCTGAGCGCGCACCGCTGCCGTCGAAACCACCGGGCACTTGATTGGCCGCCATCAGGGCGCGGACGAAGACGGCGACACGTTCCGGCTCCGGCACGGCCGGCGCATTCCAGAAACTGGCAAGCGAGCCGGGATGGGTGAGGCCGGGCAGGTCATAGATCGCCCGCCCAAGCACTTTTACCGGGCGTCCCTCCCGGAGTGCAGTGAGCCCGACTGTCGAGTTTACGGTGACGACACCGGTGAGACCCGGGATCAGCAGGTCGAGATTACCGCCGTCGACGAAGATCACTCGCCCCTCGATACCCAGCCTCCTCGCTTTGCGCATCACCCGTCTTTGCCAACCGGCCAGTCCGTTGTCGAGCGGGTGCGGCTTGATGACGATAGCGGCATCCTCTGCCGCGTGGGCAGCAAAGCTCGCAAGAGTTTTGCTCAATGCCTCAGCCATGCCGCCATAAGGGCCATGAAGGCGGATCTGATAGTCGGTTTCGAGTTGCAAAGGCAGCAGAAACAGAGGCCCTCGGTGATGCGCGATCCGCGCCATCGCGTCTGCTCGCGCCCTCCTGCGGATCGGCCAGAGCGCGGCCTTCGCGATCCAGCCAGCCCACTCCGTCAATGCACCGTCGAGTGTATGAGTCCGGTAATGCGGATGCGTTCTCCATCCGAAAATCAGATTTGCCGCCTCATAGAGCACATCCATCAGCGCGAATTCCGTGAAACTCGTCCGGAAATCAGGGAGCTTCGTTTCATGGCATCCCGCGGCAAGATCCTCCAGCCTCTCCCAATCCGCAGGGAAGCGACTGTTGCCACCCGTCCCGTCGCGCTCAATGGTGAGGAAATGCGGTCGCAGATAACCTTGCTCGATCACATGGACGCGGATGCCCATGGGGCGGAGGCGGTCAATCGCGACGCGGTGCCAGAAGCGCCCATCTCCCAGGCAGACGAGATCAGTGATGTCCCAGGCCGACGCGCGAGCGGCAATCCACTCCGCCCACCTGTCCGGCGGCTCGCGGTAGTCAGTCGTGCGTGCGCCGCCGGACCCGAACAGCCAATCACCCGGGCAGAAGCAGATCCGATGGACTTCTGCTCCACGCGCAGCGAGCGCCCTAGCGAGATACCCCGGAAACCGGGATCGGGGACCCTGCAGAAGGAGCACACGAGGCATTGGAGCAAGCTCTCTTAAACATTGCGAGGACCGGGCGCGTTCAGACGAGCTGAAAGCGCGCAGTTGCGCTGAACGGCCCCTCGGGAACGACCCGTCCGATTTCCATTTGCCAGATTATGGTTGAGAGAACGTTGCGCTCGGCAGCCGGTAAGAGCGCGGGATCGATATCGGTGTAGATCCGCCGGGTCAGGCTCACCACGTCGGCCGGGCCCTCCTCCAGGGCTCGCAGGACCTGCTCAGCCCGCGCCATCCGGTGCTGGCGCTGATGCACGATCATTCCACCAGGGTCCGATACCGCGTGTCCGTGCCCCGGCAAAAAAACCGTTGCCTCCAAGCCCTCCAGCTTGTCGAGCGACGCCAGGAATGCGCGCATGTCACCATCGGGCGGGGAGACAAGCGTGGTCGCCCAGCCCATCACGGTATCGCCTGTCAGGACAACGCCGGAACCTTCAACGTCAAAGCACAAGTGATTTGAGAGATGACCGGGCGTATGGCGCGCCCGCATTACCCAATCGCCATGGGAGATCATGTCGCCGTCGGCCACGGTGCGGTCTGGTTTGAAGGCGACATCACCACCTTCCCCGCCACCGATCTGGGTAGTTCCGGCGAGATCGCGCATAACCGGCGAGATCGCAGCGCCATGGGGCCCGAAGGCGATGATCTCCGCCCCGGTCCGCTCGCTCAGCCACCGGGCCCCTGGGCTATGATCCACATGACTGTGGGTGATCAGGATGTGCGTGATCCGCTCACCAGCCTCAATCCCCGCGACAAGCCTGCCGAGATGGTCTTGATCAGCCGGGCCCGGATCGACGACCGCAATCTCACCGGATCCAATCAGATAGGTCTGCGTTCCGGTAAATGTCATCGGTGAGGCGTTTGGGCATGTCAGCCGGCGCAGGCGGATCTCGCCGGGCAGGTCGAGTTCCTGGACTCGCTCGTACTCGGCCGTTTGTTCGCGATTGAATGGGTCTGCCTGCATGCTTGCGCCTCCCGATCCCCAGTCATAGCCTCTCAGCCATGATGAGCGCAGGCAAAATCCTCAAGCCCTATCTGCCGGGCAGTCTGTTCTGGCGGGCGTTTCTGATCCTGGTCGTGCCTATCCTGCTTTTGCAGGTGGTCGTCGCACTGGTCTTCATCCAACGCCACTATGAGGCCGTGACCGAGCAGATGGCCGGTTCGGTCGCCCGCGAGATCAATTTTGTGATCGACCAGGTCGATGGCGCCGAGAGCTTTACCGAAGTGGAGCGGGTGCTCCGGGATCTCAGCCGGTCGCTCGACATCTCGCTGTCGCTATCGGCGACCGGGGGCGATTCGGTTCTGGCTGAAGATCAGCGGGATTTCTTCGATCTGACCGGGATCGTGATTGCCGACACCCTGCGCGACGAGATCCGCAACCCCGTGAGCCTCGACTTCGTCTCGCGGCGAAAGAGCGTGGCGATCGATGTCTCCACTGACAGGGGCATTCTGGAGGTCTATGTCAGCCGGCGCCAGATGAACGCCTCGAACCCACATCTGCTCCTTGTCTGGATGGCGGCGACGGCGGTGGCCCTGACCGCAGTCGCGACGGTCTTTCTGCGCAATCAGGTCCAGCCGATCCGTGAGTTGGCGAAGACCGCGATGGCGTTTGGCCGCGGCAGGTCTGAGACGTTCCGCCCGGGTGGTGCAGAGGAGGTTCGCCGCGCCGGGCACGCATTCCTCGACATGCGGTCGCGAATCGAGCGGCAGATCGAGCAGCGCACTCGCATGCTTTCGGGCGTGAGCCACGACCTGAGGACGCCACTGACACGGATGCGGCTTGCGCTCGCTGTCGCGGAACCCTCCACTGAAACCGCGGAGCTTACCCGCGACGTGGCGGAGATGGAGCATATGCTCGAAGCATTCCTCGACTTCGCAAAGGGCGCGGATGCCGAAACCTCGGAACTCTGCTCGCCTATCGAGCTAGCCGAAGAGCTCGTCCGCGACACCCGCCGCGAGGGGCACGCCCTGATCACCTATACCGAGATCGAGACACCCGAGGACCGAGACGTTGCGCTGCGCCGGGCCGAGACCAAGAGATGCCTCGCCAACCTTGTGGGCAACGCGATCAGCTATGGCAGCCAGGTGTCCCTCACGACCCGGCTGACCAAGCGCTACGTGGAATTCATCGTGGAAGATGACGGCCCCGGCATCCCGCCGGAGAAGCGCGATGAGGTTCTCAAACCCTTCACGCGGCTCGATGAAAGCAGGAATCAGGATGTGGCAAGCGGTGTCGGCCTCGGGCTGTCCATTGCGCTCGATATCACGCGCAGCCAGGGCGGTTCGCTCAGGCTTGGGACCAGCGATCAGCTTGGGGGGCTCGCGGCAAGCGTTGTCCTGCCGCGATAGGGTTCAGACTTCTTCTTCCGACGCAGGGCCCGTGGTGAGGTTCTCCCACGCACGGCGTAGAAATTCAGGCCTGAGCTGTGGAGCAGAGCCCTCGTAAGTGCAGATCGACAGACACTGATCGATAAGGAACTTCGGGTGGAACGAGCTGAAGTTCCGACCGGACGCCTCATAAAGCTCGAAGAGAACGAAGGCGAGCAGATGCTCGTCCACCGTCAACCCGTGTGCCTTTGCCGTCGACAGGAAGATCCGGATGTAAGTCTCTCTCGTCGGCCGGTCGATGTGGATCTTGTGGCGCAGACGGCGCAGAGCCGCTTCGTCGACAAGATCCTCAGGCATTTTGTTGGTCGAGAAAATCACGAGAAGCTCGAAGGGCACCTCGAACTTCCGGCCCGATTGAAGGGTCAGGTAGTCGACCCGCTTCTCGAGCGGAATGATCAGGCGGTTGACGATATCCTGCGGCGACTGGCGCTGACGGCCAAAGTCGTCCACCACGAACACGCCGCCGTTCGCCTTCATCTGCAGCGGCGCCGAGTAGGTCCGGCTGACGGGGCTGTAACTGAGGTCGAGCATCTCCATCATCAGCTCACCACCGGTCATCAGACCCGGGCGTTTGCAGAGTGCGTACCGCTGATCGTAATTCAACGTGTTGCGCAGGCCATTCATAGCCTCATGGCCGTCACCGACCGTCTCATGCACCTCAGGGTCGAAAACCCGGATGATCTGGTTGTCTACGGCAACGCAATAGGGGATCAGGATCAGATCCTGATACGCCTCGCAAAGAGCCTCGGAGATGGTCGATTTACCGTTTCCGGGCGGGCCGTAAATCAGCATCGAACTCGACGAGTTTGCTGCCGGACCAAGCTTGTGCATCAAGTCATCCGGGATCACCAGATCGCGGAACACGTAGTTCAGGCGATTGCGACTCAGAACCTCGTTGCGAACCGGCTGGTCGTTCATGACCGCCACATAGCTCGCGAGCGGGACGGGTGCAGCGCCAGTCCAGTCCGAGAAGCTGAGCGCTTCTTGCGCCCAAGCGCGGCCTTTGTTGGTGAGCTGATATTTCATCTCGGCGTTCAAGTTGGCGCCGAGCTGCCCCATCTTCTGGAACAGACCCTTCATTTCCGCCAATTCGATGATCTGCTCAACCACACGCGGCGGCAGCTTGATCGCATGGCTCATGGCGCTCGGGCGCTCGAGACCGTTGCGGAAAACAGTCTTGACCAACAGGTCAATCAGGTAGGTCGGTTCAAGACCCGTCTCGTCCAAGCCGCGAGGAGATGGCGCTTCAGGATAACGCCGATAAGCTCCTGCATCTGGCAAGTGTCGCTCCAAAGCGGACATATCTCACCCCAAGATTTTCTTTCAATGTCTCGCAACTCTTTTGGTTAGTACGATACGCAAGCACGGCGACAGTACGGCACAATCGTGGAATCTTCAATGCATTCTCGCCCCATTCGGCACGTCGTGGTCCGCATTGAGCAACACGATGGCCCCATTTCGGTCGCTGAGACCGAGTGTAAGCACCTCTGACATGAACGGGCCGATCTGGCGTGGCGGGAAGTTCACGACCGCCAAAACCTGCCGCCCGACCAAGTTTTCCAGGTCGTAATGCGCGGTGATCTGCGCCGAGGTTTTCTTCTCCCCGATCTCCGGCCCGAAATCGATCCAGAGCTTGAAGGCAGGCTTGCGTGCCTCGGGAAACGGCTCGGCTCTTACGACCGTACCGGCCCGGATATCCACCTTCAGGAAGTCATCATAGCTGATCTCTTCGCCCATCTTGCGCAATCCTTCTGTGCAAGCCGAGAAACGCACAGAGCCGGAATGTTGGCAAGTCTTAGCCCGCCAGTTCCCGCGAGCGTTCGGCCGCCGCAGCAACAGTGCGCCGGATCAGGTCAGGCAGGTCCTGCATCAGGACAGAGAGACCAGCCGCCGTTGTCCCACCCGGGGACGTCACATTCTGACGGAGCGTGGCAGCACTCTCTGACGAGGCGCCTGCAAGCTCCCCCGCACCGGCAACAGTCGCCCGGGCCAGTGCCATTGAAAGATCAGGCGGCAGACCTTCTGCCTCGCCAGCCGCGGCGAGCGCCTCGATCAGATGAAAGACATAAGCCGGGCCGGATCCGGAGAGACCGGTGACCGCATCCATCTGCGCCTCCTGCTCCAGCCGAACCGTCTCGCCAACCGCCTGCATCAGCCGCTCGGCCATGACCAGATGGTCTTCATTGACAGCAGCGCTCCCAACGAGAGCCGAGATGCCACGACCGATGGAGGCAGGCGTGTTGGGCATCACCCGGATGATCGGCGTGTCTGCGCCATAGATCGTCTCGAATTCGGCGATGGGTGTTCCTGCAGCAACCGAGATGAAAACCGTCCCACGTTTTGCCAAGGAAATCAGATCCGGCGCTGCATCGCGGATCGTCTGCGGCTTGACGGCCAGAACCGCGACCGAAGCCGTGTCCGGCACGCCGCCGTTCAGATGAACTCCAGTGGTTGCAAGCCATTCGGAGGGATGCGGCTCCAGCACATGGACCGCCTCGGGCGGAAGTCCGGAGGCCAGCCAGCCCTCCAGAAGCGCGCTGCCCATCTTGCCGCAGCCGAGAAGCACGAGGGACCTGACCTCCGCCTCCTCTAGCGAGGTTGCGATCATCAGGCGGTGCCGTAGGCTTCTTCGATTGCCATCTCAGCGGCCTCTTCCGCGTCGGAATTCGCCCAGCAGACCAATTGGAACGCCGGATAAAAGCGCTCGGCAAGGCCAACGGCACTCAGCACCATCGCCTCGACCTGCTCGGGCGTTGCATGCGCTCCGCCAGCCAGTGTCAATCCATAGCGGAAAGCGACGAGCCGCTGTTCGGCCCAATAGGTGAACCCGCCACCCCAGACCCTGTCGTTGGCAAGATTGAGCAGCCGGAAGAATTCGTCCATCCGATCATCCGGCGGGTTAAGCTCAAACGTGCAGACCAGTCGCAGCATGTCGTCATAGCGCGACCACGCCAGCGACAGGGAGTAGGTCCGCCACTGCGCCTCGATGGCCATGGCGATCTGATCCTCACCAACCCGGTCGAAGTCCCACTCGCACTGCTCCGCAAGGGTTTCGACGATGTCGATCGGGTGGATGTCGGTCGTGTGAAAGTCTTGCTCGATGGCAGTCATGCCTCTCCCCCATTTTATGGTGGCCCTGAGAGGCGAGCCCTACAGGATACACCCTGGGTTGCCATTGGTCGTATGCTTTATCATCTCGACCTACAAAATATGGTGGAGGAAACTAGGCAACCGGGCAAGAGAATTCTCACGACGGCAGCAAAAGAGTCGCGTCGGGGCGATCATCCTTTAGGAAATGACACGAGCGTTTCGAAGATCTTTCCGGCGCGGCAGGCGGGAAGTCGTGGCGCCACAGGTCTCACGCTAGGTGATCCAAGGCGGCAGGCAGTCACTTGCCTTTTTGCGCGGCCTCCAGAGCCTCGACACGGGCCTTCAGCGCTGCATTCTCTTCCCGCGCGAGCAATGCCATCTCGCGGACAGCGTCGAATTCCTCGCGGGTCACCATGTTGCTTTCGGCCAGAAATCTGTCGAGCCGCGAGCGCATCGCCACTTCCGCTTCTTCCCGCATGCCCTGTGCCACTCCGGCGGCGTTGGTCATCAGTTGGCTCAGATCATCGAAGAGTTTGTTCCTGGTCTGCATTGTTTGCCGCCTCTGCTGCTCGCGGTAGGAGATATGGCCCGAACGAGCAGGTTTCGCAACTCTGTCACACTGCGGCCCAAAGGCTCACAGCCAGCTCTAGCGGAGATGTGTTTCCACGACACCACCCTGCATGCGGCCGAGGAAGCGGGTCACAGCCTCGGGCGGGATCAGAGCAAGATATAACAAGATCATGGTGATCGAATACGTATCGACCGGCAAAAATAGATAGAACGCGACGTGCAGGGAGAGACCAATCGGCAAGACCACGGGCTGCCATCGTCGCAGTTGGATCAGAACCGCAAGCGCATACTCAACGACCAGCACCAGCGTTGCGAGCGTTGCCATCACGACAGGCTCCAGAAGAACCGGCTCCAGGGCCCGGCCCGAATAGTGCCAGACGAAAATCTGCTCCAGACGTTCACCGTTCACCCAGGCCCACTCGGTCTTGTCCACCGCGGTCCAGAAGTAGATTGCGGAGAGTTGCAGGCCGATCAGCCTTAGGCCCCAAAGTGGCCCCGTCTGATCCGGCGTTGGTTTGCCATCCCGGTCAGCCTCTTTCAGCGTCCGCCATCTTTCGAACGACCAGGACCGGCCACACGGTGTCAGGGCGAGCAGCAGACAAGCGGCGCCCAGCAGATAGACATGGTGGTGATACCAGCCGGGAAGCCGGAAGTTAGCGCCAAACATGAAGTATCCGAAGAAGATACCAATCCCGCACATGGCGATCGACACGCGTGGGAAGAGGCCGATCAGCGCGAACAAGGGCCAAACGAACATCCACACCCCAAAAGGCAAGAAGAGCGGATCCACGGCATTGAAGAATGCGACCTCGTCGGCGAAGCGCACCCATATGATCAGTGCCAGCCCGACGCGGATAAGCGCAGCGCTATGTGTGGGTCCGTGATGTTCCGCACCCCAGGCGACGAAGATCCGCAGTCTATCCATCGCCAGCGCCTGCCTCGCAAACGTCATCATGGCTCAACGGAATTGGCCCTTTCCGGGCGCCCACGCTCCCCTCGAAGCTCAGGAGGCTGTCCGAAGGCAGTTTTGCGCAAAAATCCGCGGCGAAGACGCCGAGACGTTCTTTGGTAAAGACACGCTTTGGCCACATGTAGTGCCGGATCGCCGGGTAGGATGTCTGACCTAGCACCTCAAGTGGAGTCAGCATTACTTGCGTTCCATTTGCCTTGGTAACCGTGAAAACGCCCTTCGGTACGCCCGTTCCAACACCCGAGAACATGATCCACGGTCTCAGAACCGGTTGCCCCGCACTCAACAGCTGCGGAACCATCGGCGAGACCAGGATAAATGCTGCGAGCAAAATGAAGACAGTTTTTCGCATGACCCCCGAACTGCGACTAACGGTCTGAGATTAGATGAGCCATGCTTCAACGCAAGATTTCATTCGTAAGCTCTCAGACCCGGACGTAATGTCACGGCGACGCCTATGGCGGCAACCGATCGGAGGGATTGGCTAACCCGTCCGGGTGATGGACCGCAGTCGACGCGACACGTACCCTGTGGCAAGCGATATCGTTCTCTCTGGAGGAACCATGGCCATGGTCCGTTTCCTGATGTCTTTTATGCTTCCGTTTCTTTTCATCACACCAGCGCAGTCTGACACAGAAGATTTGCCGCCCACGGCCGAGGAACTGAAACGCTTTGGTCTCTCGGTCGGGCAAGCCTATGCCTGTACTGAGACCGCAGCGCAAACGGATATGCGGGAAGAGGCGCAAGTGCTTTTCGACGTCATCATAAAGGATCTGGGCTCGAATGCGGCTTTCACCTTCGCAGCCTCGGCTGGATATGGGGCGGCGATGGAGTCGGCCTCGACCGATTGCCCGCGGCTTCTGGACCAGTGGGGCGCAACACGCGTCCGCTTCGGCCTCGACGAAGCGGTCCAATGAGACGAGCGCTAACGCTTTTCGCCGGGCTCATGATGACGCTGGCGGGACCACCGACATCTGCGATGACCGCTCGGCCAGATCCAGCCCTAGGCGTTTCTGGGCACCTGGTGCAGACAGGCGGTGGCATAAAGACTGTTCGCAAGGGCCGGATACGCGGGTCGCGCAACTTCCGCCGGGCTTTACGCTCGAACAATGAGTTTTTCGTCGTCGAACAGCCTGGCCGTGATGGATTGAACACGCTCGTTTCCGACGTCGATTCGCTCGGAGTGACGACTGCAATCCCGCGCGACGCCGAACCGGCGCCGGGCTGGCAAGGTTTCGACTTTCCAGAAAGCGACGAAGAGCAGGCCAACTGACACCACACGCAACGCTCCTGCCTTAGGCGCGCCCGTAACCTCCCCCTCCCGGCGTGCAGAGCACGAAGGCATCGCCCGGATAGACTTCGGAGCGGTCGTTGCCCGCATGCTCGTCGACGGTTCCATCGGCGCGTTCAACCCATTCGCGGCCGACCTCTCCCTGGGCACCGCCTGCCACGCCGAAAGGCGGGACCCGACGGTGCGAGCAAAGAGTTGTAACCGTCATCTGCTCCAGAAAGCGCAGCCGCCGCGTGATCCCGTCGCCTCCCCGGTGCGCGCCCGCCCCGCCAGAACCTTCGCGGATTGAGAATTCCTCTAGCCTTACCGGAAAGCGCCATTCCAGCACCTCCGGGTCCGTCATCCAGGTGTTGGTCATGTGGGTCTGCACGGCAGAGCAGCCGTCGAAGTCGGGACCGGCCCCCGTGCCGCCACAGATCGTCTCGTAGTTTTGCAGGCGGTCATTGCCCCAAATGAAGTTGTTCATGGTCGCCTGGCTGCCCGCGATCACGCCGAGCGCGCCGAAGAGCGCATTGCAGGTGAGCTGGCTGACTTCCGTATTCCCGGCGATCACGGCGGAGGGGTATTGCGCGTTTAGCATCGAGCCTTCCGGCGCGATGATCTTGAGCGGTTTGAAACAGCCCTCGTTGAGCGGGATCTCGTTGCCGACCAGCGTGCGGAAGACATAGAGCACAACTGCGTGGCAGACCGCCAAAGGGGCGTTGTAGTTATAGGGGTTCTTGTCGGCGGTGCCGGTGAAGTCGATCACAGCCTCGCGATTCTGATGGTCGACCCGGATGGCAGCGCGGATGAATGCGCCATTGTCGAGCTCGTAGTCGTAAGAGCCGTCCCTCAGCGCACCGATAACGCGGCGGACCGATTCCTCGGCATTGTCCTGGACATGGCGCATATAGGCCTGCACGGCGTCGAGACCGAACTGGGCGACCATCTTGCGGACCTGCTGCGCGCCGGTCTCATTGGCGGCAACCTGAGCTTTGAGATCCGCCATGTTCTCTTCGATATTGCGGACCGGGTACTGGCCGGAGAGGAGGAGTGCGCGGGTCTCCTGCTCTCGCAAGACGCCCTGATCGACCATCTTGAAGTTGTCGATCAGCACGCCTTCCTCGTCGATATGGGTCGAGTCCGGGGGCGCGGAGCCAGGCGTGCGCCCACCAATATCGGCATGGTGGCCTCGGGAGCCGACATAGAAGAGCACGTTCTCTCCCGCCTCGTCCCAAACGGGCGTGATGACGGTTACATCCGGCAGATGGGTGCCGCCGTTGAAGGGTGCGTTCAGCACATAGACATCGCCGGGTTTCATATCCGGGTTCAGGCGGATCACCGTGCGGATCGCGTCTGACATTGAGCCCAGATGCACCGGCACATGGGGCGCATTGGCGACCAGGCCACCGGTCGTGTCGAAAAGGGCGCAGGAGAAGTCCAGCCGCTCCTTAATATTCACACTGTAGGACGTGTTCTGAAGCGTGGCACCCATCTGCTCGGCGATCGACATGAAGAGGTTGTTGAAGACCTCGAGCAGAATCGGATCCGCCTGGGTGCCGATAGCCTCGCGTTTCTCACGGGCGATGACGCGAGTGAGGATCAGATGGCCCCAGGCGTTCAACTCCGCCCGCCAGCCGGGTTCGACGATAGTAGTGGCGGTGCGTTCCTTGATGATCGCGGGGCCGTCGATCTGTTGGCCCGGGGTCATCTGGTCGCGATCATAGAGGGGCGTCGAGTGCGCCTCATGCTCAGTGGTCATGGTGACGGTGTCGAGCGGGGGCGCGCCGGATTGCTGGGGGGCTTTGGCGTCCGAGACGGTATCGGCACCACCGATGGCCTCGGCGATCAAGGCCTCGATCAGAAGCTCGCGCTCACCGGCGGAGAAGCCGAACCGGGCGGTGTGGGCGGCGTCGAAGCGTTGGCGGAGGTCACCTTCGGTGCCGAAGTCAACTTCAAGGGGCGTGGTCGAGCCCTTGTAGCGAACGTGGACGCGGCGTTCCGTGCGGATTTTATCCTCGGGGATACCCTGACCCGCAACTTCCGCGCGTGCATCTTCAGCCATGGCGGCGAGAGCCGTTTCTGCGTCGGCGATATCTGCAACTGGGCGTTCAAAGGCCTGCTCACGGAGCGCGCGGATATCCGCGAGCCCCATACCATAGGCCGAGAGGACGCCTGCGTAAGGATGCAGGAACACGCTCTCCATCCCCAGCGCATCGGCGACCAGACAGGCGTGTTGCCCGCCCGCCCCGCCGAAGCAGTTCAGCGTGTAGCGGGTGACGTCATAGCCGCGCTGGACTGAGATCTTCTTGATCGCGTTGGCCATGTTCTCGACCGCAATGCGCAGGAAGCCTTCGGCGGTCTCCTCCGGGCTGAGAGGATCGCCTCCGGTCGCGTCGGCGATTTCGTCGGCCAGTTCGCGGAACTTCTGCGCGACGATCTCGCGATCGAGCGGTTGGTCGCCATTGGGGCCGAAGACGGCCGGGAAATGCACCGGCTGCAGCTTGCCGAGCATGACGTTGCAATCAGTCACAGTGAGTGGCCCGCCGTTGCGGTAACAGGCCGGACCGGGGTTTGCGCCCGCGCTTTCGGGCCCGACCTGGAAACGGCCATCCTTGAAGAACAGGATCGAGCCTCCGCCGGCGGCCACGGTATGGATGTTCATCATCGGCGCGCGCATCCGCACGCCCGCGACATGGGTCTCGAAGCTGCGCTCGTATTGGCCCGCGTAGTGGCAGACATCGGTCGAGGTGCCGCCCATGTCGAAGCCGATGAGGTTGGTGATGCCCGCTTGCTCCGCCGTCTTGACCATGCCGACCACGCCGCCCGCGGGGCCGGAAAGGATCGCGTCCTTGCCCTGAAAGAGGCTGGCATCGGTCAGCCCGCCATTCGACTGCATGAACATCAGGCGCGTCTCATGGCCGAGGGCGGACTGCACCTGATCGACATAGCGGCGCAGGATGGGGGAGAGGTAGGCATCGACAACGGTCGTATCCCCGCGGGAGACGAGCTTCATCAGCGGCGAGACCTCGTGGGAGACGGATATCTGCGGGAAACCGATTTCGCGGGCGATCTCGGCGACGCGCCTCTCATGAGCGGGGTTCTTGTAGCCATGCATGAAGGCGATAGCGACGGAGCGGATGCCTTTGCCGAAGGCCGCTCGCAGCGCGGAGCGCGCGGTCTCCACATCGAGTTCAGTAATGACCTCCCCCTGAGCGTCGAGGCGCTCGTTTACCTCGGCCACATCTTCATAGAGCAGCTCCGGCAGGACGATATGCAGATCGAAAAGCCGGGGGCGGTTCTGGTAGCCAATGCGGAGCAGGTCCTTGAACCCTTGCGTGATAAGCAGCAGCGTCCGGTCGCCCTTGCGCTCGAGGAGCGCGTTGGTGGCAACTGTGGTGCCCATCTTGACCGCCTCGATGGTCCCAGGTGGGATCGCCTCGTCCGAGCCAAGACCCAGCAGGTCGCGCACGCCCTGAACGGCAGCGTCCTCGTAGCGGCCCGGATTCTCCGAAAGCAGCTTATGGGTGGTGATCTCACCAGACGGCGCGCGGCCCACGATATCTGTGAACGTGCCGCCACGATCGACCCAAAACTGCCACATGGGGGATTCTCCTAGATGCCTTGTCCGCGATCTAACACCGGACTGGCAGCTAGGCGAGGCTTCCCTTGGGCAGAACCATCATGTCGGCGGGCGACCAGTCGGCCCAGACGGACGCGCCGGTGTCCATTTCCATAAGGGTCGCTCCTTGCGCATCGTCGGCATAGGCAATCAGCGAGGCACCGCCAGTAAGCCGGACTTCGACGATGCAGTGATCGCCCTGAAAGGCAACGTCGCCCAGTTCGCCCTTGAGCATGATCCCCCGGCTCTCGCTCTGACGATCGGACACGCGGATCTTCTCGGGCCGGAGGGCAAGGCGGATGTCGCTGGCGGCACCTGCGGGCGCGGATTGGGCCAACGTGATATCGCCCCATTCGACCGTGCTGGCCGAGGTGCCGGAGATCGCGGTTGGGGTCACC
The DNA here is from genome assembly GCA_039180675.1 of Pseudomonadota bacterium. Classification (GTDB taxonomy): domain Bacteria; phylum Pseudomonadota; class Alphaproteobacteria; order Rhodobacterales; family Rhodobacteraceae; genus Thermohalobaculum. The sequence continues at coordinate 141,226 of JBCDDC010000002.1, read as the reverse complement.
ATGTTCACCCGGCCCACGAAATCGGCGACGAAGGCGTCGATCGGGCGCTGGTAGAGGTCCGCCGGGCTCGCCATCTGCACCATTTCGCCCTTGTTCAGGACCGCGATGCGGTCGGCGACGGCCATCGCCTCTTCCTGATCATGGGTGACCATGATGAAGCTGACACCGATGGATTGCTGGAGCTTAACGAGTTCCAACCGCATCGCGTCGCGAAGTTTCGCATCTAGCGCCGAGAGTGGCTCATCGAGCAGCAGGACCCGAGGGCGCTTAACCAGTGCGCGAGCGAGGGCGACCCTTTGGCGCTGGCCGCCGGAGAGCTGGTCGGGCTTGCGATGGGAGAACTGCGACAGCTGGACGAGGCCGAGGGCTTCCTTCACCCGCTCGTCGATCTCGGCCTGCGGCACGCCCTCGATCTTGAGGCCATAGGCGACGTTCTTCTCCACCGTCATGTGCGGGAAGACGGCATAGGACTGAAAGACCATGTTCACCGGGCGCTTGTTGGGCGCGATCTCGGTCATGTCCTCGCCGTCGAGAAGCAGTTCTCCTTCAGACGGGATTTCGAAGCCCGCGATCATGCGCAGAAGCGTGGTCTTGCCGCAGCCCGAGGGACCGAGGAGGCAAAAGAACTCGCCCGGCTCGATGTCGATCGAGACGCGGTCGACCGCGACGAAGCTGCCAAAATGCTTGGAGACATTCTGGATCGAGACGATCGGATTGGTCATGTCGTTGCGTCCTCGATCTTTTGCAGGCGGATCGCGATGAAGGTCAGGATCAGCGTCATGAGGATCAGGATGGTCGAGGCGGCGTTGATCTCAGGCGTCACCGAGAAACGGACCATCGAGTAGACCTTAACCGGGAAGGTCACCGTCGAGGGGCCTGAGGTGAAGAAGGTGATTACGAAATCATCGAGGCTAAGGGTGAAGGCCAAGAGGCCGCCGGCGACCAGACCCGGCACCATGAAGGGCAGCGTGATATCGCGGAAGACCTCGTATTCGCTGGCCCCCAGATCGCGGGCGGCCTCCGCCATCTCGGGATTGAAATTCTGCAATCGCGCCCGGATCACCATCGCCGTGAAGGGGAAGGAAAAGGTGATGTGGGCGATGATGATGTTGGTCAGGTTGAAGGGCCAGGGCGTCTCCGGCGGCAGGGTCATGCCCGCCCAGGAGAAGAACACGGCGAGGCTGACACCCATACAGATCTCGGGAATCACGATGGGGAGCGCAACCATGCCCTCGTAGACGGGTTTGAGCGGGAAGCGGAAGCGCCAGAGGACGACGGCGGTCAGCGCGCCGAGGAGGACGGCGAAGGCCGTGGAGATAACCGCGATGGTCAGCGAGTTGACGAAAGCCTCCACCAGGCTGTCGTTGTTGAAGGCCCGCTCGTAATACTTGGTCGTGAACCCCTTCCAGATCACGTTTCCACCGCGCCGCGAGTTGTTGAAGGAGAAGATGATCAGGACGATGATCGGCGCGTAGAGGAAAATGGCTGTCAGCAGGAAAACCGTGCGCATCGAGAGCTTGCGCGCATAGTCGAACGGGCCTGGGCGTTGTTTGTGCTTAGCCATTGATTTCTTCCCATGCGGACGGCTCCACACTCACGTCCGGCGGATACGCCGGGCCGCGCCCGACCTCCCCCCGAAGGGCGTGTTGGCGATGTTGGCCATAGCAATCGCGGTGTCGAAGCTTTGATGAGAGGCGCGAGGAATCTATGGAACAAAACGCCCCCCAGGTCGGGCGCGGCCCTCGTCTATTTGCCTGCGCGTTGGTCATCCGCTTTCCCTCGCCGATTTGCGCATCGCCGCGATTGATTGCAGGGCGAGGATGATAAAGGTCACGTAGAGCAGGAAAAGCGACATGGCCGAGCCGAAGGGCCAGTCATTCGCACTCTTGAACTGCCGCTCGATTACGTTCGCGATCATATCGACCTGACCACGGCCCAGCAGATTGGGCGTAAGGAAGCTGCCCAGCATCGGGATGAAGGTGATGATCGCAGCGGTGATCACACCGACCATGGTGAGCGGCAGCAGGATCGAGAAAAACGTCCTCCACTGCGAGGCACCGAGGTCGAGGCTCGCCTCAAGGTAGGATTTATCGAGCCGCTCAAGCGCTGCGTAGATCGGGAGTACCGTAAAGGGCAGGTGCACATAGACCAGCCCGATGATCACGCCGGTGGGGGTGCCGAGGAAGGTGAAAGGCACGAACCGCTCGCCGATCAGCCCGTCGAGACCGATGGTTGCCAGCACGGCGTCGGCACCTTGCCAGATCCCGCCGAGCAGATCGTTCAGCCGCCCGCGCGTGCCGAGGATGTTGAGGAGCGCATAGGTCCGGATCAGGAGATTGGTCCAGAACGGCAGGATTATCACGAGCAGCAGCCAAGGCTTCCATTTTGGGTCGGAGGTCGCGATGACCAGCGCGACAGGGTAGCCGACCAGAAGGCAGATCAGGGTCGAGATACCGGCGAGCCAAAGCGACCGCCAGAAGAGACCGATGATCTCAGGCTCGAAGATCCGTGCGTAGTTGCCAAGCGTCCAGGTGGTCTCGATCTCGGTGAGCGAGACATTCTCGCCGAAGCTGTAGACCCAGATAATGGCGAGGGGAACGAGGAAGAAGGCAATCAGCCACCCCGCCGTCGGCCCGAAGAAGGCCAGGAACACGCGGATATTGGTGCGGAAGCTCTCCACCTCTCCCCCCGGATGGTGTGAATGGCGCCCCCGGTACGGGAGCGCCGCTCAGCATCAGCCCGCCGCCTTCACGCGGGTCCAGGCGGCGTCAATCTTCTGCGTGGTCTCCTGGCCCGCATAGACCGAGACTTCGCATTTCGCGATGACGTCATCGGGTGGGAAGACCGCATCGTTCTCGCGATATTCGGCCTCGGTCAGTGCCTTGGCCGCCTCGTTCGGGGTCGCGTAGTAGATGAACTCGGCGATCTTTGCGCCCGCCTCGGCATCGAGGAGGTAGTTGATGAGCGCATGGGCCGCCTCAGGGTTCGGGCCGCCGGTGGGGATGCAGAGATCGTCTTCCCAGAGAAGCCCGCCCTCTTTCGGTACGACATAGCCGATATCGTCATCCTCTTCCATCACCTGAAGGATGTCGCCGTTCCACTCCATCACCACATCGACCTCGCCTGCGAGCAAGAGGTCCTGACCATTGTCCGGCGCAAAGGCGGTGATGTTCTTTTTCTGGGCGATGATCATCGCCTCGGCGGCGGCGATGTTCTCGTCGGTCCAGTCGTTGAGCGACTTGCCCATGAGCTTCATCGCCATCTGCATGACCGTACCGCCGTCGCCCAGCATTGCCATCCGGCCAGCGTACTTGTCGGAGGTGTAGAGATCCGCCCAGCTGTCCGGCGGGGTATCGACGGCAGACTTGCGATAGCCGATGCCTATCGTACCCCACATATAGGGCATGGTGTACTTCCGGCCCTGGTCATGAGCCGGGTTGGCAAAGGCCGAGCCAATGTTCTTCTTGTTCGGGATCTTGGAGTGATCGAGCGGGCTCAGCATCTTTGCCTCGATCATCCGCTCGACATAATCGTTAGTGGGCACGATCACATCGTAGCCCGGGTTGCCGTTCTTAAGCTTGGCGAAGAGCTCGTCATTGTCGGCAAACAGATCGTACTGGACTTCGATACCGGAGGCCGCAGTGAAATCCTCTATCGTCGTCTCGCCGATATAGGTGTCCCAGTTGTAGAAGTTCACCGTCCCGCTAGCAGCGAGAAGCTCCTTTGGCATCTTGAGCGTCAGGCCCGCGGCGACACCGCCCGTAAGGGCATGGCGGCGGTTCAGACGAAGGGGTTTACGCATGGTTGTGATCCTTCTCTCTCCAGAGTGTTATGTCGTGGCTGGTTATCCCAGCTTCTCTCGAAGCTAAGCAGAAGTTGCCGCGGCGCGGAAGAGGAAGTTTGCTGACAAGGCTCACTTGCCCGCGATGGAGCAATTGTCAGAACCTCAGCGATCGCGCCCGCGAACTGAGATCACGACCGCACCGATCACGATCAGCGCCGCACCGCCGACCGCCTGCCACGTGGGAATGATCCCGAAGATAGCGAGATCGAACAGCGCCGCGAATACGAGGATCGTGTAGAAGAGTGGCACCACGAGGCTCGCCTCGCCACGCTTCATCGCCTGGATGAAGAGTGTCTGGGCGCAGATCATGGTGAAGCCAAGAGCGGCCAGAAACACCCACCCGCGCGCATCCGGCCACTCCCACACAAAAACAGCGGCGGTGACGGAGAGCACCACACCGATCGAGTTGTTGATCAACAAGATGCGCACAGGCGGTTCACTATCGCTTAGGCGCTTGATGAAGATCGATTCAACTCCCATGAAAAGCGCCGCGGCGATAGCGATCAATGCGGCTGGCTGAAATGTGTCGCTGCCCGGCGCGGTGAGAACAAGAGCGCCCATCATCGCAATCGCAGCGGCGGACCAGCGCCAGAGGCCGACCCTCTCCCCCAGGAAAAGAATAGAGCAGACCATCGTGACCAGCGGGCTCAGAAACGACAGCGCATTCGCGCTGGCGAGCGGCAAAACCGTTGCGGCTGCAAAGAGGCAAGTGGCGGACCCCCAGCCGCAGATCGCCCGGGCAAAGTGAAATCGCCAGTTCGCCTCTGCAATCGTCGGTGACTGGATCGCCGAGAATGCCAGGATCGCCAGCCATGCGAAGAAGAACCGCCCCGCACTTATCTGAAGTGGGTGAAGCCCGAGACCCCCCGGCCCATCACCCAGAAGCTTTGCCAGCAGCGTCGTTCCCGCAAGAAGCGCCGAGACCACCAACATAAGAAGCACGAGGTGCATGCAACGATCCTACTGGGAACAAACCGCCCGGAAGGGGCAGACACCAAGAAGTGTTAGGGTAAGAGGGTGAACCGGTCCATCCGCGCCCGTATCCTGCCATAAGCTTCGTACCAGCGCCAACAACCCCGTACCGAATCCTGTCGCGCCTCGAGCAGTGGACAGAACAGTCCGCACTGTCGCAGAATTGCTGCTCGGAGGCCATCAGCGCGATTGGATAGAGTGGCAAGATGACGTCATTGTTCGAACCGGTCACCGTCGACGCGATCGCTGATGCGATTCCCGACAGCACGCTGCTGGGTGTGCCTGCCGATTACTCCGGCGTCCCAATGAGCTTTACCCGGGCGCTTCTCCGCCGTGGCATACGCGGGCTCAGGCTCTTTTGCCTGCCCTATTCCACGATCCAGGTCGATATGCTCATCGGTGCGGGCGCGGTGGCCTCAGTCGAGGCGGCGGCGGTCACCATGGGAGAATTCGGCCAGGCGCCCCGATTTTGCCGGGCGGTGGAGGCTGGAGAGATCACCATGCGCGATTCCACCTGCCCGGCCCTGCATGCCCAGCTGCAGGCGGCGGAGAAGGCGGTGCCTTTCATGCCGCAGCGCGGCCTGATCGGGTCAGACATCCTTGTTCATCGTCCGGATTGGCGGGTGTTGGACGATCCTATGGGCAATGCGCCGGATCCGGTCGTGCTGGTTCCGGCGACACATCTGGACGTGGCCGTCTTTCACGCACCAAAGGCGGATCGCGATGGCAACGTCTGGATCGGACGGCGGCGTGAGCTTGCCACAATGGCACATGCGGCTAGGCAGGTTTTCATCACCGTGGAGGAAGTCGTCGAAGGTAGTTTTTTCGACGACGAGGCGACTGCCGCCGGGGCGCTCGCGGCTTTTTATATCGACGCGATAGCAGTCGCCCCACGCGGCGCCTGGCCATGCGGCCTCGGTGATCTCTACGATCCGGATGGCGCCGCGCTTCGGACCTACGCAAAGGCGGCGCGCACGGAAGAGGGCTTTGCCGATTGGCTGCGCGACCACATGGCGGAGCCTGCGTGAGCGACCCTGAGCTTCTGATCTCGATCCTTGCCGACATGATGGCGGGCGATCGGCATGTCGCCGTAGGCGCAGCCTCGCCAATCCCCGGCGCAGCCGCGTTGTTGGCGCAGGAGGAGGCGCGGCAACGGGGCCAGCGCATGCACGTGACTGTAATCCAGTCGCGGACCGAGAATCGCTTTACGTCAGGCTCGCGAGAGCTTTTCGATGCGGCGGCTCAGGGGCGGATCGACACGTTCTTCCTGGGTGGCGTGCAGATCGACGGGCAAGCCAACATCAATCTGGTCGGCACGGGTGACTACCCGCAGCTCGACAAGCGTTTCTCGGGCTCCTTCGGCTCCGCACTGATGTATTTCGCGGTGCCAAAGGTGATCCTGTTCCGCGAAGAACACAGCCCGCGCACGCTGGTGGAGCGGGTCGATTTCATCTCCGCCCCCGGCACAAGCGAGGCGCATGTCTGGCGCCCCGGAGGATGCCATGCTCTCGTCACCGGGCGGGCGATCTTCGGCTTTGACCGCAGCGCGGGGCGGTTCCGGCTGGATCAGCTTCTTCCAGGTGAGGACATGGCCAGCATCCGCGCCGTAACGGGCTTTGACTTCGACCCCGGAGAGCCTCGGGAAGCTGTGCCGCCGGAACCAGAGCGCCAGGGCTTGATCCGCAAGGTGGTCGCGCCCAAGGTGGCGGCCTTCTACCCGGAGTTCGCGCGGCGGATCTGGGGCATCTGACGACCGGGAGGCTGACATGGGCGCGTTGGACGGCATCAAGGTAATCGACCTGACCCGGATCCTCGGGGGACCGTTCTGCACACAGTGGCTGGGCGATCACGGCGCCGAAGTCATCAAGATCGAGCCGCCCCAGGGCGACGACGTGCGCAAATGGGGCCCCCCGTTTGACGAGGAGATCGGCGCCGCGAGCTACTTCCTGGGCGTCAACCGCAACAAGCGCGGAATGGCGCTGGACCTGCGGATGGAGGAAGGCCGCGAGGTGCTCTTGCGGATGCTCGGCGAGGCGGATGTCCTGATCGAGAACTTCAAGGCAGGCTCGATGGAGAAATGGGGAATCGGGTACAAGACCCTAAAGGAGCGCTTCCCGCGTCTCATCCACGTCTCGATCACCGGGTTCGGGCCGGACGGTCCGATGGGCGGCTTGCCCGGCTATGATGCGGTTATCCAGGCCCAGGCGGGGCTGATGAGTGTGAACGGTGTGCCGGGTGGCGGACCGACACGGATCGGGATCTCCATCGTCGATATCTGCACAGGCATGTCGGCAGCCTTTGGCGTCGCCATGGCGCTACACGACCGCAACAAGACTGACCTTGGTCAGCATATCGACACGGCGCTCTACGACAGTGCGATCTCGATCCTCTACCCGCACTATGCCAACTACCTGCTTTCCGGAAAGATCCCAAAGATCTTCGGAAATCAGCATCCCAACCTCGCCCCCTATGATACTTACCCGACCAAAACCTGCAGTATCTACGTGGCGGGCGGGAATGACGGGCAGTTTGCGAGGATCTGCGAGGTCTTGGGCGTGCCGGAGGCTGCGGAGGATCCGAAGTTCAAAACCAATGCTGACCGGATCCAGCACCAGCCGGAGCTGAGGGCACTGTTCGCCCCGCTCATGGCCGAATGGGAGGGCGAGGCACTTGCGCTCGCCCTAATGAAGGCCGGCGCACCCGCAGGCCCGGTGCTCAACACCGCTGAAGTGATGGACGCCCCTCAGACGGCAGCCCGCGATATGCTGATCGAGATCGATGGATTTCAGAGCGTCGGCAACCCGATCAAGATGAGCCGCACCCCGCCCAACCCGAGACGGCGCAAACCGCCGCGATTTGGCCAGGAGACACGGACGATCCTTGAGGAGCACGGCTATGACGCCGAGGAAATCGAAGCTCTTATCGCCAAAGGCGCGGCGCTGACCGGCAAACGTTGAGATCAGAATAGAGCAGCGCTCTTTCGGAGAATACGCCAGGACGCAGCCCGCTGGACTTCTTCGGGAAGACGGCCAATCCGTCCAACCGCACCCACCCGGAGCGAGAACCAAAGAGTGATCGCCGTTTTGACCGGATAAGCCTCTAACCCTCGGAGTTCTTGCGCAAGGCTTAAATTCAAACCACATCTTGTGGAGCGTGAGGTCTAACTGGTGGCAGGATACTTGACCGGTTATAGTCTACTTAAAGACATGATATTTGCGAGGCACTGTCATTCATGACGCGGCATGATCTCATCGATCCTGTCACCGAGCTAAAGGCGAACGTAAACCTGCCATTCGAGCAGGCGCGTGCCATGCCGACCTCGGTCTACACCTCCGAGCGGTTTCTTGAGGCCGAGCTCACCCATATCTTCAAGAAGGAGTGGTTCTGTGTCGGCCGCGTCAGCCAGCTCGAGAGACCCGGGGACTATCTGACCTATGAGCTCGCCGGCCAGCCGGTGATCATCCTGCGCGATCAGGGTGGCGCGCTCCGGGCGATGTCGAATGTCTGCCTGCACAGAATGTCCACGCTTCTTGAAGGGTCCGGCAATGTCAGGTCGATCGTGTGCCCCTACCACGCCTGGACATATGGGCTGGATGGCCGCCTGCGTGGCGCACCTGCGATGAAGCGCAACGACAGTTTTGATCGCGGCGACTATTGCCTGCCGCAGATCCGGGTGGCGGACTGGATGGGCTTCCTGATGATTTCGCTCAACCCGGATGCTCCAGACCCGGATCAGCACTTCAAGGAAGTCGAGGATCTGGTGGGCGATTACGAGATCGGCGACTACGTCCAGCTATGGCAGCAGAATTTCCGCTGGAAGACCAACTGGAAGGTCCTGGCCGAAAACTTCATGGAGAGCTATCACCTGCCGGTCTGCCATCAGGGCACAATCGGCTGGGCGGTTGATCTCAACGAGATGGATTGTCCGCCGAGTCCTGCGACCTTCAACTGGCACTCGATCCAGAAAGATCCCTCCTTCAAGCTGTCGGTCGCGCATCCCGACAGCACGCGGCTGCAAGGTGAGCGGCGGCTGACGACATATCTGCTTTCGGTCTACCCGAGCCTGATGATCACGCTGACGCCGGGCTATTTCTGGTATCTGAGCCTGCACCCACGCGGGCCTGGGGAGGTCGACGTGCTCTACGCCGGTGGCTTGTCGCCCGATTTCATGGCGGATCCCGAGGCAGAGGAGATGCTGAAGCAGGCCCAGGCTCTGCTGGATGACGTGAATGAAGAGGACAAAGGCTGTACCGAGAAAGTCTATCGTGGCCTTTGCTCAGACCTCGCGCGGCCAGGACACCTGAGCCACCTGGAGCGTCCGAACTACGATTTCGCCACGTATCTGGCCGAAAAGATCCCTGGATGAAGAGCGTCTGGCTGGGGCGTACCGGCGTCGAGGTCTCGGCGCTCTGTTTCGGGACCATGTCTTTCGGCGGCGACGCGGATGAGGCGGAGAGCGGGCGGCTCTACGCAGCCTGCCGGGATGCCGGGATCACGTTTTTCGATTGTGCAAACATCTATGCCGGCGGCCGCTCAGAAGAGATCCTTGGACGGCTGATGGCGGGCCATCGCAAGGAGCTGATCATCACCACGAAACTCGGCCACGACGCCCGGCCGGGACCGAATGGAAGAGGTGCGAGCCGCAGACACGCGATGGGCGAGATCGAGGCATCGCTGCGGCGGCTCGGCACCGATCATGTGGATGTGCTCTTTATCCACAAGTTCGACCCGATGACACCGCTGGAAGAGCAGCTTCGCACGATGGAGGATATCCTGCGCAGCGGGAAGGCGCTCTATCTCGGCGCATCGAACTTCGCCGCCTGGCAATACGCCAAGGCCCTGGGGATCGCGGAGCGGCAGGGCTGGCAGCAGATCGATGTGATCCAGCCCATGTATTCGCTTGTCAAACGACAGGCGGAGGTTGAAATCCTGCCCTTGGCGGAGACCGAGGGTTTGGCCGTCACCAACTATTCCCCGATCGGGGCCGGTCTTCTGAGCGGGAAGTACGCACAAGGCAAACGCCCGGAAGAGGGACGGCTGGTCAGTGGCAACTACTATGGCATTCGCTATGGGCAAGACTGGATGTACGAGACGGCGGAGCAGTTCACGACTTTGGCCCAAGAGATGGGCGTCCACCCGGTGAGCCTGGCGGTTGCCTGGACGGCAGCGCATCCCGCTATCACGACCCCAATCATAGGCGCGCGCAATGTCGAGCAGCTTCAGCCTGCTCTCGCCGCCGCGGCGGTCGACATGGATGCGGCGCTCTACGACAGGATCGCGGCGTTATCCCCCAAACCACCACCGCCAACCGACAGGCTGGAAGAGCAGACTTGAGGGACCGCTCTTCAAAGATGCGCCCCCCTGGCCCAGCAAGCCGGACCCAGGCGGCCACTGACGCGCGCCTTACAGCGCGCGACGTGCGCTGGTGGTAGGGCTTTGCGCCGGGCGGCCGCCTGCAATGCCGCGTGAGCAGCTCGGGCCGCTTTCGAGAAGAAGCCGCTACATCACGGCCCCGATCTGCCAGGGGACGAACTCGAAATCGCCGAGACCCTGCCGCTCGGATTTCGTCCTTTCGCCCGAAGCAACACGCAAAAGCATGCCGTAGATCTCACGGCCGACTTCCTCGATGCTGGCCCCCTCGCTCAGCACACGCCCGCCGTCGATATCCATATCGTCGGGCATCCGGCGCGCGAGATCCGAGTTGGTCGCGAGCTTGATGGTCGGCGCAGGCTTCGACCCGAAGGCAGAGCCGCGCCCGGTCGTGAAGGTCACAAGATTGCAGCCGCCGGCGATCTGGCCCGTGACGCTCGCCGGATCATAGCCGGGCGTGTCCATGAAGGTGAAACCCGGCGCCGTCACCTGTTCCGCATACTTGTAGACCCCGTTCAGCGGGGTTGTGCCACCCTTGGCCGCCGCGCCGAGCGACTTTTCAAGGATCGTCGTCAGCCCGCCCTTCTTGTTGCCCGGGCTCGGATTGTTATCCATCGACCCTTTGTTGCGGGCTGTGTAGTCCTCCCACCACTGGATCATGCCGATCAGCTTCTCTCCGATCTCGGGGCTCGCTGCCCGGCGGGTCAGCAGGTGCTCGGCGCCATAGATCTCAGGCGTTTCACCGAGAACGCCGGTGCCACCCTGCGCCGCAAGCAGGTCGCAGGCATAGCCAAGCGCCGGGTTCGCGGTCATCCCCGACCAGGCATCCGAGCCTCCGCATTGCAGCGCGACGATCAGGTCGGAGGCGGGGCATTCCTGGCGCACGAACTCGTTCGCGAGCGGCAGCATCGCGCGCACCTTCCCGATGCCGATCTCCACAGTCTTCGCGAGACCAGCGACATCCTGAATGTTCATCGCGTGAAAGAACGGGCCTCTCTCGATCCCATGCGCCTCCAGCAACCAGTCGATCTGGTTCATCTCGCATCCGAGGCCGACCATCAGAACGCCCGCGACGTTTGGATGGCGTGCGTAGCCCCACATGACCCGCTGGAGCGCCTCGAACCCCTCACCATCACCCGCCATGCCGCAGCCCGTGCCGTGGACGAAGGCCGTGACGCCATCGACATTCGGATACTTCGCCATCTCCTCCGGCCCGAAGGCCGAGGCGATCATGCGCGCGGCCGTCGCCGAGCAGTTGACCGATGTGAGGACGGCAATGTGGTTGCGGGTGCCTGCGCGTCCGGACTTTCGGCGAAAGCCCATGAAGGTATCCCCGGCTGCAGGCGTCACTGGCCGCAGATCGGTTCCGAACTCATAGGCCTGATCGGTTCCCTTGAACGCGACGTTATGGGTGTGCACATGCGCGCCCGGCTCGATCGCTTGCGCCGCATATCCGATGATCTGGCCGTATTTGCGGACGATCTCACCCGCTGCGATGGATTGCGTGGCGACCTTATGCCCCCGCGGGATGATGGTCTGCGCCGCAACACCGTCGATCATAGCTCCGACTTCGAGCGGGCGGGTTGCGGTCACCACGTTGTCATCCGGCGACAAGCGGATGAAATCGGCCATCGGAAAACTCCTCATTGCTTCACAGAGTTCAACGGCAGAGGGGTGCGGGCGTCAATGGCGAAGCAGTCGTTGAGATGCGGGCAGATCCGCTCTTATGTTCTGCGGATCGCTTCAAACAGGTGCATGCCCCGATATCTTCAAGAGCTTTCCTCTGAACCAACCCTAAGGAAAAGCGATTGTCTGACAGCTACTCAACATAATTCACCGGAACTTATCGCGTTGATAGACGGGAGGGAGGGAGTGACCAAGCTAGGAGAAACCGATAGCCTCAGCACGTCAGCAGATCTGGGTTCGGGGCCATCCTTCTGATGAATCTCGCCTCTTTCAGCAGGCCTTCATCCCGCCTCTTATCGCCCATAAGACAAACTCGGCTATCCTGATCGAGCTCGAAGGGTGCGCCCTCCGGTCGCATCATTGAAATTAAAGGGATCTTCGACATTCCGGACCTTTTCTGCGCGCCTCCAGCCGTATTGACACCCCATACCCCCATAACTATGGTCCGCGCGTCTTCGCAGGGGCAGTCTGTCCATGCATGGTGAAAGGCCCAAAAATGGGGGACACACCGCCGGACCGGGAAGGTCAGGATAGGTCCGCCAAACTGAGCGAGCTCGATGCGCGGATCAAGGACGCGCGCGCCGCCCGGGAGCCAAAACCACGCAAGCGCGAGGAGAAGTGGACTACCGTCAGCATGGCTTGGCGCATGGTCTTCGAGTTGATCATCGCCATGGTGATCGGCTTGGCTATGGGATACGGGCTCGACAGCCTATTTGGGACGCTTCCCGTATTCCTGGTGATATTTTGGCTCCTCGGCTTTGCCGCCGGCATCCGCCTGGTGGTCCAATCGGCCAAAGAGCTGGAGAAGATACAGGCCGCAGCTGCGGCTGCGACTGACCACAAGCCCTGACCAGGGCACGACCGAGAGGACATAAGCTTTGGCAGGATCCCCCGACGGCGGCCTCAGCATCGACCCCATGAAACAGTTCATCATCAAACCGCTCGGCGGCGGTGAGATGAGCATGTTGGCGATCACCAATTCAACGCTATGGATGGTTGTCGCAGTGGTCGCGATCTCGGGCCTGACGATCTTTGGCACGGCAGGCCGCGCAGTGGTGCCGAGCCGGGTACAGTCAGTTGCGGAGATCTTTTACAGCTTCATCCGGGACATGGTGAACGACGTGTTGGGAGAGGACGGTCCGAAGTTCTTCCCGTACATCTTCGTGCTGTTCATCTTCATCCTGTTCTCGAACCTTCTGGGCATCATCCCGGCGTCCTTCACCACTACATCGCACATCGCGGTGACGGCGACTTTGGCGATGGCGGTGTTCCTGACCGTGATCTGCATCGGTTTCTACAAGAATGGTGCGGGCTTCCTGAAGCTCTTCTGGGTCGACTCGGCGCCGCTTGCGCTGCGCCCGATCCTCGCCGTGATCGAACTGATCTCGTTCTTCGTGCGTCCGCTGAGCCATTCGATCCGGCTTGCGGGCAATATGATGGCTGGCCATGCGGTTATGAAGGTCTTCGCAGGTTTCGTTCCGGCACTTGGAATTGCTGGCATTCTGCCGCTCGGCATGATGGTGGCCATCACGGGGCTCGAACTCCTGGTCGCCTGTGTGCAGGCTTACATCTTCGCGATCCTCACCTGCATCTACCTGAACGACGCGCTGCATCCAGGACACTGATCCGGCGCAAGACACCAACGAATTCCATTTAAAGGAGACACACTATGGAACTCGAAGCAGCTCAAGCCTTCTCCGACGGCTTCAAGTTTATCGGCGCCGGTCTGGCTTGTACCGCGATGGCGGGTGCAGGCATCGGTGTGGGGAACGTGGTCGGCAACTACCTCGCCGGTGCCCTGCGCAACCCTGCTGCCGCGGCCGGTCAGACAGCCACCATGTTCCTGGGCATCGCTTTCGCCGAAGCGCTCGGGATCTTCGGCTTCCTGGTCGCCCTGCTCCTGATGTTTGCCGTCTGAGCTGACGGTACCGAGCCCCGTGTGGCCGCCGCGCCGGCGGCCGCGCCAGCTTTTGCGAATTGGAGTCGGCCATGGCCTCGCCCAGCGATGCGGAGAAAGGCTCTAGCGGCCTGCCGCAACTCGATTTCGATACTTTTCCGAGCCAGATCTTCTGGCTGGTGGTCTGCCTTGTGGTGCTTTACTTCCTGATGACCAAGATCGCGCTTCCGCGTATCGCTTCGGTCCTCGAAGAACGTGCCGACGCCATCGCCGACGACCTCGACGCGGCGGAAGACTTTCGCAAGAAAGCGCAAGAGGCTGAGGCGGCCTATGAGCAGGCGCTGGCGGATGCCCGCGCCCGGGCGCAGGACATCGCTGCAGAGACCCGCGCCAGCATCCAGAAAGACTTGGATGCCGCCATGGCCAAGGCCGATGCCGAGATCGCCGCGCGCACTGCCGAGGGTGAAGACCGCATCGCCGAGATCCGCGACAGCGCCAAGGAGGCGGTCGATCAGGTCGCCAACGAGACGGCCATCGCCATCGTCGAGGCACTTATGCCGGGGGCTGCGGGCGCTGACGCCGTGAAAGCAGCCGTCTCAACACGCCTGAACTGAGGAGGGCGGGATGGAAATCTTCCAGAACTCCGATTTCGTCGTTGGAATCAGCTTCACCGCATTCTTCGCTCTGCTCGCCTATCTCGGCGTGCATAAGTTTTTGGGCAAGAAGCTCGACGAGCGTGCCGAAGGTATTCGCGGTGAACTGGATGAGGCCCGCCGACTCCGCGAAGAGGCACAGGAGATCTTCGCCTCCTTCGAGCGCAAGCAGAAGGAAGTCGAGGAACAGGCAGGCGAGATTGTCGCCAATGCTGAGCGTGAGGCCAAAGAGGCCGCCGCGCGGGCAGAGGCTGAGATCGCAGCCTCCGTCGAACTGCGGGTCAAGCGCGCGCAGGATCAGATCGAAAGCGCCGAAGCCTCTGCAGTGAAAGAGGTCAAAGACCGTGCGGTGCAGGTCGCCGTCACCGCGGCTGCCGAGGTGCTGAAGGAAAACCTCTCCGCCGAAAAAGCCGCGGGCCTGATTGATTCTTCAATTGCAGAGGTCGGAAAACGTCTGAACTAAAAATGACGGGACCGAGGGACGAAAACCCGGCCACCAGAAGGTGGCCGGGTTTTCATTTTTTTCGCATCTGGGCTAAGAGATCGCGCTTTTGAGGGGTCCACTCATGCAGCGCGTGATGATTGTCGGCGGTCCGGGCTCGGGCAAGAGCACGCTTGCACGGCTATTGGGCGACAAAACGAGCCTGCCTGTCTACCACATGGACCTGATCCACTGGAAACCCGGCTGGGTGGAGCGCGGAAAGGCAGAGAAGCTCGTTCTGGCTCGTGAGGTTGAGGCAAGGGAACGCTGGATCTTTGAGGGTGGCCTCTCAACCACATATGCCGAGCGCGCTATGAGGGCCGACACACTGATTTGGCTCGATTTCCCACTTTGGCGCCGATATGTGCGAGTGATCTGGCGAACCCTGAAACAGAGGGGAAAGACGAGGCCGGATCTGCCTGAAAACTGTCCCGAGCGCTTTGATCGGGAGTTCCTGCACTTTATCTGGCGAACCCGCCAAAGTTCGCGGCGAAGCGTTATTGCCCTGATTGAGAAACCGTATCCGCACCTCGATGTTCACATCTTGAGGAGTCTAACCGAGGTGCGGGCGTTTTTGCACGGTATTGATCAAGCGGCCATCGGTACTGAGAGCAGTGCGTAGCCGAGCACAAGCTGGCAGATCACTCCGGCAGCAAAAAGCAGGGTGCGGATCACCGGAATTCCAGCGACATGCACGATCCACATCGCGAGTCTGAGCCAGAAGTAGCTCATCGCCGCCAAGGCGGTCATCTCCGAACCGACGCCAGCCAGATGCACCGCGAGGGCGAGGGGCGCAAAGATCGCGAGATTCTCCAATGCATTCAAATGGGCTCGCTGGGCCCGTTTGGCCCACGCGGCCTCGCCCGGATCGTCGCCGACACGGCTCACCAGCGCGGTGACGACACCCATCTGACCCAGGATGTTAACGACATAAGGGGTCCACATCAGCGCAGTCATCACGGCAGTGGCTGTCAGCCAGTAGAGCTCGGGAGACATCGGCACTCCTCATTGATCTGGAAGGAACAGACCGCGCTGTAACGCGCCGTGGTGCTCGCCGCAATCGGAAAGCGGCCCGCCATTCTGCCGAACGGGTTCAGTGGCAACAGCCTTTCCCGAGCGCCTTGAGACGCCAATAATTGTACGGCAACGGTGTCAGAAATCCTGCCAACAGCATGATCGGCACGACCCACCAGGTAAGCTTCGCGCCACCCGTCAAAAGAACATCGGTAATGTTCATCGCCGCCTCCATGGCGACCATCGAGATCAACGACATGCCGATCGCGGTGTGAAAGGCCAGTTTCAGTGTCATCTGGCGCGATAAGATGTAGGTCTCCAGCGCAATCGAGGTCAGGATACCGTTGACGATCGCAAGCACCATGATCGCCATGGTCGGCCAGGGGATGCCGCTCAGCTGGAAGAACAGGATCGTTCCGAGATCCCCGATCGAGCATCCCAAAAGACACCACAGCGTGTTCTTTGACGCCTGCCGCCAGGTGCCCTGGTCGCTCCAATCGGTTCCGGTGATCTGCGCTGCAATCGCCATAGTGCACCTCACACAGGTCTTATAGACTACAAATAGTGTCTTCAGCTACCAGAGCCAATCTATGGCAGCGACTTCAGCACCAGATCGACGCGGCGGTTCATCGCACGGCCCTCTTCGGTCGCATTCGTTGCAATCGGTGCGAGGAAGCCCAGCCCCTCGGCGGACATCTGGCTGGCGACCACACCCCGCTGCTCCAACGCGGCGATGACGGACTGAGCGCGTTCGAGCGATAAGGCGCGATTCGTCTCGAGATCACCCTGATTGTCGGAATGGCCCACAATCACGACATCGATCGGATTGCGATTCAACAGCCGGGCGAGCAGGTCCAGGCCTTCCTCCGACCCGTCTGACAGGATCGCGCCGCCGGGTTCGAAAACCAGCCCCTCTATCTCGATGCTCCCAGCGGCGATGAGCCGATCGAAGAGCATTTTCTCATCGCGCGGCAGGATCACCGTCTCCGGCGCCGTGTTGACGCCGCCTGAGGGCACAAGCGTGACATCAGGCTCAGCCTCGACCACCAGAACAGT
Source organism: Pseudomonadota bacterium (assembly GCA_039180675.1). Taxonomy (GTDB): domain Bacteria; phylum Pseudomonadota; class Alphaproteobacteria; order Rhodobacterales; family Rhodobacteraceae; genus Thermohalobaculum. The sequence continues at coordinate 124,253 of JBCDDC010000002.1, read as the reverse complement.
CTGGACATAGGCCGCTTGCAGCACGCGACTGACCAGGATCGAGGCATGCGCCCCATCACTCTCTCGGCGCATCGTGAGCTGGCGAAAGTCATCGACATCGATCAGCATGCCGGGCGCGGGCAGCAACGCCGCCTCGAAGTTGAAGTCGAAACCGCCGCACTCCCGCGTTTCACATTCAAAAAGGGCGGCGAATCCATCTTCAGAGAGTCGCGCACGATAGGCATCGATGAGGGCCGCACTCGTCACCTCTCCATCGACACGGTAGGCGGACCAGATCACCCGGCCGCGGAGTTCCTCCACCGCGTCCTGTTCTCCACCGAAAGCGGCAATCGGCAGGGGATAACTGTCATAGGCCCGGTCGGAATGCGCCGTCTGCACACCGTTCTCTGGGGCGCGGAGATCAAACTCAGGCGGAAGATCCGCCGCGAAGGCGGGCGTGCAGAGAACAAGAAGGGCAAGCAGCTGGCGCATCAGCTTCCTTTCGGCAGGACGCGATAGTGATAGTGGCCCACGACCTCCATGCCCAGCTTTTGATAGAGAGTGTTCGCCGCGGTGTTCGCTTCGGTCACCGCAAGGGCGAGGGAACCGGCTCCGCGCTCTCCAGCCCACCGGGCCGCTCCGCGCAAGAGGCGCGCACCTGCCCCCTTGCGCCGCAATTCCGAGCGGACCTCTATGGCGTGGATCATCGCAACATCTCGATCAATCGCCACAAAGGCGCAGCCGGAGAGACGGTCGCCCGCCCGGCTGATCAAAGTGATCTTGGGGCACATGCAGCGCTCCATGATGGCGCGGCGCGCAGGCCCGATACCGCCCGCATCCCAGATCTCATCGACCAGGGCAAGCGGGCTTTCGCAGCGCAGCAGCTTAGCGGTTTCATCCTCACCATCCACGAGCCGATCGGTGGGGGCCGCATAAAGCGCGACGGGGTCGTGGATCTTATAACCCCGCTCGGCCAGCGCGGCATCCATATCGGAGTCTTTTGGCGTCATAGAGAAGATCGGCGCCTGTCCCCAAGCCCACATCGTCTCTTCCGCCTCGGCGATATCGCCGCTGCCCCGTGCCGCCGAGACGCGCTGGCCGCCACCGGCGCCGCGGCGCAGAACCCAACCTCCCTGCTCGCGAAACTCAGCCGCGGGCCAGGTCGCGTCGATCGCCGCCATCAGGCGTTCGGCATCGGGAAGCGCCGCCATGTCGAATTCCTTCTGTTCGCGGGGGCTCGAACCGCTTATGATCTGACCTGTCCGGCCCCGCAAGGGCCGGGCTCGTTCTCAGGGCGGGGTGGAAGTCCCCACCGGCGGTGACGGGAGATCTCCCGAAGCCCGCGAGCGCCTCCAACGCCATCTGGCCGCGGGAGGGACAGCAGATCCGGTGCGATTCCGGAGCCGACGGTCACAGTCCGGATGGAAGAGAACGGCGTCAAAGGTCGAATGCGCCCGAGCGGGCGCACGCCCTTTTTCGTCAGCCCTGGGATTCGGTGTCTGACAGAGAAAGGACCAAGACATGACCGAGTCCCTCAAACCTCTCGCGCTCATCAAGGCCCGCTGGCACGCGGAGATCGTCGATGAGGTACAAACCGGCCTGATGGCCGAACTGGACCGCCACAAGGGGCCCCCATTTGTCGAGACCTTCGAAGTTCCAGGCGCGTTCGAAATCCCGCTTCTGGCGCAGCGATTGGCAAAATCGGAGCGCTACAGCGGCATTATCGGCGCGGCTTTCGTGGTCGATGGCGGGATCTATCGCCACGACTTCGTGGCCTCGACCGTCGTCGATGCGCTGATGCGGGTACAGCTCAAGACGGACGTGCCCGTTTTCTCGGTAGTTCTCACACCGCATAATTTTCAGGAAACGGAAGCGCATACGGCATTCTTCAGGGAGCACTTCGTCCTGAAAGGCGAGGAAGCAGCACGCGCGGCGCTCGCCACGCTCGACCCACAGCAGGTCGCCGCCTGATTGACGGGACGCCCCGGCTTCGGGGCGTCTTCCCAACCGGATGCCGCATGAAGTGGTCTAAGTATGTGTCCACCAGACGACCGATGCATGCATCCAGCGGACCTGTAGGCTACCCACGCTCCCGCATCAGCCGCGCCTTGTCTCGCTGCCAGTCGCGCTTTTTCTCGGTCTCGCGCTTGTCGGCCATCTTCTTGCCCTTGGCGAGCCCGATCTCCAGCTTTGCTCGACCCTTCTCGTTGAAATAGAGCCGGAGTGGGACCAGCGTCATCCCTTCGCGCCCGATCCCCTGCCAGAGCCGGGAGATCTCGCGCTTTGAGGCGAGAAGCTTGCGCTTGCGCCGCTCCTGATGACCGAACGCATCGTTCTTGGCTTGGGCATAGGGCGGGATGTAGGAATTCACGAGCCACAGTTCGCCACCGTCCACCGTTGCATAGCTCTCGGCGATATTGGCCTGACCCGCGCGCATCGCTTTGACTTCGGAGCCCATCAAAACGATCCCTGCCTCCATCGTATCCTCGATGAAATAGTTGTGCCGCGCCTTGCGGTTCTCTGCGACGATCTTCAGCTTCGGGCTTTTCGATTGAGCCATGGAACTCACGTAAGCGTTGCGGCGGCGGTTCTGCAAGAGACCGACGGTCGGGCCGGGCGCTCAGGCCATCTGCGCGATCAGCGCAGCGAGGGGGCAGGGCCCCCTCTGCCCGTCAGGGCATGGCCGCCTCTGAACAATACGCCCCTCAGATGATCCCCGCATGCGCCATCGCGGCCCGGATCTGCGCCTCGGTTTCAGGCAGGCATTCGGTCAATGGCGAGCGGACCTCGCGCCCGCAATGGCCAAGGATCGAAAGCCCGGTCTTTGAGCCGACCAGACCCGGCTCGGCAAAGATCGCCTCATGCAAAGGTAGAAGCCTGTCCTGCAGGTCGAGGGCCATTGCATAGTCGCCTGCCAGGGTCGCTTCCTGAAACTTCGCGCAGAGGCTGGGTGCGACATTCGCCGTGACAGAGATGCATCCCACACCCCCATGGGCGTTGAAGCCAAGCGCCGAGGCGTCTTCGCCCGAGAGCTGGATGAAATCGTGCCCGCAGGCCTCTCTCGTCTCGGAGACACGCACCACATCGCCGGTCGCATCCTTGACGCCTACGATATTCGGGTGTTTCGCAAGCTCCGCCATCGTCGCCACCGACATGTCGATCACCGAACGGCCCGGAATGTTGTAGATGATAATCGGGATGTCGGCACAGTCAGCCAGCGTCAGGTAGTGCTGGAGCAGGCCGCGCTGGGTCGGTTTGTTGTAATAGGGTGTGACAACCAGCGCCGCATCGGCCCCGACTGTCTTGGCAAACTGCACAAAGCGGACGGCTTCCGTCGTGTTGTTCGAGCCTGCGCCCGCGATGACCGGCACACGGCCATTGGCCTGTGCGACCACCGCCTCGACAACGGCCTCATGCTCCTCATGGCTCAGGGTCGGGCTCTCACCGGTCGTGCCGACCGGGACGAGCCCGTGGCTGCCCTCGGCAATCTGCCAGTCCACGATCCGTTTGAGCGCGTCGAAATCCACCGATCCATTGGAAAACGGGGTCACGAGCGCTGGGATAGATCCTCTGAACATGGGCCTTGGGTCCGGTCTGTTGATCCTGTCGGTCAGGGCGCGGACCCTAGGGGCAAAGCGAAGTTGTGGCAAGCATCCCGCGCCCGTCACGAAAAGGTGTCGGTCGGCGGTGAAATTCACGAGTCTGAAGGACCCGATCATGATATCGTCGGTCTATTGGAGATATCTCATACGGGAGCGACGTATGAAACTGCCAGGCCTGTTTCTGAGCCTTGTTCTGATCACTGCCTTTCCGCTTGATCCTGCCCGCGCGCTCGATCTGGCCAGGGCGCAGAGTGACGGGAACATTGTCCGTGAAGCGCTACGTGTCGGCGCCGCGGGCGACTGGGACGCAGCGCAGGCCGTGGTCGCGGGACAGGAGCAATTGCTGCGCGATATCGTGCTCTGGCGCAAGCTTCGCCGGGAGGCAGGCTCGGTCGCCGAATACAGCGCCTATATCTCCCGCCGCCCAACCTGGCCCGGCCGCACTCAGCTCGAGAACATCTACGCCAGCAGCACGATCCCCTTCGTGCGAGAGCCGATGAGCGAATTTGCGCGCGAGAACCTGACGACCTTCACCCGGCTGTACGAGAAGCGCGACTATGAGGCCGCGGCCGAGTATCTCGCCGGGATCACGACCGATATCGCAACGCTTGGTCAGCCCGCGCGCTGGGCGGATCGCCGGCGCAGGCTGGCCCGCCGGGAGGCGCGGGAGGGATCGCCCGAACTGGCCTACAAACTGGCGAGCCTGCACTACCTGCGCGCCGATGAGGGATACGATTACGCCGATCTCGAGTGGATCTCCGGCTGGGTCGCGCTGACGATGCTGAACAAACCCGGTCGCGCGGCCGGGCATTTCGAGCGTTTTGCGGCGGCAGTCGAGACGCCGATCAGCCTCGGCCGCGCCGGATATTGGACCGGCCGGGCTTATGAGGCATTGGGGGATCAGGCAGCGGCGCGGCGCTGGTACCGGATGGGTGCGGATCACCAGACTTCGTTCTACGGCCAGCTTGCGGCGGCCCGGATCAACGCAACCCCCGATACAAGGCTGGCCGCGAAAGGACAAGCCTCCTGGCGCACCCATCCGATCGCGCGGGAGGAAGAACTCCGGCTCGCCGCGATTCTGCATTTCGCGGGCGAGGAGCGGCTTGCCTTCGCCACCCTGAGCAGCCACGCAAAGCGGTTGGAACAGGCGAGCGACTTCGAAGCGCTGGGTGGGTTTGCGCTGGAGCTCGGCCGGCCGCACTACGCCGTCCGCATCGGCAAGGCGGCCGCCCGCAAGGGGGTCGTGGTGCCCCAGATCTACTATCCGCTACACGATCTGGCGGGCTATGCGGAGAAGGTCGAACCCGCATTCGCCATGTCGGTCGCCCGGCAGGAGACCGAGCTGAACCCCGAGGCGATCAGCCCTGCGGGCGCCCGGGGGCTGATGCAACTGATGCCAGCGACCGCCAAGAGGGTCGCCTCCTGGATCGATGAGCCCTATTCGAAGGCGCGCCTGACCGAGGACTGGCGCTACAATGCGCGGCTTGGCCAGACCTATCTGTCGCGGCGCACCGGGCAGTTCTCGGGCTCTTACGTTCTCGCCGCCGCCGCCTATAACGCCGGGGCTCACCGGGTCGATCAGTGGATTGCCGCCTATGGAAACCCGCTGGGCCCGGGAGCGACGGTTGAGAGCCTGATCAACTGGATGGAAAACATCCCGTTCCGCGAGACCCGCAACTACGTGCAGCGGGTGGCAGAGGGCCTCTATGTCTATCGCACCAGGCTGGCGGGTGTATCGAAGCCAGTCACCATCGTCGGCGATCTCTCCCGCGGGATGCGCTGAGAACCCAGCGGAATGCGGGCTGAGGCCCGCATACGCCTTTACTGGATGAACCCCTCCCCATCCCTCCCCCCTGGGGAGGGCGGGGCAGTGTCACCGGAAGCTATCAGTCCCAGCTGAGAATGACCTTGGCAGCACTGCCGTCGCGCATCGCGGCAAATCCGGCTTCGAACTGGTCTACGGAGAGACGATGCGTGATGAGCGGGGTCAGGTCCATGCCCCCCTGAACGAAGGCGATCATCTTGTACCAGGTCTCGAAGATCTCGCGCCCATAGATGCCCTTGAGCGTGAGCATCTTGAAGATGACCTTGTTCCAGTCGATCTCGAAGGCGGTCGGTGAGATGCCGAGCACCGCGACCTTGCCGCCATTGTTCATGGCGTCGATCATGTCGCGGAAGGCAGGCGCAGCGCCCGACATCTCGAGGCCCACGTCGAAGCCTTCGATCAGCCCCATGCGCGGCATTGCCTCTGCGATGCTCTCCTCCGCAACGTTGACCGTGTAGTCGACACCAACCTCGCGAGCGAGCGCGAGACGACGCGCGTTGATATCAGTGATCGCGACCTTCCGCGCCCCTGCACGCTTCGCCACCATGGCCGACATGATCCCGATCGGCCCGGCGCCTGTGACCAGCACATCCTCAGCAACGCAATTGAAGCTCAGCGCGGTGTGAACCGCATTGCCGAACGGGTCGAAAATCGCCGCGATCTCATCTGGGATATCATCGGGGATCGGCACGATATTCGCCTCCGGCAACGAGACGTATTCGGCGAAACTGCCTGGGCGATTGACGCCGAGGCCAAGCGCGTTGCGGCAGAGATGTCCGTTGCCCGCGCGGCAGTTCCGGCAAGCGCCGCAGGTGATGTGACCCTCCGCTGAGACCCGCTGACCGACCGAGAACTTGGTGACGGAGGAGCCGATCTGCGCGATCTCGCCGCAGAACTCATGACCAGTGACCATCGGCGCAGGAACGGTTGCGGCCGACCATTCGTCCCAGTTCCAGATATGCACGTCGGTTCCGCAGATCGCGGATTTTCTGACCTTTATCAGAACATCTGATGGACCCAGTTCGGGGACCAGCACCTGCTCCATCCATAGCCCCGGCTCCGGGCGCGACTTCACCAGGGCGCGCATCCTATCGCTCATTCCAGCCCCCAGATGCGCGGTTCGGCGAACTCGATCGAATTGCCGGCCGGATCGCGGAAGTAGATCGAGCGCCCGCCCTGCGGCCATTCGAAATCACTCTCGATTTCGACTTTCGCCTCGGCCAAACGACGGCGCCACGCCGCGATCTCGGTGGCATCGGCGCGGAAGCAGACATGGCCCGGCCCACGCGCTCCATGCGCTGGGATGGGAAGAGGCCCCGCGGGCGTTATCGTCTGAGCCGCATTGAAAATCAGGAGAACGCCCGCTCCGCAGCGAAAGAAGACATGTCGGTCACCTGCGCGGTCGATGCGTTCCAGCCCAAGGGTCTCGCCATAGAACCGTTCCGCCGCATCGAGATCGGGGGCGTAAAGTGCGGTCTCCAGAATGCCGGAGGGCGTCATCGGATCACACCAAGCTCGCGCCCGGTCTCCGCGAAGGCGGCAATCGCCCGGTCGAGATCCTCGGCGCCGTGCGCCGCCGACATCTGCGTGCGGATCCGCGCCTGCCCCTCAGGAACCACCGGATAGGAGAAGCCGATGACGTAGACGCCACGCTCCAGCATCCGAGCCGCCATTTCACCCGCCAGCGTCGCATCACCCAACATCACGGGAATGATCGGATGACCGTCACCTGCGAGGGTGAAACCAAGTGCTGTCATCTCATCCCGGAATTTCCGCGCGTTCTCCCGCAGCCGCTCCCGCAGCGCGTCGCCTTGCTCGACGAGATCGAACACGTGGAGCGAGGTCGCCGCGATCACCGGCGCCAGCGTGTTGGAGAAGAGATAGGGGCGGGAGCGTTGGCGCAGCCAGTCGACCACCTCGCGCCGGGCGCTGGTGTAGCCGCCCGAGGCCCCGCCGAGTGCTTTTCCAAGCGTGCCGGTGAGGATATCGATACGCCCCTCAACCCCGCAATGCTCCGGACTGCCACGCCCGTTCTCACCTAGAAATCCCGTCGCGTGGCAGTCGTCGACCATCACCATCGCGTCGTACTTCTCGGCAAGGTCGCAAATCCCCGCCAAGTTCGCGACAATACCGTCCATTGAGAAGACGCCATCGGTCGCGATCAGGCGAAACCGCGCATCCTGTGCCTCGCGCAGTTTTGCTTCGAGATCACCCATGTCGTTGTTGGCGTAGCGGTAACGTCGGGACTTTGACAGCCTGATGCCGTCGATGATGGATGCGTGGTTGAGTGCGTCCGAGATCACCGCGTCCTCGGGTCCGAGGATCGTCTCGAACAGACCGGCATTCGCATCGAAGCACGACGGGTAGAGGATGGTATCCTCCATCCCAAGAAAGCCACTGATCCGCTTCTCAAGCGCCTTGTGCTCCTCCTGCGTGCCGCAGATGAACCGGACCGACGCCATGCCGAAACCGTAGCGGTCGAGCGCACGCTTCGCTGTCTCTGCCAGCTCCGCGTTATCCGCGAGCCCGAGGTAGTTGTTGGCGCAGAAGTTCAGAACCTGGCGTCCATCGGCGACCGTGATCTCACCGGCCTGCTTCGATGTGATCACCCGCTCGGTCTTGTAGAGCCCGCGCTCCCTCAGCCCGTCGAGTTCTTCTGTGAGATGCGCGGTGAAAGCGGCAGTCATAAGGCCCTCCAGTCACTTCGTCAGTGCGATCTTGCATCACAACCTGCGCCGGTGCACCGCTTTCAAGACAGGCAAGGCTGGAAAGCATTCGCAGCAGCCGGGCCGCGCGGGTGGGTGGGCGCGCGCGGCACCGGCCACCCAGCGCTCCGCCTGCATGGGAGCGCGGCCCGGCCTAGCGCGGTTGCATCCTGAGCGCGCCGTCAAGGCGGATCACCTCGCCATTGAGCATCGGATTCTCGGCGATATGACAGACCAGCGCCGCGAACTCGGCGGGATCGCCCAGACGAGCCGGAAACGGGGCCTGTCGGCCCAGGCTCTCCTGCACATCCTCGGGCAGCGCTTTGAGCATCGGGGTGGCGAAAAGCCCGGGTGCGATCGCTGCCACGCGAATCCCGTCCCGCGCCAGATCGCGGGCCATCGGTAGAGTCATCCCGGCCACGCCCCCTTTTGATGCGGCATAGGCGACCTGCCCGATCTGGCCCTCGAAGGCTGCAACCGAAGCCGTGTTCACGATGACGCCACGCGCACCGTCGTCGCTGACCGGGTCGAGCCCGACCATCCCCGCAGCCGAGGCGGAGGCGACGTTGAACGTGCCAATCAGATTCACTCTGATCACCTTGGCGAAAAGCACCGGATCATGCGCGCCGTCGCGCCCCACAGTCTTTCCGGCCGGTGCGATCCCCGCGCAGTTGACCGTGATCCGCTCCTGCCCGTGGGCACCGCGCGCAGCAGCCAGCCCGTCGGCAACGCTGGCCGGATCACCGACATCGACCTTCGCGAAAGCTCCGCTAATCTCATCTGCGACCTTGGGTCCACGCTCCTCATCAAGGTCGAAGACACAGACGGAGACACCCCGGGCCGCCAGCGCACGCGCCGTGGCCTCGCCAAGGCCAGAGGCGCCACCCGTCACGACCGCAGCGATCCCGATCGAAAGATCCATCTCAGATCCTCTCGATCGCGACAGCGGTGCCTTCACCCCCGCCGATACAGAGCGAGGCGATGCCCTTCTTCACATCCCGCCGCTCCATCTCATGCAGGAGCGTCACGAGGATCCGTGCGCCGGACGCCCCGATCGGATGACCGAGCGCGCAGGCACCCCCATTCACGTTAAGCTTCTCGCGCGGGATCCCCATCTCGCGCATCGCGGCCATGGGGACGACGGCAAAGGCCTCGTTGATCTCCCAGAGATCGACGTCATCCACGGCCCAGCCAGCCTTCGCCAGCACCCGCTCCATGGCCGGGATCGGCGCAGTGGTGAACCATCCCGGCGCCTGCGCATTCGAGGCATGGCCCAGGATCCTGGCGTGGATCGCCAGACCAGCCGCCTCCGCCTCGGACTGGCGCATCATCACCAAAGCCGCGGCACCATCGGAGATCGAGGACGCATTGGCGGGGGTGACGGTCCCGTCCTTCCGGAAGGCCGGTTTGAGATGCGGGATCTTGTCCGGGCGCGCATTCCTCGGCTGCTCATCGCTTTCGATGACGGTTTCGCCCTTGCGGGTTCTCACCGTCACCGGCGCGATCTCCTTCGCAAACCAGCCCTCCTTCTGCGCGGTGAGAGCCCCATCGAGGGAAGCGAGCGCATAGGCATCCTGCTCCTCTCGCGTGAACTGGTACTTCTCGGCGCAATCCTCGGCGAAGGTGCCCATCAGGCGGCCTTCCTCATAGGCATCTTCCAACCCGTCGAGGAACATGTGATCTTTCATCTCCGCATGTCCGATCCGCGCACCCTGGCGCATCTTGGGCACCACGTATGGCGCGTTGGTCATGCTCTCCATGCCGCCAGCCACCACGACCCGGCCATTGCCTGCGGCAAGCTGGTCATAGGCGACCATGACGGTCTTCATGCCCGAGCCGCACATCTTGTTGAGCGTGGTCGCCGGCACCTCCTTGGGCAATCCGGCGCCAAAGCCCGCCTGCCGCGCCGGAGCCTGACCCTGACCCGCCGGCAGGACGCAGCCCATGAGAAGCTCGTCGACTTCGCCCGCTTCCACCCCCGCACGGTCCAGTGCAGCCCTGATCGCGACGGCACCCAGCTCCGGCGCCGTTGCATCCGAAAGCTCCCCCTGAAATCCGCCCATGGGGGTCCGGGCTGCACCGACGATGACGATTGGGTCCTGCATGGCGGCTCTCCTTGACACGAGGGGTCAGAGAGGAAGTGACACGTGAGGCACGCCGGTGCAAGCTCAGGCCCATGACGACCATGGCACCGACCGAGATGATCGAACATCTGCCGTTTGACGAGCGGGATGCCTTTGGCCAGCGCGCGCGGATCGGGCTCATCGTTCTCGCCAGCGATTGGACGGTGGAGGGTGAATTCCGGGAGGCCCTGCACCCCCTGCTGCCAGAGGTCGCCCTGCATCAGGCGCGGATCGCAAACGATCCGATCATCACGCCGGAAAGCCTCGCGGCGATGGGCCCCCGGCTGACCAAGACCACGGCGACGCTTCTGCCCGGCGCCAAATTCGACGTCATCGCCTATGGATGCACGTCGGCCAGCACGCTCCTGGGCGAGGAGGCCGTGACCCGCAACATTTGCGCGGTGAAGCCGGGTGTAAAGGTCACGACCCCCATCACCGCCGCGCTACGGGCATTCGAGGCCGTGAAGGCCGACCGTGTCGGCGTGTTGACCCCTTACACGAGGGACGTAAACGAGATCGTCCTGCGCTATCTGACCGATCGCGGGATCGAAGTGCCGGTCTTAGGGTCATTCAACGAGCCTGATGACGCAATTGTCGGGCGCATCGACAGTGACAGCATCGAGAAGGCCATCGCGCGGCTCACGCAGGGCAATGATCTGGATACGGTTTTCGTCTCCTGCACCTCGATCCGGCTGATCGACAGCATCGAACGGCTGGAGCGTAAAACCGGACTGACGATCACCTCATCCAATCACGCGCTGATCTGGGACTGTTTGCGCCAGGCTGGTGTCGAAGACCGGATGGAGGGCAAAGGAAAGCTCTATCGCGTCTGACCAAATGACCCGCAGACCCTGCCTCAGTTGCAGATCTCACGCAGCGCCACCCAGTCTCGATCGCTGAGCACCGGATCAAATTCCTCATCACCAATCTGATCGGCCGCACCCGCACGCTCCGCACGCCCGCGGAGGTTTGGGTGGGAGGCGAGATACTCCAGCACACCACCGACATCGCCATGCTTCTCCGCGAGCCGCACGAAAAAACCGGCAAAGTCGTCGGTGGGGAGCCCGGCCTTGGTCATCAGCTCATAAGCGGTCTCATCGGCCCGCTGCTCCGCCTCGCGCTGATAGCTCGCATTCACGACAGCCTCGGTCATCGCGACCACGATGCTGGCGCCAAAGACATCACCCAGCATCAGGCCGAAAATCCCGGCCGTCCCCGCGGCGCGGAGGACACCGACCGTGGGGTCGCGGTGGATCACATGGCCGATCTCGTGGGCAAAGACACCCGCCACTTCCTCCGGCGTCTCGGCCTCGTCGATCAGGCCCCGCATCAGGATGATTCGGCCGCCCGGCATCGCCATGGCATTGACGAGTTGATGATCCACCACATCGACCCGCAGCGGATAGGGCAGGTTCAGGTCGCCCGCGATCCGATCCTGCATTTTCGCCAGCGCCGCCAATCCCTCTTCGCCGGAACAGAAGGCCTGCTCCTCGCGATTGCTCGAGAACAGCAGCAAGACCTGCTTGGCCACCGCATCGCCCATCTGTTGTTCGCGCTCCGGCGGAATGATGTAGGCAAGCTGCTCGGCCAAGGCGGGCACGATGACAAAGATCATCGCGGCGACGGCGCCGATCGCGCCACCGCCCCAGAACAGCGCCTTACCAATCTTGCGCCCGTCCCGCTTCAGCTTAAGCAGCCCCGGGCAGACCGCTTTGATCGCGGCGATCATTTGTTTGTCCTTAAGGACAATGCGCTCGTCGCTGCCCGGGTGGGGCATAAGCTGCAGCGTCTCACGATCCGACGCCATCTCGCCGTGAAGGCTGGCAAGCGGCCAGTGATCATTGACCTCTTCGTTGAACGACAGGATGACGAGCGTCCGTTCGCCGAAGCTGAGCACGACCTGACGGGATTCGGCGGATTTGCCGTCAAAATACCGGCCTTGGGCCTCGAGCCGCGCGTACTTCTCCAGCGCTGTCATCAGAAACCGGCACCTATATCGACGCCCAGCGCGTCGGCAAAGCCGCCTGCCTCGCTCGCCTCGTCATGGGCGCGCTGCTGGCTCATCGAGAGCGCCCGCGGGTTGGAGATCTGGATCGACTTGACCTTCCTGAGCAGAATCCGATGGGTCAGGAAAACCTGGGTCATCGCCGAGATCAGGGCAAAGACGAAGAGATAGGTGAATGCGAGCACGGCAAGCGTCGGCGCGATGGCGATCAGTTTCTCAAAGATTGCGCCAGGCTCGGGCGACCCCTCTGCCAAGGCGCCGAGATCCAGGCCCTCGCTGTTGATCAGCCCAGTGAGGGCAATGAGCGCTGTGGCCATCGCGAGCACCAGCGATGCGACAAAAGCGATAAGGATCGTCCCCGAGATATAGACATTCACCACATTGCTGACATTGAGGTCGCTGTCGAAGATGACATCATCCCCGAGCTTCCGGTTCGACCACAGCACCTTGAAGGCCGCGTAGCGATATCTGAGGATGGTGAAGTAGAAGACGATGAGCGCCACGAAATAGATCACCAGGCCGATCACCACATCGAGCCCGAATTCAGACCGCTCGCCAGCCAGTTGCAAACCCCAGATCGCCAGTCCGATGAAAAGCGCGGCGATATAAATCCAGACCCATGAGGCGAAAAGCTCCCACCAGCTTCCCTCCTGCTTGAACTTCATGTCGCCGAACCAGCTCCTGTCGGTCATGAACTTGGCGAGGTGGAAGTGCTGATAGGGGTAGGCGAGCCCGAAGGTAATCCCGGTGAGGATCGACAACCCGATTGCCCGGCGCGTATAGCCCCAGGACCCCGGCCCCAGGCCAAAGCGGATGCCACGCCAGCGGGTGCGCGACAAGAGATACCTCATACCGCGGTACTGCGCGAAAAAGATCAGCGGCAGGGTCGCGAGAAGCGAGATCGAGAGCGCGAGATTCTGAAACACCGGATCGTCGCCCGCGATCGAGAGGCCGATGAAGGTCAAGGCGACGTTCATCAGGCCCAGATAAAGCGCGAGGATTACGAGAGCGAGCAGAAAACCCAGCAGTTTCTCGATCCCGCGGCCAGTGTATTCCAGCGGATCCTCCTGGATGGTGATCCCGCTCCAGTAATGGCGCCGGATCGCTGTCAGCATCCAGAAGCGATAAATCCCGACCGTAAGGATCGTGTAGAACGACATGCGCATGACCTTCCAGAAAAGGTCAACGCCATCGGCGGTGTAATCAGCGTTCTGCGGGCGGCTCTTGCGGGTGAACTGCGGCGGCGGCACGTCCTCATCATCGGCGACCTCCGCAGTCTGGTCATCGGCGATCAGCTTGTATCTCTCGAGATCCCATCTTGGTCGGCCCGGAATACTCCCCCCGCCGCCGATCGTCTCGTCACTCATCCTGACCCTCGCAAAAAGTTTCAATACAAGTATGCCAAGGCAAAATCGCCAAGTCACGGCGCGAATGCGCCGCGGCGCAGCAATTCGGCCCGGTCTGCTCCCTTGCCCGGGCCATTTGGATCGATTAGGGACGCGGACGACGAAGCAAGAGAGCGGAAACCGCCCCGCATGGCCAAGAAGACCAAGAAACAGCCGCGGCCAAAGGCCGTGACGCCGAAAGGCTTTCGCGATTACTTCGGGGCAGACGTCACCGAACGCCGCGCGATGCTCGAGGCGATCTGCGAGGTCTACCACGCCTATGGCTTCGATCCGCTGGAGACGTCGGCTGTCGAGACGGTCGAAGCGCTCGGCAAATTCCTGCCCGATGTCGACCGGCCCAATGAGGGGGTCTTCGGGTGGCAGGACGAGGACGAGACCTGGCTTGCTCTCCGCTATGATCTGACGGCCCCTCTCGCCCGCGTGGTTGCGCAACACCGCGAGGCGCTACCCTCACCCTATCGCCGCTATGCTGTGGGTCCGGTCTGGCGCAACGAAAAGCCGGGGCCGGGGCGATATCGCCAGTTCTACCAATGCGACGCCGATACGGTCGGCACCCCGACAGTCGCCGCCGATGCCGAGATCTGCATGATGCTGGCCGACGCGCTGGAGCGGGTTGGGATCGCGCAGAACGATGTGACGATCCACGTGAATAACCGGAAGATCTTGAACGGCGTGATGGAGGTCGCAGGACTGCTAGATCCGACCGCTCCCGAAGATATGGCCGCAAAACGTGGAATCGTTTTGCGAGCAATCGATAAGTTGGATCGGTTGGGGCATAATGGTGTTCGTGCCTTGTTAGGATCAGGTCGCGAGGACGAGAGTGGAGATTTCACAACAGGAGCCGGTTTGAGCCCTGATCAGATCGACACCGTGATGTCGTTCGTTACCCCAATGCTGAATGCCAACGTCGAGCTAGACAGTCGATTGGCTCGTGAAGCATCCGATATGCGGGACATCAGCGCCGCAGCATCTTCCGCACTTCATCGAGCACGAGATGCAACCAGCCCCGCGATGCGGGATGTCCAAACCTATCTCAAAGACGGATTGCCTCTTTGGAACAGAAAGATGGTCACGTACCTTGATGACCTAGTCAAAGGCTCGGATACCGGCTGGGAAGGCGTACGTGAGTTAGAAACGATTGCAGAATTACTCGAAGCGCAAGGCTATCAGCAAAGAGTTAGACTGAACCCCTCTGTGGTACGCGGGCTCGGCTACTACACCGGGCCGGTCTATGAGGCGGAGCTTACTTTCGAGATCACCGACGAAGACGGCCGCAAGCGTCAGTTCGGGTCCGTCGCCGGTGGCGGGCGCTATGACGATCTGGTCAAGCGGTTCACCGGTCAAGCCGTGCCTGCAACCGGCATCTCCATCGGCGTCGACCGGCTATTGGCCGCATTGCGCGAGATCGGGCGGGCCGGGCAGGCTGATACCGCCGGCCCCGTTGTTATCCTGCCGATGGATAAGGACCGCATGGCCGACTATCAGACCATGTGCGCGGAGCTCCGCAATGCGGGTGTGAGGGCCGAGGTTTTCATGGGTGGCGGCAACATGGCAAAGCAGCTTAAGTACGCCGACAAGCGCCAGTCCCCCATCGCAGTAATCGAGGGCGGCGACGAATTCGCGGCCGGTCAGGTGACGCTCAAGGATCTTGCCTTGGGCGCCCGTCTCGCCGCCGAGATCGAAACCCGCGAGGAATGGACCGCCCAGCCCGCGCAGGTCACCATCGCACGCCGCGATCTGGTGGCCGAGATCCGGGCGATGCTGGCCCGCGCTGGCGAGGATTGAGGTGACCGAACCGGACGTCTTGGATGCCTCGGCGCTGGCCGAGATCGAGGGGATGCTCTCCACCCTCTCCCGACAGTTCACCGAGGCCGGTTTCGAACCGGTCCAGCCTGCACATCTCTTCCCGGCGGAAACCCTGCTCGACCTCTATGGCGAGGACATCCGGGGGCGGGCCTTTCTCTTCCCGGATCCGGCGCACGGAGATGAGATGTGCCTGCGCCCGGATTTCACGGTCCCGGTCGCCATGGCGCATGGAACCCGGGGATGGGAGCGCGCCGGGCGCTATTCTTACCAGGGCCCGGTTTTCCGCCAGCAGGAAGCAGGGATCACCCGGCCCATCGAATACCTGCAGGCCGGTATCGAGGACTTTGGCGACCGCGACGAGGCCGATGCCGACTGCCGGATCTTCCGTATCATCCATCATGGGCTCGACGCCCTCTCTGCGCCACCGCACAGCACAACGATTGGCGATCTCGGGATCGTCTTCGCCCTGCTTGATGCGCTGGAGATGCCCGAGGGGCGGCGCCATCAGCTGCGCCGCCATATCTGGCGCCCGGCACGCTTTCACGACCTGCTCGCACGCTTTGGTCGCCCGCCCCCCGATCCCAGCCCGCGGCGCTCTGAATTGCTCGCCGCCGTTGCCGAGGATCGGTTCGAGGAAATCCTCGCGGATGCGGGCGAGGTGATGGGCCTGCGCTCTCCACTCAGCATCCGAGACCGGGCCCGGACACTGCTCGCCCGGTCCGCGGACCCGGTTATGCCAGAGGAATGCGTTAGGCTGATCGAGGCGGTCCTCGATCTCGAGTGTCCGGCGGACCACGCTCCGCAGCGGCTGGCCGATCTCTCAGTCTCTGGCGGCGCAGATATCGCAGCCGCGCTCGACACGCTGTCGCGCCGTCTCGATGCCTTGGCGGGTGCCGGCTTCGATCTGTCGGCAATCGCCTACGACGCGGCCTTCGGCCGGAAACTCGAATACTATGACGGGTTCGTTTTCGAGGTGGTCGCCAAGGACTGGCCGAGCGGCATCCCGCTCGCCGGTGGTGGGCGATACAATACCATCACAGCCCGGCTCGGGGCAGAGACCCCACGACCTGCCGTCGGTGGGATCATCCGTCCCGAAGCGGTCAGAGAGGCACGGGCGCAATGGCGCTGATTCTCGGCCTCCCGTCTAAGGGCCGCTTGCAGGCCGCGACCATCGCATGGTTCGCGGAGCGCGGTATCACGATCGCGCAGGCCGGCATGACACGCGAATACAGGGCGGAGGCTCATGGCCTCCCCGGGCTCGAGATCGTCATGCTCTCAGCCGGAGAGATCCCGCGGGAACTCGCCGCCGGGCGCATCCATCTCGGCGTCACGGGCGAGGACATGGTGCGGGAGCGGATTGCAGGCAGCGAGCACCGGGCGAAAAGCCTCGCAAAGCTTGGCTTCGGCGATGCGAACCTGGTGATCGCGGTGCCCGATTTCTGGGTGGACGTGGAGACCATGGCCGACCTTGACGCCGTGGCGGACGACTTTCGAGCCCGCCATGGTATGGCGCTGCGCGTGGCAACCAAATACCACAACCTGACCCGGGCCTTTTTTAAGCGCCACGGGATCGCCGACTACCGGCTGGTCGACAGCCAGGGCGCCACCGAAGCAGGGCCGGCAAACGGCACCTGCGAGGCAATCGCTGATATCACATCTAGTGGCACGACGCTGAGAGCCAATCACCTTCGCGTTCTCGAAGACGGCCTGATCCTGCGGTCAACCGCAAACCTCTGGCAGAGCCTAGATGCCGACTGGGATGAGGGCGCTAAAGCCGTCTTCGCCAAGTTCCTGAGCCATATCGAGAGCTAGAGAAAGCTCATTTTAACCAGGCCGTCGAATCTTGGAGTCAAAGAACCAGTCTTCCGCAGAACAAGCCGAACTCGGTTAAGACGGTTTGGTTTCATGTCGGGCCATGGCATTCACCAAGACTTCCAGCCCTAAGAATTGCTCTGCAGCTGATGCCGGCCTCAGGCTCGTCCCCTCTCAATAGCACATTGTAGAAATTGACGGACCCGATCCCGGATCGGTCGCCAGTTCGGAAGCTCTGTCCGACGAAAGCTTGCTTTGATCGAGATCCGCTGATGTTCGAAAAGCATCGCGCATCCTGGATTGGGAACGCCTGAGCCTTCCTTTAGTCGGCATCGCAGGATTGTACTCGGCGTGCCCGAGATACGATCGACCAGGACTTCCCTGCCCGTGATGTATCGATCATCGGGCGGGGGGATCAGGTAGAGGTCACCCTCAGCAGGTATGCGCGAGATCGTCGCCTCGGGCTCGGGTTTCCATCTGTAAACGGTTCTAAGGCTGCTCAGCATCAAGCGGTCCATCGGAATGGAATCCTTGATCAAAACGTCCATTCAGTCCCGTACGCGGTTTTTGTAGCGTCGGGTCTGCTCGCCACGCTGGAGGGGAAGGAAGTCGCCGATCCCGATCACGAATAGTCGCGCTGTTGTCGTCCCTCCGCCCCGCTGAGCCAGATAGCTCTCCGGGAATTTGAGTGGGACCGTGATCCCTTCCTGCTGGAGGACAAGGTTGAGTGGCACCAGTTCCTCGGTCTCGAACAACCGGCACGGGTCGCTGCCCGCCTCAATCGGGGTTGGCTCCATCGAGAAGCCAAGCTCTTCCAACGTCTGAGGTCTGTCCTGCGCAGATGCGGCTCCTCCGAGAGTGGCAACAAAGCGGACGATGACCACTGGGTACAGGGCTCCGTGCCAGTTCTTCCCAATCTTTGCCCCAAGCCCATTGCCATCCAATTCCACGCCCACCGCAGCTACCTCTCGCGTAGTTAGACTGACTGAGCGATGTCCAGGATCTGATACTGCGTTTCCACCGTCTTGCCCGCGTTGACAGGTAGAATGTCCTGCGGACAGTTCGACATGGCGACGATGCAGTCCATCTCGGCCCGCAGCACGACGTAGTCTCCCGGTTTAGAGACCGGCTCACACCAACCCGTGTTGCCTTCCGCATCCACGGGAATGTTCATCCACATGTTGAGCGGGCTCGGTGTCTCGTGGCGCTCGACCCCAACGGCGCGCATCGCCGCGGCCAGGTTGTCGGTGCAGTTGTCGTGGTATTCCGTGCAACCGAGCAATCCGTAGCGATAGCTGTCACAGGCGGCGAGCAGTGTATCGTGAACCCCAGGCGACGTGTCTTCCTCGAAGGTCAGGATCGGCCGTCGCCGGTTCGTGACCAATTTGTCGCCAACGCGCGGAAAGATATGCGTGACGGTCGCGCGCCAATGCTCGACCGAGAAGAACTCGCTGACATCATCGGTTGAGAAAGCCCAGGTATCGACCACCTGGTGGCCATGGGTGTTGATCATCTTGATCGCCTGCCCCTCGGACAGCCGAACCGCATGTCCGTGGCGGGCAGGGATGGTGTGGATCTCGGACATCGGCGTCTCCTCTCAGAGCGTGATACGTTGGCGAGTCTCGTGGCTCCTGTAAATCGCCTCCTCCATCCGGATCACCGCGAGGTAGTCGCGCGCCTCGTTTTCAAGCGAAGAGCCCGTTTCCAGATGCGCGACCACGTGGGACTGAAGCGCATGCACGCAATCCCCGCCGAAACCGGTCTCCGGCGCTTCGAAGGGATGCGGCGACCAGTCGTTCGATCCGAAGGACCGGATGAAGATGCGGCCATCGCCATCCAGCATCGCCGTCATCTTCGTGCCTTCAATCAGGCATTCCCCCATAGTGCGGCGGCGGTTGGCGGCCGGATGGTCGGAAAGCCGGTTGCCGTCGAAGAGTGCGCATTTGCCATCGGCGTAACCGAAGACGACCAGGCCCGCATCTTCACCCGCGATCACGGGATTGAGCCTACGCAGATCGGCCCAGACCGTGTCCGGCTGGCCAAGCAGAAAGCGGAACGTGTCGATCCAGTGAACGGCAGTCTCGTGGATCAGAAAACGCGGCATCTTCTGGAAATACGGCTGCCGGTCGAGATAGGCATCGGGGCCCTGTCCATCGCCCGGGCGCAGACGGAATGTCACCTGCAAGACCTCGCCGAAACCACCCTGCACGAGCATGTCCTTCAGCACACGATACCAAGGCTGGAACCGAAAGTTCTCATGGATAATCAGCGGGATCTGCGCCTCCTCGGCCAACCCCACCGCCCGCTCCGCCTCTGCCAGATCCTGGCAGAAGGGCTTTTGACAAACGATCGCGCGAGGGCAAGTTCGCAAAGCCTCGCGGATCAAGCCCAGATGGGTCGGCGGCGGGGTTATGATATCGACGATATCGGGTGTCTCTGCGCCGAACAGGACACTGGCCTCCGCAAAATGCGCGAACCCATGTGCCCGCGCCCGGAGCGCCTTCCGATCCTGATCGGCAACACCTACGACCTGGGTATTCTCGATCCGGACCCATGCATCGAGATGAAATGAGCTGAAGTACCCAGCGCCTACGCAGGCAACTTTCAGCACCTGGACTTGCCCCCGGGCGCCCGCGATACTCGCCTCCCTGCGGCCACGGTGCGGGCGGTGCGCCAGCCCGCCATCAGCGCGCTTGCGCGCTGCGGGAAGGGTTCCCTTCCCCGGTCTATCTTCGATGGACATGGCGGGCTGGCGCACCGCTCAAACATCGGCGATCGGGTGACCGCGCTCACAGGGCGGCTTCCACAGCCCGCGCAAGATCCGAGGTGCTCGCCCACCCACCGAGATCGGGCGTGACGATTATGCGCTCGGTCAGCACCTTGGAGACAGCCGTCTCGACCCGTCCCGCCGCTTCACTCAAAGCCGGTGTGTCTTTGTCCATCGCGAGCCACTCCAGCATCATTGCGCCCGAGAGGATCATAGCAAGCGGATTGGCAATCCCCTGGCCCGCGATATCCGGCGCCGTTCCGTGGCAGGGCTGGAAAACCGCGTGGCCATCGCCGATATCCGCGGACGGTGCCATGCCAAGCCCTCCCATCAGTCCTGCGCCAAGATCCGAAAGGATGTCGCCAAACATGTTCTCGGTGACCATAACGTCGAACTCCCACGGCCTCTGCACCATCCAGAGCGCCATCGCATCCACATAGGCCGTATCCGCCACCAGATCCGGGTTCAGCGCGGCACGCTCATGAAAGATCTTCCGCATGAAGGCGAAGGCTCGGAACACGTTTGCCTTGTCGACGCATGTGACCCGCCCCGGATAACCCTTTGCCTTGCGCTGGCGCGCGAGCCGAAAAGCGAAGTCGAACAGTTTCTCTGAGACCCCGCGCGTGATGACAAGCGTCTCCTGCGCCTCGTCCTCGGTGACCGTGCCTTCGTTCATCCGGGCGAACAGCCCCTCGGTGGATTCCCGGATCAGGATGAAATCGAGCGTCTTGCCATCGGGAATTTTCAGCGGGCTCTGCTGCCCGGGCAGCAGTTTCACCGGCCGCACCCCGGCATAGAGGCCGAGGATGAACCGCAATTCGATCTGCGGCACGATCTCGGTGCCGTCGGGATACCGCACATCCGGCAGACCCATGGCCGAGAGCAGGATCGCATCTGCAGCCCGTGCGGCCGCGACCGAGCTTTCGGGCAGGCTTTCGCCATGATCGCGGTAGTGCCCCGCGCCCGATGGTAGCACCTCGAAATCGAGCCTTACCTGGGCGTCCCGGGCGACCCTGTCGACGATCTTCATCGCGGGTTCAGTGATCTCGGGCCCGATCCCGTCTCCGTCGAACACGGCGATCTTCAGGCTTTGCATCGGTTTCCCCTCCCGCTGGTCACCCAATGCGCTTTACCATACTCTCGCCTGAACGGAACCATCGGGGAGGGCGCATGCCCGCGGTCATCATCCTCTTCGACATCGAACGCATTGTCTTCGCCAAGACCGCCCCGAGCCACATCCAGCCGGAGAACTGACATGGAAGAAACCTGGGAAGTCTATGCGCTGAAGTATGGCGACCGACCGGCGCGCACCCGGATCGAAAGCTTTCTCTTCGACGATGATCATGCGGCCCCGCACCCGATCGATTACTTCATCTGGGTCATCAAGGGTCAGACCCGCACGATCCTGGTCGATACCGGCTACGACACGGCGGAAGCGAAACGCCGCGGCCGCCCGATCACGCTCCACCCCGTCGAAGCACTCAAGGCGATCAACATCTCGGCCGAGGAAATCGACACAGTTATCGTCACACATCTGCACTACGATCATGCCGGAACGCTCGACAGTTTTCCGAACGCCAAGTTCCATATTCAGTCGGCCGAGATGGCCTATGCCACCGGACCCTGCATGTGCATGTCAGCGCTGAAAATGCCCTTCTCGGTCGAGCATATCGTACAGATGGTCAAGCACGTCTACTCGGGCAAAGTCATCTTCCACGAGGGCGATGCCGAGATCGCACCCGGCATCACGGTCCACGCAATCGGCGGTCACTCCAAGGGGCTGATGTCCGTACGGGTGAAGACGGAGGCCGGGTGGCTCTGCCTCGCCTCCGATGCCAGCCACTTCTATGAGAACTTCATGGCGCGCAAGGCCTTCCCCATCGTCGTCAATGTCGAGGAAATGTATCGGGGCTGGGACATCATCCGCTCGCTCGCGTCGTCCAACGAGCAATGCGTTCCGGGCCACGACCCGCTCGTCCTGACCTTGTTCCCCGAGGCCGGTCCCCCCGGTGTGGTGCGCCTTGACCGAGGCGCGATCGGCACGCTCGGCTGATGATCCGGCACGAAGAGACCGTTCCCGCCTGCGCGCCATGGTCAGGCGTCGTGCGCATGGGCGAGACGCTGGTCATCACCGATCTCGAGGGCCAACAGGCGGTCGACTTCCTCTGCTACGATGCCCACACGCCGCAGGAGCGCTATTCCGCCACGAACACGGTCAAGGTTCAGGGCAATGTCTATGTGGGCTTTGGCACCGTTCTCTACTCCGACTCGGGCCTCGCGCTGATGACCGTGACCGAAGACACGATCGGGCGACACGACACCATCTACGGGTGCTGCTCCAACCCCAACAACCGGCTGCGCTACGGGGTCGAGACAACCGAGTCCTGTTATTCGAATTTCGAGAGTGAACTTGCCCGTCACGGCCTGGGGCCTGACGCGATCGTGCCAAACGTGAACTGGTTCATGAGCGTGCCGGTTCTGGATGACGGATCAGCCGGGGTTGCCGAGGCGATGCTGAAACCTGGCGGTCATGTAGCGCTTCGTGCTGAGCGGGATGTCCTCGCAGTCCTCTCAAACTGCCCGCAGATGCATAACCCTTGCAACGGGTACAAACCGACCCCGGTCAAAGTCGTTATCCGCGCTGACGAGCCGTCCTGATCAGGGTCAGCCTTCCCCAAAGCCCATTCGGGTGGGCAACCAGTCTCGTTTATAAGCTGGGCGCTGCAAGCAGTGCCAGCAAAACGATCGCAGTAATTCCCTTGAGCATCTCAAACTCTCCAGCTCTTGCACGCCTTGGCACAGAAGATACTCGTCCTGGAGGGAAAATCAGATGACGCCGCGTCACATGGCTGTGACCCCGCATCATAGTGGGAAACCACTCGATGCTGCCCCGTCGGCCTCAAATCGCGGCCTTCAGTGCCTCCATCTGGCGTTCCAGAGCAGTAATGTAGGCTTTGCTCTTCAACCGCCCATCTTCGTCAAACGCATCCGCCGCATTGCCGACATTGCACTCGGCCGCCGTGATGAGCTCCACTTTGAACGGGATCAGGAAGAGGTACATCGTGGACATCGCGCGCTGCCCTCCCGCGATACCTGCCGAGGCTGACAGCACGGCGACCGGCTTGCCGACCATGGGCGCGGGCCGCGGGCGCGAGACCCAGTCCAGCATGTTCTTCATCACGCCGGAGGGGCCCTTGTTGTACTCGGTGGTCGAGAGCACGATCGCATCGGCGGCCACGATCTGATCACAAAGCGCCTGAACCGGCCCGGGCATCCCCTCCGCCTCCACATCCTCGTTGAAAAGCGGCAGGTTCATATCCGCGAAGGTAAATTCCGAAGGCTCGAACACGCGCGCTGCCTCGCGCACCAACATCGAGTTATAGCTGCCCGCGCGGAGCGAGCCCGAAATTCCCAGCAGTTTCATGAGCAATCCTCTTCAGGAATGGATCGGGCCGTCACCACAGGCCATGGCAGCTTCCCGCATGGCCTCGGAATATGTGGGGTGCGCGTGGCAGGTCAATGCGATGTCCTGCGCCGCTGCGCCGAATTCCATCGCAACACAGATCTCATGCACCAGATCGCCCGCGGCCGGGCCGATGATATGGCACCCAAGGATGCGGTCGGTCTCGGCATGGGCCAGCATCTTGACGAACCCATCGGTGGCAAAGTTCGCTTTCGCCCGGCCGTTTGCCATGAATGGGAATTTGCCGACCTTGTAGGGGATGCCGTCTGCCTTCAATTCCTCCTCGGTCTTTCCGAGGTTCGCCACCTCCGGCGCAGTGTAGATCACGCCCGGGATAACGTCATAATTCACATGCCCATGCTTGCCGGCGATCTCCTCGGCCACGGCCATGCCCTCATCCTCGGCTTTATGCGCCAGCATGGGGCCCGAAATCACATCGCCGATCGCGTAGATCCCAGGCACAGTCGTTTTCCATCCCGCCGACGTTTTGACCTTGTCCCGCACGGTCTCGACACCCACACGTTCCAGCCCGAGACCTTCCGTGAAACCCCGCCTTCCGGTGGCGAGCAAAACCACATCCGCCTCGACCGAATGTTCGCTTTCATCCTTGCGCAGCGTGTAGTTGACCTTCAGCGTGTTGGCCTTGTCGACGCCCGAGACGGCGGCGTTCAGGATGAAATTGAAGCCCTGCTTCTTCAGGATCTTCTGGAACTGTTTGGAGACCTCAGCATCCTGACCGGGCGTGATGTGATCGAGATATTCTATCACGGTCACCTCCGAGCCGAGGCGCTGCCAAACCGAGCCGAGCTCCAGCCCGATCACCCCCGCCCCAATGACGACAAGGCGTTTCGGCACCTCCGGCAGATCGAGCGCACCGGTTGACGACACAACCCGCTCCTCGTCCACCTCGACGCCCGGGAGCGACGACGGCTCCGACCCTGTCGCGATGACGATGTTCTTCGTCGTCAGCGTCCGGTCACCGACCTTGACTTCACCGGCCGAGACAATCTCCCCCCAGCCCTGCACATATTCGACCTTGTTCTTCTTGAACAAGAATTCGATGCCCGACGTGTTGGCATCGATCACGCCTGCCTTGTAGGCATGCATCTTCGGCAGATCGACCGAGACCTCCTTGGCGATGATCCCCATCTCGGCGAAGTTCCCGCCCGCCTCATGGAGCATCTCCGAGGCATGCAACAGCGCCTTGGACGGAATGCAGCCGACATTGAGGCAAGTCCCGCCGAGCGCTCCGCGCCCCTCGACACAGGCCACCTTCAGCCCAAGCTGCGCCGCCCGGATCGCGCAGACATACCCGCCCGGGCCGCCGCCGATTATCACGAGATCATAGTCTGCCATTGCTCATTCCTTCCGAAGTCCAAAGTCGCGACACCAGCACCGCGAAAATCGTATTCCCTTTCAGGCTCCAGCCGAGAGATCTGTCGCCGCGAGGCTCCAGAAATGTCCTTCAGGATCCCGCACCTGTGCAAGACGACCCCATGGCCTGTCGGTTGGCGGGTGCACCTGGATCGCCCCATGCGCGATCGCTTTGGCGAAGGTCGAATCGACAGCATCTGCCTTCGCCAGTTCAATCCGGATCGAGACGGGCGAACCGCCAAGCGTCTCCGGCGCTCCATTGGCATCTGGGCTTCCTGTCTTCTCTTCATAAAGCATCACAAGCCCTTCGCCGATCCGGGTTCTGGCATGGAAAACACTGCCGTCAGCCGCTTCCATCAGTTTAATGGTCTTCCCGCCAAAGGCTGTCGAGTAGAAGGCAAGCGCAGATCTGGCATCACGGACCGTCAGATAGGGAACGATTGGCGGCGGCACCGCATCAGTCACTCACATGCTCCTTCCATGCTAGACAGGTCTAGTTCGACCTCGCCTCCACAAGTTGATCCTCACAAAAGAAGAGTTCGTAGATTGACCTGGCACAAATTGCCAAAAGCAATCCGAAGAGCATAGCTGCTCCCATGGCTTGCCAGTCCCACTGAAGCAACCCGACAAGTGCGGCAATAATCGACAGAGCTACCATGGTCCTTGGCTCAAGGCGGCGCGCGTACGCGAAGAACACAACGGTGCACCCCATGACCAGGATCATAAAGGTCATGATCGCGATGATACCAACCGCGCCGATATACCAGCTTAACGGTTGAAGATAGTCCGTTGCTGCCCAGACAAGGCCCGTTAAGGGGGTCAAGCAAACCCAAAGACGTGCGAACCTGATGTTCGATCGCACGACATCTTCGCGGGACTGAGGCGGACCGCCGATCGGTCGTCCCATTCTCAAAGATCCATCAACAGACGCCGCGGGTCCTCCAGCGCTTCCTTGACGCGCACGAGGAAAGTTACGGCCTCTTTGCCGTCGATGATCCGGTGATCATAGCTGAGCGCGAGATACATCATTGGCCGGGCCTTAATCTCCCCATCCACGACCATCGGGCGCTGCTGGATCTTGTGCATGCCGAGGATGCCCGATTGCGGCGGGTTCAGAATGGGCGAGGACATCAGCGAGCCATAGACACCCCCGTTCGAGATCGTGAACGTGCCCCCCGTCATATCCGCCATGGTGAGCTTGCCATCGCGGGCCTTCTCGCCAAGCCCCGCAATGGTCTTTTCGATATCGGAGAAACCGAGATGATCGGCATTGCGCACGATTGGCACCACAAGCCCGGTCGGCGTCCCGACGGCCACGCCAATGTGGTAGTAGTTCTTGTAGACAAGCTCGTCGCCGTCGATCTCGGCATTGACTGCTGGCACCTCATGCAGCGCATGAACACAGGCTTTAACGAAGAAGCTCATGAAGCCCAGTTTGGTGCCGTGCTTCTT
Source organism: Pseudomonadota bacterium (assembly GCA_039180675.1). Classification (GTDB taxonomy): domain Bacteria; phylum Pseudomonadota; class Alphaproteobacteria; order Rhodobacterales; family Rhodobacteraceae; genus Thermohalobaculum. The sequence continues at coordinate 97,934 of JBCDDC010000002.1, read as the reverse complement.
GACGAACTCCTCCTTGAATTCGTTCCTGAGCGCCATGATCGCGGTCATGTCCACCTCGTTATAGGTGGTCAGCATCGCCGCCGTGTTCTGCGCATCCTTGAGACGGCGCGCGATGGTATGGCGCAGCCGGGTCATCCGCACCCGCTTCTCCCGGGCCGTGTCATTTTCCGCAACAGGTGCTGCCGGAGTGGGGGGCGCGGGAGCCGAAACCGGCGCAGGCGCGCCTGTAGCTGCTCTCGCCACGTCTTCCTTCAGAATGCGCCCGTCCTTGCCCGTTCCGGACACGGCACCAGGGTCGATCCCCGCCTCGGCCATCATCTTCTGCGCCGAAGGAGACGCAACCGGACCTGCGCCATTGCCCGAAGGCGCGGCTGTGGCCGGGTGGGTGGGTGCGGGCGGCGCTTCAGCCGTGGCGGCCTTAGGAGGGGAGGCCGCAGCCGCGCCCTCTCCGGCCTCGATCGTGGCGAGCAGCGCATCGACACCCACCGTATCGCCCTCCTTGGCGACCAATTCGTGCATCACACCGGCGATCGGGGAGGGCACCTCCACCGTCACCTTGTCAGTCTCGAGCTCGCAGAGCATCTCATCCTGACCGACCGCCTCACCCGGCTGCTTGAACCAGGTCGCGACCGTGGCTTCCGTGACCGATTCCCCAAGTGTCGGCACGCGTACTTCCGTTGCCATCCTACGCATCCTCTTCCAGATCGAGCGCCGCAGCGATCAGTGTTTCCTGCTCATATTTGTGCTGGGCCGCAAGCCCGGTCGCGGGCGAAGCGGAGGCCGGACGCCCAGCATAGCTTGCCCTTGCAGCCTTGCCGCCGACCCGGCCCAGAACCCATTCGATATTGGGTTCGACGAAGAACCAGCCCCCCTGGTTCTTGGGCTCTTCCTGGCACCAGACGATATCGGCGTTTTTGAAGCGCACCAATTCGCGCGTCAGGCTGAGGGCCGGGAACGGATAGAACTGCTCCAGCCGCATCAGATAGACGTCGGTAATCCCGGCTGCGTCACGCTTTTCCAGCAAGTCGAAATAGACTTTCCCGGAGCAGAGGACGACGCGCCTAATCTTGTCATCGGACACCAACTTGGTCTCCGAATTGCCAAGCTGGGCGTCATCCCACAGCACCCGGTGAAAGCTCGAACCTTCGGTGAAGTCAGCCTTCGTCGAGATGCAGAGCTTATGGCGCAACAGCGATTTCGGCGTCATGAGGATCAGCGGTTTGCGGAAGCTTCTGTGCAACTGACGGCGCAGGATGTGGAAGTAGTTCGCCGGTGTCGTGCAATTGGCGACGATCCAGTTGTCTTCGGCCGAAAGTTGCAGGTACCGCTCAAGCCGTGCGGACGAATGCTCCGGACCCTGGCCTTCAAAGCCATGGGGCAAAAGGCAAACGAGGCCCGACATCCGCAACCATTTGCGTTCTCCTGAGCAAACGAACTGGTCGAACATGATCTGCGCGCCGTTGGCAAAGTCGCCGAACTGTGCCTCCCATAGCGTCAGCGCATTCGGCTCGGCGAGCGAGTAGCCGTACTCATAGCCGAGCACGGCATACTCCGAGAGCATCGAGTCTATGACCTCGTATTGCTTCTGTCCCCCGTTCTCACCTTCCGACCGAATGTGGTTGAGCGGATAGTATCGCTCCTCTGTCTCCTGATCCGTGATCCCGGAATGGCGTTGGGAGAACGTGCCCCGGGTACAATCCTGACCCGAAAGCCTGACCTTGTAGCCTTCGCAGAGCAGCGAGCCGAAGGCGAGCGCCTCGGCCGTCGCCCAGTCGATGCCCTCGCCTTTCTCGATCACCTCTCTCTTCGCGTCGAGAATCCGGGAGATCGTCCTGTGAGCATTGAAGCCATCAGGAAGTCTGGTTAGGGCCGCACCGACCTCATCGAACAGCTCTTCGGCAATCGCGGTCTGGCCACGCTGATACTCGCCCTCCGCGCGCTCCAGATCCGACCAGCGCCCATCCAGCCAATCCGCCTTGTTCGGCCGGTAGTTGGTCCCCGCCTCGAACTCCTGCGCGAGGAAGTTCTGGAAACTCGCCCGGTTCTCATCGACCTCATTGGCCGAGATCAGACCATCATCGACGAGCCGGTCCGCATAGATCTGGATCGTCGTCTTGTGCTTCTTGATCCGCTTGTACATGTGCGGCTGGGTGAACATCGGTTCGTCACCCTCGTTATGGCCAAAGCGGCGATAGCAGAACATGTCGATGACGACATCCTTCTGGAACTTCTGCCGGTATTCGGTCGCCACCTTGGCGGCATGCACCACAGCCTCAGGATCGTCGCCGTTCACGTGGAAGATCGGACAGTCCACCATCTTCGCAATATCGGTCGGATAGGGTGAGGAGCGTGAGAAGCGCGGCGCGGTCGTGAACCCGATCTGATTGTTCACGATAAGATGGATCGTACCGCCGGTCTGGTGGCCCACAAGACCCGAGAGCCCGAAACACTCCGCCACAACCCCCTGGCCCGCGAACGCCGCGTCGCCGTGGAGCAGAAGCGGGATCACCGCACTCGGGTCGTTGTCATAGATCTCCAGCTTGGCCCGGCACTTGCCGAGGACGACCGGATTCACCGCCTCCAGATGTGAGGGGTTGGCCGTCAGGCTCAAATGCACCGTGTTCCCGTCGAAATTCCGGTCCGACGACGCACCAAGGTGATACTTCACATCGCCTGATCCGTCGACATCATCCGGCTTGAAGCTGCCACCCTGGAATTCGTTGAAGATCGCCCGGAACGGCTTGCCCATCACGTTGGCGAGGATGTTCAACCGCCCGCGATGCGGCATGCCGATGACGATCTCCTTGGCACCGAGTGCACCGCCGCGCTTGATGATCTGCTCCAGAGCCGGGATCGCGGCCTCACCGCCGTCGAGGCCGAAGCGTTTGGTTCCCATGTATTTCACATGCAGGAACTTCTCGAAGCCTTCAGACTCGACCAGCTTGTTCAGGATGGCTTTGCGCCCCTCGGTCGAGAACTGGATCTCCCGGTCATATCCCTCGATCCGCTCCTGCAGCCAGCGCTTGGCGACCGGATCGTCGAGATGCATGTACTGAAGCGCAAAGGTCGACGCATAGGTGCGTTTCAACAGCGCCTCGATCTCGCGGAGCGGTGCCTCGGACAGACCCAGTAGATTATCGATGAAGATCGGCCGGTCCATATCGGCCTCGGTGAAGCCGAAGAACGCCGGGTCGAGCTCCGGGTGCTTCTCGCCCCCGGACAGCCCAAGCGGGTCGAGATCCGCCGCCAGATGCCCGCGGATGCGGTAGGACCGGATAAAGTTGATCGCCCGGATCGAGTCGAGCGTTGCCTGCTTCAGCTGATCGGCATCGATAGCCTTGCCATTGGCCTTCTCTTTGTCGGCAATCTTCTTGGAGATCTTCTTGGGATCGGGCAGCGCATCCCAGTTTCCGTCCAGCGCGGCAAGCTCCTCGGTCGGGCGGGTCGGCGGCCAGTCGGCGCGCGCCCATGGGGCACCGGCGGCCTCGTCGGCCACATTGCGCTGATCGTCACCAAGGCTGTTGAAGTACTCCCGCCAGCTTGGGTCGACCGATCCGGGATTGGCCATGAAGCGCGCATAGAGCTGCTCCACATATTCGGCATTGTGACCCTGAAGGAAGGAGGATGCGTGAAACGAGCCGTTTTGGCTGTCGTCTTTCATATGTTGTCTGAGGGGTCTTGCGGCCCCCCTCTCCCTTGATCGGAGCCCGCATAAGCCGGGCCGGTGGGAATCGTGCATGTTCAGTCTTCGCGCTCGCAGTATTAGCCATTGCTCAGATGTTGCAAAGCCCATCCCTGGCGCAAAGTCTCGCCAATCATGACAAAACAGATGTTAAGCGGGCGATAAAGGGGGCATCGCTCGAAACCGCCAAGTGCGAATTTCTTAGTACTTCGGCATCTCCGGCCCGAATTGGTTTGCTCCGGCCTGGCTTGATTGGATGGTCCAGATCAACACGAGCACACCCAGGATGAGTGCGATACCAATGGATATCGACGCGATCTGCTGAAAATCGGCCGCTGCCGCGACACCCAGAATCAGAAACGGGAGCGGCATGATCCCATGCCATCCAGGCCGTCCGATATCATGCATCCGGCGCCAGGTGACCGCGAGCATCGGGAAGAAGGTGAAGACGTTAAACAGCCCCTCAAAACCGATCAGCTTTTCCGGGCCAAACAAGACCGCGTCCAGAACGACACAGGTCACGTCGCCGGCCAGAACGAACAGCACGAACCACCAGTATTCGGGGCGCCGCGCACGACCTGAGAATTTGAAGTAATCCTGAAAGCAGGCAAAGACCGCTTCGTGAAAGCCCATATGGGTTAGCCGATGGCCGCGAGCAGCGCCTCGCCCAGGCCCGCCGGGCTGTCGGCGACGACGATCCCCGCGGATCGCATTGCCTCGATCTTGTCCTCGGCACCGCCCTTGCCGCCCGCGATGATCGCTCCCGCATGGCCCATTCGCCGCCCAGGGGGAGCTGTTCGCCCGGCGATGAAACCCGCAGTGGGTTTCCATCGTCCCTTCGCCTTTTCATCTGCGAGAAATTGAGCGGCGTCCTCTTCTGCCGAGCCGCCGATCTCGCCGATCATGATGATCGATTGGGTCTCCGGATCGCCGAGGAAAAGCTCCAGCGCATCGATATGCTCGGTCCCCTTGATCGGGTCGCCGCCAATACCGATGCAGGTCGACTGACCAAGCCCGGCGGCGGTTGTCTGCGCCACCGCCTCGTAAGTCAGAGTGCCGGAACGGGAGACGACGCCGACCGAGCCGCGCTTGTGGATATGGCCCGGCATGATGCCGATCTTGCAGGCATCCGGGGTGATGACACCCGGGCAGTTCGGCCCGATCAGGCGGCTCGACGAGCCTTCCAGTGCCCGCTTGACGGTCATCATGTCGAGCACCGGAATTCCCTCGGTGATACAGACGATCAGTTCGATCTCCGCATCAATCGCCTCGAGGATCGCGTCGGCAGCGAACGGCGGCGGCACATAGATCGCGGTCGCATTGGCACCGGTCTTCTCCCGCGCCTCGCTCACGGTGTCGAACACCGGCAGGCTCAGATGCTCAGTCCCGCCCTTTCCCGGCGTGACCCCACCAACCATTTGGGTCCCATAGGCAATTGCCTGTTCAGAATGAAAGGTCCCCTGGGCACCGGTGAAGCCCTGGCAAATCACCTTGGTGTTTTCGTCTACGAGTACGGCCATTCGAACGTCCCTTGTATGTTAGTCATTTAGCGGCTCTCGCCGCTCGACCTGGTTAGCACTTGCAGACCCCTTTAGCCTCTCCAGCATCAACTTTAGAACGCTCAGCAAGAAGAAGGGCGTGCCGATAATTGATGCAACCAACAATGGCGCCGGAAGAATCAGATTTGATAGATGAACGTCAAGACCAGGATCGCAATCCGTCGCAAAGTTCCCACCATTCAGCAGACAGTCCTGCCTCCAGTTCTCCGTGTAGGTGCTTAATTGAAGATATACCAACCAGTAAGCCACCATTCCGAAGACAATCGCTATCAAAGACCACCAGACCACTCGCGTCGTGGCTTGGTAAGTCCAAGCACTTAGCAACACCACAAAAGTTACAACTGCGACTAGGAGTGAGAGGGAAACGACTAGGCCCATCACAGCAACCGTTGACTACCAAACCTATCGATAAGTCTTATCGTATCCACCGCTCCACTCTTGGGTTATGCGCTCGGCAACTAACTCAGCCCTTCACTGCAGCCACGATTTTCTCGGCGGCATCCGACAGGTTATCCGCCGCGATCACCGCGAGACCGCTTTCATTGATGATCTGCTTGCCAAGCTCAACATTGGTGCCTTCGAGCCGGACGACCAGCGGAACCTGCAGGCCGACTTCCTTGACCGCAGCGATCACCCCTTCAGCAATAACATCACAGCGCATGATGCCGCCGAAGATGTTGACCAGGATACCCTTCACTTTTGGGTCCGAGGTGATGATCTTGAAGGCTTCCGTCACCTTCTCCTTGGTCGCACCACCTCCAACATCGAGGAAGTTGGCGGGTTCGGAGCCGTAGAGCTTGATGATGTCCATCGTCGCCATCGCAAGGCCCGCGCCGTTGACCATGCAGCCGATCTCACCATCCAGAGCGATGTAGTTGAGATCGAATTTCGACGCCTCAAGCTCCTTCGCGTCCTCCTCGGTCTCATCGCGCAATTCCATGATGTCCTTCTGGCGGTAGAGCGCGTTTGAGTCGAAGTTCATCTTGCAGTCGAGGCAGCGGATGTTGCCATCTTCGGTCAGGATCAGCGGGTTGATCTCGACCAGCGAGCAGTCCTTTTCACGGAACAGCTTGTAGAGCGTCATGACCAGTTTGGTGCATTGCTTGAAGGCATCACCGGTCAGGCCAAGCGCCTTCGCCACCTTGCGGCCATGGAGCGGCTGGATACCGGTTGCTGGATCGACAGAGAAGGTCAGGATCTTCTCCGGCGTCTCGGCCGCAACCTCCTCGATGTCCATGCCCCCTTCGGTCGAGGCGATAAAGGAGACACGGCTCGTCTCACGATCGACCAGAAGCGAGAGGTAGAATTCCGAGGCGATGGCCGCGCCATCCTCGATATAGACCCGATTGACCTGCTTGCCCGAGGGGCCGGTCTGATGGGTGACAAGCGTCTTGCCCAGCATCTGCTCGGCAAAGGCGATCGCCTCGTCCTCGGCTTTGGCGATGCGCACGCCGCCCTTCTCGCCCGCCTCGGCCTCCTTGAATGCGCCCTTTCCGCGCCCGCCCGCGTGAATTTGTGCCTTCACGACCCAGACGGGGCCGGGAAGCTTCGCAACGGCAGAACCCGCGTCCTCGGCCTTCAGGACCGGAACGCCATCGGCCACCGGCGCGCCATAAGACTTCAGGATCTGTTTCGCCTGATACTCGTGAATGTTCATCTTAGAGATTCTCCCATGGCGGGTCCCGCAGAAGCGGTTTGGAGGGGCCGGGTTGTGGCCAGCGTGGCAGGTTCCGTTTACTCTCGACGGGGTCTTTCATCAACCGCCGGTGGGACAGCTTATGTGGATTTCACCAGTCTTGCTTAGCACCCGTCGGAGCCGCGGCCGCGCCCGGGTCACAATCGCTGGACTGTAGAAGACCGGATCAGGCCAGCGAGGAATCGATGCTCTGGCATGCCTCGACAAGGCCTTTCACTGCGTCGATCGATTTGTCGAGCATCGCCTTCTCGCCCTTGTCGAGTTCGATCTCGATGATCTTCTCGATGCCGCCCGCGCCGATTACGACCGGCACACCGACATACATGCCCTTCAGTCCGTATGCGCCGTCGACGAACGCCGCACATGGGAGCACGCGTTTCTGGTCGCCCAGGTAGCTCTCGGCCATCTGGATTGCCGAGGCGGCAGGCGCGTAGAAGGCGGATCCGGTCTTCAGAAGCCCCACGATCTCGGCGCCGCCATCCCGCGTGCGCTGGACGATCTGATCGAGCTTCTCCTGCGTCGTCCAGCCCATCTTCACCAGGTCAGGAAGCGGGATACCGCCAACGGTCGAGTACCGGGGAAGCGGCACCATCGTGTCGCCGTGACCGCCGAGGACGAAGGCGGAGACATCTTTGACCGATACTCCGAACTCCTCGGACAGGAAGTAGCGGAAGCGCGCGCTGTCGAGAACACCCGCCATTCCGACGACCTTCTCCGCCGGCAGGCCCGAGAACTTCTGCAAAGCCCAGACCATCGCGTCCAGCGGGTTCGTGATGCAGATGACGAAAGCGTTCGGCGCGAATTTGCCGATCCCCTCGCCAACCGATTTCATGACCTTCAGGTTGATGCCAAGCAGGTCGTCACGGCTCATACCGGGTTTGCGTGGCACACCCGCGGTTACGATCACCACATCGCAACCCTCGATCGGGGCATAGCTGTCAGCGCTCGCAGGATCGGTGGAAACGCCGCTCAGGGCCGCATCAAAGCCATCGACGGGGCTCGACTCCGCCAAGTCTAGCGCCTTGCCCTGGGGAGTACCCTCGGCAATGTCGCAGAGGATGATGTCGCCCATTTCCTTGAGACCTGCGAGATGGGCGAGCGTACCGCCGATCTGCCCTGCGCCGATCAGCGCGATCTTGCTTCTGGCCATGTGTATGGATCCCTGACTTGTCATGGATGGACGCAGGATGTGCTGCACCCGCGTTCAGATTACCCGCGGGCCGTAACGCGATTCTGGCGTGCAAGGCAAGGCCGCGGGCCTTCACATAAGACGAGTCAGGGAGAGAATAGCACGCTCAGGCGGGCGATTCAGTCTGCGCGAATGAGGGATGGCTGAGCGGCTCGAAAGCCTCCCCGGCGGCCATCAGGCACGAAGTCCCGTTCGGGTTGGTGACCACAATCGTCCAACTGCCCGAGTCGGGATTGACGTAGATCTCGACGACGCCTGCACCGCGCGCGACGCCGCGTGACAGAGCCGTCTCGCCATACCGGTCTGCGAGCTGTTTCACGATCTGCGAGCGATGGCCGCAAACAGTGCCCTGGGCCGATACTTCAGCCGGCGAAAGCAGGGCGGCGGTTGCGCCGATAGCGGGGGCAAGTAGCAGGTTCTTCAGCTTCATCGGTTCTCCTTTCCAGCCCCGTCACGGGCAAGCGGAATGGAGTGCTGTTTCCGGTGGCGATCCAGGGCCCAATTGCTCTTCATATCGGCTGGGGCCAGCCGGATCCGCGAGAGAAGGGGCACCTCGCCCCGCCCGGACACCCGGGCAACATCAGTCCAATCGCAGAATTAACCATCACGCGGTAAGGTTAAATCGGGGTAAAGCCGGGAGGCGCACAGAAACGGGCTTGCGCTTTACCGCAGCGCAGCATAGTGAGGCGAAAGAATCTTGCTCAACGAGGCTCAAGTCATGCAGGAAAATACCCGGCCGCGCCGTTCAGTGCTCTATATGCCAGGCTCGAACGCCAGGGCATTAGAAAAGGCCAAGACCCTGCCAGCTGACTGCCTGATCCTCGATCTCGAGGATGCGGTGAGCCCGGACGAAAAGCTCAACGCCCGCCAGATGGTGGCCGCGGCGGTCCGGAACGGCGGCTACGGCCTGCGTGAGCTGATCATCCGGATAAACGGTCTCGAGACCGAGTGGGGGGCGGATGATCTCGCCACGGCCTGCACCGCCGCACCCGATGCCATTCTGGTGCCCAAGGTCGAACGCGCCTCCCAGGTGACTGAGATTGTTGAGCTCATGGACAGCCATGGGGTGTCCGATAACGTCGCGCTATGGGCGATGATGGAGACACCGCTCGGCATGCTGAACGCAGCCGAAGTCGCCGCAGCCTCGCCTCGTTTGACTACGTTCGTGATGGGGACCAACGACCTCGTCAAGGACATGCACGCCAGCCATACGGCCGATCGCCTGCCCGTCATCACGGGTCTCGGGCTCTGCCTTCTGGCCGCGCGGGCGCATGGCCTGACAATCCTGGACGGGGTCCATAACGCGATCCGCGACGAGGACGGTCTCAGAGCCTCCTGCGTTCAGGGCAAAGAACTCGGAATGGACGGCAAAACCCTGATCCACCCGGCCCAGATCGCGATCACGAACGAGATCTTCAGCCCGGACGACGCGGCCATCGATCTGGCCCGCCGTTATGTCGCGAGTTTCGAGGAAGCGCAGTCCGAGGGCCGGGGCATCGCCGTCGTCGATGGGCGGATCGTCGAGAACCTTCATGTTGCCGAGGCGCGGCGCACTCTTGCCCTGGCAGGCGCGATCGAGTCAGCTGCCGCCGAAATCTAGCGGCTAGGCACCCTATGGCACTTCCGAGAGCCCCGCGCATGCATAAGTATCTGGTGCGAGGGGGAAAGAAGCACCTTTGAGAAGGATACTCACCATGATCGCCTATCGTTTCCTGTCAGAGGACGACACGTCCGAGTTCTGCCACAAGGTCTCCGAGGCCCTCTCGAACGGCTGGCAGCTTTATGGTGAGCCGCAATACGTCTTCGACGCGACGCGCGGTGTGATGCGCTGCGGCCAGGCGGTGACAAAAGATGTCGATGGCAAGTATTCCCCCGACGTCAAACTCTCGGAACTCTGATGACAAAAACCAATACCGGCCGGTTCTTCGAAGATTATCGCGTGGGTGAGGTTCTGACCCACGCGACCCCGCGCACGGTGACCGAGGGCGACCGGGCGCTCTACCACGCGCTCTATCCGACCCGCTTCGCCCTCTACTCCTCTGACGAGTTCGCCCGCAGCGTCGGCCTGCCCAAAAGCCCGCTGGAGGATTTGGCCGCATTCCATGTGGTTTTCGGCAAGACAGTCCCGGATGTCTCACTCAACGCAGTGGCCAATCTCGGATACGCCGAGGGCCGATTTCTGGCGCCCGTCTGGCCAGGCGACACGCTCTCGACCACCAGCGCAGTGATCGGGGTGCGGGAGAACTCCAACGGCAAAACCGGGGTCGTCTGGGTGCATTCGATTGGCCGTGACCAGTCAGGCGACGCCGTGATCGACTACAAGCGTTGGGTCATGGTGCGCAAACGCGATGCAGCTTCCCCCACACCTGACCCTATGGAGCCTGAACTCGCCTCGGCCGTTGCCGCCGAAGACCTGATCGTGCCTCAAGGTCTGGACTTTACCGGATATGACTTTGCGCTCGCCGGCAGCCCGCACCGCTGGGGTGACTTTGAGATCGGCGAGAAGATCGATCATGTCGACGGCATGATGATCGAGGAAGCCGAGCACATGATGGCGACCCGGCTCTGGCAGAACACGGCCAAGGTGCATTTCGACACTGCGGCGCGCGGCGGCGAGCCGCGGTTGATCTACGGCGGGCATATCATCTCGCTCGCCCGTGCGCTCAGCTTCAACGGGCTCGCGAATGCTCAGATGATCGTGGCGATAAATGGGGGCAGCCATACGGCACCCTGCTTCGCGGGCGATACCGTCTATGCCTGGTCGGAAGTGCTCGACAAAGCCGAGACGACCCGGCCGGGCGTTGGCGCGCTCCGCCTCCGGCTCGTGGCTGTAAAGAACCATCCCGCGGGCGCGATGGAACTGAAGGGGCCGGATGGCAAGTACACGGAAGGCACCCTTCTCGATTTCGACTACTGGGCACTCGTTCCACGATGAAAATTTGCCGGTGGCAGAATTGTTTACCGTCTTGCAACAACAGTGCTGATCAAATCACTTCGAAGTGTCAATTGAACGGGTCGTCAGCCTCACTTTCATACGCTAGCATCCGATCGCAAACCGACCGGCCGTCCGGGAGACACCTATGGCAGATGTGAACAGGGGCAATCGCCCACTTTCCCCCCACCTACAGGTCTACCGTCCACAGATCACCTCGATGCTGTCGATCCTGCACCGCGCCACTGGCGTCGGGCTCATGGTCGGCGTCATCGCGATCGTCTGGTGGATGATGGCAGCCGCAATGGGAGAGGAGCATTTCGCTGTCGCGGACAGCGTTCTGACTTCCTGGATCGGTATCCTGGTGATGCTCGGTTCCGCCTGGGCGCTTTGCTATCATCTCTGCAACGGGATCCGGCACCTGGTGTGGGACATGGGCCTTGGTTTCGAGCTCGATACAGTGACGAAATCGGGGGTCGCGGTTGTGGCGGCGTCGGGTCTGATGACCCTCCTGATCCTGTTTCTGGCCTGGTGGTGACGCGCGATGAGTTTTAGAACCCCCCGTCAGTATGCAACCGGCCTAGGCTCGGGCAAATCGGGCACGCATCACTGGTGGTCGATGCGGATTTCCTCGGTCGCGCTGACACCGCTTGCGATCCTCTTTGCGATTCCGTTCGCCCAGGCCCTGGGCGAAGGCCATCAGGCAGCCTTGGCGCTCTACTCGAACCCGTTCCACGCGATCGTTGCGGGACTTTTCATCGCAGTAAGCTGTCATCATCTGATGCAAGGCATACAAACAGTCGTAGAAGACTACGTTCACGCTCCGGCATGGCGCACTGCAATGTTGCTCGGCAACGCGATGTTGTGCACCGTTCTGGGCTTCGTCGGCGTCTTCGCTGTGTTAAAGATCGCCTTCACCGCCTGAGCCAAGGATCCAGCTATGGCAGCATATGACTTCATCGATCACACATACGACGTCGTCGTCGTTGGCGCTGGTGGCGCCGGGTTGCGCGCGACACTCGGCATGGCCGAACAGGGTTTGAAGACCGCTTGTGTGACCAAAGTGTTCCCGACGCGCTCGCACACGGTTGCGGCGCAAGGAGGTATCGCATCCTCTCTCGCCAATATGGGTCCCGACAACTGGCAATGGCATATGTACGACACCATCAAAGGGTCGGACTGGCTGGGCGATATGGATGCCATGGAGTATCTGGCGCGGAATGCGCCTGAGAGCGTGCTGGAGCTCGAGCATTACGGCGTGCCATTCAGCCGAACCGAGGACGGCAAGATCTACCAGCGCCCGTTCGGCGGGCACATGACCGAATTTGGCGACGGCCCACCGGTACAGCGGACCTGCGCGGCAGCAGACCGGACTGGCCACGCGATCCTGCACACACTCTACGGCCAGTCGGTGAAGGAGAACGCCGAGTTCTTCATCGAGTATTTCGCCACCGATCTGATCATGTCAGATGACGGCCAGTGTCAGGGGCTTATCGCCTGGAAACTCGATGACGGAACCATCCACCGGTTCAGCTCGAAAATGGTTGTTCTCGCGACCGGCGGTTATGGCCGGGCCTATTTCTCGGCCACCTCGGCGCATACCTGCACGGGTGACGGGAACGGCATGGTCGCACGCGCCGGGATCCCGCTGCAGGACATGGAATTCGTGCAATTCCACCCCACAGGGATCTACGGTGCCGGGTGCCTCATCACCGAGGGTGCACGCGGCGAGGGCGGTTACCTCACCAACTCCGAAGGCGAGCGCTTTATGGAACGCTACGCCCCATCGGCTAAAGATCTCGCCTCACGCGACGTTGTCTCGCGCTGCATGACGATGGAGATCCGCGAAGGCCGTGGCGTGGGGGAGGAGGCCGACCACATCTACCTCAACCTCAACCACCTGCCGCCGGAGCAACTCGCGCTCCGCCTTCCCGGCATTTCTGAGACGGCGAAGATCTTCGCAGGCGTCGATGTGACGCGAGAACCGATCCCGGTTCTGCCCACGGTGCACTACAATATGGGCGGTATCCCGTGCAATTACTGGGGTGAAGTGGTGAAGCCCACCAAAGGCGACCCGCATGCGGTGGTCCCAGGCCTGATGGCATGCGGTGAAGCTGCGTCATGCTCGGTCCACGGCGCAAACCGGCTAGGCTCGAACTCGCTGACCGACCTTGTGGTCTTCGGCCGCGCGGCGGCGATCAAGGCTGGCGAAGTTGTCGATCGCGATACCCCGAACCAGCAGCTGAACCCGGTCTCGGTCGATGAAGCGATGGATCGCTTCGACCACCTGCGCTACGCGAGTGGAGCGACCCCTACCGCAAACCTGCGCAATTCGCTGCAGAAGGCGATGCAGGAGGACGCGGCAGTTTTCCGCACTTCGGAGACGCTGAAGGAGGGCTGTGACAAGATCAGCCGCATCGATGCGATGTTCGACGACGTCTCTGTGACCGACCGTTCGCTGATCTGGAATTCGGATCTGATGGAAACGCTGGAACTGGGCAACCTCCTGCCAAACGCACTCGCGACCGTCTTCTCGGCCGAGGCGCGCCAGGAAAGCCGAGGGGCGCACGCCCATGAGGATTACCCGGATCGCGACGATGAGAACTGGCGCGTGCACTCGCTGGCCTGGATCGACAAAGAGGTGAAGATGTCTTACCGACCGGTCATCGTCGACCCGTTGACGCCGGAGAACGAAGGCGGCATTCCATTGGCCAAGATCGCGCCAAAGGCGAGGGTCTACTGAGGTCACTTCGATGAGCATGCGCAGGAAGCTCGCGCGGTCGCTGCTTGAGGATGGTCACAGGTGTAATCAGCCAAAAGTCACGCTAGCGGAGAGGGGGCGCCCGCTCAGCCCTTTCTTCAAAGAAAGCCAATCGCCCGGCCTGAGCCCTCTCGCACACTGTCATCAGCGGATGCAAAGCAGTCTCGTAGCCAAAGAGCTGGTCCACATTCGATGAAGCCGCGGTTTCCAAAGGATCCTGCCGCACGTGACGAAGCGATGATCCGCGAGATCCTCGCCTTTCGTGCGGATAGGGCCGTTCGCTACTTCACCGAACGCGCCGGCGGGCATCATCCGCGCCATTGCCCGATCTGCGACTACCGCGGGTTCTTCTCGCCGGTTCGCCACAAGCTGGATATCTGGTGCCCGCGCTGCGACTCCCGGCCCCGGCATCGCCTGCTCAAGCTGTGGATGGATCGTGAGATGACGTTGCCGGAGAACGCAGAGATCCTCCATTTTGCGGCCGAACCCTGGGTTCGCGGCTGTTTTGAAGCCCGTGGAGCACGCTACCGAACCGCCGATTTGAACGATGAATTCGACCTGCAACTCGATATTACGGCCATCGATCTTCCGGATGCCTGTTATGACCTCGTCATGGCCAACCATGTGCTCGAGCATGTCGACGACAGCAAGGCGCTGTCCGAGATCTTCCGCATTCTGCGACCCGGCGGCCAGGCCGTGATCACGGTGCCGTTGATAGAAGGATGGGACGAGAGCTACGAGAACCCCGCGATCACGTCTGACAAAGACCGCGCGCTTCACTATGGCGACCCGACACATCTCCGCTTTTACGGCCGTGATATTCGGGAGCGGATCCGGATGGCGGGCTTTGATCTCGCAATGTTCGTGGCCCAAGAGCCGGATGTCTCCCACCATGCACTCCACCGGGGCGAGCGGATCTTTATCGGGAGGAAACCGGCATGAGCCCAAGGATCCGACCGGCGAGAGCCGAAGATGCGGCGGAATGCGCGGACATCCTGAACGCGTGGATCGACGCGACCGAATGGATGCCGCGCTGCCACACCCGACAAAGCGTGCTGGAGCACTATCGCGACCAGATCATCCCAAAGCGAACCGTCTGGATCGCCGAGGCGGAGAGCAGCGTGATCGGCTTCCTCGCGCTGGGTCAAAGCGGCCTTGTCACCGACGTCTACATCGCACACCGGGCGCGGAGGCGCGGGGTCGGACATCAATTGTTGATCACCGCCAAGGAGGCACGGCCAAGCGGCCTCTCGCTATGGGCTTTCCAGCAGAACCGCCCCGCTCGCGCCTTCTACGCGCGTGAGGGTTTTATCGAAACAGATCAGACAGATGGCGACAACGAGGAGGGCCTACCCGACGTCTATCTCGAATGGTCGCCCAAAGTGATCACAGCGGCGACGCACCACATCAACAGTCGCGGCCGGATACTGGACAAACACACAGCCAGGTAAGACATTACCAGCAAGATGAAAGGCGCAGGACCATGGTTGAATTCACGCTGCCCAAAAACTCGACGATCAAGGTCGGCAAGACATGGCCGAAACCTGAGGGTGCGTCCAACCTGAGAAAGGTAAAGGTTTACCGCTGGAACCCCGATTCCGGGGAGAACCCGCGTCTGGACACCTATTTCGTCGATCTTGATACCTGCGGACCCATGGTTCTGGACCTGATCATCAAGATCAAGAACGAGATCGACCCGACGCTGACCTTCCGCCGCTCGTGCCGCGAGGGGATCTGCGGGTCTTGTTCCATGAATATCGACGGCACCAACACGCTGGCCTGCCTCAAGGCGATCGACGATATCCGGGGTGACGTGAAGATCTATCCGCTGCCGCATATGCCGGTGGTGAAGGATCTGGTGCCGGATCTTACCCACTTCTACGCCCAACATGCTTCGATCAAGCCGTGGCTCGAGACCGAAAGCCCCACGCCTGAGAAGGAGTGGCGCCAGACCGCCGATGACCGCGCGAAGCTCGACGGCCTCTACGAATGCGTGCTTTGCGCCTGCTGCTCCACCTCGTGTCCCAGCTACTGGTGGAACGGGGACCGCTATCTCGGCCCGGCCGCCTTGCTGCATGCCTATCGCTGGCTGATCGACAGCCGGGACGAAGCGACCGGTGACCGGCTGGACCACCTGGAGGATCCGTTCCGTCTCTACCGCTGCCACACGATCATGAACTGCGCAAAGACCTGTCCAAAGGGGCTCAACCCAGCCCGCGCGATCGCCGAGATAAAGAAGATGATGGTCGAGCGGCAGGTCTAAACCAGTGTCCGGGTTAATCGACCATTAATAGTTAACGGCTACTGATCGCACCATGTCGCATGTTGTGCAGATGGCTGATTTCCGCCTGTTCCAGTCGAGAGACGGGTCGCCTCGCGCACATCCCCTGCGGTGGAATGGACTAGTCGTGCCGCCTGGGGCGATCGACGATCGCCATGTCTTTCAAGAAAGCCTAGGCCAGCAAGGCTCATCAGCCCATGACCGGGATGAGGCCGCCTACGTTTTGAGATCGATGATCAATCGGCGCAGCCGCATGCTGTTTGTGGATGCGGGAACTGGTCTTCTAGCCGGGTTCGCTGCCCACAGCGGCGCACGCCGCGTGATCGCCCTCGATGCGGATCAGTGCGACGCGCAGATCATGGCGGCGTTATTTGCAGAAAACAGATTGGGGGCGGAGGCGATCTTCGGCGCGTTGGCACGCGACCGGCCGCTTGAGGATCAGAGCACTGTCGAGGCCAATGCGTCTCCCTGGTTCGACCGCGACCTGATACTGGCGGAAGAGCGGATCGACACCATGATCCTCTCGGTCGGGACAACCGATCCGACATTGATCAGCCAATTGCCCTCCAGCGTCTCGGCAATCCTGCTGACGAACAGCGCCGCAGGCGCCCCCCCGGCAGAACGCGACCGGCTGATCGTGCACACGATCTCAGAAGGTTTCTCCTACGATCCTGCAGCCTCCCGCTTCAGCGCACTTCTCTTCAGGCGCTACGCTTAGACCGTTTCACGAACGCCCGGGTAGCTGTCGGACTGCATCTCTGCCAGGCGCGAGGCCGTGCGTTCGAACTCGAACGCACCCTTGCCTTCGATGTAGAGTTCTTCCGCCGGTGCACCGGCGGAGATATAGAGCTTCACCTGCGCTTCGTAGAACGCATCGATCAGGGTTACCAGCCGCTTGGCCTCGTTGTTCTGCTCCCAACCGAGCCTTGGCACATCGTCCAAGAGGAAGGTCTCAAACCGCTCCGCGATCGCGAGGTAATCCGACGGGCCGAGCGGTTTTTCGCACAGCTCCTCGAACGTAGCACGCCCGACATCTTCCGTCGCCTCGTCGATCTTGATACGCCGTCCCCGGATCGACAGGGTGACGGGCGCGGCATGCTCGCCAGCCGTCTCCCGTTGCCACGCTGCGTCCATGCCCATCCGGGCGCCCGGGCCAAGTGGCCAAAAATAGCGTTGCTCCCGCATCGCTCGTCCCAGCCGGTAGTCGGTCGGGCTGTCGAGCTCGACGATATCGACCTTCTCTTTCAACAACTGGATGAAAGGCAGGAAAAGCGCCCGATTCAAACCGTCCTTATAGAGATCATCCGGCGGGCGGTTCGAGGTTGCGACCACCACGACCCCGCGCTCGAACAGCGCCTCGAACAGCCGGCCCAGGATCATCGCATCGGTGATATCGGTGACCTGGAACTCGTCAAAGCAGAGCAGCGTCGCACTCTCCGCGACCTCCTCGGCGACAGGCTTGATCGGGTCTTTCACATTGCTCTCGCGCGCGATGTGCACACCCACATGAACCTCAGCCATGAAGGCGTGGAAATGCACACGGCGCTTGCGCGCCACCGGCGCCCCTTCGAAGAACAGATCCATCAGCATGGATTTGCCCCGCCCCACGCCACCGAACATGTAAATCCCGGCGAGTTCTTTGTCCTGCTTCGCGGCCTTGCGGCCAAATCCCAGCCAGCCAAGGGCAACCTTCTTTCCCTGGTTCGGGTCGTAATCCTTGAGCCGCATATGCAGGAGCTGGAGCTTCTCGACCGCCGCTCTCTGCGCGCTGTCTGCCCGGATCGTCCCATCGGCGATCTGGGAGCGGTAAAGCGACATCGGGCCATCGATCATGCCGGTTTCCCTCTGCCGCGCACTACCCAACTATTTTAAAAGTGTGAGCCTCGCCATCACAAGACTTGCTTTGACTGGCCCACCCGTCCCCGTCACTGTCGGATCATTATGAATACCGCTCCCAGGTTCTCGAATCAGACGATCATCATCGCCGCAGGGGCGATCATCCTCTCGATCAGTTTCGGGATCCGCTCGGTTTTCGGTGTCATGCTCGACCCGATCTCCGACACCTATGGTTGGCCGCGAGAAGTCTTCTCCCTCTCCATGGCGATCCAGAACATGGTCTGGGGGCTGGGGCAGCCGTTCTTTGGCTGGATCGCAGACCGGTTCGGAGACCGCCGGGCGCTCTGGCTGGGATTTGCCGCCTATCTCCTCGGCATGCTGATCAGCGTCTACGGATCGACCCCGATGATGCAGCACACGGGCGCGGGCGTCCTGGTGGGCTTTGGCGTCTCCGGCACCGCGTTCGGGATCATCCTCTCAGTCGTCGGCCGCGCAACGCCGGAGGAGAAGCGCAGCCAGGCATTGGCACTCGCCGCCGCCTTCGGCTCGGTCGGCCAGATGATCATGCCTGCGCTTTCCGGCGTCATGGTCGACGCCCTGGGCTGGCAGACAGCGCTCCTCATCATCACGCTCTTTCTGATCCCGATGGCGATGTGCATCCCCTTCATGAAGGCCGATATGCCCGCGGGGAACGCTTCGGTGAATGACGATCTTTCGACCGCAGATCTCCTGAGGCGGGCGTTTGGGCATTCCTCCTACCTGCTGCTCACAGCGGGCTTCTTTGTCTGCGGCTTTCACGTCGCCTTCATCGGCGCACATTTCCCCGCCTTCGTCGCCGAGGTCTGCGCGACACCGGAGGGACCGGCGACCGAGCTTGGTGCCCTGACACTCTCGATCGTGGGCGTCGCCAATTTCATCGGAACGCTGATCGTCGGCCAGCTCGGCGCAAGGATGCCAAAACCGTGGATCCTGTCGGCGATCTACGCGCTGAGGGCGGTGGTGATCTTTGTCTTCATCTCGATCCCCTTCACGCCGCTGACAGTGATCATCTTCTCATTCTTCATGGGGCTCTTGTGGCTGACCACGGTGCCGCTGACCTCGGGCCTCGTCGCCACGATGTTCGGGCCAAAGCATATGGGAACACTCTATGGGATCGTATTTCTCAGCCATCAGGTCGGCAGCTTCATCGGCATCTATATGGGCGGGCGGGTCTATGATCTCTACGGCAACTACGACCTGATCTGGTATGCCTCGATCGCGCTCGGCATCTTTTCCGCGATCGTCCACCTGCCAGTCCGCGACCGGGCCTGGTCACCGGCGCCCGCCTGATAAAACGCGCGCCGGTCGCACCTGCTCTCAGGCGCTCCGAACCTCGATCTTCTTGGCGTCTGGTGTCGTCTCGTCGCGTTTCGGGATCTTCAGCAGGAGCACGCCATCGGTAAACGTTGCATCGATTTTATCGCCCTGCGCATCCGACGGCAGGCGGAAGGACCGGCGAAACGCGCCATACTGGCGTTCGCAGAAATAGACCGAACCTTCCTTGCTCTCGCGCTTCACCCGCTTCTCGCCCTTGATGGTCAGGAGGTTACCATCGATCGAGACATCGATATCGTCCTGCTTCACGCCGGGGAGCTCCAGTGAGATCTCATAGTTCGCGTCGTCGGATGCAGCCTCTGATGCTGGTGCGAAGAAGTCCGCGATCCGCGTGCCGAGTGTGCGGAAAGGCTCGTAAAGGCTTGGCCAGAGGCTCGATGACGGGTGTGAGGCTTCTACCATCCTGCTTCCTCCTCTCAATCTGTCTGATGATGGAGAAAGCTTAGATCCGGATCGACGTGCCTTTCCTTGATCTTCGTCAATCAACCCCGTGCGCAATTCGCACAAACCGCCGCATGCGGGACAAGCTCGAGCCGCTCGGGCGCGATATCCTCTTCGCAATTGACGCACATGCCGTAAGTCCCGTCCTCGATCTTATGCAGGGCCGCGTCGATCATGCGCAATTCCGTCAGGCCGGTCTCGCCCAAACCTTCCAGAACTTCATCGTTCTCCTGCTCCAACGCCCGCTCGGATGTGTTGGAGGAGCGTTTCTGATCGAGCGAATCCTCATATTTCTGCAGGCGGTCGGCAAGGTAGGCCCGCCGTTCCTGAAGAAGCTTCTCGAAATGCGATACATCGATGGTCATCATGGTCGTCGCCTTCTGAGCGGGAGAGCATTCATGCCCTCGGTGAGAAATCGGCGGCACCGTCAGAGAGGGACCAGCACCGCCGATAACCGAGAGGTCCACGTCTCCAACATGTCACAATGGGAACCCCGGACCTTGACCTGAGTCAATTCCTTCAGGTTTTCCTGGGCGAGACCTGATCGCCGGAGAGATGCGCCTCTCCTCGCTGCCTTGCCAGCCGGGTCTGCTTCTGACGCTCGGCAAAACGGGCGCGATCCTGATCGGTGTACTCATCCATGCAGGCCGCACAGCTTATTCCTTCGCGGTAGTCGCGATGCCGCCGGTCATCAGGCGAAACCGGCCTCCCGCAGGCATGGCAGAGGGTATGCTCGCCTTCCGCCAACCCGTGTCCCACAGCCACCCGGCCGTCGAAGACGAAGCACTCGCCCTCCCACCGGCTCTGCCCTGCGGGGACCTGCTCGAGATATTTCAGGATCCCGCCCTTCAGATGGCGCACCTCGGGCACGCCCTCGCCCAGAAGATAGCTCGACGCCTTTTCGCAGCGGATGCCGCCGGTGCAGAACATGGCGATCCGCTTGCCTTGGAAGCGATCCCTGTTGGCCTGCCACCACGCTGGGAAATCGCGGAAACTGGCTGTCTCCGGATCAAGCGCACCCACGAAACTGCCGATCTGGGTCTCATAGTCATTGCGGGTGTCGATCACGACCGTGTCCGGGTCGTCCACCACCGCGTTCCAGTCCTTGGGATCGACATAGGTGCCGACCGCATTGTTCGGGTCCACGCCGTCGATGCCGAGGGTCACGATCTCCTTCTTCAGCCGAACCTTCAGGCGGCGAAACGGTATCTCGGCGGCACGGCTCTCCTTGCAATCCAGATCCGCACAGCCCGGCAGGGCCCGCAGCGCGGCCATCACCGCATCGATGCCGGCCCGGGTGCCCGCGATCGTGCCGTTCACCCCCTCGGGCGCCAGCAGGATCGTGCCCCGAACCCCGCTCGCACAGCCGAGTTGCGCCAGCGCCATGCGGTACGCCTCCGGCTCAAGCGGGGTAAAATGGTAGAAGGCAGCGACGACATAGCTCATGATCGCAGCCTATAGACCAGAAGGGCTGCGCGATGAAGATCGTCGAGAACACGGATGAGAAACTGGTGCTTTCTAGCCGCCCGTGGTTCCTCGCGGGTTTCGTCTGGCTCGGCGGGCTCGGGCTGCTCGGCAACGGGATCTTCGCCTGGGGCGAGGACATGGACACGATTGGCATGCGCCTCTTCTCGTGTGCGATCGGTCTCATCTTCTGTTGGATAGCCTGGCGCTTCATGCCGTTCATCACCGTGGAGTTTAACCGTGCCCGGGGCCAGATGCTGCATCAGTCCCACCGCCCGGTTCGGCCCGGATGGTTCAAGCTGGATCTCGACCGCATCAAGCGCGCGAGGCTTGAGGCGAACTGGGGTGATACCGCACGGATGACCCGCGTCGTGCTCGAGATCGAAGACGACGTTGTTCCTCTGGAGTACGGCTATGGCAGCAGGGACCACGACGATGTCGTGGATGCCATCAACGAATGGCTGACACGGCCGGTTTGATCGGCGGGCAAGCGTGAGCCGCTAATCGTGCCAGCGCTCAGCGATCCAATCGACGGGCAGCTTCACGACCTTTCGTTTCCATCCTATCCCAAACCGAAGCTCGCCGGTGCCGGTGAGGTCCTCGTATTTCGGGAAACCGCCGAAGTTCACCAGCCGGTTGCGCGGCCTGAGCGCGGATTTAAAGACCCGGTTCAGCGGATAGGGCCACAGAAGCGAGCGGCGGAACAGCACGATCCAGCCATGTGGCCAATAGTGCAGCTTCTTCGCCATGGCAGTGACATAGTCCTGATCGTTCGCGTAGCGCCTGAAATAGGTCTCGGGATCCCCGACGAAGGCATCGTAGAGGTTGCAATCCTCATCCGCGATGAAGCCGATGACAGTCGTGTTTCCGCCCCGGTCGATCCGCCACCTCTCCGGCACCAGGGGCCAGAGCCCGCCGACATGCCGCGCCAGAACATGAGTGCCACCCATGGCAGCGACCCGCGCGACGAAACGGTCCAGATCGCCCGCGATGATCATGTCGAGATCCATGAACAAGACCACGCTTCCCGCCGGGAAGAGACCGCGCTTGTAGAGGCCGAGCTTCGGAAAGATCCCGCGCTTATAGGTTTCGGTCGAGATCCCGATGGTCTCCATGTCGATGAACTCGACGGCCGGGTCGATCCCCTGCCGACTGTCGCCGATCATGACGAACCTATGCGGAAGGCTAAGATGCCTCTGCGTATCCCGATAGAGGACATTGACGTGTCGCGGCTGGTAGAGCGTCCCCCACTTCATACAAACCACGATGATATTGGGATGTTGCGACATCGACGCGTCATCGGCACTCAGGAAAAACCACTTTCCGAGCATATCATGAATCCGGTGCTCAGCGATGCAGCGCGGCCAACCAGCGGCACGGCCCGGCATCTCTCCGGTTTGACAAAGCAGGGAAATCCCCATAAACGAGCCGCGTTTCCGGAAGTGTGAAGCTTCCGGTCCCGGCACGCGGCCGGGATCGCCACCGGTCAGCGCGTTGCGCCCACCGGTGCTTTCGTCGTTTTCAGGGAGGGATCCCATGTTTGAATCGCTGTCCGAACGCCTCTCAGGCGCGTTGGAAAAGCTCACCGGCAAGGGGGCGCTGAGCGAGGAGGACGTGAAGACCGCGCTGCGCGAGGTCAGGGTCGCCCTGCTAGAGGCGGATGTCTCGCTCCCCATCGCTCGCGACTTCATCAAGCAGGTGCAGGAGCAGGCGACCGGCCAATCGGTGCTGAAATCCGTCACACCGGGCCAGATGGTGGTAAAGATCGTCCATGATGAGCTGGTCAAAGTGCTCGCCGGCGAAGATCCCGAGCCCGGCGCGCTCAAGATCGACACGCCACCCGCGACGATCCTTATGGTGGGCCTGCAAGGCTCCGGTAAAACCACGACCACCGCCAAACTCGCGCGCAGGATCACCGAGCGGGATGGCAAACGCGTGCTGATGGCCTCGCTCGACACCCGTCGCCCCGCCGCGATGGAACAGCTCGCCGTGCTCGGCAAGCAGATCGGCGTCGACACGCTGCCGATCATGCAGGGCCAGGATGCGGTCGCGATCACCAAGCGCGCCAAACAGCAGGCGACGCTGGGCGGCTATGACCTCGTCATGCTCGACACCGCGGGCCGCCTCTCGATCGACGACGAGTTGATGGATGAGGTTGAGCGGGTCCGCGACACTGCCAACCCCAACGAAACGCTCCTGGTCGTCGATGGCCTGACCGGTCAGGACGCCGTGAACACCGCCGAGAACTTCGACGGCAAGATCGGCATCTCGGGCGTCGTGCTGACACGGATGGACGGCGACGGCCGCGGCGGCGCCGCGCTCTCGATGCGCGCGGTCACCGGCAAACCGATCAAGTTCGTGGGCCTCGGCGAGAAGATGGACGCCATCGAGGAGTTCCACCCAGAGCGGGTCGCCGGCCGCATCCTCGGCATGGGCGACATCGTCAGCCTCGTCGAGAAGGCGCAGGAGACGATCGAGGCCGAAGCGGCCGAACGCATGATGAAGCGCTTCCAGAAAGGCCGCTTCGACATGAACGACCTCAAGGGCCAGCTTCAGCAGATGCAGAACATGGGCGGCATGGAAGGGATCATGGGCCTCATGCCGGGCATGGGCAAAGTGTCCAAGCAGATGGCGGAAGCCGGGATCGACGACCGGGTGCTCAAGCGCCAAATCGCGATCATCGACTCCATGACTAAGGAAGAGCGCAAGAAGCCCGAACTGATGAAGGCAAGCCGCAAGGAACGCGTTGCCAAAGGCTCCGGCAACCACGTCTCCGAGATCAACAAGCTCCTCAAGATGCACCGCCAGATGGCCGACATGATGAAAAAGCTCGGCAAGAAGGGCAAACGCGGCCTGATGGGCATGATGCAGAGCATGATGGGCGGCAAGATGCCCCCGATGCCGGGCGGCATGCCTCCCGGCGGAATGCCCGGCGGCGGTGCGATGCCCGAGCCGGGCCAGATGCCGAAACTTCCGGGTGGTCTCGGCGGCCTCGGCGGCGGCCAGCCGCTGCCCCCCGGCCTCAGCGGGTTCGGCAAGAAGAAATGACCACGATCCCGGTCATCGAGACAGAGCGGCTGACGCTCCGCGCGCCCCAGGCGGGCGATGCGGCGCTTTATGCCGAGTTCTTTCGCGATGCGGAGGGGTCGGGGAACTATGGCGGCCCGTTGCGCCCCGATCAGGCCTGGCGGGTTCTAGCGCAGGATCTCGGTCACTGGCACCTGAAGGGTTTCGGCAAGTGGATCATGGTGGAGAGGTCCACCGGCAACCCCGTGGGTGGCTGCGGCATCGTCCATCCTGAGGGCTGGCCGAGCCACGAATTGACCTGGTGGCTGCTCCGCACCGCCCGCGGCAAGGGCTATGCGACCGAGGCCTCCCGCGCCGCGCTCGCCTTCGCGCGCGACACCCTCGGCTGGCTGGAGGTAGAGACGCATATGCGCGACACCAACACCCCCGCCCGCGCCATCGCAGAACGCCTCGGCGGCCTGATCGACCGGCGCGAGACATTCCCGGACGGTGTCCCCCGTGACATTTTCCGCATCTCCTGCGCCAGTGCAGGAGGCGCGGCATGATTTCGGTTCCCGTCATCGAGACCGAACGTTTGCGCCTGCGCGCCCTCGGGCCGCAGGACATCGAGGCCTATGTGACCTTCTTCGCTAGTGACCGGTCCCGGTTCATCGGCGGGCCCAGACCCCGCCGCGATGCATGGCGCACGCTCGCCACCCTGATCGGCCATTGGCAGCTGCGCGGCTGGGGCCCATGGGCGGTCGCGGACAAGTCCGACGACCGTATTCTCGGCACAATCGGCCCCTGGTGCCCCGAAGGATGGCCAGAGCCCGAAATGAGCTGGTCAGTCCATGATGCCGCCGAAGGCCGCGGCATCGCCTTCGAGGCCGCCAAGGCCGCACTCAACCACGCCTTCACGAGCTTCGGCTGGTCCACCGCCGTCAGCTATATCGATCCGGAGAACACTCGCTCGATCCGCCTCGCCGAACGTCTCGGCGCCCGGCCCGACCCCGATGCTGATCACCCGGATTTCGATGGCAAGCCTTGCCTCGTCTACCGCCACCCGGCGCCGGAGGCACGGTCATGACCCTCCTGCCCCATGAGATCCCGGCGCAAGGAAAAGCCGCCGCGTTCGCAAACGACCTCTCAGCGGGCCTGCCGCGCATCGAGACCGACCGCCTCGTTCTGCGCGCGCCCCGGATCGAAGATTTCCCCGTCTACTGGGAGGTCTATAGCCGCCCCGACAGCGATCTCGTCGTCGAGGACCCAAGCCGCACAGCCGCCTGGCTCGACTTCACCCAGATGGTGGCGACCTGGCTCCTGCGTGGCCACGGGCTCTGGACCGTCGATCTGCGCGAGACGGGTGAGACCATCGGCTTCGCGCTCCTCGGCTTCGAACCGGGCGATCACGAACCGGAACTCGGCTATCTCTTCCGCGCCGGGGCGGCGGGACATAGCTACGCGACCGAAGCCGCCCGCGCCGCGCGCGATCACGGCTTCGCCAAGCTCGGCCTGCCGACACTGGTCAGCACCATCGACCCCGGCAACCTGCGCTCGGCCCGGCTGGCGGAGCGTTTGGGCGCCCGCCGCGATCTCGCCGCCGAGGCCGCCCATGGCGATCAGATCCTGGTCTACCGCTACTCAGAACCGGAGGGGGCCGCATGACTGAGACCGAGACCACCCGCGCCGATACGCTGCTCGCCGACCTGCGCGCCTCGATCGACAATCTCGACGCGATCCTCGTGCACACTCTGGCAGAACGCTTCCGCTGCACCCAGGCTGTGGGACGGCTAAAGGCCGAACACGCCCTGCCGCCCGCCGACCCCGCGCGCGAGGCCCGCCAGATCAAGCGGCTTGAGGCGCTCTGCGCCGACTCGGGCCTCGATCCGGAATTCGCCAAGAAGTTTCAGCGGTTCATCATCGACGAGGTGATCCGCCACCACCGCCAGTTACAGAAATAGGCCTCGAGGAGAGGCTTGAACGGTCATCAAAGGAGACACACCATGGCCATCAAAATCCGGCTCGCCCGCGGCGGGTCCAAGAAACGCCCCTTCTACCGCATCGTGGCCGCCGACAGCCGCATGCCGCGCGACGGCCGCTATATAGAGCGGCTCGGCGTCTACAACCCGCTGCTGCCGAAAGACTCCGAAGAGCGGGTGAAGATGAACATGGACCGGGTCCAGCACTGGCTCGGCCAGGGCGCTCAGCCGACCGACCGGATTTCCCGCATGCTGGAGGCGGCAGGCGTTCTGCCCGCGAAAAAGCGTGCCAATATGCAAAAGGCCGAGCCAGGCAAGAAGGCCAAGGAGCGCGCCGAGGAGAAGGCCGAGAAAGCCAAGGCTGCAGAGGAAACCTCCGCTGAGGCCGAGGCAGCCCCCGCCGAAGAGCCAGAGGCCGAGGCGCCTGTTGAAGCTGCGGCCGAGAGCCTTGCAGAGGCAGAAGCAGAAGCTCCAGCCGAAGAAGAGGCCCCGGCAGAGGAAGCCTCCGACGAGGAGCAAAAGGCCACCTGAGCCATGGCGAACCCCAGGCCCATGGAGGGCATGATCGTCGTCGGCGCCATCGCCGGCGCCTTCGGCGTGCATGGCGAGGCGCGGATCAAATCCTTCTGCGCCGAACCCGACGCCATCGGTGATTACGGCCCGCTTTCGACCGAGGGCGGCCAGACCTTCGAACTCAAAATCACCCGGCCCGTCAAAGGCGGCTTCGCGGCCCGTCTCTCCGGCGTGCCCACACGTGAAGCGGCGGAGGCGCTCAAAGGCACCCGGCTGTACGCACCCCGCGAGGCCTTGCCGGCGCTGCCGGATGATGAGTTCTATCACAACGACCTGATCGGTCTCGAGGTCGTCGATACCGGCGGCAAATCCCTTGGCCGCATCCGCGCCATCCACGATTTCGGCGCAGGCGATGTGCTCGATATCGCGGGCGGCGGGATATCCCTGATGCTTTCCTTCACCAAGGAGTCGGTGCCAACTGTCGACCTGAGCTCAGGTCGCATCATCGCCGACCCACCATTCGAAACGTCGGAGCGGGATCCAGAATGATCGAAAAGATTCTAGTCCTGTTCTTGTTGGCGTCGCCGGTTTTAGTGTTATTCACCACATTCCTCGCCATTTTCTCGAGGACCGAATGGATCAGGAGTAGCGCCGTACTCTCAACACTCGTCTGTGCGTTTTCAGCAGGATTCATCACCGCTAGCGGCCGGCTCCTCAACAACGTCATCGACATGTGCGACGATCAAACGTCTTGGTACTTCGAGAAGCACGGCGCATTCCATCCAAACTGCGATGTTTGGAAGCGATCAGGTGACCGATAAACCCCGCTCTCACGGCATGTTCCGGCCCCAGGTTTCAACCCAGCCGCGCCCGTTAATGGAGCCGAAATCCCACGTGCGGGCTTTCCGGGCAAAGGTCCTCACGCTTTTCCCCGGCCTCTTCCCGGGCCCCTTGGGCGAGAGCCTCACCGGCAAGGCCCTCAAAGACAGGCTCTGGGAGCTTGAGGCCATCGACATCCGCCGTTTCGCCACCGACCGGCACCGCACGGTCGATGACACCCCGGCTGGCGGCGGCGCCGGTCTGATC
Source organism: Pseudomonadota bacterium (assembly GCA_039180675.1). Classification (GTDB taxonomy): domain Bacteria; phylum Pseudomonadota; class Alphaproteobacteria; order Rhodobacterales; family Rhodobacteraceae; genus Thermohalobaculum. The sequence continues at coordinate 70,135 of JBCDDC010000002.1, read as the reverse complement.
ATGAAGCCCGATATCCTCGCGAAAGCGCTGGACTTTGCCGCACAGGACAGTGTATCTGACCGCTCTCGCTGGCCAGTGATCTACCTTTCGCCGCGCGGTAAGCCATTCGTGCAATCACGCGCAGCTCAGATCGCGGGCGGAGAAGGGGTCACCCTCCTCTGTGGCCGGTACGAGGGCGTCGACCAGCGGGTGCTGGACGCACGCGAGGTCGAGGAAGTCTCGATCGGTGATTTCGTCCTCACGGGCGGAGAGATCCCGGCCATGACACTCCTCGATGCGGTGATCAGGCTCCTGCCGGGCGTGCTCGGCAACGCCGAGAGCACCGAGGAAGAAAGTTTCTCGCGGGGGCTCCTGGAGCATCCGCACTATACCAGGCCCCAGGTCTGGGAGGGACGCGAGATCCCGGAGATTCTCCTCTCCGGCCATCACGCGAAGATCGCCGAATGGCGGCTCTCCCAGGCTGAAAGGCTGACGCAAGAAAGACGCCCCGATCTCTGGCGGGCCTACGAGGCAGCCGATGGAGACACAGAGCAATCGGGCGGCAACAGCGATGCCGGACCCCCTGAGGGGCAAGACGGCACAAGGAAGGACTGAGCAAATGAACTTGCTGGAACAGCTCGAAGCCGAGCATGTCAAGGAACTGGGGAAAGACATCCCCGACTTCGCCGCCGGTGACACGGTCAGGGTCGGCGTGAAAGTGACCGAGGGCAACCGCACCCGGGTCCAGAACTACGAGGGCGTCTGCATCTCCCGCAAGGGCAGCGACAAGAACCTCGGCGCTTCGTTCACCGTGCGCAAGATTTCCTTCGGCGAGGGCGTCGAGCGGGTTTTCCCGCTGCACAGCCCGCAGATCGACTCGATCACGGTCGTCCGCCGCGGCCGCGTCCGCCGCGCGAAGCTCTACTACCTCCGCGAGCGCCGGGGCAAATCGGCCCGGATCGCCGAGAAGACGAATTACAAGCCCAAGAAGACCCCGCCTCAGCCCGACGCGTAATGTCAAACCGGCTCAGGCACCCGCCGCCTGAGCCGCACGATCCTCTCAAGAGGCAGACGGCGTTCGTCACACGCCTAAATCGTTTGTCTTCAAATACGCGCATCCGCCCTCAGAGGTCTGGGACCTTGCTCAGGGGCCGTTTCAGCGGCAGTCTGCCGCCATGGCACATGAGAAATCGCTCGACGGCGCCTACGAGCTCGAGACACCCGAGGACTCGGTCCAGCTCTACCGTGACTGGGCAAAGGACTACGATAAGAGCTTCGCTGAGAGCCACGGCTACATCGTTCCCCAACAGCTCGCCCGGATCTTCGAGGAACATGCCGATGGCGAGAGCCGCCCGATCCTCGACATAGGCGCTGGCACCGGGCTCGTCGGCGCAGAACTCTCCGGCGAGATCGACGCCATCGATATCTCGGCCGAGATGTTGGAGGTGGCCGGGCAAAAGGGCGTCTATCGCAACCTGATCCAGGCGGATCTCACGCAACCGGTCGATATCGCGTCAGAAACCTATCGCGGGCTCGTCTCGGCCGGCACCTTCACCCACGGCCACGTTGGCCCCGTATGTCTGCCCGAACTGCTCCGCATCGCAAAACCCAGCGCGGTCTTCTGCCTGTCGATCAACGCGCAAGTCTTCGACAAGGCGGGCTTCGGCTCGGCCTTCGCGCGGCTCGTCGCGGATGGGGCAATCACACCGCTCTCCTTCCGCCACATCCGCTACTATGAGGACAGTGCGACCCACGACCACTCGGACGACACCGGTCTGGTGGCCGTGTTTCGCAAGCTCTGACCCCTCAGAAGTGGATCGTCAGATCCGTCGTCACCCGCCAACCGTAGACCGACGTCGCCATGCCGGAGAGATCCGGCAGGTTACCCTCGACCGCGACGCCGAAGATCAGGTTGTCGAGCGGGCGAAGTCTCACTCCTCCTGCCACGGTGAAGATCGCATCGGGATTGCCTGCGCCGAGGTCAAAGATATCCGCACCGGTCAGGTTCGCGCCCGGGATCTGGTCGCCGCCATCGACCGGGATGAGAAGATTGAACTCCATCAGAGGAAAGACACCAGGCGTGATCTCATAATCCACATGACCATGCGTGTGGATGTAACTCCAGTTCTCGTCCGAGAGCCCCCACTGGAACCCGGCCGTGCCCTGCACCTGCGTCTTGTCCCACAGCTTCGCGGCCGTCACGAAGGTGTTCAGAAAGCCAGATCCATTTCCGTTCAGGTCGATCCCGGCGGTATCAACGCCACCAATCGGTGCGGTGTAGCGGATGCCGGCAGTGATGATCTCGCCATCCTCGGGAACCGAGTAGAAGGCATACTTCACACCCGCCGCGAGATCGAGAAATCCCGTTGCGTCCGGTAGCGTGGTCTCAAAGTCGACATCAGCCCAGCCATCAGTTGTCGCAATGATCCCAAGGCGATCGCCCAATGCGAGGCGACCCTGCACGGCAACCGCGTTCACATCGCCACCCTGGGTGATGAAGCCGTCCGGAATGTTGTGGTAGGCGTAGATCGGTTTCACTTCGGTGGTGATAAACGGTGTCTCGTTCAGCACGAACATCGTGACTGGCGGCACATAACGGTCAAAGCCGTTCTCCCCAAATGACCCCCGCAAATCGAAACCGAAGAGCGATTGCGCCTGGGCAGGCGACCCTAACGCCGCCAAAACCAGAGTTGCCATCACAGCCCGCTTCAACGTTAACATAACTGGTCTCCCACTTTCCCCATAGCGCCGGAGCGGATCTGCGCACCGGCGGGTACAGAGAGACCTTCGTCTTGTCCTGAAACTTTGATCCGCATCAAAAGCGGCGTCATGCCGCACCTGCGAAGGAGGCGTCGGGGCCACTCAACCCATCCACAGCATCTCAAGCTCGCTTCCAAACAGCGTTCTTCCGGTCAACCGGAAACCGTGACGCTCATAGAAGGGCACTGCGGCTTCTGGATCATCGAGAACCGTCACGGACAACCGGTCGAAACCCCATTCACCGGCGGTGGCCTTGGCGACCTCGATTGCCTGGCCGCCGTAGCCCTTGCCCTGATGCCCGTCCCCAACCATCAGCCGCCACAGATAGGCCGCGTCCCGCAAAAGCTCCTCATCCTCAATGCCGTCAAAGGCGCGCATATCCAGCATTCCGAGCAGACCAACCGGCTGTTCGCCGACCCACATGCCCCGGACATAGGCGCCCGGCTCGAACTGCATTTCAGCGAGCGTGTAGGCATTTGGAGAGACAAGTTTCTGCTGCGTCTCGGGCACGTGCAACCGGCAGAGCGGGCGCACATCGTCCATAGTCACCTTGCGGAATTCGAGCATCCGAACAGGCCCTTCGCCAAAGAAAAAGGCGCCGCGACGGCGCCTTTCCAGAGTGCGGCAACCGGGCAGATGGGATCAATAGCGATAGTGTTCCGACTTGAACGGACCCTGCGGGCTGACACCGATGTAATCTGCCTGCTCGTCGCTTAGCTCGGTCAGCTTCACACCGATTTTCGACAGGTGGAGCCGCGCCACTTTCTCATCCAGGTGCTTCGGCAGCACATAGACCTTGTTGTCGTATTGGTCGCCCTTGGTGAACAGCTCGATCTGCGCCAGCGTCTGGTTGGTGAAGCTGGCCGACATCACAAAGCTCGGGTGCCCGGTGGCGTTGCCGAGGTTCAGAAGCCGCCCCTCTGACAGCAGGATCATCCGGTTGCCCGATGGCATCTCGATCATGTCCACCTGGTCCTTGATGTTGGTCCATTTGTGGTTCTTGAGCGAGGCGACCTGGATCTCGTTGTCGAAGTGGCCGATGTTGCCGACAATCGCCATGTCCTTCATCTCGCGCATGTGCTCGATGCGGATGACGTCCTTATTGCCGGTGGTGGTGATGAAGATGTCGGCGGTCGAGACCTCGTCTTCCAGCGTGGTGACTTCGAACCCATCCATTGCGGCCTGAAGCGCGCAGATCGGGTCGACCTCGGTGACCTTCACGCGCGCCCCCGCGCCCCTGAGCGAGGCGGCGGAGCCTTTGCCCACATCGCCATAGCCGCAAACCAGCGCGACCTTGCCGGCCATCATCGTGTCGGTCGCACGGCGGATCCCGTCGACGAGGCTCTCCTTGCACCCGTACTTGTTGTCAAACTTCGACTTGGTGACGGAGTCATTCACGTTGATCGCCGGGAACGGCAGGTGGCCCTTCTCCATCATCTGATAGAGCCGGTTGACCCCAGTGGTCGTCTCCTCGGTCACGCCTTGGATCGCCGCACGCTGACGAACAAACCAGCCCGGATTGGCAGCAAGGCGCTTCTTAATCTGGGCGAAGAGCGCGACCTCTTCCTCGGAGGTCGGGGTCTCGATCAGCTCGGCCTCGCCTTCCTCGACCCGGGCGCCGATCAGGATATAGAGCGTCGCATCCCCGCCATCGTCGAGGATCATGTTGCAGGTGCCCTCCGGGAAGTCGAAGATCTTGTCACAGAAGTCCCAGTATTCCTCCAGCGTCTCACCCTTATGGGCAAAGACCGGCACGCCTGCTTTGGCAATCGCCGCGGCCGCGTGGTCCTGGGTCGAGAAGATGTTGCACGAGGCCCAGCGCACGTCGGCGCCCAGCGCGGTGAGCGTCTCAATCAGCACACCGGTCTGGATTGTCATGTGGAGCGATCCGGCAATCCGTGCGCCCTTCAGGGGCTTCGCTTCACCGAATTCCTCACGGCAGGCCATCAGACCAGGCATCTCGGTCTCGGCGATATCCAGCTCCTTGCGGCCGAATTCGGCAAGGCTCAGGTCTTTGACGGCATAGTCTGACATGGGAAGGCTCCTAATGCGTGTTGCGCCGGGCTCTCTACCAGCCCCAGCGTCGCTCGACAATCATTGGGGAGCCACTTAAAGATCCCTCTGCAAATGAACAGTAAGATGCATGCGACATGACGGCACGCGCCTGGCAGAGGATGCTGAGTGGGCGCAGGTTGGATCTGCTCGATCCCTCGCCTTTGGATGTCGAGATTGAGGACATTGCCCATGGTCTTGCGCGGGTGGCGCGTTGGAACGGGCAAACCGTCGGCGACCATCCCTATTCGGTGGCGGCGCATTCTCTTTTGGTTGAGAAGCTCTTTACTAGATTAAACCCGCGCGCCTCGGCCCACGACCGGCTTGCGGCCCTGCTCCACGACGCGCCCGAGTATGTGATCGGCGATATGATCTCGCCGTTCAAGGCGGCCATCGGGCTCGACTACAAGGCCTTCGAGCACCGTCTTCTGGCGGCGGTCCATATGCGCTTCTCCCTGCCCATTCCCTCGGACGCGCTGGAGAAGAAGATCAAGCATTGCGACCGGCTCTCGGCGTGGTTCGAGGCGACCCAACTCGCAGGTTTCTCCGAGGCTGAGGCCGCGAAGTTCTTCCCACGTCCCCGCTTTCGGGGCGCTGCGGAGATCCGGCTCTCACCAGGCTCCGTCGAGAAGACGAAGACGGCGTTCCTCGAGCGTTTCTCCGAACTGGAGGCAGCGGTGGCGCCGTAGCATCGGGCCGTGGTAATCTGCTGTGTGAGGGTGATGGAGACTGTACCAATGTCCGATTCATCGCGCTTCGTCGGCGATATCCCAACCCACTATGATCAAGGGCTCGGCCCCGTCATCTTCCAGCAATATGCAAAGGACCTGGCGGAGCGGGCGGCGAAGGTGACCCCGGCAAACGTTCTCGAAATGGCTGCTGGAACGGGGATCTTAACCCGCCATCTCCGCGACCTGCTGCCGGCCGAGGCGGCTCTGACCGCGACGGATCTGAACGCCCCGAGGCTTGAGTGTGCACGGGCCAAGTTTGGCGAGGCCGAGAAGGTTCAATTCAGAACCGCGGATGCAATGCAGCTCGACTTTGCGGATGATACTTTTGATCTGGTTGTCTGCCAGTTCGGTGTGATGTTCTTCCCAGACAAGATCGCCTCGTACCGCGAAGCACTGCGCGTTCTAAAGCCGGGCGGGACCTATTTGTTCAATGTCTGGGGAAGCCTCGAAGATAATCCCTTTGCCAGAATCACCGACAGCCTCGCGGCAGAGCTCTTCCCCGAAGATCCGCCGCAGTTCTACAAAGTGCCTTTTCACTATCACGATGTGGATCAGGTGAGGGCTGACCTGGAGGCGGCCGGGATCACCGCGCATGATGCGACCACGGTTACATTCGTTCAGACGATCGACGACCCCGCAGCCTTCTCGCATGGCCTCGTGTTCGGCAATCCCTTTGTCGCCGAGATCGAGGCGAAGGATAACCACACGGCCGAAGAGATCCGCGTGATGATTGAGGCACGCCTCCACGATGCCTTCGGTCCCGCGCCGCTCAAGATGCCGCTGAAGGCCACGGTGCTCGCCGCCCGGCGAGTGTGACGTCGCTCGTCTCTCCTGCTTGGCGCTTGATCTTCCCGCACTCTTATCCCAAGAGACGCCAGAGAATTTCCGAGGAGACACCCATGACCATGAAACTCCTGATCCTGCCCGGCGACGGCATCGGCCCCGAAGTGATGGCCGAGGTTCGCCGGACCATCGAGTGGTACGAGACCGAGCGTGGTCATGCGTTCGACGTAGAGGAAGATCTGGTGGGCGGCGCCGCCTACGATGTCCACGGTATTCCGCTTTCCGACGAGACCATGGCCAAGGCGCAGGCATCGGACGCCGTTCTCCTAGGCGCGGTCGGCGGGCCGAAGTACGACGATCTCGATTTCTCGGTGAAGCCCGAGCGTGGTCTCCTTCGCCTGCGCAAGGAGATGGATCTCTACGCCAATCTCCGCCCCGCGCAGTGCTTCGACGCCCTGGCCGATTACTCATCACTCAAGAAGGAGGTCGTCGCCGGCCTCGACGTGATGATCGTGCGCGAGCTGACCTCGGGCATGTATTTCGGCGAACCGCGCGGGATTACCGAGCTCAACGATGGCACCCGCGTCGGCATCAACACGCACCGCTACACGACCGAGGAGATCCGCCGGGTCGCGCGCTCGGCCTTCGAGCTCGCAAAGCGCCGCGGCAACAAGGTCTGCTCGATGGAGAAGGCAAACGTGATGGAGGCGGGGATCCTGTGGCGTGAGGAGGTCGAGCATGTGCATAAGGAAGAGTATCCGGACGTGGAACTCTCCCACATGTACGCCGACGCAGGCGCCATGCAGCTTGTCCGCTGGCCGAAGCAGTTCGATGTGATCGTCACCGACAACCTCTTTGGCGATCTCCTCTCGGATTGCGCGGCGATGCTGACCGGCTCGCTCGGCATGCTGCCCTCGGCCTCACTCGGCGCGCCGATGGAGAACGGACGGCCAAAAGCGCTCTATGAACCGGTTCATGGATCAGCTCCCGACATTGCGGGCCAAGGCAAGGCGAACCCGATCGCCTGTATCCTCAGCTTCGCCATGGCCCTGCGCTACAGCTTCGATCTGGGCGAAGAGGCGGACATGCTGGAAGGAGCCGTCGAGGATGTGCTGGCCAAGGGTCTGCGCACCGCCGATCTGGCAGGCGATACCGGCACCAAGACCGTCTCCACCTCCGGCATGGGCGACGCGATCCTCACAGCGCTCGACGCACGCGCCGCATGACCGAGATCCGGCTTATCGGCCCGGACGACCGGGCCATGATCCGCCCGCTTCTGGCGGAGATCCATCACCATTATCAGGGCGAGGAGATGCCTGAGGTGGCGATGGACCGGACCCTGCATGACCTTTTTGAGGAGCGAAGCTGCGCCATGCTGGTTGCGGTGGAGGATGGGCGTGCCCTTGGCTGCGCCACCTACGCGGTCTTCCAGCCCTCGGCCGACGGCGGCGGGACAATGTTTGTGAAAGACATTTTCGTCTCCGCGAATGTGCGCCGCCAGCGTCTCGGCCGTCAGTTGCTGATCGCGCTGGTCGACAAGGCCGAGGCCCGCGGCTGCAACCGGATCGACTGGACGACGGACGCGATCAACGAGGACGCGCAGCTGCTCTATGACAGGCTCGGCGCCCAGCGCGTCAAATCGAAGATGTTCTTCCGCGTGATGGCGCGCGACTACAAGGGCTTTCGCCAAAACTGCGAGCGCTAGGTGCTGGACGATCTGACATGGACCGACGGGGTCGGGATCGTGGGCTCGCTGACGATCTGTGCGGCCTATTTCCTCGTCACGCGGGGGCGGCTCGACGCCGAGGGACCGGCCTACAATCTGATAAATCTCGGGGGCGCGGCGCTTCTCCTGTTCTCGCTCTATTTCCGGCCCAACCCGGGCGCGATCGTCATCGAGGTTCTATGGGCCGCGATCGCCCTGACCGCCCTTGTGCAGATCCTCCGGCGGCGCTGATCACTCGAGGGTGAGCGTATAGGTCTCCTCCGCCCAGCCATGGACGGAATCCTTCGCCTCGATCGTGACCGAGGTCACACCCGACGGGATCTCGACACCAGAGAGAGAGCGGGTGAACGGCTGTTCGTTGACATGCGGATGCGCCAGAATGCGGGTGCCATAGACAGTCCCGTCAGGCCCCACCACCCGCCAGGCATCGGCGTAATGGTCCCAGCCGGTGTCGCCATGGAGAAGCGTCACGTCAAAGCGCCAGGTATCGCCGGATTTGCGGGCCTTGGCGTCGGTGATCTCGACATCGCCGGCCAGAACCGGGCCGACCGCGAGCGCGAGGGGAAGGGCGAGGACAAGAGGAAGGACACGCATCGGTTAACCTCCATAGGGCATTGTTTAATCCTCTGTTTACCAAACTCTGGTGGGTTCATCGTTAAGGATTTCGTCATTATTGGGGGGACGATTGGTCGCCCGCGCGCATACCGTTGCCTTTCTGGGCGTCGAAGCCAAGCCGGTCGAGGTGCAATGCGCCCTCGCCAATGGCTTGCCCGCCTTCAATCTCGTGGGTCTGCCCGACAAGGCGGTGAGCGAGTCGAAGGAGAGGGTGCGCGCCGCGATGGCGGCCATCGGGCTCGCGCTTCCACCCCAGCGGATAACCATCAACCTGTCACCGGCGGATCTGCCGAAGGCGGGCTCGCATTACGACCTGCCGATCGCGCTGTCGCTGATGGCAGCACTCGATCTGATCCCCGCTGATGAGGTCGCCGACAACGTCGCCATCGGAGAGCTTTCGCTCGACGGCCGGATCGGCCCGGTGCAGGGCGCTTTGCCAACGGCGCTCTCGGCCGCCGAGCAGGACAAGGGCCTGATCTGTCCGTCCGATTGCGGCGCCGAGGCGGCTTGGGTCGGCGCCTGCGAGATCCTCGCGCCCGACAGTCTGATCGCGCTCGTGAATCACTTCCGCGGCCGCACACCGCTGGCCGCGCCGGAGCCCGGGCCGGTGACCCGGCGCCTCAACGCGACCGATCTGCTCGACGTCAAGGGGCAGGAGGGCGCCCGCCGGGCGCTGGAGGTCGCGGCGGCGGGCAACCATCATATCCTGATGGTTGGCGAGCCCGGTTCCGGCAAATCGATGCTTGCCTCGCGGCTGACCACGATCATGCCGCCGCTCCTGCCCGCCGAGGCGCTCGAGGTCTCGACGATCCGCTCCCTCGCCGATCTGCCGGGCGATGGCGGGATGGCGGCGGAACGACCCTACCGCGATCCGCATCACTCCGCCTCGATCGCTGCGATGATCGGCGGCGGCAAGGGTGCGAAGCCCGGCGAGATCAGCCTCGCCCATCGCGGCGTCCTGTTCCTCGACGAGTTGCCGGAATTCCCGCGCCCGGTCCTGGAAGCATTGCGCCAGCCGCTCGAGACCGGCGAGGTGATGGTGAGCCGGGCGACTGCGCACGTCACCTATCCGGCGCGGTTCCTTCTGGCAGCCGCCATGAACCCCTGCCGCTGCGGATATTTGACCGATGCATCGCGAGCCTGCTCAAAGGCGCCGCGCTGCGGGGCCGATTACACGGCGAGGATCTCCGGGCCGCTGATCGACCGGTTCGACATCCGCATCGAGGTGCCGCCCGTAACCCCCGCCATCCTCAGCCTGCCGAGCCACTCCGACAGCTCAGCCAAGATCGCGTTGCGGGTGGCGGAGGCCCGCGGCGTCCAGGCCGAGCGGGCGGGCGGTGACGGCCCGGGCCTTAACGCCGAGCTTGCGGGCGAGGCGCTCGACCGGGTGGCGCGGCCCGACGACGCCGGCATGGATATCCTCCAAAGGGCTGCCGAGAAGCTGAAGTTCTCCGCAAGGGGATACCACCGCGTGCTCCGGGTGGCACGGACACTGGCGGATCTCGACGGCAGCACCGGCGTGCACAAACGCCACATCGCGGAGTCCATCGGCTATCGCCGGAACCTCGGTTGAGAGGCGGATGATCGCATCAGGCGCCGCTACACCGATCGTTGCAAGCCGGGAGACCAGGGTCGGGCGGGTCCCAGCCGTGCATGTCCGTTTACGGACACGGAGGGCATTTGCCCTCCGCCTGCGCGTTCCGCGCAGATGCACGGCTGGGACCCGCCCGACCCTTTGCGCTTAAATCGAGATACGCGCCTAGCGGCACCGCGGCGTCATGGCGCGATGCTGAGACTGTCGGCGACCGCATGCCGCTCGAGCAACTCCGCGATCAGACCCGAGGCATTGGCCTCGTCGAGGAAGGCGTTGATGAAATCGCGCGCGGCCCTGTTGCCCGGTTTCGTGCCGATCGCCTGCTGGATGCTCGTATACTGGCCCGGCAGCACCCGCGCCCCAGGCATCTCAACCGCGTTTTGCGTAAGTGCGGGACGCAGACCCGCGAGAACCTGCATCTTCTCATCTCGGAAGAGCTGGAAAGCCCCATCAAGGCCCGGAGCCCTGACCAGTTCCGCATGCTCAAGTGTACGCTTCAGATAGAGGTCATAGGCCGCCCGGTCGGCAACGGCGATCCTGACCCCGGGCCGGTCCACCTCCCCAATCGCATTGAAGGGCGCCCCGGGCGCGATCAGATAGGTCGCCTCGATTTCCACGTACGGTTTTGAGAAGGCGATCGTCTCTGCGCGCTCCGGCTCCCACGCGATCAGGCCGATATCCACGTCCGGCCCACTGATCGCATCTGCGACCTGACCGACCTTGGGAAAGGGGATCAGCGTCGCCGGCACATCCAGCTTCGCCGCCAGGGCCTTCGCCAGATCCGGGGCGACGCCGACGGGCGTGCCATCGGCCTCCCGGTCCGTCACCAGAAGCATGTTGCCGAGGTTGATCCCGACCCGCAGACTGCCTGTCGCTGCGATCTCTGCCCTTACGGCGTCCGTCATGAACCCCCCGATCCGGGCAGTCACTCCAGCCCGATCATCCAGTCGTAGCCCTCCGCCACCCATTCCGCCGGGATCGAATGCCCCTTGGGATGCAGACAGAGCGACAGCGTCTTGCCCGAGGAACACGATCCCCAGTCCTGACAATCGTAGCGTTTCCGGGCCGAGCGTCCATCGGGTTCCGCATCGCAGCCGTTCAGGCGGCGCAGGATCGCCATCCCTTCAGGGATCGGCATGGAGTTGTAGATCCCAACCTCGTCGAAGGCGACCACGCGGTCTGCCTCGCCGTGGATATGGCGCAGGTTCACCGGGCCGGTGGGACAGTCAGCCGGGTTGGAATTCCAGAACCCGCCTGCAATCGGCGCATAGCCGGTAAAGAGATCGCCGCCGTAACACGCGAGGTTCCAGACCATCGACGCACCCCGTGAGAAGCCGGAGGCCAGCACCTTGCGCTCATCGACCGGCCAACGGGCCTTGAGATCGGCGAGCACGGTCCGCGCATACGCAAGCTCATCCCGCCCGCCCTCGGCCCGTTCGCTGCCAATCTGGCGCCAGAATCCCGTCCGCGCATAGGGGGCGACGAACATCGCGCCACGCCGGTGCACGGCATTGACCATCGCCTTGTTGCGGAACATCCCCTCGGGCGAGGCATTCCAGCCGTGATAGAAGACGACCACCGGCAGCGCAGAGGTTCCGTCCCAATCCGGCGGCGGGCTCGCGAGGTAATAGCCGCCTTCGACCTCGCAACGCTCACTGCCGCCGCAAGCATGGGCGGGCAGGGTGAACAGGATCAGGGAAAACGCGAGAAGCAGTCGGATCATCGCGTGAGAGAAGCGCCGATCGCCCGGCGCCTCAAGCCACAATTTCTTGAAGCTCAGCGCCCAACATTCCGCTAGGCTCGCCCAAAACTGAAAGGCGGACGCCCCGATGGACACCCTGCGCACCCCCGATGATGCCTTCGCGAACCTCCCCGGCTATCCCTGGACGCCGCATTATGTGGAGGATCTCGCGGGCTACGACGGCCTGCGCGCCCACTATATCGACACCGGGCCGGGGCGAACCGGGCGGACATGGGTTTGCCTGCATGGCCAGCCGACCTGGAGCTATCTCTACCGCCGCATGATCCCGGTCATCGAAGCGGCGGGCCACCGGGTCGTCGCGCCCGATCTTCTGGGTTTCGGAAAATCGGACAAGCCGATCGAGGACAGTCTCTACACCTTCGGCTTCCACCGCGATTTCCTGCTCAGGTTCATCGAGCGGATCGAGGGCCCGATCACGCTGGTGGTGCAGGACTGGGGCGGCATCCTCGGGCTGACCCTTCCCATGGAGATCCCGCGGATCGACCAACTGGTGGTCATGAACACGACCATCGGCGTGGGCGCGGCGCCGGGGGACGCCTTTCTGCACTGGCGTGATTTCGTCGCCGCCAAACCCGATTTCAGCATCTCCGGCCTGATGCAGCGCGGCACCCCGCATCTGACGGATGCCGAGGCGGCCGCCTATGACGCGCCGTTCCCCGATGCCCGCTACCGCGCCGGTGCGCGGCGTTTCCCGGCGCTCGTGCCGATCTCGCCCGAGATGGACGGGGCGGAGACCGGACGCGCCGCCCGCGACTTCTTCAAATCCGATTGGACAGGCCGCAGCTTCGTCGCCATCGGCGAGGCTGACCCGGTGCTCGGCCCGGCAGTCATGGACAAGATCGCTGCCCTGCTCGGCGTCGCAGATCCGATGCGCATTCCCGATGGCGGCCACTTCCTGCAGGAATGGGGTGAGGCTATTGCGCAACGCGCGGTAGAAGAGCTGAGCGGCTGATCCGCCGCAATCTCAGGTAAAATCCACTCAATTCGCCGTTTAATGGCTTTGGAACCACGGGTTGTGGCTTCGTGGCACTGGTGAAGCCAGGCTCTTCGCTGTATCCCCAAGACACGAAAAAGCTGGGTTTTAATGAACATCTACCTGCCGATCGCCGAGGTTTCGGTCAACGCCTTCCTGCTTTTGGGGCTGGGCGGCGGGGTCGGGCTTCTCTCGGGGCTTTTCGGCGTCGGCGGCGGGTTTCTCATGACGCCGCTCCTGATCCTGATCGGGATCCCGCCCTCGGTGGCGGTGGCGACCGAGGCGAACCAGATTGTCGCCTCCAGCTTTTCCGGCGTTCTGGCGCACTGGCGGCGCAAGACGGTCGATTTCCGCATGGGCACCGTGCTCTTGCTGGGCGGCCTTGTCGGCTCGGCAATCGGGGTGCAGCTTTTCTCGTTCCTGCGCACGCTCGGCCAGGTCGAGCTTCTGGTCTCGATCTGCTACGTCGTCTTCCTCGGCATCGTCGGTGGGCTGATGATGTGGGAAAGCCTGCGGGCACTTCTGCGCACCCGCTCCGGCGTGCCGCGGCCCAGAGCACGCGGCAAGCATACATGGGTGCAGAAACTGCCTATCCGCATCCGCTTCCGCCAGTCAAAGCTCTACATCTCGGCGATACCGCCCTTCCTGATCGGCATGTCGGTCGGCGTCCTCGCGGCGATCATGGGGGTCGGTGGCGGCTTCATCATGGTGCCCGCGATGATCTATCTCTTGGGCATGGCGACCACTGTGGTCGTGGGCACCTCGCTGTTCCAGATCATGTTCGTCACCGGCGCCACCACCCTGATGCACGCGATCTACAATCAGACGGTCGACGGTATCCTGGCGCTGCTTCTGCTGCTCGGAGGTGTCGTTGGAACGCAGATCGGCGTGCGTTTGGGGCCGCGGCTTCGGGCTGAGCAACTGCGCATCCTGCTCGCCGCGCTCGTTTTGTTGGTTTGCGCCAAGCTCGGCTGGGATCTCGTGCGCACGCCGGACGAATTCTTCAGCATGGGCGAGGGAGGGCACTGATGCGCTGGCTGCTCGTCCCTCTCCTGCTGCTCGCAGCCCCACTCAAGGCCGAGGAACGGGTCGTCGCGCTGCTCAATCAGAACCAGATCTCGATCACGACCAATTTCGACGGGTCCGAACTGGTCATCACCGGGGCCGTGCAGCGCTTCTCCCGGCCGCCGGAGACACCGCTCGACGTCATCGTCGCGGTCGTTGGCCCTTCGGAACCGGTGATCGTGCGCAAGAAGGAGCGCCGCTTCGGAATCTGGATGAACGATGCCGGCGTGAAGGTTGACGAGGCGCCCAGCTTCTACGCGATCTCCACCACCGGACCTCTCTACGACATCATCAGCTATACTGAGGATCTGCGCCACAGGGTCGGCCTCGAATACTCGGTCCGCCTGATCGGCGAGACGAGCGATGTCGCCTATCCGGAGGAGTACCGCCTCGCCGCCATCCGGCTGAAGGCCGCGCAGGGTCTCTATTTCGAACAGACGGGCGGTGTCAGACTTGCGGAGGATACGTTGTTCCAGACCCGCATCGGCCTCCCCGCCCAGCTGGTCGAGGGGGACTACAGGGCGCGGATCTTCCTGCTGCGCGACCGCGAGGTGATCGACATTCAGGAGCAGACCGTGGCCGTGCGCAAGGTCGGGCTGGAGCGTCTGATCTACACCACAGCGACTGAGCAGCCTGCGATCTACGGGATCATCTCGATCGCCGTCGCCCTGGCCGCCGGATGGCTCGCATCGGCCTTCTTCAGGTTCTTCTTCTCCTGATCGCGCCCAGACCCAACAGCCCCATCAGCAACAGCAGGAGACCGGGCGGGAGCGGAATGATCGTGGCCGGAGGTCCCTGCACGCTCAGGCTGATATTCGTCCCGTTCGTGAAGTTGAACGCGATGAAGAGCGTACCCTCGAAATCGATCGGGGTCAGAAACTCGGTCTCCGCACTCAGGCTATTGAAGGTGAGCTGAAAGTTGCCGAGCGACGTCCCGTTGAAGGGTCCGGTGAAAGGCTCGAAACCAACCAGAAGCTCGCCACCCGCGTTAAAGCCGAACTCGGTCGGGCCCACGGGCGTCTCAGGCTCGAAGAGAAAACTGATCGTCTGCTCACCGGGGGGAAAGGCGGTAAAGACAAAGAAATCCGCCGGGTCGTTGACCCCCCGCGCACTGGTGGAGCTGTCAAATCCTGGGCCGATCACGGTCGGATTCGCAAAATCGTTGCTGAAGTCACCGCCCGGCACCAGTGCGGGGTCGGCTTCGTTGAACGTCACGGCACCTGCACTGGTAACGGAAAAGACGCAAAGCACGACGCATATCGCCAAGGCTCGCATGGCAGATCCTCCAAACCAGTTTTCGTGTTTCAGATGAATCTGATACCCCACTTAGTAACACATCCAGGGAGGGCGATACACGGGAATGAACGATTTGTGTTTGCGGAGAATTCTCAAAAGTTTCGAAACGTTAACTGTTCGGTAATCATACTTCCTTACTCACACGCTCCAGGTTCGTGAGCGAGCCGTGTGTTCGAGTAAGTATAAGTGGGCTGTCACGCCACTGAGTATGCGTAAAAAGGTGGGGATCGTCGAACATCGACGCTGATGCCAGCCTCTGCGGCCGGGAACCCGGCTGCAGGCTGGCCCCATCGATCCGGTCTTCCGGATCGATCCAGCAGTCTCGCAGCGCGCGTTAACTTTTTCGTGGAACTGTAGCTTTCGTCACCGACCCTGAGGCCGGTGGCGCGGTATTCAGAACCCGTCCGCGACCTCAGCAACCCCTTCCACACACGGGTTACTGCGGCACATCCGCAGTCTGCCGAAGCCGGACAGGGCGTCAGGATCTCTCTCCCCTGACGCCCACTTTCCGACAGGAATTCCCAATTCGAGACAGATGCAGGTGATGATCCTCACAGAGTTGGGACAGCCGATTCGGCTATCAACGAGGTGTCCCTTGGAGACGGCGCCGGCCGCACCGGCTCAGGCACCGCCTCCGAACTGTCACATGTGTTTCTTGTGATACCTCTCCAACTGGGCGCCGGATCTCTTCCCGGCGCCCTTTTTTATTGCCAGGGGCAGCCTGCCTCGGTCCACGCGCGAAAGGCCGTGTCGAAATCGCCGCCCTCGCGCAGGTATCCTTTGGCGGTCAGCAGGTTCGCCATCTGCGCGCGCGGGAAAAGCCCGCCCTCCATCGCGGGCGTGCGATCGCGGATCGAGGCGTCCACCTCGCCCATCCGGCAGGCCATATCGGCGCGGAGAAACATCAGATCCGCGGTCTCGCGGCCCGCCGCGGCCTCGAGCGCGATCGCCTGGTCGTAATCCGCGTGCGCTGCCTTGGGGTTCTTCATCTCGTCATAGACGCTCGCCCGGTTGATCAGGGCGGTGACGTAATCCGGGTCCAGCGTCAGGGCCTGGGCGTAGTCGCTGAGCGCCTGGTCGTACTGCCGGAATTCCGCATGGCTGGTCGCCCGGTTGTTCCAGGCCCGCGGATTGAGAGGGTCGAGCCGGATCGCCGTGTCATGATCGTCGAACGCAAACTGATGGTTGCCCAGCGCCGCATGGGCCATCGCCCGGTTTGAATGGGCCCAGGCCGCCGAGGCCCCACGCCACTCGCCCCCATCGATCACCTCGGTGCAGGCGGAAAGCTGCGCCCACGGCTCGGCCGGGTTGGCGCACGCCTCCACACTGTCTGCCAAGGCAGGGGTCGGAGCCGCCAATGCCCCCGCCGCAAGCATGCGCCCGACGGCGCGCCGGAAATTACCCCGCTGCATCCGGTTCCAATGCCGCCTTGGCCCCGGTTTGGCAAGGGCACGGCCGAGTTTCGCGGGTCGCGCAACACCCACTGGCATCAGCCATGATGTCAGCGCCTCAGTTCAACCGGTCGTCCAGCGTGCCCGTCTTCGCCAGCAGCGCTTCGTCCGCGAGCGCACAGGCCCGCATGTACTCGCGCCATTCCGCCATGCTCTCCTCATCCCCGAGCCTCAGCGGCTCGGGTCTGGTGGGACGCTGGGTTTCAGGCCTCAATTGGTCTGGCCTGTGTCATGGCCGCCATGCCCGTGGCCGCCATGTCCGTGACCGCCATGGCTGGCCTCGCCATGTTTAGGCTTCTCGATCTGCACGACGATATCGACTTTGCCGGACTGGGCGAATTCCAGCGTAACCGGAAAACTCTCGCCGATCTCGTAGCGGTCCTTCGCGCCGAAGAGCATCAGGTGAAATCCGCCGGGCACAAGCTCGGTCATCTCGCCCGGAGCGACCTCGATTCCGTCAAGCTGGATCATCTTCATGACCCCGTCCGTCTCCTTGACCGTATGGATCTCGATCGTATCGAACTCCGGCGAGGACGCGGCGATCAGCCGGTCGCCCGCATCGCCCGCGTTCATGATCGTCATGTAGGCCGCCATCGGGCGGTCGGGCAGATTGGGCCGCGAAATCGGGTGATCGATTGTCAGATCACCGGTCTTGTACTCATGCGCGGCAAGCGGAAAGGCGAAGAGCATGGCAACGAGTTGGATCAACGCCGTGTAACGGGTGGGCATGGGATATCCTTTCAGTGTGGTCACGCGCAGCCAGCCTGGCCGCACGATCTCGCGTATCAGTGGGGGGAACCGTGGACGATCAGGCGGTGAGCGGCGGCGCGCGCGGCCTGAACGGGCGCTGCGCGACAGGCACGGCGCGCCAGGGCGCAAACGTGGCCTTCGCGGCGGACCAGGCGGCGCTGTCTAATGCAGCATCCGCCGTACAACCTGAGAACTCGACGGTGAGCGCACAATGCTCCGCGCAATGGGCCGGGTCATCCACAGGCTCGGGCGCTTCGCCCGGCGCGACGCTGACCACCGCCATGCCGCCGGCCCCGCAGATCACGATCTGGCCGTCCCGCGCCTCCGCCATTGCCGGCACCAGCATGAGCCGCGTGATCATCACGCCCATCACGACAAGCGCCACGGCCTGCATCGCAGCCCGATCAATCCGGCGGAGAGTTGCCTCAGACATGTGCGTCATACGACTCCAATGGCAGAATTCGTCATGGTTGGCCAGAGTGGCCGATACGCGTTCACGTGAGGTCGCGGCGCATCGCCACTCTCGAATCCCGATTGACGGTTCTGCCTCGAGCCCGTATCGAAGATCTCACGTGGTGGTTTGTCGGACCGGCTTGCGGGCCACGGAAAAGAAACCGCTAAAGAGGTCGTGGTGGGAGGAAAGCCCCTCCACCCGTTTCTCCGGTCTTGATGGAACCTCCGGCCCGGTTGGGCCGCGCACAGGGGCGCCCCGCGCGGGCGATCGGGACGATGACTGACTGGAACCCCCGCACGAAGCTGGTTCACGGCGGTGAAGACCGGTCCCCCCACGGGGAGACATCCGAGGCGCTCTATCTCACCCAGGGCTTTGTCTACGAAAGCGCCGAGGCGGCCGAGGCGCGCTTCAAGGGCGACGCCGACGGTTATGTCTATACCCGCTATGGCAACCCGACCGTGCGGATGTTCGAGGAACGTGTCGCCCTGCTCGAAGGGGCGGAAGACACCTTCGCCACAGCCTCCGGCATGGCCGCCGTCCACGGCGCGCTGATGTGCCAGCTCAAGGCGGGCGATCATGTGGTCGCGGCCCGGGCGCTCTTCGGCTCCTGCCTCTACATCGTCGAGACGCTCTGCCCCCGTTTCGGGATCGACATCACGCTCGTCGACGGCACCGATCTGGCGCAATGGCAGGCCGCCATGCGCCCGGAGACCAAGATCTGCTTTCTCGAAAGCCCGTCGAACCCGTGCCTCGAGATCATCGACATCGAGGCCGTGGCCGAGATCACCCATGCCGCAGGCGCGCGCCTCGTGGTCGACAACGTCTTCGCCACGCCCATGTACCAGCGCCCGATGGAGCTCGGCGCCGATATCGTGATCTATTCCGCGACCAAGCATATCGACGGGCAGGGCCGCTGCCTCGGCGGCGTGATCCTCGGCTCAAAGGCCTTCATTCGCGATGAACTGGAAGGGTTCATCAAGCATATCGGCCCCGCGCTCAGCCCCTTCAACGCCTGGGTGCTGCTCAAGGGGCTCGAGACCCTGCCGCTCCGCTGCAACGCGCAGACGGATACGGCGGGCGAACTGGCGCTCTGGCTCGATGGCAAGCTCGACCGGGTGATCTACCCGGGGCTCCCCTCTCACCCGCAGCACAACCTCGCCGCAGCACAGATGAGCCGCCCGGGCCAGATGCTGGCCTTCGAAGTGCCGGGCGGCAAGCCGGGTGCCTTTCGGATGCTGAACGCGCTCCAGCTCATCAAGAT
The DNA here is from genome assembly GCA_039180675.1 of Pseudomonadota bacterium. Lineage (GTDB taxonomy): Bacteria > Pseudomonadota > Alphaproteobacteria > Rhodobacterales > Rhodobacteraceae > Thermohalobaculum. The sequence continues at coordinate 50,883 of JBCDDC010000002.1, read as the reverse complement.
CTCCAACAATCTAGGCGACGCGAAGACGCTGATCACCCATCCGGCGACCACAACGCACCAGCGATTGTCCGAGGATGCGCGGGCGAAACTCGGCATCACGGAGGGTCTGGTGCGCCTTTCGGTCGGGCTCGAAGACCCTCAGGATCTGCGGAGCGACCTTGAACGCGCCCTTTCCGCGGCGTAAATCAAAGCTGACACCACGGTATGGAATACTTATCCGCAACTGGCGCCTGAAAAACCCTTGGAAGTCAGGCGCATCGACCTAACCTCCATCGCCACACACGCCCCGGCGTACTGATATGGAAACACTGAGAGACCCGCGATGAACAAGCCTGAACAGGACTTCAACCCGATCGCTGTCGAAAAGCTGGTCGAACGGCCCTCGGAAGCGGAGGCGGAGGAAGCCGTGCGCACATTGCTGCGCTGGGCAGGCGACGATCCAAACCGCGAAGGTCTGCTCGACACGCCGGGCCGGGTCGTGCGCGCCTATGGCGAGTGGTTCAAGGGCTATGACATCGACCCGGTGGAGATCCTCGCCCGTACCTTCGAAGAGGTCGAAGGCTATGACGAGATGGTTGTCCTCCGCGACATCCGGTTCGAGAGCTATTGCGAACACCACATGGCGCCCATCATCGGCAAGGCCCATGTCGGCTATGTCCCCACCAACCGAGTTGTCGGCATCTCGAAGCTTGCCCGTCTGGTCGAGGCCTATTCCAAGCGCCTTCAGGTGCAGGAAAAGATGACCGCCCAGATCGCCAATACGCTGATGGACGTGCTCGACCCCGTCGGCGTGGCCGTCGTCGTGGAAGGCGAGCACCACTGCATGTCGACCCGCGGCGTGCACAAGCACGGCGTCTCGATGGTCACCTCCACGATGCTCGGCAACTTCCGCTCCGACCCGCGGACGCGGAAGGAGTTCATGGACATCATCGGCAACCCGACGAACCGGATGGGCTGAGCCCCTGCGACGCCAGGGCGCCCGGTCAGCTTCCGGCCGAGCCCCGCGCCACCACGTTGAGCATGCAGCGAAGCGCGCCCCGGCGTTCGGCCAGGGCAAGGCAGCCGGTAACCGGCGTGACCCCAAAACCCAGACCCTCCCAGATGGCCCGGTTCGCAGCGTCGATCCGGGCCAGTTCTTGCCACGCTTCACAGGCGAAATGAGGCAACCAGACCCTGGGCTGCGCCTTCGCTTCGATCTCGACGATCACATTATTGACCGGAAAATGGTGCCAGGTCCTGAGCCGCTTATCCGGCCAGTCGGTCCAGATCAGCGGTTGCGGGTTGCGGATAACCTCGGCCCCCGTGTCCGCCAGATTGGCCGCCACCTCGTCGAAGAGCTCCGCATCCGCATGATCGGGCATCTCGAGGCCGAGATGCCGGGCGCCGAGACGCGGGCAGCCCACCAGCCAGCGCGGGCGGCCCTCCGGTGTTTTCCCCGCAGGTGAGACGAAGAGATCGATGTGGAAAAGCGGCTGGACCTGACCCTTGCCGACACCGGTGCGCCGCCGCTCCCGCCAGCCAGTCGGCAGGATCTGACTGTCGACAACCGTCTCCGCAGGCCGGGCCGTTGCAGTGCCGAGCGCGATCACGCGGCGCGCCGACCCGGCGTCGAGCGAGTCCGCACCCGCCTCGAACAACTCCCGCCCGACCAGAACATCCCCACCCTGGGCCAGCAGGTTCCCGCCATCGAGCGCGATATGCGTTTCCCTGACCTCTACACCGGCGGCCTCGGCCAGCGCGCGGGCCGCTGCCGCATCGTCGCGGCGGCCGAATTTCTCCGAGATCAGGACACGAGGCCCGGCGCCCGTCTCGACCGCCACCAGCGCATCGCGCGCCCAATGGGTGAAATCGAGACCTTCCGGTGCTGCATGGATATGAGCCTCCGCGCGCCCCTCAACCCAGGCAGCGACCCGTCCTTTGGCCTCAGCCGAGGTCAGGATGTCGAACCGGACATACTCGGGAAACCCGGCCAGAACCGACCGGACCGGTTCCTCGATATCATCGACCGCAAAGCCTGGCAGGGTCAGCAGAACCTGCCGGATCCGGCCATAAGCGTCGTCGAGCAGCACCGGCCCCTCGAGGCCGGTCTCAGGGGTCAAGAGCCCTTTGGCCGGCCACCCTGCTGATGCTTCACCCCTAGCTCGCGCAGGCCCTGCTTGCGGATCCCGCCGACGCGGATCCCCTTCTTCCGGATGCCGGAGAACCGCTTCCCATCGACGCCGGAGCCGAGGACGGAGGGTTTGATGTCGCCCAGGCTCAGGCCCGCGCCGCTCGCGGCATCAAGGCTCTGATCGTCGAGCTCCACCGCATCGCCCTCGGGCGCTTTCTTCTCTTTCGATGCCATTTCATGTCCTCCTGCGGGAGCGTGAAAACTTGCCCCGCAGAATAGCACAGCCCCTGCGTTCGGATGTGAGAACCGTCACCAGACAATCGCGCACGCCGTTGAGAAAAATCGCAAATCGGAGCGTCACCCTTTCTTTTCCCGCTATAGTTGTCAGAATGCGCTCCGGGTGGAGTGCTTTTCCGAGCTGATTCGCGTCGCGAACTGGATTTCGCGTCTCCGGGCGGGTATCTTCCCCGTAACTGCCCGTCAGAGGCACGTTTATTGAGGACGAGCGATGGATTTCCCGACGAAGTTCGCGGATCTCCCCGAGTATGCGTTTCCGCGTTTGCGGAGGCTGCTCGAGGGTGTCGCCCCCGGCGGGCCCGAGATCCCGATGTCGATCGGCGAGCCTCAGCATGCCGTGCCGGATTTCATCCAACCGATCATGGCGGAGCATGCCGCCACGCTCTCGAAATACCCGCCCAACGAGGGCATCCCGGACCTCCGCGCCGCGATCTCGGACTGGCTCGCGAAACGCTACAACGCCGCCGAAGCCTATCGCGACCCGGACACCCAGATCCTGCCGCTGAACGGTACGCGCGAGGGGCTCTATGCCTCCTGCATCGCGCTCAGCCCGGAGAGAAAGAACGGCGAGAGGCCCGTCATCCTCCTGCCGAACCCGTTCTACCAATGCTACGCGGTTGCAGCGCTGACCGCAGGCGCCGAGCCTGTCTACCTGCCCGCGACGGCCGAGACCGGGCACCTGCCGGACTTCGCCAGTCTGCCGGCGGACCTGCTCGACCGCACAACCGTCGCCTACATCTGCTCGCCCGCGAACCCGCAGGGCGCGGTGGCGGACAAGGCCTATTGGAAGACGCTGCTGGAACTGGCAGAGCGCCACGATTTCCGCGTCTTCGCCGATGAATGCTATTCCGAGATCTACCGCGCCACACCGCCTCCTGGCGCGCTCGAAGTGGCGAGCGAGACCGGCGCCGACCCGGAGCGTCTGGTCGCCTTCCACTCGCTTTCCAAACGCTCGAACCTCGCGGGCCTGCGCTCCGGCTTTGCCGTGACCGGACCCCGGAACCGCCAGCGCATGCTGCAGCTCCGCTCCTACGCGGGCGCACCGATGCCGATCCCGGCGCAGCATGCGGCGGCGGCCTGTTGGCGCGACGAGTCCCATGTTGAGGCAAACCGCGCCCTCTATTCCGCGAAATTCCAGATTGCCGACGACATTTTGTCAAACATCGATGGGTACATGTCACCGGAGGCAGGGTTCTTTCTCTGGCTCCGGGTCGGCGACGACGAAGGGGTGGTGAAGAATCTTTGGCGCAGAACGGGCGTGAAGGGCCTGCCCGGGCGGTATCTCTCGCGGGAGACGAGCCCGGCGCTTGGCGGCGGCAATCCGGGTGAGGGGTATATCCGCCTCGCCCTCGTCGCCCCGGAGGCCGATGTCCGGCGCGGGCTCGAACAGGTCCGCGATGTGCTGATGACGGAGCGAATGGGAGCATGAGATGTCGCTGCTGACCGGAGAGAACGCCGTACCGCTGATGGATGCGCGGATGTCAGCGGCCATGCGCCGCCGGGTCGCCGAACTGATCGGGCTGGCGCTGTTCGCGCTGGCGGGTGCGATCGGCCTCGCGCTCTACACCTACAATCTTCAGGATCCGAGCCTGATGAACGCGACCTCCGCCGCGCCGACCAACGTGCTCGGCATCCCCGGCGCGATCATCGCCGACGGCGTGATGCAGTTCATCGGCCTCGCGGGATGGACCCTGGTCGCGCTTCTGGGCGTCTGGGGCCTGCGCTGTCTGGCCCACTACGGCCTACAGCGGGTCTGGGCGCGGCTGCCGGTGATCCCGATCGCGGTGCTGATCAGCGCGATCTTCGCGTCCACGCACGCACCAGATCCGGCATGGGAGCTCGATGTCGGCCTCGGCGGTCTTTTGGGAGACCGGGCGGCGTCGGAGATCATCTCGAAGATACCGCTCGCGGCCGATCAGGCGCTGATGGCGATGTCGCTCGGCCTCGGCCTGATCACGCTAATCGCCTTCGGCATCGCCGCGGGCATGACATGGGCCGAGACCCGGTGGCTGTTCCGCTGGCTCCTCTTCTCGTTCCTGCGCGTGGTGATCTGGGGCCTGATGATGTTCGGCACCATGTTTGGCCTTGGAATGAACGCCGCGAAATCGGCGGCCTCGAAGAAGATGGGCGAGATCCGCGAGCGCCGGGCGGAGAGCCGGGCGGAACGCCTCGGCCCGGCCGAGCCCACGGGCTCATGGCGTGACCACATTCCCTCGGTCAGCATGCCCCAGGTCCCCGGCCTCTCCCGCGAGGAAGTGCCCGAGAAGGACACCACCGAGCGCGTCACCGGCGGCGACGACTTCGACACCGAGAGCCAGAAACCGGTCCGCACCCTGCGCCGGGAACCCGAGGTCATGGCCCCGGTCGAGGAAGAGCCCCTCGACCCGGAGGATTTCGTCGATGTCGAGGACGACACCTCGCTCAAGCGCGCCATCCGCGCGCTCAACGGCCCCGGCGGCCAGCCGCGCCGCGAGGCGCCTGAGCCCGACCTCATCCCCGGCAGCACGGTCGACCACAGCGCCCGGCAGAAGGCGCTCACCAAAAGCCGCCGCGCGAAAAAGGAAGCCGAGCCGATGCTCGCGCTCGACGGTCTGGACGAGACCGCCGTCTACGACGCGCCGCCGCTCGACATCCTCGCCCGCGCGATCCCGATCCAGCGCGCCCAGATGTCGGACGTGGCGCTGGAAGACAACGCGCGGATGCTGGAGACGGTGCTCGAGGATTACGGCGTCCGGGGTGAGATCGTCGCGGTCAAACCCGGCCCCGTGGTCACGCTCTACGAGCTGGAACCCGCGCCGGGGCTCAAGGCCAGCCGCGTCGTCGGCCTGGCCGATGACATCGCCCGCTCGATGTCCGCGCTCGCCGCTCGCGTCTCCACCGTTCCTGGCCGCTCGGTGATCGGCATCGAGCTGCCGAACACCGAACGCGAGAAGGTCTTCCTGCGCGAGACGCTCGAGCACGCATCCTATGGCGACAGCCGCCACGCGCTCGCCCTCTCGCTCGGCAAGGATATCGAGGGCGTGCCCGTCGTCGCCAACCTCGCCAAGATGCCCCATCTCCTTATCGCGGGCACCACCGGCTCGGGCAAATCGGTCGCGATCAACACCATGATCCTCAGCCTGCTCTACCGGCTCGGGCCGGAGCAGTGCCGGATGATTATGATCGACCCGAAGATGCTGGAGCTCTCGGTCTACGACAACATCCCGCACCTGCTCGCCCCCGTCGTCACCGACCCGAAAAAGGCGCTCGTCGCGCTCAAATGGGTCGTCGCCGAGATGGAGGAGCGCTATCGCAAGATGTCCAAGATGGGCGTTCGCAACATCGACGGCTACAACGCCCGCGTCCGCGATGCACTCAAGAAGGGCGAGGAGTTCTCCCGCACCGTCCAGACCGGCTTCGACGAGGCAACCGGCGAGCCGGTCTACGAGACCGAGACCTTCGAACCCAGGGAGATGCCCTTCATCGTCGTCGTCGTCGATGAGATGGCCGATCTGATGATGGTCGCGGGCAAGGAGATCGAGGCCTGCATCCAGCGCCTCGCTCAGATGGCCCGCGCCTCCGGCATCCACCTGATCATGGCCACCCAGCGCCCCTCGGTCGATGTCATCACCGGCACGATCAAAGCGAACTTCCCGACCCGGATCTCGTTCCAGGTCACCTCAAAGATCGACAGCCGCACCATCCTGGGCGAGCAGGGCGCCGAGCAACTGCTGGGCCAGGGCGACATGCTCTACATGGCCGGTGGCGGCAAGATCCAGCGCGTCCACGGGCCGTTCGTGAGCGATGAGGAGGTCGAGGAGGTCGTCCGCCACCTCAAGACCCTCGGCGCGCCCGACTATGTCAGCGGTGTCACCGAAGGCCCGGATGACGAGATGGGCGCCATGGTCGACGAGAAACTCGGCCTCGCCCAGCCCGGTGACAGCGCCGATGAGCTCTACGACCGCGCCGTCGCCATCGTGGCGCGCGACCGCAAATGCTCGACCTCCTACATCCAGCGCAAGCTTGGCATCGGCTACAACAAAGCCGCCCGCCTGGTGGAGCAGATGGAGGACGAAGGTGTCGTCAGCTCCGCCAACGCCGTCGGCAAACGCGAAATCCTGGTCGAAGAACGCTGAAGTGTCGGAGAATGACCCGGAACCCAATTGGGGCCCGAAAACAGTCGAAATGTTTCGTGCACTGAGCGCCGGCGATCGCTCCACGATCTTCGCGGCCATGCAGAAGCCCGGACACGCGGCCATGATGACGTCAACGGGCAGCCCGAACCATCTGTTCTGGGAAAGGCTGTCTCAAGTCGGCTGGACCGAACCCGCGGACCTTCCGGACGAGTTTCCGGCGGAGATGAGAAGTTCCTTGGCCCGATGGCGCATAACGCCCCTTGGCCGCGCGTCGATACCTGCGCTCCTGCGCCGTGCACCTGAGTTTGACAACTAGCAACGTGGCCGGACGGCGATCCCTGCGCTCGTCAAAGGCATCGTCACACAGCTGCCCGATAGCACTCTCACCCGGCTTCAAATCCTTCGGGCCCATGATTACATACAGATCAAAGGCCTCGGAATAGAACTCAACGGCCTTGTCGAGATCGGGCACGGTGGTCCCGGTATGCGAGAATGTGACGGCAGGCATCAGGTTCTCCTGGAATAGTCTCGAAACAAGACCAACCTTGCGGACAGGCACGAAGCGGAGAACCAGAGTGTCGCCCACGGCAACGTGATGGCCCTCGACGCTGGACAGACACCGTTTCAGCGTGAGAGATGCACATCCCCGATAGAGTGAGTGAATACGCCTATGGCCCGATTAATCGCGATCCTTCTTGCCCTCCTTCTCACCGCGCCCAGCGTCTCGGCGCAGGCCGTGAACCAGGGCGACCTGCTACGAATTTCGAACTACCTCAACGGCATCGGCACGCTCGAGGGCAATTTCGTGCAGATCGGGCCCGATGGTGACCTGTCCGAGGGGATCTTCTACCTCCGCCGCCCGGGCCGGATGCGGTTCGACTATGAGCCGCCGAACCCCGCGCTGATCATCGCCGATGGCACCTGGGTCGGGGTCTGCGACCCGCAGATCAACACGTTCGAGCGCTTCCCGCTTTGGGAGACGCCGCTCGACCTGCTGCTCCGCGACCGGGTGGATCTGAGGAAAGAGGGCGCGGTCGCCTCGATCGACCGCTCCGCGGGCCAGCTCCGCGTCAAGGCGATCGACCCCGACGCCCCGGAACAGGGCTCGATCACCATGGTCTTCGCCGACAACCCGCTGCAACTGCGCCAATGGGTCGTGGTCGACAATCAGGGCCTGACAACCACGGTGGCGCTGTCTGAGACAAGGGCGAACGTCAAGCTGGGGGGAGAGCTCTTCGTGATCAGCGACGAGATCTGCGTCTACTGACCCGCACCACGCTCACAGCCCACCGCGCAGGCGGATCACCAGCCGCGACCAGGGCCGCCACGCGCCAAGGATCCACACAAGATCCCGGCGCCGAAAGGCGACGCAGCCCGCCGTCGGGTGGCGCGGCTTGCGCCACTGATGCACGAAGATCGCCGATCCCGCGCCGGGGATCCGCGCCTGATTCTGATCGGTCACCGCACAGAGGTCGTAGAGTCCGTCACCCCGCGCCATCCGGTCCGCCGGAAAACCGTGGGGGTGGCGCACCGGGCAATTGTAGTCCGGGTCCTCCGGCGTCTCCGCCCACCCCTGCTGGGGGCCGAGCGGCAGGGCATCCAGCGCGCTGAGCGGCGGCCCCTGCCGGTCCGCCCGCCAGTAGAGCCAGAGCAGACGGTAGACGCCCGCGGGCGTCACCCCATCGCCCTCGACCTTGCTCTCCGAAATCCCCCCGCGTCCCACCGAACACGGCAAGCGGACACCCTGAAGCCGCGCGCCCCAGGGCCCAACCACCAGATCGTCCCGCGCGGCGGCGCCGCCGGCTCCGGGCGGGTGGGTGGGGGAGGCGGTGGCGGCGTCGCGCGGGACGATCAAAGCAAATGCCCGCTCTTCTCCGCCTTGGTCGCCAGATAGGCGCGGTTCTCGTCGGTCTCGCCCACTTTCAGTGCCACCCGCTCCGCGACCGAGACGCCGGAGGCTTCCATCATCGCGACCTTGGCCGGGTTGTTCGTCATCAGCCTGACAGCAGAGAACCCCATCGCCTTCAGCATCTCGGCGCCGAGGCGGAAATCGCGCTCGTCATCCTCGAACCCCAGCCGGTGGTTCGCCTCGACCGTGTCGAATCCCTGGTCCTGCAGCGCATAGGCCCGCATCTTGTTGGCAAGCCCGATCCCGCGCCCCTCCTGGTTCATGTAGAGCAGCACACCCGCGCCCTCCCCGGCGATCTGCTCCATCGCGGCGGCAAGCTGCGGCCCGCAATCGCATTTGAGCGAGCCGATCACATCGCCGGTGAAACAGGCCGAATGCAGCCGCGAGAGCACCGGCCGCGACCGGGCGGGCCGCCCGACCTCGACCGCATAGTGCTCCTCACCGCCATCCTCGGGCCGGTAGACATGCACCTTGCCCGCCTCGGCGAACCGGGTCGGCACCCGCGCGCCTGAGACAAGCTGCATCCGGATCGCCGCCTCCGCTGCCCGGTGAACCTCCATCTCCGAGAGTACCGAGAACCGCGCCTCCGCCGCCAGGCGCTCGACAACCCCGCGGTCCGGCCAGACCGCGACCACCGCGGCGGGCAAAAGCCGCGCCTGTTTCACCAGGTTGAGCGCCAGGGCGTGCAGATCCGCCGGCCCCTCGCGCCGGGTCCGGTAAGGCCCCTTCATCGGGGTTGCCAGGTCGCCCGCCGGGTCCGCCGTGGCGCGGACAAAGCGGGCATCCTCGGCATCGCCGACCACCACCCGCGCCAGCTTTCCGTCATAGGCCCGCGCCTTCAGGGTCGCGGCCCGGTGGTCCGAGATCGCGATGTCGATCTCCTCGGGCATCAGCGCCCGCAACTCCGCGAGCCGGCGGTCGGTGACCATCTCGGCGGCCACCACCAGCGCACCCCCGCTCGGCGAGACAAGCGCGATCGGCGCCCCCATGCGCAGGTCCGACCGCGCCCGGGCCACTCGTTCCTCTGCCGTCAGAGTCAGGGACATCACTCCGCCTTCGCTATCGCAGCAGCCAGATCAACTATTCAGGCTCCAGAACACCGCAACCTTGAAACATTCCGGTCGGTATGCACACGGTTCGGTGAGCGTACTGTCAAAAATCTGGCACATCTGGTCATTTTACCCATGTGGGGGCCAGATCGAAACAATAACAGTCGGAGCATAACTATGTCCGTTTCGAAAAAAATCCTTCTCGTCGACGACGATGAAGACCTGCGCGAGGCCCTCGCTGACCAGTTGGTCATGATCGACGAGTTCGATGTCTTCGAAGCCGCCACAGGCCACGACGGAATCGAGCGCACCAAGACCGAGATGCACGATCTGGTCATTCTCGATGTCGGCCTGCCGGACATGGACGGCCGCGAGGTCTGCCGCCTGATGCGCAAGCAGGGCGTGAAATGCCCCGTGATCATGCTCACCGGCCAGACCTCCGACTCGGACGCGATCCTGGGCCTCGATTCAGGCGCCAACGATTACGTCCACAAACCCTTCAAGTTCCCGGTCCTGCTCGCCCGCATCCGCGCGCAGCTGCGCCAGCACGAGCAGTCCGAGGATGCGGTGTTCCAGATCGCCCATTACAACTTCCGCCCCGGCGCGAAAATGCTGACGGACGAGGAAGAGCGCAAGATCCGCCTCACCGAGAAGGAAACCAACATCCTCAAGTTCCTCTACCGCGCCGGCGGGCGCACCGTGGAACGCGATGTCCTGCTCCGCGAGGTCTGGGGCTACAACGCGGGCGTCACCACCCACACGCTCGAGACCCATATCTACCGGCTGCGCCAGAAAATCGAGCCGGATCCCTCGAATGCCCGCATTCTTCTCACGGAATCGGGAGGATACAGGCTCGGGATGTGATGACCCCCTTGAAGGCGGGTGTGTTACACCATACTTCCTGAGTAGGCAGCGGCTCCCCCCCAACCTGCTGCTGCCCGACAGGTCGGTTCTCCCCCCCTCGGACCGTCCTGTTGCAGGGTCCCGTTCGGACCAGCGCCCGGTGTTTCCCCGCACCGGGCGCTCTTTTTTGTGATCCTCGTTTTCAGGCGCGGGTTTTTTGATTGCGGGCGCCTGACTGGCAGGCCAATCTCCCGGGCCGAGCTTTAGGACGGAGACCGCGCATGCCAACCACCATCGCCACCTGGAACATCAATTCGGTCCGCTTGCGCATCGATCTCGTGACCGGTTTTCTCAAAGAGGTGGGCCCAGACATCCTCTGCCTGCAGGAGACCAAATCCCCGGTCGACAAGATCCCCGTCGAGCAGCTCGCCCAGGCCGGCTACCCCCACATGGTCGCCCGCGGGCAGAAGGGCTACAACGGCGTCGCCATCCTCAGCCGCGAGCCGCTGGAAGACGCGGGCCATATCGACTGGTGCGGGAAAGGCGACGCCCGCCACGTCGCGGCCCGCCTGCCGGGCGGCGCGCTCCTGCACAATTTCTATGTCCCCGCCGGTGGCGATGTGCCCGACCGCAACGAGAACCCGAAGTTTGGCCATAAGCTCGATTTCGTCTCGGAGATGACGGCTTGGGGCGTCAAAGACGAAAACCCCGGCATTCTGGTCGGGGACTTGAACATCGCGCCGCTGGAAGACGATGTCTGGTCGCACAAACAACTCCTCAAGGTCGTCTCCCACACACCGGTCGAGACCGACGCGATGAACATAGCAATGGAGAAGGGCGGCTGGACCGACGTGACCCGCACCGACATCCCCAGCCCAGAGAAGCTCTACAGCTGGTGGTCCTACCGTGCCCGCGACTGGGAGGCCGCCGACAAGGGCCGCAGGCTCGATCATATCTGGTCGCGCGGCGTCTCCCCCGTGGCGGGCTCCAGCCAGGTTCTGAAACCCTGGCGCGGGCGGGAGAAGCCGTCAGATCACTGTCCGGTCCTTGCGACCTTTGACCTCGGCTGAAACGCGATTGACGGATCGTTTCGCCCCGGATAAGGACGGCGCAATAATCTTGCGCCGCATCGCAACATCCGGAGACCGTCCATGAGCTTCACCGTCCAGCCCGCCGCCCCGGCCCGCCCCAACCGCTGCCAGCTCTTCGGCCCCGGCTCGCGCCCCGCGCTGTTCGAGAAAATGGCGGCCTCGGCGGCGGATGTGATCAACCTCGATCTCGAGGACGCGGTGGCGCCGGACGACAAGATCGAGGCGCGCAAAAACATCGTCCAGGCGATCAACGACATCGACTGGGGGAACAAGACCCTCTCGGTCAGGATCAACGGGCTCGACACGCCCTATTGGGTGCGCGACGTGGTCGACCTGATGGAGCAGACCAAGGGACGGCTCGATCTCATCATGATCCCCAAGGCTGGCAACGCGAAAGACGTCTACGCGGTCGACGCCATGGTCACCGCGATCGAGGACGGGCTGGGCCGCGAGAAACGCATCGGCCTTGAGGTGATCATCGAAACCGCCGCCGGCCTCGCCCATGTCGAGGAGATCGCGGCCTCCAGCCCCCGCATGCAGGCGATGAGCCTCGGCCCTGCGGACTATGCGGCCTTCATGGGCATGCAGACGACCGCGATCGGTGGCACGCAGGAGAACTACTACATGCTGGATGAGGGCGAGGGTGAGCGGGCTCGCAGCCTCGCCGACCCATGGCACTATCCCACCGTCGCCATCGTCGCCGCCTGCCGTACCCATGGCGTGCTTCCCGTCGATGGCCCCTTCGGCGACTTTTCAGACCCTGAGGGCTTCAAGGCCCAGGCGCTCCGCTCCGCCACGCTCGGCATGGTCGGCAAATGGGCGATCCACCCGAGCCAGATCGCACTCTCCAACGAGATATTCACGCCGTCAGAGGCCGCCGTGACCAAAGCCAAACGGATCATCGACGCGATGGAGGAAGCCAAACGCTCCGGCGCAGGCGCCGTTACCCTCGACGGCAAACTCATCGACCTCGCCTCGATCCGCCAGGCGGAAGTGGTGGTGAAACAGGCGGACCTGATCGCCCAGGGCTGACCCAAAGCCAGGGCGAACCAAACGGAATGCGCAGCCCAAGGCTGCGCATGCGCCTTTGCCTGGCGCGCTTCCGGGCGCACTGGCGCGGGCTGAACCGCACGGCGTTATTCCGTAAGTATGACACCCGGCGCCCGTAACGCGATCCGAATGGATCGCGTTTAAGTGGCCGCCGGCGGCCCCGGGACGGGGCCTCCGGGGGGCGCACCCAGAAAAGAGAGCCGATTGCATTTCCCGCCCATCGCGCCTAAATCCGGCGCTGGGCAGGAGGCGGACATGCAGAACTATCTCGACTTCGAAAAGGGGCTGGCCGAGCTCCAGGGCAAGGCGGCGGAGCTGCGCGCGCTCGCAGCCCAAGACGCCAAGATGAATGTCGACGGCGAAGCCGACACGCTCGACAAACGCGCGAACGAGCTTCTGACCGAGCTCTACGCCGATCTCTCCCCCTGGCAGAAATGCCAGGTCGCCCGCCACCCGGACCGGCCGCACACGAAAGACTATGTCAACGCGCTCTTCTCCGAGGTCACGCCCCTCTCCGGTGACCGCAATTTCGCGGAAGACCACGCGGTGATTGGCGGCCTCGCGCGCTTCGACGACACGCCCGTTGTCGTGATCGGCCATGAGAAGGGCCACAACACCAAGACAAGGCTGGAGCGGAACTTTGGCATGGCCCGGCCCGAGGGCTACCGCAAGGCGGTGCGCCTGATGGAGCTAGCCGACCGTTTCGGCCTGCCCGTCATCACCCTGATCGACACCCCCGGCGCCTATCCCGGCAAGGGGGCGGAGGAGCGCGGCCAGTCCGAGGCCATCGCCCGCTCCACCCAGACCTGCCTCTCGCTCAAGGTCCCGCTGATCTCGGTCGTGATCGGCGAGGGCGGCTCGGGCGGCGCCGTCGCCTTTGCCACCGCCAACAAGGTGATGATGCTGGAGCATTCGGTCTATTCCGTCATCTCGCCCGAAGGCTGCGCCTCGATCCTCTGGAAGAACGCCGAGAAGATGCAGGATGCCGCCGCCGCCCTTAGGCTCACCGCGCAGGATCTTTTGAAGCTCGAGGTGATCGACCGGATCATCCCCGAACCCCTCGGCGGCGCGCAGCGCGACCCGAAGGTCACCATCGGCAATGTGCGCAATGCGATCGCCGAGACCCTGGGCGAGCTTACCGCGCTTGACCCGGGCGCACTGAAGCAGCACCGGCGCGACAAGTTCGTCGCGATGGGCTCAAAGGGGCTCTAACCCGGCCAGCTCGCGGCTTTCGATCTCGATCCAGGACACCGTCTCGGTCATCAGTTCGGCGGCGGGCAGATCTCCGGCGAATGTCGGTCCAAACCGCACCACCGCGGTGCCCGGCCCCTGCATGCGCCCGCCCTTGGCCCAGAAAAGCCCGGAATTCGTCGCCGCCGGGATCACCGGGCGGCCGGTCGCCTCGGCCATCCGGGTGATGCCCCGCCGGTAGGGTGCCGTCGCCCCCGGCGCCACCCGCGTGCCCTGAGGGTAGATCACGATCTGGCCCTTCACCCCCTCGAACGCCTCGACCAGTTCCTTAGCGGCGCCATGGCGCGGTCTGCGGTCGATCGGCACCGCCCCGCTGCGCCGCGCATAAAGCCCGAAAACCGGCGTCCACATCAGCTCGCGCTTCATCACGAAGCGCGGTTTCTCGAGCGCGTGGTAGATGATCAGCACATCCAACAGCGACTGGTGCTTGGCGGCGATCAGCACATCGCCCCTTGGCACCTCGCCCTCGACCGTGACGCGGATGCCGTAGACCGCGCGCAAAAGCCGGAAGACGATCTTGCAATAGAGCTTCTTCCACCTGCGGCTCCAATCGTCGCTGAGCAGCGCAGGGATACCGATCACGCCCATCACGCCCATGACCCCGTAGATCAGCACGGCGAAGAGCGGCGAGGGCATTCACACGATCCGGCTGAGCGCCGCGCGCACCGCCACCCATGCGGCCCCGAGCGCGATCGCCGTGGTGCCGAGCGGCACGAAGATCAGGAGCAGAAGGCTCGTCAGCGTCCCGGGCGTGAGCGTCAGGCCAAGCTCCGCCCCCGGCCCGGGCGCCGGCAGCGCCCCCAGCGCCAGCACGCCCAGCGCCGCACCTGCCAGACCACCGGCAAAGCCGCGCATGGCGATGCGCGCGATGAAGGCCTGCGCGATATAGGCATCCGTCGCCCCGATCAGCCGCACGACCCGCACCACATCGCGGTTTCCGGCCAGCGAGGCCTGCGCCGCCAGCGCCAGCATCCCGGCGGCCGTCAGGATCACCAGCGTCGTCGCCGCCCAGGCGAGCAACGACAGCCCCTGCGCAGCATCGATCAGCGGCGCGCGCCAGACCTGATGGTCGTCATAGAGCGCGCCCGGCGCCGTCTGATCCAGCCGGGCCTGCAGGCGCGGCACGTCCGGCCCGTCGCCGCGGCGCTCCACCTCGATCAGCCGCGGCATCGGCAGCACATCCATCGGCAGGCTCTCGCCCAGCCAGGGCGCCATCAGTTCCGCATGCTCGGCATCGGTCAGAACCCGCACCCGGCCGATCCCGGGCGTCGTCTCCAGGATCTCGACCGCCCGCGCAATCCGGCTCTCGATCTCGCCTACCTCGGCCTGGACCGAGACGGTGGCGAGCCCCTCGAAATCCGCCTCCCAGGTCGCGGCGAGCCGGCCGGCGGCAAGCCCGGCGGCCAGGCAGATGATGGCGAGGAACCCCATCGCCGCCGCCGTCGTGATGGTGATCCAGGCCGACCAGCCCCGCGTCGGCACGATCGGCGGGCCGTCATCCGGGCACAGGAGGCCGATCACAGCTCGCTCCCGCTCTGGGTCAGCTTGCCATCCGCCAGCCGGTAGATCCGCGCGCTCACCTGGCCCTTCGAGCTTCGGATCAGATGCAGGTCATGGGTCGCGATCAGCACCGTCTTGCCGAGCCGATTGAGCTCGATCAACAGGCGCAAGATCCGGGTCCCCATCTCCGGATCCACGTTTCCCGTGGGCTCGTCGGCCAGAATCACATCGGGCGAATTTACAACCGCACGGGCAATCGCCGCGCGCTGTTTCTCGCCTGCCGAGATCTGCGGCGGCAGCGCGTGCATCCGCTGCCCCAGCCCGACCCACTTGACGAGCTGCTCCATATCCTCGCGGTAATCCTCGGACCGCTTGCCCGCGATCCTCAGCGGCAGCGCGATGTTCTCCATCACCGTGATATGCTCGAGAAGCGCGAAATCCTGGAAAACGATGCCGATCCGGCGGCGCAGATCGACGATTTCGTCCTCGTAGAGCGTGTTAGGCTTAAAGCCGAGGATCTCGAGTTGGCCCGACCACGGAAAATGCTCCAGATACAGCATCTTCATCAGCGTCGTCTTGCCGGTGCCCGAAGGACCGGTCAGGAACGCGAACGTGCCCTGAGGGATCTCGGCAGAGATCTCAGACAGCGTTTCGCGCCCATCATAGCCAAAGGTGACACCGGACAAGGAAATCATAACGGCCACACGTTGAATCCGCCCGCCCCATTTGGCAACCGTAAAGCCATCGGCGGCCCCAGAAACGCCCAGTATTCAACACGTTTGACAAGCATCTTTAGGCACCAGATCTTTGAAGTTAGCGACATCTCCACTATAGATGCTATGCTTCGGGAAGGCAGACAGGTTGGGAGAAGGCGACGTGGTCCAGATCACATGCCCTAAGTGCGATGCCAGTTACAACGTGCCGGACAGCGCGCTCGGCACGAAGGGGCGTAAGGTTTCTTGTGCGAAATGCGGTTTCGAGTGGCGTGCCATGCCGCCCCAGGCCGAGGAGGCGGCGCCCAGCGAAGCGGCGCCTGAACCGGTGGAACCACAAGTGGCAGAGCCGCCTGTGGCATCCGAAGAAGCCCCAGCCGTCTCGGAGGGTCCTGCCGCGCCTGAGGCGCCAGCAGCACCGCCCCCCCAGGCCATGGCTAACGAGGAGCAATTGCGCGAGGATCGCGCCCGCCAGCTCGCCGAAATCCGCCAGATCGTTGACGAGGTCCAGCAGGACCCGCCATCGGGCGAGCCGCCCGCACCGGCCACCGGCGCCTCGCCGGATGCGGCCGCAGGCGTGCCATTCCCCCCGGCCCAAGGCGAGGAGAAAGCGCCCGAGGGACGCTCGTTCATCAAGTCGCTCGCCAACCGCGTGAACCAGGCCGCCGAGAGCGAGAGCCTGACCACACCGCCGCCACCGCCGCCGATGCCAACGCCGAAGGCGCAGGCGGAGACCGACGATTTGCGTGAGCGGATCGCCCAGCGCTCGGTCGATCAGAAGGTCGGAACCGCCAAAGTGACCGAGAAGAGCCGGCGCAAGATGCTCAAGAAGCACAACCGCCGCGCAGCCAAGAAAACCGCCTCGGACAAGCGCAGCAGCGGCGCCTTCGCCACCGGTTTCCTGCTGGTCCTGATCCTGGTCTCGGTGCTCTCATCACTCTACCTGCTCGCGCCACAGATCAGCGCGCAGGTGCCCGAAGCGGAGCCGGTTCTGAACAACTACATCGCCAAGGTCGACGAGGCCCGCGCCAGCGCCTACGGCATCGTCGAGGTCTTCATGGAGCGGATCGAACCGGTGCTTCCCAAGGAAGAGGACTCTCAGGGCTAGCGCCGTGCCTCAGAACTTGTCGAGCAGCCGGTCGAAGTAATCGAGCTCCAGTTCGGGCCTGTGCGGCTCGGCTGAGCGTTCCCGAAGCTGTTTCAGGATCTCACGCGCCCGGTCGAGCTGCGCCTGATTGGGCACTTTGACATTGCTGCCGCGATCCGCGCCGTTCGAGCCCATCGAACGGTCGAACGGGTCGGTCTCGCCCAGTTCCTGATCATCGCCATCGCGATTGCCCTGACCCTGGGCGCCGACATCGCCCTGGCCGTTCTGGATCTGCTCGGCCAGCGCCTGCGCGCCCTCGCTCAGCCGGTCGAGCGCTTCCATCTGATCCTGCACAGCCTGTGAGTTCTGGCCCTCCTGCAGGGAGTCGCGGGCATCGCCCATCGCCTCTCCGGCCTCGCCCAGTGCCCGGCTCGCGCCCTCTCCGCCCGGAAGCTGGCGGCGCAGCTCCTCAAGCGCCTGGCGCAGGGCCTCCTGGTCCCCGGCGAGGCCCTGCTGGCCCTGACCGCCGGGCTCATTGCCCTGACCGAAATTCTCACCCTGACCACGGCCGCCCTCACCCGGGCGCTGGCCCTGCTGCGAGGGGTCGCCGCTCTCGTTGCGCTGACCCTGACCCTGGTTGCCCTGCTGGCGGCGCTGCTGGCGCAGCTCATCGAACGTGCGGTCCGCCAGGTCACGCTGGCGCTGGATCATCTCCTGCAATTCCTGCATCGCCTGCTGGCCCGGGCTGCCCTGTTGCTGCTGCCGCCCGGCCTGCAGGTTCTCCAGCATCCGGCTCAGCTCGCTCAGCATGTTGCGCGCCTGATCGCGCAGGCCCGATTCCGCCTGCTGCTGCATCTGGTTGAGCATCTCCTCCAGGTCGCGCTGGCTCAGCTGCTGACCCTGCTGCTGGCCCTGCTGTTGCTGGGCCTGCGGGTTCTGCTCCATCTGACGCGCGAGCTCCTGGATGTACTCATTCATCGCCTGGCGGAATTCCTCCATCGCCTGGCGCACTTCCTCGTCCGTGCCGTTCTCCAGCGCATCGCGCAGGCGCTGCTCCGCGGCCCTCAGCCGCTCCAGCGCGTCCGAGAGGTTTCCGTCCTCGAGCGACAGCGCGATGTCCCAGAGCAGATCCACCAGCTCCGGCGCCGCTTCCGGCACCTGCTCCTGCACCACCGCGTTGGCGAGCCGGCGGATCACCAGCCGGGTGCCCAGATAAGGCCCGTGCCGGTCGCCGAAGATCACCTGCGGGCGCCGCGTCACCGCCTGGATCACGTCCAGCACACGCAGCCCCTTGTCGAAATCCAGTGCCAGATCCCGGCGCTGCTCCACCAGGCTCGCGGCCAGCGGGTCGTTGAAGCGGCGCGACGGCAGCCGCATCTTCAGCGGCTCGGTCTGGCCGATCTGCCCTGCGCCATCCTCGGCATAGAGCACGATCTCAACCTCCGCGCCCGCCCAGGGATGCTCCGTCAGATCCTCGATCGTGCTTTCGGTCACTTCACGCAGATCGCGGGTGATCGGCAGGGGCAGGGCAATCTCGATCGGCTCCAGCTCCAGCCCCTTGCCGCGGTCCTCCTCGACCGGCTGGATCTCGCCCCAGGCCGACACGATCCCGTAATCGTCGCGCGCCTCGAAATCGATCTGGAGCGCGCGGGTCGCGGTCGTGCCGGGACGTCCGGCGAATTTGATCTCGGGCGCCGTGTCGGGGATCACCTCGATCGGCCAGGCGGCCATCTCGGTCTCGCCATCCATGACCCGGACCGGGCCAGAGCCACTGAGCAGCGTCACCGCCTCGGCCAGCCCGCCGCCCAGCGGCGCGAACCCGCCCACACCGGCGAGCCCCGGCGCATCCAGCACCGGCAGGGTGTCCAGATCCGTGACCCTGATCGTGATCTCGGTTCCTTCCGGCAGCACCACCGGCTCACCGCCAGTCCGCGCCGTCAGATAGACGGTCTCGATGCCGGTGTAGCTCGGCGGCACGGCCCAGGCCTCGACCACCGGGTTGCGCACGATCTCGGGCACCGAGGGTGTCAACGGCTCGGGCTGCGAGGCCAGAACCACGGCCCGGCGCAGGTCGATATCGCTGCCGAGCAGCGCCGCCAGGAACAGCGTCGGCGCGAACAGCCTCAGCGCCCAGCGGTCGTTCGAGGAAAGCCGCAGGTTGGGCGCCTTGGCCTTCAGCGCCATCGCCGCCTGCTCTGCCCTGCGCTGATGCGCGAGCCAGATGACCTCGGAGGCGAGCGTCCCGCGCCCGACGCCCAGCGAATCCGACATGGTCGCCAGCGGGCGCTCGGGCACATCCTGGTCCAGCCGCTTCAGCGCCTCGGACCGCTCCGGCTTGCGGAAACTCCAGACGCCCCAGCCAATGGCCGCCAGGGCGGCGAGGCCAAACAGCGTAAGCAGAACCCGGTGCACAACCGGCCCACCCATCTCGAACCAGCCAAGAAGCGCCGTGGTCAGGAAAAGCGTCACCACTGTGAAGAGCGGCCAGAAACACACCGCCACCCGCTCTGCCCAGATCGCCAGCGTGCTCAGCCGGATCTGGCGGCGCAACCTGCGCCCATAGCCCCGAATTTTGCCCCTGAAGGAAAACTGCGCCATCCGACTCCGTTTCCTGCGCGACCGATTCCCGCGCCTCAGCTCAACCAGTCAGGCACGCTATCACGTGACAGCATCTCTGCATATGTGGGCCTTTTCCGTATCACAGCAAATTGGTCCCGATTAACAAGAACTTCCGGGATCAGCGGGCGGGAGTTGTATTCTGACGACATCACCGCGCCATAAGCCCCGGCGGAGCGGAAGGCGACGAGGTCTCCCGCCTGTTGCATCGCCATTTCCCGCTGTTGCGCGAATGTATCACCGCTCTCGCAAACCGGCCCGACAATGTCCACCGGACCGACCGGCGTGTCGGGATCTGGCTCCACCACCGGGATCACATCGTGCCAGGCGTCATACATCGCGGGCCGGATCAGGTCGTTCATCGCCGCATCGAGCACCAGAAAATTGCGCCCCTCCTCCTTGCGATAAATGACCTTCGAGACCAGAAGCCCCGCATTGCCCGCGATCAGGCGGCCCGGCTCGATCTCGATCTCACAGCCCAGGTGGCCCACGGTCTCCCGCACCACCTGGCCATAGTCGAAGGGCAGCGGCGGCGCCTCGTTGGTCTGCTGATAGGGGATCCCCAGCCCACCGCCGATATCGAGCCTGCCGATGGCATGCCCATCCGCCCGCAGATCCTCGGTCAGCTGCGCCACCTTGAGGAACGCATCGCGATAGGGCTCGAGCTGCGTGAGCTGGCTGCCGATATGCACATTCACGCCAACGATCTCGATCCCCTCCATCGCCGCCGCCTTGCCATAGATCTCGCGTGCCCTGTGCAGGCCGACCCCGAACTTGTTCTCCGCCTTGCCGGTCGCGATCTTGGCATGGGTCCGCGCATCCACATCCGGGTTGATGCGCACCGTGATCGGCGCAGTCTTGCCCATGGCTCGGGCGACCGCGTCCAGCCGCTCCAGCTCCGGCTCGCTTTCGACGTTGAACTGGCGGATGCCGATCTCCAGCGCCCGGCGCATCTCGGCCTCGGTCTTGCCGACGCCAGAGAAGACGATCCTGTCCGTCGGCACTCCTGCCGCGAGTGCCCGCTCCAGCTCCCCGCCAGAGACGATGTCCGCCCCCGCACCGAGCCGCGCCAGCGTCGCGATCACCGCGAGGTTCGAGTTCGCCTTCATCGCATAGCAAATCATGTGCGGCAGCCCGTCGAGCGCTTCCTCGAACACCCGGTAATGCCGCTCCAGCGTCGCGGTAGAGTAGACGTAGAACGGCGTGCCGACCTCCGCCGCGATCTCCTCGATCGCGACGTCCTCGGCATGCAAACGCCCATCCTTATAGGTGAAATGATCCATCTCTCGCTCGTCTCCGGCCCGGCGCGATCACTCGGTCGCCGTCTTCTCCGTCTCGGTTTTGGCCGGTTGCGGCGGCTTCGGATCGCCCTTCTTGCCACAGGCGGTGAGTGCCGCGGCAACGGCGAGGATGACAAGAATTCGGGTCATGACAGCACCTCTCGCCACCTTTGCACCTCGGCGCGGACACTTGCGGGCGCCGTACCGCCCAGGCTCGTCCGGCTGCGGGTCGAGGCCTCGACGCTCAGGACGTCGAAGATGGCCTCCGTGATCCGCGGTTCAACGCCCTGCATGGTCTCCAGCGGCAGATCGGCGAGATCCACGCCCCGGTCCTCGGCCTCCTTCACGATCCGTCCGGTCACGTGATGGGCGTCGCGGAACGGCATGCCCAGCACCCGCACCAGCCAGTCGGCCAGATCCGTGGCCGTTGAGAACCCCGCACCGGCGGCCTCGCGCAGCCGTTCGGCATTCGGCACCATGTCCCTGACCATCCCCTCCATCGCCGCCAGTGCCAGCGCCAGGCTGTCAGCCGCATCGAACAGGGGCTCCTTATCCTCCTGCATATCCTTCGAGAACGTCAGCGGCAGGCCCTTCATGGTCATGGTCAGCGCCACGCTCGCCCCCATGATCCGCCCCACCTTGGCGCGGATCAACTCCGCCGCATCCGGGTTCTTCTTCTGCGGCATGATCGAGGAGCCGGTGGTGAATTTGTCACTGAGCTCGACAAACCGGAACTGGGCGGAGGACCAGATCACCAGCTCCTCGGCCAACCGGCTCATATGCGTCGCGCAGATCGCGGCGGCCGAGAGAAACTCCATCACGAAATCCCGGTCGGAGACCGAATCCATAGAATTCCGCGTCGGCCCGTCGAACCCCAGCGCCGCCGCCGTCATCTCCCGGTCGATGGGAAAGCTGGTCCCCGCCAGCGCGGCAGCCCCCAGCGGGCACTGATTGAGCCGGGCGCGGGCATCCGCCAGCCGCCCCCGGTCGCGCCCGAACATCTCGGCATAGGCCAGCATGTGGTGGCCCCAGGTCACCGGCTGGGCGGCTTGCAGGTGGGTGAAGCCCGGCATCACCATCTCCGCCCCCCGCTCCGCCTGATCGACCAGCGCCGTGATCAGGGCGCCCAGCATCGCATCCGCCTCGTCAATCGTCCTGCGGACCCAAAGCCTGCAATCCGTCGCCACCTGATCGTTGCGCGAGCGCCCGGTATGCAGCCGCCCGCCGGGCTCGCCGATGATCTCCTTGAGCCGCGCCTCGACATTCATGTGGATGTCTTCGAGGGCTGCCGAGAACTCGAATTCGCCCCGCTCGATCTCACCCTTGATCTGCTCCAGACCCCGGTCGATCGCCGCCGCATCCGCCTCCGAGATAATACCCTGCTTCGCCAGCATCGCCGCATGCGCGCGCGATCCCGCGATATCCTCGGCATAAAACCGCTGATCGAACCCGATCGACGCGTTGATCGCCTCCATCACCGCATCGGGGCCGGATTGAAACCGACCTCCCCACATCGTGTTCGCATCCTTGGTCGCAGGGGGGTGCGCGCCCGGTGCCTGAGGCTTATTATTCATTCCCGAGATCTCTTTATCGAGCGGAGTGAGAGAGGAATGAACGTCAAAATCCTCGCCCCCATCGCAATCCTTGCCGTCTTTATCGCAGTTATTCTGGCGATACCAGAGAGCGAGGATACCGCCGCCCCGGCGACCGATCTGTCGGCGCTGCAGGTCGGCGACATGGCGAAACTCGTGGTCCACGAGGAGCCTTTCAACGAAATGCAGACCGTCTTCGCCGATGGCGAGGGCCAGCCGATGACCGTCGCCGATCTGCGCGGCAAGGTCGTCGTGATGAATTTCTGGGCCACCTGGTGCGCCCCCTGCCGGGCCGAAATGCCCTCCATCGACCGCCTCGCGGGTGAGCTCAACGGCGAAGACATCCACGTCATGGCGGTCTCGACCGACCGGGGCGCACGCGCCAAGATCGACAAGTTCTTCGACGAGGTTGAGATCCAGCACCTCGGCGTCTACCGCGATCAGAAATCCGAGCTTGCCCGCGAGGCCGGCGCCTTCGGCCTGCCGATGACAATCATCATCGGGCGCGACGGGCGCGAGGTCGCCCGCCTTCTCGGCGAGGCCGAGTGGGACAGCGCCGAGGCCAAGGCCATCATCCGGGAGCTTGCGGGCCAGCAAGGGTGAGCCTGCCTGCCGCCGCTGAGCGGGTAGCAAAGGCGCTCCGCGACGCAGGCTGCACGGCCGAGGTCCGCGAGATGCCAGGCTCGACCCGCACCGCCGAGGATGCCGCCGCCCAATGCGGCTGCGAGACCGGCGCCATCGTCAAATCCCTGATCTTCCGCGCGGGCGACGCGCCGGTGCTCGTGCTCACTTCCGGCAGCAACCGGGTGCATGAGAAGCGGCTTGGCCGCCAGCTCGACCTTAGGCTCACCCGCGCCGATGCCGATTGGGTGCGCGGAGTGACAGGCTTCGCCATCGGCGGCATCCCGCCCATCGGCCACGCAAGCCCGATGACGGTCGTGATGGATCAGGACCTCATGGCCTATCCGCAGGTCTGGGCCGCCGCGGGAACGCCGCGCTGCGTCTTCCCGATCACTCCGGCCGATCTCGCAAACCTCACCGAAGCCCAGGTTCTCGACGTCACCTGAAGGTCGGATATGAGCGGCCGGGAAAATGAGCCGAAATGCACAGTTCCAAACTTATCGCGATTTGTCTGAAAGCCCCGACCAATTGTCGGGCGTTGTCGCGGATCCGTTAACCAGCCGAAAACTGCGACAATTGTCCGGAAAAGTCGCGCGGAATCTGACGCTCAGCGCCCCAGGATCATCCGCCGTAGAAGCCCGTCCTTGGCCACGAACTGGTGCTTCAGCGCGGCGCCCACATGGGTCACGACGATCAGCGCAATGGCGATTGCGCACCCTTTGTGGATCAGCTTGAAGACCGTCTCCAGGGTCTCACTCCCCGGCACGAACGGGTCGGGGTACTCGAACACCTCAAAGACCATGTTCTTGATCCCATAGGCATCCTGCAACGGCGAGGCCGACGACATCAGCCAGCCCGAGATCGGCATCGCGATCATCAGCACATAGAGCGAGATGTGACTTATGCGCGAGGCGGTGATCTCCCACCCTTTCATCCCATCAGGCAGGGCGGGTGTCGGGTTCACAGCCCGCCAAAGAAGCCTCAGCGCGCCCAGAACAAAGGCGACGAACCCCCAGCTTTTATGGGTCTGGAACAGGCCGAACTGCGCATAGATGTCGGTGACGAATTCAGTCATGTAGACGCCGAGCCACAGCATGTAGAGGATCACTGCCCCGCTGCTCCAGTGCAGCAGCCGGGCGATCAGGCCCCAGCTGTCCTTGCGGTTCATGATCGGCACAATCGGCTCCTACTCCACCGGCAAGGCCGTCAGCGCGAAGTTGACGGAGACGACATCGCCTATGGTCACAAACGCCGCCGCCGGGCCGATGCCCAGCAGGTAATCCCGTCTGTTGAGTTTAATGTCGCCGCTGGCAAAGGCCATGCCGTCCTTGAACTTCAGCTCGATAGGCACCTCGACCCGCTGGGTCTTGCCCCGGATCGTGAGGTCGCCGCGCGACAGGAACTCCGTCTCGCTCAACTGCTCGATATTCGTGAGCTCGAAAACCACGAGCGGGTGGTTCTTGCTGTCGAACCACTCGGCCGAGGTGGCAAAAGCGCTCGCCACGCCGTTGTAGAGATCGATGCTCCCGCTTTCGATCCGGAGCCAGAGCCGGGTGTTCTCCAGCGCAGCGAGATCCATGAAGCCCTCGCCGGAGAACTCATGGAACTTCCCCTGATCCGGCTGACCCGCCCGCTCATACGTGAACAGGATCTGGGACTGATCCCGGTCGACCGTCCAGCTTGTCGCAGCGGCGGGATGCGCCGCAAGGGCGATGATCAGGCCTGCCAGGAGTGCGCGCATCTCGGACTATCCGGCCGGGCTGATTTCAAGATCGACCCGAAACGGCACGGTCACGCCGATCGCAGGGGCCGCGAAATCCATACCGAACTGCGTGCGGTCTATCTCACCGGTCACCACGAAACCCGCAATCGTCCGCGCCGGATCAAAGGGGGAGGGGCCAAGCCGGTTGAGCTTTGCGTCCAGGTTCACCTCGCGTGTCTGGCCAGCCATGGTCAGGTCGCCGACGATGACCGCCGTATCGGCTCCGTTCGGCGTTATCGATCTGGATTCAAACACAATTTCGGGAAACTGCTGCGCATCGAAAAAGTCCTTGCTGAGCAGGTGCTGGTCCCGCTGGGGCCATTGCGTATCGACGCTGTCGACCTGGATGACAAAGCGCACCTCGCTCTCCTCCACCCGATTGGGGGAGAAGTTGATCTCGGCATCGAACTCACGGAACGTCCCCTGCACGCTGGAGAAACCCAGATGATCAACGGAGAAGGTCACCTGCGCGTGGCTCTTGTCCAGAAGATAGGGTTCCGCAGCGGCCGGGCCGCCGCCGAGCAGGGCAGCGGCGGTGAGGAAAGCTAGAACATGTCGTATCTTGTTCATTGCCAAAATCCTTCTTCCTGCGCGTCTCTGCCGGGATATAGCGTTACGATCCCCCGGTTGCCAGAACGGCTCGCGACGCTGTGCCCGGTGGCTCACCTAAGCGTGACCCGAGAGAGCTGAAACGGCCATGGTATGCGGCCGGAAAGATGCGCTCAGTTGCGCGTAAAGGGGAAAAACGCATTGCGGCCATCTCGCCCTAGAGCAGTTTGTAGAGCGTATCACCTCTCACAGAATCACACCCACGGGCTCGGTACTTTCGCAGCATCAAACATGCTGAAAGGAAGAACGATGACCGAGAACAAACACACCCCCGAGCAGATTGCCGACTCCGATCTCGACGATGCCCAGGGTGCGGGCCCGACCTTCCGCACGACCGTGCAGACCGGCGCCGAGGACAAGCTCGGCAACTTCGAGATCCAGGATCTGATGAGCCGGTTCAATCAGGCTGAAACCCTGGCTTCGTCGGTTCAGAAGAAGACGGACGACACCAAGAACGCCGTGATCGGCAAGATCGCCTGATCTGGCAACTGCAGCAAAAAGCGCTTGCGAACGGTGCCGGCCCGATCAGCGGGTCGGCACAGGTGTCTCACCACGATAGTCGTAGAAACCGCGCCCGGTCTTGCGGCCGTGCCAGCCCGCCTCGACATACTTCACCAGCAGCGGGCAGGGCCGGTACTTCGTGTCGGCCAGCCCCTCATGCAGGACGTTCATGATCGCGAGGCAGACATCGAGCCCGATGAAATCCGCAAGCTCCAGCGGCCCCATCGGGTGGTTGGTGCCCAGCTTCATCGCCGTGTCGATGCCCTGCACCGTACCGACCCCTTCATAAAGCGTGTAGATCGCCTCGTTGATCATCGGCAGAAGAATACGGTTGACGATGAAGGCGGGGAAATCCTCCGACGTCGTCGCTGTCTTGCCGATCGAGTCGACCAGCGCCTTCAGCGTTTTGAACGTCTCCTCATCGGTCGCGATGCCCCGGATCAGCTCGACGAGCTGCATCACAGGGACCGGGTTCATGAAGTGAAACCCCATGAAACGCTCCGGCCGGTCGGTCGCCGAGGCGAGCCGCGTGATGGAAATCGACGACGTGTTGGAGGTGAGCAGCGTCCGGTCCCCCAGATGCGGCGTCAGATCTGCAAAGATCTTGTGCTTGATCTGCTCATTCTCCGTCGCCGCCTCGATGATCAGATCGAGCGGCCCCAGCGCGCTAAGATCCACCTCGGGTTTTATGCGCTTGACCGCCGCCTCATGCTCGTCAGGCGACATGCGGTCTTTCGAGACAAGCCGTTCATAGCTCTCGGTAATGCGCTGACGGGCGGCTTCGAGCGCGGCCGGGTTGACGTCGTTCAGATGAACCTCATAACCCGCCTGGGCGAAGACCTGGGCAATCCCTGCGCCCATCTGGCCGGCGCCCACAACGCCGATCGTGCGAATGCTCATCGCAAGCTATCCCCTGACTATTCCGTCGCGCCTCTTTTTGTGCGCTGCGACACGCTAGTATGGCCCTGACAGGGTTCATTGCAAGCGACGCCTGCGAAATTTCCCCTCTCAACCGGCGATCGGCGGCAACTCATATTCGAGATTCTCCGCCAGAAACGCCGTCGACAGCGCAAAGGTGACCAAACCGCTGATCGCGCCCGTCGCGCCGAAGATCCGATATTGACGGCCAAGTGTGATATCCCCATAGCCGAGCGTCGTGGTGGTCACGAGCGCGAAATAGATCGCATCGTCAAAGTTCTCGATCGCCTTCAGCCACAAAAGTGAGCAGCCCCACAGCGTCACCTGAATGATGTGTCCGAACAGGACGACCAGCACCACGGCCACCGTCGTCAGCGACCAGAAGATCCAGAAATGCGATGTCTCCAGCGCGCGGGCCGTAACCTCGAGGATCTCGCGGCCAACAAGAAGGATCCCGGTATGCAGGATCATCCCGATAATCGTGACAAGCGCGCCCAGCATGAGTTGCGTGTTCCGTGTCATCTGGACACTCCTCAACTGGATCTCAGCCGAAACCGCCACCTGCATCTTGCTCGCCCATGGCGATGAGGCGGCTGTCCTCGACCCCGGCATCGCGGTGGAAGACGATCGCCTGGTAGCCGGGATCGGTGATCATGGCGAGGAATGCGGCGGCGGTCGGGTATCGGGCGATGAAGGCGACATGCCAATGCTCGGCCTCCGGCCCGATCAGCACGGTCTGCGGCATGCCGCGCCAGATCAGCTCTCCGCCGACGCTCTGGAAGAACTTCCCGCTCTCGCGGCCATAGGTGGTGTAGGCCTCGGCGCCCGTCGCCTCCCGGCCATCCTGGTACTCCGCCTTGGCGCGCAGACGCACGAGGTTGAGCATCGAGAGCGGAGCCTCCCGGTCGAGACGTTTCAGGCTCTCAAGCTGCGTGCGTGTCGGGTTGATATGCATGGTTCGTATGAAAAAGGCCCGCTCTGCGGCGGGCCTTGATCTTATCAGCCAAGCGCTTCTTCAAGCTTCGGCAGCGCGTCGAAGAGATCCGCCACCAGGCCGTAATCGGCGACCTGGAAGATCGGCGCTTCCTCGTCCTTGTTGATCGCGACGATGACCTTCGAGTCCTTCATGCCCGCGAGGTGCTGG
The DNA here is from genome assembly GCA_039180675.1 of Pseudomonadota bacterium. Taxonomy (GTDB): domain Bacteria; phylum Pseudomonadota; class Alphaproteobacteria; order Rhodobacterales; family Rhodobacteraceae; genus Thermohalobaculum. The sequence goes on along the minus strand of JBCDDC010000002.1, from coordinate 22,825 downwards.
ATCGCACCCGAGATGCCGACCGCGATGTAGAGGTCTGGCGCCACCACCTTGCCGGTCTGGCCAACCTGCCAGTCGTTCGGCGCGTAGCCCGAGTCGACCGCAGCGCGCGAGGCGCCCGTCGCGGCGCCGAGCTTGTCGGCGACCTTCTCGATCAGTGCGAAGTTCTCTTCCGAACCCATGCCACGGCCACCGGAGATGACGACCTTGGCCGAGGTCAGCTCCGGCCGGTCGCTCTCGACCACCTTATCCTCGACCCATTCGGACAGACCCGGGTTCTCGGCCGCCGAGATGGTCTCGACAGGCGCCGAGCCGCCATCACCCGCCGCGTCGAAGGTCGCGGTCCGGATCGTGAGCACCTTGGTCGCGTCCGCCGATTTTACGGTCTGGATCGCGTTGCCGGCGTAGATCGGGCGCACGAAAGTGTCTGCGTCCTTCACCTCGATCACCTCGGAGATTACCATCACATCCAGCATCGCGGCGACCCGGGGCATGATGTTCTTGGCATCCGTGGTCGCAGGCGCCGCGATGTGGCTGTAGTCGCCCGCAAGGCTCACGATCAGGTTTGCAGTGGATTCGGCCAGACGATGACCCAGCGAACCATCTTCGGCGCAAAGCACTTTGGACACACCATCGATCTTCGCCGCCTGCTCGGCCGCGGCCGAGGCGGACGCACCAGCGCAGAGAATTGTCACGTCGCCCAGCGCCTTCGCACCGGTAACCGCTTTTGCGGTGGCGTCCATCGACAGCTCGCCACCGGTGACTTCACCAAGAAGAAGAACAGCCATCAGATCACCCCCGCTTCGTCTTTGAGTTTCGTGATCAGCTCGTCGACCGAGCCGACCTTCACACCCGCCTTACGGGCCGGCGGCTCGACCGTTTCGAGCACGCTGAGCCGCGGCGCGACATCCACGCCGTAATCCGCAGGCGTCTTAACATCGAGCGGCTTTTTCTTCGCCTTCATGATGTTCGGCAGCGACGCGTAGCGCGGTTCGTTCAGACGCAGGTCGACCGAGACGATCGCCGGCATCTTGACCTTGATCACCTGCAGGCCGCCATCGACCTCGCGGGTCACGGTCGCGCTGTCGCCCTCAACCTCAACCTTCGAGGCGAAGGTCGCCTGGGACCAGCCCAGCAGCGCCGCCAGCATCTGTCCGGTTGCGTTCATGTCATTATCGATCGCCTGCTTGCCGCAGATCACAAGGCCCGGTGCCTCTTCCTCGACCACTTTGGCGAGCAGTTTGGCGACGGACAGCGGCTCGATATCAGTGTCCACATTGTCGGCCGCTTCGATCAGGATCGCGCGGTCGGCCCCCATGGCGAGCGCCGTGCGGAGCGTCTCCTGCGCCTGCTTCACGCCGATCGAGACGGCGACGATTTCCTCGACCTTGCCCGCTTCTTTCATGCGGATCGCCTCTTCAACGGCGATCTCGTCGAACGGATTCATCGACATCTTCACGTTGGCGAGGTCGACCCCGGAATTGTCCGCCTTCACGCGGACCTTCACGTTGTAATCGATCACGCGCTTGACCGGCACCAGGACCTTCATTGGCGTTTCTCCATCTGGTTACGGGCTCTCGGCCCAGAGTTCTAAACTCTGCTTAACGAGTTGGTCGGCCTGCACTCCGATAAAAACGACGGCGGAGACCAGGGAATCGCCAACTCTGGCTGGCATTGGTTTACGTGCACGTCAAGTCGAGATCAAGTGTCGAATATGCCCCTGAGACACCCTGTCTCGCCGAAGCGCGTGTTTGCCAAATTCGCAACATTCGTGACCAGAGGTCAAATAACACATTGCAGGGCGCGGAGCGGGCCTTTCGCCGCGTCGGCTTTCCGGCTATCCGGGCGCTGCATTCGCTGATTGCACTTCTCTCGCCCAAGATACCGGTCGCCGCGAAGGATCTATGATGAACTCGCCAATCTGCCTCGCCGGTGGCTGCGTTCTGAGGCCCGACGGCTCGTTCGAGACGGCAGACGTCAACATCGCGGATGGACAGATTGTCGATACCCAGGCGGGTGACACCACCCGGATCGACTGCCGCGGTTACACGGTGCTGCCGGGCATCGTGGATGTGCATGGCGATGCGTTCGAATTGGAGATCCATCCGAGGCCGGGAGTCGACATCGCATTCCCCATCGCGATGGGCTCGGTCGACCGCCAGCTTCTGGCGAATGGCATCACCACCGCTTATCACGGCCTGACGATCTCGTGGGAACCGGGCGCCCGCAGCCTCGACGCAGGCCGGCGCTTCATGGCGGGCCTCGCCGACCTTCGCCCACGCCTGATGTCGGACCATCGCGTCCAGATCCGCTGGGAGACCTTTGCCCATGATGCCATCGAGGACGTAGCTGGCTGGCTCCACAAAGAACCTACGCCATCACTCGCCTTCAACGACCACACGACCGCGACGTTGGAGATGATGGGCACGGCGGGCGAGCGGAAGCTCCTGAAATGGGCGCAGCGTGCGGGCGTCACGACCGAGGCGTATCTGGCCGAGGCGGCGCGGGTCGGCGAACGCGCGCCCGATGTCTCGACCAAAATCGGCGAGGTCGCACGGATTGCCCGCGATGCCGGGGCAATCCTCCTCTCTCACGATGACCGCAAAGGCGCCGAGCGCGGCGCATATCGCGATCTCGGCGCGCGGGTCTGCGAGTTTCCGCTGGAGCTTGAGGCCGCCGAAGAAGCGCGCAGCGCTGAGGAACCGGTGATCATGGGCGGCCCCAATGTGATCCGGGGCGGCAGCCATATGGGCGCGCTGTCAGCAGAAGACGCCGTGCGCGACGGGATCTGCACGGTGCTGGCCTCGGACTATTATTACCCGAGCCAGATCAACGCGGCGGAACAGCTGGTGGCGCGCGGCGTGAAACCGTTCGGCGAGATCTGGGACCTGATCTCCCGCAACGCCGCCGATGCGATGGGTCTTGGCGACCGGGGGCAGATCGAGGCCGGTCTCCGCGCCGATCTCCTCGTGCTGGACTGCTCCGGCCCATGGCGGTTGGTGCATACGATCGCGGGCGGCACCGTTATCAGCTTCGGAAGGTAGAAACGCTCAGTTCCGGCGGACCACGCAGTGGCTGCGGCGCTGCTGAACCCTCGCGCAGATCCGCCGCGCCTCGCTCCGCGTCGCGACGCCCACTCCAGCGATATAGCGCCGCACGCCCCCGGTCTTGATCCGGCGGATGACGGTCGGCTTGCCACCGATAAGCTTGCGATGCTGCTTCCGCGCCCGGCTCAATGCTTGCTGCGCAGCCCGGCGCGTGATCCCGGCGGCAAGCTGCGCGGTCCAGGGCTCCGTCACCGAGGCCGCGAGAACGGCCCGTGTCTGCACGATCGGGATCTGTCGGCAGGCCTCGTCGAAGGCGAGCTTCTCGTCGAGGGGCCGCGGTTCGACCTCCCGGCCCCTCACCCGGAACCACTCCGCCGGGCGATAGGTGATCGAGAGCACGTAGTCGCGGGTCTCATAGGGGAGGCCGCCGCGCTTTCTGACAAACTTCGACACCCGGTCCGGTCCGCCATTATAGGCTGCCGCCGCCAGCCCCCAATTGCCGAACTGCGCCTTGAGATCGGCGAGGTAATGCGCCGACGCAGGGATCGCCTGCGCCGGGTCGAAGGGATCCGCCAGCCCGCGCGCCTTCGCTGTTGCGGGCATGAACTGCGCAATGCCCTGCGCACCGACGGGCGAGACCGCCTTGATGTCGAACCGGCTCTCCTTCCAGATCAGCCGGGTGAAGTAGTCCCGCGGCAGGCCATGAAGATCGGCGGCATCCCGGATCGCATCACAGATCCGGTCCACCTCCCACCGATTGGCCGCGAGATACGCCTCCGCCGCCGCCACAGGCCGCGCTTTTGGGACAAGGTTAGCAGAGATCTCAGGCTCGACCGCAAGCGATGGTGCAGTGGTCAGGCAGACACTCAGCAGGATGGGAAGGCAGGTTCGCAAGCACAGGTCTCCATGGTCCTCAAGACCACCGACACCTACCCCGAATCGCAGCTTGCGGGGAAGTCACGCATCCGCTGGCGGTGTGATACCCTTATTGGCAAGCTCCGCCTTCGCGGCATCGGTCTTGCGCAGATCATCGGCGTCCAGCTTGCCCAGCACGGCACGGTCTTTCAGGAACTGGATATCCACGTAAGGCACGATCTCGACCCGGTTGCCCCAGGGGTCCATGAAATCAAGCCGCCTCTCGGTGACAACTTCCACTCCGGCCTCCTCGAGACGCGCCCGCAGGCCCTCACGATCATCGACCACGAGGCCGAAATGGCGCGCCGCATCGCGCGTGATCTCGCTGGCCTTGGAGAGCGCGAGGAACTGATCGCCCAGGTCGATGAACGCCATCGACTCGGATCTGCCGCGAAGCGTGAACTCGAAGAACCGGCCGTAGAACTCCAGCGCCTCGTCGATATCGCCGACCTCGAGCGCGACGTGATTGATGCCGATGAGTTTGGGGCGGGACATGGGCGGCCTCCTGCGAAATCGCCGAGGCCTATCGATTAGCCCCCGGCACCCACAGCACATCGTCCTTGCCATTGCCATTCGCAACCCGCGAAGCGACGAAGAACCAATCGGAGAGGCGATTGAGATACTTGATCGCCGCCTCGTTCACGCCCTCGGTCGCCGAAAGCTGAACCGTCAGACGCTCCGCCCGGCGGCAGACCGTGCGGCACTGATGCAGATGGGCGGCAAGTGGCGAGCCGCCCGGCAGAACGAAGCTCCGCAGCGGCTCCAGATCGGCGTTCATCGCATCGATCTCGCCCTCCAGACGGTCGACCTGGCTCGGCGCCATGCGCAGCGGCGGATACTCCGCCTCGGCATCGGCCTCCATGTTCGGGCGGCAGAGGTCCGCGCCCAGATCGAAGAGGTCGTTCTGGATCCGGCTGAGCGCCTCGTCCATCTCCCCCTCGGCATGGAGCCGCGCAAGCCCGACACAGGCATTGGCCTCGTCGACCGTGCCATAGGCGCTCACCCGCGCGGCATGCTTGGCAGTCCGGCTGCCGTCACCCAGCGCCGTGTCGCCCGCGTCTCCAGTACGCGTGTAGATCTTGTTCAGAACGACCATCTCTCAGCTTCCACCCTTTGCCACGAACACCGCGGCGAGGATGAAACAGATCGCCACGAACTGAAAGAGAATGCGGTACCGCATGATCTTGTTGGAGGTCGAGCCCGAGGCCCGCCCCGTCCCGAACCCGATCACCCCGATCGCGAGCACCGCCAAGGTCACAAGGCAGAAAAGCACCGCAATCGCGAGCAAGACTCCGGACATGTGGCTCTCCCCTATCCCCTAGCGCAGGATATAGTCGATCGTGCGCGTGGGCAGGATCCGCTTAAGCGCCCCGGCCAGATAGGTCGGCTGCGTAACGTAATATCTGGGCCGCGGGCGGGCGCTGTCCAGCGCGTGGATCAGCTTGGCCGTCACCGCATCGCATTGCAGCTCCCCCCAATCGGCGGGTGCTGTGCCTGCGTAGAGCCGCGGTTCAACCTCCTCGCGGTAGAAGTCGGACCAGACGCTCGGCTTGCCCTTGATCCAGCGTTCGTAATGCGGCTGCGACTTGATGCGGATGTCGGTCTTGATCGGCCCCGGCTCGATCAGGATCACGTGGATGCCTGAGTCGCGCAGCTCCAGCCGCAGCGTGTCGGTATACCCCTCCAGCGCGTGTTTCGAGGCGATATAGGGCGCGCGCATCTTGAGCGCGATGAACCCAAGAACCGAGGAGTTCTGGATGATCCGCCCATGCCCTTGCGTGCGCATCACCGGGATCACCCGACGGGTCAGCTCATGCCAGCCGAAGAAATTCGCCTCGAACAGCTCGCGGAAGGCATCTGTCGGGAAATCCTCGCAGGCGCCCGGAATACCGTAGGCGCCGTTGTTGAAGAGCGCGTCGAGCCGGCCACCCGCAGCCTCCAGCGTCTCGGCGAGCCCAGCGGCGATGCAATCGGTGTCCTGATAGTCGATCCTGGGGCTCTCCAGCCCCTCGGCGATCAGCCGGTCGCAATCCTCCTGCCGCCGGCATGAGGCGAAAACCCGCCAGCCGAGCCCTTTCAGCGCATGCGCCGCGTGATAGCCAATCCCCGAGGAACAGCCGGTAATCAGAATGGTTCTCTCGCTCATGGGGCCGCGATGTAGCAGAGCCCGGGCCAATCGCAAGGCCGAAGCCCGCCCTGGCGAGAAATTGTCAGAGCCGCCCTGGATATGCTGGGGGCCTCAGAATACCGAGCTTCCGCAAGATCCAGCGAACTGGGCCAAGGATACTCAGGACCACGAATATGGGGAAATAAAAGCCGCCTAGCAGCGGCAGGGTCAGGATAAAGACTATGAACCGCAGAACATGTCTCAGCGTCATCGGCTTGGCAGAGATCTGCCAAAAGAGCTTAAAGACCGGCCACGCGGCGCGCAGAAACAAGAAGCCCGCCACCGTGCTGACAACCAGGTAGAGCGACAGCCAGTCTGGCAACCCGGGGATCAGCGGATCTTCGATCTTGCGCTGAGAGCGTTTGTCCCGGGTGTCGATCTCAACCCCGGTCACGGCGGCATCAACCACGGCCTCCACCAGATCTATGGCGACCCTTCCAGCAGCTATCCCCTCGCTTTCCAGATTCTCGGGGACCGCGCGCGGTGCCGGCGCCTGACGCTGTGCCGAGAGACGGACACGGCCTTCAGTCGTGACGGCGACCTTGGCGGTCATAGGGTGCCGCCGCGAGGCAAACGCAGAAATCAGGTCACCCTGGGTTTTTGCCGTATCGATCACCTTTCGCGCGGCTTTCGCCGAGCTGTTGACGACAACCAGATGCACATCCGCAGCCGCCGCGGCGGCACGCAGATCGCTGAGCGCCATTTCGGCGCCTCCGGATCCACGCAACAGATCGCCCCGCACGCGCCCGGTCAGCACAATCGTACCGCCCGAGGACGCCTTCATGCCCTCCGTCAGCCGGTCAGGCGTCAGGAGCGCCGTCTCTCCCGGCCGCGTCGGCGCTCCCTCAGCGAAACCGACGAGCCGTGGGCCCGAGGTTTTCGGCTTGCCGAGTTCCGCGACCTGTACCCGGTCGAGCGGCCGGTCCAGGATCGCCAGCGCCTCGTCCAGCATCCGCCTTGGTTCGACCGGGATGCTCAGGCCCGGTCTGGCCTCGATAACCAGGCCACCTGACGACCGGGCGGCCCGGTATTTCGTCTTATTCGTCCAAAGCCTCAGCGCCTTGCGATCGGCCAGCGCGCTCGCAAGTGGCCCCATCTCATCCAACGTCTCAGGCGTGACAACGACCGTGACCGCCTCACCATTGCGTCCGGCGGTACCAAGCGCGGTATCAAGATCGTCGACCGAGCGGAAAGGTGTCTCGCGGCCCAGAGCATCGGTAAGAACCCAGTTATACTCGTTCCGGCTCAGCGCTACCCCCGGGCCATCCCCGTCAAGCGATCGCATAAGCACACTATCCGGGACATCGGCGCGCTTCACCGCATCCCCGACATTCCCGAGTTTTCCCAGTTTGATGAATCCGGCCTCTGCCGAGCCAACAATTGAAAATGCGATCGCACAAATCGTCGCGATAACAAACCGCTTCATGGAAAATCCCCCCTAAAAAAAGTCCCTCACCGCTAACGGTTGCACGCGGCATCCGGTTTGCCAAGCACCCCCGATCCGACGGGCGATCAAATTTTCCCTCGATGACGGATCAGGGACGGATCGGGCGGGGCCGCGCGCGGGTGGGTGGGTGATCGTGACCCCACCACCCTGCGATCAGATTGCCGGGGAGCGCGCGGCCCCGCCTAGCGCTTGCGCCTGCCGCCGGCGCTCCGGTTGTGGAAGGTCGGCGGTTTCTTTGCGACCCAGGCGATGAACTTCGCCAGCCGCGGGTGCTCCCGCAGCTTCTCGGGCGTATTCCACTCCCGCGCCAGTTCCGCCTCGGTCAACGTCGCGTGGATCTCGTTGTGGCAGATCTGGTGGAGCCGGACGACCGGGCCGCCCTTCCCGCCGCGCAGTTTCGGGACCAGGTGGTGCATCGATTGTTTCGCCTCATCCGGGATCGGACGCTCGCAAAGGGGGCAGATCGGGTCGTCGCTCGCCATTGCGGGATAGCTAGAGGGCCTGAAGCGGGTCTCAAGCGCCGTTTTCCGGCCTACGACCGGCAGGCCTCAGCCCAGCTAACGCCGCTTGGGATGATCCCCGGGGCCGGTCACCGCGTGCAATCCCGCGACCTCCCGCCCGCTCTCCTCCGGCAGGCAGAGCATGTTGATGCTGACCAGTCTCGGAAACAGGTTCTCCGCCAGCCCGGCATAGTTGTCTGGGTTGTAAAGCGGCGGGGTGTGCCACCAGGCTTTGTAGCCAAGCGCCAGGATCTGCGCGATCAGCGTGTCCGACCCCTCCTCGGCGCATTCGAGATAGAGGATCGGCCGGAACCGGCTGATCAGGCCACCGGCGCCTTCGATCACGGCGCTCTCCATCCCTTCCACATCGATCTTGATCAGGCTCAGCGCCGACGGGTCGATCGCCTCATCCAGACGAACGACCTCCACGCTGAACGGCTGATCCTCGTCCCGCACCTGATCGAGCGCGACCCCGCCGAAGTTCAGATCCGCGCCCGGGTTGACCCGCGCGATCCCGATCCGTTCGGCCTCCGACCCGGCCGCCATGTTCATGGCCGCGACATTCACCAAGTCGTTCAGCGCCAGATTGGCCGCGAGCTGCTGGAAGACCAACGGCTGCGGCTCCAGCGCATAGAGCAGCCCGCGCGGACCCAGATGCTTGGCGAGCGGCACGGTCAGCGCCCCCATATTCGCCCCGACCTCGATGGCGACAGCGCCCTCGCCGACAAGCTGCGCCAGCAGGGTGAATTCCAGCTCGCTATACTCGCCATAGGTCGCGACCGCCCGCCCGATGAAGGTGTCGCGCGGATTGGTCAGGAACCGGCCATGGCGGCCCTTGACGAGCCGGTAGAACCCGGTCTCCAGAAGCGGTGTGATCTGCGTCTCGGTCATCGAAGAGAAGTCTGAAGCGGATGCGAAGGCCCGTCCAGCACCGATCGGCGCTGGACGCACGCGCCATTTCCGCATCAGAAAGGGAACCAAGCCGCCGGAGACCCAGGATGAAGATCCACCGCATCGATGCCTTCCAGATCGACCTGCCCTATGCGGGCGCCACCTACAAACTCTCCGGCGCGCGGGAATACACATCTTTCGACGCCACCATTGTGCGGATCACCTGCGAGGACGGCACCGAGGGCTGGGGCGAGAGCACGCCTTTCGGTGCGACCTATATCGCCGCCCACGGGCGCGGCGTTCGTGCGGGGCTGGAGGAGGTGGCACCAGCGCTGCTCGGCCAGGACCCTCGTCTGGTCGACCGGATCAACCAGCGCATGGATGAGGCGCTGACCGGCCACACCCATGTGAAGGCCCCGCTCGATGTCGCCTGCTGGGACATCTTCGGCAAGTCCGTCGGCCTGCCGATCTGCGATCTCTTGGGCGGCAGCACGACCACGCGCATGCCCGTCATCTCGTCCATCTATGCGGGCGAGCCCGAGGACATGCGCGCCCGCGTCGCCGATCACAGGGCGCGCGGCTATCTCGGCCACTCGATCAAGATTGGCGCGAGCGAGGCCGAGGGCGGCCCGGCGCTGGATGCCGAACGGATCGCCGCCTGCCTCGCCGACCGTAGGCAGGGCGAGTTCTTCCTCGCCGACGCCAATGGCGGGCTGACGGCGGAGACGGCACTCCGCATGCTTCGCCTGCTGCCTGCCGGGCTCGATTTCGTCCTCGAAGCCCCCTGCGCGACCTGGGCCGAGACCGCCTCGCTCCGGCAGCGCTGTACGATCCCGATCATCCTCGACGAGCTGGCGATCGACGAGGCCAGCCTGATCCAGCTGATCCGCGACGACATCGCCGATGGGATCGGGCTCAAGATCTCGAAGAACGGCGGGCTGACCCGTGGCCGCCGCCAGCGCGATATCTGCCTTGCCGCCGGGCTGACCCTCAGCGTGCAGGAGACCGTGGGCTCCCAGATCGCCTTCGCCGCGATCTGCCACCTAGGCCAGACCGTGCCGCCACATATGCTCCGCTGCATCCTCGACTGCCGGGACATGGTGAGTACGGTCACCGCCGCAATCGACGCCCCGGTCCGGGATGGCGGCGTGCTTGCACCCACCACACCAGGCCTTGGCCTCACCCCGGATCTCGACGTGCTGGGCGAACCGGTTCTGAGCTGGAGCTAGTCGCTTTCCGCACATCAGAGGGTCCAGATCGGACTTGTCGGTCCGCGCAGCCTTCCCTCACATAGGCCCCGCATTGCAGGGGAGAGCATCATGGCAGAGGCGCAGAAAACCGTCGTCAACTCGTGGAACGAGTGGGATCCGCTGCGCCACGTGATCGTCGGCCGTGCAACCAACTGCCATATCCCCCCGCCGGAACCCGCGCTGGACGCCAAGGTGCCCGAGGATTCCGACATGCGCGGCCAGTGGGGCAAGCGCCCGCAGGAGACGATCGACCGGGGCAACGAACTGCTCGACAAGTTTGCCGGTCAGCTCGAGGCCCGTGGCATCCGGGTCGACCGGCCCGACCCGATCGACCACGCGCAGCCGGTCACCACGCCGGATTTCCACACCGACAGCCAGTTCGGCTGCATGCCGCCGCGGGACGTTCTGCTCACCGTCGGCAACGAGATCCTCGAGGCGACGATGTCGTATCGCTGCCGCTGGTTCGAGTACCTCAACTACCGTCCGCTGATGCAGCGCTATTTCGACGAAGACCCGAACTTCCGGCACGAATGTGCTCCGAAACCCCGGCTGACCGATGCGGACTACCATGCCGACTATCTGTCTGAGAAAATCGGCGTCGCGAAACGGCTTGAGTGGACCGCCGAGAAGTTCTTCGTCACCACCGAGGAGGAACCGCTGTTCGACGCGGCAGACGTGCTGCGTTTCGGCAAGGATCTCGTCGTCCAGCACGGGTTCACGACCAATCTCAAGGGCATCGAGTGGCTGCGCCGCCACTTCCCCGACCACCGGGTCCATGCCGTGAACTTCCCTGGCGATCCCTACCCGATCCACATCGACGCGACTTTCACGCCAATTTGCCCGGGTTTGATCCTGAACAACCCGCAACGCCGCCTGCCCGACGACCAGCGCGAGATGTTCGAGAAAAACGGCTGGGAGATCGTGGACGCCGCCCAACCAGCGCATAACACACCCCCGCCACTCTGCTACTCCTCGACTTGGCTCAGCATGAACGTGCTGGTGCTCGACCCCAAAACCGTCTGCGTCGAGGCCTCGGAGGTCTACCAGATGGAACAGCTCGACAAATTGGGCCAAGAGGTCGTGCCGGTGGATCTCCGCGACGCCTATGCCTTCGGCGGCGGGCTCCATTGCTGCACGGCCGATGTCTATCGTGAGGGGGTCTGCGAGGATTACTTCCTGGTCCAATAGGCCCGGCTGCACCGCCGGTCAGGCCGTGGTCAGGAGATAATCCTCCTTGCGCAGTTGCAGCACCGTCGATGGCGTGAATCCAGCCCAGGTCATTTCGGGCACATTGCAGCGCCTCAGCTCATCCTCCGACACCCAGTCCCGCGCGTCATAGCGATCCGGCAGGCGGATGATCTTGCCCAGATGCGCGCCCATATCTTTCCTTCCGTAGCGCCGGACATGATCGTGCTGGCCGAACCGCTCATGGCGCGCCTCCTCGCCGATCTCCTGGAACGTCTCGTCCCAGTATCCTTTGAGGAACGGAATGATGCACAGATGCAGACCGCCCGGTTTCAAGATCCGGTGCAGGTGGAACAGCGAATAGGCGATGTTGCAGGGCGTGTGTTCCAGCACGTGGGAGTGCAGGATCAGGTCGAAGTTATCGCTCGGCCAATCCTCCATCTCGCAGAGGTCGATGAATTGGATGTTCTCGGCGAAACTATAGCGCCGGGTATCAATATCGGCGGTCACGTAGTTTTCGGGCGCGACCCGCTCCTTGATGTAGCTGTAGAGCCCCTCCTCCGGGCTCAGGTGCAGCACGCGCGTGTCCCGGGTCAGCTCCACCCTTTGCAGGAAGAGGCCCAGAAGACGGGTGCGCTCGAAGGATTTGCATGAGGCGCATCGCGCCGCCTTGCGAGACTTGAAGTCGTAGAACTCAGTCCCGCCACACAGGTTGCAGCGGAGGTCTGGGGCCGGGCCGGTCATGGGCGGGTGTCTTCCATATCCAGGCGATTTGCACCCAACCCTAGCCCGGGCAGCCCATGCGGGCGAGATCAATCTGCCGCCATCGCTCGCCCGGCCACGGACCGGTCAGCTTGCGCAGGTGCAGCCGGGACTACTGCAGGCTTTGCCGTTGGGGTGGCCGTCGGCGCAGGGCTGGCTGCAGAAAAGCCGGCCATCCTGCTCGATCGATTCTCCAGCACTCACGGCGCATTCGCATTTCGGACAGGCGCAGGTCGTGTTGACTGCAACGCTCATCAGATCTCTCCTCTTAGCTTCGCACGCTCTTGTTCGCGCTCGATCACGAGCCTTCTGATCGTATGCTCGAAGTTCTCTGCCGTCTCGGGCGGCGTCTCGGCGACAGTGTCGCAGGGCCGCTGCCCTGAACCGCCTTTGGCCGATCCCCGCTCCTTGCCGCGCTTCTTCTCAGGCATGTGTCTTCTCCGACTCAGCATGGGATATGCGGAGGGTATCATATCGCCCGGCGGCCCGCCCTTCTCCGGGGCGACACCTTCTCTGAGCGGCGTGGTCCTACCGGATCGTCCAGTCCAACCTGTGCTCGGCGGTATCCAGGGACCTAAATCGTAAAGGCCCGATTGACGGTTGACTGGATCGGTTGGCCGGCGCTTGCTGACGTCAAGACCATCACGACAAGTGGCAGTGGCGTGCCGCGGCCGCAGAAAAGGACTTCCCGACATGACAGGACCCCAGGGCGAGGTGACGCTCCAGACCATCGCGATGCCTGCGGACTCGAACGCCAATGGCGATATCTTCGGCGGCTGGCTGATGGCGCAGATGGATCTCGGCGCCTCGGTGCTCGCCCGCAGGCGCGCCCGCGGGAGGGTCGCCACCGTGGCGGTCGATGCGATGCAGTTCCTGAGACCCGTGAAAGTCGGCGACGTCGTCTCGATCCACTCCGACATGGCGCGAGAGGGGCGAAGCTCCATGCGCATCGGCGTGCAGGTCTGGATCACCCGCCAACCATCCGGCGAGCATGTGAAGGTGACCGAGGCCACCTTTACCTTCGTCGCCATCGACGACACCGGCAAATCGCGACCGCTGCCGCAGGAAGCGTAGTCGCGGGCCAAAGCTGCTGATCGTCTATTTGCGCCTGACTTCACGCCCGGTTGAAAATACGGCCGAAAAATCGGGTGAGTTCGCGCGTCGCGCGAAATTTCGGGCGCGATTGATCACATATTGCTTGCTTTACGCGACGTCATACCGGGGCGAATGTTGAGTTGCGCGCGGCGACGCAGTTATCAATCCGCAAAACAGATAAAGATAACTGGGAGAGAGACACCGTGTTCAATACAGCAGCGACCCGGCATCTTGCGGCTGCGGCAGCACTCATGGCCCTCACATCGGGCCCGGCCCTCGCGGCCAACGTGCTCACCGACAATTTCTCGAGCTTTCTCGTGTTCGGCGACAGCCTCAGCGACAACGGAAACCTTTTCTCTGCCGTCGGCGCTCCGGCAAGCCCACCCTATTTCGACGGTCGTTTCTCTGACGGGCCGGTCTGGAACGAGGCGATCATCGAGAGCTTCTCGGGCCTCGGCCGGGTCGGCGCGAACTTTGCCTTCGGTGGGGCACGCGCGAACGAAGATGCCGACGGCATTCCTGATTTCGGCGCGCAGGTCGGTCTCTTCTCGATCACCGAGATTCCGACACTTGGCGGCCCCGCCGCTCTGCCGACCCTTATCGGCGACCGGCCGCTTGCGTCGGTGTGGTTCGGCGCAAACGATCTGTTCGACTCGATCGGTGTCAGCGACCCATTCGCGGCTGCGACAACGGCGGCAGGTGATATCGGAACGAATATCGGCTTGCTGAACGACACGTTCGGGATCAACGATTTCGTGGTCTTCAACCTGCCCGATTTAGGGTCGATCCCGCTCTTCGCAGGTGGTCCGGCAGAGGGGCTGGCGACCGCGGCAACCGACACGTTTAACAGCGCGCTGAGCACCGAAATCCTCTCGCTTCAAGCCGACGGCATCAACATCATCGAAGTCGACGTGAACAGCCTCTTCGATGATCTTCTAGCGGACCCGGCCGCGTTCGGTGTCTCGGACACGACAAGCGTCTGCGTCATCTCCGACGGGGACGGCAACGTTGTGCAGAACTGCTTCGACGATCTCGGCCAACAGGCCGCCGAGGAAGCAAATGCGGAGCGGGTGTTCTTCGATCTGGTCCACCCGACCCAGCAGATCCATACCGAGCTGAATTCGCAGTTCACCTCCGCCGTCGCGGCCGCGATTCCGCTGCCTGCTCCGGCTTTCCTGCTGCTCGGCGCGCTTGGGGTCTTTGCCGCCAGCAGGCGGCGGCGCGCAGCAAACTGATATCACTCTACCAGGGGTGCTTGCATGCACCGGCTACGGCCGGTGCGTTTTTTCGTTGCCTGTTTCTAGCGTCCGCTCAGCATGTCGATCACGCGGCGCGGCAGCGTGAGTTCCTCGATCACCCGGTGCAGGTCCTCCTCGATCCGCTGCACGGGGGTCCAGAGCGAGCCGAGCGAGAGGAAGTCCCGGCGATGCGGGATCGCGAGATAAAGCCACTTACCCTGCATCCCCGCTGCCACCGGCCGCGTGCTGATCGACCGGCCAATCTCGAGGAGCCCAAACGCAAAACGCTCATTGACGAATCCTCTCGCAGCCTCCGGATCGCGGGCATAGGTGATCACCCGCGCGTCGAACGGGGCGATCCCGGTCTCCAACCGCTGATCGCTGTCGCGGGTTGAGGAGAAAAGCTCGCTCAGCCAGGTCAGGGCCGCGCTCCCCCGCGGCACCATCAGGATCTGCGGCGCAGGCCCGAAGATCTCGATCCGCATCAGCAAGCCGCGGAAGACCGTGCGCCGCCCGCCGCGCCTGCCCCGGCGGACCGAAAGCCTCGCCTCGACCGCAGCCCAGCTGAGCCCCTTGTGCTCCCCCGCGATCGGGTCTTCCAGCTCTGATATTGTGTAGCGAGGCAGCAGCCCGCGGTCGTCGAAATCGTGGAGGCTGATCTCCTCTCGGCCATAAACCATGTCGCCGAGAAACCGCGCCACGATCGGCAGGATCTCACTGCCAAGCCCGTCGCGCCATTTCGACTGCTGATACCCGGCGATCCCGAACGCCGCCACCAGACCGACGGCAGCGATCACGAAGCCATTGCTGGTATCCGCCTGCGCCATGCCGACGAGAAAGCCTGCCAGCACGCCGAAGCTGCCGATGCCGCCCGCCCCGACGATCAGATTGCGGCGGCGGCGGATCTGCTCGGTCTCCCGGTTCTTCAAGATCGGCACGATCTTCTGGTGGAAAACCTCAGCGAAGCCGCGCTCAACCTCACCCCGTTCCGTGAACGCGTACTCGTGGATCATCCCCGGCCTCGCCCCTCGATTGACCCGCCTATCTCGACAAGATCGCGTGAGACGGTCAAGCGCCGAGCGGTCTGGTCGCTGGCCGGCCACGTTCCCCGCGCTAGATCCCGATCCAACGCAACGGAACAGGAATTGACTTCATGACCCTCGCTAAAACGGCCCTCTTCATAGGTGGCGGCGTGGCGCTGACGGCCTTCCTCGGTGCCTGCGCGTGGATTTACTCCAGCAGCACGGTCGAGCAGCCGAAGTACGACATCGTGCGCTATGACGGCGCGATCGAGCTGCGCGATTATCCTGAGCTTGTGACCGCCTCGGTCAGACGCACCGGCGCGCGCTACGAGGCCGTCAACGCCGGCTTCCGTCCGCTTGCCGGTTACATCTTTGCCAAGGAACGCGAAGGCGAGAAGATCGCCATGACCGCCCCCGTCACCCAGCGCGCGGGCGAGGGGCAGGACTGGACCGTGCAGTTCATCATGCCATCGGAGTACGCTCTCGACGATCTGCCCGCGCCCACCCGCGCCGATGTCGAGCTTGGCACGCTCCCCGCCACCCGGCGCGCGGCGATCCGCTTCTCCGGCGTGGCGACCGACGAGCTGATCGCCGAGCAGGAGGCGCTGTTGCGCAAGTGGATGGCGGCGAACGGCCTGACCCCGGTCGGCGCGCCGATCTATGCCTATTATAACGACCCGTTCACACCGGGCTTCCTGCGCCGCAACGAGGTGCTGTTCGATCTCGACGGGGCGAATTCGTAATCTCTTTGAGAGAATGGCTCCGCCTCACATGAAGGCGGAGTCGAAATTTTCGGTTTGTGATCGGCGCAATCCGCGAATCCCGGTGGACCGGTCCCTGCGCGCTTGATACACAAAATCTATGTCCGACACGCTGGGTGATGACGATATGCGGGGTGTGGTGGCGGAGCCTTTGGCCCGCGCCCTGGGGGAGAGGTATCTCACCTACGCCCTGTCCACGATCATGCACCGCGCGCTGCCGGACGCCCGCGACGGGCTCAAGCCCGTCCACCGCAGACTCCTGTGGGCCATGCGCCAACTTCGCCTCGATCCGGCGCAAGGCTATAAGAAATCGGCCCGCGTGGTCGGCGATGTCATCGGCAAGTATCATCCCCATGGTGACCAGGCCGTCTACGATGCGCTTGTGCGGGCCGCACAGGATTTCTCGCTGCGCTACCCCCTGATCGACGGGCAGGGCAATTTCGGCAATATCGACGGGGACGGGGCCGCGGCCTACCGATACACCGAGGCCAAGCTGACCGAGGTGGCGACTGCGCTGCTGGAGGGTCTCGACGAGGATGCCTCGGATTTTCGCGTCACCTTCAACGGCGAGGATGAGGAGCCGGAAGTCCTCCCCGCCGCCTTCCCGAACCTGCTCGCCAATGGCGCCAGCGGCATCGCGGTCGGCATGGCGACCTCGATCCCGCCCCACAACGCGGGTGAGCTGTGCGAGGCCCTTCTCCACCTGATCCGCCACCCCGAAGCACGCGCCGAGACACTGGTAGAGATGATCCCGGGCCCCGACTTCCCCACCGGTGGCGTTCTAGTCGAACCCCGAGAGCAGATCCTCGAGGCCTACCGCACCGGGCGCGGCGGCTTCCGCCACCGTGCCTGCTGGGAGGTAGAGGATCTGGGCCGCGGCACCTGGCAGATCGTCGTCACCGAGATCCCGTACCAGGTGCAGAAGTCGAAGCTGGTCGAGCGCATCGCCGACCTGATCAACACCCGCAAGATCCCGATCCTCGCCGATGTCCGCGATGAGAGCGCCGATGACATCCGCCTTATCCTCGAACCCCGCTCCCGCAGCGTCGAGCCGGGCGTCCTGATGGAGACGCTGTTCAAACACTCTGACCTCGAGACCCGATTCCCGCTCAACATGAACGTGCTGATCGACGGGCGGACGCCCAAGGTTTGCGGCCTGCGCGAGGTCCTGCGCGCCTTCCTCGATCACCGCCGCGAAGTGCTGCTCCGCCGCGCCCGCCACCGGATCGCGAAGATCGAAAACCGGCTGGAGGTGCTGGAAGGCTACATCATCACCTTCCTCAACCTCGACCGGGTGATCGAGATCATCCGCTACGAGGACGACCCGAAGCAGTCGCTGATGGACGAAAGCTGGGGCGGCGTACATCTGACGGAGATACAGGCCGACGCCATCCTCAACATGCGCCTGCGCTCGCTCCGCCGACTGGAGGAGATGGAGCTGCGCAAAGAGCGGGACAGCCTGACCGCGGAACTGGCCGATCTCGTGGAATTGCTCACCAGCGAAGAGCTGCAATGGGGCCGCATCTCCGACCAGATCCGTGAGATCCGGGACAAATTCGGCGCCCCACGCGTGCTCCGCCACCTCAGGCTCGCGGAAGACATCGCGGCGGCGCGAAAGGACACCAGCCCATGGCCGCTGGGCGCGCGGCGCACAGGTCTCGGCGAGGCGCCCGCTTTCGAAGAGGTCCCGATCGACGCCCTGGTCGAGCGCGAGCCAATCACGGTGGTCTGCTCCGCGCAGGGCTGGGTCCGGGCCATGAAAGGGCACATCGCGCTCGACAGCGAGCTCAAGTACAAAGACGGCGATACCGGGCAGTTCATCTTCCATGCCGAGACCACGGACCGAGTCCTTGTTTTCGCCTCAAATGGGCGCTTCTACACCCTCGCCGGCGACCGTTTGCCGGGGGGGCGGGGGATGGGAGAGCCGATCCGCCTGATGGTCGATCTGCCCAATGATGAATCAATTGTCGCACTCTTCGTGCACCGCCCCGGCAGGCGGCTTCTGGTGGCGTCTTCAGCGGGCGATGGCTTCATCGTCGCCGAGAACGAGGTGATCGCCCAGACCCGCACCGGAAAGCAGGTTCTGAACGTCAAGGATGGGGTCACTGCCAGAGTCTGCGCCGAGGTGCATGGCGATCATGTCGCCGTGGTCGGAAGGAACCGAAAACTCCTTGTTTTTCCGATACCTGACCTTCCGGAGCTGACCCGAGGGAAAGGCGTTCGCCTGCAGAAATACAAGGACAAGGAAGGCGAGCTTTCCGATGCGACCTGCCTGACACTCGCCGAGGGGCTGAGCTGGCTCGACCCCGCAGGGCGCACGCGTACCGAGAAAGACCTCGTCGAATGGATTGGCAAACGCGCCTCGTCAGGCCGGATGGCACCTCGCGGATTTCCCCAGGATAACCGTTTCACCTGAGGGACTTCTGCTTAAGCGTGTGTATTTTTTTTGATTCGATTTACACGCGAAAATTGCCACAATTCGGCCAAACTCAAGCAGTAGCTCTTTAATCATGTTGCGTTGTGCTGTCACGGCCATCAGTTCCCTAGTTGCGTGCTGAGCGGTGGAACGGTCCTCCTGACACAGGATCGATCGTTCCGCCGCCTGTCACGCGAAGCAACAGGGAAAGAAGATCTCGTTTTGATCTCTGGTGCGCGGACAGCTACTTGAAAGCACGCCGCCTGCGGGCGGCGTTTTCGTTTTCCGCAGTCTTTCATTTACTCTGTTCCTTAAGCATCGCTTGATCGCATCGCGGTATGGCTCGCGCCATCATGACGATCATCGGCACCGGCAGCTACTTTGCCTATGACGGGCTCATCGCGCAGGCGGGTAACCTCGCCGATGGCAGCGTTCTGATCTTCGGCGGGAACTATCAATTCGCGGCGCTCGATGCAGGGGTGAACAACGGCGCCGGTCCGGCGGGGATCAGCGGGCTGATCGCCCTGACGGCGGGCACATCGGTGCTCGTGACGGATCTCTTCGGTCAGGCGTCAGGGGGCAATGGCTTCCCCCTCTTCGCCTCGATCGGCCGGTCCTACGATGCATCGCATGCGGCCTACGGCAAGCTCCGGGTGGACTTCGGCGCGAGCCTCACGCTGGACCCGCTCGCGGTCTACCAACCCGGCGTCGGTGTGCGCGGTGGCTACGATACGCTGAACGCAGGCGTCGGCGCGGGCGGGACCGGAGTGGTGGAGGTCGACGGGCTCGGCTCCACCTTCTCCACCAGCGGCACGAACCCGGTGATCCGGATCGGCGGCGCGGGCGGCACGGGAAGGTTGTCGATAACGGACGGCGCCGAGGCGCGGATCTTCTCGCTGCAAGCAGGGTTCGGCATCGCCTCGGGTACGGTCGCAACCGGCGATGTGGTGGTGGACGGTGCGGGCTCCCGGCTCCTCCTCTCGGGCGCTTATGGCAGCTATGCGAACCCGGCCTATGCCGGTTTTGCTGGCGCGACCACGATCGGCTTGGCCTTCGGCGGGCCCGAGGGTCCAGCGACCGGACGCGGCAGCCTGACCGTCAGCAATGGCGGCGAGGTCATCCAGCAGAACATCGACGGGGTCACCGACTTCCCCCTTTTGCGCTTTGGCAAGGACACGCTTGCCTATGGCAGTGGGTTGGTCGAGGGCGCGGGCAGCCGCCTCGTGGTGATCCAGCACGGCGCCTCGGGCGATGATTTCACCGGGGGCGCCACGCTCGATATCGGCGAGGCCGGTCAGGGCGTCGTCACGGTCCGCGATGGTGGACGGATCGAGGTTCTGGGCGACAAGGCCCTGCTCTCTGTTGCCCGCACACCCGATGGCGTGCCGATCAACCCGAACCAAAGCAGCCTCTCGATCCTCGATGGCGGAGCGGTCACGGTCGATGCGGGTGGTTATGAGGGCGGCAATGTCCAGATCGGCAGCGGGCAGAGCGCGAATGGGCGCCTCACGTTGTCGGGGACCGGCAGCAGGCTCACCCTCGCCTCCGATGCGGAGGGGCCGGAAGAGGCCTCCGGTTACGGCGCCACGCTCCTGATCGGCCGGGTGGGGGAAGGGGCGGTTCTGGTGAACCAGGCCGCCCGGATCGAGATCGACGGCAATGACGACCGCCTTCCCGGCCTCACGATCGGGACCGAGGGCGGCACGGGTACACTCTCGCTCGACAACGCTGAGTTGACGCTGAGCGGAACGCGGAATGGGGCCGAGGCAGCGCGGATCACAGTGGGCACCGATGGCGGCACCGGCACCCTCACGCTCACCAATGGCAGCACGATCACGAACACGGCCAGCGACGGTGTGATCCTGATCGGCGCAACACCGGGCTCCGCCGGAACCGTCAGTGTGGACGGGAGCAGCCTGACCACCGGCGGACAGGTCCTTGTCGGCTCAGGCCTCTCGGCCACTGGCGTGCCGGAGACCGCCGCTGGCGGAATGGGTACGCTAACTCTCTTAGCCGGATCGGTGCTGACCGCCGAAACCCTCGTGGTCGGCGAGACCGGCGAGGTCGACCTCTCCAACGCCACGGTCGACGCCGATATCATGCTGGAGGGCACGCTCGCGCTATCACCCGGCGCCCTGAGCCTGGAGACCCTATCCGGGGATCTAATCGCAGGCGCCGATGCGCGGATCACCGCAGATGTCTTCAAGTTCGACGACGGCGGCACCGATCAACTCATAATCGAGAACCCAAGCGCCTTCTCGCTCACGGATCTGCCGCTCAGCTTCGCCTTCGCGGGCGGGGTCACCTTCTTCGGCGGAGACAGTTTCGTCTTCGCCACCGGCACGGCGCCATTCCAGGCGGAGCTCGTAGAGATCACCGACCCGCTCACCGGGCGCCCCTTCCTGCTGCGCGCCGAGGGGACCGAGATCTTCGTCGATGCGACCCTCGGCAGCCCGGTCACCCTGCGCGAGGATGGAACGATCGGCCGGATCACGCTGCCCGCGCTGGAGCAATTCCTTGCGGAAGGCACAGCGTCCTCCGACGGATTCGACCTCGAAATCTGAGATATGATGGGCTTCGCGCCCGCTTCCCTAGGAAATACCCTTCAAGGCCCGGACAAACTTGCCTATCGTGCAAAGGAATCCGGCCACGAGGAGATCCATGTTTGACGAGATGACCGGCGAGGGCGGGGAACTCCGCGCGGCATACAAACGTGTTTCCGAATGGATCGAGGAGACCGGGCAGGACCGGCTCTACCAGCGCTCCGCCGAGGCGGAGGCGATCTTCCGCCGGATTGGGATCACCTTCGCGGTCTATGGCGAGGGCGGCGATCCGGAGCGGCTGATCCCCTTCGACATGGTGCCCCGGGTCTTCGCCGCCGCCGAATGGGCGCACCTGAAGCGCGGCATCGAACAGCGGGCCCGCGCACTCAACGCCTTTCTCTACGACGTCTATCACCGGGGCGAGATCCTGCGCGCGGGCGTGATCCCCGAGGCGCTGGTCTACCAGAACGATGCCTTCCTGCCCGAGATGATCGGCGTCGAACCGCCGGGCCGGGTCTACTCCCACATCGTCGGCATCGACATCGTGCGCACGGGCGAGCGCGACTTTCAGGTGCTGGAGGACAATTGCCGGACACCATCGGGCGTCTCCTACATGCTCGAGAACCGCGAAATCATGATGCGCATGTTCCCGGATCTCTTCGCAGGCGGCGGCGTGATGCCGGTGGACGACTATGCCGATCACCTGCGTGCCACGCTGGAGGAGATGGCCCCGCCAGCCTGCAAGGGCGACCCGAATGTCGTGGTGCTGACGCCAGGGGCCTTCAACTCGGCCTATTACGAGCATTCGTTCCTTGCCGATCTGATGGGGGTGGAACTGGTCGAGCCCACGGATCTCTTCGTCGATGAAGGCCGGGTCTGGATGCGCACCACCCGCGGCCCGCAGCAGGTCGACGTGATCTACCGCCGGATCGATGATGATTTCATCGACCCGCTGGCGTTCAAGCCGGAAAGCCTGCTCGGCGTGCCGGGGCTCTTCAACGTCTACCGCTCGGGCGGCGTGACGCTCTGCTCCGCGCCCGGCGCGGGGGTGGCGGATGACAAGGCGATCTATGTCTTCGTACCCGAGATGATCCGCTTCTATCTGGGCGAGGCCCCGATCCTCGACAACGTGCCCACGATGCGCTGTGCGGACAGCAAGGACTGCGCCCATGTGCTCGACAATCTCGATGAACTGGTGGTCAAGGAAGTGCACGGATCGGGCGGCTACGGCATGCTGATCGGCCCCAACGCCAGCGAGGAGGAACGCGCCGCCTATGCTGAGCGGATCCGCCAGGATCCGGCCGATTTCATCGCCCAGCCGACGCTGAAACTCTCGACGGTGCCGACGCTCTCGCCTTCGGGTATTGCGGGCCGGCATGTGGATTTCCGGCCCTATTGTCTGGTCGGCAAGCAGGTCCGGTTGGTCCCTGGCGGTCTGACGAGGGTGGCACTGAAGGAGGGCTCGCTGGTGGTGAATTCCTCCCAGGGCGGCGGGGTCAAGGACACATGGGTTCTGGCGAGATGAGCCCGCGGTATCCACTGCCAGCGCTCACAGGCGCTCGTCCCGTCTCCCGGGTCCGGGTGGGTGG
>JBCDDC010000001.1:0-290139 GCA_039180675.1 Pseudomonadota bacterium | reverse complement strand
GGGCTTCGAAGATCTCGCGCACCATCTCCTCGGCCCGCTCCGATGTCTCGTCGGCGCCGTATCCTCGCGTATAGCCATCATTCACCCGTGCAACCGCCTCAAGGATTTCCGGTGCAGCACCGGACGCATTGTCGGATGTGAAAATCATGGGGTCCTCCTGATGAGCCCCGCTCTCTTGGCCGCTGCCCGCGGTGGGTGGGTGGGGGCGGGCGGCGGGCTAAGAGAGCGGGGCTCAGAAATCCTCTTCGACGATATGATCCTCGTGATCGCGCTCATCCACCTCGTATTCCGGAACGCCCCTTCCCCGCAGGCTCACCCCCGCCTCATGCACGCTCTCAGACCGGCCGGAGAGGAGCGGATGCCAGGCCGCGAGATCCCGGCCCTCGTAGACCCGGCGGTAGGCGCAGCTCCTCGGCAGCCAGGTGGCAGCCTCCGGAAGGCTCTGGGTCGAGAGCTGCACACACCCTTCCACCAGATGCCCGCGCAGCGCGTAGTTCCCGCATTTGCAGGTCGCGTTGTCGAACAGGCGGCAGGTCAGATCCGTGTAGAACACCTCGCCAGTGTCTTCATTTTCCAGCTTGATCGCGCAGCAACGCCCACAGCGGTCGCAGAGCGCTTCCCACTCCTCACGCGTAAGCTCTTCGATCGGAAGCTTCCAGAACGCCTTGCGCATCAGAACGCGAGCCGCATCACATGCCCAGGCGTGAGCCGGGCGCACATCACCGCCATGGGCAGCGCGGTGAGGCCAAGCACTGCAAAGATCTCCACCGAGACGAGGCCCATCGCGCCCAGCACCAGCCCGACGAAGCCGGAAAACAGCATCGCCACCGCATCGACGACATTCGAGCAAGCGACGAACTGCGCCCGCATCCGCGCCGGGGCCGTGCGCTGCAACAGCGTGTTGAGCGGCGTGATGTAGATCCCACCGGACACAGCCAAACCAATGAAACAGAGGAAGACCCCCACGCCCTGCGCCGTCCCCAGAAACTCCGGCAGCGAGATATCCGCCCCGGGCGCGCCCACCGGCGTCACGAGCCAAAGCAGAATGGCAATCCCGCCGAGGCCCAGCGCAGCCCAGGGTGTCGCATCCAGCCCACTCCCACCCCGGGCAATACGGTTTGACATAAGCGCCCCGACCGCGACCCCGATAGAGAAGCAGGTGAGCAGCGCGGTAAGCACATCCTCATTTCCTTGCAACACCGTGCGCGTGTAGGCGCCCAGCAGCGACATGAAGGTCACGCCCATGAACCAGAACCATGCGATCAGAAGGATCGCGGAGAACGGCACCCGCCGGGTCCGGCAGCCCATCACCAACCGCCAAGCGGCACGCGGCAGAACCCAGTCGATCGGTTGTGGCTCACCTACAGGCGGGGCGGAGGGTGCGGCGAGCGCCGCTGCATACCCAATCAGCGCGATCACCATGACCGTGACCGAGACGGCGGTGATCCCGATATCCGGGATCAGGATCACCTGGGTCCCCAGGATCGTCCCGAAGATGATCGCAATGAAGGTCGCGGCCTGCGCCAGCCCATTGCCGCCGAGCAGTTCTTCCCGGCTCAGATACTGAGGCAGCACGGCGTATTTCACCGGCGCGAAAATCGCAGACTGTGCTCCCAAAAGGAAAAGCACCAGCAAAAGCAACTCAACCTGCTGATAGATGTAGCAGATCACCGCCATGATCATGATGAAGATCTCGGCGAGTTTGACGAAGCGGATCATCACCCGCTTATCGAGCCTATCGGTAATCTGCCCCGCCGTCGGCGCGATCAGCGCAAAAGGCAGGATGAAGAGAATGTTCGCGATGAGGGAAAAGGCGTCGAGACCTATGTTGAGACCCGCGAACGGCACCACGTCCGCGCCATTCACGCTGATCACGATGACGAAGGTGACCAGCGCAACGAAGGCGTTCTTGAACACCTGATCGTTCAGCGCCCCCAGAAACAGCACGAGGAAGAGCGGCAGGAACCGCCGCGTCTTCAAGAGTGCAAACTGGTTCGGGGCCGTCTCGGACATCTCGCCTCGCAGATTGTCGAGCCGACACTATCGGCCAACCGATTGAGTGGCCAGCCTTCTCTCAGTCGTGCCCGCCTTCGAAGATCTTGCGCTCGTCGACCGGGGCAACCCGGAGAATGTTGGTGGTACCCGGCACGTTGAACGGCACACCAGCGGTGACGATGATGTTGTCTTCCTCTGACGCGAATCCGTGATCCTTCGCGACGCGCACGGCGCTGACGACGGCCAGTTTGAACCGCTCGACCGTTTCGGTCACCACGCAGTGCATTCCCCAGGCGAGCGAGAGCCGCCGCGCCGTCTCCCGCACCGGGGTGAGCGCGATGATCGGGACAACCGGGCGCTCGCGTGACATCAACAAAGCCGTGGTTCCGGAATGCGTGAAACAGCTGATCGCTTTAACCTTTGTCGAGACCGCGACCTGATTGGCGGCTGAAGTGATCGCATCGGAGACGGTATTGCGCTGGATCTGCGGCCCCGCCTCCAGCGACTGGCGGTAGAGGTCCTCGCCCTCAAGGTGTTTCGCGATGGAATCCATCATTGCAACCGCCTCGACCGGGTAATCACCCGCCGCGCTCTCCGCCGACAGCATCACTGCGTCTGCCCCGTCATAAATCGCGCTGGCGACATCTGAGACCTCCGCACGGGTCGGCACTGGCGAGGTGATCATGCTTTCCAGCATCTGAGTGGCCACGATCACCGGTTTGGCATGGCGGCGGCACTCGCGGATCAGGCGTTTCTGGATCGGCGGCAGCTCGTGGATCGGCATCTCTACGCCCAGATCGCCACGGGCTACCATGATGCCATCGGAAACCGCCAGGATCTCATCGAACCGGTCCACACAGGCGGGCTTTTCGACCTTCACCATGATCGCCACGCCCTTGCCTGCCAGATCCCGCGCCTCCTGCACATCTTCCGGGCGCTGGACGAAGCTTAGCGCCAGCCAGTCGATGCCAAGCTCCAAAACGAAGTCGAGATCCTTGCGGTCCTTCTCCGTCAATGCAGCCAGCGGCAGGACGACATCGGGGACGTTCACGCCCTTGTTGTTCGAGATTTCGCCGCCGACGATGACCTCGCACTGCGCATGCTGTTTGTCGCAGCTCTTCACCTTGAGCCGGATCTTGCCGTCATTGACCAGCAGCGTCGCTCCAGGCTCGAGTGCTGCGAAGATCTCGGGGTGTGGGAGGAACACCCTCTTCGCGTCTCCCTCTGTCTCATCCAGGTCGAAACGGAACTCCTGTCCAGTCTCCAGCATCACGGGGCCGTCCTTGAACAGACCGACGCGCAGTTTTGGCCCCTGGAGATCGCCGAGAATTGCAATCGGGTGACCAACCTCATGTTCGATCTCTCGGATCATCGCGTGGCGCTCGGCAATATCCTCATGCGTGCCGTGGGACATGTTCAGCCGAAAGACATCTACCCCCGTCTCCGCCAGCTTCTTCAGCATTTCGCGCGTCGAGCAGGCCGGTCCGACGGTAGCCACGATCTTCACATTCCGGTTGCGCCGCATGGAAAAGTCCCCCAGTTGCTGTATTTCGGCCTAAGCATCCCGGTCACCCGACCGAAACACAATGAAACACCGAGACAGATGATTGCGAGTTTAGTTCGCTTTCGGCATGAAGCCTCCGTGATTTTGCAACCGATCGCCAATGAATCGGGATTTACAGCGTGACATTCCATCCTGTGGAAGAAATTGAGGCGCAGCCGAACGGCATCGAGGGGCTTCTGCTGGTCTGCGATCACGCTCGGAATGCCGTACCGCCCGAGATTGGCGATCTCGGTCTGCCCGCAGAGGATATGGCCCGGCATATCGCGTGGGATGTGGGTGCCCGCGACGTGACGCTGGCGCTGGCAGAGCGTTTGGGGGCGCCCGCCATTCTGTCGACCTTCTCGCGGCTCGTCATCGACCCGAACCGGGGTGATGATGACCCGACGCTGGTCATGAAGCTCTATGACGGGTCGATCATTCAGGGGAATCAACAGGTCGATGATCGCGAGGTTGAACGCCGCCTGAATGCGTATTACCGCCCCTATCATGCGGCAATCAAAGGGCATCTCGACCGGATGGAGGCCGCCGGCCTTCCCCCCTCCATCATCTCGATCCATTCCTTCACCCCGCAGTTCAAGGGGCGCCTGCCGCGGCCCTGGCATGTCGGCCTGCTCTGGGACAAGGACGACCGGCTGATGCGCCCACTGTTTGCTGAATTGGAGCGGGAGCCGGAGCTCTGCGTCGGCGATAACGAACCCTATTCCGGGCAGCTCAAGGGCGATTGCATGTTCAGGCACGGCACCAGCCGGGGCCTGCCGCATGTCTTGATCGAGATCCGAAACGATCTCATTTCAACGGAAGCCGGACAGACCGGCTGGGCCGACCGGCTGGCGCCAATGATCACCCGCGCGGTTGCCGAAGCGCGGCCAACGACCACACATGCATGAAGGAGAGCCCGATGTCAGACAGCGAACAGCTCACCCAGCAGGAGATCGAATTGCAGGCAGCCGTCTTCCGGAAACTGCGTGACCATCTACGTAGCCGGACGGACGTCCAGAATATCGATCTGATGAACCTGAGCGGCTTCTGCCGGAACTGCCTGAGCCGCTGGTATCAGGAGGCGGCAACCGAACAGGGCAGTGAGATAGACAAGATGGAAGCGCGCGAGATCGTCTACGGCATGCCGTTCGACGACTGGAAGGCGAAGTATCAAACCGAGGCAAGCCCCGAGGCCCAGGCAGCTTTCGCGGCGCAGCCGAAGGATCACTGATGCGCCACCCGTCGCTCTCGGCCGGACGGCGCGCCGTGGTCACCGGGGCGCGGCAGGGCATCGGCTTTGCGATCGCGCAGCGCTTCAGGGAATTCGGCATGGAGGTGATCCTCGTCGACCTGCCCGGAGAGAAACTGGAGGCAGCCGGCGCGCAACTCGATGCGAGAGTCGAACCGGCTGACGTCGCCGACTGGCAGGCGATGTCGGCACTCGCCAAGCGTACCGGGCCGATCGACGTCTTGATCAACAATGCCGCCACCCGGATCGGCCGCGGGCTCGAGGCGAGCCTCGACGATTGGCAGGCGGCCTTTCAGGTGAACTTCTGGGGCGCGGTCCATGGCGTCCGCGCCTTCCTGCCGGGCATGCAGCAGGCCGGCGCGGGGCTGATCGTCAATGTCGGGTCGAAGCAGGGTATCACCAACCCGCCGGGCCATCCTGTCTACAACGCAACCAAAGCTGCGCTCAAAAGCTATACGGAGAGCCTGCAGAACGAGCTGCGGAAGGAGCACGACAGGATCTCGGCCCACCTGCTCATTCCCGGCTGGACCTTGGAAGACGGCCCGGACAGAAAACCTGGCGCCTGGACCCCGGATCAAGTGGCCAGCTTCATGATCGAGGCTCTCGGCAAAGGCGATTTCTACATCCTCTGCCCAGACAACGACGTAACCACCGAGATGGATCACAAGCGGATCCGCTGGGGCGCCGAAGACATCATCGAGAACCGGCCCGCCCTCACCCGCTGGCACCCCGAATGGGCCAATCGCGCAGCTAAGGCCTGCTCCTGAGATCCGGCATTGCGGCTTGCTCATGGCGCGGTTAAAACCGCGCTCCCGCCACACGAGCAAGGACCTGCCCGATGACCGATGAGAGCTTCTCCACCACCACCGTCGCCGCTGGGCAATTGCGCGCGATTGTCGAGCGGGTCGAACAGCTCGAAGAAGAGAAGCGGGAGATCGCCGACCAGATCAAAGAGATCTATGCCGAAGCGAAGGCGAACGGTTTTGATGCAAAGACCCTGCGCCGGATCGTGAGCATCAGAAGGAAAGATGCCGAAGAACGCGAGGAAGAAGAAGCGTTGCTCGACCTCTACATGTCAGCGCTCGGGATGTTGCCGGGCGGGCCTCCTTCGGAGTGAGCCCGCCCCACAGGCCTGCCTCAACTTGCGTTCTTGTCGATCCTAAGCTCGTCGATCTTGCGATAGAGCGTCGAGCGGCCAATCCCAAGGCGCCGCGCGGTCTCGGACATCCGCCCGCGATAGAGATCGAGTGCACGCGAGATCGCATCTGCTTCGATATCGATAAGCCGCCGGATGTGACCATCTTGCAGAACGAAGGGGTCGATCGGCGGTAGTTTCTCGATCGCCGAGCCGTTCTTGGCGCAGGCCGCACCATTCGTCGCGCTGCTCGCATCGATCCCGTGCAGATCAGCAGGCTCGATCATGCTTCCGTCACTCATGACGACCGCACGATGAATCGTGTTCTCGAGCTGACGCACGTTTCCAGGCCAGCGCGCGTTGACAACCTTGGTCAAGGCCGCGTGGCTGAAGCGCTCCGCAGTCGCGAACTCGCTCGCCGAGAACCGCTTGAGGAACATCTGCGCCAGGGCCGGTATATCCTCCTGTCGCTCACGCAAAGGTGGGAGCGTCATCGGGAAGACACTGATCCTGTAGTAGAGATCCTCGCGGAACCGGCCGTCTGCGACCATCGCCTTGAGATCGCGGTTGGTCGCCGAGATCAGGCGGAAATCGACCTGTTGAGAGTTTCTTCCGCCAACCGGCTCGATCTCTCCGGTTTGCAGGACCCGCAAAAGCTTCACCTGCGCTTCGAGCGGCAGGTCGCCAATCTCGTCTAGGAAGAGCGTGCCGCCGGAAGCCTCTTCGAATTTGCCGGCACGTTTGTTGGTCGCGCCCGTGAACGCCCCCTTCTCGTGACCGAACAGGATCGACTCCACCAGGTTTGCCGGTAAAGCGCCACAATTGACGGCAACGAACGGAGAGCCCGCCCGGTCCGACGATCCGTGGATCGCGCGGGCGAACACTTCCTTGCCAGTGCCCGATTCGCCCTCGACCAGAACCGGGATGTCGGATCGCGCTGCGCGCTTGGCAAGCGCGATCGACCGGCGGGTCGTCGGGCTGACGGCGATCAATTCGTCAAAGGACAGCCGGTTCTCGCCCTCGCGGGACAGACGCCGCACCTCCGTCGACAGATCCGACAGCGAAAGCGCGTTTTGAATCGACACCTCCAGCCGCTCGGGTTGGACGGGTTTCACCAGAAAATCGGTGGCACCAGCCTTCATCGCCTCGATCGCGCGGTTCATCGAGCCGTCCGATGTCAAAACAAGGATCGGCGTCGAGTTAAACGCGGCGCGGATGCGCCGGAGCACCGAATTCCCATCGATATCCGGCATGTTCAGATCCAGCAGCATCAGGTCGATTTCGTTCCCGTCCGGCCCCAGCAGAAACTCCACCGCTGCCGTTCCCCCGGCAGCCTGCTCCACGCGATAGCCGCTCGCCTCGAGCACACGGCCCAGAAACCGCCTCTGCCCAGCGTCATCGTCGGCAATGAGTATCGTACGATCCATTTTCACCCACTTTGCTCCCTCAACGGAACGCGAGAACAGCCACTGTGACGTTTTCTTCCGTGACCTTCGTTACGCCCCCGCCGCAGATCCACGCGGCTCAAAACACCCTGTGGCTGAATTAATGAAGGGTCTCTGAGTTGATTTTTTGTCACCAAAGTGCCGGAATCGGGGCGTGGCAGCCGCTTTTTCGCCATTTCCAAGAAAGGGGTGTTGTTAATGAGTGACGCGAACCATAAAGTGCCTCCGTTACGCAAATAAGTGCGATTAACGGATTGAGGTTGCATGGCATTCATGCGAAACCCACTCACGGCTGGAACAAAAACCAGTGAACTTGAACGAGGGGCCGACCCATCGAAGGTCGCGCTAAATACCGAACGGAGAGAGGGATGAAGACACTTGCTCGTCTGATGCTTGGCGCTTCGGCGATCGCAGTTGCCGGTTGCTCGCAGCTTCCTGGCTCATCACTCGGCGCGACTTTCGGCGCTGAGCGTTATCTGGAACAGGATCGTGGTGGCGCCGACTTCAACGGCGCGTTGGCCAAGGAATACACCGAAGTAGGCCGCCGCGCAGCTTTCCGCGACGTGCGCTGGTACAACTCCACCGCGTATATCTCGAAGGCACGCGCAGCAGAGGCGGGCCAGACCCCCGCACCCTGGGCTCCTGAACAGCTTGGCGTTGGCGGCGATGCCGCAGCTCAGTACCAAGACGTCCTCGACGCGATTGCGAAGAACAAGGATGAGCGTCCGGCTGAGTGTGCCCGTGCTCAAGCGATGTGGGACCAGTACCTCGAAGCCCTCCGCGGCGGCGATAAGTACTGCATCACGCCGGCTGACGCGAAAGCCCTGCTGGACGAGGCTCTCGCAGCCTGTGATCCGGCGGCAGTTGGCCCGAACCAGTTCGTCGTCTTCTTCGGCTTCGCCAGAGACACGCTTACTGACGCGGCGCGCGCAAAGCTCGACGAAGTGGTTGCCGCCGTGCAGTCGCTGGGCACAACCGCGATGTCGATCGTGGGTCACACCGACACCGTCGGCTCGCGTGAGTTCAACCAGGGTCTGTCCGAGCGCCGCGCACGTCGCGTTGCAAACGCACTGGTTGACCGGGGCATCCCGGCAGACAGCATGACGCTGGCAGGCCGCAGCTTTGATGAGCTGGCCGTTCAGACCGGACCGAACGTCCGCGAACAGGCCAACCGCCGGGTTGAGATCACGCTCTCCCAGTAAGAGCGTTTGAAATCACGGGCCGCCCCGCATTCCCGGCGAATGCGGGGCGGTCTGCGTTTCGGGGGACATTGAAGCAAGCAAACGGAGTGCATCAAATGGACTCGCGACGCCTGAAAATGTTTCTCATCGCGGCTGCTCTCTCCTTAGGCCCGCAGACCTCATTCGCGGAGGAGAAGGACCCGATCCCTGAACTCAGAGATCAACTTGGCGAGATCCTGAGGGACCTCCGGCAGCAGATCGAACCGGCGCTGCAGGGCCTCGTCGACAAGTTCAGCATTCTCGAAGAGATCGACAGCTTCGAGAATTACGGCGAGCCAGAGGTTTTACCCAATGGCGACATCATCATTCGCCGCCGCCCTGATGCACCGGACTACGCGCCCCCGGCGCAGCGAGATCGCCAAACACCCGGACAGGATGGTGTCGACACTTGATCCTCTCTTGCATGGCTGGTGAAACAGCTTAAGTCTGCCCCGGCCTCTGCAGGAGATTTCAATGACCCGACCCACCCATTTGGTATCCCCAAACCGCGAGATTGCCACCGAGAGCGGAGGCTCGGATCTCGGGCCGCTTCCGGAGTGGAACCTGAGCGATCTGTACCCTGCGCCCGACAGTCCGGAACTGCGCAGCGATTTGGAGCGGGTCGAGGCCGAGATCCGTGCATTCGCCGAAACCTACGAGGGCAAGCTCGCAAACCTCTCCGGTGACGAGCTGGCCGCTGCGATTGAAACGTCGGAGCAGACGAGCCAGACCTTGGGGCGGATCATGTCCTATGCAGGCCTGCGCTATTACCAGAACACCGTCGACCCGGAGCGCGCGAAGTTCATGGGCGACATGCAGGGCAAGCTAACCGAGATCACGCAGCCCTCCGTCTTCTTCTCGCTTGAGCTGAACCGGCTCAGCGAGAACCGGCTGAACGAGATGCTGGATGAGAGTGCCGCGCTGAGGCGCTACAACCCCTGGCTCCGTCGCCTGCGCGCGATGCAGCCCTACCAGCTCTCCGACGAGTTGGAGAAGTTTCTGCACGACCAGTCCACAGTAGGCGCCGCCGCCTGGAACCGTCTCTTCGACGAGACGATGGCGGATATGAGCTTCGAGATCGAAGGCGAAGACACGCCTCTCCCCCTCGAGGCTGTCCTCAACATGCTCTCCGACAGCGATCGGGCGCGCCGTGAGCTAGGCGGGAAGGCACTGGCCGCAAAGCTTGATGAGAACATTCGCCTCTTCACGCTGATCACGAATACGCTCGCAAAGGAAAAGTCGATCGAGGACCGCTGGCGCGGGCTTCCCGCACCCGACACCGGCCGACACTTGGCCAACGATGTCGAGGCAGAGGTGGTGGATGCGCTGCGCGAGGCTGTGCAGGCTGCTTACCCCCGCCTCAGCCATCGCTACTATG
Source organism: Pseudomonadota bacterium (assembly GCA_039180675.1). Taxonomy (GTDB): domain Bacteria; phylum Pseudomonadota; class Alphaproteobacteria; order Rhodobacterales; family Rhodobacteraceae; genus Thermohalobaculum. The sequence continues at coordinate 280,174 of JBCDDC010000001.1, read as the reverse complement.
CGATGAAGGCAAAGTGGATGGGGCTCGACAAGCTTGAGTTCTGGGACCGCAACGCACCACTTCCCGAAACAGACGACCGGGTGATCGGGTGGGATGAGGCCCGCGACACGGTGCTCGCCGCCTACTCGGCTTTCGCGCCCCGGATGGCCGAGCTTGCCGAGCCGTTTTTCGACAACGGGTGGATCGACGCGGAAGTGAAGCCCGGCAAGGCGCCTGGCGCCTTCGCCCACCCCACGGTGACCAATGTCCACCCGTACGTGATGCTGAATTACCTCGGCAAAACACGGGACGTGATGACACTGGCTCACGAGCTCGGCCACGGTGTTCACCAGCGCCTTGCCGCCGGGCAGGGCGAACTTCTCTCATCCACCCCGCTGACGCTTGCTGAGACCGCAAGTGTGTTTGGGGAGATGCTGACCTTCCGCCGCCTGCTTGACGCGGAAACCGACCAGACCAAGCGTAAGATGCTGCTGGCCGGCAAGGTCGAGGACATGATCAACACGGTGATCCGCCAGATCGCCTTCTACGATTTCGAGCGCCGTGTCCATGCGGAGCGGCAGAACGGCGAGTTGACCTCCGACCAGTTCGGCAAGATCTGGATGGAAGTGCAGGCCGAAAGTCTCGGCCCGGCGATCAATCTCGGCGATGGGTACGAAACCTTCTGGGCCTACATCCCGCACTTCATCCACTCGCCCTTCTACGTCTACGCCTATGCGTTTGGCGATGGTCTGGTGAACGCGCTCTACGCGGTCTACGAGAACGGTGAGTCCGGGTTTCAGGACAAGTATTTTGATATGCTCGCCGCAGGTGGAACACGCCACCACAAGGAACTGCTCTCACCCTTCGGCCTCGACGCGACCGATCCCGCCTTTTGGGATCACGGTCTGAGCCTGATCGAGCGGTTCATCGATGAGTTGGAGGCGATGGACTGACAATCCGGGGGCGAGAGACGACGCGCAGCGGTGCGGGAACCACCGCGGCTGCTTTGGGGCTTATCGGAATCTTGATCGCCTCCGATGCCCCGGCGCAGGAGATCTTTGGCCGCTGGATGGTCGAAAGCGGCAAGGCGGTGATCGAAATCCTGCCCTGCGGTCAGCAGGCCTGCGGCAGGATCGCGTGGCTCAAAAACCCCTTAGATAAGGACGGTGCGCCCAAGACCGACGTCATGAACCCAGACCCAGATAAAACCGACCGATTGCTCTGCGGCCTCCCCCTCGTCGAGGGGTTGAGGCGGCAGGAGGACGGCATGTGGGCGAGAGGTTCGATCTACTCGACCCGCGATGGCGCGACCTACGGCATCGACGTAACCCCGATCGATGAGAACAGCCTCGCCGTGCGCGGCTATGTCGGCCTCGCGCTCTTCGGCAGCACCCAGACCTGGCGGCGCGACACCGAACAGCGGACATGCCGGGACAGCACGCTCGAAGCTGGCGTGAAACCCTGAGCCCTTGCGCCCGGCAGGCGGCATGATAGAAGCCTGCCCGAAACCCTAGGAGCCCCGGCATGTCAGATCTCGACCCGGTCCGCATGAAGTATATGACCCAAGTGGCTGACGCAGGCGATGAGGCTGCGATCGAGGCTGTCCGTGTGGCGGCTCTCGGCAAGAAGGGTGAGATCAGCCTGATGATGCGCGAGCTCGGCAAGATGACGCCGGAGCAGCGTCAGGACGCGGGGCCAAAGCTCAACGCGCTCAAGGATCAGATCAACGACGCCATTCAGGCGAGGAAGAACGACCTCGCAAATGCCGCGCTCGATGCCCGGCTGGCGCAGGAATGGCAAGACATCACATTGGAGCCGAAGCCCGAGGCCCAGGGCACGATCCACCCTGTCAGCCAGGTGACCGAGGAGATCACGGCGATCTTCGCCGATCTCGGCTTTGCAGTCGCCGAAGGCCCGCAGATTGAGAGCGATTGGAACAATTTCGACGCGCTGAACATCCCGGCCGAGCATCCGACCCGAACCGAGATGGACACGTTCTTCATGCGCCAGGCTGCGGATGATGCGCGCAGCCCGCATGTCTTGCGCACGCACACCTCACCGGTTCAGATCCGCCATATGACGGCCCATGGCGCGCCTTGCCGCGTGATCGCGCCGGGGCGGGTCTATCGCTGCGACTACGACCAGACCCATACCCCGATGTTCCATCAGATCGAGGGCCTGGCGATCGACCGCGACATCTCCATGGCCAACTTGAAATGGGTGCTGGAAGAGTTTTGCCGCGCCTTCTTCGAAGTCGAAGGGGTGGAGCTGCGCTTCCGCGCCTCGCATTTCCCGTTCACCGAACCCTCAGCCGAGGTGGACATCCGCTGCTCCTGGAAGGACGGCGTCCTGAAGATCGGCGAAGGCGACGACTGGATGGAGATCCTCGGCTCGGGCATGGTGCACCCGAAGGTCCTGGCCGCCTGCGGCATCGACCCGGCCGAGTGGCAGGGCTTCGCTTTCGGGATAGGGCTCGACCGGCTCGCGATGCTGAAATACGGGATCCCGGACCTGCGAGCCTTCTTCGACAGCGATCTTCGCTGGCTCCGCCACTATGGCTTTCGCGCGCTGGATATGCCGAGCCTGCACGCAGGCATCAGCGGCTGAGGCTTCCCCGTTGGGGCAGCCTCGCCAGCCGATCAGTCAATCAGCCATTTGAGGAAGAACGGCGTCTCGCCGGTTCCACCAAAGTTGCGGAGCGGCTCCGGCCGGTCGTTGTCACCGATGCGGCTGCGGGAACGGTCCTTGCCAAAGTTGCTGCGCTTGCCGAAGCCGCCGCGCTTTCCGCCGCGGCCACCGCCGCCGTGTTTGACCTCGACCACGAGGTCGCCCAGCGCGGACTGTTCTGCCTGATAGGGCGAGGCGGGAGCGGCCTGCGCGGCGGGAACGGTTGCCAGGCCAATGCCGAATGCGGCAGCGATAAGCACAATACGTTTCATGTCAGTCTCCTTGAGAAAATGATCCGGCTGACTAGTCAAACAGCCTTTCGATCAGGCTTGGCCCTTCGGTGGAACGCGGGCGTGGGCTAATCTCTTCAAGCCGCTGGTTGGTCTTTGAATTGTCGAAGATCGAAACGCGGCGCGTGCGCACAAGGTGGACACGGCTCTTGCCGTCATGGCGCCTGCGGATCGTTTGGCTTTCGCTCGGTGCGGTGAGAATTCGCTCCTTGGGCTCTTCGGCGCGCACTTCTGGGGCAGGAGCAACTGCGATGGCAGCCATCACGAGGGCAAGTGGCATGTAACGTATCATCTTTTCCTCCAATTCTTTGTCTGCCGCCGATATGGGGAAGCGGCTGGAGAATCTCGCACACGGTGCCATCACGTTTACGCCGTGGGTTGTGAGGGGTGGATTTTCGTGCAATGCGCGAAAGGGCGATTTGGCCAAAGTTTTGAGAGGGAGCATGCCCATGCCGCGTGTGCTGATTGCCGAAGGGAACACCCCTGCCATAAGCGCGAGCCGCCAGGCGGATGGACGGCCTGATCTTGCCGAAAATTATGCAAGGGCGCTGACCCACTACGCTCCCGATCTCGAGACCGAGATCACGCAACCTTATTTCGATGGCTGGGATCTCGATCGGGTCGACCTGCAATCCTATGACGGGCTCGCGGTCACCGGATCCAGCGTTGAGTGGTCAGCGGCGGACGAGCGGGCAAGGCCCTTCTGGAACCTTTGTGAAAAGGCCTTCGAGGCCGGTCTTCCAGTGATCGGCTGCTGCTGGGGCCTGCAGAATGCCGCTGTCGTGCTTGGCGGGAAGACGGAGGCGGGGCCGAACGGGATGGAAGTGGGCTTCGCGCGGCAGGTAGCGCTCACCGAAGAGGGCCGCGGCCATCCGTTTCATGAGGGACGTACGCCCGTCTTCGACGTTCTCTGCATCCATCGCGATGACGTGACATTTGTTCCGGAGGGTGCGGTCATCACCGCCACAAACGCTCATACGAGGGTGCAGGGAATGGTCTACGAGAACGGTTCAACACAGTTTTGGGGTGTACAGTATCACCCTGAGATGCGCCTAATCGATGTTGCCTATGTCCTGCGCAAACGGGATATCCCCTGGCCGGGTGGCGCTGTCGATGCGAACGCTGCTGCCGACGATCTCGATCGGGTTTTCTCAAATCCTGATGGCGAGGCCGACCTTCGCGCGAAACGCCAGATCGGAGACGAGATCGTCGATGTTGATCTGCACGGAGTTGAGCTTTGCAACTGGCTCAACACGAAAATCCTGAAACTTTCAGAGCTCGGACGGGATCAGAACCCAACCGCAACCTGAAGAGATAGGCTACCTATTCCTCGGCGATGAGAACGAATTGATCGTCGGTAGGATCATCGCTGCGTTTGTCGGTTTGATACGAGCTCAGAGTGACATCCCTGGCCATCATCTCGATCCCCTTCCCACCGACCCCGCTGTCAGCAACGCTCAGCGCTGCGTCCGAGACCAGAGCATAGGTCATCGCTCCCAAAAGAACCGTTGCCACGGTCATTGCCACCCAATCCATCACCATAACGCGCACCCACTCTCTATCGCTTTTCCGCACCATCAAATCCTCCTGGCCGAAAACGTGGTTACCGTGGTCCTAAATGGTGAAGACCAGCTTAACGATGCCGGGCGACCGCCCCTTTCCGACCGGGCGGATATGGGATAAGGATCGCCCCGATCCCCGGTCGACCCGCGAATTCTAAGACGAGACATCCGATGAAGTTCACCCTGAGCTGGCTCAAGGAGCATCTAGAAACAGACGCCCCGCTCAACGAGATAACCGACGCCCTGACTGATCTGGGCCTCGAGGTTGAAAGCGTTGAAAACCCAGAAGATTCTCTCGGGTCTTTCTCGATCTGCCGGGTGATCGAGGCGGTGCAGCATCCGGACGCGGACCGGCTGCGCCTTTGCCGGGTTGAGACCTGGACGAACGGGCCAGAGAGCCCAGCGGAGGAGGTTCAGGTCGTCTGCGGCGCGCCGAATGCGCGGACCGGGCTGATCGGGGTCTTCGCCGCCCCCGGCACGCGTATCCCAGGCACTGGCGTCGACCTGAAACCAGGGGTTATCCGGGGCGTCGAATCGAACGGGATGCTTTGCTCCGAACGTGAATTGATGATCTCCGACGACCATGAAGGGATCATTGAGCTGCCAGAGGACGCCCCGCTGGGCGCGCGCTACATCGACTATGCCGGCCTGAATGATCCTGTGATTGAGATCGCGATCACGCCGAACCGGCCCGATACGCTTGGGATCAGCGGGATCGCGCGCGATCTCGCGGCCCGTGGCCTCGGTAAGCTGATTGTAAAGCCGACTGAACCCGTGACAGGAAGCTTTCCCTGCCCGATCTCGATCACGATCGAACCGGATGTGCTGGAGAAGGGTTGCCCGCTTTTCGCCGGGCGCGTGATCCGAGGGGTAAAGAACGGCCCCTCTCCAGCCTGGCTGCAGCAGAGGCTGCGTGCGATCGGGCTGCGGCCGATCTCGGCGCTCGTCGATATCACCAATTTCTTCACCTACGACCGGAACCGCCCTCTCCACGTCTTCGATGTGGCGAAGGTCAAGGGCAACCAGCTCCGTATTCATTGGGCTGAGCCGGGCTCCAAGCTCGTGGCCTTGGATGAAAAGGAGTACACGTTCGAGAGCGATATGATCGCAATCTCGGATGCGGAGGCGCCCGAGAGCATTGCCGGGATCATGGGGGGGCTTGCCACCGGCTGCACCGAGGAGACGGTCGATGTCTTCCTCGAAAGCGCCTATTGGGACCCTGTGACCATCGCGTCAGCAGGTCGGCGGCTGAAGATCAACTCCGATGCCCGCTATCGCTTCGAGCGCGGGGTCGATCCAGCCCTCACGCCAGAGGCGGTAGATCTGGCAACCCACATGATCCTGGAGCTCTGCGGCGGCGAACCTTCGGAGATCGCCATCGCCGGGGCCGTGCCGGACACATCGCGCGCCTATCCGCTCGACACCGGGCGGGTGATCAGCCTTGTTGGCATGGAAATCCCGCGCGATGAGCAGATCCGGATCCTCACTGCACTTGGCTTCTCGGCGACCGGAACGGGCGAGACGCTGGAAGTCTGGGTCCCGAGCTGGCGGCCAGACGTTCTGGGCGAGGCCGATCTGGTGGAAGAGATCGCCCGCGTCGCCTCATTGACCAAGCTTGAGTCAAAGCCGCTGCCGCGAACTAGCATCGGCGTCACCGAACCGACGCTGACCCCGATCCAGCGCAGAGAGGCGCTGGTTCGCCGCACCTTGGCTGCACGGGGTCTGCATGAATGCGTTACCTACTCATTCGTCTCGGATGCCGAAGCAAATCTGTTTGGCGGCGGTGATCCGCTTTTGAAGCTCGAGAACCCGATCTCGTCGGAGATGTCGGATATGCGCCCGTCACTTCTGTCAGGTTTGCTGGTGGCTGCAGGCCGTAATCAGGCGCGCGGAGCAACAGACTTCGGCTTGTTCGAAGTCGGGCCGGTGTTCGATGGACCAGAGCCTGGCGAGCAGGTTCTCCACGCGTCGATGATCCGGCTTGGGGCGGCGAGCGCGCGGCATTGGAGCGGTGCATCCCAGTCCGTGACCCTTCACGACGCAAAAGCGGATGCCGAGCGGCTGCTTGGGGCGATGGGCGTCAATGTCGAGAAGCTGATGATTGCGCGCGAGGCACCTGAGTGGTTCCACCCCGGCCGGTCAGGGGCGCTGAAACTTGGGCCGAAGAACACCTTGGCTGTCTTCGGTGAACTGCACCCACGCGCGCTCGCAGCGCTCGATGTAAAGGGTCCCACAGTCGCGGCGACTGTGTTCGTTGAAAACCCGCCTTTCCCCCGGGCGAAAACCCGCACACGCGCTGCGCTTGAAAGCTCGGACTACCAGGCGGTTGACCGCGATTTCGCTTTTGTCGTCGATGAACGTGTCGAAGCGGACAGCCTGCTGCGCGCCGCACGCTCAGCGGACAAAAAGCTGATCGAAAGCGCGCACGTCTTCGATGTCTTTGCGGGAAAGAAGGCCGCGGAGCAGCTTGGTACGGGCAAGAAATCCATCGCGATCACGCTCCGCCTGCAGCCAACGGGGGGCACGTTGACCGACGCAGAGATCGAAGCGCTTTCGGCAAACGTGGTCGCGTCGGTGGAAAAGGCTACCGGAGGTCGCCTCCGCAGCTGAAAACTGCCGCTTTTGGTGTTGGGTACGTTCAATTTCACAGTATTCTGTTGCAAAAAAGAACGATCATGACAGCAGAGAGAGAAAGATCATGCTGAACGAATTCAAGGAATTTGCCATCAAGGGCAACGTTGTCGATATGGGTGTCGGCATCGTTATCGGTGCAGCGTTCACCACCATCGTGACGAGTTTCGTAAGTGACGTCGTCAATCCGATCATCGGGATCTTCACCGGCGGGATCGATTTCTCCAACCTGTTCGTCAATCTCTCGGGCCAGGAGGTCGTGAGCGTGGCCGAGGCGCAGGAGAAGGGTCTCGCGGTTATTGCCTACGGCAATTTCATCAACGCGATCATCGCCTTCCTGATCGTCGCCTGGATCCTGTTCTTCGTCATCCGGGGGATCAACTCCCTCAAGCGGGAGGAGGAGCCGGAGCCCGAGGCAGAGCCGGAACTCTCCTCAGAAGAGAAGCTTCTGACCGAAATCCGCGATCTTCTGGCGCAGCGCGCCTGAACGTTCAGAGCCCGGCGGCCTGAAGGGCTGCGATCGCAGCCGCGCCGGCGATCAGACTGAAAACCATCGACCTGGTGACGGCGCCGATCACCAGGGCTGCGAGGGCCGCCAGTGGAAAGCTCAGGGCGGCCCATCCGCCCTCGCCATCCAGAAACAGCATTGGGGCGAAAATTGCCGGAAACGCGGCGACGGGCACGAGGCTGAGCGCCCGTTGCGCGCTTTGCGGAACCTTGCGTCCGCGCAGAAGCCCGAGAAATGAATAGCGGATCAGCGCCGAGGCAATGCCGAGCCCGATGATAACGGGCCACACATCTGCGGGGTTCATGTCTCTTTCCCCCGGATCAGCATGCCGACGGCGATGGCCAATGAGATAGCAACCACAACGCCCGCGCCACTTGCCCAATCCGCAAGGGCGACCGAAACTGCCCCCGCGGTGACCGCCACAATCAGATTGGGCCAGTTCCGCAGCCAGGGGGCCGTCAACGCGACAAAAACCAGAGCCACGGCGAAATCGACCGGCCAGTCCGCCGGGATCCGATTGCCGATCGCGACGCCGACCAGGCAGGCCAGGATCCAGCAGGTGAGGCAACAAACGCCAACGCCGAAGAAGAAAGCGACCCGGTTCTGTTCCGGCTCTTGCACATCGGCGTAGCGCCGGATCGACAGCGCATAGCTTTGATCGTTCAGAAACCAGGCCGCCAGAACCCGCGGCCACGTGCCTGCGTCACGCCAGTAGACGGCCATTGCGGCTGAATAGATCGCCATGCGCAGGTTCACAAAGGCGGCGGTGAAGACGATGAGCCAGACAGGCGCCTGATCGACAAGCATCTGCAACGCAACCAACTGAGCCGCTCCAGCGACCACGATCGAGGTCATCGCCATCGTCTCGGTCAGCGATAGGCCCGCCTCAATCGCAAGCGCGCCGAAGATCACGCCGAACGGCACAGTCGCGATCTGCATCGGCAGCGCGTTGAGGACGCCGGTCAGAAAACTGCGGGTCTGGGTGGGGTTTGGGGCGAGCATCCGCTCTAGGTGGTGCCGAGGATCACCTTTGTCGAGTAAACGTCGATGCCCAGTGCCTCGCCAACCGCATAATACGTGAGCTTCCCGGCGTGGACGTTCAAACCGTTGGCGAGGTGCGGGTCCTCCCGACAGGCATCGGCCCATCCCTTGTCCGCCAGCGCGAGCAGGAACGGCATCGTCGCGTTGGTCAGCGCAATCGTCGATGTACGGGCGACCGCCCCAGGCATGTTCGCGACGCAATAGTGGATCACACCATCGACCTCATAGATCGGGTCGTCATGGGTGGTGGCCTTCGAGGTCTCGAAACAGCCGCCCTGATCGATCGCGACATCCACCAGGACCGCGCCGGGCTTCATGCGTGAAAGCTGCTCCTTCTTGACCAGCTTGGGCGCGGCTGCCCCTGGGATCAGCACCGCCCCGACCACCATGTCGGATTGCAGCACCAGCTCCTCGGTCGCCTCACCCGAAGAGTAGCGGGTCTTGAAGAGCCCGCTGAATGCATCGTCGAGATACCTGAGGCGGGGCAGTGAGCGGTCGAGGACGGTCACATCCGCCCCCATACCTGCCGCGATCCGGGCCGCATGGGTGCCGACAACACCTCCGCCGATCACCGTGACCACGGCCGGGCCGACGCCCGGGACACCGCCCAACAACACGCCGCGCCCGCCATTGGCCTTTTGCAGAGCCCAGGCTCCGACCTGGGGCGCTAGACGCCCGGCGACCTCGGACATCGGGGCCAGAAGTGGCAGGCCGCCGGTCTGGTCCGTGACTGTCTCGTACGCGATCGCCGTACAGCCGGAGGCCAGCAGATCGTGCGTCTGCTCCGGATCCGGCGCGAGGTGGAGATAGGTGAAGAGCACCTGACCCTCGCGCAGCATCTTACGCTCGGCAGGCTGCGGCTCCTTGACCTTCACGATCATGTCGGCGCTGGCAAAGATCTCTTCGGCCGCTGCGGCGATCTCCGCCCCGGCGGCGGCATACATCTCGTCGGTGAAGCCCGCGCCATTCCCAGCACCACTTTGGACCACGACATCGTGGCCGTGGGCCTTGGCTTCACGGCAGGTCGCCGGTGTCATGCCGACACGGTATTCGCGGGTCTTGATCTCGGTGGGGCAGCCAATACGCATCGTTGTCTCCGGCACAAGAAAGGAAATCGCACCCCTCCAGCTATCGGCGGGAACGATGGCAAGACTAGGACCAGATCGACCACCACGAAAAGGCCAGCGGGCTTGACCGGACGCGATCAAGTGGCTTTGTAGAAACTGATGGATGCCTCATCCGATATGCGACCCATGGTGGTCCTTCTGCACGGCCTCGGGCGGACGCCAGCCTCGATGTGGCTGCTTGCGCGGCGTATTTCGAACGGTGGCTTCACGGTGGCCCGCCTCGGCTATGACAGCACGCGCCAGAGCGTATCGACCTCGATTGCAGAGGTCCGCCGCCGCCTGGGGCAGCTATGCAGCGGGCCGGTACACCTGGTCGGACATTCCCTTGGCGGGCTGATTGCGGCGACGATTCTGCGGGAGCCCGATGGCATACAGGTCGCACGGATCGTCCAAATCGGCAGTCCCAACCTCGGCTCGCCTCTGGCCGCGCGTCTTGGAGGCGCATGGCCGGCCCGGCGGCTCTGCGGCCCCGCGCTGGCAGAGCTGTCACTGGTCTCCGCACTTCCAGAACCCGAGGCGAGGATCGGAGCGATCGCGGGAACCTTCGGCCCACCGGGAACCGGGCTGCGAGCCCCGCATGATGGCGGCGTTTCGCTACGATCCGCCTGGGCGGGGGCCGGATCACGTGCGGCGGTCCCTGTCATCCACACTCTGCTGCCGCTTTCCCCGGAAGTTGCACGCCTGACGGTTCAATTCCTCAACCACGGCACCTTTGGGTCCGCCCGATGAGCCGTTTTCTGATCGCACCCGATCCCCTGGCCCCTAGGCTGACTCGCGGTGTCTCAGGCGTCGATCAGACGGGTAATGTCTCGGATATCCGGGTGGTCGAAGAACGCAGTCTGACGATCTTTCTGAATGCGCAGGAGATCGTCACCGCCATGACGATCGGCGACTATCCGGAGTATCTTGCGCTGGGATACCTGCTGAACCAGGGCATGTTGCAGACCGACGATACCGTCACAGGGATCGACTATGATGAGGATCTGGAGGTTGCCGTCGTTCGCACCGAGCGCCAGACCGACTACGAGGAAAAACTCAAGAAGAAGACGCGCACGTCCGGCTGTGCGGTTGGCACCGTCTTTGGCGACATGATGGAGCAGCTTGAGGGCGTGAAGTTCGGGCCGAGCGAGGTCCGCACCTCCTGGCTCTACAGTCTCGCCCGGCAGATCAACACGGCCCCCAGCCTCTATCTCGAGGCGGGCGCGATCCATGGCACCGTGCTTTGCCACCAAGACACGCCTCAGGTCTTTATGGAGGATGTCGGACGCCACAACGCAGTCGACAAAATCGCGGGCTGGATGTTTCAAGAGGGCGTCTCGGGCGCCGACAAAATCCTATATACAACCGGGCGTCTAACCTCGGAGATGGTAATCAAAACCGCGCTAATGGGCATCCCAGTCCTGGCCAGCCGCTCGGGCTTCACCGCCTGGGGCGTCGACCTCGCCCGCCAGGTCGGCCTGACCCTGATCGGTCGCATGCGTGGCCAGCGTTTCCACTGCCTTAGTGGCGAGCATCGCCTTATCTTTGACGCAGAGACGGCCGCGATCCCCGAGGAAGGCAAGAGACATCACCGCAAAGGGGCCAGCGGGGACTGACCTGCAAAGCCCAATGGTGCTGCTGCAACGCCCGACAAGGCGGGCCTTCCCGCTCGGCCCAAGCTCGGATAGACAGCGGGACATGAGAATTGCTGGTGTCATTCTGGCCGGTGGCCTCGCCCGGCGCATGGGCGGTGGCGATAAGGCAGTGCGAGAGGTGGCGGGCAGGCCGCTGCTTGCCCATGTCATTGACCGACTGGAACCGCAAGTGGACGCGGTGGCCCTCAACGCAAATGGCGATCCGGAGCGGTTTGCGGAATATGGCTTGCCCGTGATCGCGGATACGATCGAGGGTTTCGTGGGGCCACTGGGCGGCGTGCTCGCGGGCCTGCGCTGGGCGGAGACCAACGGCTTCACGCATATCGTAACGGCAGCCGCTGACACGCCCTTCTTTCCGCCGGACCTAGTCTCGCGGCTGGTTGGCGCAGCGACGCACGAAGACCAACCGATCGCGCTCGCCGCCACGACCGACCCGAAGCGAGGGCTTTCCGAGCATCCAACCTTCGGCCTCTGGCCTGTCGCGCTGGCGGACAACCTCGAAGAAGCGCTCACTGTCGGGCAGATGCGCAAGGTGATCGTCTGGACCTCCCGCCACGGTGCCGCGCGGGCGGTATTCGACGATGCGGGCGCCTATCCGTTCTTCAACGTCAACACGCCTGAGGATTTGCTTGAGGCGGAGCGGATCGCGAGGGAGCGGGCATGAACGTCTATGGCGTCGTCGGCTGGAAGAACGCGGGCAAGACGACCCTGGTGGAGCGGCTGGTGGCCGAAATCTCGGCCCGTGGCTTTACGGTTTCCACGATCAAACACACTCATCACGGAGTCGATGTCGACCAGCCAGGCAAGGACAGCCACCGCCACCGGCAGGCCGGAGCGCAACAGGTGATCCTGTCCTCCTCCGCCCGCTGGGTGCTGATGACCGAACTGCGCGGAGCCGAAGAGGCGTCGCTGGATCAGTTGCTCGGCCATCTGAACCCGGTCGATCTTGTGATCGTCGAGGGCTACAAACGCGACGATCACCCAAAGGTGGAGGCGTGGCGAACGGAGACGGGGCAGCCCTTGATTGCGCGCGACGATGCCACGGTACGTGCTGTGGCTTCAAATGATGAACCGGGCACGGACAAGCCCGTGATCGGACTCGATGACATCCCCAGAATTGCAGACTTCATCCTGACAGATCTCGGCATGAAACTGCGGGTTCAGGCATGAATGCTGACGGCAAGAAGCGGTTGGCCGATGATTGTTTTGCCCTGCCTGCTGGTGTCGACTGGACGCCGGTGGATGAGGCGCTGGAGCGGCTGAGAACCCGGCTGGAGACGGTCACCAGCACCGAAGTCGTTCCGCTGATGCAGGCGGCCGGCCGCATTCTCGCCGAGCCCGTCACGGCGAAGCGTTCGAACCCGCCCGCCGCCAACGCGGCCGTCGACGGATATGCCTTCGCCTTCGACAGCGCGAAGGCCGAAGCCAGCCTGCCGCTCGTTGAGGCGCGCTCGGCTGCGGGTCATCCGCTCGGAGCACCTCTTGCACCCGGCCATGCCTGCCGCATCCTCACCGGGGCGGAAGTGCCAGAGGGCGCCGATACGGTCGTGCTGCAAGAGGATTGCGAGGTAAGCTCAGACAAGGTCCGCTTTCCCCGGCCTAAGAAACACGGTGCGAATGTCCGCCGCGCGGGCGAAGATGCCGTTGCGGGCGATGCTGTGTTTTCCGCCGGGCAGGTCCTGAACGCCGCGGATCTCGCCCGGGGTGCTGCAGTCGGCCTCTCGGAGGTTTCGGTGCGTACGAAGCTGCGCGTCGCCGTGCTTTCGACCGGAGACGAATTGATCGCTCCGGGCGCAGAGGGACCGGGGATCTTCGATGCGAACCGTCCGATGCTGCTCGCGCTCGGCTCAGGGATGGGTGCGGAGGTCCTCGATCTCGGAATTTGCAAAGACAACGCTCAAGACGTCCGCGCCTCGCTCGACCGGGCAGCGCAAGAAGCAGACGCACTGATCACCACTGGCGGAGCATCGGCGGGGGATGAGGATTACATTTCGCAACTGCTCTCGGATAAGGGACAAATTTCGACCTGGCGGGTTGCGGTGAAACCGGGCCGCCCCCTCGCCCTCGGCACTTGGCAGGGGCTGCCTGTCTTCGGCCTGCCCGGGAACCCCGTCGCGGCCCTAGTGTGCTCGCTGATCTTCGTGCGGCCCGCGCTGATGGCTCTGGCAGGTGCTGGCTGGGTCGAACCACAGGCCTTCACAGTGCCGGCTGCATTCCAGAAATCCAAGAAGCCCGGTCGCCGGGAATATCTGCGCGCGCGGGTCAGGGACGGGCAGGCCGAGATCTTTCATTCAGAGGGCTCCGGCCTCGTCGGCGGGTTGAGTTGGGCCGACGGGCTGGTCGAACTGCCTGATGGCGCGGCCGAGATCTCACCGGGCGATCCCGTACGCTACCTCCCGTTTTCGAGTTTCGGGTTGTGACGCGGGCCAGCGCACTTTGGGTCACAAGCGCATTCTACGCAGCTCTCTTTCTCGGTCTCGGCGCGCATCTGCCTTTCTGGCCGATCTGGCTTTCGGACTGGGGGCTCACGGATGCCGAGATCGGTCAGATGCTGGGCACTGCAATCTTCGCGCGGATCTTTGGATCGACGCTGGTGCCCTCGCTGGCGGACAGATACGCGATCCGGCGGTTCACGATTGCCGCAACGGCGGCGCTATCCGCGATCGTGATCCTGCTGCATCTGGCTGTTGCGACCAAGGCCGCGCTTTTTGCTCTCACAATCGCGATGGCGCTTTTCTCGGGTGGTCTGATCCCCACCGGAGAGGCGCTTGGGCTCAGGGCGTCTCAGACCTATGGCTTCACTTACGCGCACCCGCGGGCCGTCGGCTCGGCTGCCTTCCTTCTCGTCGTGCTGGCCCTGGGCTTCGTGATCGATCGTTTCGGTCCTAACCCGATCCCGCTGGTGATCATCGCAGCGCTGATCGTGACCGGGTGTTTAGGGATGTGGCACCCAGGTGGTGGTGCTGCACCGAGCGCGCTGGACCGGGCCAGCCCGCGTGATACGATTGCTCTTTTCCGCAATCGGGTGTTCTGGATCTTTGCGACCGCCTTTGCCTTCGGTCAGGCGGCGCACGGGGTCTTCTATACCTACAGTGCCTTGCATTGGCGCGAGGCTGGGCTGAGCGGGCAGACTATCGGTGCGCTCTGGTCCGTAGGCGTTGTTGCGGAGATTGTCTTGATGTTCGTCGCGGGCCGAGCCATCGTCGCCTGGCTCGGCCCAACAAAGTCACTGATTGTAGCCGCGACGGCCGGGGTGCTGCGCTGGTCCGCGATGCTGTCGGACCCTCCGCTCTGGATGCTCTGGCCGCTGCAATCCCTCCATGCGCTGACCTTCGCATTGTCATTGCTTGCAGGCATGGCCTTCATCGCCGAGGCCGTTCCCCGGCGCCTCGCCGCAACCGCACAGGGCGTCACCACTGGGCTGATCGGCGGGAGCATGATGGCGGTGATCACCATCGCCTCAGGCTTCGCCGCACCTGTGTGGCCGCCGGAAAGTCTTTATTGGATTGCCGTGATACCTGCTGCCGCCGGGTTGATGCTCTGCGCGCTCTTGGATCGTCTATGGCAACGAGAACCGCTGTCGGTCTGAGCCGCTGGTCAGGCGATCTTGAAGGCGCCAATGACATTGCCGAGCAGGGTGAAAATGCGCCCGCCCGTTGTCTCGGCCAGCGCGATAAGATCAGCCCCGTTTCGCCCTTCGTCCACGGCCCGGGCGATCAGCTTCTGATAGGCCGCCACATAGGCCTCAGACGCTTTGCGAAACTCAGTATCACCCTTGAGACTGGTGCGGATCAGCGCGGCAGCAACCGGGTCGCTGATGCCGGCCAGATCATCCGCAAGCATCGGGTCCCGCTCCCCCTTTGCATACAACTCCCAACTTTCCGGAGACGCCTGATCGGGGGTGAGGTCCTGTACGAAAAGACCGTCAGCGGCGATCCGGCTCTGAAGTTTCCGGCCAAGTTCGAGCGCACGCTTCAAGACAGGATCCGATGGGGCCGCCATATCGCCATCACTGTTCTTGCGCGTGCCGAGCGACATCGTTCCGAGGACCTCGGCCCATTCGACTGGTGAGCCCTCCGGAGCTTCATCCAGATCCGTCAGATCGAGGAGCGCCTCCACCTCTGGCGAGATTTCGGGCTCGGCTGGCGCAGTTTGGCTTGCACGTTCCAAAAGCGTGTTGGTTTTCTCGTCCAGCGCGTCGAGCCGCCCGGCCAGACTATCCAAAGCCTCGGTCAGCCGCTCGATTGTGTCCGACAACCGGCCGCCATCTGACGTGCCGTCGGCCGCTGCGCCGCCGTCCTGATCCGCCAGCTTGTCGAATTGGCTCAGGCGCGACGCGATCAGAGCTTTTAGCTGTTCCTGGCTCTCGGAGAGAATTCGGTCGATCTGCCCGCCTCTTTCGGCGAGCGCCGAACGCAATTCCTTGCCTTGGCGCTCGATATGCTGGTCAGCATGCACGCCGCTATCGACCAGGTTTTTCTCGATTTTCGACAGGCGCTCAGCCAACCCGGCATCGATACGGTTTTCGAGACGCACAAGCGCGTGGTCCAGTGCTTCACCGCGGCGGGTCAGCGTGGTGCGCGCGTTATCGGTGAACCGGTCGACCGTGCCGACAAGCTCGGTCGACATCGTCTCGAAACGGCCCTCAAGCTCCTGTGCCGTGGTGTCGAATGCCTTGATCAGAAGTCGGCGCTGTTCGTTCGCGACATCATGGAGCGCCGAAAGCTCCTCCGCTATTCTGGCAGCTGTTTCAGTCTGCTCGCGGATCTCCGCAGACAGGCCCCCCGAGCGCGAGGCCAAAGCCGCCGTGCCCCAGATCATCGAGACCGGCGCAATGCAAACAACTACAAAGAAGAGAAGGTTGGCGACGGGCGGCATCGCGATCGTACCACCCTCGATCCCACCCGACCACGAGACGAAACCGGCCATGTAAGAGCCGATGGCCACCAGCCAGGTGATCGTGAGCAACCAGGCGAGACGGGTTAGCGAGCCACCCTTTCGTTCGGATGCCGAATCGCGCTGTCCCGCACGCACGGCAATCAGATCGACCTTGTTCGACGTGACGGCCGGGCCGTCAACCTCGGCAGCCGGGTTGCGCCCGGTCGATGCAGACAGAGGAGGCTCAGTCAATCCAGCCATCCGACATTGCGCCTCGTTCCTCAGACGTAGCGGACCTGCGTGATCTCGTAGCTGCGCGATCCGCCGGGCGTGGTGACTTCGACACTGTCACCTTCTTCCTTGCCGATCAACGCACGGGCAAGTGGCGATTTCATGTTCAACTTGCCGCTGTTTATGTCGGCTTCCGATTCACCGACGATCTGATAGCTCTTTTCCTCGTCAGTATCCTCATCCACGAGATTGACCGTCGCGCCGAAGCGGATCGTCGTGCCGTTCATCTTGGTCGGGTCAATGACGTCTGCGCGGCTGATCAGTCCCTCGAGCTCCTTGATCCGGCCCTCGATAAAACTCTGCTTCTCCCGCGCCGCGTGGTATTCGGCGTTCTCCGACAGATCGCCATGCTCACGCGCCTCCGAGATCGCCTTGATCACAGCCGGGCGCTCAACATCTTTGAGCTCTTTCAACTCAATATTCAGGGCATCATAGCCGCCCCGCGTCATTGGAACCTTTTCCATGGCCCTTCCTCGCAGATCAGATCACGCCACCGACCTGACAGACATTCTTTTCAAAGGTCTGAGGGTGGATGCGCGAAACCGCGCCTTGAAGGGCGCGGTCCTAGTCTGCAAAGCATAGCAGGGCGCCCGAAGAGGGCAAGAGGCGCATCAGGCCGACTTGGCAAAGCTTTGCAAGGGCGCAACTTCCAGAGCACCCTCGCGCACATTCGCGATTGCCTTGGCGACAGCATCGGCACCCGCTGCGGTCGTGCAGTAGGGGATTTTCATCGACAGTGCGGTGGTGCGGATCTCGAAACTGTCCCGCACCGTCTGAGCGCCCTCGGTCGTGTTGAAGACAAGGGTGACGCCATCATCTTTCATCCGGTCCACGATATGCGGTCGGCCCTCGTAGACCTTGTTGATCCTCTCGACCCGAATGCCACGCTCCGCGAGGTAGGCCGCCGTGCCTCCGGTCGCAATCACATCGAACCCCTCGGACTGGAGGATCCGGACCGCATCGATGATCCGCGGCTTGTCCTGATCCTTAACCGAGACGAAAAGTGTTCCGCTGATTGGCAGGCGCGTACCGGCGCCAAGCTGCGCCTTCAGAAAGGCGCGGGCGAAGGTCTTGTCCAACCCCATGACCTCACCGGTCGACCGCATCTCGGGCCCCAGAAGCGTGTCGACACCGGGGAAACGCGCGAACGGCAAGACAGCTTCTTTGACCGCGATATGCGGCGTGTTGGGATCGATGAGCTCGAAAGAGGCCAGAGTCTCCCCCGCCATGATCCGGGCCGCGATGGCGGCGATGGGCGAGCCAACGGCTTTCGCGACGAAAGGCACGGTTCGGGAAGCGCGCGGATTGACCTCGAGCACGAAGATCTCTGAACCCTTGATCGCAAATTGCACATTCATGAGCCCGCGCACATCAAGCCCGAGCGCGAGCGCATGCGCCTGCCGGTCCAGCTCGGCGACCATCTCAGGGCCGAGCGTGTGTGGAGGCAGCGAGCACGCACTGTCACCTGAGTGGATGCCTGCCTCCTCGATATGCTCCATGATCCCGGCGATATGCACGTCATCACCGTCGCAGAGCGCATCGACATCCACCTCGACCGCGCCCGAAAGGTAGCCGTCTATCAGAACCGGAGACGTTCCCGATACGACGACCGCTTCACGCATGTAGCGGTCAAGCTCTTGATCGTTGCGCACGATCTCCATCGCCCGGCCGCCAAGCACGTAGGATGGACGGATCACCACCGGATATCCCACTCGCGAGGCGATCTCGCGCGCCTGCTCGGCGGAGTGCGCGATACCGTTGACGGGTTGCTTGAGGTCCAGACCCTGCAAGAGCTGCTGGAACCGCTCGCGATCCTCCGCCAAGTCGATCGCATCCGGGCTTGTGCCGAGGATCGGGATGCCAGCCGCCTCAAGCCCCCTGGCCAGTTTCAGCGGCGTCTGCCCACCAAACTGAACGATGACCCCATGCAGATTGCCAGCCTCCTGCTCGACGCGCAGGATCTCGAGCACGTGCTCAAGCGTAAGCGGTTCGAAGTAGAGCCTGTCTGAAGTGTCATAGTCGGTGGAAACCGTCTCCGGGTTACAATTGACCATGATCGTCTCGTACCCGGCCTCGGAGAGCGCGAAGCAAGCATGGCAACAGCAGTAGTCGAACTCGATCCCCTGGCCGATCCGGTTTGGGCCGCCACCCAGGATGACGATCTTGTTGCGTTCGGACGGGCGCGCTTCACACTCCACGCTTCCCATCGCGTCGGCTTCATAGGTCGAGTACATATACGGGGTTTGCGCCTCGAACTCCGCCGCGCAAGTATCGATCCGCTTGAACGACGCGGTGATGTCCAGAGCATGCCTGATCCGACGAACACCATCCTCTGTCAGGTTCGAAAGCCGGGCGAGCCGGGCATCGGTGAACCCCATCTGCTTGAGGCGCCTGAGCGCGAGGGGATCGTCTGGCAGGCCGTTCTCCAGCACCACCGCCTCGGCTTCGACGATCTCGTCGATCCGCTCGACAAACCAGCGATCGAAGCCTGTCGCATGGGTAATCTCATCAATCGTGAGTTCCTCGCGAAGCGCCTGCGCAATCAGGCGCATCCTGTCGGGTGTTCTCTTCGATAGCGCGGCGATGACTGCACGCTTGCGCTCCTCCGCGCCCTGTTCGACGGTTACCCCGTCGATCTCGATCTCATCGAAACCCGTCAGGTCGGTTTCCATCGATGCGAGGGCCTTCTGCACGGACTCGTGGAAGCTGCGTCCGATCGCCATGGTCTCGCCAACGGATTTCATCGCAGTCGTCAGTTCAGGCGTGCTGCCGGGGAACTTCTCGAACGCAAAGCGCGGGATCTTGGTGACCACATAGTCGATCGTCGGCTCGAAGCTCGCCGGCGTGACACCCGTAATATCGTTCTGCAGCTCATCCAGCGTATAGCCCACTGCCAGCTTTGCTGCGACTTTAGCGATCGGAAACCCGGTCGCTTTGGACGCGAGCGCGGACGAGCGGCTAACCCGCGGGTTCATCTCTATGACGACCATGCGCCCGGTCTCCGGGTCGAGCGCGAACTGAACGTTCGATCCGCCCGTCTCCACCCCGATCTCACGCAGAACGGCGATCGAGGCATTGCGCATGACCTGATATTCGCGATCCGTCAGCGTAAGCGCCGGGGCGACGGTGATCGAGTCGCCGGTATGGACCCCCATCGGGTCGATATTCTCGATGGAACAGATGATGATGGCGTTGTCCGCTTTGTCGCGGACGACCTCCATCTCGAATTCCTTCCAGCCCAGCAGGCTCTCGTCGACCAGAATCTGACCGGCGGGGGAGGCCTCCATACCCTGCGCGCAGATCTTCTCGTATTCTTCGCGGTTATAGGCAATTCCGCCGCCCGTCCCGCCCAGAGTGAAGGCAGGGCGGATGACGGCGGGCAGGCCGACCTCCGCAATAGCGTCGACGGCAGTACGGACACCTGCGGCGATATCCTTGTTGCCCTGATCGTCCTTCGGCGCAGCCACGATCGTCGCCCTCGGGTTCTCCAGCCCGATCCGGGTCATCGCTTCGCGGAACAGGGCACGATCCTCCGCCATCTCGATCGCGGCACGTTTCGCGCCGATCAGTTCGACCCCGAACTCCTCCAGAACGCCCATCGACGCGACGTCCAGCGCAGTGTTCAGGCCGGTCTGCCCGCCCATTGTGGGCAAGAGGGCATCCGGGCGTTCCTTTTCGATGATCTTGGCGACGACTTCCGGGGTGATCGGCTCGATATAGGTCGCGTCCGCCATGCCGGGGTCCGTCATGATCGTCGCCGGGTTCGAATTGACCAGAATGACCCGATAGCCTTCCTCGCGCAGCGCCTTACAGGCCTGCGCCCCCGAGTAGTCGAATTCACAGGCCTGGCCGATGACGATGGGCCCCGCTCCGATGATCATGATCGACTTGATATCGGTGCGCTTGGGCATGAGAGGCTCCGGCTGGCTCGCAAATTCACGGCGTTATAGCGATCTCGCGGACGAGGGCAATACGCGCCGGAGCAGCTACCATCATAAGTCGGGTCTGAGGCGCCTCAGACAACCGAGTGGCGAGCTTTCACCAGCTTCCTCGGATTATTTCGCAACTGTTTACCATTAATGTCTAATCAGCCAGCGGGACTGCACTATTATTGCCGTCGAAGAATCTGGTCGGAGTCGGGTATGGACATTGCTCCGCGTAGCGAGATCGCCGGTGTTCTGGCGAAGAAGAGCCGCGATACGATGCGTCGACGCTCCCGCTTTCGGGTGGTGGCAGGCGAGCGCGATCACCGGGTCATGGAACTGACCGCGCTTGGCTTCGTGATTGAGGCGGATGGTCGGCCACCGCTACGCGGCTACGTCGAGATTTTCGACGGAGATGAGCGCATCGACAGGCGACTGGTCGTCTGCGACTGGGCGCGCGACGGGCTCGTCGGCTATGAATTCAAACGCGACAGCGCTGGAACCGACGTTCCGCCCGATTACGTGCCGAGCGAGATTGCCGGCTTGCTCGAAGCGCCGGAGCGCTAACCGCCGGCGATCCGTGGCAGCAAGACCACTTCGTTTTCGGCGGAAAGCGGCTGGAACATCGCCTCCGTATAGATCTTCCCGTCAATCGAGACAGACACACCCCGGCTGATCTGTGGCGCCAGGCCGGGGTAGGCATCCCGCAGGGCCTCAAGCAGATCCCGGATCGTCGCGGCCTCGACCGTCACTGTCGCGGCCCCCTCTGCATGCCGGCGCAGCGAGCCGAACAGCTCGACTGTGACCGTCTCAGCCATCCCTGTCTTTGAGCGCCTTCAGAATGCGCGGCGGCGACATCGGAAGCTCCGTCATGCGCACGCCAGCCGCCCGGCTGACCGCGTTGGCGATGGCGGCCAGCGGAGGAACGATCGACGTTTCTCCCACCCCGCGTACGCCATAGGGATGGCCCGGGTTCGGCACCTCGACGATCTCGGTGTCGATCATCGGCAGATCCGAGGCGACTGGGATGCGATAATCTAGAAAACCCGCATTCTGCAGCCGCCCGTCCTCGCCATAGATGTACTCTTCGTTGAGCGCCCAGCCGATCCCCTGCGCGGCACCCCCCTGGAATTGCCCCTCGACATAAGCCGGGTGGATCGCCTTACCGGCATCCTGACAGACGGTGTAGCGGGTGACGCGTGTTGCACCGGTCTCCGGATCGACCTCGGCATCGACCAGATGCGTTGCGAAGCTGACCCCCGCACCCTCGGGCGTCGCCTCGAAATGACCCGAGATCGGCCCGCCGGTCTGGCCCATACTCCGGCAGAGCTCGGCAAAAGGCAGTGGATCATGCTCACCGGCATTGTGCCCCGCGGGCTTGGCCATGCCGTCTTCCCAAACCACCGCTTCTTCCGGGATCCCCCAGATCTTCGCCGCCCGGCCACAGAGCTTCTGCTTCGCGTCGCGCGCCGCCTTGATCGTGGCGAGACCAGAGGCATAGGTCACACGGCTGCCATGGCTGACATCGTTGTAGCCGAGCGATGCGGTATCCACGACCGTGGCGCGGACTTTCTCATACGGAATGCCCAGCTCTTCCGCTGCCATCAGGCACATCGAGGCGCGCGAGCCGCCGATATCCGGTGTCCCGACGCTCAGCGCCACCGTACCATCCTGGCTGAGCGCGAGGCTGACCGATGTCTCACCGCCGTGGTTGAACCAGAAACCACAGGCCAGACCCCGCCCCTGGTTGGGCCCCAGCGGCGCCGAATAATGCGGGTGGTTCTTTGCCGCCCGAAGCGTCTCGACCAGCCCGATCTGGGGCCAGCGCGGCCCATAGGAAGCCTTGGTGCCCTCTCGCGACGCGTTCTTGAGGCGAACCTCAACCGGGTCCAGATCGAGCTCCTGACAGAGCGAGTCGATCACGGACTCGACCGCAAAGGCCGCCATCGGAGAGCCTGGCGCCCGGTAGGCCGCCTGTTTCGGCCGGTTGCAGACCACGTCATAGCCAACCGACAAGACGTTCTCGAGCGCGTAGCAGGCAAAGGAGCACATCGCGCCCATATCTACGGGAGACCCAGGATAGGCTCCGCCCTGGAACCGGTTTACTGCCAGTCCGGCGGTGATCGTACCATCCCTCTTCATGCCGATCTTCACGTCCATTGACGTGGAAGACGTCGGGCCGGTCGCCCGGAAGACCTCCGACCGGGTCATCATGATCTTTACCGGGCGGTTGGCCTTGCGGCTGAGCGCAAGTGCGACCGGTTCAATGAACACCGTCGTCTTGCCCCCAAACCCTCCACCGATTTCCGAGGCAACGACCCGCAACTGGGTCGAGTCGATGCCCACTACATCGGCGCAGAGGTTGCGAATATAGAAATGCCCCTGAGTGCAGACCCAGAGCTCGCCGCGCCCGTCATTGCCGAGCGAGGCGAGGCAGGCATGAGGCTCGATATATCCCTGATGGGCGGCGGCGGTCTTGAAGCTCTTCTCCATGACCAGATCGGCCTCGGCGAACCCTTTCTCGACATCGCCATGGCCGAACTCGCACATCGACATTACGTTCTTGGAAAACCCGTCGGGCACGCTTTCGTCACCGCCACTCTCACGGATCACGGGGGCGTCGGGCTTCATCGCCGCGTCGACATCAGTGACATGCGGCAGCACGTCGTAATCGACCTCGATCAGCCGCAGCGCCTTCTCCGCCGCCCGGCGGCTGGTTGCCGCAACCGCAGCGAGTGCATGACCGTCATAGAGCACCTTCTCACCCGCCATGCAGTTGTCGAGAACATCCTGCTGACTGGCGCCTTCATTGAAGTCCGCGCGGGTGACGACCGCCTTCACCTGGGTGAGCGCTTCGGCCTTCGAGGTGTCGATCGACCTGATCCGCGCATGGGCATGCGGTGAGCGCAGCACCGCACCCCAGAGCATGCCGGGCGCCGACATATCCGCGCCAAACATCGCGCGGCCGGTAACCTTGTCGATGCCATCGGGCCGGACCGGGCGGGTGCCCACGTTGGTGAAAATCCGGTTCTGGCTGTCATATTCGTCAAAGGCCATGGCTCGGCTCTCCCTGGCTCAGGCGTGGGCTTCGCCGCGCATCTCGGCGGCGGCATCCATCACGGCGCGGATGATCTTATCGTACCCAGTGCACCGGCAGAGGTTTCCGGCGAGCCAGAAGCGGACCTCGGTCTCCGTCGGCTCGGGGTTCTTCTCGAGCAGGTTTTTCGCGGCGACCAGGATGCCCGGGGTGCAGATCCCGCATTGGAGCGCCGCATGTTCGAGGAATTTGCGCTGGAGCGGGTGCAGGCTCTCACCCGCGGCGATCCCCTCGACGGTTCCGATCTCGCGGCCCTGCGCCTCGGCTCCCAGAACGAGGCAGGAGCAGACGGCGCGGCCATCCATCGTGACGGTGCAGGCCCCGCAATCACCGGTGCCGCACCCCTCCTTCGCGCCGGTCAGCCCCAGCCGGTCGCGCAGCACATCCAACAGCGTCTCGTCCGGGTCGCAAAGATACTCGGTCTGATCCCCGTTGATGGTCGTGGCGACATGAATTTGCATCAGGCTTCTCCTCTCGCGCGCGATAGCGCGATCAAAGTGGCTCGTTTCGCGAGAACTCCGGCAACGTCGGTGCGAAACTCGACGGTGCCGCGTTTGTCGTTGATCGGATTGCAGGAGGCAGAGGCGGCCGCCGCCAGCGTCTCCAGCGCCTGCTCGTCGGCTGTTGTCCCGATGAGCGCTGCGGCGCCATCCTCCACCAGAACCGCGGTCGGCGCGACCGCGCCCAGGGCCACGCGCGCTTCGCTGATCACGCCATCCTCCAGCGCAAGGCTGACGGCGGCCCCAACAACCGCGATATCCATCTCCGTGCGCGGGATAAAGCGCAGGTAGGCATCGGCCGAATGCGCGGGCCGCGCGGGCAAGAAGATCGAGCCGATCATCTCGCCCTTCTCCAGCGCGGTCTTCCCGGGGCCGATCCCCACCTGCTCGACCGGCAGATCCCGCACTCCATCGGGGCCATGGATCCGCGCGGTCGCAGCCGCGGCGATCATCGGTGGCACCGTGTCCGCTGCGGGCGAGGCGTTGCACAAGTTCCCGGCCAAAGTCGCACGGGCATGGACCTGCGTGGACCCGACCAGACAAGCCGCCTCGACCACACCCGGCCAGGCGGTTTTCACCCCGGCATGCTCGTCAAGCATCGCGCCCGAGACGGCAGCGCCGACCCGGAAACCACCCTCCTCCTCGGCGATGTCATAAATTCCATCGATCCGCTTGATATCGACGACCAGATCCGGCTCAACCATGCCGGAGCGGAGCTGGACCAGCACGTCCGTCCCGCCTGCCAGAACCCGCGTCAAACCGGGCTCGGCGTGCAAGAGCGCGACAGCATCATGAAGGGTGGAGGGGCTCTCGTAGCGCATATCTGGGCTCATACCTGGACTTACGTTCGCTCCGGGCAGCCTACACCGCCCGGGGCGAAAGAAAAGCGCTTGTTTCGGTGAGAGTTACTCTCGCGTGGCCGGGACAATCCTCAAATCGACGGTCTCGCCGTCTCGATCGACCGAGATGCCGATTTCCTCACCCGGTTTCAGACCGTTGAGCGCGCGCACGAGGTCGTAGATGTTCTCAATTGGATCGTCCGCCAAGCCAACGATCACATCCCCACCAACCAGACCCGCAGCCTCGGCCGGGCCGCCTTTAACGGTCCCGGAAATCGGCACGCCGGTGATACCGTCTGTCGCGTAATCGGGGATTGTGCCGAGGAAGACACCGCCCACCCGTCGGGCGCCCTGATTTTGAGGCCGTGCAACCTCGAGATACTCTGGCTCGTCCTCCGCTAGGGCGCGAGAGCGGGCAACCAGCGCCACGAAACGGGCAATGTCGCGGATGCCTTCGTAATTCAGCAGCGCCGGCACATCGCGTGGTGTGTGATAGTCTTCATGCGCGCCAGTGAACATCGACAGGATCGGCACTTTCTTTAGGTAAAAAGAAGTCGCATCGGTCGGCAGGTACGTGTCCTCCGATGTCTGGATGGGTAGGCCCACGACTGCATTGCGCCTTTCGATCTCGCCCGCCCAGACCGGCGACGAGCCGAGACCTGAGATGAGGACGTTATCTCGCAGGCGCCCGATCATATCCATGTTGATGTAGGCTGAGACGACATCGGCGAGGTCCTCCTGCCCCGCTTCCTCTGCCAGTGCTTCGACGTAGTGATTGGCGCCAAGCAGGCCCAGTTCCTCGCCCGACCACGCCGCGAAGATCACATCGCGCTTTGCGTCGAGCTTTCCATTCGCATGCAGATCGGCAAGGTACTGCGCAACCTCGATCACCGCCGAGACGCCCGAGGCGTTGTCGTCGGCGCCGTAATGGATCTCACCCTGTTCATCCGACTGGGCAAGCGATCCGGATGTTTCGCCACGCCCGAGGTGATCGACATGGGCACCGATGACTAGAGGCGGAAGTACCGTATCCGGATTCTCGGTCAGGACAAGGCGGCCAAGCACGTTCCGGCCCGTCCGGGTCTCGAAGTTGAGCGCGATCCTGGATCGGGCCGTCACGCCGATAAGGTCACGGCCGGCAGTTTCGCCCGCCTCGAGCTGCTCGACCATTCCATCCAGATCATCGCCCAGGACCGACAGCATGCGCCGCATCTCGGCGCGCCTCACGGCGAGCGCAGGGAGGCTACCGGCGCCCGAGCTTGCCTCGTATGTCAGCCGTGGCAGGGAATCGAGAAACTGTTCGCGCATAGGCGGGGCAAAGATCACACCAGCCGCGCCCCGGGATTTCGCGACCGACGCTTTGTACCGCAGATCCGCGAAACGCAGCAGATACCGCCGCCGGTCACCCTCGAGATCACCCGGCACCCCGCGCCAGAGGAGAACCCACTTCCCTTCGACATCCAGATCGCCATAGCTGTCGAGCGCTGCCTGATCTCCCGCCGCGGGTGCGGCCAGGCCATAGCCCGCGAAGACAAGCCCGGTTTCGTCGATTTTCTTGCTCGATGAGAATGCGAGGGGGCGCCACGCCTCTTCCAGCTCCAGCGTCTCCGCCACGCCATCGACCGAGATGTCGAGCATGTTTCCGTCAGCCAGCGCCACGCCGGACGTGAAGCTGAACTCCTGGAACATCGTTTCCGCATCGCCTGCCGGTTCCAGACCCAACGCGGTGAAGGCATCGGCCACATACTGGGTCGCCAAACGCTCCCCAGCAGTGCCGGTCAGACGGCCTGCCATTTCCTCCGACGTCAGCGCCGCGACATGCATCTCGATATCGGGGATGGCGATTGCAGCGGTGGTTGCGTCCATGCGTGGGGCGGCCGCACCCTCGCGCAGCGGCGCATCCGCCAGCATCGCCAGCGCGGCCTCATGATCCCACTTTCCGATGAAGATCTGGCTCTGCCGCCGGGTCGTCGCATTCGATGTCCAGCTTATCGTTTCCCCATCCGGAGAAAACGTGGCCAGCCCGTCAAAACCCTTGCGATCGGTAACCCGGACCGGCTCGCGCGCACCGTCGGCATCGACAAGGTAAAGCTCGAAATTCGAGAACCCCTGCAGGTTGGTCGCAAAGATCAGATAGTCGCCGGAGGGGTGGAAAAACGGCGCCCAAGAGAGAACGCCGAGATCCGTCAGGCGCCGCTCCCCGCTGCCATCGGCATTCATCGTGTAGACCTCCGCCCGCGCCCCGTCTTCCGAAAACCGGCGCCAGGTGATCTTGGACCCATCTGCACTCCAAAACGGGCCGCCATCATAGCCCGGCACAGCCGTGAGCTGACGGACATTCGACCCGTCGGCATCCATGACGTAGATATCCATGAAGTAGGACGGGTCGCGCTCCAAGCGGGCCTTTTCCTCGTCGGTTAAGCCGCCCGCATAGGCGTTGCGGTTCGAGGCAAAGACGATTCTGCTTCCGTCGGGCGAATAGGCGCCTTCCGCATCATACCCCAGCGCGTCGGTAAGCTTGCGATAACCGCCTGTCTCCAGATCAGTTTCGACGATCTCGTAGGTCGGGTCATAATCCCAGGCGTAGCGACGAAACTGTCCCGAGGCGCGGAACTCCAGCTCCGCCTTCATCTTCGCCTCGGCCTCCGGGTCGAATTGAGTCGAGGCAAAAAGAACCCGGCGTCCGTCAGGATGCAGCCAGCCACAGGTGGTCTTGCCAACCCCGGTCGAGACCTTGTCGATATCCCCGGTGTCGAGATCGAGGACATACATCTGATAGAAGGGATTTCCCTCAGCCCGCTCGCTTTGAAAGATCATCTGCCGACCGTCGGCCGAAAAGTACCCCTCGCCCGCGCGCTTGCCGTCGAACGTGAGCTGACGCGCGTTGCTGATTGGGTTCGCTAACGCGGCCGCTGCCGACGCGAGCAAGAGCCCTGCAGAAATCATGGTCTTCATAGACGGTTCCCTGATCTTCACTGGTAGAAAGTCTATCACGCGCAGAGATAGGATGTTCGGCCCGGATGGGAAATTGCCTGCCGAAATCGCCTCAGAGTTCAATTTCTAAGGCGACCGGCAACACGCGCACCAGACGACGACACATCACAACGGGTTTGGGAAGGATGGCTCCGGCGGTAGGATTCGAACCTACGACCAGCGGATTAACAGTCCGATGCTCTACCACTGAGCTACGCCGGAATAGCCAAGATTTCGGGTCGCCAGCGCTTGGAAGTTGCGTGCGCATGACGACCGCAGGCGGCTTTGCCGCATGCGAAGCGGCGTGTAGCGCATCTTTCCCGGCGAGAAAAGAGCAAATGTCTTGCCTACGCAACGCGCCTATATGTTCGGATCGCGATCTTGCGATTGTGCGCATGACCTTGCTGGAAGTTCCATCGCCAGTGGACTAGGCTCCCGCGAGCAGAAGACCAAGCCAAGCGAATTGCATGCCAGATCTGAGAGATATGGAGTTGCTCACGGCGCTCGCCCGCAACAAACACTTCGCTCGCGCCGCGGCGGAGTGCGGGATCTCGCAGCCGGCCTTCTCGGCGCGTATCCGCAATCTCGAAGAAGCGCTCGGTGTCCCAATCGTGATGCGCGGCAACCGCTTTCTGGGTTTCACGCAGGAGGGCGAGATCGCAGTCCGCTGGGCCCGGACGATGAGCGCAGATATCCGGGGGCTGCGTCAGGAGATCGAACAGGCGCGGGGCGTTCTCTCAGGCAATCTGACGATCGGTTCGATCCCCACGACGCTGACCTTCGCGGCCACTGTTTCAGCCCGGCTTCAACGCAAGTATCCTGAGCTTTCGATCCAGATCTACTCGCATTCGGCAAGCGAGATTGCCGAGGGCATGCAGAATTTTTCCTTTGATGCCGGCATCACCTATGAGGAGAAGGCTCTGCCTTCAGGTTGCAGGAGCATGAAGGTCATGGACGAGCGCTATGAACTCCTTGTGCCGAGCAGCCTTGCAGACGGGCGGAGGGACAAGATTTCGTGGCAAGATGCGGCGAGTTTTCCCCTGTGTCTGCTGACCCGCAATATGCTCAACCGGAAAATCGTCGATGATGCTTTCGGCGCCGCCAAGGCAGTTCCGCGGCCGGTGATGGAGACCAACGCGTTCACCGCCGCTCTTCTGCAGGTCGCCAATGGAACGGCAGCGACGATCGCGCCAACGATATTAGGTGAGACTTTCGGTGGCACGTTCGATCTTGTGCGCCTCAGGCTTGTGGACCCGGATGTGGTCAAACCGATCAGCCTGGTGACGTCGGACCGCGAGCCGGCACTGCCTGCGGTTGAGGCGCTAGAACAAACGATCTTCGCACCCGCACCATAAGCTAACGTGATCGCACCTTCCACGATTTCGATTTGCAACAATTATGGCTTTCTTGCTTAGTGACGATGGATCTCTAGCAAAGAGAGGTGAGCCGTGAGTCCGCTTGATATCTCCAACGGCGACCGTAAGGGCGTCTGGAAATCCGGCAAAGGCAAGGGCCGGCATACTCCAAAGGGAAGGCAGTTCGACGACCAGGCACTCGCTGAGGTGCGAGCGCTTCTGGGCGAACGCCCGCGCCGTCGCGACCTTCTGATCGAGTTTCTTCATCTGATTCAGGACAAGTATCACGGGCTTTCCGCGGCTCATCTCCGCGCTCTCTCCGAGGAAATGCGGCTGTCGCAATCCGAGGTCTACGAGGTCGCGACCTTCTACGCCCATTTCGACGTGATCAAGGAAGGCGAGGAGATGCCACCGGCGCTCACGATCCGGGTCTGTGACAGCCTCTCCTGCGAGTTGGCGGGCGCTCAGGAACTGATGGCCAAGCTGGCTGAGCAGTACAACGGCGGACGCGAGGTGCGTGTGCTCCGCGCGCCGTGCATGGGCCGCTGCGACACGGCACCGACGCTGGAGCTTGGCCATAACCATATCGACTTCGCGACGCCAGAGAAGGTTGCGGACGCGATCGCGAATGACGACACTCATGCGTATATCCCAGACTACGAGGCCTATGCCGCTTATTCCGCAAATGGCGGGTATGAGACACTTAAGGCGCTACGCGGCGGGGCGAAGACGCCCGACGAAGTGCAGGAGACAGTGCTTGAGTCCGGCCTTCGCGGCCTTGGTGGGGCGGGCTTTCCCTCGGGCCGGAAGTGGAGTTTTGTGCGCGGTGCAAAAGGAACGAAATACCTTGCTGTGAATGGCGACGAGGGCGAGCCCGGGACCTTCAAGGACCGTTATTATCTCGAGCGCACACCGCATCTCTTCCTTGAGGGCATGCTGATCGCCGCCTGGGCTGTCGATGCGGAGAAGTGTTTCATCTACATGCGCGACGAGTATCCGGCGGTGCTCAAGATCCTCGCGACCGAGATCCGGGCCTTAGAAGAGGCCGGTATCGTCAAGCCGGACTACATCGATCTGCGCCGCGGGGCCGGTGCCTATATCTGCGGTGAAGAAAGCGCGATGATCGAGTCGATCGAGGGGAAGCGCGGTCTGCCGCGCCATCGCCCCCCGTACGTTGCTCAGGTGGGCATCTTCGACCGCCCGACCCTCGTGCACAACATCGAGACGCTCTACTGGGTCTGCAAGATCTGCCGTGAGGGGCCGGAGTGCCTGAACACGACCGAGAAAAACGGGCGCAAAGGTCTACGCAGCTATTCAGTTTCGGGCCGGGTAAAGAACCCGGGCGTGAAGCTGCTGCCCGCCGGATCGACGATCACGGACATCATCGAAGCCTGCGGTGGCATGGCGGAGGGGCACAACTTCAAGGCTTATCAGCCCGGCGGCCCGTCCTCGGGTATTCTCCCGGCCTCGATGAACGACATCCCGCTCGATTTCGATACGCTCCAGCCCCATGGCAGCTTTATTGGGTCCGCGGCGGTCGTGGTTCTGTCCGACAAGGACAAGGCGCGCGATGCGGCGATCAACATGCTGCGCTTCTTTGAGGACGAAAGCTGCGGGCAATGCACCCCCTGCCGGGTCGGCTGCGAGAAGGCGGTGAAGCTGATGCAGGCTGACAAGTGGGATCAGGATCTCCTGGGTGAGCTGTGCGAGATCATGGTCGATGCCTCGATCTGCGGTCTCGGCCAGGCGGCGCCCAACCCGATCAAATTGACGATGAAACACTTTCCCGAGGAAATCTGAAGATGACCGACCGGATCAAATTCACCCTCGACGGCCATGAAGTCGACGCAGCACCCGGCGAGAGCATTTGGGAAGTGGCTAAGCGCGTCGGCACGCGGATCCCGCATCTCTGCCACAAGGACTCGCCTGGCTACCGCTCGGACGGCAATTGCCGGGCCTGCATGGTGGAGATCGAGGGGGAGCGAGTGCTCGCAGCCTCCTGCATCCGCGAGCCGGCCGAAGGCATGGTCGTCAACAGCCAGTGCGAGCGAGCTGACAAGGCGCGCAAGATGGTCATGGAGCTTCTGGTCGCCGACCAGCCTGAGCGGGAGGAGGCACACGACAAATCCTCCCATCTCTGGGACATGGCGGACATTCAGGGCGTCTCGGAAAGCCGGTTCCCGAAGATTGAGGCAGAGCGGGTTCCGCTGCTCGACGCCAGCCATCTGGCCATGAAGGTCAATCTGGACGCGTGCATCAGTTGCAACCTCTGCGTCCGAGCCTGTCGCGAAGTGCAGGTCAACGATGTGATCGGGATGGCGGGACGCGGCCACGACTCCCAGATTGTCTTCGACATGAACGACCCGATGGGCAATTCGACATGCGTCGCCTGCGGCGAATGCGTCCAGGCCTGTCCAACCGGCGCGCTGATGCCCTCGACCGAGCTCGATGATGCTCAGCGCGGCGACAGCAAGGACTATGATCGCGAGGTCGAGTCGGTCTGCCCCTATTGCGGCGTCGGCTGTCAGCTCAGCTTCAAGATCAAGGACGAGAAGATCGTCCGTGTCGACGGGATCGAGGGGCCTGCGAACGAAAATCGTCTCTGCGTCAAGGGACGCTTCGGTTTCGACTATGTCGCCCACCCGCACCGTCTGACCACGCCGCTGATCCGGCGTGAGGATGCGCCTGAGAAGGGCCTGAATGTCGATCCCTCGAACCCGTGGACCCATTTCCGGGAGGCGACCTGGGAAGAAGCACTCGATGCAGCCGCGGGCGGCCTCGCAGCGCTCCGTGACGAGCATGGCGGTAAGGCCGTCGCGGGTTTCGGCTCGGCAAAATGCTCGAATGAGGAAGCCTACATCTTCCAGAAGATCATCCGCGCGGGCTTCGGCCACAACAACGTGGATCACTGCACCCGGCTCTGCCATGCATCCTCCGTGGCGGCATTGATGGAAAATGTCGGTTCTGGCGCAGTGACCGCGACCTTCAACGAGATCGAGAACGCCGACTGCGCGATCATGATCGGCTGCAATCCGTTGGAGAACCACCCAGTCGCCGCCACCTATTTCAAACAGTTTGCCAAGCGTGGTGGCAAGCTGATCATCATGGATCCGCGGGGCCACGGGCTGAAGCGCTACGCCAGCCACATGCTGCAGTTCCGCCCGGGCGCTGATGTAGCGATGCTGAACGCGATCATGCACGTGATCGTCGAGGAGGAGCTTTACGACCGCCAGTATATCCAGGCGATGACCGAAGGCTTTGACGAGATGAAAGCCCATCTCGACGGGTTCTCGCCCGAGAAGATGTCGGAGATCTGCGGGATCGAGCCGGATGTTCTTCGCGATGTGGCGCGCACCTTCGCGCGGGCCGAGGCCGGAATGATCTTCTGGGGCATGGGGGTCAGCCAACACATCCACGGCACGGATAACGCCCGCTGCCTGATCTCGCTGGCACTCATGTGCGGGCATGTCGGGCGCCCCGGTGCCGGTCTGCATCCGCTGCGCGGTCAGAACAATGTCCAGGGTGCCTCCGACGCGGGTCTGATTCCGATGGTGCTGCCGGACTACCAGCCGGTGGGTCAAGAGCCGGTGCGCAATCTCTTCGAGGAGATCTGGAAGACCGAGATCGACCCAAATCCGGGCCTGACGGTCGTTGAGATGGTCGATGCCATGTACGACCGCAAGATCAAAGGCCTCTACGTGCTGGGCGAGAACCCGGCCATGTCCGACCCGGATGTGGAGCACGCCCGCGAGGGCCTTGCGCGGCTGGAGCATCTGGTGGTGCAGGACATCTTCCTGACCGAGACCGCCAACTTCGCGGACGTGATCCTCCCCGCGAAAGCATGGCCGGAGAAACGCGGCACGGTGACGAACACCAACCGTCAGGTCCAGATGGGCCGTGCTGCCGTGCCAGGCCCCGGTCAGGCGGAAGAGGATTGGTGGATCGCCAATGAGATCGCCAAGCGGCTTGGTCTCGATTGGGGCTACACGCACCCGATGGACATCTTCAACGAGATGAAGCTGTCGATGAAGTCGCTCGACAACATCACGTGGGAGCGGCTGGAGAACCAGAACGCCGTCACGTACCCATCGCTGTCGCCGGAAGATCCGGGCCAGGCCATCGTGTTCGGCGACGCCTTCCCGCGGGCAGAGGGTCGCGCAAAGTTCACCCCGGCGAAGATCGTGCCCCCGGCGGAGTCGCCCGATGCAGAGTATCCGTTCATCATGACGACGGGCCGGCAGTTGGAGCACTGGCACACGGGCTCCATGACCCGGCGGGCGAGCGTTCTCGACTGGGCGGAGCCTGAGGCGAACGCCTCGCTGCATCCCAAAACCCTCCGGCGGCTGGGCGTGGCGCCCGGAGAGATGCTGAAGATCGAGACGCGGCGCGGGTCGATCGAGATCATGGCGAGGGCCGACAGGGCCATTGCCGAGGACATGGTCTTTGTGCCTTTCGCCTATGTGGAGGCGGCGGCCAATACGCTCACCAACCCGCAGCTCGATCCATATGGCAAGATACCCGAGTTCAAATTCTCCGCTTGCCGGGTGGAGAAGGTGGATGGCGAATTGGTCGCTGCTGAGTAGATCCAGCGGGCGCGGCTAACCTCCTGGCGACCGCGCCCCTATTCAGGTGCTGGCCTGAGTGACGCGTCCCCAAGATCCGAGTAAAGCCCCGCCATGATGTCGAGCGCGTTTTCGCAGACGGGGAGCAGAACGTGTTCATCCGGCGCGTGCTGCGAACAGCCCGTGTAGGAATGCGGAACCCAGATCGCCGGGATACCCAGCAAGTCGGTGAAGAGATCGTTGCAGATAGACCCGCCCATCTGTGGAATGACAGCGGGCGCTTCACCAGTCGTCTTCGAGATCGAAGAGCGCACGAAAAGTGCCCAAGGGTGATCCGGCTCGGTCCGGGACGCATCGAAACCGGCGGCATTCCCTTCCGCCGGCGGGACCACCTGCACGGTTTGGAGGCCTTGCGCATCGAGGTGGCGCCGGAGCGCCGGCAGGATATCGTCAGTATCCGTCCCCGCGATGTAGCGCAGCTGGCAGTGTGCACGCGCCTCCGGCTGGATCGCGTTAACGGGTGCTTCGGGATTGCCGCTCACCATCGCGAGCACGGCAAAGGAGTTCCAACCATAGACTCTCTCGGCCGTCGTCATTCCCGGCTCGCCCCAGCCCGGGTCAATCGCAGGGCCATCCTCTCCCGGGTTCAGTTCGATATCGGCCAGCGCCTCGCGAACCGCGTTCGACATCGGGTGAGGCAGCCATTCCTTGATCAGGATCTGCCCGGTCGGTCCGCAGATGCTGGCAAGCGCATGGGAGAGGATCATCGCCGGGTCTGCGATCGCCCCGCCCCAATTCCCAGAGTGATGCCCGCCGTCGCGCAGCCGGCAGATCAGGTCGAAATTCAGGGCACCCCGGGCGCCGAGTGAGACGGTCGGCCGCCCCGGACTGACCCTTGGACCGTCAGAAGCGATCAGAACATCCGCGGCGAATGCATCCCGGTTCGCATCCATCAGTTCCCGCAACCCCTGACTGCCGTTCTCTTCAGCCATTTCGATGATGAACTTCGCGTTGAAACCGAGGGTGCCACGGGTCTGCAGCACCGCGCGCATGGCCGAGAGGTTGATGAGGTGCTGCGCCTTGTTGTCCGCTGTACCTCGGCCATAGAGGCGCTCCCCGTCACGCGCGAGCTTCCAAGGGCCCTGGCCGCGGGTCCACTGATCGGCTTGCCCACGAATGACATCGCCATGTCCATAGCCCAGAACCGTCAGATCTGCGCCCTCGTCCCGGGTCGCCAGTAGGACCGGCCCAACACCTTCCACTGGATTCTCGAAGACCCGCGCGGCGAACCCCATGGCATCGATCATCGGGATGATCTCGTCTTCGAGGTACCGGCAGGTATGCGGATAGCCCTCGGCGACCTGGCTTTCCGTTGGGATCGCCACCAGACGGGCCAAATCTGCCTCGAAGTCACCCGAGGCGAAATAGTGAACCGACCTGTCCCGTGCGTCTTCCCGTGTCATCCCGCTCTCAAATCAGCGCCACGTCCATACGGGACGCGCCTTGTC
Organism: Pseudomonadota bacterium; assembly: GCA_039180675.1. Taxonomy (GTDB): domain Bacteria; phylum Pseudomonadota; class Alphaproteobacteria; order Rhodobacterales; family Rhodobacteraceae; genus Thermohalobaculum. Next base: position 244,809 of record JBCDDC010000001.1, on the reverse strand, counting down.
GGCTCGATCCTATGACAATCCGGAGTTCTTTGGATCGACGCAAGAGCTTCGCCGTGAATTCTCCAGAAGCAGTTGAGCTGAACTCTACGGGCAGGGCCGACTGGCTCTCCACTCCATTGCAAGACGCTGCCAACTTGACTCTGTAAAGGAGCCTTGGCAGTCTCAATATACAGAATATATGTGCCAATATACAGAACATCAGGGAGAGTGCAATGACTGGACTGCGGAGTTGGACCAAAGCTGCCATCGCAGCGGCCGGACTGATGGCAAGCGGCGGCGCGGCTATCGCCGAAAGCCCCACCTTAAAAACGATACAGGAGCGCGGCACCCTGCTGTGTTCGGGCCATAACGGCAGCTATTTCGGATTTGTCGAGGTCAACGACAGGAACGAGTGGAAGGGGTTGGACATCGACCTGTGCCGCGCGCTTACCGTGGCCGTTCTGGGCGATTCCTCCAAGGCACAGATCGTCCCCCTGAGCTGGGCGCAGCGTTTCCCCGCGCTCCAATCGGGCGATGTGGATGTGGTCATCAAGGCAACCGGCTGGACCATGGGCCGTGATACCGAACTGGGCCTGCAATTCTCTATCCCGTACTTCTTCGGCGGTGCCCAGCTGATGGCACGCAAAGAGCTGGGGATTTCAACATCCGCAGGGCTGGAGGGCGGCACCGTCTGCGTCGCCGCAGGCACCACGATCGAGAGGATTGTAGCCGATCACCTGAAATCCGAGAATATCGAGCACACGATGGTGAGCTTCGAGAAAACGGCGGAGGTGATTTCAGCCTACACATCCGGGCGCTGTGATGCCTATGCCGCATGGGGGCCGAACCTCGCCGTGGTACGCGCAACGCAGATCGACAATCCGGATACGCATGTGATCCTGGATGACAAACTCTCCTCGGAGCCGATTTCGGCTGCGATGCGCCAAGGAGACGAGGAGTGGGTGGACATCGTCAATTGGATGCTCGCGGCACTGATCAAGGCTGAGGAACTGGGCGTCACATCGGCCAATGTGGATGAGATGGTAGCAAACCCGCCGAATCCGACGGTTGCGCGGTTGCTAGGCGTCGACCCGGGAATGGGGGAACGCCTCGGTCTCCGCGACACTTGGGCCCGTGAGATGATCGCGGAGTTTGGAAACTTCGGCGAGATCTACGAGCGCAATCTGGGCGGCGGCTCGCCCTATAAGCTCGATCGCGGCCTCAACAACCTGTGGAGCGAAGGCGGCGTTCTTTACGCACCGATCCTCGACTAAGGGACAATACGGAATGGGCCGTCCCCTCGTTCGGGGCGGCCCTGGAACCGGTCGCGGAGGCCAGGATGCTCGGCTGGAAAGACATCCGCCGCATGACCAGGCAAGAACTTGCTTTGCAGGTGGGCCTCGTCATTCTGGTGCTTGTCGTGATCGTAAGCGCGGTGCGGAGCGCGCAGATCAACCTCACAGCGCTCGGCATCACCTCTGGCTTTTCATTCCTCGAGCGGTCCACGGGCTGGAGCTATTCGTTCTCCCTCATCGAGCGGGCGATCGATGATAGCTATGCGCGGACCCTGCTGATCGGGTTCCTGAACACGCTCTTCGTCGGCTTTATCTCGATCTTCTTCGCGACGATCCTGGGCTTCGTGATCGGGACATTGCGAGATAGCCGGAACCTTGGTCTGCAGGCGATCTCCGGCCTCTACATCCAGATCTTCCGCAACATTCCGCTGATCCTGCAGATCGTCTTTCTTTATGCAATCCTGATCCATTTTCCCTCACCCCGGCAGTCCCTTACGCTCTTTGATGCGGTCTTTATGTCAAACCGGGGGATCTTCGTGCCGGTACTCAACATCCCGATCGGGGTCGCGGCCGGGGCTGCGGTCTGCTCGATCCTGCTGGGTGTTGGAGCTGCCCGCTGGGCGCGGTCCGGGCTTTCAGCATTTTGGATCTGGCTGGCGGGAACCACGGTGGCGCTCGCGTTTGCCGGATTTATTTTCACGCCAGCGGATCAGAGCGTCCTCTCGATCCCGGAGCTGAAGGGGCTGCGCTTCGTGGGCGGGCTAACCCTGTCAGTGGAGCTGGTCGCCATGATCATAGGCATCGTGCTCTATGGCGCCGCGTACATTGGCGAAGTCGTCCGGGGCGGGCTGTCGGAGGTCCCGAAGGGCTTGGTCGAAGCAGGGAACAGCCTCGGGCTCAGCGATCTCGCGATCTGGTGGACGATCAAGGTGCCGATGGCCCTGCGCTCGATCATCCCGCCACTCGGCAATCAATGGATCTTCATCATGAAGGCGACGACGATTGGCGTCGCGATCGGCTTCTCGGATCTCTTCTACATCGTCTCAACATCCATCACCCAATCCGGTCAGACGCTTGAACTGATCGCCATCCTCATGGCCGGTTTCCTGCTGGTGAACTTCGCCATGGCGCAGGCGATCAACTGGCTGAACGCGAGCCTCGCATTGAAAGGATACGGCGCGTGAGCGCGGCGCCAGCGCAGATGGGTCTGCTCCCCACGCTGAAACAGCGCGCATTCGCGACCCCTCTAGATACCGCGATCACGCTGGTGGTTCTGGCGATCTTCACTTGGCTGAGCTGGACTGCGCTGGACTGGGCGGTGCTGCGTGCCGTCTGGCGGGCCGAGGATGTCACGCTCTGCCAGCAGGCGGGCGCCGGGGCGTGCTGGTCGGTCATCGACGCGCGCCACAGGTTGATCCTCTTCGGGCTCTATCCCTTCGACCAGCACTGGCGCTCCACGCTCGCCGCCGTGGCAATTATCGGGACGGTCGTGCTCTCTTGCATTCCGTGGTTCTGGACTGGGAGGCGTCTTATAACGCTCTGGATCGCGGGGTTCGCGATCTACTATCTGCTGATGGAAGGCAGCCTGATCGGGCTCGAGCAGGTCACCACCGACAAGTGGGGCGGGCTGTCGCTTGTCCTGTTCCTGTTCTCCTCGGTCGTGCTTTTGGGCATGCCGATGGGGCTGGGGCTCGCGCTGATGCGCCGTTCGCGGCTGCCGGTGGTGCGATTGGTTGCATCCCTGATCATCGACTTCATCCGCTCGCTGCCGCTGTTGACCACGCTATTCACCGCCGCCGTGGTCCTGCCGATCCTGCTGCCCGATTGGCTGCAGGGTGACAAGATCTGGCGCGTAATCGTGGCCTTCGCGCTCTTCTTCGCCTGCTACCAGGCCGAAGTGTTCCGGGGTGGCTTTCAGGCCATCCCGAACGGCCAATTCGAGGCGGGCGCAGCGCTCGGCCTCGGCAAGTGGCAGGTGCTCTGGCTCATCGTTATGCCACAGGTCTTCCGCCACGCCCTACCCGCAACGATCAACATGGTGGTCGTGACGTTCAAGGAGACGGCGGTCGTGATCATCATTGGCTTCTTCGATCTGCTGGCATCGGCAAGCGCAGCGTTTGGAACGGGCGAATGGGTGCCCTATTACATGGAGACCTATGTCTTCATCGCGTTCATCTACTGGGTCTTCATCTCTTCCTTGGGCCAGTACGGCGAATACCTGAAGAACCGGATGAAACAGGAGCAGCATTAGAGATCAGGGGCGCGGATATGGTTCGCGACAGCACAGAACCGGAAACACGAATTCCTGATTGCAGAGTCTGATATGCGTGATGAAACTCGAACAGCTCTGACATCCTCGCATTGGGGGATCGGCGTCGTTGAGACGCGAGATGGCAGAATCACGTCCGTGAAACCGCATCCGAGCGATCCGGATCCGTCGCCGCTCAACGAGAACATTGCTGGCAGCCTGAATGGCACCGCGCGCGTGCTGCGCCCCGCGGTCAGGGCTTCGTGGCTGGAGGGGCGCCGAGGCGAGCGCGGCCGGGATCCGTTTGTCGAGGTCGGCTGGGACGAAGCGCTGGATCTGATCGCGGCGGAACTCACCCGCATCAGAGAGCAGCATGGCAACGAGGCGATCTTTGCAGGCTCCTACGGTTGGGCGAGCGCCGGGCGGTTCCACCATGCCCAGAGCCAGCTCAAACGCTTTCTCAACACGATCGGCGGGTTTGTCCGTTCCGAGGGCAACTACAGCTACAACGCGGCCCTGGTCGCAATGCCGCGGATCGTCGGCGGCAGTTTCCGCCGCCATATCGTCGAGGCCACCCGCTGGCCCGTAATCGCCAAACACAGCGATCTGGTAGTCCTCTTCGGCGGGCTCGCCATGCGAAACACACAGATCTGCGACGGCGGGGCATCGCGTCACCGAATGGCGGAGAATCTGGAGGAGTGTGTTCGAAACGGTGTGCGCTTCGTAAACCTAAGTCCGCTGAGGACCGACGCAGCCGACCGGCTTTCCGCCGAATGGCTCGCGCCGAGGCCGGGGACGGATACAGCCGTCATGATGGGGCTGGCGCACACCTTACTGACCGAGAACCTTCACGATCAGGCGTTTCTCGACCGCTACACGGTCGGGTTCGACCGCTTTGCTGCCTATCTGAACGGAAGCGCGGACGGCATCGCTAAGAGCGCCGAATGGGCGGCGGGGATATCAGACCTCGACGCGGGGCGGCTCAGGGATCTGGCCCGCGAGATGGCGGGCGGGCGCACGATGATCTCCTGCGCCGCTGGCCTGCAGCGCGCCGATTGGGGCGAGCAGCCGCTCTGGATGACCGTCACGCTCGCGGCGATGCTGGGACAGATCGGCCTGCCGGGCGGAGGCTACACGATCGGCTATGCCGTCAACGGCCATATTGGGAATGTCAGCCGTCCGTTCCGCTATGGCGTCCTGCCCCAAGGCGCCAATCCTGTTGAGACGTACATCCCCGTGGCGATGGCCGCGGACATGCTGCTCAGGCCAGGCGAGGAGTATCGGTACGATGGGCAGACCCTGACCTTCCCGGATACCCGGCTCGTCTGGTGGGCAGGCGGCAACCCGTTCCACCACCATCAGGACCTGAACCGTCTGAGGGTGACCTTCCAGCGACCCGAGACGGTCATCGTCAACGAGATCAATTGGACGGCAACCGCAAGGCACGCTGATATCGTGCTGCCCGTTGTAGCTCCTCAGGAACGGACTGACTTTGGCGGCGGCCAAACCGACAACATTCTGGTCCCCATGCTGAAATCGGTCGAGGCCCCCGGGCACGCACGGGTCGAGTACGAGATCTATTCCGAACTCGCCTCCCGGCTTGGTGTTAACGACCGATTCACCGAAGGAAAAGATGCGGACGCTTGGCTCCGTCAGATGTGGTTCGACACGCAAAAAGCTGCGCAGGAGTTGCAGATATCGCTGCCTGAGTGGGACGAGTTCCTTCATGGCGATATCATTGAGCTGCCAGATCCGACGCCTGAACAGGTCTTCCTGTCAGACTTCCGCGCGGACCCTGAGGCCAACCCGCGGCAGACGCCCAGTGGGCAGATCGAGATCTTCTCCGAAGCGGTCGCAGGTTTCGGCTTGATCGACTGCCCGGGCCACGCGGCATGGAATGCGCCGCGCGACCTGGCCGACCCGGCCACCAGAGATTTTCCTCTCGCACTGATCTCCGGCCAGCCCGGGACGCGGCTTCATAGCCAGCACGATAACGGTGCGCTCAGCCTTTCAAATAAGATCGCAGGCCGGGAGCCGGTGCTCCTGCACCCGGAAGACGCGGGCGAGCGCGGCATCGCCAATGGCGATATCGTCGAGCTTTGGAATGATCGCGGGCGATGCCTCGCGGGCGCCCGCATCACCGAAGATGTGGCAAAGGGTGTCGCCTTTCTCTGGACCGGCGCCTGGTATGATCCTGACTTCGACGCCGAGCAAGACAGGGACCGGCACGGAAATCCCAACGTGCTGACCCACGATCTGCGGACATCCGAGTTCAGTCAGAGCCCGGCATCGCATTCCGCCCGCATCGATGTGCGAAAGTTTGAGGGCGCACCGGGTCGCGTCCGCGCCTTCGATCAACCGGATTTCATCCCGCGAAGCGACGTGAAACCCAAGGGCGCAGCCAATGGCAGATAACGCAAACCCGGCACCGCGCGTGGATTCAACGCTATCGAAGGGCCTCAGCATTCTGGAGGCTCTGACCGCTGCGAAGGGCAGCATGGGCGTGTCTGAATTGTCGAGAGAACTCACCCTCACCAAGTCGAACACGTTCCGGCTGCTCCAGACGCTCTCAACCCTCGGCTATGTCAGGCGCGAGGCCAACAAGACCTACAGCGCCACGCTCAAAACCTGGCAGGTCGGGCGCGCTGTGGTCGAGAACCTGAACCTCAGATCAGCGGCACGGCAGATGATGCATTTTCTCTCAGAAGAAACGGAGGAGACCATCTACCTGGCGGTCCGCGACGGGCTGCAGATCGTCTACATCGATAAGATCGAGAGCTCGAAACCGATCCGCTCCTGGAACCCGATCGGCGGGACGGCTCCGATCTACTGCGTCGGCACGGGCAAAGCCATTCTTGCGACTGAGTACGCTGAACTGCGCAGCGCGCTCTCCTCGTCACTCAGGGCTTATACGGATCGGACGATCACTGATATCGAGGCTCTGGACGAGGATATGAGCGCCACCAGCCTTCGCGGCTATGCGATCGATACGGGTGAGTTCCGGCCGCAGATATACAGCTTTGGCGCCGCGATCCTGTTGCCGGATGGGGCCGCGGCTGGCGCCCTCGGTGTCTCGGCGCCAAACGTCAATCTGGCTGAAGGCGATATCGAGCGCATCGGGGCGCTGGTTCAGCATGCCACACAGTCGGTATCCGAGACCCTTGCGAGGCTATAGGAGATGCGAGTGTTTTCGACGACGCCATTCGAAGAGGTTTCTGGGTTTTTCGATATCATTGGCCTGCACCGCCCTGTCGCCAAACTTCGATATGGAGATCTTGCACGATGACCCGAACGCCGCCGATCTCTCTCTGGAACACGACCGCTCAAGAAGCGGATATCGGCGCAGCGTTTGAGCCCGACGGCCACTACGACGTCGCCATTGTCGGCGGCGGGTTTACCGGTCTCTCAACAGCCTTGCACTGCGCCGAGAAAGGTCTCTCCGCCCATGTTCTGGAGGCGAGACATGTCGGCTTCGGCGGATCTGGCCGCAATGTCGGCCTTGTAAACGCGGCCCTCTGGCTGCCGCCCGCGAAAGTGCGCCAGAAGCTTGGGGAGACTTACGGGCCGCGGTTCATCGAACGCTTCGGCAACGGCCCCAGGACCGTCTTCGACCTGATCGAAAAGCATCAGATCAGGTGTGAGGCGACAAAGACAGGAACCGTACATGCCGCTCATGCGCCGTCGGGCTTTGAAGATCTGAAGGAACGTCACGCGGAGTGGCAGCGCCTCGGCGAGCCGGTCGATCTGATCAGCCGGGAGGATGTGGCCTCTCTGATCGGATCGAAGGCTTTCCACGGCGGCCTCCTCGACCATCGCGGCGGGACCATCAACCCGATGGGCTATTGCCGGGGGCTCGCGAGGGCAGCGGTGGCAGCAGGGGCAAAGCTCAGCATCGGCGTACAGGTCAGGAAGCTCCATCGAGGGGGCGAGAAATGGCGGGTCGAGACCGATCAGGGCGATATCACCGCGTCGACCGTCGTGCTTGGAACAAATGCCTATACCGATGACCTCTGGCCCGGCCTGAAAAACGTCTTCACCAAGATCCATTACCTGCAGTTTGCCACCACGCCGATGGGGCCCGACGCGGCACATATTTTGCCTAAGCGCCAAGGGCTCTGGGACACCGGGCCCATCATGTTCAACTATCGCCGCGATGCGGCGGATCGCCTGCTGATCGGGACCATGGGGCGGATTATCGGGACGAAAGATCGAGGTCTCACACGCCGCTGGGCAGCGAAGCAGATCGCCCGGGTTTTCCCGGATCTGGGCCAGGTCGAATTCGAAGAGGCATGGCACGGGCAGATTGCGATGACACCAGACCATCTGCCACGCATCCACAACCTCGCCGAGGGCCTTTGGACGCCGATCGGATACAATGGCCGCGGTATAACGACAGGCACCTTGTTCGGCCAATCGATGGCCGATTTGTTGACCGGAATGGACCCCAAACATCTCCCCCTGCCGATCACCGACCTGGCGGCAGCGCCTCGCGCAGGGTTGCGATCAAAGCTCTACGACCTTGCCTTCACCGCCAATCAGATCCTGAAGAGCGCCTGAGGGTCAGTCTTGTCGTGTGACAGGTTCAGCCGTGAGTTTGGCAGTCTCCCGATCCACCAACTCGGCTGGTTCAGGCGACGGGAATAAGATGATTGTCCCACGAACATGGCATTTGGCGCAGTTCGTTCGTCGAGGCTCCAGTTTGCTCGATCACCCTGCCTTCGCCTGACGTGACGACGAAGCCGTGCTTCGAAGCGCTGATCCCGCACGCATCGGTCAAGCGATGGGCGGTGCCTTCGCTCCCGGCACCATCCGGCCAAATGATGTACGTGTTCGCACGCGGGTAGGTCACGCCGATCCCGGCACCGGTTCTTGTGACAGCGACACTGCCCGCATACCCCGCGAGTGGCCCTAGGTCGCCGGGAACGGGCAACAGCGTGATCGGCTCACCCATTCTGTGAACACCCTGCAGTGGCGGAGTTTCGCTGAGCGCGCCCTGCCATTGGCACGCGAAGGCCACTATGCCATCGGGACCCGCATCGATGTGGCGGATAGAGTTCAGCCGCTGTTCGGTCGGCAGTTCCACCTGGTCGAGCACATTGCCATCCTGCGTGACATAACTCAGGTTCGAGCGCATGGTCGGCAGGTTCAGCTTCTCACGCCCCGTCTCCGGATGGGTGTCGATGCCGCCATTCGCGACCAGCAGGATATCGCTTCCCGGAAGGCGCCGGACTTCATGCGGCCCGATCCCGCCAGAGCGGATTTCGCCCACACGGCGATACCCGGCGCTTGCATACCAGATCCCGATCCGGCCTTCGCCAATCTCGTAGGCATTCTCGGTCGTGAACAACAGGTCGCCGGAGCGGGAAAAGGCTCCGTGCCCGTAGAAATGCCGCTCCGGCGGGCTCTCGAGCGTCGCGATTGTCTCGCCCCGCGCACAATCGATCACCACCGCAAACGTGCCGGGGCGCCGGGCGAATGCAATCGCCTCAGGCCGGACCGGATGCACGCAGGCGGCATGACCGCGGGTGGGCAGCGGGATGGTGAAGAGCGGGGCGGCCAGCCCATCGAGACCGATCAGGCCGAAGCTGCCGTCCGGCATCATCGCGGCCGAGAGGAAGCTCGGCGCCCTCGCATCCGCCCATGTCAGGCTCGGTGCGACACCCGTCGCCGCCAAAGTTTTGAGAAAGGTCCGCCGACTGGTCATCTCAATCGCCATCAAGCGCATTGAAGCCCTGCGCGACCCCGAGAGCCGGACCAAGCTGATTGCGAATGATGTTCCGGAGAGAATCGACCGACTGCTGCAGGATCTCGACCCTGAGGCGGCCCGTTACATCAGAGACCGACGCGAAGACAGGATCGTCCAGTTCGGATGCCTGCTCCTTCACCCTCAACTCCGCTGTGGCGAGCTCGGCGTCGATCTCGGGAAACTCGGCTGCCAGAATTGAGGCGAGTTCTCTACTAGTCTCGACAGAGAGCACGACGTTGCGCAAGGAGCGCTCAGACAACCGCGCCTCGGCCCTTCGGGGACGCGGGCGGTCGAACGTTCCGAGCGGTCGGCCAAGGCGCAACTCGGAGGTGAACTGCAAACCGCTGGAGAGCGATTTGAAAAACTCCTTCACCGCCTCCCGTGGGGTTGCATAGGTCTCGTTGCCAGTACCAGCGCTCAGCATCAGGGGCGCGTAGCCCTCGACCCAGTCGCGTTCGATCAGCGCACTCGTGCGCGCGATGTCTGCCGCGATGGCGCGGGTGAGCTGGCATCGATATGACTCCTCACCTGCGGCCTGGATCGCCGGGTCATAGAGCATCCGCTCCAGCGCAAAGAAGCCACGGGCGGCAACGGAAAGCGTTGCGAAGACTTCGGGATCCTCGACGGCGACATCCTCGGTGCGGATCAGATTGGCCAGCGCCTTGGAAGTCTTGCTCCGCGGGTCCGGCCAGAAGGTGAGCGCAAAGCCACGGCTGTCGATCTCGGTCGGGCCAAAACGAAGATGCCCGACGGCGAGCCAGGCATCGAATGCAGCATTGTAGGCGGCTCTCAGCGTCGCATCATCCGGCTTGCAACTGGCCTCGGAGGCAGAAGCGAGCGCCTTTGACTGTTCTGTCAGTTCGGCGAAACCGGGCAGCACATGCTCAGCGATCGCGGTTTCCACCAGCCGCGCAGGATCGGCCACCGCAGGTCCAGCAAAGCCCAAGAAAAGAGCAAGGGTCAGGAAAAAGCGCATCAGAGGCTCTCTAGAAATCGGATCAGGGCGTCGCGGTCAGCTTTCGGCATCGAAACCACGGCATCGCGCTGCGCCTGAGCCTCGCCACCGTGCCAAAGAACGGCCTCCAGCAGGTTTCTGGCACGGCCATCATGCAGGAGATACGTGTGCCCACTGACGGCCTCCGTCAGGCCGATGCCCCATAATGGCGGGGTCCGCCATTCCCGCCCCGTCGCGCGCGCTTCCGGATGGTTGTCCGCGAGACCTTCGCCCATATCGTGGAGCAGCATATCGGAATAGGGCCAGATGAGTTGAAAGCTCTGCTCGTCCCGGCCGTTCAAACGGTGGGTGACGAACTTCGGCGTGTGGCAGCCGATACAGCCGGTCTCATAGAAAACCCGCTTGCCGTGCAGAACAGTCGGATCTTCGATATCACGCCGCGCCGGAACGCCGAGATTGCGGCTGTAGAAGGTAACAAGCTCCAGGCTCTGATTGCTGAGTTCAAACCCGTCTTCCGCCTCATTAGCGCCGTCTGGCGCGTCGAGGCACTGGGTCTGGGTTTCAGTGCAGTCTCCTGCCGCCGCCGGGAACAGCGCCGTCGAGATCCCGATATCCCCGGCAAAGGCGGCAGCCGATTGATGCCGCACCGTTGGCGTGCCGGCCTTCAGGCCGAAACGGCCCAGCATCGCCTGCTCATATTCTGTCGACCATACGATGTTTGGTCTGCCCGAGATCCCGTCACCATCGGCATCCTCGGGATCAGCATTGGCCAGGATATCCGCGGCAGGAATGGCTTCGAGCAGGCCAAGGCCGATCATCTGCGGGGCGACGCGGGGCGACAGCATCGCGTCCGGGTGCAGCGGGCCATAGCCGAGGTCTCGCGCGCTGTAGATCGGTTTGCGCAGGCGCGCGGTCTCGCCATCTGAGAGTGCGACTTCGATCTCTTCATAGGCGACATCAAGCCTGTATTCAGCTTTGTGCCCCGGCAACGCAAAATCCTGCAGCTGCCGCCCATAGGTGGGCTCCGGGTCGGTCGCGATGTAGCCATCGATCGATGCCGTGTTCTCCCCCGCGTCACCGGGAACCGAAACCTTCAAAAGCATCGAGATCGCGTTGTCGCCAGGCCCCGCTGGCGGGTGGCCGCGGCCATCCTTGATGTGGCAGCGCTGGCATGAGCGGGCGTTGTAGAGCGGTCCAAGACCGTCGGACGCCCGGGTGGAGGAGGGCGCGGAGACCCAGATCTTCTTGAAAAGGCCGTTGCCGACCTTGAAGTTCAATTCGCCCTCAAAGGAGATATTGCCCGAGGGCTGGGAGAACGCCTCGCGCCTCTTGCGGACCCGAACCGTGGCGGCGCCCGCGGGGCGAGCCTCGAACTTCTCGGGCGCTGAGAAATCAGTGGTCGGCGCAGTGACCGCCTCGATCCGCGCGGTCTCCGAGGTCGTCCGGGGGATCACATGCAGATGCACGTCATCCTCGATCCCGCCGAACGCGATAAGGGCCAACACCGGTGCTCCCACCAGCGCTGGCCCTATCGCAAGCATCAGATTTCGGTTCAGTCGGGGCATTCCTGACATCCGGTTCCAGTCAGCCGGTCAGATCATGCCTTCCCGACGTTCTTCAACATTCCTTTTGGTTCTTTGTGCAGTTCCTCGCAAGTTACGAAGCTCCATGGGAAGCCCTGTCGAAGCCGCTTCGTGGGCGGCAACGACAAACATCTGAGAGCAACCCCCACAGACCGGCTTCTTTCCAAGCGCACGGTAGACCTTGCCGGGCGTGATGACCACATGCGGATCGGCCGAACGCATCCACTCCACCGCACGCGCGATGTCTTCGGATGAGATCACTGCACAGGAACAAATGATCATCACGCAACCCCGGTCACTGGAAGACCGCCGAGGGATTGTCCAGGCTGTCGGAGCCCTCAAATGCGATCTGCTCGAGATCGAGGGCAGAGACGACCCGCTCGATCGACCGGGTCTGATCGATCAGGGCATTCACACCACCCATGACCAGTGCTTCACCGTCGGAATTGCCGCGCTCCAGCATCTGGTCGTATTTGAAGCCCGCTTCGGCAACGGTCTTGATCCGGCCAAGTGCGAGGACCGAGGCGTCAAGCTTGGCCCGCATCTCCGCGTCCAGCTCAGGGTCCGCTTCCTTCACGAGATCCGAAAGCGACGGTCCCGTCATCAAGCTCGAATCGATGCGTACGTAGTTGCCGAGATAGACGTTCTGGATACCCAGACCGTCGTAGAAGTGATCGTTGTGGGTGTTGTCGGCAAAGCAGCTGTGCTCCTCCTCGGGGTCGTTGAGCATCAGGCCAAGGCGCATCCGCTCACCCGCCTGCTCGCCATAGGAGAGAGAACCCATCCCGGTCAGGATCGCGACAACGCCCGCTGCCGGATCGCCAGTCAGCGTCGTGCGGCCCTCGCCGCCCTCGGCAAACTGGGCCGTGATCCACTCGAGATCGGTCACGAGCAGGTCGGTGGCTGCTTTGAGATAATCCGCTCTGCGGTCGCAATTGCCGCCGGTGCAGCCGTCACCCTTCGCATAGTCTGTCCAGGGCCGGTTGCCGGCGCCCGGCCCGTGGCCGTTCAGGTCCTGACCCCAGAGAAGGAACTCGATCGCGTGGTAGCCGGTCGCCACGTTCGCCTCGACCCCATCGGCCTCGTGCAGCACGTTCTCGAGCAGGTCGGGCGTGATTTCGGTCGCGTCGATCTCCTCGCCGGAGAGTGTAAACTTCGCATTCGCGATCACGTTCAGCGCCGCGAACTCATTCTCTTCGGTCGGACCGCCGTAGGAGGCATCAACATAGTCGATGAGCCCCTCATCGAGCGGCCAGGCATTCACCTTGCCCTCCCAATCGTCGACGATCGCGTTGCCGAAACGGTAGACCTCGGTCTGCTGATACGGCACGCGTGCGGCGAGCCAAGCGTCTTTGGCGGTCTGAAGCGCTTCTGCTGATGGTGAGGCGATCAGCGCGTTCACTGCGCTTTGCAACACCCTGGCCGTGGTGAGACTGTCGGAGTACTTCGCTTCTGCGATGTCAGCGTAATGAGCGACCACGGCCGCTTTGTCCGCTGCGAATGCGGGAAGGGCCAGTGTGGTGGCAAACGCTGCCATGGCCAGTTTGGTGGCTTTCATCAGTTCATCCTCTTAGTGGAGACGGTTGTGCATCGGTTTTGAATAGGTCGCGTGGGTGATCGTTTCGTGCTGACCCTGCGCGACGAGTTGAGACAGCGAACTCGCGATCCGGTTAGCAAGGCGAACAGCGCAGAGGGCGCGTTGCCCGTCCACCAGCAAAGCCGCGAACAAAAGACTGTCCTGTTCGACCCCATCCCCTGCGGCACCGACAAGGTTGGCAAACGCTGCCTCATCGCCGCCGAGGCATTTGCAGCAAATGTCATGGCGCATCAGCGGGCGGCGTCCCCGCTCCGCAATCAGGCTGCAGAGCTCTTCGAGACTGCGCATCGCGATGCGCCCCTCATGCGGGCCTAGATGGGCGGTCAGATCGTTCCAGACCTCTTCCTGATGCTCGGGACCTTCGCACCACATGCGCAGATATCGAACGGCCGTCGCTTCGACCTCGGGCAGTTCGGACAAGTAACCGACGGGGGCGGCGCCGCGTGGCATGGTGGGCTGGTTCATTTCGTCAAAAGCAATTTGCCCTGCCGGGTGATCTGCAGGGTGTAGATCTGATCTTCGAGAACGATGACGGCCTTCTTTCCACCGGCCATCAACTTCTCCGCTGCATGCGTGGGCACAGAGGCGTAGTGATCCTGAACCACCGCATCCTTGACGAGCGCAGTGTCGGATTTCGTCACCATCCTGGCGCCTGCCGAATAATCGGGGCCAGACCATCGGAGAGCGATGACAGAACCAGTTCAGAGACACGTGACGCACGCGTAGAAGCTGTCTGTCTTGTCGGTCTTCTTTTCATGATCCGTTTCTTCAACCCCGATGGCCCGATGACTGCGCATCTCTAAAAGCCCAAACGTCCAAGTCTGCTCACGAAAAGATGCAAGATGCGAAGACTTTGGAAGGCTGAGTGAAAGGGTCGGATTTGTCAATCCGATAGTTTTGGTCGGATATCATGTCGCACGCGCCGGAACCGCATTCCAAAGGTGGTGTTCGCCCAAGACAATCGGGCGGCTGGGGGCAACCCTGCGACTCTTCCGTCCGAGCCCCTCGAGACAGGCACAGATCATTCCTATTTCGCGAATGATACTCACGCAAAACAATGGTTCACGCCGGATATCGCAATATTTCGGGCCTTCAGAAGATTGGGAGCAAGCGCCTTTGCCGCCATCAGTTTCCTTGACTTTCTGGCCTAGATTAACGAGTTACTCGTGGGTCGCGGCCAGCCACATGAAACGAGGTGTTTCCAGCAAGCCCGAGCTCTCGTTCGCCCCTGTTTCAGACGGAAATCGCCTTGGCGCACAATACGACAGTATCGGAGAGACCAGGGGCTCAACGGCCGCGAGCTAACCCGCTTGGGGCTGTGAGACGCGTTGTACAGGCGGTCGCAGATGCGATTTCACAGCGTCCTTTGACCACCCGTTGGATCCTTGCCCTGCCCGGCGCGCTGATCGCGTCGGTTCTTACCATGGCGACGATGCCGCTCTGGATGCCGCAAGGCGGCGCTCAGATAGATCATATCGTCATGCCCGTTGTGCTCTTCCCACTGATCTGGGTCGTCTTCTTCATGTATTGCTGCATGGAAGAGAACCTGCCGCGCGGCTCCCTAGTGATGATCGGCACCATCGCATTCCAAAGTTTCCTGATTGTGACGGCGTTCTGAGGTCGCGATGATTGCAATGTCACAATCGAGAACGAAGCGGCTCACGGCTATTCATGGCTGGTCGGGCACCGTTCTTGGGATCCTTCTCTATGTCGTGATCGTCACCGGTGCGATCGTCGTCTTCGACAATGAGATCCGGGATTGGTCGCAAGGAAGCGCTCAGGTCGAAAACGGTCTCTCCGGGAAGGTCGATCGGATCGTGCGGAACGCGGCACGAGGCATCGATCCCAAGTTTTATGAAGAAGTCTTTGTCAGGCCGCACGTCGAAGGCCAGATGAGGGTTTCCTTTCAGTCACACCAAACAAATCCGGACACCGGCGGTCTAGATGACTACGTTATTCTCCTAACTCTCGATAAGGAGACAGGTGAAGAAGTCAGCCGGAAGGAAGGTTTTTCTGGTGAGGTTTTCGGCGCGGACAGGGGTGCTGCCCTAAGTCGTTTCCTGGTTGATCTCCATGTGCAGCTCTACCTGCCGGAGCCCTGGGGGCTCTACATGACCGGGATCCTCGGCCTCCTGATGATGGCCGCTTCCGTCACCGGGTTCCTGATGCACAAGCATCTGTTTCGAGACGCTTTCCTGCCAGCTCGCCCGGGCGAGCGGCTGGTCACAGCGCGTGACCGGCACATCCTGGCTGCTTCTTGGAGCTTGCCGTTCGCGATCATTCTGGCTTTCACGGGGGCGTTCTTCAGTTTCGCACTCTCACTCGCGGTACCCGTCCTTGCGATGGTCGCATTCGGCGGGGATCAGCAGGCGCTGGTCGAGACGGTTTTGGGCGTGCCGGATGAGCTTGACCTGACGCGGACATCCCTCGCGAGCCTCGACTATATTATCGCGGATGCCACCTCGCGGGTAGGCGGAGCGCCAACGCTTCTGCAGATCGATCACTACGGCAGCGCATCGGCTATGGTGACGTCTTTCCACTCGCCAGCGCCCAGCGATTTGACGCGACAGACACTGCTTTTCGATGGCGTCACGCGCGAATATCTGGGCGTGAAGCCGACGATTGGGCTGGCACCTTCAGTAGGGTCCAGTCTGGTCTCGCTCATGGGGCCGCTGCATTTCGGAAATTTCGCTGGCCTTCTCTCCAAAACCGTGTGGCTCGCGCTCGGCCTCGCAATGGCCTACGTCACTGCCACGGGCATGCTCCTCTGGACAAAACGGCGGGAGGAAGAGCGGCTTTGGCAGAATTTCAATCGCGCGCTCACGATCACGATCTGGGGCCTGCCGATCGCGGTGCTTGGTTCGGCCTATGGCTTCTTCTTCTTCCTACCGGCCGGAGACACAGTTTTCTGGACCCCGGTTGCCTTTGCCATCGCGACCATCGTTTGCATCTGGGTGGGCTTTGGAAAGAAAGATCCGACTGAGCGTTACATCCGCTGGCTGGGCTACATGTCCGTGCTGCTCCCCCTCTTCAGGCATATCGTCGGCGGCCTGAGCTGGAGCGAAGCGCTGATCCAGGGACAAATGGCGGTTCTGACCATCGACATCCTGCTGGTGATCGGCGGCCTGGTGCTCCTGCGCCCGCTCCGCCACGCGGCACCGTTGATCCGGCGGCGGCATCTGGAACCTGCCGAATGACGTCCTTTCTGACCATAATCGCCCTGCTCCTCTCGGCAGTGGCTGCGGCCTACATCGCGGTCACGGACCCAAAGCGGCGCCGGGCTTTCAGACAGGAGCAAGTGACGGAGCGCACGTATCTCTGGCCCGCAAGACTTGCCATTCTCGGCCCCGGCGTCATTTTCATGCTTCTAGGCTACTGGGCAGCTATGGTTATCTGGGCCGGCGGTGTCACCGTGATCGGCTGGGGCGTCGCAGCTACCTCTCCCATCCACATTGCGCAGTTCAAGAGCTGGGCTAGCGAAGTTCAGGCGGCGCTGTCGGCACGCATTGCCGACGCCAGATCCGACGTCGTGGCCCGGGTTAAATCGGCCAACTGGAGTGCCGGGGGCCGCGATGCAGAGATCGCATCCTTGAACGAGCGCATCCGCGAACTCGAAGCCAAGGTCTCGATGCTCGAGGGTGAGGAGAAACCGAGGATCTCAATCGCCGCTTCCGGGGGAAACTCATGAAGAAACTACTTGTGACATCGCTTCTGGCGCTCCCCATCTCCGCGTCGGCGGAAGGTAACAAAGTTCGCGTCGAGTTGAACAAGCTGGAGGCTGCTGGCGAGGCTTGCCAAGCCTATATCGTGATCGAGAATTCGACGGCCCAAAGCTTCGACAAGTTGGCCCTGGACCTCGTCATGTTCGACCCCGACGGCGTGATATCAAGACGGCTTGCCGTCGAGATGGGTCCGCTCCGCTCCGGGCGAACAAGCGTCAAGGTCTTCGGCATGGACGGGACCACATGCGACGGCTTGAGCCGGATTCTCGTGAACGACATCCTAAGCTGTGAGAGCGACGGGACAGCCCGGAAAGACTGTATGGATCTCATCGAGACGGCCTCGCGCAGCTCGGTCGAGTTGATCAACTAGGAAAACAACATGTCTGACGAAGCAGTTCAGAATACCGGCGACGCGCCGGCAACTTCCCTTGAGAGCTCGGCACTTGATGCTGGCGACGGTGCGGTCGCTGGAGACGAGCCGTCGCTCTCCGCCGCGGAGCCAACAACCGGCTTCGACAACCTGCTAGAGATGCTGATCGCCGGCGGGCCGGTGGTGCTCATCCTGATCTGCCTCTCGGTCTTCGCACTCACGCTCATTGTCGCAAAACTTTGGCAATTCCAGCGCGCAGGGGTTGGCAAAACCCGCGCGGTCCGCGACGCCTTGAGCCTTTATCGTCAGGGGCGGCTGGAAGATGCGATCGACACTGCGATCGAAAGCCGCGAGCCCGCAGCGCGCACGCTGGCGCTCGCACTCGAAGGCAAGGCGCGTGGGATCGCCGACGAAAAGATCCGGGAGGCCTGCTATGCCGAGGCTTCCGAACGGGTCGAAGCGCTGCGGGGCTGGATGCGGCCGCTCGAAGTGATCGCCGCCATCGCGCCGCTCCTAGGTCTCTTCGGCACGGTTCTCGGGATGATCGAGGCGTTCTCGCAACTGGAAGCCGCAGGCAGCCAGGTCGATCCCGCGATCCTATCCGGCGGCATCTGGGAGGCCTTGCTTACAACGGCTGTCGGCCTTGCGGTCGCGATCCCGGTCGTCGCCGCCTTCAACTGGTTCGAGCGGAGGCTTGAGCGTGTGGAACACCGGATCGACGTCTCGCTCGCCGGTGTTTTCGCGACCGAGTTGAGCACAAGCGGCGCAGCCGTCCCTCAATCCGCATTCACGGAGTCAGACTATGCTGGCGGCGTTGGATACCAGTCGACCGTTCGGGCGTGAACCCCGCAAGCGGCTGAAGATCTCCCTGACGCCGCTGATCGACGTGGTCTTTATTTTGCTGGTCTTCTTTATGCTGGCGTCGAGCTTCCTTGACTGGCGATCCATTCAGGTGAGCTCGGCAGGACAGCCGGGTGCGCCAAGCGGTGTCGAGGGCTCGCTCCTGATCGACCTGAGGAGTGACGGAGTGCGCCTTGCCGGTGAAACACTGACGTTGGAAGCGCTCGGCGAAAGGGTGGGCGCGCGCATGCAGGCAAAACCTGATCAGCGGATCCTGATCCGGCCGGCGTCTGGCGTGGATATGCAGCGGATGGTCACTCTCCTCGACACGCTATCTAATGCGGGGGCGCAAGACATTGCGCTTATGCCGACGAGATGAAGCGCATGCCCAGAAAACCGCGGAGGCAACTGACCTACGACGACAGTATTCTGCCGCTCATCAACGTGGTCTTCCTGCTCCTGATCTTCTTCATGGTGGTCGGGAAGCTTTCGGCGAATGATCCATTCGAAGTGATCCCTCCCCAATCCATAAGCGACGGCGAGGCGGCGCAACAGGACCTGACGATCGCAGTCGGCGCGGAAGGGGAGCTTGCCTTGAGCGGGAAGCTGGTAACCGAAGAGGAGCTTGTCGCGGCTGTCAAAGCGGCCGAGCAGGGCGAGTTCAGGATCCGGGCCGACAGCCGCGCCTCGGCTGCAACCGTTGTCGCGCTGATCGACACGCTGCGGAGCAACGGGGTCGCCTCGGTGCGCCTGCTGACGGTACCCAGCATGGGAGGCGACAACTGATGGAGCTCAGATCGTATCATCTGATGCCTGCCGCGATTGTCGCGATCGCTCTGCATGTGGGTGTCGCGCTCTGGATGCTCTGGGCTCCGATGACGACTGGAGCCATCGGTGCGGGGTCGGGCGGCCTGAACGTGGCGCTTGGGACATCCGGTGGAGCACCGGGTGCGGCGGCTCCGGTTGAACCAAATGAGGCTAAAGAGGTGACACCCGATCCGGTGGAGGCCGAGACCGCCGAGCCGGAACTTCAGGAAACGGAACCGCCCCAGGAGATCACCGAGGCCGAACCTGTAGAACCGCTGGAGCCGGAGCCAGAGCTCACAGAACTGGAACCGATCGAAGAGATAAAGCCCGAAGAAGTCGAGGAGGCTAAGCCGATCGAACCGGAGCCACCGGAGCCGGTCACCGAACTTGCAGCGATTGAGCCGACGGAGATCATTGAGGCCAAGCCGCAGAACTTGGAGCCGAAGCCGACGGCCAAGCCCAAGGTGCCTGCACATATGATCGACAAGAACAAGCCGAAGAAGGTGACGAAACCGAAAGCGCAACAACCGGCCAAGACGCAGCCGAAGAAAACGGATGGCGAGGCTAAACAGGCAGCCGAGGAAACCGGTGACACCGACGGTCAGGAAACTGAGGGAACGACAGGCGATTCCAAAAACACTGGCCAGGCTCAGCAGGCTACTGCCGGCGGCAACCCCGGGGCGCGTCGGGACTATCAAGCGGAAGTTTCGGCCATTCTTGCTCGAAACAAAAGGTACCCGCGCCGCGCTCAATCCCGCCGGCAGGAGGGCATCGGGCAGCTTCATTTCGTCGTTTTGGCGGATGGGACAATCGTTACATCAAGCCTTAGGAAAAGCTCTGGCCATAGATTGCTGGACAATGAGATCCTCGAGATCCTTTCGAGGGTCGGATCGCTGCCTCCATTTCCTGACGATATTGGAGTGGCACAACTAGAATTCGTCGTGCCTATCCATTTTCAGCTCAACTAAAGCTGCGGTCAGCCGTCTCTTTCTTCTGGCCGCACGATCGTAGGGCCGAGCGTCTGCAATACGGATCGGGCATCATAGGCCTGCGGATCCTCGGCCGGTTTGTCGCCCTCGAATACCACGATGTTCGCGATCGTGTCGTAGCGCGAGATCGGACGTGTGGTCGTGCTGCCGAAGCCCGATCCGAATCTCGACCGGAACCCTCTGCGGAAAAACGGGCTGCCAAAGCCGAAGCCTGAGTTGGAGAACGACCTGAACCGAGTCGTCACTTCCGTCTCCTGGTCGGCGATCCTGAACCAGTCGAAGCCTTCCGCGACTGTGACCTCTGCGGCACGGTAGAGAAGATACGTCTCAACCGTGGCGCGTGGCGTCCGCGAATTACCACCAAAACTGACCCGGAAACGGTTCTCTTCGATCGGGTTGTCAGTGTACCCGAAGCGCTCAACCGCTGGGGCGTAAGGCGTCGGTTCCGTGCAGGCGGCGAGCACTATGCAACCTGCTGCAAGCACTGTGATTGTTCGTGCCCGATTGTTGAGTTTCAGCATAGTTCACTCCACATCTCCCTCAAGTATATAGCACAGCCGCGGATCACCGAAGGTCACAATTCTGGTCCGTGATCGCGAGATCCTGCTCTTCCGTGCCAACGCTTGGGATGTTGACGCCCTCAGGCAGATCCCTTTAGCCATTACGCAGCCAAGGTGCTTAGCCCCCGAACGCCATGTCGAAGACACGGCAGGCAGCCTTCACACTGGCTCTAATAAGGCCTTGACCGGGGGGAGAGAGGCATGGCTTTCAAAACAGACATAGCGCGTGTGGCGCTTATTGGGCTCTGCACTGCGTTTGTGATTGGCGTCGGCGCAGAAACTGCGATGGCGCAATCCAAGCCCATCGCGAGCGCGTCTCAGGCGCCCGAGGCGCCGGTCATGGTATTCGACGGCTTACGCAGTTTGGCGGACCCAGTCGCGGCCAATTTCGGACGAGAAGTCGCTCGGGCCACGAACGAGCAGAACGGTAAACTGCCTCATGGTCCTGTGATCGACAGAACCGCTCAGAGCTCCGAAGAGGCGGGGTCCGAGGTTGCCGAGAGCGCCCTGCCGCCCATCGTCGTAACCGCGCGGAGGACGGAGGAGCTTCTCGAAGACGTCCCCGGCAGCATCAAGGTGCTCGACGATCAGGAACTGGAGCGATCCAACATCCGGGACACCGACGATGTCATCCGGCGCACGCCGAATGTGAGTTTCACCGAAGGCGCGACACCCGGCGATCTCAACCTCTCGATCCGGGGTATCAGCAACCTGATCGGCGTAGGCGCGAGCGGCCCCACAAACGGCGTCTTCGTGGATGGCGTTCTTGTCAATCCGACCGGTGTGGCATTGGGGATCAGCCCGAACCTGCTGGATCTCGAACGCACCGAAGTCGCCTTGGGGCCACAGGGTACGGCGTTCGGCCGGGGTACGATCGGCGGGGCGATCAACTTCGTGCCTAAGAAGCCAACCGACGAGGTCGAGGTTGAGTTCAGCGGCGAGGTCGGATCGTTCCCGGATGCGCAGGGGCGGCTGATCCTCAACAGTCCGATCCTCGAGGACGGCCTTCTTTCGGCGCGGCTGGTGACATTTCTGAATGCATCGGATGGCTTCATCGAGCAGCCGTTGATCGGCAGCTCGGTGCGCCGGGACGATCAGAGCGCGCGCCTGAGCCTGCGCTCTCAACCAACCGATCGGCTGCTCTTCGACGTCAGCGCCTCCTACGACCGGTCGGGCTTCGATGCCGGGAGCACGATCCCGCTCGACAACCTGGAAAGCGAGGACCTGATCAGCCTCAGCAACGAGGATGGTGAGAGCAGTATCGAACGGGTGCTGGTCACGGGAACCGGGGTCTACGACTTCGATATCGGGTCTTTGCGGTCAACCACGTCGTTCTTCTTCGTGGATTCGGAAGCCGAGGGCGATGGCGACGGCCTGCCGCTCTCCTTCACCTTCAGCAGTTTCGACACCCAGGAAAGCGCGATCGCCCAGGAATTCCGGTTCGAAAGCGAAGCGTTCGAGTTGCCGGGTAATTATGGCGAGGTATCGTTCAACATCGGCAGCAGCTTCAGCTTCAACTCCTTCGAAACCGAAAGCCTGCTCGACCCAGGCGAAGACGCGTTTGAACTTTTGACCGGGGTCTTCTTTCCAATGGCCCCTCCGGGGTTCGTGGTCCCGGACGACGGGAGTACGATAGGGTCGTTCACTGATGTTTCGATCTTCAACTTCGGCGTCTTCGGAGATGTGCGCTGGAAGCCTTTCGAAAAGCTGGAACTTGTCGGGGGTGCCCGCTTCAACCGCGATCGGGTCGAGACAAGCGGCGAGACGATAACGACAGGCGCCTCCGCTCTGGTCATCCCCTCAAGTCCTTTCTTCGAGGCCGAGGAGACATTCTCGGCGATCACGCCAAACGCCTCGATCAAGTATGACTGGACCGACGATTTCTCGACCTACTTCTCGTTCTCCACCGGTTTCCGGGCGGGCGGCATCAGCGGCACGTTCGAGGGCCCGCTTCCCTTTGACGAAGAGCGCGTGCGTTCCTTCGAAGCAGGTTTCCGGGCCTCTCTGCTCGATGATCGCCTTAGGCTCAATGCGAGCGGCTTTTTGCTGGATTACGACGACATCCAGGTCTTCATCTCGCAGGTCGTCGACGGGGTCCCCGAATTCGTGACCGAAAATGCCGCTTCGGCACGTAGCGTCGGCACGGAGATCGGCGTGGTTGCGTTGCCGGTCGAAGGGCTGGTGATCGACTCCCAGCTTGGCCTGAACTTTGCGAAGTTCACGGATTTCGCCGACTCGCCCTTCGGCGATCTGACCGACACGCGTCTGCCAAACGCGCCGGTGACGACCTACAGCATTGTTGGTGATTATCAGCATCCGCAGGACATCCTGCCAGGCGTGCAAGGTTTCGTCCGCAGTGAGTACACGTTCACGAGCGAATTCGCCAACCTGCTCGACCCGAATTTGATCACCTTCGACAGCTTCGATGTCTTGAACTTCCGCCTTGGTTTGCGGGCCGAGAACTTCGAAGTCGAAGCGTTTGTCGAGAACGCGCTCAATGAGATCTACGCGACCGGCTCGACCTCGCTGGTCGCAGCCGGCGTTCTCGGGGCAGATGTGAACGTCGATATCGGCGAGCCGCGCCGTTTCGGATTTCGCGCGACGATGCGATTTTAGTCTCCCATGTTCAGGAGTGCCCGTTGAAAGCGCAGCGCAGCGGTCCCCCAGATCAGTCTGCGGCAAAGGAAGCGTCCGTCTCGAATTCGCTTGACGGTATTTTTCCAAGTTCGCTACCCAAGCATAGCCGTTGCGTTCCGCTTCCCGCAGGTAAGACAAACGCCCGCCAGGAAGCCTTGAGGCGACGGTGATGCGATCCAATTTGGATAGCGAGAGTGTTCTCAGCCAACAGCCGGTCAGAGACCCAGATTCTGTCTGCCGTGACTGTCAGCGAGTGTCTCACCTCGTCAGGCTTGAGGAGTTCAGCATGAACCTCGTACTAGGCCCGGCGCCGGTTTTGCGCAGAGCGCAGGCAGTTGGTGCCGAGGCGCGGAGATGGGGCATCCCAGAGTTGTCCGCCCACAGTAACAAGTGTTTGCAGACGCGTATCATAGTTCCAACCCTCGACTTGTCTGTGTGCCTGGACGGCGTAGTTCATAGATGCGTGGGGCAAATGATGACGTCGATCCGCGAGTTGGTCTCGCCATTGAAGATCGTCGACGAGAACGGAGAAGTCGCGAGTACGATCTTCAGAGAAAACACGCGCAATCGACAGCACAACGTCATCGCTACAGCAGCAGGAGGCGCCAGATGACCCGTATCGCTCTCTATTTCATCGGACTGGTCGTGCTCTCTTCGGCTACTGCCTGGGCAGAGGGGAAGCGCATCGTGGTCGCTGGTGGAGACCTGACCGAGATCGTCTTCGCTCTGGGGTCGGGCGGCGATGTCGTCGGGGTCGATCAAACCTCGCTCTTCCCGCAGGAGGCCACATCCCTTCCACAGATCGGCTATGTCCGCAGGCTCGCGGCCGAGGGGATCCTGTCGCTCTCGCCTGATCTCGTGCTCGCAGCCGATGATGCGGGGCCGAAGATCGCTTTCGACCAGTTGCAGGCAGCGAATGTGACAATCGCGAGGGCCCCGGAGACGCCAGAGCCAGCCGATATAGCCAAGAAGATTGCGTTCGTTGGCGAGGCGATCGGGAAAAAGGCCGCGGCCGATGACCTCGCCACGGCGTTTCTGGCGGATCTGGCGAGCGTCAAAGAGAAGGTCGCCCGCCTGCCTGATCGCCCGAAAGTGCTGTTCATCCTGTCGGTCCAAGGCACTGCACCGCTGGTAGGCGGCCGCGATACCGCGGCTCATGTGATGATCGAAGCGGCGGGAGGAGAGAATGCAGCCTCGGCCTTCGACGGTTTCAAGCCGATGAACAAGGAGGCGATCCTTGCCGCACAGCCCGATGTGATCCTGATGATGCAACAGCACGCGCAGCGGATCGGCGGGATCGAGAAGGTAATGGCGCGGCCCGAAATCTCCCTGACACCGGCAGGACAGAAAAACCGGCATGTCACCATGGATGGCCTGTTCCTGCTGGGTTTCGGGCCACGCACCGCAGATGCAATCGCCGAGCTCGCGGCAGCGTTGCAACCCGAGGCCGCAGCGGCGGCGGGTTTCTGAGCCGTTGCGCACAACTGCGTTGAAAAGCCAAGCAGGTTCGGCCCCCGCCTTTGTCATCCTGGGCGGGGTGGTCCTCGCTCTGGCCCTGGCGGAATTGGTTCTGGGCCCTGTGCGCATCGCCCCCGCCGATGCATTCAACGCGCTCTTCGGAACCTCCGGCGACGTGGAAGAGGCGATCATCTGGCAGATCCGCCTGCCGCGTCTTCTGCTGGGATGCGCGGTCGGGGTCGCCCTTGCCGCCTCCGGCACCGCTTTGCAGGGCGTCTTGCGCAATCCGCTGGCCGATCCGGGGCTGATCGGGGTCACCGCGGGCGCGTCGCTTGGGGCGGTGACGATCATTGTCCTTGGGAACGCCGTTGCACCTGCGGTTCCCGAGGCCTATCGGGCTTGGCTGCTCCCCGCAGGTGCGTTTGCCGGTGCGCTCACGGTCAATCTGGCTGTCTTTGCGATCTCGCGCCGGGCGGGGGAGACCTCGGTCGCCACCCTGATCCTCGCCGGGATCGCGCTCAACGCGATCGCGGGCTCAGGGATCGGCGCGCTGATTTATCTGAGTGATGATCAGCAGCTCCGCGATCTCAACTTTTGGCTTCTGGGCGGGCTTGGCGGGGCGATATGGCCGCTGGTGAATGTCGTCTGCCTAATCACCCTCGTGTCAGTGCCGCTCCTGCTTCGTCTGGGCCGTCCGCTCGATCTGATGCAGCTTGGTGAGCGGGCGGCGTTCCATTCTGGCCTCGATGTCGAGCGATGCAAGCGCACCGTTGCGATCACAACCGCCTTCTCGGTCGGCGCGGTCACGGCCGCCGCGGGGCCGATCGGTTTCATCGGCCTCGTCGCCCCGCATCTCGCCCGTCTGCTGCTCGGCGCTCGGCATGCGCTGGTTCTACCCGCGGCGTGCCTGCTCGGTGTCGCACTGGTGCTCGCGGCCGATCTAACGGTGCGCACTGCCGTCCCACCCGCAGAGCCCCCGATCGGCCTGGCAACCAGCCTGATCGGAGGGCCGTTCTTTCTATGGCTCCTGATGACCCGTCACACGCGCCATGCTTGAAGCGCGCGAGCTGACAGTGCAGCGGGGCGGCAAGGCGATCCTCGACCAGGTTTCGCTCTCGGTCGCTCGCGGTGAGATCCTGGCGCTGATCGGGCCGAACGGCGCGGGCAAATCGACATTGCTCAACTGCTTCTCGGGCGCGATCGCCCCGGATGCTGGTAAGGTTTTGGTAGACGGTGCCGCACCGATCTTCCTTGACCCGGCACAGCTTGCGCTGCGACGCGCTGTCCTCGATCAGAATCCCTCATCCAGCGCACCGTTCCGGGTTGAAGAGATCATTCGGCTTGGCCTCCCGATCGAGATCGATCCGGAGACGGCGGAGCGCCTTGTCGCGGACGCAATCGATCTGATGGACCTCGGTGGTTTTGCAACCCGCAGGATCGACCAATTGTCCGGGGGCGAGGCGCACCGGACACATGCCGCGCGGACGCTTGTCCAGCTCTGGGCCGGGCGGCATCTCGGTCACGGAGGCTGGCTGCTGCTCGACGAACCGACGGCGAGCCTCGACATGGGCCATCAGGACAGCATCCTCAAGGCGGCGCGCCATGCGAGGGATCAAGGCGCCGGCGTGGTCGTCATTTTCCACGACCTCACGCTTGCCGCCGCTATCTCAGATCGCGTTGCCTTGCTCGACAACGGAAGCCTCGCTGCGATCGGCAAACCGGGCGATGTTCTGACCGCGGAGTGCCTGTCTCCCGTCTACGGGATCGAGCTTGTGGTGTTCGAGCCCAGACCGGGTTATCTCGTGGTGACGCCAATCTTTCCGAGCGTAGCAAAGGAGACCGATCATGTTTGTGGCGATGAACCGCTTTCGCGTCGTGAAAGGCCAGGAGGAGGCCTTCGAGGAAGTCTGGAGAAGCCGCGAGACACGGCTGGAGGAGATGGAGGGCTTTGAGAGCTTCAATCTCCTGCGCGGCGCGACGCAAGACGATCATACCCTCTATGCCTCCCACACGATCTGGGCCTCGCGAGAGGCGTTCGAAGCCTGGACCAAATCCCAGCAGTTCCGTGACGCGCACAAGGATGCCGGCAAGAAAAAGCCGCTCTATCTCGGCCATCCGGATTTCGAGGGTTTTCAGTCAGTCCTCTAGAGGTTCAAGCGGCCCTCGCTCGAACACGAATGCCTGCGTTGAGACTCCAGAACTCAGGCGTCAGCAGGCCGGTTCTCTTGGTTCTTCTCCGCAGGGCTAGTCGCGGCCCTCGTCTGGGCGCTTGCAAGCGGCCCCTCACCGATGATGATGCACATGGTCTCGAAGCTTTGAACGAGCTTCTCCGGGTCACCGCCCTCGCAAACCAGCAGCGCGTAGGTCATCGCATCCGAGCGGCGGCATTGCCTGACCGCTTTCAGGATCGAGATGAAGTAGCGTTCCTCCTGGGTGACGGTCTGCTCGCAAACCGGGCAGTCGGGGTGGGCGAAGGTAAACGTCGACGTCCGTGCTGCACGCAGGGTGCGGATCGTGCGCAGAACCGCGAGTGCCAGCGTCGCGCCGAACGGAGGGGGAAAGGTCTCCTCAGCCTCCTCGAATGCAGTCATCCAAGCGTGTTCCTCCGGCCGGGAGAAGGCCATGAAGAACCGCCTCGCAATGCTCAGCGCCGCACGCTCAAAGCTGTCGAACTCGCATGTCTCCAACAGGCGATCCTGCTCCGCGAGATGAACATGTCCTAATGAGTCGAGACGTCCCATGACCGCTCCGTCCGTGGCTATCGATGATGCTGATTTCCGGGCGAGCGGTTGACGACCAGCAGGCTGGGGACCTCCATAATTGACTAAATCAGTCAGATAATGTCAACTCACGGTGAGGCGTCGCAGATGCCGCATCCACGCCATGCCAGGTTGCCCCAAGCGGCCGAAACCCAGCCCGTGCGCAGAGAAATCGAAGATGAGCTGGAGGGCAGGCCATGGATGGTGCTACCGCGGATTCCATTCTGGAAATCAAGAACCTTTCGATCACCCTGCCCGAAGGGGCGGATCGCAAGTATGCAGTCGAGAATGTCTCCCTGACGCTGCGGCGCGGCGAGTTGCTCTGCGTTGTCGGAGAATCCGGCTCCGGCAAATCGGTGATGACCAGCGCGATCATGAACGATGTGAGCCCGCGGCTCGGGATCGGTAGTGGCGAGATCATCTTCGACAGCCGCGATATGCTGAAGGTGACCGGCGCGGATCTGAACGACATTCGCGGGGCGCGGATATCGATGATCTATCAAGAACCGATGGCGGCGCTGAACCCCTCGATCCGGATCGGCGAGCAGGTCGATGAGGTCTTCAAGCTCCACCGGCCGGAGATTACACCGGAAGAGCGCAAGCAGGAGACACTGCGCCTTTTCGAGCAGATGCACCTGCCCTCGCCCGAGCGGATCTACAAGAGCTATCCACACCAGGTCTCCGGCGGGCAATCCCAGCGCGTCGTGATTGCGATGGCGCTGGCCTGCAAGCCCGACATCCTGATCGCTGACGAGCCCACGACGGCGCTCGACGTGACGACGCAGAAAGAGATCCTGAACCTCTTTAATGAGCTCAAAGAGATCTACGACAACTCGATCATTCTGATCACACACGACTTCGGTGTGGTGGCCGAGGTCGCCGATCGCGTGGCCGTCATGTGCTGGGGCCGTCTGGTAGAGGAGGGCACCACCGAGGAGATCCTGCTCCACCCCAAGGAGGACTATACGCGGCTCTTGGTCGATGCGATGCCGCTGCTCGAGACCACCCGCACGCCCGATGAAAGCCGGAACGACAAGCCGCTGGTCAAGGCGGAGAGCGTCCACAAGATCTACACCTCTGGCGCAGCCCCGGTTCACGCATTGAACGATGCGAATTTCACGCTCCGCAGCGGCGAGACGCTCGGCGTCGTGGGAGAGTCAGGCTCGGGTAAATCGACCCTTGCAAAAGCGCTGATCCGGCTGATCGAGCCCTCCGAAGGGGCGATCTACATAAACGATCAGGACTTCCTGGCCCTGCGTGGTCGTTCACTCGATGAAGCGCGCCGTCATATCCAGATGATCTTTCAGGACCCGTTCGGCTCGCTCAACCCGACACAGACCGTCGGTGCGATGATCAGCAGAAGCGGCGAACTACGCGGTCTGAGCGAAGCAGCGGCCAAGGAGAGCGCCAAAGAGCTTCTCCAGCTTGTTGGCTTGGGCCCCGAGGCCTATCACCGCCGTCCGCGCAATTTCTCGGGTGGACAGCGCCAGAGGATCGGGGTTGCCCGTGCGCTTGCAATGGAACCCGAGGTCGTCATCGCGGATGAAAGCGTCTCGGCCCTGGACCTCTCGGTTCAGAAGCAGGTGCTCAGGCTCATGAATGACCTTCAGCGCCGCCTGAACATCGCGATCATCTTCATCACGCATGACCTGCGGGTCGCAGCGCAGATATCGGACTACATCACTGTCATGCAGAAGGGGGTCATGGTGGAGTTCGGTACGGCGGATCAGGTCTTCAATAACCCGCAGCATGACTATACGAAGAAGCTCCTCGATGCGGCCCCTGGTAAAGGTTGGCACCCTCCGCGCCTAACGGCGGAAGAAGCCGACAGGATCGCTGCGAATGTCAGTCGTGGCTGAGAAGCTGATCGCATCAGAAGACACTCAGCCCTCAGCCACGTCTCATATCAGTTCAAGCAGTCAGACCCTGCTCTTCGGCCTCTGCCCAGATCTCTTTCCAGATCTTCTTGGCACGGCCCTTGGCCTTGACCTTTTTGGCGGCCTCGAGGTTGTCGAGCTTGCCGTCACCCTCGACGATGATCAGACCGACCATGCCGGCGGCTTCGTGGGGCGTGCACTTGTAGCCGTAGAAACCGGGCTTGGTCAGGGTGACGCTGACCTCTTGGTTGATCTTACCGTTCCAAGTCTCGCCACCATCAGGCGCCATGCCCTTAACGCTGGCGCTGTTGTGCCCCTTGTCCGTCGCCAGAAAGGTCACCGTATCGCCTGGCTGAACCGTGACGATGCGAGGGTGAAAGACCATGCGACCCTTGCCCTCGGGATGCTTGTTCAGCATGTCCACCGAAATATCGGCCGCTTTGGCCAGCGAAGGTGGCAACGCCGCGAGAGCAGCAGTAGAGATCACAAATGTTCTGCGGTTCAGAGTTCGCATGAACCAACTCCCTTGATGATATTGTGTGTTTCCGCCGCTAGTCTTCGACGCGAAAGCAAGGCTCCCAAACCTCACGGGTTCTGCCTGCCATACGCATTGACTGGCTGGCAGTCATTTAGGGATGTCGATGCGTAAAGTCCAACTAATCAGGCCTTCTGCGGCATCTTGTTTCCGGCATCTGCTTCGATATGGCGCGTTTGCATGGCTGTTTTTCGCGGCGGCGCAGGCACACGCGAAGCCGGGTGATGAGCCGGCTACCGGCGGGATCTGCGCCTCTTCACCGGACGCAGAAGCCCTCGTGACATCGCCCTCCTGCGGAAAAGACGCTCATCAGTGCAAGATCGAGCGGTTCCAGCGGATGCTGCAGGGCCTGAAATGCCAAGCTGTCGATGGCGACGCCGAGGCTGCGTATATGCTGGGCAAGATGTACGCACATGGGATCCATGTAGAAGAGGACACGGATCTGGCGACCCGCTTCTGGCGCATGGCTGCAAAGCGCGGCCATCCTGCGGCCCAGCATGATTTCGCGATGCACCTGCTCACCAGCGGTCACCCCACGAGCGATCGCGTGGAAGAGGCGCTTTACTGGCTCGGCACCTCGGCGTCATCTGGCAATGCGATGTCCGCCATCGTTCTTGGGCGTCTCTACGAGACCGGCCGCTACAACGTGGAGCCGGATCTCTGCATGGCGGCCAACTGGTACGAAGCGGGCGAGATCCTGGGCATGGACATGCCCGCGGACCACCTTGACCTCATCAGGCAGAAGGGAAAGGCGGCCTGCTGAACCGCACATTGCGCTTGTCGTTTCCCACCGGTTTCGCGAACCTCGCGGCGAACGGCCTCAGCTTGCCTCTGGCAGCCAGACCGTGAAGGAAGTTCCCTCGCCCGTTCTGCTCTTGCCTTCTATGTTCCCACCCTGGCGCGAGATCAGTGTCTGGCTGATCGAAAGACCGAGGCCCGTGCCCTCGCGCCGCTTGGTCGTGTAGAACGGGTCGAACACCTTCTCCAGCACGTCCGGCGGCATTCCGATGCCAGTATCCGTCACGGTGATCGCAACCCCGCGCCGCCCGTCGCGGTCGGCATCCGCAGTCGTCAATGTCAGCACGCCCCCGTCAGGCATTGCGTGCAGGGCGTTAACCATGAGGTTCACCATGACCTGCTGCAGCTCGGTCCGGTTCATGAGGATCATGCGCGTCGCACTGTCCTGTCGGACGACTTCGATATCGTTCTTTGACAAGAGGTGCTTCACAAGTGGCAGGCAATCGCCGACCACGTCTTGCGGACGATGCCTCTCGACATAATCCGCATACTCCTCGGGCTTCGCGAATTGCAGAAGCTTGGTGACGATCTGACTGATCCTGTGGATCTGTTCGTCCAGAAGGTGCAGTTCGGTCTGCGCGTCGTTTGCTTTCTCTCCCATCACGCTGCGCACGATCTCCAGATTGCCCTGCATCACGGCAATGGGGTTGTTGATCTCGTGGGCGACCCCGGCCGTTATCTCTCCGATCGCGGCCAACTTCTCCGACATGATAAGTTGCTTCGTCGTGGCTTCGAGTTGCGTATTGGCCCGCTGCAACTCGATTGTCCGCTCATCAACCCGCGCGTTGAGTTCCTCGTTCCAATCCCGAAGCTCCCGGTCGCGAGACTGGATCTGATCGAGCAGATCATCCAGATGGGTCGCCACCCGGCCAATCTCGTCCTGCGCCGGCGGCAAGCCCGTTCGTGCTGCGAGATTGCCCTGCTCAACAAGCCCAATCGTACTTGTCATCCGCTCCAGCGGTTTGAAGATGCCCCGCGCCCAGCGCAGAAAAATCGGAATGCTCGCTGCGGTGATGATCAGAAAGGCGAGCGCGATCGTAAGGATCGTTGCGTATTTCGTGCGCTGAAACGGTGCCTCCAGGAAGCCGACATAGAGCATGCCAATTCGGTTGCCAAAGCTATCGACGACCGGCTGGTAGGCAGAGATGTACCAATCGTTCACAACAAAAGCGCTGTCGAGCCAGGTACGGCCCTCATCAAGAACCGCCTCGCGCACGACTGCGGAGACACGTGTTCCGAGCGCCCGGCTCCCCTCGAAAAGGCGGACATTGGTCGAGACGCGAACGTCCTCGAGAAAGAGCGTCGCCGTCCCGACACTGCCCTCCGGCAGGCTCGCCTCGCGGTAGACAAGATCGTTGATCGTATCGATGAAGACGAGGTTGCGGTTCAACAGAATGCCGCCGACAAGGGCCGCATCGCCACCCGTCAGCCGGACCGGCGCGGCCGCATGAACGACCATGCCGCGCGTCTCCTGCGTCCGCTCGGTCTGAACAGCGTTCGGCGTCGGGACGAGTTCAAAGCGGGATCTCTCTGCAAGATCCGGCGATATCGCGGCCATATCATCCGCTGCGAAAAGATCGATCTCCGTGCGTGCATCCCCGGTGAGCGCTGTTGCGATGATCGGCCAGTCGACCCGCCGTCTGCTTTCTCCCGCGACCGGGGCCGAGCCGATGATCTCTCCGCTGCCCTCGATGATATAGAGGAAGTCGAGGCCAAGCGCCTCGCGACTCTCGTCGAGGAAGGTATCGAGCGGACCCGTGTTGCCCGCAACATCGCGGAACCGGGCCGATGCGCCGAGCGCGACCATCCGGTCTTCGGTCGTCTCGAGGATCCGCGACAGATACTGGTCCGCAATGGTCAGATCGCCATTCACCTTCGAGATCAGGATCGCGTCGAACTTGTCCGTCCAACGGGTGATGGCGATGAAAAGGAGCAGCGGAAGAATGACGAGGGTCGGGAGCAGTGCGATCGCCAGCAGGCGGAACCGGACCGACCTTCCCCGGGTTTTCCCAGGCTGATCGGGGGTCTTAAGCATTCCAGGCCGCGAATTTGCGGTCGATGGTCTTGCGCGAAATGCCCAGCCGCTTGGCCGCCTCTTCGCGATTTCCCCCAACCTGGCTCAGGACCGAGAGGATGTGCTGGCGTTCCACATCAGCGAGGCTTCCATTGTCGGGCAGGTTCGGGCTGGGGGCGGCGCCGAATTGGCCGGGAAACTGGCCCAGGATAAGCGTTCTCTCGATCAGATTGCGCAACTCCCTCACATTCCCCGGCCAGTGATAAGCGGAGAGCTTCGCGCGATCCGCATCGGTGATCTGAACGGGTGGCATGCCCAGTTGCCGCGACAGCCGCGCCATGAAGAGCGCCGAAAGCTCCCAAACGTCCTCGCCCCGTTCGCGAAGCGGCGGTAGGTGAAGCTGCATGACGTTGATGCGGAAATAGAGATCAGCACGGAACTCGCCCGACTCGACGCGCTTCTCAAGTTCGGCGTTCGTCGCAAACAGGAACCGCAGATCGACCGGAATCTCTCGCTCCGAGCCGACTGGCCGAACACGGCGGTCCTCAAGCACCCTGAGCAGTTTGCTTTGCATCGGGAGCGGCAATTCACCGATCTCGTCCAGGAACAAAGTGCCGCCCTGGGCATGCAGGAACAGACCGTCGCGCTTTGCCTCGGCCCCTGTGAATGCACCTTTGATATGACCGAAGAGCTCGCTCTCGATCATGTCGGGTGGGATCGCAGCGCAGTTGATAGGCACGAAAGCCTTGTCGTGCCGGTCGGATAAGGCATGCAGCGAACGCGCGGCCACCTCCTTGCCCGTGCCCGACTCCCCGGTGATCAAGACCGATGTCGGAAGCGGCGCAACGCGGGAGATCGTGTCCCTGACATTCCCGATCGCCTGGGATTCGCCGATCACCCGATCGCTGATCCGATTATCGGTCGAGGATTGAAGCTCGTGACGCAGGACGAAGTTTTCCCGCTGGAGACGCAGACGATCGAGGCAGCGAGCCACCGCGTTCAGGATCTGGTTGGAGCGGAAAGGCTTCAACACGAAGTCAGCGGCGCCTGCGCGCAACGCCTGGATCGCGGTCTCGAGATCCGCATAGGCGGTGATCAGGATCGCATCGGCAAAAAAACCGATCGCGCGTTGCTCCGCCAGCCAGTCGACCCCGTTCTTTCCCGGCATCACATTGTCGATGATCAAGACGTCGAAGTGATCCTCATCGAGAATGCGCGACGCCTCGACCGTATCCTCGGCGGTTTCGATGCGTTTGCAGCGCGGCCCAAGGATCCGCGAGAGAAAGTTCCGCATTCCCGGCTCATCATCGACGATGAGGATGGACGCCTGCGCGAGCCATGGCCCGAACTCCGGAGCGTCATTCGGCTCCACAGACTTTGGCACCGCATCACCCGACATCGGTGATCCGGGTGCGCGCCAAGATGTCGTCAGAACCAGCGCTTGCGGCGGCGATAGCTCTTGCGGTCGCGAAAGCTCTCCCGGCCCTCTGACGACACGCCAAGGTAGAACTCCTTGACATCCTTATTCTCCGCCAGCACCTCGGCCGGGCCGTCCATCACAATGCGTCCGCTCTCGAGAATGTAGCCGTAGTTGGCGTACTTGAGCGCGACACTCGTGTTCTGTTCGGCCAGCAGAATGCTGACACCCTCCCGTTGATTGAGATCTCGAACAATTTCGAAGATCTCGGCCACGATCTGGGGCGCCAGCCCCATCGACGGCTCATCCAACAATAGCATATTTGGCTTTGCCATCATTGCTCTTCCGATCGCCGTCATCTGCTGCTCACCGCCAGAGGTATAGCCGGCCTGGCTTTTGCGCCGCTCCTTGAGCCGCGGGAAATAGTCGTAGACCCTCTCGAGTTCCTCGCGGATCTGCTGTTTCGAGATCGTTCGCGAATAGGCCCCGGCGATCAGGTTCTCCTCGACCGTCAGGTGGCCAAAGCACATGCGCCCTTCCATGACCTGCACCATGCCCATGCTGACCAGATCACCCGGCGTCTTCTGATCGACGCGCTCGCCCCGGAAGTGGATCGAGCCCTTTGTGACCTTGCCACGTTCGGTGCCAAGCATGGTGGACACGGATTTCAGCGTCGTGCTCTTTCCCGCGCCATTGCCGCCGAGAAGCGCGACGATCTTGCCCTTGGGCACCTCAAGCGAGACCCCGCGAAGGACCAGGATCACGCCATCATAAATGACTTCGATGTTCCGGACCGACAGGACCGGGTCGACCGCAGTTGCTGCCTTTGCCTCGGTTTGCACATTCATGGTCGGCCTCCGGACCTTTTGTACTGGTATGCGGGGTGGAGAAATCCCCACCCCGCGGACAACGCCCAAGGCGTCAACAGGGAGACTTCATCAGCCGCAGTTTTTCGGCTCGACGTTGTTCTCGGACGCAAATTTCCCGGCCGAGCTCTCGACAAGACCACGAATGAAGGTCGGGTCCGGCGGTCCCATCCAATCTGTGATCAGATCGAACTTCTCGCCATTCCACTGCATCATTCGGAACTTTCCAGCACCATCGTGCTTGGCGCAGGAGAGCTGGAACGGAGCCACCATGCCGGTGATGCCAATCTCCTCGAGCTTCTCGGGTGTCATGTTCAGCGCCTCATAACCGTCACGGAATTCCGAACCGACGACGGCCTTGCCGACCTTGCCGGACATCTCCTGCGCGTTCTTCAGCGCCTCGATCCACATCACAGCGGCACCAACGCCGCGGTTGTAGTAGACCGTGCCGACCCGATCGGGGTTCGCCATGTTGCCGACATTCGAGTCCTCGTAGAGGGTCTTGTACATATCGGCGATCAGCGGAAAGTCGCGCCCGGGTACGGCGTTTGCCACAACATAGGTGCCCTTGGCCGCATCACCTGCGGGAACCATGTCTTCCTCGGCTCCGCCGAAGGTCACATAGACCAGGCGCTCGCGCGGGAAGCCCATGCGGGCGGCGTTGGTCATGCCGGTCGAGTTCATACCCGAGCCTGCACCCCAGAAGGTCACCCAGTCCGGCCGCTCACGGCGGATTTGCAACCACTGCGACTGCTGTTCCAGACCCGGGGGCGGGATCGAGATCTCGACCAACTCCATCCCCCAATCCTTTGCGATCTGGCGCATGGCGGGGAGCGGTTCGCGGCCATAGGCGCTGTCGATGTGAAGGTGCACGATCTTCTTGCCCTTCATGTTCTCGACGCCGCCCTCCTGATCGGCCATGAACTGCAGCTTCATGCCGATCTGCGACCAGTAGTGGCTTGCCGCATTAAAGACCCAGGGCCAGACGGTGCCATCAGCCGCATCGGTGCGGCCATAGCCGTACTGCGCCAGCACCGTCTCTTCCTCGGACATCCGGTTGATCACCGCATAGGCGCCGGGCGTCCCGAGCGTGTCGAACACCAGCATCTTCTGGCCGTTCGGGCCCGTGAGAAGCCGCTGATAGCATTCGACGGTGCGGGCTGCGTTATACTCGGTCTCGCACTCGGCCCAGACAAGCTGCACGCCGTTCACGCCACCGTTCTTGTTGACGTACTGCATGTAGTCGATGATGCCACCATAGTATCCGGTACCCATCGCGGAGAAGGGGCCGACCCGGCTCGACGGCACCGGGAAGTATTGCTCTTCCTCGGCCATCGCGGCAGGCGGTGCGGCAAAAGCGGTCAGCGCTGCCGCGGCCAGTGCCGCTGGCGCCACCCTTTTGAGAATGCTCTTCATTGTCGTTTATCCTCCCGTGAATTCACCCGTTGAGGGCGATATATCTTGGTCGTCGAAGCACTTGGCCGGCAGCCTCCTTTCGTCCTCTTAGTTGCGTATGTCAGACCTTGAACGGCCAGCGTCTGAGCCGCTCCTGTCCTATTTCCAGAAGCCGCGCGATACCGAGCGGCTCGTAAATCATGAACATGATCATCAGAACGCCGAAGATGACCTGCTCGAAAGCCGAGACGATTGTCGCGTCCACCGCCTCGCCGACCACGGCGTGGAAAAAGATGTTCAGGAACACCGGAAGCAGCAGAATGAACCCAGCGCCGAGATAGGCGCCGATGATCGTACCCAGCCCGCCGATGATCACCATGAAGAGGATGCGGAAGCTGAGGTTGATGTCGAAAGCCACCGGCTCCAGCGACTGCAGGAAGGTGAAGGCGAAGAGCGCACCACCCACCCCGCAATAGAAAGAGCTGATCGCAAAGGCCTGCAGCTTCGTGCGCAGAAGCGAGATACCCATCGCCTCTGCCGCCACATCCATGTCCCGCACGGCCATCCAGTTTCGCCCGACGCTGCCAGAGGCCATGTTCATGGCCAGCAATGTCATGACCGCAACGACCAGGAGCACCACGACGTACATCTCAGCCGGTGTGGTGAAGGATTTGCCCAGGATCACGATGTCCTGCGCCGTGATGATCCCTGAGCTGTCGTAGTTCTTGAACCAGCCGAACTTGTCGATCACCCAGACGATGAAGAACTGCGAGGCGAGCGTGGCAACCGCGAGGTAGAGACCCCGGATCCTGAGTGACGGCAGGCCGAAGACGATGCCGACCGCAGCCGCAACCAGCCCCGACATGATGAGTGAGACCAGGAACGGCATCTCAGGGATACGCAGCTCGAAGTTGTAGCAGGCAAACGCACCAGCTGCCATGAACCCCGCGGAGCCGAGCGAGAGCTGCCCCGCATATCCCATCAGAATGTTCTGCCCCAGCGCGACCAGCGAAAGGCAAAGCCAGGGGATCAGGATCGCGCTCAGCCAGTAGTCACTCGCCGAGAAGGGAACGACGCAGAGCGCGAAGAGAAAGACTGCGGCCAGCGCGATCCGGTCTTCGAAGAACGGAACCAGGCGCGCATCCATAGAGTAGCTTGTGCGGAAACGTCCGGCTTGTCTGTAAAGCATGGCGTAACCTCCCTAGACGCGCCGGATGATTTTTTCGCCGAACAGACCTTCGGGTCTGAACATGAGGAAGAAGACGGCGAGCATGTAAGGCGACCATCCCTCGATCCCGCCTCCGAACAGTGGGCCGATATAGACTTCTGCCAGTTTCTCCGACGCGCCGACGATCAGCCCCGCGACGATCACGCCTGGCACCGATGTGAAACCGCCGATGATCAGAACCGGCAGGGCCTTCAACGCGATGCCGACAAGCGCGAACTGCACGCCCGAGCGTGCGCCCCAGAGCATCCCGGCTACAAGGGCAACGATCCCCGCGGTTGCCCAAACCATCATCCAGATATTCTTGAGCGGGATCCCGATCGACTGCGCTGCCGCATGGCTGTCGGCCACCGCGCGCAGACCGAGCCCGACCTTGGTGCGCGAGAAGATCAGTGCGAGGATGATAACCATGATCCCCGCTGCCGCACCGGCGACGACATCCAGGGTCGAGACGAAGATATCCGTCAGATCCGCAAACCACTGCATCGGGACATCAGGGATGCCGAGATCAAGCCTGCGCACCTCAACGCCCCAGGCCATCTGGGCGAGTCCCTCCAGAACGAAAGCGAGGCCGATCGTCGCCATCAGAAGCGTATCGTCGGACTGATTGACCAGGGGGCGGAGCACGAAGCGCTCGGTCGCCATGCCGACCAGGATCATCAGAACCACTGTGACCGGCAGCGCGACCCAGAAATGCAGTCCCAGTTCCATGAACCCGACGAAGGACAAGACGGCGAAGAACACCATCGCGCCCTGCGCGAAGTTAAAGACCGATGACGCCTTGTAGATCAGCACGAAGCCGAGCGCGACGAGGCTGTACATCACGCCGGCAAGCAGGCCGCCGATAAGAACCTCGAAGAAGAAAAGAACTTCAACCCATTCCATGACAGCCCCTCAGTGTGCCACGCCGAGATAGGCGTCGATGACATTTTGATTGCTGCGCACCTCGTCAGGTGTGCCGTCTCCGATAGTCTTGCCGTAGTCGAGCACGACAACCCGGTCCGAGATGTCCATGACAACGCCCATGTCGTGCTCGATCAGCACCATGGTCGTTCCGTAGTGATCATTCGTGTCGAGGATGAAGCGGCACATGTCCTGCTTTTCTTCGACATTCATGCCCGCCATCGGCTCGTCGAGCAGCAGGATGCGTGGCTCCGCTGCCAGCGCGCGGCCCAACTCCACCCGCTTTTGCAGGCCATAAGGCAGCTTGGCGACCGGTGTCTTGCGGATATGCTCGATCTCGAGGAACTCGATGATCTCTTCGGCCTTCTCGCGGTTCTCGAGCTCCTCGCGGCGCGCGCGAGGCAGTTGGAGCGCGACCTCCAGGAACGTCGCGTGCGAGAACAGCTTCCGCCCGGCCATGATGTTGTCGAGCACCGTCATCCGCTTGAAGAGAGCGATGTTCTGGAATGTCCGCGCGATGCCCATCTGTGCGGCACGTGTCGGTGTCATCCCGG
Source organism: Pseudomonadota bacterium (assembly GCA_039180675.1). Lineage (GTDB taxonomy): Bacteria > Pseudomonadota > Alphaproteobacteria > Rhodobacterales > Rhodobacteraceae > Thermohalobaculum. The sequence continues at coordinate 205,680 of JBCDDC010000001.1, read as the reverse complement.
TGATCTTGTTGCCCGCGAAGGTGATCGAGCCTTCCTGCGGCGTGTAGAGCCCGTTGATCACGTTGAGCATCGAGGATTTGCCCGCGCCGTTCGGGCCGATGATCGCTCGCACCTCATGCTCGAGGATATTGAACGAGATGTTGGTGAGCGCGTGAACGCCCCCGAAACGGAGCGATATCCCATCCAGCTCCAGGATCGGACCACCGATGGGGAAAGCGCGCTCAGGCGCTTCGATTGGGGCGACAACGTTCATGCGGCCCTCCTGCTGGACAGATCGCCGGTGACTTTCGCATCGCGGAGCTTGAGCGCGGCCGGGCCGCCATGGACATCGTCGTGGATCTCATGCGCATGTCCGGGAACGTTCTCGATCGGAACGTCCGTTCGGTCTGAGTAGAGCGCTTCGATTAGCCCGGCGTAATGGTCTGCAATCGCCGATCGACGAAGCCTGCCGGTAGGCGTCAGCAGCCCGTCTCCCGCACTCAGAGCATCCGGCAGCAGAAGGAAGCGCCGGATCTGGACGGGAGCGGTCGCCGGGTCGGACGCAAGCTGTGCGTTGGCTTTCTCGATCAGACCTCCAACCAGATCGTAGACCTCATCGCGAGAGGCCAGATCCGAATGGCCGGTGAAAGAGATCTCCTGCCCGTCGGCCCATCGGCCAACGGTCTCTGTATCCACATCGACGAGCGCGCAAACGCCATCCCGGCCGTCGCCGATCACGACCGCGGCCCGGATCTCGCTGTTGTCTGTCAACCGCGCCTCGATGGTCTTGGGCCTGAAAGGTGTGCCATCAGCCAGCGCGCCGATATCCGAGACGCGGTCGGTCAGCCGAAGCTCCCCACTCTCGCTCAGAGCCCCGAGATCGCCGGTCCGGAACCAGCCGTCACCTTGCAGCGCGGCCGCCGTTGCATCCGCATCGCCGAAATACTCCCGGAACAGACCAGAAGACCGCATCAGGACTTCGCCACTATCCGAGATCTTAAGCTCGACCCCCTCGACAGCGGTGCCAAGCGTGCCGGTGCTCACGGCCTCATCGCGCTGCAGCACATCGAAAAAGCCGGTCTCGGTTGTCCCATATAGCTGCTTCAGGTTGATGCCAAGCGTCCGGAAAAACGTCATCGTATGCTCCGGCAGCAGATCGCCCACGGTGTAGGCGTCCCTGATCCGGCTCATTCCCAGCGAGTCACGCAGCGGCTTGTAAAGCAGGAGGCTGTAGAGCAGCCCACCCTTCTGACCGTTCTGCAAACCATTCCGGTAGAGACGCTGATTGAAGCCGCCCGTGTCCTGCATCCGCGCCGAGATCTGCAGCACGATCGTGTCCAGCATCCGGGGCGTGATCACAAGATGAGTCGGCGCGATCTCTCTCAAATCGTCGAGGAGCGTGTCGGACGATTCCGGGCAGCATGTGCTCGACCCGGCCACCATCGGGTGGACATAGGCAAACAAGGTCTGGGCCATCCAACCGGGCGACAGGTAAGCGAGTGTCGTATCGTCGGCCGAGAAGCCTTCGATGCGCGCCGCCGCCCTAGCCCGTTCGATCAGCGCCTGATGTGTGTGAACCACCGGCTTCGGGTCTCCCGTCGTGCCGGATGTGTGGAAGACGAAGGCATCTCTCGATCCGTCCGCATCGCTTGCGAGACCATCGAGCGGCGCACCTTTCCCCTCTTCCAGAAGGCTTTCATAGCTGACGACTTCCGGGTTCTTGTAATGCCGCATTCCACGGTCGTCGTCATAGGCGATGCAGGTGATCGAGGGGCAGTCCGGCAGGATCTCGAGCACCTTGTCCGTCTGTTCCTGGTTCTCGGCAAAGACATGGGTGGGCTTCAGGCGTTTGAACCACGGAGCCATCTCGGCAACGTTCGAGTCCTGAAAGAGCGGTGCAGCGATCGCCCCGGCGGCCTGTGCCGCCGCCATTGCAATGAAAAGCCGGGGCCGATTGTCACCAACCAGGGCTACGACAGCGCCCGGCGCCAGACCCTTCGCCTTCAGTGCCGCCGTCAGGCAAGCAGCTTCTGCCGCCATCTCCGACCAGGTGGTCGTGCGCCATATACCGCGTCGCTTTTGCTGGATCGCGGGCTTGCCGCTGTGAACTTGCGCATTCCGGAGCAACAACTCAGGGAATGTAGCTGCGTTTGCTGTATCGCTCGCCATCGGCTTGCCCCCCGTCAGATCTACACGGATCTCACAGGGCGCCGGCAGGCGTGTCCCGGATCTTCGATCACAATTTCCTCCCTGCCCGAATTTGTTCCGGGCCTGTCTTTGACAGTCACAAGTGACGCAGCTTCAGCAATCGTCCAGTGTGACCGCGGTCTTTCTTGGCCGTCGCGATCCTTTTTACGAGGGAAGGGTCTTGTCGTTGCATTTCCATTCCGACGCATTTCGCTCAGCGCAGAGGATCTACGAAGCAACTACTGTGCCAAAATGGGCTACTTACAGGTTATCAACGCCTTAACGGACCGGGTCTCGGCCCTTCAGGGACATTCTGTCCAAGATCCAAGACAACTTGTCTCTCGAAACCAGAAGGAACAGAGTGGCCAGAAGGGGTCACACACTCGTGACGCGACGGTAATGGTCGGAAAGTCCCGCGTTACGTCAGCCCCAATCACCCAGCAGGACCAGATGCCCTGGTGCAACTTCGGCATACAGGCTGGGATCAGGCTCATAGCCGATAGGGAAAATCGGGGATGGGATCGGCTTGAAATTCCGCTCCACGTCCTTCTGACGTTTGCCTGGATCGGCGATCGGCACCGCTGAGAGGAGCGAGATCGTGTAGGGGTGCTGCGGGTTCTCGAACACCTCTCGCCGAGGCCCCAATTCAACGATCCGGCCGAGATACATCACCCCCACATTGTGGCTGACCCGCTCGACCACCGCCATATCATGGGAGATGAAAAGGAACGAGAGGCCGAGATCGACCTGAAGCTCCATCATGAGGTTCAGCACCTCGGCCTGAACCGAGACATCGAGCGCCGAGACAGCTTCGTCAGCCACGATCAGCTTCGGATTGAGCGCGAGCGCGCGCGCAATTGCTATCCGCTGGCGCTGACCGCCCGAGATCTGGTGGGGATACCGGTTCAGAATGCTACGGTCGAGTTGCACGCGATCGAACAGCTCGGCCACACGATCATAGACATCCTTCCCCTTGAGCACCCCGAAGTTCTGCAGCGGCTCCGCCACCTGATCGGCCAGTTTCATGCGTGGATTGAGCGACGCGAACGGATCCTGAAAGACCATCTGCATCTCGGACCGCGCCTCACGCATATCCGCCGGTGAAAGCTCTAGCAGATTGACATCATCAAGCCAGACCTCGCCGCCGACCGGCTCGACGAGGCGCAGGATCGACCGCGCGCAGGTCGATTTTCCGCAGCCTGATTCCCCAACCAGGCTCAGGGTCTGGCCGAGATTCAGGGAAAACGAGACATCCTCGACCGCATGGACCTGCGCGACGGTCCTGCGCAGGATGCCTTCCTTCACGGCAAAGCGCGTCGTGAGCCCTTTGACATTGAGAAGAACTTCGTTGGTGCCGACGATAGGCTCAGGCGCTTCTTCTGCTTCAGCGCCCATCAGCTTCATGGGCTCAGGGTTCGCCCGCCCCTTCATCTCGCCGAGACGGGGCACAGCCGCCAGCAAGGATTTGGTGTAGTCATGCTGAGGGTTGTTGAAGATCTCCTCGACGGGCCCCTCCTCGACCTTGTGGCCCCGGTACATGACGACCACCCGGTCCGCCATCTGCGCGACCACGGCCATATCGTGCGTGATGAACATGACGGCCGTTCCGGTCTCCCGCTTCAGCCGGTCTATCAGGGCCAGGATCTCTGCCTGAATGGTCACGTCGAGCGCGGTCGTCGGCTCATCGGCGATCAACAGCCGCGGGCCACAGGCCATCGCCATGGCGATCATCACACGCTGGCGCATGCCGCCGGACAGTTCATGGGGGTACTGGTTCAGGCGTCTCTCCGGCTCGGGGATCCTGACGTCGCGCAGAAGATCGACCGCCTGCTTCTCCGCCTCCGCCTTCGAGACGGAGCGGTGAACCCGCAATCCTTCGGTCAGTTGCCGGCCAACGGTGAAAACCGGGTTCAGGGCCGTCATCGGCTCCTGAAAGATCATGCTGATCTCGTTACCCCGGATATCGCGCATCAGCGCCTGCGAGGCATCGACCACGTCGACTTCCTGCCGATTGCCGCGATCGAACAGGATCTTCCCGTCGGTGATCTCGCCGCCGCCAAACTCCACCAGCCGCATCAGCGAGAGGGACGAGACGGACTTGCCTGACCCCGACTCCCCGACGATGCAGAGCGTCTCGCCCGATCGCACGTCGAAGGAGACATCCTCGACACCGATGATCGAACCCTCTTTCCGATAAAACTCGACCTTCAGGTTCTTGACGGTGACGATCGATCTGTCGAGCATCGCTGTGTCTGGGCTCCGGCCGGGTTGCGCCTGAACGCAAGCGTAGCGACACTGATTGAGGCGGTCCAGCGCCATGTCAGTGCCGCGAAGCACTTCTACCTCAAGACAAGGAAGACGCCTGGCAATGATCATTGGGCAACAAGATGCTTGACTTCCAACGCCTCAATCGGCACGTAGCGCATATTGGTAATATAAATTTACCAATTTACGCATCAGCATAGAACTGGAGAGAACGATGGGCCTGAACTCTTGCCACAACTTCCAGGATTTCCGGCGCCTCGCGAAACGCCGTCTTCCAGGCCCGATCTTCCACTACATCGACGGCGCCGCGGACGACGAGCAGACCTATCGCCGGAACACCGAGGCCTATGGTGACTGTGACTTGGTTCCCAACGTTCTGGCAGGCGTTGAGAGCGTGGACATGTCGGTCGAGGTCATGGGCCAGAAGCTCGACATGCCGCTCTACTGCGCGCCCACCGCGCTGCAGCGGCTGTTTCACTATGACGGCGAGCGGGCGGTCGCGAAGGCAGCGGCAAAGTACGGCACCATGTTCGGGGTCTCCTCGCTCGCGACCGTAACCGTCGAGGAGATTGCGCAGATCACCGACGGGCCCAAGATGTTTCAATTCTACTTCCACAAGGACCGCGGCCTCAACGATGCGCTGCTGGAGCGGGCGCGGGCTGCCAACTTCAACGTCATGGCACTGACCGTCGACACGATCACCGGCGGCAATCGCGAGCGGGATCTTCGCACCGGCTTCACCTCACCGCCGAAGCTGACGCTTGGCTCGATGATAAGCTTTGCAACCCATCCGATGTGGGCCTGGAACTTCTACACCAAGGAGAAGTTCGACATGCCCCATCTCTCCGGCCATGTGGATGCGGGCACCAACCTCGCCGTGTCGGTCGGGAACTACTTCTCTTCGATGCTGGACCAGTCCATGAACTGGAAGGATGCCGAGGAGCTTTGCGCAAAGTGGAACGGGCAGTTTGCGCTGAAGGGCATCATGAGCGTCGAGGATGCCAAGCGCGCGGTCGATATCGGCTGTACCGGGATCATGGTCTCGAACCATGGCGGGCGTCAGCTAGATGGCTCGCGGAGCCCGTTTGATCAATTGGCCGAGATTGTCGACGCCGTGGGAGACAAGGTAGACGTGATCTGCGAGGGTGGGATCCAGCGCGGCACGCATATCCTGAAGGCGCTCTCGGTCGGCGCCAAGGCCTGCTCCGGCGGGCGGCTCTATCTCTACGCGCTGGCGGCGGCGGGACAAGCAGGTGTTGAGAAAGCACTGGGCAATCTTCGCACCGAGATTGAGCGGGACATGAAGCTGATGGGGGTCACCAAACTCGATCAGCTCAGCCGCGACAATCTAAGGTTCCACAAACGCGCCGCCTGAGGCGCCAGAGGACAGGATCCATGACCCAACCCGCCCCCTTGATCTCTGAACTGCAAGCTATCGTCGGTCAGCGGTATGTGATCACCAGCCCGAGGTCGATGGAGCGTTTTTGCAAGGGTTTTCGCTCGGGCGAAGGTACCGCGCTGGCCGTCGTCTCTCCCGGTTCGCTCCTGGAACTTTGGAAGGTCTTCAAAACCTGTGTTTCTGCCGACATGATCATCATCCTGCAGGCCGCAAACACCGGACTGACCGAGGGCTCGACCCCGTCAGACGGCTACGATCGGGGCGCGGTGATCATCAGTACAAACCGCATGGACCAGATCCAGGTCTTGCAGGAAGGCCGACAGATCATCAGCTTCCCCGGTGCGACACTCTACAAGCTGGAGCGCCTGCTTGCACCGCTAGGACGGCTCCCGCATTCGGTGATCGGCTCATCCTCGATCGGTGCGTCTATCATCGGCGGGATCTGCAACAACTCCGGCGGCTCGCTGATCGAGCGCGGCCCGAGCTACACCGAGCTCTCGCTGTTCGCCCGGATCAACGCAGACGGCACACCGGAACTGGTCAACCATCTCGGAATCAAGCTTGGCGACACCCCTGAGGAGATTCTAACGCGGCTGGAGCAAGGCGATTACACGGATGGCGATCTTGAGCCGACGAATGCGAAGGCCTCTGCGGAGGACTACTGCGAGCAGATCCGCCTGGTCGATGCCGACACCCCGTCGCGCTACAATGCCGACCCGAACCGGCTCTTCGAAGCAGCCGGGTCCGCGGGCAAGCTCCTGGTCTTCGCGGTGCGGCTCGACACTTTCCCCAAGAACGAGAAAGAGCAGGTCTTCTATATCGGCACCAACGACACGCGCGTTCTGGCACGACTGCGCCGTGAGATGTTGCAGACATTCGAGACGCTGCCAGTCAGCTCCGAATACCTCCATGCCGAGGCCTATGACATCTCCAAGAGATACGGCAAAGATACGCTGGTTTTGATCGACAAGCTGGGCACGGACTGGCTGCCGACGATCTTTGCGATGAAGGGCTGGCTCGACGCGCGGCTGAACAAGCTCCCGTTCCTCCCGAAAAACATGGTCGACCGGATGATGCAGTTGCTGAGCAAACTCTGGCCGAACCCGCTGCCAAAACGGATGGAGGAATATCGCGCCAAGTACGAGCATCACTTGATCCTCAAGATGCGGGATGGCGGCGTCGCGGAGGCCGAGGCCTATCTAAGAGAGCTCTTCGATGGCAAGACGGATGGCGCCTGGTTCGCCTGTACGCCGCGCGAGGGTAAGGTCGCAGGACTGCACCGCTTTGCCGCGGCGGGTGCCGCGGTTCGGTATATGGCGGTCAACACGGGCAAAGTCTCCGACATTCTCGTCCTTGATATCGCGCTCCGCCGCAATGACCCGAGTTGGTTCGAGGTGCTGCCGCCAGATATCGCCGAGGCAATCAGCCACAAGCTCTACTACGGCCACCTCTTTTGTCATGTTCTGCATCAGGATTACGTGGTCAAGAAGGGCTACAACCCCAAGGAGATCAAGGCACGGATGCTCAAACTGCTCGACCAGCGCGGGGCGATGTACCCGGCAGAGCACAATGTCGGACATCTCTACAAGGCGGGTGAGGAGCAGGCGGCCTTCTACCGAAAATGCGATCCGACCAATAGCCTCAACCCAGGCATTGGGAAGATGTCGAAGCGCAAGAACTACGCCTGATCGCGGCAGTCGAGGCTAGTACCCCGTAATCTCGAGATACCCGATCGCGTCGTGCGACCCGGCTCCCCGAACGGGCCCTTCCCAATAGCCGATCTGCGTTCCGTTCCACGCCTTCGGGTTCAGCGGCGCGACGGTCACATCCACGCCCCGCGCGCCCACCTTTACGCGCCATCCGGTCGGCACCGTGCGTCCCGCCACATCAGTCTCTTCCAGAATCTCAAGTTCAATCTGGTCGCCGGGGATCGGGGTGCTCTCGCTCCCGTCGATCCAATTGCCCGAGAAATAGTGCTGGCCATCGTCGTGGCGGAGCCGGAACAGCATCATCTTCGTCGTCTCATCGAGATGCAGGGAAAACCAATCCCAGCCGGACTGATCGGCCGCGAGCGGCTGGCTGCTCCATTCCCGGTCCAGCCAGGCGCGCCCGCTGACGGGGATCGTGCGGCCTTCGATCTCGATCGTGCCCTCGGCCAGAAAATAGGGCTGGCTGTAGTAGTACGAGGCCTGCCCGCGATCGGATTTGACGCTGTAGCCTGCCTCTCCCTGCAAGATCGGCGGCATCTCGGTGGTCAGACCCAAGTCATAGGCAAAGTCGTCGCCGCGCGCGCTCAGCCGCAACGCGCCGAACCCGAGTGCCGTTTCGGCCGCCGCCTCGTCACTTGCCGCCAACTGCCAGTCATCGATCCAGGCCGCGAACGGTGACGGCCGAACCCCGGCATGACCGATGCCACCACGGGCAATGCGCTCGGCATAGAAATGCCGACTGGCCGTGGTCAGCGCGATATGCCCGAGCCAGAATTGCTGGTTGGCCCAGCCATCGCGTTCCGGCGGCGGGGCGCCTGCCTGACGGAACAGTGTGTATTGGATGCCATAGGTCTCGCCATCCGTCCCTTCGAGATTTGCGGTGAGATACCACCACTCGATCCGGAAACCGGGGTGCGCCCCGTGATCGGCTGGAAAGACCAGCGTTTGGCCAGGGGTGACCTGGCTGTACTCCTCGGCGTCCGCCCCCAGATCCGCAAAGCCTTGCCCCGACGCCTTTGGGGCGATCAGGAGGACAACGATCAGTATCAGAACACTAGCGCGCATTGGCAAAGACCTTGAGCAATTGCGACGGTGCGGTTCGCGACAGCCTCAGGATCGGCAGGATCGACGCGAGGCCAGCGACCCCGATGCTGAGGATACCGAGCGTCAGCCACTGATCCGGATAGGCGATCAGCGGCAGCCGCCAGCCAAACGCTTTGACGTTGATCACGGCAACCAGCAACCAGGCCAAAACCAGCCCGAGCGGGACCGCAACCAACGCAGTCATCGCGGCCAGAGCCAGTGTTTTGATCATCTCAAGAGCCGCGAGCCGCCGGCGCGAGATCCCTAAGGCCCATATCGGTGCGAGAGAGGCGAGCCGCCGGTCAAACAGGGTGAGCAGCGATGTGAAGAGCGCCACACTCGCCACCAACAGCGTGAGGACATTGAGCGCGGCGGTCACGGCGAAGGTCCTCTCGAACGTCTCGCGAGAGAGGCGCTTGAGGGAGACCTGATCGATGACATTGTCCGGCGGCACTTCAAAGGCGGCCTCCAGGCGCGTGAGAAACGCCCCGACCCCGGCGGGATCGAGCCTGACACCGGTGCCCAGCCTCCGCGCATCCGGGAAGTCCTGCTCAAGCCGGGAAAGCGGCACCATCACCTGACCCTTGGGATTCCCATAATCCGCATAGAGACCAACGACCGTCAGCGGGCCCGTGCCCAGGTCGACGGTATCGCCGAGGTCGAGCGACAATCGAACCGATGTCTGCTCGCTGATCATCGCGGCCTCCCCACCGAAAAGCGCTGTCCAGGCGCCGGGTTCCGCGGCGATCAGGGGCCAGTCCCGACGATAGGTATCGCGATCGACCGCACTGCGGATCTCGATCGGAACGCCATCCAAAATCGTATCTGCAATCCGGCCCGGCAGGACCTCGCGCACGTCCGGCTGCTGCGCCGCCCAGTCGTCGATCGCCTGCGCCTGCGCCTCGGTCGCACCGCGCACGTAGATCTCTGCCGCCAGCCGCTGGTCGAGCCAGGAGAGGAACGTCTCGCGGAACCCCCCGACCATGGTGTTGACGCCGATATTGGCTGAGAGCGCAAGCAACAGCGCGACGAGAGCGAGCGAGAGGCCGGGCAGTTGCTGGCGCATATCCGCGATCGTCCACTCCAGAAGGGCACCGCGCGCGACCCGCTGAAGAACCCTCAGAGCTCCGTCCAGCAAGGCGGGCAGCGCCAATGCGGCGGCCAGAAGGGCGCAGGCCATCGTTGCAAATCCCGCCAGTAGGCTATCGCCGAGGACATAGAGAAGGCCGCCGAGAACGACGAAGCCTGCCGCCGCGCCAAGGGACCTGCGCATCTCCGTGGCCTGAGCCGCGCGCCAGGCATCCGGTCGCGCAGCAGCCAGAACCGGCAATCGGTAGACCGCCCAAAGCGCGGATCCCGCGGCTGCGAAAGCTCCGGCAAACGACATCGCCAGGCCGCTCAACACCCATTCCGGGGCCAGGGTGAGGGTGCCGGACACCGCGACACCATAGAGCCCTCGCAGACTGCCTGAGACATCCGGCAGCAGAACCGCCGCAACAGCGTAGCCAAGCGCCAGCCCGACGACACCGGCCGTGAGCGCCAGGACGACGACCTCCAGAAAGACGGCGACGGTCAATCGCCGGGCCGAAACCCCGCAGGTCCGCAGCGTGCGAAACATCGCAAGCCGTTGCTCGAGCGCCAGCCCCACGGCTGCCCGCACGATCAACAGGCCAACGGCAAAGGCAAGAAAAGCGAACGCGGTCAGATTCAGGTGAAAACTGTCCGTCAGCCCTATCACCGCGCCACGTTCTGCCGGAGGCACGCGTTCAAGGCCGTGGAGGTCGAGCATACTCTGAGGTAGCTCGATCCCCGGCTCAAGGAGCAGGCGGCTGATGAGACCCTCGCTGTCCAGCAATCTCTGCGCAACGCCGATATCGGTGATCAGAAGATCGGGCGGGAGCGAGCGATCCGCCCGGCGCGGCGGCAGGGCCGTATCGCCGACGAGGCGGCGGACGGTTTCCGGTGCGGCGAGCGCTTCCCACGGGGGGCTCAGGAACGCGGGCACGCCCCCGTTCTCTCCATCATCCGAAAGAGCCTCGGGAGTTGCTGCACTCGGCATGCTGACAGGCTCGATCCCGAGGATGCGAAGGCGCTGCCCGTCCACTGCGATGGCCCCCTCGACGACGGGGGAGACAAGATGACCGGCACGTCTCAGATCAACGAAGACGGATTGGGGCATACTCGTTCCCTGCCGCGGCCGCAGAACATCGACGTCAGGCCCGCCGAGCAGGCCGGTTGCCTTGGCATAGCTGGCGCGGGCCTCGGCGTTGATCGCCTGAACCCCTGACCAGAGCGCCGTTGCCAGCGCCAGCCCGACAAGCACTGCGGCCAACTGGATCGGGTTGCGCCGCCAGTAGCTCGCCAAAGTCGCCAGGGTCCAAAAGGTCCGGGTCACTCCAGCCGCCCCCCGGCCAGACGGGTGGTGCGCTGGAGCATCCCGGCAAGCCTGCGGTTATGGGTGACCATCACGAATGCACACTGCGTCTCCCGCACGAGGTTCAGGAAAACCTCCATCACAAGATCGCCGGTCTCGGCGTCGAGGTTGCCCGTTGGCTCGTCGGCCAGCACCAGATCGGGCCGGAGCGCAAGAGCCCGCGCAATCGCTGCGCGCTGCTGTTGCCCGCCGGAGAGCTGTTCCGGATAGCGCGCGCGCATGCTCTCAAGACCCAGAGCCTCGATCAGGTGATCGATCCAGCCCGCATCCAGCCGCCCTGACAACCGCGCCTGAAGCCGGACATTCTGCACCACCGTGAGGCTCGGCACGAGATTGAACTGCTGGAAGACGATCCCGATCCGGTCGCGCCGGAATGCCGCCAGCTCCCGGTCACTCAATGCGCTGATCACAGTCTGATCGATCGCAATGGTTCCGCCGTCGATCTCCTCGAGACCTGCCAAGGCGTGCATAAGCGTGCTTTTGCCCGAACCGGACTCACCGGTAAGGGCCAGGGTCTCACCGGCACCAAGTTCCAGATCGATGCCGCGGAGAACCTCCAGCGTCCCTACTGGCGTCGCATAGGACTTTCGAACATCCGTTATCTGCAGCATGAACCTCACCCAGTCTGCGCCTGATAGATAGCTTAGTTGCCGGCAAAAGCAGAGCGAGCCAAAGAATGTCGCAGGCAGGGCTCCTCTCGGTCCGCACTCAACCTGTGAGTACCGAGGACAGGTGGTTGGGCCGGGCGAGCCAGAAGATCGGTGCCACGTTTCACAGATGGGATGAGCAGCCGCTTCAGCAGAGTTCGCCCACGTCAAGGTTCGCCAAGCCCAATAGTCTCAACTCCCGGTTGCATATATCGTTGTTATAGCTGAACAATCCCACCCCGAAGCCCCCAATTCTCCGATCGTGCAGCGGCGGGTTTTCAATAGGTTTGTCTTTGCCCCGCCTCCGTCCTAATACTGGCGGGCAGAGCCAGGTCGATCGATACCGAGCCAGAAAATTCGCGACTTTCGCCTTGTTGGGGGACGTATGGCAAAGCATCGAATCGACCGGAATTCCGGCGCGCGGTTGACCACGCGCGTCTTGCTTCTTTCCACTGCGGCTCTCGCTTCAATCCACGGGCTCCCAGTGCCTGAGGCGCGTGCGCAATCGACAGCCCCGGAAACCGGTGAGGCACCAGCGACACTCGCGCCGATCATCGTGACGACCCGGCGTACGCAGGAGAGGTTGCGGGACGTTCCGGGCAGCGTCGTCGTTCTGGAGAGCCAGGAAATTGAACGCTCCAACATCACCACCTCGACGCGCCTGATCGAGCGATTGCCGAACGTCAGCTTCAACGAAGGTTCAAACCGCGATGACCTGCAGATTACAATCCGCGGGATCAGCAACATCGTCGGTGGTGCCGCGACGGGTCCGACAAACGGCGTGTTTGTTGACGGTGTTCTGCTCAACCCGACCGGCGGCTCGATCGGGATCAACCCAAACCTCTTCGATCTCGAACGCGTCGAAACCGCCTTTGGCCCGCAGGGCACGGCCTTCGGGCGCGGCACGATCGGTGGCGCAATCAACTTTGTTCCGAAGAAGCCGACCGAGGATCTCGAATTCGAGGTTACGGGGACCGCGGGTTCCTTTCCCAACGGCCTGATCCGCGGCGTTGCAAACATCCCGCTCTTGGAGAATGGCCTCCTGTCCGCGCGGATCGTCGGGTTCGGCGCAATCTCGGATGGGTTCATCGATCTCACGACCCTCGACGAAAGCAACGGATCGAGCGACTTCGGCGGCCGGATCAGCCTGCGATCGCAGCCAACGGATCGCCTGACACTCGACGTCACCGCCTCCTACGACCGGTCGGAGTTCGATGCGCCAAACACGGCGACCATATCGTCGGCAGAGGATGGTGACCCGGTCTCTTCGATCGACTTTATCGATGAAGACATACTGGAACGGAGCCTGTTTACCGGCGATATCGCCTACGACCTCGACTTTGGGACCCTGACGAGCAAGACATCCTATCTCGATGTGGAAGTCCAAGGCATCGACGATGCGGATTTCACCAGCTTCGATCTGATCACCTCCGATGTCTTCTCCGAAGATACCGCGATCTCGCAGGAATTTCGGTTCGAGAGCGAGGAGTTCATCCTGCCCGCAAGCCTCGGAACCATACGGTTCAACCCGGGCGTCAGTTTCAGCTTCAACGAAACGCGGACATCGTCTCTGGTCGAAAGCCAGCCGGGCTTCTTCGAAGCTGCGACTGTCTTCGCGGAAGACTCGGGTCTTCTCCCGTCCGGTCTGGGTCTCAGCATCGTCGACGACGGTTCGTTCGGTAACGTCATCTCGATTCAGGAAGTGAATACCTTAGGCGTCTTCGGCGACGTTCGTTGGCGACCGATAGAGGCGCTGGAACTGACGGCCGGTGCCCGCTTTACCCGTGACCGCGTGAAAGTCACGGGCGAGTCGATCGGGTCCGGTCTCTTCGCGACGAGTGTCGCGGCGGTCGAGTTGTCCCCAGGTGGACCCGTAATCCCGTTCCCGACCGGCCTGGACCCAGTGTTTCCGACCTCGCCGGAAACAATCGCTGAGGAAACCTTCTCGGCCTTCACGCCCAACGCCTCGATCCTCTACGAGTGGAACGAGGATGTGACCACGTTCTTCAACTTTTCGACCGGGTTCCGGGCGGGCGGGTTCAGTGCTTTGCCTTCCGGCCTCGAGCCCTTCGACGAAGAGAGAGTGCAATCCTTCGAGGCCGGCTTCCGCATCAACCTGCTCGACAATCGGTTGCAGCTGAGAGGCGCCGGCTTTCTGCTCGACTATGAGGATATCCAAGTTGTCTCGACGACTGACGTGGTTGGGATCACCGTCGTCGACAACGCGGCAGAGGCGCGAAGCGTCGGGGCGGAGCTTGGCTTCACCGCACTTCCGGTCAACGGATTGCGGGTTGATGTCGATTGGGGCCTGAACTTCGCCAAGTTCACCGATTTCTCAACATCACCCTTTGGCGATCTTTCCGGCGAGAGTTTGCCAAACGCACCGAGGCACACGGTTTCTGTCGCGCTCGACTACGAGCATCCGCTGCATGACTTCGTCGTCGGGAACTCCGCGGCCTTCATTCGCGCGGAGAACGCCTTCACCAGCAGTTTTTCCAACCTGGTCGATCCCGACAGCCTCGTGTTTGACGGCCGCAACCTGCTCAACTTCCGCGTCGGTCTGCGCGGCGAAAGCTTTGAGTTCGAGGCCTTCGTCGAGAACGCGCTCAACGAGGCTGTGGTCACGGGAACCGTTTCAGGCATCGCGGATTTCCTCTTGGGCGACTCGGTGGAGACAAACGTAGACATCCAGGAAACCAGACAATTCGGGGTCAGAGCGCGGGTTCTCTTCTGAACGACTTCCCGATCTACGGGTTAGCGCAAGAGATCCGCTCCTGAGATCTGAGCCTCTCCCACCGAACCGGTTCACCGTTTTGCTCAGCAGAACGCAGGACCAGAAATCGCTCAAGAGACTGAAGCGGATTACTCCGCAGCCACCTCACGCGGGTTCCGCGATTTGAGGACCGCTTCGATCCGGTCGGCCATCAGGGATGTGTCATAGTCCCCCCGCACGGTCTTCGCGGCCTCCGCCACCAGATCCTCCGGAAACAGGGCCTTGCGCTGCTCCATCAGGTCGAGGAAGAAATCGACCGTGAATTCCGGATGCGGCTGCAGGCTCCAGGCATGCGGCCCGTAGTCCAGCGCGGCGATCTCGCAGCCATCAGCCCGGCCGACGACCCGCGCGCTAGCAGGCGCCTCGATCACCTGATCCTGGTGCAGCCCCATAACCGTCACAGGACGCTCGAACCCGTCGAGATCATACTCGATTCGCCCCAGCACCCACCCATCCGGGTGCTTGACCACCTTACCCCCCAGCGCCTGCGCCATGATCTGGTGGCCAAAGCAGATCCCCACCAGCGGGACCTTCAGCGCCTGAACCCCGCGGATGAAGGCCTCGAGAAACGGGATCCAGTCGTGATCCTCATAGGCGCCATAGCGCGAGCCGGTGATGATCCAGCCATCGCAGACATCGATCGCCTCGGGGAACTCGCCCTCCATCACCGCATAGGTCCGGAACGTGAACCCCCGCCCCTTCAGCAGTTTCTCGAACATCGCCGGATAATTGCCATACCGGGTCAGGAGCGGCTCCAGAACCGGCCCGGTCTCGAGAACTCCGATGGTGCGATCGCCCATATCCGCCTCCGGCTTGCCTGCCATGCCCAACTTCGGGAGGATAACACCCCAGGTCAAGGGAGGAGACATGACGTTCAAGGACGCAATCACCGAACGGTTCGGCGCCAGCGCGCTCGACGGGCCCGATCTGCTCACCCAGATGGCCAGCCGCGGCTCGGCCCGGCATTTCACAGGGGAAGACGTCCCCCTAGGCCTGGTCCAAGCGCTCGCCGCCACGGCTCTCGCCAGCCCGACGAAAAGCGACCTGCAACAGCGCGATATCCTGATCGTGACCGACCCCGCGCTGCACCAGAGCCTCGCCGACTGCTGCGGCGATCAGGAGTGGATCGCCAAGGCCCCCGTCCTGCTGATCTTCCTCGCCAACCATCGCCGCCAGCGCCGCCTGAGCACCATGCACGGGCTCCCCTTCGACAACGACCACGCCGATGCGCCCTTCAACGCCGCCATCGATGCCGCGGTCGCCATGGCAACTTTCGTCGCGGCGGCCGAGCGGATCGGCCTCGGCTGCTGCCCGATCAGCACCATCCGCAACGAGCCGGAGCGGGTGCGCGAGCTCCTCGGCCTGCCCGATCAGGTGTTCCCCGCCATGGGCCTCGGCCTCGGCTGGCCGAAATACCCGCCCCGGACCTCGATGCGCCTGCCGCTCTCGGTCACGCTGCATGAGAACCGCTTCGACGACGCGGGCGAGGAAGACGCCATCCGCGCCTATGACCGCGCCCGCAACGCCCACCGCCCCTTCGCCCGGCAACGCCTGGTGGAGGAACTGGGCAAGAGCGCCGATTACGGCTGGTCGGAGGACAAGGCCCGGCAATACCTCCACCCGCAGCGCGCGGGCTGGGGAGCCTGGCTCCGCCGCATCGGGCTGAACCTCACATGAAGACCGAGGACCTGATCGCCCGCATCCACGCGGAAATCGCCGAGCTGGAAGCCGCCGATGCCGCAACGGCGGAGGACCGCAAGGCCGTCGAGCTCGACCAGCAATCGGTCGGGAGGCTCAGCCGGATGGACGCAATGCAGGTCCAGGCCATGGCCCAGGCCGAAAGCCGCAGGAGGACCCAACGGATCGTGGCGCTGAAAGCCGCCCTCAAACGCGCCGCCGAAGACGAACTTGGCTACTGCCAGGAGTGCGGCGACCCAATCGCCGAAGGCCGCTTGCAACTCGACCCCGCCGCCACCCTCTGCATCGACTGCGCCCGAGGGTCGGGTTAGGCTGCACGAAACCATTTGGATCACCGACCGCATGCCCGAGTTCAACTCCCGCAAAGATATCGAGAAGTGGTTGAAGACCCGGGAGCGGGAAGAGATCGTCCTTTTCGCCGCCCGAGCCGCGCTGCGCGTCCTACCGCTTGTCGCGACTGATCAGCGTGACAAAATGCCCGCCGCCCTGCTCCTGCCTTGCTTGCGTGCTACCTCTGCGTCTTGGCTTGCGGGCACGTGGCCAAGCCAGGGCGCAGAGGTTCGTGACGCCGCCCGCGCCGCCGCCCACGCCACCGACGCCGCCGCCCTAGAGAACGGCATGTCCGTCCTCGAGCTGTCAGCCATGCCGCTCTGGCCCGGCGGCAAACTCCCGGACGGGAGTGCCGAGCTCTGGGGCGACCTGAAGTCCCGACTGCCCGAGGGCGAGAACTGGGATGTCTGGACCGACTGGTACGAAGCCCGCCTGCGCGGCGCACCCGCCAACATGGAGCTTGAAAAAGCCCGCGTCCTGATCCCCGACGAGGACTGGAAGCAGGGCCCCGCCCACGTCAACGCGATCATCAAGCGGCTGATCGAGGAGCATTCGCCGAAGTTGCCTGCTCTCCTCGACGAGGTTCGCACCCGCGCCACTCAGGAAATAGCCGAGCGCCCTGCCGAGTTTGCGGAGCGGACCCGCGAAGAGATCGCGCTGATCGATGACCAGATCGCAGAACTCCAGCGGACAATGCCGAACGAGGAGGAGCAGCAACGCCGAGCGCTTGAAACAGAAGCACGGCTCAAGTCGATCCGCTCAAAACTCGCGGCCTCCCTGTCAACCGTCGAAAACCTCCCTAAAGAGCGACTGCCGGTTGCCGTCGAAGCGGCAGCCGACAATATCGCAGAGGCAACCGACGAAGCAGCCGCTCTGGCGCGCTCGACCGATGAAGAAGCCAGCGAGGCTGAGACAACCGTCGTCACATGGGTCCTCGCCGCCTTTGTGACGTTCCTGATGTGGATCAAGGTCCCGATGGCTTTCGCGGACATCCTGCTTGGCCCGTTTCCCGGCAGCGCCAAAGTGATCGAGCGGTTGAAGGAACTCGATCAGAAGAAATGATCAATACCCCCGCCCGATGGGCACCACCGGGCCGCGTCCGCCCTCCCCCCCGGCGGGCGCGATGGCGATGTCGTTTGCAGCACGGGCGGCGGGGATGCTTGGACGCGCCGAACAGACCCTCCCTCGCGCGGCGCCCACCAGGGCGGGCGCGGCCCTCTGCGCCTCGCTCCGACATACGGCTCGGGACCACTCCCTTTGCACTACCAAATCATCCCCAAATCACCCCGCCGCTTGCCGGGGGCTTCTGGCTGGGGTAAGAGCCGCGCGGAATTTCCCGTGGGAGAGCAGGCATGCCCAAGATCAACGGCAACGAAATCCGGCGCGGCAACATCATCGAGCACAATGGCGGGCTCTGGGTTGCGGTGAAGACCGACCATGTCAAACCCGGCAAGGGCGGGGCCTTTGCCCAGGTCGAGTTGAAGAACCTGCGCAACGGCTCCAAGCTCAACGAACGCTTCCGCTCGGCCGACAAGGTGGAGCGTGTGCGGCTCGAGCAGAAGGACCAGCAGTTCCTCTATGAGAACGACGGCATGCTGGTCTTCATGGACAGCGAAACCTTTGAACAGATTGAACTTCCTGCCGATCTCCTGGGTGACGCGCGCCCCTTCCTGCAGGACGGTATGACCGTGCAGATCGAGTATTACGAGGCCGAGGCGCTGAGCGTCACCCTGCCCGAGAAAGTCACCTGCGAGATCACCGAGACAGAGCCGGTGGTCAAGGGTCAAACGGCGGCGAACTCCTTCAAGCCCGCGATCCTCGACAACGGCGTGAAGATCATGGTGCCGCCCTTTGTCGGCCAGGGCGAGAAGGTCGTGGTCAACACCGAGACCGGCGAATACTCCGAACGGGCCTGATCGCGTGGCAGCCCCCTCAGCCAACCTCAACATCATGATCAAGGCCGCCCGCTCCGCCGGGCGCAGCCTGGTCCGCGATTTCGGCGAGGTCGAGCAGCTCCAGGTCTCGGTCAAGGGCATCGGCGACTTCGTCTCGAAGGCCGACGTGAAGGCCGAGCAGATCATCCGTGAACAGCTTCGCGAGGCGCGGCCGAATTACGGCTGGATCGGCGAAGAGACCGGGGAGGAAAGAGGCGAGGACCCGACCCGGCGCTGGATCGTCGATCCGCTCGACGGCACGACAAACTTCCTCCATGGCATCCCGCACTGGGCGGTTTCCATCGCGTTAGAGCATAAGGGAAAAATCGCGTCCGCCGTAGTCTATGATCCGGTCAAAGACGAGATGTTCACCTCAGAGGCCGGGGCAGGCGCCTGGCTCAACGACCGACGCCTGCGCGTCTCGGCCCGGCGCGACATGACCGCGATGCTGTTCGCGACCGGCGTGCCCTTCGGCGCCCGCGATGGCCTGCCTGAGACGATCCGCGACCTGAGCCGCCTGATGCCGCGCTGCGCCGGGGTGCGCCGGTTCGGTGCCGCCGCCCTCGACCTCGCCTGGGTCGCGGCCGGGCGTTATGACGGGTTCTGGGAGCGGACGCTGAATTCCTGGGACATCGCGGCCGGGATGCTGCTGGTGCAGGAGGCAGGCGGTCTCGTCGGCGCCATCGGCCATGTCCCAGGTTATGGAAACCCGCTCGGCTCCGGCGACATCATCGCCACGAATGGCAACATTTACGAAACACTCAACGCCATCTTGACCGACGCATAGTCAGAGAGGCGCCCAAAAGCTTGGGTTTACGTCAGAATTCTGCATAGTCCTTGGAGTTCTACTGAGGGGCGGACCATGAGTATGGACGACGGGCGCAACCAGTTTTCGATGCCGACGCGGCAGATCGGCATGATGCTCGCCGTTCTCGCCCTGGTGATCATCGGCGGGACGTTTCTCGCGGCACAGATCCGCACGGTCGTCTCGGCAAACATCTACCTTAACGCCTTCATCGGCTTCGTCTTTCTGATCGGGATTTTTGCAACCTTCTGGCAGGTGGCGCAGATCATCGCCGCGGTGAAGTGGCTGAAGAACCTGCAGGCGGGCTTTAAGGGTCACGAGTTCACAGATCCGCCGCGGCTCGTCTCCTCCATGGCGCCGCTGTTGCGCGAGGGGAAGATGAAGAAGCGGATGGCGGCAAGCTCCACCCGCTCGATCCTCGACAGTATAGCAGTGCGTCTGGATGAGGCCCGCGACATCACTCGCTACATCACCAACCTACTGATTTTCCTCGGTCTTCTGGGGACCTTCTGGGGGCTTTCTCTGACGGTTCCGGCCGTGGTCGACACAATCCGCAGTCTGGCGCCTCAGGATGGCGATACCTCGGACATCGGGGTGTTCGACCGGCTGATGGTCGGGCTCGAGAGCCAGCTTGGGGGGATGGGCACCGCATTCGCGTCCTCGCTGGTCGGGCTCGCCGGGTCGCTCGTGGTCGGCCTGTTGGAGCTTTTCGCCGGGCACGGCCAGAACAGGTTTTATCGGGAGTTGGAGGATTGGCTGACCTCCTTCACCCGCCTCGGACTGGTGAACGAGGGCGAGGGACCGGATGGCGCGCTTGTCGCCCTTCTTGAGCGGGTCGACGAAGGGCTCGAGAAGACCACCGAATTCGCGACCAAGGCAGAAGCTGCGCGCATCAAGTCCGAAGAACGCCTGGGCGCGGTCGCCGACGTGATCAAAACCATGGCCGACGAGATGCAGACCGAGCGCGAGATCGTCAAAGAACTCGTGGGCGAGATCCGCTCAACCAAAGACGTCGAGTCCGGCCGTGATCACGCGACTCTGACTGTCCTCAAACGCATGGAACAAAACAGCCTCGCCACCGCCGAGGCGACAGCGCATATGGCCGACAGTCTGCTCCGCGGCGGGACCGCCGGCGGCGGCAGCAAGTTCGGCGATGAGGTCGCGCTGAAGAACGTCGAGGCGCAATTGCGTCTTCTGGCAGATGACATCTCGGTCGGCCGGCATGAGGCGACAGCGGCCCTGCGGGCGGAACTGCGCACGCTCATCAACCTGATCGACCAGCGCACCCGGGACGGCGGAGGCCGCTGATGCCACTCGCGCGTCGCAGCGGACATCGTTTCGAGGCCAATATCTGGCCTGGTTTCGTGGACGCGATGACGGCACTGCTGCTGATCCTGATCTTCGTGGTGTCAATCTTCATGATCGTGCAGTTCAGCCTGCGCGAGACGATCACGGGTCAAAGCCAGCGGCTGAATGATCTGAACGCACAGCTCCTCTCGCTCACCGATGTGCTGGCGCTGGAGCGAACACGTTCGGCAGAGCTGGAGAGCGATCTCGGCACAGCACGCGCCAGCCTGCTGAACGAGCAGGCGGAGACCGACCGGTTGAACGCAGCACTTGCCGCCATGACCGCACAGCTTGAGACAACGCAGAGCGAGGCCGAGCGGCTGTCATCGGAGCTCGCCGCAGCGCAGGATGCCGAACAAACCGTCCGCGCCGCGCTCGCGACCACCCGTGACGAGTTGGATGCGCAGACAGAAGCGGCCCGCCTGGCCGCGGCGCAGCGCGAAGCCTTGCAGGCGTTGGTTGCGGAATTGGAGGCAGACCGCGAGGCCCAACAGACCGAACTCGCCACGCTGGAGGCGGACAAGGCCTCCGCCCTCGCGCTGATCGCCGCACTGGAGACCGAGAAGCAGGCCCGCGCCGAGGACAACGCCGCACTGGAGGCAGAGCGGGAGGCGCTGACCGCAGATCTCGAAGACTTACGCGGTCGGCTGAGCGCGGAGGAGGAGGCCCGGCTTCTGGAAGCAGCCGCCGCCGAGGCGCTGCGCAGGAAGCTTGAGGAGGGCGTGGCAGAGCTCGACGCCGTCACTCTCGCACTTGAGGAAGCGCGCAAGGAGGCAGAGCAGACGCTTACCCTTCTCGCAGCGGCCGAGATTGCGAACGAAAGGTTGAGCGAGGAACAGCGTCTGCGGCTCGAGGCAGAGGCTGCCGCAACCACCCAGAGCGAGGCCTTTGACCGGGAAGCGGCGCTGCGCAAAGTGGCTGAGGCCCAGCTTGCCACGGCGCGGGAACAGACTGCGGAGCAGGCCCGCCGGGTGGCATTGCTCAATGAACAGGTCAAACAGCTGAACAGCCAGCTCGCAGCGCTCCAGAACCTGCTGGATGAGACCGCGGCGAAAGAGGCCGAGGGGCAGGTGCAGATCTCCAACCTCGGCGCCCAGCTCAACGCGGCGCTGGCCCGGAAGGTCGCGCTCGAGGCGGAGAACGCGGAACTGCTCGCCGAGAAGGTCGACCGGCTGGAAGAGATCCGGTCCGTCTTCCTCGAACGGGTGGAGGGCGCGCTCGCCGGACGCGAGGGTATCACCCGGGTCGGTGACCGGTTCGTCTTCCAGTCTGAGGTGCTCTTCGCCCCGGGCTCTGCCACGCTTGGCCCCGCTGGACGCGAGGAGCTGACAAACCTCGGCGAGGTGATGCGGGAGCTCTCAGGCGAGCTGCCGGAAGACGTAGACTGGATCCTGCGAGTGGATGGCCACACGGATCGGATCCCGCTCTCCGGTGCCGGACGCTATCGCAACAACTGGGAGCTCAGCCAGGCCCGCGCGCTCTCGGTAGTAACTTATCTGATCCAGAACGAAGGCGCGGATCCGACGCGTCTGGCGGCCACGGGCTTTGGCGAATTTCAGCCTATCGATACTGGCGAGACAAGCGAGGCTCTGGCCAGCAACCGCCGGATCGAGTTCAAGTTCACCGAACGCTGAGGCCGCCCGCAAACCGGTCGATCGCCGCCAGAACCCGCGCAAACGCCGCCTGCGCTCGCGTGCTACGATGCCGGGCACGTAGCCACATATGGGGAAGCTGATCCTCGATGACGCACTCCGCCTCACATCCCGCCGCCAAAAGCCTCTCACGATAGGCCGGTCCATCATCCCGGAGCGGATCGACACCGGCCGCGGAGATGAATGTCGGCGCCGTGCCGGCATGATCCTCAGCCGCGAGGACACGCAAGGTCGGATCGGCCGGATCGGGCGGACCACCTGTGCGCAACGTGCCATAGGCAAGGATATCGGCGGTGGTCAATAAGGGCGCCTCGGCGCATTCGGTGTAGGACCTCAGGCCAAGTTCGAGACCCCCGAGCGAGGGATAAATCAAAACCTGACCGGCGACATGCCCCTCTCCGCGCAGGCGCCAGGCAACGGAGGCCGCGAGCGTGCCGCCCGCGCTATCACCCACAAGGATGACTTGAGCAGGCGAGGAGCGGGTGACTGCGAGCGCATCCTCGAACGCCGCCGGGTTGAGATGTTCCGGCGCCAGCCGGTAATCGACAGCGCTGACCCGGCACCGCGTACCGGCCGCGATCTCTGCGGCTACATCATCATGGCTCTCCAGACTGCCGACAACGAAGCCGCCACCGTGAAGGAAAATGATCTCACCAAGCGGCCCGCCTTCGTAGATCCGGCAGGGCACGCCCGCAACGGTCCGGTCGTGAACCTGCACTCCGCCCGGTCTCGGCGCGCGAAAGTGCGCGGACATTGCGTCATAATCCGCACGCTGTTCCGCGACGCTCGTTGCGGCTGATCCGGGCGGGGTCAACCCCTCCACCTCAGCGATAAAGGCGAGGATTTCGGGATCTGTGATCATACTGGCCATAGCGCCCTTTCTCGACAAGACCGGCTTAAGCACAGTGCCACCCGGTGAACAGCCATTTCGCGATGATCGCTTGACGGGTCGCCTCAACAACCCAGAGTAAGGAACAGCCGAGGAGGACCCCATGCGCATTCTGATTGCCGCTCTCATCGCTCTGACAATCGCGGCGCCTTTGCAGGCGGGCGAGCCCGAAGACAGCATTCAAGGCGTGATCGCGGATCAGATCGCAGCGTTTCAACGCTCCGACCTCGAAACGGCATTTGCCCATGCCTCGCCGATGATCCAGAAGATCTTCGAGACGCCGGGCCGGTTCGGCCAGATGGTATCGGGCGGGTATCCGATGATCTGGCGCCCGTCGCGATGGGAGATGCGGAGCCTGGAGAACTTCAACGGCACCCTCGTGCAGATCGTCTTTTTCGAGGACAGCCAGAGCGACCAGTTCGAGGCGGCCTATGAGATGATCGAGGTCGACGGCGTCTGGCGCATCAATGGTGTGCAGCTTCGCAAACTGCCGGGCGTGACAAGCTGAGGTTCAGAACCTCTTCCAAATGCTTACCTGAACACCGAGCCCGTCGCCGGAATTGAGCAGGTCGTAATTGATGCCGAACTGGATCGTGCGCGGGCGGATCGGCCCCACCGGTTTCTTTCCGTTGCGCTCGACCTCTGGCCACAGCGTATAGGCGAACGAGGGCGCGAGCTTGAACGATGGATCCTCCTCTCCCGTTGGCACGGTGGCGAACGCGCTCATCAGAAACAGACAACACCGCCAGGGCTCGTAGCCAAAGGTGACGTCGGCGCGAATGTCATCCTCGATCCCCTCGAGAAAGACATCATACCCTGCCTCGGCCGAGACGAAAGCGCTGCCCCAATCGCCCCAGATGCCATGGCCGTAGAGCAGGCGCATCTCGATCTCAGGCCCGCTGTCGAAATTCGTCGCGCCGAAATCCTCGCTGACAAACTCCTCCAGCGGGTGCGCATAGCCGAGTTGGACCGAGAAGACGGATTGCGCGCCCTGCCAGATCCGATAGCGCCCGAAGACCCCGGCATTGAGCGCGCCACTACCGAAATCGCTGATCGCAAGATCGGCGAAAAGCGTGGCTCCAAGGGTGAATTCATCGAAAAGGCCGTATTCGACGAGGATCTGCGTGGTGTTCGATTCATCCTCGGGCAGCGCGCTTGCCAAGGCGCTCACCGGTGCGGCCCGGCGGCCGGATGAGAAGATCAGCAACCCCTCCCCCTCGGCCCGGGTCCAGGCACCGGCCAGTGCGGCCTCGGCCGAAGCGATCGCAAGTAGCAAAGATAGGGCCATGGCCCGGCGGCGCAGCATTCAAAACGCCCCTAATGGTGGCGGTTAGGGTTAACATCGCGCCAGACCCTTAACGTTCCGTTTACTTTGATGACCGCTCCGTTACCATGCCGCCGGTGAGGCCTTGTGAACGAGGGGGCGCGGTATGGCCGAGCTCTGGAAACTGTCCGCGGCAGCGGTGGCCGATGAAGTTCGCGGCGGTCGGCTTTCCGCCCGCGAGGTCACCGAGGCGGTGCTTGCCAGGATCGACGCGGTCAACCCCACGCTCAATGCCATCGTGCAAAGATCCGATGCCCAGGCTCTGGCCACAGCGGATGCGATCGACAAGGCCATCGCCTGGGGGGTCGATCCGGGCCCGCTCACCGGCGTTCCGGTCACGACCAAAGTGAATGTCGATCAGGACGGGTTCGCGACCACGAACGGTCTCAGAACGCAGAAAGACTTGATCGCGCGGGAGGACAACCCCGTCGTTGCCAATTTGCGCAAGGCTGGTGCGGTGATCGTCGGGCGCACGAACACCCCTGCTTTTTCTCTGCGCTGGTTCTGCCGCAATTTGCTGCATGGGCAAACGCTGAACCCGCATGATGCCGGGATCACGCCCGGCGGCTCCTCGGGTGGGGCGGCGTCCGCCGTCGCATCCGGCATGGGCGCGATCGGGCATGGGACCGATATTGGCGGCTCGATCCGCTATCCGGCCTATGCCTGCGGCCTGCATGGGCTTCGGCCAACGCTCGGCCGCGTGCCCGCTGTTAATTTCACGGCGCCCGACCGGCTGATCGGAGCGCAGTTGATGGCGGTCTCGGGCCCGATCGCGCGGCGGATGGAGGATATCGAGCTTGGACTGCGCGCCATGGCGGCCCGCGATCATCGCGACCCGTGGTGGACGCCGGTGCCAGCCCGCCTGCCGCCCGCCTCCCAGCGCGCAGCGCTAACGATCGCGCCAGAGGGGTTGAAGGTCGATCCCAAGGTAACCGAGGCGCTCCGCTTCGCCGCAGGGGCGCTCGAGGATGAGGGCTGGACGGTCGATGAAGTCGCCTGTCCCCCCTTGCGCGAACCGGCCGATCTTCAGGCAGTGCTCTGGCTCGCCGAGATGCGCCGCCATGGCGGGCGGATGATCGAGGACGAGGGCGACCCTGACGCAAGCTTTATCTACGAGTGCATGGCCGCGCGCTGCGCCGAGCCGGATCTCAACCGGGTCCTCGATGTCTTCCAGCGCCGGGCCGCTCTCTTGCGGGAGTGGGAGGCGTTCTTCGCCAAATACCCGATACTGATCTGCCCAGTCTCTGGCGAGCTGCCCTTCGACAATAACTGCGACGTCACCAGCGCCGCGCGGTTCGACGAGATCATGGAAGCACAGCTCACCCAGGTCGGCTTGCCGCTGATGGGGCTGCCGGGCCTCGCCATGGCGACGGGAAAGGCGGGCGGCCGCCCGGTCGGCGCGCAGCTCGTCGCGGGCAGGTATCGCGAGGATCTGCTGATCCGCGCGGGCAAGATCATCGAGGCTGCGACGGCGCCGCCCGAGGCCATTGATCCTGCCTGACCGCACCGCTTGCGATTCTCGGAAACCGGGCCTATAAGGCGCGCTTCCAACCGGGAGGCCGGCCGAATGGGCTGCCGTGCCCTCCCGAGCCAAGTTCTTTGAACAGGAGACGAAAATGCCCAAGATGAAGACCAAATCGGGCGCAAAGAAGCGCTTCAAGGTCACGGCTTCGGGCCGTGTCAAGGTCGCGCAGGCCGGCAAACGCCACGGCATGATCAAGCGCACCAACAAATTCATCCGCCAAGCCCGCGGAACCAAGGTCATGAGCAAGCCTGACGAGAAGATCGTCAAGCAGTTCATGCCCTACGCGTAGGGAGGAGCCGATATGCCCCGAGTAAAAGGCGGCCCGGCCTCTGCCGCGCGTCACAAGAAAGTCCTGAAGAAAGCCAAGGGTCACTACGGCGCGCGCTCGCGTTCCTTCCGTGTCGCGACCCAGTCGGTCGACAAAGCGATGGAATACGCAACCCGCGACCGCAAGCGGCGCAAGCGGACCTTCCGCGCGCTCTGGATCCAGCGGATCAATGCGGCCGTGCGGGCTCATGACGAAAGCCTCAGCTACTCGCGCTTCATCGACGGCCTGACCAAGTCGGGTATCGAGGTGGATCGCAAGGTGCTTGCCGATCTCGCTGTCCACGAGCCCGACAGCTTCAACGCCATCGTCGACAAGGCGAAAGCGGCGCTCGCCTGAGGCCCGCTGCCCTTGTCAGAAAACCGGCCGCCCGTTATAGAGCGGCTTCCGAGATTTCAGCCTGACCCGAGGGTTAGGCAAAAGAGAGGTCAGATCGATGAAGGTCAGGAACTCGCTCCGCTCGCTCAAGAGCCGCCACCGCGACTGCCGCGTGGTGCGCCGCAAGGGCCGCGTCTACGTGATCAACAAGACCCAGCGCCGCTTCAAAGCACGCCAGGGCTGATCACCGCCGCAGGATTTGAGGAAACCCGGTCCCCTGGGCCGGGTTTTGTCGTTTGATCTCACAAAGCAGGCTCGGGACGTGCATCCAGCGAAACCGCCCGCCCTTAACCGATCCGCAACCATACTTCTTTACGCAATTTGCCATTCAGCAGATTGGAGTGTTTCGTTTCGCAGATCGCAGGCCTTGTCGCATTTGACTCTGAAACATCCTCATAGTTCCGATCGGATCTTCAACGTCGGCTGACCTCCTATGTAAAGAGACGCTACGAGGCAGGGGTTCACTCCCGCATCGATGGGAACAATCTCCTCTTTGCATCGCGGAATTGCGCGACCGGCCAAACTCCGGCGGGCGCCTACCTTATGTCGGGCTACACGACGGCGAAGAGCTCGGCTGCGGTCTCAAAGCATATCGAGAACGCACAGTTTCCGCACGATGGCGACCTAGAGATCACTGAATCGCTCGGAGGCATGCATTCCATCTTTGCGACTCGATCGGACGGCGCGGTCGTCTTCCGGTCAAAACCTGCCTGCTCCAGCGCCTACTACGGTCGCGGCAGAGGCTTCATAATTGCCTGCAACCGCCCCACCATCGTTGCGCCGCTTCTGTGCTCTGGGATCGAACCGGCATATCTGGAATGGCTGATCGCGACGGGCTTCCCTTTGGACGACACCACACCCTATCAGGGCGTGAAGTGCCTGCTTGGCCACCAAGCGCTTAGGATCAGGGGGAGTTGCACGGATCTTGTCTCCTACACACTCGCCGGTCAGGGTTCCCGCTGCCGCGGCGACGCGGTCACCGCGGAACGTCAGACGGATTTCGAGAACGAACTGCTCCGCGCCTCCGCTGCTGTTTCCCGCTTCAAGCGGGTCGAGTTGCGGCTCAGCGGTGGCAAGGACAGTCGGCTGATCGCCGCCGCCCTCGCGCACCAACGCCTCGATGTCGACGCACATACCCGTGGAACCAGTGAGGATGCGGATATTGCGACTGAGATCGCCC
This sequence comes from Pseudomonadota bacterium, assembly GCA_039180675.1. Classification (GTDB taxonomy): domain Bacteria; phylum Pseudomonadota; class Alphaproteobacteria; order Rhodobacterales; family Rhodobacteraceae; genus Thermohalobaculum. The sequence continues at coordinate 177,817 of JBCDDC010000001.1, read as the reverse complement.
GGATTGCCGGCTTCCCAATCCATCGGTCGATCGCCGAACATAGGGCGGAAGACGTCGATCATTTCGAGGAGCAGGCCCTGGAAGCGATTTCGTGGAGCGACGGCCTGATCGAGTTCGAAACCCACGTGGCCCTGGAACGACCCGAAGCGCTGTCTCCCGGCCAGGACGGCATCATTTTCGGTCACAGCCATCTGCAGAAAGGCGGGTTTGCCAAGAGCATGGCAGCCACTTCGCCAGAGAAAGCACAGGAGACCCTGCGCCGCAGCTACATCCCGAGAGAGCTCGAACCGCGCCATCAGGAGCGGTTCCTCGCACCGATCGCGCATCTGTTTGACCCCAAACGCTACGCCGCGCCCATCGATATGCTCTACGAGCCCTACAGCCTTTTCCGGATCGGTCGCTACATCGAACCACTCTACCTGAAGCTCGCGCGTTTCCAGGTCCCGATCTTTCCCCTAAACGATGAGCGCTTCTTCCTGGCCTGTTCCCGTATGAACCGCCATCATCGCACGCGGGAGATCGCCTGCCATGCGGCGGTCAACGCGTTCTCGCCCGCGATGCTGGGCATCCCTTTCTATCAGGATAAATGGCGTTTCGAGCCCGGATCAGCGATGCCGTCAGCCGCGAGAGACGCGCACTCAACCCGCCCGGTGGTCCGTCAGATCCCCTTTGAATTTCTCGACCATGCCCGCCTGCGCCTCAAGGGCAGTCGAACTCTGGAGATGGCGACCGGCCTGCTCACGCCCGGTTTTCTGGCACAATGCGGGTTCTCTCGGGGGTCTGCCGCTCAGCCGCCGACCAACGCCACTCCAAGGCTGGTCCGGAAAACGATCCTGCGGCTCTACCTGCTTCATCTGCTGGAGACCAAGTTCAGCACCGGAACCAGCGCGTCCCTCGCAGAGCCCTATGAGACCAAGGTCGCCTGACGCGTTCCGGCGCGCCCGCCAAAGCCGGTGGGCTGTTCAGTCGAATTTGCGGATATCGTCGATGACCTTGCCGTCGTTCGGCAGCGGCTCCGTGGATCGCTCCGCCATGCCGCGCAGTTTCAGAACATCCCGCATCGCAGCCTCGACATCCACAGCCTCGGCACCGCCTTCATAGGCGAGATGCATCACATCCGCCTCACCCTCCCGATCGACCGTGAGACGCGCCTTCGAGAGGCCGAGCCGACGGGTGATCTCAGCGATTTGCTCGGGCCGCACGAACATCCCTTTGACCTTGGTCGTCTGATCGGCGCGGCCCATCCAACCCTTGATCCGCATATTGGTGCGCCCGCAGGGGCTCCGCCCTGCCAGCACCGCCGACATATCGCCCGTCGCAAAGCGAATGAGTGGGTAGTCTTCGTTCAGAACCGTCACCACGACCTCGCCAACCTCGCCATCGGGAACCGGATCGCCAGTTCCGGGGCGCACGATCTCGACGATCACCCCCTCGTCGACCACCATGCCAGGGTTCACCCCGTCCGCGCCCAGCGTCTCATAGGCGATCAGTCCCAGATCGGCAGTGCCATAGCATTGCAGGCAGGCGATGCCGCGGTCGGTGTAGGATTGGCGGAGTGAGGGGAAGAGCGGCCCGCCTGAGACCAGCGCCGTCTTGATCCCGAGGCTCTTCCCTAACTCCGTGGCCTTCTCCAGCATCACGTTCAGGAAATCCGGCGTGCCGATATAGGCCGTCGCGCCGAGATCGCTCGCCGCCGTGACCTGCGCCTCAGTGTTCCCGACCCCACCCGGAATGACTGCACAGCCGAGCGCCCGCGCCCCGCTCTCCAGCATGTGCCCCGCTGGTGTCAGATGATAAGCGAAGGCATTGTGCACCACGTCCTCCGCACCAATCCCGGCAGCCCTGAGCGCGCGGGAAAACCGCCACCAGTCAGGCGTGTCCATCCCCGGCTCATAGATTGGCCCCGGCGACTGGAAGAGCCAGGTGAACGCGCCCGCCGGCCGCGTGGTCAGCCCGCCAAGCGGCGGATCCGCGGCCTGCCTTTCCATCAGCGCCGATTTTCGCAAAACCGGCAGCGCAGCCAACCCGGCCCGGTCCGTGACCACTGATGCATCGACCCCCGCCAGATGGGCCGACATGCCGGGCGCCCGGGCCTGTGCTTCGGCGATCTGGGTGCGCAGGCATTCGAATAGAGAGACCTCGCGCGCTGCGGGATCGCGGGTCTCGAGCATCGGATCGGTCATGGCGGGGTCCCCAGGCTTCATCGAGATGTGACAACGCTATCCGATCACGGCGGCTATCGGAATGCCCGTAAATCCGTTAGGTTGAGCGTGCTCCGCGCCCGACGGCGCCCCTCCCCCCAACATGATTGGAGCTGATATGAAACGCCTCCTGTTTGCCACTGCCGCCCTGCTTGCCAGCACCCATCTCGCCTCGGCTGAGATGATTGTGAAGCCGAGCGCACACTCAGTCCCCGTGACGATCGACCGCCTCGCCGCCGCCGTGGAGAAAGCGGGCGCCAAGGTCTTCGCCCGAGTGGACCATACTGCGGGGGCCGAGAATGTCGGCCTAGAACTCCCACCCAACCAGATGCTGATGTTCGGCAACCCGAAACTCGGCACCCCGGCGATGCAGGCGTCGGCGACCATGGGCATGGATCTGCCGCTCCGGGTCGTCGCGTTCGAGGATGCCGAAGGCAAGGTCCACATCGCCTATCACGACCCGGCCGATGTGGCGGCAAGGCACGGCCTGCCCGCGGACCATCCGGTGATCGGCAAGATGCAGGGCGCGCTCGCGAAACTGACAGGCGCGGCCACCGGAGAATAACGCCGAAGGACGCGTGCGGGTGGGTGGGTTGCCCAGGCGCCCGCCAGCCCGCGTCGCCCTTGCATGGGAGCGCGCGTCCCTAGGCGCATCAGCGTAAAAGCGCCAGCGCCTCGCTGAGATCGATCGCCCCGTCATAAAGCGCCCGGCCCGAGATCACACCATCCAGAGAGGCACTCGACGCCTTCAGCGATCTCAGATCATCGAGCGAGGAAACCCCGCCCGAGGCGATGACCGGGATCGAGACCGCGTTCGCCAGGGCGGCAGTCGCCTCGACATTCGGCCCTAGCATCGCGCCATCGCGGTCGATATCCGTGTAGATGATCGCGGCCACCCCGGCATCCTCGAACCGGCGTGCGAGATCGAGCACTGGGATATCCGTGGTCTCGGCCCAGCCCTCCACCGCGACCATTCCGTCGCGCGCGTCGATACCAACCGCAACCTGCCCAGGGAACGTGGCCGCCGCCTCCCGCACCAGATCAGGGTCCCGCACCGCCGCCGTGCCCAGGATCACCCGCGCGAGCCCACGGTTCAGCCAGCTCTCGATCGTCGCCAGATCCCGAATCCCGCCACCAAGTTGGGCGGGCACGTCTATCGCCGCGAGAATGGCCTCGACCGCCGCACTGTTCACCGGCTCCCCGGCAAACGCACCATTGAGATCGACAAGGTGGATCCAGGCGCATCCGGCCTCGGCAAACGAACGGGCCTGCGCGGCGGGATCTGTGTTGAACACCGTCGCCTCGGCCATCTCACCGCGCAACAGCCGCACGCACTGTCCGTCTTTCAGATCGATGGCCGGATAAAGGATCATGGTCGCGTGGGTCTACGCGGGGGCGCTGCAACATGCAAACCCGCGCGCCAGCACGCAGTGAGAAGTTGCACATCTTCACGTTTATGTGGGTTCCGCCCCCGTCCCCATTGTGAGACGCTTCGCCGCAGTATGGGAAGGAGACTGCAATGAAGAAGCTATTCTTCGCAGCTGCCGTCGCGCTTGGGGGAACAGGCGCTCTGGCGGCGGAAGGTGAACCGATCGAGGTTACCGGAGAGATCATTGACACCTGGTGCTACTACTCGGGCGTGATGGGCAGCCCGGAGTCAGTCATCGGGTCGGCGCACCACACCTGCGCGATGTGGTGTGCGGCAGGCGGCATCCCCGTGGGCATGCTGACCGAGGACGGCACCGTCTACATGGTCGTCAAGTGGGAGGGTGATGCCAACATCGCTGACGGCACAGCCCTGCTCGACGTCCAGGCCCACACGATCAAGGCCAAGGGTACTGCCTTCAAGCGTGACGGGATCAACTACATCTTCGTCGAGGAAGTGCTGGAAGATCAGGGCATCACCAACATCAATCACGAGGACTTCGGCTTTGTCCCGCCCTTCACAGTTCCGAAAGCGGTCCGGGAGGCGCAGAAACAATGAAACGTCTGATCTTTGCAGCGGCGCTTCTGGCCGCTCCGGCCTATGCCGCCGATTTCTCCGAGGGGTCCCAGGCCAAGAGTTGGAACCTCACCGGGCAAAAATTCGCGACCTTCGATGCGAAAGTGGTCGATGCGGTCTGCGCGCTCACCGGTGACTGCCCCGACGACTGCGGTGCAGGCAAACGCCAGATGGTTCTGGTCCGTGAAGCGGATGGAAAGACCCTGCTGGTCTCGAAAAACACGCAAACCGGCTTTCAAGGCGCCTCATGGGACCTCGGGCCGCTTTGCGGTAAGACCGTGAAGGTCGACGGGCTGATGGTCGGTGACGACCCCAAGCTCGAGGAGCAGGTCTATCAGGTCCAGCTCATCAGCGTGGATGGCGGCGAGTTCACAAAGGCCCGCGGCTTCACCGAGCCGTGGAAGGCCCGCAATCCCGAGGCAGCCGGCAAGGGCCCCTGGTTCCGCCGCGATCCGCACATCCTGAAGAAGATCGAGGAGGAAGGCTATCTTGGCCTCGGCCTTGAGACCGACGCCGAGTGGCTGAAGGAAGAATATGGCGAGTAAGGTTATCGCCGCGGCAGCGGCGTTTTCCATCATCGCCGCGATTGGCCTGATCGGACTGCCGAAGAAAACTGAGGAGCCTCAGACAGTGGCACGCGCCCCGGCGCCCGAAATCGCGGCGGCAATGGCCAAACGCGAGGTCCCGAAGCTTCCTGGAGCAGCGCTGCCGTTCCCGGTGGATATTGAGGTCGCCTTCGACCTTACCGATCATTTTGGCGATGAGGTGACCGAAGCCAGCTACCGGGGCCGCCCGATGCTGCTCTTCTTCGGTTACGCATCCTGCGAGTCGATCTGCACGGTCGCCCTGCCGCGCATGGGCCAAGCGCTCGCCATGATGGGTGAGAAGGGCGAGGAGGTCGAGGCGCTGATGATCACGGTTGACCCGGATCGCGATACGCCCAAATCGATGCGCCAGAATCTGAAGCGCTGGCATCCCCGGCTGGTTGGTCTGACAGGCGACGAGGAGGCGCTCGCCGCCGTGCGCAAGAAGTTCCAGGTCAATCTGGAAGTCGTTGCCGAAGATCCGACCGGGGCGCCGATCTACGCCCATGGCAGCTTCATCTACCTGATCGGTGCGGATGGTGAGCTGAAAACGATGGTCCCGCCCATTCTGGGGCCTGAGAGGATCGCGGGACTGGCCCAGAAGTATTTCTGACTTGCCCAGCGAAACGATCGTCCCAGCAGAGCCGCTCATCCTGCTGCTCATCAGCCTTACGTAGGCGAATGAAAGAGGTGATAGCGATGGCTTCCGGTCTTCGCTGTCCAAGCAGCCAAGGCTGCGCGCAAGACTGACGCTTGACCCAAGGGTAACGGCGCGTCAGGGTCCGCTCGACCATTTCACACCGACCCGGAGGACTCCCCCATGAGCTATCCAAAGATCCAGCTTCTCATCAACGGCCAGTGGCAGGATGGCGACGGCGGGTCCGAAGAGATCCTGAACCCGGCGACCGAGGAAGTGCTGGGCGAGACCCCGCACGCGTCCACAGCCCAGCTTGACGCGTCGCTCGAAGCCGTCGACGCCGGCTTCAAAACCTGGAAGGCGATGCAGCCGATCCAGCGCCAGGCGATCATGAACAAGGCCGCCGACGATCTGGCCGCCAATATCGACCATCATGCCCGGAACCTTACGATGGAGATGGGCAAGCCGCTTTTCGAGGCGAAACTGGAACTCGGCTTCGCCATCGACGTGTTGCGCTGGTATGGCGAGGAAGGCAAGCGCGCCTATGGCCGGATGATCCCGCCGCGCATCCCAGGCGCGCGCCAGATCATGGTCAAGGAGCCGGTCGGCCCCTGCTCGGCCTTCGTCGCCTGGAACTTCCCGGCGGTGAACGTGATGCGCAAGATCGCGGGCGCGCTGGGCGCGGGCTGCTCGATAGTAATCAAACCGTCGGAGGAGACCCCAGCCACGGCCGTCGCGATCGGCAAGGCGCTGCAGGATGCCGGCGTGCCGGACGGCGTGGTGAACATCGTTTTTGGCGTGCCCGACACCGTCTCGCGCCACATCCTCGCCTCCCCGGTGACCAAGAAACTCTCCTTCACCGGGTCCATCCCGGTCGGCAAGCACCTGCAGAAGCTGGCTGCGGATACTCTGAAACGCTGCACCATGGAGCTTGGGGGGCACTCGCCTGTCGTCGTCTTCGACGATGCCGATGTCGACAAGGCGATCCAGGTGATCGGCACCAACAAGTTCCGCAACGCGGGCCAGGTCTGCATCTCACCCACCCGCTTCTATGTGCAGGAGAATGTCTATTCGAAGTTCGTCGACGGCTTCGCCGAGATCGCGGACGGGATCAAGGTGGGCAACGGGCTCGAGGATGGCGTGCAGATGGGCCCGCTCGTGGCAGAACGCCGCCTCGGTGTGATGCAGGACTGGGTGACCGATGCCCGGGACAAGGGAGCGACGGTCAAGGCCGGCGGCGAGCGGATCGGCAACAAGGGCTATTTCTGGAAGCCGACGATCCTGTCTGACGTGCCCGATGATGCCCGCATCCTGACCGAGGAGCCCTTCGGCCCCGTAGCGCCGGTGGTGCCCTTCAAAGCCATGGACGATGTGCTGGAGCGGGCGAATTCCCTGCCCTTCGGCCTCGCGTCCTACGTCTTCACCAGCGATGGCAAGAAGGCCAAGCACATGGAGGAACAGCTCGAAGCCGGCCTGGTCGGTGTCAACCACCCGATGGTCTCGATGCCCGAGACCCCGTTCGGCGGCGTGAACGAGTCAGGCTACGGCTCCGAAGGTGGCATCGAAGGACTCGACGCCTTCCTGCGCACCAAATTCGTCACCGAGGTCGACGTCTGATGGACGCCCCTGCGGCCAATCTGACTGTCGACGGCGAGAGGCTTTGGAACAGCCTGATGGAGATGGCCAAGATCGGCCCTGGCGTGGCGGGTGGTAACAACCGCCAGACCCTGACGGACGAGGATGGAGAAGCCCGTCATCTCTTCCAGCGCTGGTGCGAGGCGGCGGGCATGACCGTCGCCATCGACCGGATCGGCAACATGTTCGCCCGGCGGGAAGGGGCGGAGCCAGACCTGCCGCCTGTCTATGTCGGCTCACATCTCGATACTCAGCCCACTGGAGGAAAGTATGACGGCGTGCTGGGCGTGCTGGCTGGTCTTGAGCTGGTGCGCACCCTGAACGACCGCGAGATCCAGACCCGCCACCCGATCGTAGTGGTGAACTGGACGAACGAAGAAGGCTCCCGGTTCACCCCATCGATGACGGCCTCAGGCGTCTTCGCCGGCGTCTATGAGCTCGACTGGGCGATGGAGCTGGAGGACTCCGAGGGTTTCAAGTTCGGCGAGGAGCTCAAACGGATCGGCTGGCAGGGCGAGGAGCCGGTCGGCGACCGCCCGATGAAAGCCTTCTTCGAGTATCACATCGAACAAGGGCCGATCCTCGAGGACGAAGAGATTGATATCGGCGTCGTCACCCACGGCCAAGGTCTGCGCTGGCGCCGCTTCGAGATCGAGGGGCGGGAGAGCCATACCGGCACAACTCCGATGCCGCGCAGGCGGAATGCGGGGCTGGCCGCGGCGCGCCTGGCGGAGGTCGCCCATCAGGCGGCCATGGCCCATCAGCCCCATGCGGTCGGCGCTATGGGGCACCTGGAGCTCTCGCCCAACTCACCCAATATCGTGCCGGGCAAGGCGATCTGCACGATCGATATCCGCTCTCCCCGGCTCGACGTGCTGGAGGATATGCAAAGCCGGATCGAAGGCGCGGCCGAGGAGATCTGCGCGGAACTGGACGTGCGCTGGAGCGTCAAGAACGCCGGCGCCTTCGACCCCGTGAGTTTCAACGCGGATTGCGTCGACGCGATCCGCCGTGCAGCAGCACGGCTCGGCTACAGCCACCGCGACATCGTCTCGGGCGCCGGCCATGACGCGTGTTTCATCAACCGGGTTGCGCCAACAGCGATGGTGTTCTGCCCTTGCGTCGACGGTCTCTCTCACAACGAGGCTGAAGACATCACGCCGGAATGGGCCGCGAAAGGGGCAAACGTGCTGTTCCACGCGGTCGTTGAGACGGCGGAGATCGTCTCCTGAACTCGATATCTCTCAAAATGCGCCCCCGTGAACCCCTAAAAGGGGGTTCACGCGGCCACTGACGCATAATCGCAATGCGATTATGCGACACGCAGCTCCAAGTTTCGCGATACCTACAGACACTGGGCGACCCAGCCAGCCACCCACGTCCCTCCCCCGGACACGGGGGAGGTTAGGTGGGGGCTGATGCAAAGGCACATGCGCGGCACGCGCATTCCGCCTGGCTGGAACTCAATAGGTCGCCCGGCCGCCGGAGAGGTCGAAAACGCCCCCGGTCGTAAAACTGTTCTCCGCGCTGGAGAGCCACGTCACCATCCCTGCGATTTCCTCGACCGTCACGAACCGGCCCCGCGGGATCTTCGAGAGCATGTAATCGATATGATACTGCTCGACCTGATCGAAGATCGCCGTCTTCGCGGCGGCCGGCGTGATGCAGTTGACCGCGATATCGTGGCCCGCCAACTCCTTGCCCAGAGACTTGGTCAGCGCGATCACACCTGCCTTCGCCGCCGAGTAATGCGCGGCGTTCGGGTTGCCTTCCTTGCCCGCGATCGAAGCCGTGTTGACGATCCGGCCATAGCCCTGCTCGACCATCATCGGCACGATCGCCTTGCAGCCGTAGAAGACCCCGTTCAGATCGAGATCGATCACCCTGCGCCATTCGGCGGGATCCGTCTCCGCCACCGTCGCATTGGCGCCCGCAATGCCCGCGTTATTTATCAGGATATCAAGCCGGCCCATTTCCGCCTGGCTGCGCGCGGCGGCGGAGCGCACAGCGTCCCAGTCCGTGAGATCGACCGAGATATGGCTGCAGTTTTCCTCGCCCAGAGCTGCGACCGTCTGTTCGCTCAGCGCCCGGTCCACATCCCAGATCGTTACGAACGCGCCCGAGGCGATGAACCGCTCGGCAATTGCCTTGCCGATCCCCTGGGCGCCCCCTGTGACGATCGCCTTGCGGCCTTCCAGATCGATACGGTTCATGCGTCTCCCCCTTCAGTCGTCGCCTTCGAGCACCTGATGCACCTCGATCACATTGCCCGCCGGATCGTGGAAGTAGATCTGCGTCCAGCGCTTGGTGAAGGTCGTTCCGTAATCGACGAACGCGATGCCCTTCTCCGTGAGATGCCGCTTGAACGCCTCCATATCATCGGTACGGAACGCGATATGCCCGCGCTCCATCGGGTTGATCGCTTTCCCGGCCCGGATACCCACGCCCGTATCCGTCTCTGTCAGATGAAACTGGAGCTGGCCATCCGTGCGAAACGCGAGCGCGCCGGGGTAGATCCCCTCCGAAACCGACGGGACGTCGCGCATCGACGGAACATCGTCCTGCAGCATGACCTCGCCATAGAACCGGTCCAGCTCAGGCACGTCATGGGTGTTGAGGTTGAGATGATGGAAAGTGAGCTTCATCCAGGCGTTCCACTGTGATGATCACAGGTTTGCGAAACCCGGGCGCCCTGTCCAGCCCCACGGTCGATTTAACGCTCAGACACGCCCGCCCTGACGGCGCCATGCCCCCAACCCAGCCAGCGCACTCAGCCCGGATAGGATTAGCAACAGCGATGCGGGTACCGGGATCTCGGCGATGCCGAAGAGGACATTGTCAAACCCGAAGAGATCGCTGGTCAGCACCGTTACGAAGTTCAGCACCGAGATCTCGATATCGGTCGTGAACCCAAAACTCGTATCGTCGAAACTGCTGCCAGCTACAGGGACCTCGACGATCTCAGTCGTCCCGTCAGCCAGAATCAGCTCTATCTGTGTCTGAGGGGTACCCGGTACCGCCAGGCTGTTCAGGCTCGAAAAATCGGCAAAGAATGCTGTCACAGCACCGGCGAAAGAAATCGAAAGGGTCGACCCCACCAAAATCCCTGCCGTCACCTGGCCGGTACCATTCACAAAAGCAAAACCACTTGCCGTGGGCCCGAGTGTGTTAAAACCGGCAAACGCAGCTTGATCGATGAAAAAGGTCAGATCGCCTTGCGTGACCGATGTCTCCGCAAAAGAGACGCTGTCGGTCACATCGTCGAATGTCTCAAGCTGAACCGAACCGCCACCTTGCGCGATCGCAGCCTGAAATGCCGCCTCACTGGTAAACGTATTTACGGTCGCAGCGCCGACGAGGCCCGGGACAAGCCCAAGTAACACCGCAAAAACTGTTAGAGCAGCCCGCATTGCAACCCCAATCTCATCACCCACGAGGCCATCCCTAATTCAGACACGGTAACGACTCAAGCATTTAGGAAAAAAGAGAAATCACATTTCTGACAGGGTGTTTGATAAGTGCGAACCAGGCGACTTTTCACCGTTTGATCGCTCCGGCCGTGTGCTTGTCGATCCCCAGGCCACCGGCTAAGGTCCGGCCAAGGGGCGTCCGGCCCCGCGACCCAGGGAGATCCAGATGACCAGGAAGCGCCTCCGGAGCCAGGAGTGGTTCGATAATCCGGACAATCCGGGCATGACGGCTCTGTATATCGAGCGCTACCTGAACTACTCCTACGCGCGCGAGGAATTGCAGGGCGGCGCCCCGATCATCGGCATTGCGCAGACGGGCTCCGACCTCGCCCCGTGCAACAAGATCCACATGTTCCTTGCCGAGCGGGTCAAGGCCGGGATCCGGGCCGCAGGAGGCGTCCCGCTGGAATTCCCGGTCCACCCGATCCAAGAGACCGGCAAGCGCCCAACAGCAGCGCTCGACCGCAACCTCGCCTATCTGAGTCTGGTCGAAGTGCTCAACGGCTACCCCATCGACGGCGTGGTGCTAACCACCGGCTGCGACAAGACCACGCCGGCGATGCTGATGGGGGCAGCCACCGTCGATCTGCCCGCCATCGTCCTTTCCGGCGGGCCCATGCTGGACGGCTGGTGGAAGGGCGAGCTGGCGGGGTCCGGCACGGTGGTCTGGGAAAGCCGCCGCCTGCTCGCCGCGGGTGAGATCGACTATGAGGAGTTTCTGAATCGCGTCTGTTCCTCGGCCCCGTCGCTCGGCCATTGCAACACGATGGGCACGGCCTCGACCATGAATGCGCTCGCCGAGGCGCTCGGCATGAGCCTGACAGGCTGTGCCGCCATCCCCGCGCCTTATGCCGAGCGGTCGGCCATGGCCTATGGCACCGGCAAGCGCGCCGTCGAACTGGTCCACGAAGATCTCCGGCCCAGCCATATCATGACCCGCGCGGCCTTCGAGAACGTGATCCGGGTCAACACCGCGATCGGCGGGTCCACCAACGCGCCCCCGCATATGGTGGCGGTCGCGCGGCACGCGGGCGTCCAGCTCTCTACTCAGGATTGGGAGAGCCAGGGCTACGACCTGCCGCTCCTCGTCAACATGCAGCCCGCGGGCAAGTATCTCGGCGAAAGCTTCCAGCGCGCAGGCGGCGTGCCCGCCGTCATGGGCGAGATGCTGAAGGCAGGCCTCCTCCACGGCGACGCGATGACCGTGAATGGCCGGACCATGGCGGAAAACCTCTCGGGCCGCGGGAGCGAAGACACGGATGTGATCTGCCCGGTCAGCGCACCGATGCGCGACAAGGCCGGCTTCTTGGTCCTCTCCGGCAATCTCTTCGACTCGGCGCTGATGAAAACCTCGGTCATCTCTGAGGATTTCCGCCTCCGCTTCCTCAGCGAGCCGGGCAATGAAGGCGTGCTTGAGGCCCGCGCCGTGGTCTTCGAAGGCCCGGAGGATTACCATGACCGCCTCAATGAGCCGGGCCTGGTGCCGGACGACCGCACCATCCTCTTCATCCGCAACGTAGGCCCGGTCGGCTATCCGGGTGCTGCGGAGGTCGTGAACATGCAACCCCCCGATCATCTGATCAAACAGGGGATCGAGCACCTGCCGACCGTGGGTGACGGCCGCCAGTCCGGCACGTCTGAGAGCCCCTCGATCCTGAACGCCTCGCCCGAGGCGGCAGCAGGTGGCGGCCTCGCACTTCTCGAGACAGGCGACCGGGTTCGCCTCGACATCCCGAACCGCCGCCTTGACATGCTTGTGAGCGAGGCAGAGCTTACCCGCCGCCGCGCCGCCCATCAGCCGATCGCGCTCACACACAACACGCCCTGGGAGGAGCTCTACCGCGCCCATGTCGGCCAGCTGGGCGAGGGCGGCTGCCTTGAATTCGCAACCCATTACCGTCGCACGAGTGAAACCTTGCCGCGCGACAATCACTGACGCGCCCACACTGGCCACCCGCATCCCCTCCCCGGACCGGGGAGGGCTGGGGAGGGGCCGATGCAAAGGCGCATGCGGGCCATGGCCCGCATTCCGGTAAGCTAGGAGACAGATATGCGCATTCTCATCATCGGCGGTGCAGGCTTTCTGGGCCAGAAGACGGCGCGGGCGCTCGCCGCCTCCGGCCAGCTTCGCGGGCGCGACATCGCCGGGCTCGTCCTCGCGGATGTGATCGAACCCAGCTCCATCGACAGCCCGTTCCCGCTCTCCACGGCCCGCCTCGACATTACCGACGGGGCGCAGACCGACGCCCTCATCGGCCAGGGCTTCGACGTGATCTTCCACCTCGCCGCCATCCTCTCCGGCCAGTCCGAGGAGGAGTTCGACACAGCCATGCGCGTCAATCTCCTCGGCACCCAGAACGTGCTCGCCGCCGCCCGTGATCTCGGCACCTGCCCCATCGTCGTCTTCTCCTCGACGCTGGCGGTCTATGGTGGCGACATGCCGGATCCGATCGAGGACTGGTTCATGACCAATCCCCAGAACACCTACGGCGCGACCAAGGCGATGGGCGAGCTGCTCCTGACCGACATGTCGCGCAAGGGCTTCATCGACGGGCGCGGGCCGCGGCTGCCCACCATCTCGATCCGCCCGGGCAAGCCCAACAAGGCCGCCTCCAGCTTCATGTCCTCGATCTTCCGCGAGCCGCTGCAGGGCAAGGAAGCGCAATGCCCGGTCGGCCCCGACTACATGCACTATTACCTCTCCCCCAAACGCTGCGTCGAGAACCTGATCCACGCGGCCGAGATTGAGGGCGCAGACCTCGGCCAGAACCGCTGTTTTGTTCTCCCCGGCCGCACCCACCGGCTGGGCGATATGGTTGAGACCATGCGCCGGATGGTTGGTGATGCACCCTGCGACCTGATCAACTGGGAGCGCGATCCCCGGATAGAGGCCATCGTGCTCAAATGGGTCAGCCACCTGAACCCCGCGAAAGCCCTTTCCCTCGGCTTCAAGAACGACGAGGGTTTCGAGGACAATCTCCGCTTCTTCCTCGAGGAGGATATCGAAACATGAACCAGATCATCCTCGTCACCGGCGCCAGCCAGGGCATCGGCCTCGCCGTCTCGGAAGCCTTCGCCGAGGCCGGCTGGCAGGTCGTCATGGCCGCCCGCAACGCGGACAACATCGCCAAGCACAGCACTCGCCTTGGCGCCATGGGCGTGCCGACGGACGTGGCCGACCCGGGCTCGGTCGACGCACTCTTTGATGCCATCGCCACCCGGCACGGCCGCCTCGATGCCGTCTTCAACAATGCCGGGATCGGCACGCCGCCCATCGACCCGGGCGATCTGAGTTTCGAGCAGTGGCGCCAGGTCTGCTCGGTCAATCTTGACGGAGCTTTCAACGTGGCCTCCCACGCCTTTCGGATGATGAAGGGGCAGGCGCCCCAGGGCGGGCGGATCATCAACAACGGCTCGATCTCGGCCCACACGCCCCGGCCCGGCTCGGTCGCCTACACCACCACCAAACACGCGATCACGGGGCTGACAAAATCGGTTGCGCTCGACGGGCGGCCCTACAACATCCGCGCGAGCCAGATCGACATCGGCAACGCGGAGAGCCCGATGACCGCGCGCATGAAGGAGGGCGTGCCCCAGCCCAACGGCACCATGGCCGTCGAGCCGGTGATGGATGTCCGCCTTGTGGCACAGACCGTGCTCAGCATGGCCTCCCTGCCGCTTGAGGCGACGACGCTCTTCCAGACCATCATGGCCGCCGATATGCCCTTTGTCGGGAGGGGCTGATGCGCCTTGACCATGTCAACATCCGCACCCACCAGCTCGCGGCGATGACGAAATGGTATGTCGAGGTGCTCGGCCTCACCGAGGGTTGGCGCCCGCCCTTCCAATTCCCGGGCGCCTGGCTCTACGCGGGCGACGACGCCATCGTGCACCTGATCGGGGTCGAGCGGGAACCAGCAGCGGATACGTCCGACCTCAAGCTCGAACATTTCGCAGTGCAGGGCGACGATCTGGAGGCAACCCGCGCCCGCTACGCCGCCGCCGGTATACGAGTCGAGGAGCGCGCAGTTCCGGGGACAACGCTCCTCCAGCTCAACATCTGGGATCCGGACGGCAATCATATCCATGTCGATTTCGACACGGCACGTTGACGTGACGAAGATGACCCTGACCGCCGATCATCGCCTCGTCGTCTACGGAACCCTCGCCCCCGGTCAGGTCAACGCGGGCCAACTCGCCGGCCTCAACGGCGAATGGCAGCGGGGGACGGTCACCGGAACGCTGATCGCGTCCGGCTGGGGCGCAGCACATAACTGTCCGGGCATGGTTCCCGATCCAGCAGGAGAGATCGTGGAGGTGCACCTCTTCACATCGCCGGACCTGCCGGAGCATTGGGCGCGGCTGGACGCATTCGAAGGGGCCGACTACCGGCGCGCGCTCACCACCGTTCGAACCGAGGGCGGAGAGGTCGAAGCCTGGATCTATCAGGTCGTACGATAGACGCTCACACCGCAAAGCCAAACCACAGCGCAAGCGTCCCGAATCCCTTACGGGATCTCAGCGAGCAAAGCTCGCTGCCCTTGCTGTCGCAAGACGGAACGCCCGGCGCTTAGCTCAGAGGTCAGCGTGGATCAGGTGGACTGGCGCCAATGCGCCCGCGAGGGCGCCCAGCATAGGTGTATGCGGCGCCAGCCGCATTCCGCTTGGTTCGTCGCTATAGATCGCTACGCGGGGACAGGTGTTTTCCCGTTCAGCACCTCGATCATCCACGCGGTGTCGATGTTCCCGCCGCAGAGGATCACGCCAACTCTCTTTCCTGCCAGCGCCTCACGCTCCTGCAGCGCGGCGGCGAGCGGGGCGGCGCCTGCGCCCTCAGCCACATTGTGCGTGTAGGTGTAGTAGGCCCGTATCGCGTCCGCCACATCGTCATCGCTGACACGTAAAACCCGCGCGGCGCCCTTCATGATGATCTCCAGCGGCTCGGCCCAGGGGGCGCGGCAGGCCATCCCGTCGGCGAATGTCACCGCCCGGTTGGTCTCCACCACTTTTCCGGCCTCAAACGAGAGCGCATAGGCATCCGCCCCATCGCTGACCACACCGACGATCTCGGTCCCGAGCCCCAGCAGATCCCGCGCCGTGATCAGCCCGCAGATGCCCGAGCCCATGCCGATCGGGACATAGACGACATCCGGTTCGACTTGCCTGAGGAACTCCAGTGCATAGGTCGCAACACCGCGCACCAGCAGCGGGTGAAAAGGCGGGATGATATGCGCGCCTTCCGCCTCCGCCGCGCGGACGCATTCCAGCCGGCTCTCCTCGAAATCATGGCCATGGACCACGAGATCCGCGCCCCAGGCCTGCATCGCCGCGTTCTTCTCGACCGAATTACCCTCGGGCACGTAGACTTTGACGGGGATGTCGTAGGCGGACGCCGCGTAGGGGATCGACTGCCCGTGATTGCCGCGCGTCGCCGTCAGGATCTTCGAGCACCCGCTCTTCGCCAGATCCTCCAGATAGACCATCCCGCCGCGCACCTTGAAGGCTCCGGTCGGCGTATGGTTTTCATGCTTCACCCACAGCTCCGTCCCCAGCCGCTCCGACAGAAGCGGCCAGTTGTATTGCGGCGTGGGCGGCATGCGGGTCTGTACCAGCGTGTGCGCCGCCTCGAGCTGGTCGAGCGAAAAGAGCGTCACGACAAGAGCCAGCCTCCGTCCACATCGATCGTCGTTCCGGTGATGAAGTCGTTCTTCACGGCGAAGAGAATGCCCTGCGCGATCTCGTCGGGATGACCCGCGCGGGGGATCAGATTGCTGGCCGTGGACTTCTCATAGAACTCCTTCCGTGCGTCCCCCTCCAGCGCCACCATCGGTGTGTCGATCTGGCCCGGCGCGACCGTGTTGATCCTGACCGGCACCAGCTCCGGCGCCACGCCGCGCACGAAAGCCTCCACCGCACCGCCGACCGAGCCGATGGCAATCTGCCCCGGCCGCATCTTCCGCGCGGGCGAGCCGGAGACCAGCACGATGCAGCCGTCCTCCGGCAGATGCCCCGCGCCATAGCGCACCACGTTGGTGTAGCCCCAGAGCTTGTCGAAGGAGCCCTTGTAGCCCTCCATATCCATGGTCATGAACGGGCCCACCGCGCGGTCGCCCCCGGTCGCTGCCGAGATCAGGATTTCATAGGGCGCCTGAGAAGACAGCAGCGCCTCGACCGCCGCGCCATCGCGGGCATCGCATTGCGCAAGCTCGATCCCCGGCCCGGGGTCGCCTGCGCGGGAGGGATCCCGGCTGATCGCCACGACCTTCGCACCCTCGGCCGCAAGCTGGCGCGCCGCAGCCAGCCCGATGCCCGAGGTCCCGCCGAACACGATCGCCTTTTTCCCTGAGATTTCCATGATGCCCTCCCTTGGCGTTTCTCTCGGATGGATCGGGCCGGAATAAGCCCTGCCCCGGTGTTCCATCCGGGACAGGGCCGCGTCAACCAAAAGGCGGGCTCAAAGCCAGAAGGGCTTGGACGCCTCATGTTCCGCTTCCTCGCGCGTCACACCGATATCGCGCAACAGATGCGGCGGCAAATCCGAGAGATGCCGGCGCGAGCGGGCGCGCTGCGCCCAGACGCGGAAGACGGCCAGAAGCTCCGAGATTGCCTGCCGGATCCCGCTGGAGCGCAGGATCGGCCTGGGGGACAGCGAAGCACGGCGGCTGTATTGTGTCATTCTTTCCTCCAAAAATAGATACAATCTGGATAGATCGCTGTTTCTGAGATACAATATGGACACAATCAGTTTCTCTGGATACAAATACATTGTGATGAGTACAAAACTCTCGATCCCGACCCAGAGCGGATCCGGCCCACGCTATCGCCTGCTGGCCGATACGATCTGCGATGCGATCCATCGGGGCGACATCTCTCCGGGCGAAAAGTTGCCGCCGGTGCGCGATCTGGCATGGTCCTTGAAGATCAGCCCCGGTGCCGTGGCCCGCGCCTACAAGCTCGGCGTCGAGCGCGGCGTGTTGGAGGCGGTCGTCGGGCGCGGCACCTTCGCGCGCGCATCCGGCAGTGCACCGGTCTACGCGCTCGACGCCCTGATTGCCGAGGCGCCGGAGGGCAATATCGACCTGCGCGGCAATCAGGCTGTCGATGTCGGCCAGGACCGAGAGATCGGCGCGGCCCTGACCCGGCTGATCGCCCGCTACGATGGCGCGCCCCCGCTCACCGGCTACCGCCAGCGCGAGGACGACCCGGAGGCGACCGAAGCGCTCGCCGGCTGGTTGCGACAGAAGGGCGTGCCTGCCGAGGCGGACCGGCTCCTGGTGACCTCCGGCGCACAGGCGGGGGTGGTCGCCGTTCTATCGCTGCTTGCCCGCGGCGGCGGCCGGGTTCTGACCCAGCACACGGCCCATCCCGGGCTGCGCGACGGCGTCTCGGCGATCGGCGTGCGGTTCGACCCCATCACCTCGGACGAAGACGGCATCGTGCCCGACGCGCTGGATCAGGCTTGCGCGCGCAACCGCCCGGACGCGATCGAGATCACCGCGACACTGCATAACCCGACGCTGACGATCATGGGGGAGCAGCGCCGCCGGGACATCGCCGAGATCGCGCGCCGCCACGGCGTTCCGATCGTCGAGGATGACGTCTACGGTCAGTTGATCGACAACCCGCCGCCGACCTTCGCCGAGATCGCGCCGGATATCTGCTGGTATGTTTCGAGCCTCTCGAAATGCGTGGCGGCGGGGATCCGCGCGGGCCTCCTGCTCACACCGCCGGGTCGCACAGTCCCGACCTTCCGCGCCTATCAGGCGCTCGCGCACCAGACACCCTGGCTCGTCAAAGCACTCGCGGCCGAGGTCGTTGCGGGCGGCGAGGCAGATCAGATCCGAAGCCGGGTCGCGGCGGAGACGCGGGAACGCGCAGCCCTCTGCGCCGAAATCCTCGGCCCCTACGGCGCGAGAACCCATCCGGCCGCGAGCTTCGCCTACCTACCGCTGCCGGACCCGTGGACGTCGCCGGAATTCGTCGCCACGGCGGCAGCGGGGGGTGTGCTGGTCCCGCCCGCCAGCATCTATCGGACCGCGCGCGGCGGGCCGGAGTTTACCCGGGTCGCACTCGGCGCCCGGGTGACGCGGGAGCGGTTGAGGGACGGGATGATCCGCCTCGCGATGATCCTGCGCGACGGGCCCGAGGCCGCAGGCTCGGTCACCTGACCCTCACCCCAGAACCCGGCCCGCAACCGCATCGAGTTTGCGCAACAAAATGGGATCGCGCGCCTCGGGCGCGGTGAGCAAGGCATAATCCAGCGCCCTGTCGCAGCCATAGGGGCAGGGCTCCCGCTCAGCGCCCAACGTCGGCACCAAAGCCGCGATCAGCGTTTTCGCCTTCTCTACATTCTCATGCATGACCTTGAGGATCGAGGGCACATCGACCTCGCCGTGATCCGGGTGCCAACTGTCATAGTCGGTGACCATGGCGACGGTCGCGTAGCAGATCTCCGCCTCACGGGCGAGCTTGGCCTCCGGCATGTTGGTCATGCCGATCACGTCGCAGCCCCAGGTCTCGCGGTACATGTGGCTCTCGGCCAGCGAGGAGAATTGCGGCCCCTCCATCGCCAGATATGTGCCGCGGGCATGGTAGGAGATATCCTTGCTCATCGCCGCATGGGCGAGAGCGGAATGCAGCCGCTGACAGACCGGGTGCGCCATCGAGACATGCGCGACGCAGCCGGTGCCGAAGAACGTCTTCTCCCGATTCACGGTGCGGTCGATGAACTGATCGACCAAGACGAAATCGCCGGGCGCCATCTCTTCACGAAACGAGCCGACGGCCGAGATCGAGATGATGTCGGTGACTCCGAGCCGTTTCATCGCATCGATGTTGGCGCGGTAGTTGATCTCACTCGGCGGCACCCGGTGGCCGCGTGCATGGCGCGGCAGAAACGCCATGCGAACCCTGTCCAGCCGCCCGGTAAGGATCTGGTCGGACGGCGCGCCCCACGGGCTGTCGACCGTCTCCCAAACCGGCTCTTCAAGCCCCTCGATCTGATAGAGGCCACTGCCCCCGATCACGCCGATCACGCTCTCTGGCATCACTGTTCCCTCGCATTAGGTCACGTATCCGCCGGCTCCTGAGGAGATGCGGCGGTCCCGTGATCTCTTCCCGTCGAATTCAGCCCTTGCCGAGCGCCTGGGCGTCGCCCTGCCCCGGCCGGTTCATCTCCCAGATCTCCCGCACCGTCGCATAGTCCTTGTAGCCCATGCGCGCGATCGGCTGATAGGCAGTCACATCCAGCAGCCCGTCCTTGAGATAGGCGTCCTGGATATGCACGCCGACCACCTCGCCGATCACCATGATGTTGTAGCGGTCTTCATGAAAACTCGGCAGATCGTCGAGCACGCGCACCACCTTGCACTCCATGACCGCCACCGCCTCGGCCACATGCGGGACCGGGATCTCGACACCCGGCGCCTTGGTCAGACCGGCGAGAGCAAACTCGTCCTCACCCGCCGGATAGATCCCGGTCGAGACGTTCATCCGGTCCTTCAGCGCCTCGCTGACCACGTTATAGGCAAACGCGCCGGTCGCCCGGCAATTGGCGACGGTGTCTTTCATGCCCTCCTCCCGGCTCTTGCGCCCCGTCTGCGCGAACATCACCAGCGGCGGGTGATCGCCGCAGCCGTTGAAGAAACTGTAGGGCGCAAGGTTCGTCCGCCCTTCGGCATCCATCGACGAGATCCAGCCGATCGGGCGCGGCACGACGATGGCTTTGAACGGATCATGCGGCAAGCCGTGGCCATCTTTTGGGCGGTAGAACATCCGGGCTCCTCTGGTCAGGAATGGGCGGGGCGTGATATCGCCCTTCAGATCTACCCAGAGATACTCGTCCCAGCCGCCAAGAAAACCCCGAATGTTCCGCCTGTCCCGTGAGAAGCCTGAGGACGCCTACGAGGTCGAGATGCTGCTGGATCTCACCTTCGCGCCCGGGCGGCTGGCGCTTAGCTCCTATTCCCTGCGCGACGGGGTCGCTCCGATCGCCGAGCTGTGCACCGTTGTGCGCGACGAATACGACGTTCTGGTCGGCTGCATCCGGTTCTGGCCAGTGCGAATCGGCGAGAGACGCGCGCCCGCGCTCCTGCTCGGGCCGATCGCGATCCACCCGACCCGGCAAGGCGAAGGGCTCGGCCAGCTTTTGATCGGCAACGGGCTGAGCGATGCTGCAACGCTCGGCTGGCGGCTGGTTCTCTTGGTCGGCGACGAGCCCTACTATGGCAAGTTCGGCTTTACCCCGGCCGGACCCCACGGCCTCACTTTCCCGCCGCCGGTCAATCAGGCGCGATTCCTGCTTTATGAACTCATCGAGGGTGCCGCCGCAGAAGTCTCTGGCACGGTTTCAGCCTGGGACACGTGAATATAGTAGCCAAATACAAGAAACGCGGCCCGATTTCGTGATTTTTTCGAAAATATCAATATAAATCTATTGCGAAGCTCGCGCGGAAGTAATAGTTAATAGCAGTGGTAGTTCAGCTTAATGCGATGTGATGTATCAGGCGAATACACACCGCATAGCTGCTAAAATCCAAAATGCTGGGCGCCAAGTAAGAAAGTGGAGACAGTTGTATGTCTGATGAAACGATTGACCGCAGCGAACTGCTGGCGCTGACCACAGATATCGTGGCTGCGCATGCTTCGAATAACGCAGTGCCAACGGTCGATTTGCCAAATCTAATCGAGACGGTTTTTCACACGCTAGAGAATTTGAATGCACCGGAAGAAGAACCAGTGGTTGAATTGAAGCCGGCGGTTCCGATCAAGAAATCGGTCACCGACGACTACATCATCTGTCTCGAAGACGGTAAAAAGCTGAAAATGCTCAAGCGGCATCTTAAGACCGCCTACGATATGACGCCCGAGGACTATCGCGCCAAATGGGGCCTTCCGCACGACTATCCGATGGTCGCGCCCTCCTACGCGATCAAGCGCCAGGAACTGGCGAAGAAGATCGGGCTGGGGCGCAAGCCGCGCAAGTGACCGACGCGGGGTTTCCCGCCCGGGCAAACATGCTATCAGGCGGCGCATCGGTGGTGCGCCGCCTGATGCTTTGAGGACCGGATGACGAAGAAGCTCTTCATCAAGACCTATGGCTGTCAGATGAACGTCTATGACAGCGAGCGGATGGCCTCGGCCATGGCCGCGAACGGGTATGAAGAGACCAAGAGCGCCGACGAGGCGGATCTGATCGTCCTCAACACCTGCCACATCCGCGAGAAGGCGGCGGAGAAGGTGTATTCCGAACTCGGCCGCCTCAAACCGCTCAAACAGACCAAACCCGACCTCAGGATCGCCGTTGCCGGCTGCGTTGCGCAGGCCGAGGGGGCAGAGATCGTGCGCCGCGCGCCGGTGGTCGACCTCGTCGTCGGTCCGCAGGCCTACCACCGCCTACCCGAGATGGCTGAGGCCAAGGGCGTGCGGATCGACACGGAGTTTCCTGAAGAGGACAAGTTCGATCACCTGCCGCAACCGCCCAAGGCCCGCCGCGCGCCAGCCGCTTTCCTTACGGTGCAGGAGGGATGCGACAAATTCTGTGCGTTCTGCGTCGTGCCGTACACGCGCGGCGCTGAAATCTCCCGGCCCGCCGAGCGCCTGATGACCGAAGCCCGTGCGCTGGTCGATCGCGGGGTTGTCGAGATCACCCTGCTCGGCCAGAACGTGAATGCCTATCACGGCGCAAGCCCTGACGGAGAATGGTCGCTCGCGCGCCTGATCCAGGAGTTGGCCGCGATCGACGGGCTTAAGCGGATCCGCTACACCACCTCGCACCCCAACGACATGTCCGAAGATCTCTTCGCCGCCCACGCCGAGGTAGAGGAGCTGATGCCCTACCTGCACCTGCCGGTTCAGTCGGGCTCGGATCGCGTGCTGAAGGCGATGAACCGCAAGCACACAGCTGAGAGCTATGTGAAGATCATCGAGCGGATACGCGCCGCCCGCCCCGACATGGCGATCTCGGGCGATTTCATCACGGGCTTTCCGGGTGAGACCGAAGAGGACTTCGCCGAGACACTGGATCTGGTTCGCGAGGTCCGTTACGCGCAGGCCTTCAGTTTCAAGTATTCGCCGCGCCCAGGCACACCGGCCTCAACCTCCGACCAAGTGCCGGAGGATGCCAAGGCGGAGCGGCTTTCGCGCCTCCAGGCGCTGCTCGCAGAGCAGCAGGCCGCTTTCCAAAACGATATGCTGGGCCGCACTCTTCCCGTGCTGATCGAAAAGCCCGGCCGGATGGAGGGCCAGATGGTCGGCCGGTCGCCCTATCTCCAGCCAGTGCATCTTGACTGTGCCCGCGACCGTGTGGGTGAGATCGTCGATGTGACGATCACATCGACCCAGTCGAATTCACTCGGCGGAGCGCTCGCCTGAGCGGAGCTGCGGGACCCCGCTGAACCGGCCAGGCCAACCCTCGGGCGGGTCTGAAGAATTTCTTTATTTCACCACATGGAAACCGACCTTGCACCCGGCTGAAGCAGCCCCATATCGCGCATGAATCGAAACATATGGAGGTAACTATGGCGGCGGTACGCCCGAAGGTGTCCAAGGAAGTGTTGGGGGGGCTCGTTCTTGGAATGGCCGCCATAGCGGGTCTTCTGGCCGAGAATATCGGTTTCCTGCGAGTCTATTACGACCAACTTCTTGGCACGCAACTCGTTATCGCCATCGAAGACGCCTCGATCGCCAAACCGCTCCTGCTCTGGATTAATGACGGCCTGATGGCCATCTTCTTCCTTTTCGTCGCGCTCGAGATCAAAAAAGAGATCGTCGAGGGCTCACTGAGCAGTTGGAAAAACGCCTCGCTGCCCGTCATGGGCGCGGTCGGCGGCATGGCCGTCCCTGCGTTGGTTTTCATCGGCATCGTAGGGATCGACAGCGCCGAGGCACGTGGCTGGGCCATCCCGGCGGCAACCGACATTGCCTTCGCACTGGGTGTCCTGGCGCTCTTCGGCGACAGGGTCCCTGCGCCACTCAAGGTCTTCCTGCTGGCATTGGCCATCGTCGATGACCTCGCTGCGATCATCATCATCGCGCTCTTCTACACGTCCGAGCTGTCGCAGAGTGCCCTGATCATCGCTGCCATCGGCCTCGGCACGCTCGCGATCATGAACCTGCGCGGCGTTCGAAGCCAGGCGGCCTTCATCGTTGTCGGCCTGATCCTTTGGGTCGCGGTTCTCAAATCCGGCGTGCATGCAACACTCGCTGGCGTGGCGCTCGGCTTCGCGATCCCGATCAAGCGGGACAGCGAGGGCTTCTCGCCGATGATCAACATGAAGAACGGCCTGCGCCCATGGGTTGCTTTCATGGTCATGCCGATCTTCGCCTTCGCCAATGCAGGCGTGCCGCTCCACAGCCTGTCGCTCGCCGATCTCGGCGCGCCGCTTACGCTCGGCATCATGGCCGGTCTCTTCATTGGCAAGCAGATCGGTGTCTTCGGCCTCGCCTGGCTCGCGATCAAAACCGGCATCGCCGCGCGGCCGCCGGGCGCAACCATGATGCAGCTCTATGGCGTCTCGCTTCTCGCCGGTATTGGCTTCACCATGAGCCTCTTCATCGGCACGCTCGCGTTCGATGACAAGCTCACCCAGGACGCGGTGCGTCTTGGCGTGATCGCGGGCTCGCTCCTGTCCGGTCTTCTCGGCGCTGCGGTTCTGATAATGAGCAAGAACCCGGCAACCGAACCGAGCGAGCCGGAGAGGACCACCTCGAGGCAGCCGGCAAACGCGATGTGACCGCGCGGCGTCACTGCGCGGTGTGACACAGGGGTGACGTGATTTCCGCTTGCGCGGCCGCGTCACCTCCGCCAACATCTCCCGCGTGCATCGCGAACAGGAGCGTCATATCCCGTGCAGACACCTAAACGGAAGCCTCGTCCGGTGATGGATTCCGAGGCCCGTGCGCTGGATGAGACCCTGATCGAGTTCGCCGACAACCGGCTTCTCATCGACCTCTGCGGACAATTCGACAAGAACCTCACCGCGCTTGAGCAGGGCTTCGGCGTGGTCATCATGCGCCGGGGCAACCTGATCGCGGTCCACGGGCCGGAGGAGGCGCGCGCCGCCGCCAAGAACGCGCTCGACGCGATCTACGACCGGCTGGAGCATGGCCGCGGGCTGGAACAGGGCGATCTCGAGACACTCATCCGCGTCGGCCACTTCCCCGCCGATGTCGCGGCCGAGGAGCCGGGCAAGCAGCTCGACATGTTCCCCGGCGGGCGGATGGAGATCCGCACGAAGAAGAAGACCGTGGAGCCCCGCTCCGCCACCCAGCGGACCTATGTCGCCGAGCTGTTCCAGCGCGAGCTTGTCTTCGGGATCGGGCCGGCGGGCACCGGCAAGACCTATCTCGCGGTCGCCGCAGCAGTCTCGATGTTCCTCGACGGCGAAGTTGACCGGATCATCCTGTCGCGCCCGGCGGTGGAGGCGGGCGAGCGGCTCGGTTTCCTGCCGGGCACCGAGAAGGACAAGATGGACCCCTATCTGCGCCCGCTCTACGACGCGCTCCACGACATGCTGCCAGGCAAACAGGTTGACAAGCTGATGGAAGAGAAGCGGATCGAGGTCGCCCCGCTCGCCTTCATGCGCGGGCGCACGCTCTCGAATTCCTTCATCGTGCTCGACGAGGCGCAGAACACCACGACCATGCAGATGAAGATGTTCCTGACCCGCATGGGCGAACGCAGCCGCATGGCGATCACGGGCGACCCGAGCCAGGTGGATCTGCCGCGCGGCGTGACCTCCGGCCTGATCGAGGCGCTGGAGATCCTGCGCGGGGTCAAGGAGATTGGCTTCGTGCGCTTCAACGCCGACGACGTGGTCCGTCATCCGATGGTGGCACGCGTGATCCGGGCCTATGACAAGGCCTATGAGGACCAGGTGCGCGGACCCAAGGCGTGAGCCTAGTCGATCTGACCATCGAGGAGCCCGGCTGGAACGCGCTTCCGCTCCTGAATATAGCCGAGGCTGCAGCCATGGCCGCGCTCGCAGCGCAATCGCTCGACCCGGACGACTTCGAGATCAGTCTGCTTGCCTGTTCTGATACCCGAATTGCCGCGCTGAACGGGGCATTTCGGGCTAAGGACACGGCCACGAACGTGCTGTCCTGGCCTGCAGAAGCCCTCATTCCTGATCGCCCAGGTACGCACCCCGCACTGCCCCGCCAGACCGACACGGGCGGCCGCACCCCGCTCGGAGATGTTGCGATCGCGCTTCAGACATGCGAGCGAGAGGCCCGAAAACACTCAATTGACTTGAAAAATCACGCAACCCACCTGATCTTACATGGGTGTTTACATCTTCTCGGCTTTGATCATGAGACGGATGAGGACGCGACGGTGATGGAAGGGATCGAGATCCGGGCCTTGGCCCAACTTGGGATTGGGAACCCTTATTCATAGGAGGCGTGGGCAACCACGGTTCGAATAAAGCGATGGACGCAAGCGAGACCGCGCCCCAGCACAGGGGCGCAGCCGACGCAGAGACCGGGCAGGATAGCTCGGCCAGCGACGACAGTTCCGAAAGTCGATCGGGCTCTTTCTTCTCAGCACTGTTCCGCCGGCAATCAACGGCAGACCAGATCCCTGTAAATGAGACGGGCGAGGTCGTAGGACCGGCCTTCGAGGGTGCCTCACCGGCCGAACGGCTGATGATCGGCAACATTCTTCGGCTGAGCGATATTCGGGTGATCGACGTGATGACTCCGCGCGCCGACATCGTGGCGATCTCGGATCAGAGCAGCCTGAACGATGCGATGGCGGCCTTCGAGCTTGGCGGTTTCTCGCGCCTTCCTGTCTTCCGCGAGACGCTGGATGACCCGATCGGGTTCATCCACCTCAAGGATCTCGCGATCCGCTATGGTGTCGGCTGCCAGAAGAACGGCCAGGATTTCACGCCCGCCGAGCATCTCCACCAGGCGATTTTCGTGCCGCCCTCGATGGGGATCGTCTCGCTCCTGCAAAAGATGCAGGGGGAGCGGGTTCATATGGCGCTGGTGATCGACGAGTTCGGTGGTGTCGACGGCCTGGTCACGATCGAGGATCTGGTGGAACAGATCGTCGGCGAGATCGAGGACGAGCACGACACGCTCGACCTGCTCTGGCGCGAGGAGGGCCCCGGCATCTGGGCAATCAATGCGCGCGCGGATATCGAGGAGTTCGAGGAGGCCACAGGGCTCAACCTGCTGCCTGAAGACTGGGAGGAGGATGCCGACACGCTAGGCGGCCTCGTCTTCATGCTCTCTGGCCGCGTTCCTGCGCGCGGAGAGGTGATCCAGCATCCCTTCGGCCATGAGTTTCAGGTGCTCGACGCCGACCCGCGCCGGATCAAGCGCCTCAGGCTGACGCTGAACGGTGCCAATACCCGCAAATCCGTGCGAGAGGCGGCGGAGTGAGCGAAGCCTCACCGGCTGATCCAGGTGGCCATTCTTTGATTAACCGACTGCGGCGACTGACCGGATGGCAGCGCGTCTCCTTCGCCGCCGTTATGGGCGGCGTGATGACACTTGGCCATGCGCCGACGGACTTCCCCTGGGGCTTTTTTATTGCCATTCCGGCTGTGCTTTGGCTGACGGGCCAGGTCTCGCGCCCGCTTCACGCGGCGTGGATTGGCTGGGGGCTCGGCTTCGGCTACTTCATCTCTGGGCTGCACTGGATCGGCCACGCCTTTCTGGTCGACCCGGATCGGCACGCTTGGATGATGCCCTTCGCGCTGACGCTCCTGCCAGGCTTTCTCGCACTCTTCTGGGCGGCCGCGTTCTGGGTGGCGAAGCGGGTCCAGCCGCAGGCTCTCGCCTTGCAGGCGCTGACACTCGCGATGGCGTGGACCCTGGTGGAGATCCTGCGCAGCCATATCCTGACCGGCTTTCCCTGGGCGCTGCCCGCCTACGCTTGGGTCGAGACACCGCTGCTGCAGAGTGCGAGCTGGGCGGGGCCGTTCGGCCTGACCCTGATCACGCTCTTCCTTTGCGGCTACGTGCCGCTCGCTCTGGCTGCGCGCCGGTTCGCGGGTGCGGGGCTAGGTGCCCTCCTCTTCGCCGTTCTCTGGGCCTGGGGCACGTCCCGGGCGCCCGACACGGTCGTCTATGCCGCAGATGCGCCCGTGATCCGGATTGTCCAGCCGAACGCGCCGCAGCACCTGAAGTGGAAGCCCGAGCATATCCCGGTCTTCTACCAGCGCCTGCTCAAGGAGACGGCCGCGCCCGCAGCCGATGGTCTGCCCGCGCCCGATCTGATCCTCTGGCCCGAGACCGCAATCGCCTACCTGCCCGACCAAGTGCCGGAGGGGCGCCTGCAGATCGCCGCCGCAGCCGGGGGTAAACCGGTGATTACCGGCGCAATCTCCGGCCCCAGCGATGGCGCGGCCCAGCTCTACTTCAACTCTCTGGTCACGATTTTGCCAGATGGCGCGATCGGCCCGCGCTACGACAAACACCACCTCGTCCCCTTCGGCGAATACGTGCCGTTCGCCTGGATTCTCGAGCCTCTCGGCCTGCAGCAGATCGCCCGTTTCGGGGGGTTCGGCGAGGGGCCCGGGCCGACCAATGTAAGCCTGCCTGGCCTGCCGGCCTTTGCCGCCGCGATCTGCTATGAGATGATCTTCCCGCACGGGATCGTCGGCCCCGGCCCCCGTCCGGAATGGATCGTAACCATCACCAATGACGCATGGTTTGGCCGTTTCGCCGGCCCGCAACAGCATCTCGATCAGGCCCGTTTCCGCGCTGTCGAACAGGGCCTGCCCGTGGCACGCGCGGCAAACACCGGGATCTCGGCGATGATCGACCCCTATGGCCGCGTGACCGAGCATCTGCCGCTGCACAACCACGGCGCGTTCGATGCGGCGCTGCCCGCCCCGATCAGCCCGACGCTTTTCGCGTCCCTCGGGGCCTATGCGACTCTCGCCCTGGCCATCATCATTTGTGTTTGCCTAATTGTGATCGCCCGTCAGCCGATAGCGTTTGACAAGGCTTGAGCACAACCTGAGATAACTCCCAAGACACGACGGTATCGGGTGATCGTTCGACCGGTGCTCTTTAGCCCGCGTCCTGCGATCGAGACAGCTAGAACGGAAAGCGGAAACTCTTGGCCAAATCTCCGGACGAAATCGATGTGCATATCGGCGGGCGTGTCCGGCTGCGCCGGATCATGATGAACATGAGCCAGGAGCAGCTTGGAACCGCGCTCGGCCTCACCTTCCAGCAGGTCCAGAAATACGAGCGCGGCCTGAACCGGATCGGCGCCGGGCGGCTCTACCACATCGCCCGGGTCCTGAATGTCGCGCCGAGCTATTTCTATGAAGGCCTGCCACCGACGACCGAACTGGTGCCGGACCCTGTCCTGCTCCGCCGCTCGATCGAGGTCTCGGAGTTTCTTGCCTCGGCAGAGGGGCACTCCATCGTCGTGGCGCTCAGCCAGATCTCCGACAGCAATGTGCGCCGCCGGATCCTCGATCTTGCCCAGGCGCTCGGCGATCAGTCCTATGAAGGGCAAAGCGTGACGGAGAGCGCCTGAGGGCCACCTTGACCTCTCGAAGGATCGCGTGGCATAGACGCGCGCACATTTGCGCGCGACCGCGCTGCGAGCCTCCGGAGACTCCGCTTCATGTCAAAATCAAACTATCTGTTCACTTCGGAATCCGTCTCCGAAGGCCACCCGGATAAGGTCTGCGACCAGATCTCCGACACGATGATCGACATGATCCTGGAGAAGGAGCCCGAGGCCCGGGTCGCGGTCGAGACTGCGGCGACCACGAACAAGGTCGTGCTGATGGGGGAGATCAAGATCTCTCCCGAGAACGCCGTCTCTGAAGACGAGTTTATCGACGCCGCGCGCGATACGATCCGCGATATCGGCTACATGCAGAAGGGCTTTCACTTCAAGACAGCCTCGATCGACTGCTACATCCACGAGCAGTCGGCCGATATCGCCCAGGGCGTCGATGCGGCGGCAAACAAGGACGAAGGCGCAGGCGATCAGGGCATTATGTTCGGATACGCAACCAGCGAGACGCCGGAGCTCATGCCTGCGCCGATCCTCTACGCACACCGCATCCTGCGCCTGATGGCGGAGGCCCGCCACGGCGGGCAGGCGCCGCTCTTGGGTCCTGACGCCAAGAGCCAAGTCACCGTGGAATACAGGGACGACCGCCCGGCCCGCGCCCATACCATCGTCATCTCGACCCAGCATGTCGAACGCGACAATGACGGCAAGGAGCTCACCTCGGACGATATCCGCCAGGTCGTCGAGCCCTATGCCCTGCAATCGATGCCGGAGGGTTTCATCGATGCGGACACGATCTGGCACGTAAACCCGACCGGCCGTTTCGTCATCGGCGGCCCGGACGGGGACGCAGGGCTCACAGGCCGCAAGATCATCGTCGACACCTATGGCGGGGCGGCCCCCCATGGCGGCGGCGCCTTCTCCGGCAAGGACCCGACCAAGGTCGACCGCTCGGCCGCCTATGCCGCGCGCTATGTCGCGAAAAACGTGGTCGCAGCCGGGCTCGCCGAGAAATGTTGCCTCCAGCTTTCCTACGCGATCGGCGTCGCCGAACCACTGTCGATCCATATCGAGGACTACGGCACAGCGCAGGTGGATCTCGGCAAGATTGAAAAGGCGATCCGCGCCGCGATGAGCCTCACACCGCGCGGCATCCGCACCCATCTCGGCCTGAACCGCCCGATCTACCGGCGCACCGCCGCCTACGGCCATTTCGGACGCGAACCGGAATCCGATGGCGGGTTCTCCTGGGAGAAGACCGATCTAGTGGACGCGCTGAAATCAGCACTGTGATCGGGGCCCGTCGGGCTCTGCACCGGCCGCTCCTGCACAGCTATGGCCGCGAGAGAAAGCTTTGGCCGACGATCTGGAGATAAGACCCTACCGAGCCGGTGATGCGGCGGGCATGCTGGCTGTCCATGGTCGAGCCATCCTCGCGATCTCACGCGAGGTCTATAGCCAGGTGGAACTCGAAAGCTGGAACCACGGCAAGACCGAAGAGGGCTATCTCGAAGCGATGGCGGGGGTGAGATCTTCCTGATCGCCGAGCTGGCCGGGCAGGTGGTTGGCTTCTGCGGCTACAAATGCCATCCCGACGGGGTAGGAGAGATCTGCGGCCTCTATGTCGATCCTGAGATCCAAGGCAGGGGCGCGGGCTATCGCCTGCTCCGGGACGCCGAGTTGATCATAGCACGCAGTGGTGCGAAGCGTTCGATAGTCGAAGCGAGCCTCGCGGCGCTCCCGTTCTACACCCGCGCAGGCTATTCGGTGACCGAGCAAATGACGCATCTCACAAGAGGTGGGCTGGAAATAGAGGTGCGCCGTCTCGAGCGGCCTCTATGACCACGCTTTGACACGACTTGCGCGAGACGGCAAAAGCCAAACCATGACCGAACCCGAGCGCGATGACGGCGCCCCTTGGCGCAATTTCTATGGCCGTAGACGCGGCAAGAAACTCCGCCGCGGCCAGGCTGAACTTGTCGAGACACGCCTCGCCGAACTCACCCCGCCGGGGATCACCTGGGGGGAAAACCCGGATCGCGAGCCAATCGATCTGGCAGCGCTTTTCCCAGGCAAATCAGAGGTCTGGCTCGAAATCGGCTTCGGCGGGGGGGAGCATATGATCGCGCAGGCAGGCCGGTATCCGGGTATCGGCCTGATCGGCTGCGAGCCCTACATCAACGGCGTCGCCAAGCTTCTCGCGGCGATCGAGGGGGCCGGTCTGCGCAATCTTGCCATCACGGATGCCGATGCACGCGACGTGATGGACGTGCTGCCAGAGGCTTCGATCGGCCGCGTGTTCCTCAACTATCCTGATCCCTGGCCGAAGACCCGCCATCACAAACGCCGGTTCATCAAATCGGAGAACATCGAGCAGCTTGCTCATGTGATGGCACCAGGTGCGGAGCTGAGGATCGCAACGGATATCGGAGACTACGTGCGCCACACATTGGAGCATCTCGCCAATGATCGCCGCTTTGAATGGAGCGCAG
Organism: Pseudomonadota bacterium; assembly: GCA_039180675.1. Classification (GTDB taxonomy): domain Bacteria; phylum Pseudomonadota; class Alphaproteobacteria; order Rhodobacterales; family Rhodobacteraceae; genus Thermohalobaculum. Next base: position 146,303 of record JBCDDC010000001.1, on the reverse strand, counting down.
AAAGCCCGCGGGACTGGCGCGGTCCCTGGCTCGACTGGCCCTCGACCAGATACGAAGCGAAGGCCCTGCGGGAGGGTCGCCAGCCTCACTACCTCACCTTCCGGCGCAGCCTCGCCTGATCCGTCGAACCAATCGGCATGCGGCTTCGCCGCATACGTCTATCTGCGATCGGGGGAAAGGCCGTTGCTATGCAACAGCCTTTCAGCCGATCGCTGGCGCGAATGTTCGAGCAGCGCGCCCTGTCCCGACAAAACGCTGTTTCATCGAAACGGCGTTTTCCTAGGGACAGCATAGTCTCGCGCGCGGAACGCGCGCACCGCTTGGTTCGCGCCGCTTCGCGCACTAGAATCCTGATGTGCCCGATCTTCCAAAGCCATTCCGCGACTGGTTCGCCGCCCATGGCTGGCAGCCGCATCCCCATCAGCTCGATCTTCTGCACGATAGCTCGAGAGCGCGTCTGCTTATCGCGCCCACTGGCGCGGGCAAGACGCTGGCCGGGTTCCTGCCGTCCCTCACGGAACTTGCCGAGAACGCCGGCGAAGGCCTGCACACGCTCTATGTCTCGCCCCTCAAAGCGCTCGCAGTCGATATTGGCCGGAACCTCAAGACCCCGGTCGAGGAAATCAGACTCGACATCCGGATCGAGGAGCGCACCGGCGACACCTCGTCCTCGCGCCGCCGCAACCAGCGCAGGGACCCGCCCGATATCCTCCTGACCACGCCCGAGAGCTTTGCGCTGATGCTGAGTTGGGAGGATGCGCCGCGGCTCTTCTCCGGGCTTCGCCATATCGTCGTCGACGAGATCCACGCACTCGCCGGGACGAAGCGCGGCGATCATCTGTCACTCTGCCTCAGCAGGCTGGCCACGCTCGCACCGGGCCATCGCCTGACGGCCCTTTCGGCGACGGTCGATGATCCGGAAGCGATCGGCCGCTGGCTCTCACCTGCGACACGGATCCTGGAGGCCGATCCCGGCCCCGAACCCGATGTCTCGATCCTGCGCAGCGCTGGAGAGCCGCCCTGGACCGGCATGGGCGGGCGCTACGCGGCCCCTGCCGTCATGGAGCTTGTGCGCCGACACTGCACCTCGATCATCTTCATCAACACCCGCGCGCAGGCTGAACTGTTCTTCCAGGCGCTCTGGGCGGAGAACATCGAAGGGCTGCCGATCGGCCTGCACCATGGCTCGCTGTCGCGGGATGCGCGCCAGCGGGTCGAGGCGGCGATGGCGGCGGGTGAACTGCGGGCGGTCTGCGCCACCGCATCGCTCGATCTCGGCCTCGACTGGGGTGATGTGGATCTCGTCATCCAGATTGGTGCGCCCAAGGGCGTCAAACGGCTCGTCCAGCGTATCGGACGGGCCAATCACCGCTATGACGCGCCATCCAAGGCGATTCTGGTGCCCGCCAACCGGTTTGAAGTGCTCGAATGCGAGGCGGCGCTCGCCGCTGTCAGGGAAAGCGATCTCGACGGCGACCCGCTGCCCCCGGGCGGGCTCGACGTGCTCTGCCAGCATATCCTGATGACCGCCTGCGCCGCACCCTTCGCGGCGGACGCGCTGTTTGCCGAGGTCACGCGGGCGGGGCCGTACAAGTCTCTTGGTAGGGACGAGTTCGACCGCTGCCTCGCCTTCTGTGCCACGGGTGGCTATGCGCTCCGCGCCTATGATCAATGGCAGCGTCTGGTCGAGGATGCGGGGACATGGCGCCTGCGCGACCCGCGCATGGCTCAGCGGCTGAGGATGAACGCGGGCACGATCGTGGGCACCGAGACCTTGGGGGTCCGGCTTGGCAAGCGTGGCGGGCGGCCGCTCGGCGAGGTCGAGGAGGCCTTCGCCGCCACGCTCTCGCCGGGAGACAGTTTCCTTATCGGCGGGCAGGTCGTCCGCTATGAGGGCATGCGCGAGATGACGCTGCAGGTCTCCCACGCACCGGGCCAGGATGCCAAGATCGCAGTTTTCGCAGGCACGAAACTCGCCACGACGGCCGGCCTCTCGCGCCGCGTGCTCGGGATCATCGAGGATCAGGAGCAGTGGTCTTCTTTGCCGGGGCCAGTGCAGGACTGGCTGGAGATGCAGCGCAGCCACTCGCGGCTGCCGGGACCGGATCACCTCCTGACCGAGACATTCCCTCGCGGCGGGCGGCATTATCTCACGCTCTATGCCTTCGCCGGGCGCAATGCCTGCCAGACGCTGGGGCTCTTGTTGTCGAAACGCATGGAGGAGGCGGGGCTCGACCCGCTTGGCTTCGTCGCGAGCGATTATGCCGTGATGCTCTGGGGTCTGAAGCCGGTACGCGATCCCAGGGCGCTTCTGTCGGCCGACGGGATCCGCGCGGGCTTTGACCTCTGGCTCACGCAAAACGCGGTGATGAAGCGGACGTTCCGATCCGTCGCCATCGTCGCTGGCCTGATCGAGCGCAACGTCATGGGCAAGCGCAAGACCGGGCGGCAGGCAACATTCTCCTCAGACATCCTCTACGACACGCTGCACCGCTTCGACCCGGATCATCTGCTGCTCGAGATCACGCGCCGGGAAGCGGAGCGCGGCCTCGTCGATTTTGGCCGGATCGAGGAAATGTTGACCCGATCGGGCCGGATGGAACATGTGGCGGCAGGTCGGGTGACGCCGTTCTCCGCCCCGCTGCTGCTCGAGGCCGGGCGGGTACCGATCAAGGGGAAAGGCGCAGAGGAAACCTTACTCGACGAAGCCGCGATCGAGGCAGAACTTTCAGGCCAGCGCCAAGACTAGCGAACGCGAACCAAGCGGCATGCGCGTGCCGCGCATACTTCTATACTGCGGCCGGAAGAAAAACCGTTGCTGCGCAACAGCTTTTCGGCCGGCCGCTGGCGCTCAGGTCAAAGTGATCAGGCTGCTTCAAATAGATCGCGCCCGATCAGATCGACAATATCGCGCATGATCCGGTTCAGCTCGAAATCCTTCGGCGTGTAGACCCGGGCGACCCCCTGGGAGAGCAGCCTTTCCGCATCCTCGTCAGGGATTATCCCTCCGACGACCAGCGGAATGTCACCGATCCCGGCCGCCCTCATCTGCGCAAGCACATCCTCGATCAGCGCCATATGGGAGCCCGACAGGATCGAGAGGCCAATCACATGCACGCTCTCCTCCACCGCCGCATTGACGATATGCGCGGGCGTGAGGCGGATGCCCTCATAGACCACCTCCATCCCGCAGTCGCGCGCACGCACTGCAATCTGCTCGGCGCCGTTGGAGTGGCCATCGAGCCCGGGCTTGCCGACAAGGAACTTGATCCGCCGCCCGAGACGGCCGCTGACTTTCTCGACCTCCGCGCGGATCGTCTCCAACCCCTGGCCGGACGTGGTCACCGCCTTGCCGACACCGGTCGGGGCGCGATACTCGCCGAACACCTCACGCATCGCCTGCCCCCATTCGCCTGTCGTCACGCCGGCTTTCGCGGCCGCAACCGAGGCAGGCATGATATTGGCGCCCGAGCGCGCATCGCGCGTGAGCGCGGCGAGCGCGGCCTCGATGGCCGCGGCGTCGCGCCCTGAGCGCCAGGCTTCGAGCCGGGCGATCTGTTCGGCCTCCACGGCCGGATCCACCACCATGATCCCGCCCTCGCCGGTCGTCAGCGGGCTGTCTTCGCTGGCGGTGAAGGCGTTGACACCCACCACCGTGGTCTCGCCCGCCTCGATCGCCTTCAGCCGCCGGGTGTTGGAGGCGACCAGCGCCCCCTTCATGTGATCGATTGCGGCCACAGCCCCACCGAGTTGCTCGATCGTGGCGAGCTCCGCCCGCGCCGCCGCCTTCAACTCCTCGACCTTCGCATCGACCGTGGGGTTGCCATCGAACAGATCGCCGTATTCCAGCAGATCCGTCTCATAGGCCAGAATCTGCTGCGCCCTCAGCGACCATTGCTGGTCCCACGGCCGCGGCAGACCCAGCGCCTCGTTCCAGGCCGGCAGCTGCACCGCCCGGGCGCGGGCCTTCTTCGACAGCGTCACCGCCAGCATTTCGATCAGGATGCGGTAGACGTTGTTCTCCGGCTGTTGCTCGGTCAGGCCCAGCGAGTTCACCTGCACCCCATACCGGAACCGGCGCAGCTTCGGATCCTCGACCCCATACCGCTCCTGGCAGATCTCGTCCCAGAGGTCGACGAAGGCGCGCATCTTGCAGATCTCGGTGACGAAGCGGATGCCCGCATTGACGAAGAAGCTGATCCGCCCGACCACGCCCGGGAAATCCGCCTCCGAGACCTGGCCGCGCACCTGATCCAGCACCGCCGTCGCGGTAGCCAGCGCATAGGCGAGCTCCTGCTCCGGCGTCGCGCCAGCCTCCTGCAGGTGGTAGGAGCACACATTCATCGGGTTCCACTTCGGCACATGCGCATAGCAATAGGCCGCGACATCGCCGATCAGCCTGAGCGACGGCTCGGGCGGGAACACATAGGTCCCGCGCGAGAGATACTCCTTCATGATGTCGTTCTGCACCGTGCCGGTGAGCTTGCGCACATCCGCGCCCTGCTCCTCGGCCACCGCGATATAGAGCGCGAGCAGCCAGGCCGCCGTCGCGTTGATCGTCATCGAGGTGTTCATGGTCTCAAGCGGGATCTGATCGAACAGTGTGCGCATATCGCCGATATGGCTGATCGGCACGCCGACTTTGCCGACCTCGCCGCGCGCCAGCGGGTGATCGCTGTCATAGCCGGTCTGGGTCGGCAAATCGAAGGCAACGCTCAGGCCCGTCTGCCCCTTGGCGAGATTCGAGCGGTAGAGCGCGTTCGATGCCTCGGCGGTCGAATGCCCGGCATAGGTGCGGATCAGCCAGGGGCGATCCTTCTTCGGCGTCTCGGTCATCTCGGGCCCTTCCGCGACTCAGGCATGCTGCATTGCAACAGGAATAGAGTACCTCAGATTATTGCGCAAGGCGGGAGTCGATTGGAACTTTATGGCGCAGGAAGTGATGCGCGCCGCTGGACAGACCGCGACGCCAGATGCACGATCCCCGCATGACGGGGAGCATCGACGTACCGGTTTGGCTGGTGGTGGTGGGAGGCGCGCTCGCCCTGATCGCCCTGCTCGACCGGGTGATCGGGCCGGGGCTCCGCTGGGTGCTGCGAAAACGCTTCAACCGCGCGATCGACGATTTGAATACCCGCCTCCAGCTCAAGATCCACTCTTTCAAGCTCACCAAACGCCAGGTCCTGATCGACCGGCTGGTAAACGACCCGCAAGTCCTCGAGGCCATCGACGAAGAGGTGACGGAGCAAAGCCTCCCCCGCGAGAAGGTCCTGCGCGAGGCCGAGACCTATGCCCGCGAGATCGTGCCCTCTTTCTCGGCCTACGCCTATTTCAAGGTTGGCGCCCGGGTCTCGCGCTTGATCGCCCAGGCGTTCTACCGGGTCCGGCTCGGCGCGTTCGACGAGGCGGCGCTCAAGGAGATCGACCGCGACGCCACCGTGGTCTTCATCATGAACCACCGCTCGAACTTCGACTACCTCCTGGTGACCTATCTGGCGGCCCAGGCCTCGGCGCTCTCCTATGCGGTCGGCGAATGGGCGCGGGTCTGGCCGCTCAGCCGTATCATCCGCTCGATGGGCGCCTACTTCATCCGGCGCAAATCCCGCAACGCGCTCTATCGCAAGGTGCTTTCCCGCTATGTCCATATGGCGACCGAGGGCGGGGTGACCCAGGCCGTCTTTCCCGAGGGCGGGCTTTCGCGCGACGGGACGCTTCAGCCGCCGAAGCTCGGCCTCCTCAGCTATATCGTCCAGGGGTTCAATACCGATGGGCCGCGCGATGTGGTCTTCGTGCCCGTCGGGCTGAACTACGACCGGGTGACCGAGGACCGGGTGCTACTCGCTGCCCGCGACCCAGATGTCGGCTCCCGCGCGTTCCGTGTCAGCCCGTTCACCGCCGCCCTGTTCATCGCCCAGCTCGCCTGGCGCAAACTGACCGGACGCTTCTACAAGCTCGGCTATGCCTGTGTCAGCTTCGGCAGCCCGCTGTCGCTGCGGGAGTTCCTGGCGGGAAACGACGAAGACGACCCCGTCTCCGCGCTCGGTGTCGAACTGATGGGCCGGGTGGGGCAGGTCGTGCCCGTCCTGCCGGTCGCGCTGATCTCGCGGGTCCTGATGCGCGCCGACCGCCCGCTCCCGGTCTTCGACCTCAAGATCGCAGCCGAGGCGGAGCTCGAACGGCTCCACGCGGTCGGCGCGCACAGCCACATCCCCCGCGCCCGGCTCGACTATGCCGTCGATGTCGGCCTGCGCATGCTGACCATGCGCCACATCGTCGAAGACGGCCCCGAGGGGCTTTCCGTGGTCGAGCAAGAACGCGACCTGCTGCGCTACTACGCCAATTCCATCGCCCATCTGGCCCCGGAAACCGAGCCGGCCTGACCGGGCAGCAGAAAAATTGCTGCACTGCACATTTCCGGGTTGCGAAACAAACTCAGCAATGTCATTCACCGAATTGAGAGTTTTGCGCACGATTCTTTCGTGCGAGATCCGCCAGAGGAGATCTAGCGATGGACGGAGCCACCGAGATGCCGGGCAAGGACCTCTACGAGATCGGCGAGATTCCGCCGCTCGGCCATGTGCCCAGACAGATGTATGCTTGGTGCATCCGGCAGGAGCGCGAGGGAGAGCCCGAGACCGCGATGCAGACCGAGGTGGTGGATGTCCCCATCCTCGACAGCCATGAGGTGCTGGTGCTCGTGATGGCGGCAGGCGTCAACTACAACGGCGTCTGGGCTTCGCTCGGCATCCCGATCAGCATGTTCGACGTCCACAAGAAACCCTATCACATCGCGGGCTCGGATGCCTCGGGCATCGTTTGGGCCGTCGGCGACAAGGTGACCCGTTGGAAAGTGGGCGACGAGGTCGTCATCCACTGCAACCAGGACGACGGCGATGACGAGCACTGCAACGGCGGCGATCCGATGTACTCGCCCAGCCAGCGGATCTGGGGCTATGAGACGCCGGATGGCTCCTTCGCCCAGTTCACCAACGTACAGGCCCAGCAGCTCATGCCCCGGCCGAAGCACCTGACCTGGGAGGAGTCGGCCTGCTACACGCTCACCCTCGCCACCGCCTACCGGATGCTCTTCGGTCACGAGCCGCATGACCTGAAGCCCGGTCAGAACGTGCTGGTCTGGGGCGCCTCCGGCGGGCTCGGCTCCTACGCGATCCAGCTCATCAACACGGCGGGCGCGAACGCCATCGGCGTGATCTCCGACGAGGACAAGCGCCAATTCGTGCTCGATCTCGGCGCTAAGGGGGTCATCAACCGCAAGGACTTCAACTGTTGGGGCCAACTGCCCGAGGTCAACACGCCCGAATACAAGGAGTGGTTCACCGAGGCGCGCAAGTTCGGCAAGGCGATCTGGGACATCACCGGCAAGGGCGTGAATGTCGACATGGTGTTCGAGCACCCGGGCGAGGCGACCTTCCCAGTCTCGACCTTCGTGGTGAAAAAGGGCGGCATGGTGGTCATCTGCGCCGGCACCACAGGCTATAACTGCACCTTCGACGTGCGCTACATGTGGATGCACCAGAAACGCCTCCAGGGCTCGCATTTCGCGCATCTGAAGCAGGCGAGCCAGGCCAACCAGCTCATGATCGAACGCAGGCTCGACCCCTGCATGTCCGAGGTCTTCGACTGGGCCGATATCCCGGCCGCGCATATGAAGATGAGACGCAATCAGCATCTGCCCGGAAACATGGCGGTTCTGGTCTCCGCCCCGACAACCGGCCTCAGAACGGTCGAGGACGCGCGCGAGGCGGGCCAGCAATAAGAAGGTCCAGGGGAGGACCCGCCCACGGCGCCGCCCGCTATCCCTCGGGGCGGCGCCGGTTATACCCGATCTGAATTGAGACAAATTCACCACGAAATGCCCGGAATCGGACAAGCAGGCGCCGCAAACCACCGGTAAGCAAAGTCTCATCCGGTGCCGCCGACCTTGGCTCCGGGGTGGAGCGAGGGTGAGATTATGTGGAAGACTCTGATTGCAGCAGCCGCGGTGACCATGGCCGTCTCAGGCCCGGCATCGGCCGTGACGGTTCTCGGCACCGGCACGGGCAGCCTCATCGGCAACGATCTGACCGATCTGGGCAATGACGGAAACGAGAACGCCTATTCCGACACGAACCGCGCAGGCTTCGACGCCGATTTCTTCTCGAACGTCGAACCGGGATTTCAGGGCGGGGAATTCGCGTTCAATGTCTTCGACAATCAGCTCGGACCCGGCAACGCCAAGTTCTGCTGCAACTTCCCTGGTGGCAACCCGGTCATCATCGGCGCGATGTTCGACAGTGCGTTTGAGCTGACATCTTTCACGCTGAGCTCGGCCAATGACGTGCCGAACCGCGACCCGATCGTCTGGCAGATCGAGGGGTCGAACAACACGACCTCAGGCCTCGACGGAGACTGGGATCCGATTTTCGTCCGCAACGGCACCGTCAGCGATTGGGCCTCGCGGTTGCAGGTCAACCACTACGCGCCGGAGAATGGCGACACCTTCCTCACCAGCGAGGGCTTCAGCGCCTTCCGCCTCGTGATCTCGGACACGATCGCCGGGACTGGCGGCGGTGCGAATGTTCAGGTTGGCGAGCTGGAGCTTTTTGGGGTCGCGCAGGTTCTCCTGCCGCCTGCCATCTTGCTTCTTCTGGGTGCCGTCGGAATGCTGGGCGCGATGCGCCGTCGCGAGGTGTCCGTCTAGGAACCCGGGCTGACGGCGCCTCAGGGCGCCACGCTCCCTTTGTTCAGACGAGGATCTTGCGAACCTCCTGAGCCCCCACATCGAAGACCCGCTTGTATCGCGCGATCTCCTCAGCCGGGCCCATCGCCTTGGTCGGATTGTCGCTGAGCTTTACCGTCGCCCGTCCGTTCGCCGAGACTGCCTTGCAGACCAGCGAGAACGGCGCCAGCGCGTCTTTCGGCGCCAGCCCGCGGAAGTCGTTGGTCAAAAGCGTCCCCCAGCCAAAGCCGATGTTCACCCGGCCGTGGAACTGGGCATGAAGCTCGGCGATCTTCTCCACATCCAGCCCGTCTGAGAAGATCACCAGTTTCTCGCGCGGATCCTGCCCGTGGCGCTTCCAGAACGCGATGGCGATCTCGGCGCAAGGCGCCGGGTCACCCGAGTCGATCCTGACCCCGGTCCAATTCACCAGCCAGCTCGGCGCCTTGTCGAAGAACCCCTTCGTCCCGAAAGTATCGGGCAGGATGATGCGCAGATTGCCGTCATAATCCTCCTGCCAGTCGGCCAGCACCTGATAGGGCGATTGCGCAAGTTCCTCATCGGTCTCCGTCAGGGCTGCATAGATCATCGGCAACTCATGCGCGTTCGTGCCGATCGCCTCCTTCTCCTGACGTTTGGCGATGAGGCAGTTGGAGGTCCCGGTGAAGGCAGGCCCAAGCCCTTCGCCCATCGCCTCCACGCACCAGTCCTGCCAGAGAAACCCGTGCCGCCGCCGCGTGCCGAAATCGGCGATGCGCAAGCCCTCAAGCCCCTTCAGCTGCTCGATCTTCTCCCACACCCGGGTCATGGCGCGGGCGTAGAGCACCTGAAGGTCGAACTTGCCCATCTGGCGCAGCACCGCGCGCGAGCGCAGCTCCATCAGGATCGCCAGCGCCGGGATCTCCCACAGCATGCTCTCGATCCACGGGCCCTCGAAGGTCAGCTCGTACTGATCGCCCTTGCGCTCGAGATTGTAGGCGGGGAAGCGGAACTCCTCCAGCCAGGTGACAAACTCCGGGGTGAACATCTGGCGCCGGCCATAGAAGGTGTTGCCGCGCAGCCAGGTGCTCTCACCGCGTGAGAGCCTCAGCGTGCGCACATGGTCGAGCTGCTCGCGCAACTCGCCCTCGTCCACCAGATCCGCCATAGGCACATGCGCCGAGCGGTTGATCAGGCTGAAGGTCACCTGCGCCGTCCGGTGGTTGAGGAACACCGACTGCGCCATCAGAAGCTTGTAGAAATCCGTGTCGATCACCGACCGGATGATCGGATCGATCTTCCACTGATGGTCGTAGACACGCTTCGCGATATCCATCGTCAGGCTCCCGAATTGGCCAGGGTGACGCCGTTCTCGCGCATGGTCGTGCGCGCAGCGTCGAGCGAGCCGTCGAGGTCGATGGCACGGCCCGCATCCTCCCAGACAGTAACACCGAACCCCTGTTTCGCCGCATCAACAGCGGACCAGCCGACACAGAAATCGAGCGCGAGCCCGGTGAAGACCAGATCCGTGACCCCCCGGTCGCGCAGATACCCCGCCAGCCCCGTCGGCGTCGCGTGATCGTTCTCGAAGAAAGCCGAATAGCTGTCGATCTCCGCTCGGAACCCCTTGCGCACCACCAGATCCGCCGTCTCCGTCACCAGATCCGAGTGAAACGCCGCGCCCTCCGATCCCTGCACGCAATGCCGGGGCCAGAGCACCTGCGGGCCATAGGGCATCTCGATCATCGAGAACGCCGCTGCCTCTTCATGGTTCTCGGCAAAGCTGGCGTGATCCGCCGGGTGCCAGTCCTGGGTCAGCACGCGCACGGCAAACCGCTCCTGCACCCGGTTCACCAGCGGTACGATCCGGTCGCCGTCTGCCACAGCCAGCGCCCCGCCGGGGCAGAAGTCGTTCTGGATATCGATCATGATGAGCGCGGTGGTCGGCGGAAACTCGGTCATCGGGCGCTCCGTTACAGTCGGCCAAGGGCAGGGAAAGGATAGCACCGCTAAATGTCAAGCAGGGTTGCACAATCCGCATGGCAGCGCGGCGCATCGGCTATGGCAGGGCGGGCGGGCCGATCTGCGCTTCAACGCAGGAGGGAAAACCCGCCTGCCCTGAGCCTGCCTCACCCCTGGATCAGGGCCTTCGATGCGACCAGCGCCGCGATCTCCTCAGCCGACAGCCCGTATTCCGCCAGCACCTCCTCGCCATGCTGGCCCAGCGTCGGCGCCGGGATCTGGCTGCCGCCCGGCGTCTCGGAGAACTTGATCGGCAGCCCGATCCCCCGTGTCACCCCCGCTACCGGATGCTCGGTCTCCACCACCATCTCACGCGCATACGTGTGGGGGTCGGCCTGCATTTCGGCGATCGTCGAGACCGGCCCTGCCGGGAAACTGCCCGCCTCCAGAAGATCCAGCCACTCGGCCGACGCCCGCGTGCGGAAGATCGTATTCAGCTCCTCGGCCAGCGCCTCGCGGTTCACGATCCGCTCCGGGTTGCCCAGGAACCGGGGATCCTCGCCCAGATGCTCCGCATCGATCAGCCGGATCAGCCGCTCCCAGTTCGCCTGATTGGCCGCGCCAAGCGTGATCCACCCGTCCGAGGTCTGGAATGCCTGATAGGGCGCGTTCAGCGGATGGGCCGAGCCGATCGGCTCGGGCGAGACCCCGCTCGCAAAGGTGATCGCAGATTGCCAATAGGTCAGCGTGATCGCCGCCTCATAGAGCGAGGTATCGACCATCTGGCCCTCGCCCGTCTGGTTGCGATGGTTGAGCGCTGCACACACCCCCAACGCTCCCAGGATCCCGGCCGAGATGTCCGACACGGGTGCTGCGACCTTCACCGGCGGCCGCCCCGGCCCCTCGCCGGTGATCGACATGAGCCCCGACATCCCCTGGGCGATCAGATCGAACCCGCCCCGATGCGCATAAGGCCCGGTCCGCCCGAAGCCCGAGATCGCCACATAGATCAGCCCCGGATTGGTCTGGCTGAGCGTCTCATAGCCGAGCCCCAGCTTCTCCATCGTGTCATGGCGGTAATTCTCGATCACCACATCCGCCTGGTCGAGCATCCGGCGCAGCGCCGCCCGCGCGCTCTCCTGCTTCAGATCCAGCGCAATGCCCCGCTTGTTGCGGTTCATCATCAGATAGGCCGCGCTCTCGCCATTCACGTCCGGCGGCAGCATCCGGCGGGTGTCGTCGCCCGTGGGCTTCTCGACCTTGACGACATCGGCGCCCATATCGGCCAGCATCAGGCCACAGGCCGGGCCCGCCATGATATGGGCGAGTTCCACCACCTTGATCCCTTTCAGCGGCCCGCTCATACGTGCCGCCTCAGCCGTTTGGGCATGCGCGATTTCAACAGCGTCTCCGGCTTGGTGATATAGCCAGCATCGAACAGCGCGGTGCCGAGCTCCTCCAGCCGGTCCCAGTCCTTGCGGGTCTTGTCGTCCTTCTTCAGCAAATCGCCATACTCCTCGATCGACCGTGCGAAGAGGTGCTTCTCATGCCGGCACTCCTGGCAGTGATGGCACTGGGCGTCGCAGAAAAAGCCCAGCGTCTCGAACCAGAATTTCTGCTCCAGCGCGAAGAACAGAAACTTGCGGTGACACGTCCGGCAGGTCTGCTCCATGTCCACATAGACCCGGCGGGGCGAATAACCGTAGCGCTGGCGTGAGAGATCCGCGGTGATCGCGGTCTCGGGATAGATCACGCCCCGCCTGCAATAGCCCCAGTAGGCCTGGCGGATCTGATCCAGCGTCCATCTCTCGCCCGACAGGATCGGCTGGTTGCCATAGCGCGGGTGATCGACATAGCGCGTGAACCTGGTCGAGCGCTTCAAACGCTTCCAGGCGCGCCTGCGCCGCCTTGCTTCTCTCGCTGCCGCCTTCTTCGCGGGCATCACATCACCGATAGAAATATTCCACCAGGAAGAGGGGGATCGACGGGATGTAAGTGCACATCAAGAGCACGGTCAACAGCACCAGCACGAACCAGATGTTCACCTTGGAGACATCCCAGATATTCGCCCGCGCCACCGCGCAGGAGGTGATCAGGACCGACGCCACCGGCGGTGTCTGCTGTCCGATCGCGAGGTTGAGCGTAACGACCAGACCGAAATGCACCGGGTCGATCCCGGCCGCCTGGATCAGCGGGATGACGATCGGCACGACAAGGATGATCGCCGCGGCTGAATGCAGGAAGAACCCGATCACCAGGAAGAAGAAGTTGAGGATCAGCAGGATCAGCCACTTGTTCGACGTGATGTCAAGCAGCCACTCCGCCAGTTGCTGGGGCATCTGCGCCCGGGTCAGGAACCCGCCCATCAGGACCGAAGCGGCGACCAGCAGCATGACGACCGCCGTCTGCATCCCACCATCCAGCATCGCGCGCTTGAGATGCTTGAGGTCCATCTGGCGGTACCAGAGGCCCACCAGAAAAGCCGCAATCACCGCGAGACCAGCGGCTTCCGTAGCAGTCACGAAACCGCCGAAGATGCCGCCAAGGATGATCACCGGAAGCGAGAAGGCCGGCAGAGCGTCAAGGAAGGTCTGGCCCAGGCGTCTGGTATTGAAGGCCTCCTCTACCGGCAGATTGTACTTCCGGGCAAAGAGGTAGGCGACGAACATCAGCCCCATCGCCCCCATCAGGCCCGGCACGAACCCGGCAACGAAAAGCTGCTCGACCGAGGTGTTGGCGGACGTCGCATAGAGGATCATCGGGATCGACGGCGGAATGATGATCGCCAGCGACGCGCTGGATGACGTGACCGCAGCCGAGAACGGCCCGGAATAGCCGCGTTTCTTCATCTGCGGGATCAGGATCGAGCCAAGCGCCGCCACATCGGCGACGGCCGAGCCCGAGATCTCGGCAAAGAACAGCGAGACGCCGATATTCACCATCGCCAGCCCGCCGCGGACAAACCCGATCAGGGCGGAGACGAAGTTGATCAGCCGGTCGGTCACCCCGCCCGCGTTCATGATCGCGCCCGCCAGCACGAACATCGGAATGGCGATCAGCGAGAACTTGGTCGAGCCGTCATACATATCGAGCGCGACGGTCACGAGGCTGTCGGTCCCCTCAGTCGCGAGAAGCCCGATCACGCCCGCGACGGCCAGCGCGACCGCGATCGGCACGTTCAGGCAGATCATCGCGACCAGCGCGAGGAAAATCCCGACCATCAGCATCTCAGGCCTGCCCCGCTTTCTTCATCTCGCTCTCAACCTCTTCCTCGATCTCAGCGTGTTCGAGCGAGACCCCCCGCATCGTCATCTTCCAGTAGAACGGCAGCGACAGCGCCTGGCAGAGGATGAAGAGACACGCCCCGATCGGGATCACCGATTGGGTGAACTGGATCGGCACCCAGGTGAGCGAGACCAGATACTCGCCCTCCAGCACTTCCAGCACCGTCATGCCCGCCCAGGCCATCAGGATGAAGAAGCTGAAGACGATCAGCTCCGCCACGATCAGCCCGATCCGGCGGGCGGGCCGCGGCAGGCCAAGCAGCACGGAGTCAAACCCGATATGGCGCCGCTTCAGCGCCGCGAGCGCCGCACCGTAATAGGTGATCCACGAGAGCTGGATCGCGGCAACCTCGTCATACCAGCTCAGCGAATTACCGAAGAGCCGGAACAGGACGGCGACGATCACCACAATCGTGAGCCCGATCATCAGGAAGATCAGGAACCACTCGAGGATCGACTGGAGGGTGGCGTTTATGCGCTGGAGCATGGGAACCGCGTGAGTATCCACCCGCCGGGACGCGCCCGGCGGGTGGAGTGCCTGCGATCAGGAGCCGTCGGCGAGGCCCTGAACGGTGTTGATCAGTTCCTGGCCACCGTCGACCGACGAGGCGAACTCGTCATAGATCGGCTTGGATGCCGCGATGAACGCCGCGTTGTCGGCATTGTTTACCTCGACCCCGGCAGCCTTGATCACGTCGAGCAGTTCGACCTCGAGCTTGGCGGCCGTGTCATAGACGAAGCTTTGGGTCTCGTCGGCGCAGCTCTCAAGCGCCGCGCGCACATCCTCAGGCAGTTTCAGATAGTGCTTCTTCGACACCAGAATGTAGGCCGGCGTGTAGACGTGGCCGGTGATCGAGAGATACTTCTGCACCTCCTGGAACTTAGCCGAGGCGATCTGAGCATAGGGGTTCTCCTGCCCATCGATCACACCGGTCTGGAGCGCGGTAAACACCTCGGAGAACGCCATCGGCGTCGGGTTCGCACCGTAGAGCGAGAACATCTTCACCCGCCATGCGCCCTTTGGCGTGCGCAGTTTCACGCCCGCCAGATCCTCCGGCTTCACGATGGGCCGGGTGTTGTTGGTGATGTGGCGGAAGCCGTTCTCGAAATAGCCCAGGATATGGTAGCCGTTCTTGTTAGCCGCCGCCTGGAACTTGTCGCCCAGAGCCGCCTGAACGCGCTTCATATGCGCACGGTCCTTGATGATGTAGGGCATCTCGAAGACGCCGAACGTGTCATCGACCGAACTCATCACCGACGAGGGCAGCGAGAAGGTGATCTGGTTCAGCTTCAGCTTCTGGAGCAGCTCCTTGTCCTTGCCAAGCTGGCTGGAGCCAAAGGTCTGCACCTCCGCCGTGTCGCCCAGCTTGCCATTGGCACAAGCCGCATACTGGTTGACCGAGGTCTCGAACAGCGAGCCCGGCTTGCCCACATGGCCGAACTTCAGGACCATACCGGCCGAAGCCGTGGTGGCGGTCAGCACAGCCGCAGCGGCGGCACCCGCGAGAAGTTTCGTCAGTTTCATCGGTTGTCCTCCCTAGAACGCATTATTCCGCGGCGAGCCGCGCTTCGTTGTCCAGCAGATGGCGCATGGCTTCCTGCGCCCCACCGGAATTGTGGGGCACACCGGCCTTGGCGAGCCCCATTTCCACGCCCGAAAGCGTGGCCATCAGCATCAGATCGTTGAAATCGCCCAGATGTCCAATCCGAAAGACCTTGTCGGCGACCTTCGAGAGCCCGTTGCCCAGCGAAATGTCATAGTGCCGAAGCGTGGTCGCACGGAACGCATCCGCCGAGTGACCTTCGGGCATCATCACCGCCGTCAGCACGCCGGACTCGTGGCCCTGCCGGTTGCAGAGCACTTCGAGCCCCCAGGCCCGCACCGCCGCCCGGGTCGCTGCCCCGTGGCGCTGGTGGCGGGCGAAGACGTTCTCCAGCCCCTCCTCATGGATCATGTCGATCGCCTCGTTGAGGCCGTAGAGCAGGTTGGTCGCTGGGGTGTAGGGGAAATAGCCGGTCGCGTTCATCGCGATCATCTCCTCCCAACCCCAGTAGGATTTCGGAAGCGTCGCGGTCTTCGCCACCTCCAGCGCCTTCGGGCCCACGGCGTTGAACGAGAGGCCTGGCGGCAGCATCAGCCCCTTCTGACTGCCCGAGACAGTGACATCCACGCCCCACTCGTCATGGCGGTAGTCGATCGAGGCAAGCCCCGAGATCGTGTCGACCATCAACAGCGCGGGGTGCCCCGCCGCGTCGATCGCCTTGCGGATCTCGGCCACCTGCGTGACCGACCCGGTTGAGGTCTCGTTATGGACGACGCAGACCGCCTTGATCTCGTGGCCGGTATCCGCGCGCAGCCGCGCCTCGATCTGATCGGGATCGGCGCCGGAGCGCCAGTCGCCCGCGATGAACTCGGCCTCGATCCCCAGCTTCTTGGCCATTTTCGACCAGAGCGTCGCGAAATGCCCGGTCTCGAACATCACGACCTTGTCGCCGGGCGACATCGTGTTGACCAGCGCCGCTTCCCACGCCCCGGTGCCGGAGGCGGGGTAGATCACCACGGGATGCTCGGTCTGGAAGATCGTCTTCATCCCCGCCAGCGCCTTCAGCCCGACTTCCGCGAAGCCGGGCCCGCGATGGTCGATCACCTGGCGGGAGATAGCGTGGAGAATACGCTCGGGGACTGCGCTCGGACCGGGAATCTGCAGCATATGGCGGCCCGGCTGGCGCATTTTGTCTCCCTTTCTTGCTTTGGCAGCGCGAATCTGCCAATGAATTTTGTATACAAAATACGGAAGCCCAAGGAGTGTCAATGCCGGAATCCTCCGCCCCGCCTGCCACAGAGCTGGCCGATCGCCTGGAACGGGTGATCCGGGGAGAGGTGCTGTTCGACCGGTTCAGCCGCGGGCGTTACGCCACCGACGCGTCGATCTATCAGATCATGCCGCGCGGCGTGGTCGTGCCCCATGACATCGAGGACGTGAAGACCGTCATGGAGATCGCGCGTGAGGAAAGCGTGCCGATCACCCCGCGCGGCGGCGGCACCTCGCAATGCGGTCAGACGATCAATACCGGCCTGATCCTCGATCTCTCGCGCCACATGAACCGGATCATCTCGATCGATGCGGAGAACCGCCAGGCAGTGGTCGAACCCGGTGTGGTTTTGGATGAGCTGAACAAGGCGCTGAAGCCCCACGGCCTCTGGTACCCGGTCGATGTCTCCACCGCCTCCCGCGCGACCATCGGGGGGATGACCGCGAACAATTCCTGCGGCTCCCGCTCGATCCGCTACGGGATGAGCCGGGACAACGTGCTGGCGATCGACGCGATCCTGGCGGACGGCACCTCGGCCCATTTCGGCGAGATCGACCCGGAGGCGCTCGGCAACAGCGCCTCCGACGCCTTGTTCCGGGACCTGATCCAGCTTGGCCGCCGCGAGACCGAGGAGATCCGGGCCCGCACCCCCAAAGTCCCGCGCAATGTCGGCGGCTACAACATCGACGCGCTGCTGCCCGACCGGCCGAACATGGCCACGCTGCTCGTCGGCTCCGAAGGCACGCTCGCCTTCTCGGAACGCATCACAATCAAGCTCTCGCCCCTGCCGGGCAAGAAGGTCCTCGGCATCTGCCATTTCCCGACCTTCTACGCCGCGATGGACGCGACCCAGCACATCGTGACGCTGGAGCCCACGGCGGTGGAGCTTTTCGACCGCAACATCATCGAGCTCGCCCGCGACATCCCGATTTTCAAGCCGGTTCTGGAGGAGTTCGTACGAGGCGAACCTCAGGCCCTCCTGATGGTCGAGTTCGCCGAAGACGAGATGGACGAGAACCTCCGCCGTCTCGGGCGCCTCGATGAGCTGATGGGCGATCTTGGCTTCAAGGATGCGGTCGTCGAGGCCACCGACCCCGCCTTCCAGTCCCGCATCCTCGAGGTCCGCAAGCAGGGCCTCAACATCATGATGTCGATGAAGGACGCGGCCAAGCCGATCAGCTTCATCGAGGACGCCTGTGTCGAACTCAAAGACCTCGCCGAATTCACCGCCCGGCAGGAGGAGATCTTCGCCCGCCACGGCACGCATGCGACCTTCTACGCCCACGCCTCGGTCGGCACGCTGCATGTCCGGCCTGTCCTCAACCTCAAGCAGGACGCCGACGTCAAGGCGATGCGCGCGATCGCGGAGGAGACGTTCGAGGCGGTGCGCGACTACAAGGGCGCGCATTCCGGGGAACATGGCGACGGGATCGTCCGCTCGGAATTCCATTTGCCGATGTTCGGCGACCGGATGGTTGCGAACTGGAAAGAGGTGAAGGAGCGCTTCGACCCGACAGGCCTCCTCAACCCCGGCCGCATCGTCGACCCGCCGAAGATGGATGACCGCAGCCTCTTCCGCTTCAAGCCCAACTATGCCTGGCCCGAGCGGGAGACCGTGTTCCGCTGGCCCGGCCATATCGGCGCCGGGCGCGGCCTGCAGGGCGCGGTCGAGATGTGCAACAACAATGGCGCCTGCCGGAAGCTGTCGGGCGACGTGATGTGCCCCTCCTACCGGGTCACGCGGAACGAACGCGATCTGGTTCGCGGGCGCGCCAACTCGCTGCGCCTCGCGCTTTCCGGCCAGTTGGGGCCGGAGGCGCTGACCTCGGACGAGATGGCCGAGACGATGAAGCTCTGCGTCTCCTGCAAATCCTGCCGCAGGGAATGCCCGACCGGCGTCGACATGGCCAAGATGAAGATCGAGGTGCAGGCCGCCCGCGCCAGGACCCACGGCATCTCGCTCCGCGATCGGTTTGTCGGCTTCCTACCCCGCTATGCGCCCGTGGCCTCGAGGCTGCGCTTCTTCCTGAACCTGCGCGACCGCATCCCAGGCCTCGCCAAACTGTCGGAGAGCGCGCTCGGGCTGAGCGCGGAGCGTACGCTCCCGGTCTGGGAGCGCGCCTTCCGCCCGGCGCACCACGACGATGCGCCGGACGTGATCCTCTTCGGCGACACCTTCAACCGCTACTTCGAGGGGGAGAACCTCGCCCGGGCCGAAAGGCTTCTCCGGCGGCTTGGCCTCAAGGTCGGGCACGCCACACCCCCCTCGGGCCAGCGCCCGCTCTGCTGCGGCCGCACGTTCCTGAGCGTCGGCCTGACCGAGGAGGCAAAGGCCGAGATGGCGCGCTCCCTCGCGGCGATCCGCCCGGTGATCGAGAACGGCGGCTATGTCGTGGGGCTCGAGCCCTCCTGCATCATGACCTTCCGCGACGAGGCGCCCCAGCTCTTCGACGATTGGACCGCCGAGATGGGCAGCCGCGTGATGCTGCTCGAAGAATACCTCGCGCTGAAGCTCGAGACCCTGAAACCCGCCCTCAAACCCATCCGCGCGCGCCACGCGCTCGTCCACGGCCACTGCCATCAGAAGAGCTTCAACGCCTTTGGCCCGGTGACCAGGATCCTCCAGCAGATCCCGGAGCTGAAGGTCGAGACGATCGCGTCCAGCTGCTGCGGAATGGCCGGTGCTTTTGGCTATCAGTCTGAAACCATCGAGGTTTCCAAGAAGATGGCAGAGCTGAGCCTCCTGCCGAAAGTGCGCGCGGCGGACCGGGACACCGTGATCGTCGCCGACGGCACCTCGTGCCGTCATCAGATCCACGACGGCTCGGGGCGGCAAGCCGTCCATGTCGCCGTCCTGCTTGCGGAGAGTATCGATGGAGCATGAACCGATCGCCATTACCCGCCGCCCCCTGCATGACGACCTCGTCGAGCGGCTGCGCGACTTGATCGTGCGCGGCACGCTCCCGCCGGGCGCGAAAGTCCAGGAACAGGCGCTCTGCGAACAGTTCGACGTCTCGCGGACGCCCTTGAGAGAGGCGCTGCGCAGCCTCGCCGCCGAGGGGCTCGTGGTGCTGACCCCGCGCCGGGGCGCGACCATCGCCCGGATCACGCGCCAGGATCTCGAGGAAGCCTTCCCGATCCTCGGCGCGCTCGAAGCGCTGGCGGGTGAGCTTGCCTGCGCCAACCTGACCGATGCGCAGATCGCCGAGGCGCGGCGGCTTCAGACCCGGCTGGTCGCGCAGCATGAGAAGAACGACCTCACCGGCTACAGCGCCACCAATGCCGCGATCCATCAACTGATCATCACGGCGGCGGATAACCCGACCCTCTCGCATCTTCTGAAAACGTTCGACGGGCGGGTCCGCCGGGCGCGCTACATGGTCAACATCTCCGGCGTGCGCTGGGCCGCTGCCGTGGCCGAGCATGTGCTGATCCTCGAGGCGATCGAGGCCCGCGACGGCAAGCGGCTGGGCGAGATCCTCAAGCTCCACATCGCCAACAAACTCGCCGCCCTGCTGGAACAGATGGAGGAGGCCGAGGCACTGGCGAAAGAAGCCTCCTGAACCCTTGCGCGCCACCCCCCGCCACGGTATTGCACCGGGGCGGGGTAACGCGATCCCCCGCTGTCAGGCTCCGGGCCCCGTGCCTTCGGCCCAAGCATCGCATCGACCCCGTTGTATGGGACCGATGGATCATGTCTGACACACCCTTTCTTCTGCCCGCCATCACTGCCGACGACGCACTCGCGCTCACCGATGCCGGCAAAGCAACCCTCCTCGATATCCGCAAACCCGCCGCTGTCGCTGCCGATGGCCGCCGGATCCCCGGCGCGCTGACCCGCGATCCCTTCGCCTTCGGCCATGACGATCCGCTGATGGCGGATGACCGCCCGCTGATCGCCTTCTGCGTCCATGGCCACGAGGTCAGCCAGTTCGCCTGCGCGCTGCTCATGGTCCATGGCCGCGAGGCGCGCTACGTCACCGGCGGGTTCGAGGCGCTGGTCGCCGCTGGCGCGCAAACGGAGCCTGCGGGATGACCGGGCCAAGGCTCACCGAGGCGCTCCCGGTCTGGGTCAAGATCGGGCTTCTCTCCTTCGGCGGCCCTGCGGGTCAGATCGCGTTGATGCAGGAGGAGGTCGTCTCGCGCCGCGCCTGGGTGCCGAGCGCGAGTTTCGACCGGGGCCTCGCCTTCTCGATGATGCTGCCAGGGCCCGAGGCGCAGCAGCTCGCCACCTGGCTCGGCTGGCGCCTGCACGGGCTGACGGGCGGGGTGATCGCGGGGCTCGCCTTCATCCTCCCCGGCGCGGCGCTGATGATCCTGCTCGCCTGGATTGCTGCGGCCCATGGCGACGTGCCGCTGATCGCAGCGCTCTTCGCGGGCGTCCAGCCGGTGGTGATCGCGCTGGTGCTCATGGCCATGGGCAAGATCGCGGGCCGCGCGCTCAAGGGGCCGTTGGCATGGGCGCTCGCAGTCGCGGCCTTCGCCGCGCTCTCCCTGCTCGGCATTCCCTTCCCGCTCGTGGTTGCCCTCGCCGCCATCGCCGGGCTTCTGATGCCGGGCGCGGAGGAGGAGAGCAAACCGGCCCCGCCGACCCGGGTGCTGGGCCACGCCGCGATCACGCTCGGCACCGCGGCTGGCCTGATCCTCGCGGTCTTCGCCCTCGTGCGGCTGAGCTTCGGGGCCGACCCGTTCAACGACGTCGCCCAGCTCTTCACCACCGCAGCCCTGGTCACCTTCGGCGGCGCCTACGCGGTGCTGCCCTTCGTCGCCGATCAGGCGGTGGAGACCTATGGCTGGCTCGGCCCGGCGGCGATGCTGAACGGCCTCGCAATCGCCGAGGCGACGCCCGGCCCCCTGATCCTGGTCAACACCTATGCGGGCTATTTCGCGGGCTGGGCCGGGCCGGGCACGGCGGCGACGGCGGCGTTCACCGCAGCGCTCGCGACCTTCTACACCTTCGCCCCCAGCTTCGGCCTGATCCTCGCCTTCGCGCCCGCAGTGGAGCGGATCCACGCCATCCCCTGGGCGCGCAAGGCGCTCGCCGGTGTCTCCGCCGCGGTCGTCGGCGTGATCGCGAACCTCGCGCTTTACCTCGCAGAGGCTGCCTTTCTCCCCACCGGACTCGCCGATCCCGAATGGGTCAAGATCACCCTCTTTGTCCTCGCCCTTGCGCTGGTCTTCCTCGCCAGAATCGCAACCCTGCCCCTGATCGGATTTGGCCTCGCCGCCGGAGCGGGGCTCCACGCCCTCGGCCTGCTCTGAGTGTCGAGCGGTGCGCCAGGCATAGACGCATGCGCGCCCGCGGCGCGCATTCCGCTTGGTTCGCCCCGGTTCAGGTGTTGAAGAGGAAATGCAGCACGTCGCCATCGGCGACCCGGTAGCCCTTGCCCTCGGCGCGCATCTTGCCCGCCTCCTTGGCCGCCTGCTCGCCGCCCAGCCGCGTGTAGTCGTCATAGGCAATCGTCTCGGCCCGGATGAACCCGCGCTCGAAATCGCCATGGATCACGCCCGCCGCCTGCGGGGCGAGCGTGCCTTCCGCAACCGTCCAGGCCCGCGCTTCCTTGGGCCCTGCCGTGAAATAGGTGATCAGGCCCAAAAGCGCGTAGCCCGCCTTGATCAACCGGTCGAGCCCGGCCTCCGCGAGGCCCAGATCCTCGAGGAACTCAGCGCGTTCCTCATCCGGCAGCTGCGCGATCTCCTCCTCGATCGCGGCCGAGATCACCACATGCTGCGCGCCCTGCGCCTCCGCCAGCTCGGCCACCCTGGCCGAATGCGCGTTGCCCTCGGCGGCAGCGCTCTCTTCGACATTGCAGACATAGAGCACCGGTTTCGCGGTCAGAAGGCCGAGCGCCGCCCAGGTGCGGCGGTCCTCCTCCTCCACCGCCAAGGTCCGCGCGGGCCGGTCCGCCTCGATCGCCGCCTTGGCGAGACGCAGCAGACGGTCCTGCTGCAGCGCCTCCTTGTCCCCGCCCTTGATCTTGCGCGAAAGGTTCTGGAGCCGCCGCTCGATACTCTCAAGATCCGCCAGCATCAGTTCGGTCTCGATCGTCTCGGCATCGGCGATCGGGTCCACCCGACCATCCACATGGGTGACGTCGCCATCCTCGAAACAGCGCAGCACATGAGCGATCGCATCCGTCTCGCGGATATTGGCGAGGAACTGGTTGCCGAGCCCTTCGCCCTTCGACGCGCCTTTCACCAGCCCGGCGATATCGACAAAGGTCAGCCGCGTCGGGATCACCTGCTTCGACTTGGCGATCTCGGCCAGCCGGTCGAGCCGGGGATCGGGCACGTTGACCTCGCCCACATTCGGCTCGATCGTGCAGAAGGGAAAGTTCGCCGCCTGCGCCGCGGCGGTCCGGGTCAGCGCGTTGAAAAGCGTCGACTTGCCGACATTCGGCAGCCCGACAATCCCGCATTTGAAGCCCATGAATGGTCCCTCGATCCAGTGCAGGCCGCCCTCTCGCACGGGCTGCCCGGGCCGTCAATCCTTGGTGAAATGGCGCACCAGCCGCTGCAGCGGATTGAGTTGCGGCTCGGCACTTTCTTTCGGCGCCTGCACGGCCTCCTCCGGCGGCGCCTTCTCGGGCTTCGGCCGGGGCGGATTGGTCCGGAGCGCGACCGCGTTCTGAAAGCCCGCGTGATCGCCCGCGGCCAGCTTCTCCGCCCCCTCGCCGATGCCCTGGAGCAGCGGATCGAGCCAGGCGTCGTCGGCCTTGGCGAAGTCATGCAGCACATAGCCCGGCACTTTCGACTTGTCGCCCGGATGCCCGATGCCGAGCCGCACGCGCACATACTCCGCGCCGATATGAGCATGGAGCGAGCGCAGCCCGTTATGCCCGGCATGCCCGCCGCCGGTCTTCACCCGGCACTTGCCCGGCGCGAGATCGAGCTCGTCGTGGAAGACCGTCACGTCCCCCGGCTCAAGCTTGTAGAACCGCATCGCCTCGCCGACCGACTGGCCCGAGAGGTTCATGAAGGTGTGCGGCTTCAACAGCAGAAGCTTCTGATCGCCCAGCCGGCCCTCGGTAATCTCACCCTGGAATTTCGACCGCCACGGGCCGAAGGACCGGGCGATCTCGTCGATCGCCATCCAGCCGATATTGTGCCGGTTGCGGACGTATTTGGCCCCGGGGTTCCCGAGGCCGACGAAAAGCTGCATCGTGGCCTCCCCTCAGGCCCCTTTACTGCTTGTTATGCTCGCGGATCTGGTTCGCGGCCGCCTCGTCAAAGGCGACGCCCTTGTCCCTGAGCATGGAGTCGAGCTCACCCGACAGCGTCATCTCGGTGACGATATCGCAGCCGCCCACGAACTCGCCCTTCACATAGAGCTGAGGCGTGGTCGGCCAGTCGGAGAAATCCTTGATCCCCTGGCGCATCTCATCGGACTCGAGGATGTTCACATCCTTGTAGGCGATCCCCATGAAGCCGAGGATCTGCGAGACCCGGCTGGAGAAGCCACATTGCGGCATGGTCGCCGTGCCTTTCATGAACAGAACGACGTCGTTGTTGTCCACGTGATCCTTGATCACGGCCTGGGCTTGGGTGGTGTCCATCATGCTCTCCTCTTGGGGCAGTCTATTCCGGCGCGCTGGTTTGCAGCGCCATGGCATGGAGGGGCGCGCCCGGGCCATGCAAAATGCTCTCGAGCGCCTTGTTCACCATGCGCTGCTGCTGAACGCGGTTCTTGCCGCGGAACTCTTCGGCCACCACACTGACGGCATAGTGGTTCTGGTCACCCGCGGTATCGACGATCTCGATCTGAGCGCCGGGAAAGCTCTCTTTGATCAGGCGTTCGATTTCGCTGGCAGCAACAGGCATAGGCTGGCACTCCTCTCGGACTATGGGGCGATGTAACGCTCCGGCGGGTGGCTTGCAAGGAGGCGCAGTATGGCGACAGTCGGTGAACAGCTGGTGGAGTGGCTCGAAGCCTACGGGATCGAGACCGTCTTCGGCATTCCCGGTGTCCACACGGTCGAGATGTATCGCGGGCTGGCGGGCTCGAAGATCAGGCATCTGACCCCCCGCCATGAGCAGGGCGCGGGGTTCATGGCCGATGGCTATCATCGCGCCTCGGGCAAGATCGCCGCCTGTTTCGTGATCACCGGGCCGGGGCTGACCAATATCCTGACCCCGATGGCGCAGGCCTATGGCGACAGCATCCCGATGCTGGTGATCAGTTCGGTGAACCGGCGCAAGACCATGGGGCTGGGGGCGGGCGATCTGCACGAGATCGCCAATCAGGGCCTGATCGGCGCACAGGCGGCGGCGTTCTCCCACACGCTCAGCGATCCGTCGCAACTGGGCCCCGTGCTCGCGCGCGCCTTTGCGGTGTTCGAGGGCGCGCGGCCCCGGCCGGTGCATATCGAAATCCCGGTCGATATGTTCGCGATGGAGGCGGTGGGAGAGGTCCGCCGCCCCGCACCGATCCGCCCGCCGATGCCCAACCCGAACACCTTGACCGAGGCGGCAGGGGTGCTGGCCAAGGCCAAAGCGCCGCTGATCCTCGCCGGGGGCGGGGCGATCGGCGCGAATGTGCAGATGCTGGCAGAACGGCTCGGCGCGCCGGTGGTGATGACCACCAACGGGCGCGGGATCCTGCCGCCCGACCATCCGCTGGCAATCCCGGCGAGCCCGTCGCTCAGGGCCGTGCGCAAACTGATCGGCAGCGCGGATGTGGTGCTCGCCATCGGGACCGAGGTCGGGCGCACCGATTACGACATGTATGACCGCGAGGACATCGCGGTCGACGGGCAGATCATCCGCCTGGAAATCGAGGCAGAGCAGATGCGCCGTGGCGCGATCCCCGATATCGCCCTGCTCGGCGACGCCGCGATGGGGGTCGACGGGCTCTGCGTGATGCTGGAGATGACGCCGCCCGAACCGCCGAAGGAGGCTGATGGCGCGCGCAAGGCGAGCCTTGCCGAGATCGGCGAGGGCTACCGCCAGATTGTCACCTTCCTGAACAAGATCCGCAATGCGCTGCCCGGGACGCCGATCGTCTGCGACTCGACCCAGGCCGCCTATGCCGGCAATCTCTACTTTGCGCCGGACGCGCCGCGGACCTGGTTCAACGCCTCGACCGGCTATGGCGCGCTCGGCTACGGGCTCCCGGCGGCAATCGGCGCGGCCCATGCGATCGATGGCCCGGTGGTTTGTGTCGCGGGTGATGGCGGGGTGCAGTTCTCGCTCGCCGAACTGGGCCTCGCGGTCGAGGAGGGCCAGCCGCTGATCCTGATCGTCTGGGACAACCAGGGCTATGGCGAGATCAAGAGCTACATGATCGAGAACCGGATCACGCCCGTGGGCGTCGATCTGCACACGCCGGACTTCGTGGCGCTCGGCAAGGCCTATGGCGCCCAGGCGGAGCGGGTCGGCAAGCTGAGCGATCTGGCGGTGCTGCTGACGCAGGCGGCCGACAGGAGCGGCCCAACACTGCTGCATCTCGCGGAAGATGTGGTCCTCGGGGGCGCGTAGGCTGAGCGCCAAAGACGCAACGCGGCGCTGCCGGCGACTTCAGGATCGCTTGGGGAAGGGAAGATCTCGCGCTGTTGGATCGTCTGCTTTCAATCGAGGAAAGCGTGGCTGCGCAGCCACATGGACCCTCCGTTCGGCTCCGCTAAGAACCGCGGCATGGAGGAAGGCGCCGCTGCCCGGGCTCGGGCCCCTGACGCTTTCGCTGGGCCCGGCTTGCAAGACCGCACTCTGCTAGGATTTGATTAAAATTCCATGAAGCCGCGTCGAACCAACATGCGCGCGCATACCGCGCGCAAGTCTATGCTGTCCCTGGGAAAACGCCGTTCTGACGAACAGCGTTTTGACGGGACAGGGCGCACCATTCGAACATCTGCGCCAGCGATCGGCCGAAAGGCTGTCGCGCTGCGACGGCCTTTCCTCCGGTCGCACATAGACGTATGCGGCGCAGCCGCATGCCGATTGGCTCGACGGATCAGCGCGCCGCGATCCTGGTCAGGATCTCGGTGGTGTTGCGGGAGAGATCCTTCGTCGCCAGGATCCGCTCGATCTCATCGCCCATTTTCGCCTGGCGCCCCGCCTCATAGCGCTTCCAGGTCTCGAACACGCCTGCGAGCCGGGCCGTGGTCTGCGGATTTACCGGATCGAGCCGGATCAGCCAGTCGGCCACGAAGCGGTAGCCGGAGCCGTCGGCGGCGTGGAACCCGGTCGGGTTCGCCATGGCAAAGACGCCGATCACGCTGCGGAACTTGTTCGGGTTGCGCCAGTTGAAGGCCGCATGCTGGGTGAGCGCCTCGACCCGCGCCACCGCACCCGGCCGGGGGTTCATGGCCTGGAGCGAGAGCCATTTGTCCAGCACCAGCGTGTCTTCGTGCCATTGGTCGAAGAACGCGTTCAGCGCCGCCTCCGCGCCCTCGGCCCCGTTGTGAACCAGCGCGACAAGTGACGCCATCTGGTCGGTCATGTTGTCCGCAGTCTCGAACCGCTGGCGCGCGAGACCCTGGCCCTCCTCTCCCCCGGCTGCCAAGAGCGCCATGGCGCGATTGCGGAGCGCGCGATTGCCTGCGCTCTCGGCATCGGGGGTGTAGGCGCCCGGCACCTCGTGGGAATCGTGGGCGGCGCGGAGTGGCTCCGAAAGACGCTCGCCCAGTGTCTCGCACATGGTTCTTACCGCCGCGTGGATTGGGTCGGGATCGACCGGGATCTCCCGGCTCGCCAGATCGCCCGCGAGCTCGTCCTCGCCGGGCACATCCAGGATCAGCGCCTTGAAGGCGGGATCCAGGCCCGGGTCTTCAAGCACCCGGGCCAGACCGTCGGTCCAGACCTCCGGCACCGCGCCGCCATCCATCACCTGATGGGCAATCTCGATCGCCAGTTCGCGTCCCGCCTCCCAGCGGTTGAAGGGATCGGTGTCATGGGCGAGCAGGAAGGCCCGGTCGGCCTCGGTCAGCTTGCGCTCGAGCATCACGGGTGCGGAGAAACCCCGGTTGATCGAGAGCATCGGGCGGCCCTCCGCCCCCGTTTCCTCGCCCGGGCGGTCGGTCTCGTCCCAGACCCAGCCGCTTGGGCCGCGGCGCAGCCGGTAGTGTTCCTTCGGTGCAGCCAGGGTCAGCACCTGCGTCGGCGCGATCTCCTGACCGCTCGGGCCGAGCGCACCGACCGCGACCGGGATCACCATCGCCTGCTTCTCCTCCTGCCCCGGCGTCGGCGGCAGATGCTGGGCGAGGGTGAGGGTCAGGGTCTCGCCGTCCCAGGTCTCGCTCGCCTCGACTCGCGGGGTCCCGGCCTGTCCCCACCAGAGCGCGAATTGCGCGAGATCGAGCCCGCAGGCGTCCTCGAAACAGGCGCGGAACTGCTCGATCGTGCAGGCCTGCCCGTCATGGCGCTCGAAATAGAGATCGAGCGCCTTGCGGTAACCCTCCGGCCCCACCAAGGTGTGCAGCATGCCGATCACCTCGGCACCCTTCTCATAGACGGTCGCTGTATAGAAGTTATTGATTTCGATGTATTCTTCCGGCCGCACAGGATGCGCCAGCGGCCCCTCATCCTCGCGGAATTGCCGGGCGCGGAGCTGTTTGACATCACTGATCCGCTGCACCGCCGCCGAGCGTTCGTCGGCCGAGAACTGCTGGTCGCGGAACACGGTCAGCCCTTCCTTGAGGCAGAGCTGGAACCAGTCGCGGCAGGTGATCCGGTTGCCCGTCCAGTTGTGGAAGTATTCGTGGGCGACGATCGACTCGATCAGCTCATAGTCGCGGTCCGTCGCCGTCTCCGGGCTCGCGAGCACGAATTTGGAGTTGAAGATGTTGAGCCCCTTGTTCTCCATCGCGCCCATGTTGAAATCCTCGACCGCGACGATCATGAAGAGATCGAGGTCGTATTCCCGGCCATAGGCCTCCTCGTCCCAGCGCATCGAACGCTTCAGACTGTCCATCGCATAGGCGCATTTGCCCTCGTCGCCGGGGCGGACGAAGACCTGGAGCTTCACGTCCCGGCCCGCGGCCGTGGTGAAGCTGTCATCGTGGGAGACCAACTCACCCGCGACCAGGGCGAAGAGATAGGCGGGCTTCGGCCAGGGGTCCCGCCAGATGGCGAAGTGGCGGCCATCGGCCAGTTCGCCGCGCTCCACCGGGTTGCCGTTGGAGAGCATCACCGGCACGGCGGATTTCTCCCCCTCGATGCGCACGGTGAAGGGGGCCATCACGTCCGGGCGGTCCGGGTAGAAGGTGATCTTGCGAAAGCCCTCCGCCTCGCACTGGGTGCAGTACATGCCGTTGGAGAGGTAGAGACCCTCAAGCTCGGTATTCGCCTTTGGGTCGATCTCGGTCTCGCAGGTCCAGACGAAGCTGTCGGGCAGCGGGCCGGTGACCCGCAGCCCCTCCTCATCGATCTCGGGCTCCACCTGCTCGCCGTCGATCTTCGCGCCGCGGAAGGTCAGCTTGCGGCCATGCAGCTCGAACGGCGCGTCCGCGCGCTCAGGGTTGCGGCGGAACCGGATCTGGGCCGTCACCAGGGTGGCAGAGGGCGCGAGATCGAAGGTCAGATGCACATCCTCGACCCACCAGGCAGGCGGCAGATAGTCCTTCAGCCGGGTCGGTGTCTGCTGGGGGGATTGGTCGGTGCGCATGCGCTGTCTCCTGATTCCTCACCCGGACACATAGCGCCCGATGAGACGGCTTCCTAGAGCCGATCCCTTTCGCTAGAAGCAGGCCTGGTAACAATCGGAGTCGCCGATGGCCCGGGCCAAAACCAGCAAGCGAAAGCGCCCGTCGGCTCAACGCAAGGCGGTGCCGAAATCGGTGGCAAAGGGCGCGCGCTGGCAGGTCTATACGCTGATGCTGCTGGCGGTCTTGCTGGTCCTGCGATTGGCGGTGAATGCGCTGGGTCTGGTGCCCGTGCATTTCGACGAGGGCCAGTACTGGGCCTATGGCCAAGAGCTCGACTGGGGCTATTACTCCAAGCCACCGCTGGTCGGCGCGGTGATCCGGCTGACCACGGATCTGATCGGCGACACGCTGTTTGGCCTGAGGCTCGCGACCCCGATTGCCCATACAATCATCGCCTGGTTGATCTTTCTGACCGGGCGGCGGCTTTTCAATGCGATGACCGGGTTCTGGGCCGCGGCAGGATACGCGATTGCGCCGGGCGTCGGCGTCTCCTCCATGATCATGTCGACCGACCCGGTGATGATGGTGTTCTGGGCGCTGGCGCTCTACGCCATGGTCCGCGCGGAGAAGGGCGGGCTGATCTGGTGGGGGGTGATCGGCGCCTCGATCGGGCTCGGCATGCTGGCGAAGTACACGATGGCGGCCTTCGCGGTCGGCCTGATCGGGTGGTTCGTCTTCTCGGCAGGCACCCGCAACTGGAAGGGGCTTGCAGTGGCCCTGGGCACCGCCCTGCTGGTCGTCTCGCCGAACCTGATCTGGAACGCGCAGAACAGCTTTGCCACCATCGCCCATGTGGCCGAGGACGCGAACCCCGGCGGCAGTCTCTTCAACCCGGGCAAGCTGGCAGAGTTCCTGGGCGCGCAATTCGGCGTGATCGGCGTGGTGTTCTTTGCCGCGATCGGCCTGACGCTCTGGCATTGGCGGAGCTGGAAGCCAGCAGGCCCGATGACCCTGCTCGCCTGGCAGACCGTGCCGCTTCTGGCCTCGATCACGGTGCTCGCCTTCGTGACAAGGGCACAGCCGAACTGGGCGGTGCCGGCCTATATCGCCGGCTCGCTCATGGCGGCCAACTGGCTCCTGACCACGGGGCGGGAGAGATGGATGCTCTGGGGGCAGATGGTGCTGTCAGCGGTCGCGGTCGCTTGCGTCTGGGCGCTCGCCTACGTCTACGCCGCCGGTCCGGAGTGGCCGCGCCCGGCCGATCCGTTCAAGAAAATGCGCCTGTCTGAGCCGTTCTGCGAACGCGCGCTGGCGGCGATGTCTGAGGAAGGCGCGGAGATCCTGCTGTCGGACGACCGCAGGCGGCTGTCGGAGTGCATGTTCCTCGGCGGGTTGAGCTGGGATGAGATCGGCGTCTGGAACCCGGACCTCGCGCCTGAGAACCATCATGAACTGGTCGCGACGCTCTATCCGGGCGATGAGCGGGTCATGCTTCTCGCCATCCTCGGCAACGGGGCAGGCATCGCCGCGCGGTTCCGCGAGGCACGCGAGATCGATACCGACACCTTCGCCACCCATTCGGACCGCGATATCGGCTACAGCCTCTGGGTTGTCCGGGGCTTTCGCGACTATTAGTCTGACGCGAACCTACCAGCTGGTATGTAGGAGGATGCGATGGATGGCGGTGCGACCACCGATCTGAGAGCCCGTTTCGACGCGGTCAGGGCCGCCAGCCGGGCGGAGCCGTTTCCGGACCTGGCGCTCAGAACCGACCGGATCCGCCGGATCGAGGCGATGACGCTTGCCAACCAACGGCGCATCGCCGACGCGATCGCCGCGGATTTCTCGGCCCGCTCACCGGTCGAGACGGAACTGGCGGAGATCATGACCGTGCTCTCCGCCGCCCGCGACGCGCGGCGCCATCTGAAGGACTGGATGCGGGTGCGCCCGGCCGACACGGCGCTGCATTTCAAGCCGCTCAAGAACTGGCTGATGCCCCAGCCGCTGGGTGTGATCGGGATCATCGCGCCCTGGAATTATCCCTACAATCTCAGCCTGACTCCGATGGTCGCTGCCTTTGCCGCGGGAAACCGGGCGATGCTGAAACCCTCGGAGTCCGTGCCCGCAACGTCCGAGCTTCTCCGCGAGCTGATCGCGGAGCGGTTCGATGCGGATGAGGCCACGGTGATCACCGGCGGGGTCGAGACCGGCACCGCCTTTGCCCGTCTGCCTTTCGACCATCTGTTCTTCACCGGCTCGCCAAAGGTCGGCCGGATGGTGGCGCTGGCGGCGGCCGACAGCCTGACCCCGGTCACGCTGGAGCTTGGCGGCAAGAGCCCCGCGATCATCGATGAAAGCGCCGATATGGATCAGGCGATCCCGCATATCGCCTTTGCCAAGACCTTCAACGCCGGGCAGACCTGCATTGCCGTCGACTATGCGCTGGTGCCCTCGGGCCGGATTGCGGAGTTCACAGAAAAGCTCTCCGCGCGGATCTCCAAGATGTATCCAAGCGTCGATGGCAACCCCGATTACACCGCGCAGATCTCGGACCGTCAGCACGCACGGATGCAGGAGTTGCTGACGGAGGCGGAAGCCGGGGGCGCGACCCTGACCCGGCCGGTGCCCGATGGCGCGGGGCGCGTCATGGCGCCGGTGATCGTGACCAACCCGCCCGCCGGATGCGCGTTGCTGACCGAGGAGATCTTCGGCCCGATCATGCCGGTTCTGCCTTGCGAAACCGTAGATGCCGCCATCGACCATGTGAATGCGGGCGAGCGCCCCCTCGCGCTCTACTGGTTCGGGCGCGACCGGTCCGCCGAGAAGCGCATTCTGGAAGAGACCTGGGCAGGCGGGGTGACCATCAACGACTGCCTCGTTCAGGTGGCGCAGGAGAGCCTGCCCTTTGGCGGCGTCGGCCAATCCGGGCAGGGCCATTACCACGGGCGCTACGGGTTCGAGACCTTCTCGAAGCTCAAACCGGTGACGAAACGCCCACGCGGCCCCGATGGCACGCTTCTTCTGCACGCACCTTATGGGATGACCGCGCGGGGCATGATCGCCGCGATCAAACGGCTGGTCTAGCTGCGCCTAGCTGCCCGCGAGACACCAGCGCAGGATGCCCTTCTGCGCGTGGAGCCGGTTCTCGGCCTCATCGAAGACCACCGATTGCGGGCCGTCGAACACCTCAGAGGTGACCTCCTCCTCGCGATGGGCCGGGAGGCAATGCAGGAAGAGCGCGTCAGCGTTGGCGTGGTCCATCAGCGCCTGATCCACCTGATAGGGGCGGAGCTGATTGTGCCGCCGGTCGCGGGCCGAGACATCGTCATGCATCGAGAGCCACGTATCGGCGATCACCACATCGGCATCCTTGGCCGCCGTCTGCGGATTACGCTCCACCGACACATGCGCCCCTGCCGCGCGCGCCTCGGAGACGATCCCCTCATCGGGGTCCAGCGTCTCGGGGCCCGAGAAGACGAGATCGTAGCCAAAGGCCGCGGCGCCTTGGATCCAGCTTGCGCAGACATTGTTGCCGTCGCCGAACCAGACGACCTTCTTGCCCTCGATCGGTCCGCGATGCTCCTCGACCGTCATCACATCCGCCATGATCTGGCAGGGGTGGGAGCGGTTGGTGAGCCCGTTGATCACGGGCACGGTGGCGTTCTCGGCCAACTCCGTCAGCGTTGCATGCTGGAAGGTGCGGATCATGATCGCATCGACATACCGGCTCAGCACCCTGGCCGTATCGGCGATGGTCTCGCCATGGCCAAGCTGCATCTCGGTGCCCGACAGAACCATGGTCTCGCCGCCCATCTGGCGGATGCCCACATCGAAGGAGATCCGGGTCCGCGTCGAGGGTTTCGAGAAGATCAGTGCCACGATCTTGTTAGCCAGCGGCTGCTCTGCATCCGGCGTCAGCTTGCTCTGCCCCGCCCGCGCCTTCTTCAACGCCAGCGAGTCCTCCAGGATCGCCCGCAGCTCCGCCGCGGGCACCTGGTCCAGGTCCAGGAAATGGGTCATGACGCGAGCGCCTGCCTTGCCGCCGTGAACGCCTGATCGAGGCGGCGGACCCCCTCGGCCATGTCCTCCTCCGAGATGTTCAGAGCAGGCAGAAGACGCACGACATTCTCGCCCGCTGGCACGGTGAGAACCCCGGCATCACGGCCCGCCTCGACGATCGTGAGGTTGGGCGTGTCCTCAGCGATCCTGAGGCCGA
Source organism: Pseudomonadota bacterium (assembly GCA_039180675.1). Classification (GTDB taxonomy): domain Bacteria; phylum Pseudomonadota; class Alphaproteobacteria; order Rhodobacterales; family Rhodobacteraceae; genus Thermohalobaculum. Next base: position 112,748 of record JBCDDC010000001.1, on the reverse strand, counting down.
GCATCAGCCCTTCGCCCCGAACCTCGACAATCTCGGGATTGTCGTCGGCAAGTTCGGCGAGCTTCTGGCGCAGGAAAGCGGATTTTCGCTTCACCTCGGCGAGGAACGCGGGCTGCGACACTTCCTCGAGAACCGCATGCCCAACGGCACAGGCCAGCGGATTGCCGCCATAGGTCGAGCCATGGGTGCCGGCCACCATCCCGGAGGCTGCCTCCTCGGTCGCAAGGAACGCCCCCAGCGGAAACCCGCCCCCGATGCCTTTCGCGACTGCCATGAGATCCGGCGTAACGCCACAGGCTTCATGGGCAAAGAGATACCCGGTCCGCCCCATCCCGCATTGCACTTCGTCAAAGATCAGAAGGGCCCCTGTCTGGTCGCAGAGCGCACGCAACCCGCGCAAGGCCAGGGTCGAGACGGGCTTGATCCCGCCCTCACCCAGGATCGGTTCGATCGCCACCGCCGCTGTTTTGTCAGTGATGGCGGCAATCGCGGCCTCATAGTCACCGAACGGGACATGGGTGAAGCCAGGCAACATGGGGCCGAAACCGCCGGTCAGCTTCTCCGACCCCGCCGCCGAGATCGCAGCGATTGTCCGCCCGTGGAAAGCGCCCCCGAAGGTGACAATCTCGGTCCGATCCTCGCCTTTGGCTGACCAGTACTTCCGGGCGGCTTTGATGCAGCCCTCCATCGCCTCGGTCCCGGAGTTGGTAAAAAACACCGTGTCGGCGAAGGTCTCAGCGACCAGCCGCGCGGCCAGTTTCTTCTGTTCCGGGATGTCGTAGAGGTTGGAGACATGCCAGAGACGTCGCGCCTGCGTCTCCAAAGCTTCGACGAGCTTCGGATGGGCATGGCCAAGGGCGTTGACGGCGATCCCCGCCCCGAAGTCCAGATATCTCCGGCCATCGGTGGTGGTGAGCCACGATCCTTCGCCCCGCTCGAACTCGAGCGGTGCCCGTGCATAAGTCGGCATAACGGGCGCGATCACTTGAATGTCTCCTTCGTGGTCAAGGTCTTGGGTTTTCGGCTTTCGGACTGCCCGAAAACAGAAGAGCCCCAGGGGATCACTCCACTGGGGCGCTCGAATTTCCTATGACCGCGGGCGGGCAAAATGTCAATCAGGGCGTCTCTTTAGCCCTTGAGCCGGTAGCCCGTGGCGAACCAGCGCCAGCAGAGCAGACCGAGCGCCAGATTGACCGCCGTGACGACGGCAAAGCCCAGCAGAGGATCCGCATCCGAGGTGCCGAGCGCCCCGTAGCGCGCGCCGTCGATCAGGTAGAAGAACGGATTGGCCCGGCTGATCGCCTCGAATGTCGGCGGCAGTACCTCGATCGAATAGAACGTGCCGGAGAGGAAACTGAGCGGGGTGACGATGAAATTCGTGATCGCCGCCGTCTGGTCGAACTTCTCCGCATAGATCGCGGCCAGAAGCCCCATGAAGGCGAGCATGAAGCTGCCTTGCAGGACGAAAATCAGCAGCCAATGCGGTGCGGCCGGCCAGATCCCAACCGCCGGGAAGACGATCAGGACAATGGCAAGCGCGCAGAGCAGCCCGCGCGCCACACCGCCGAGCGCATAACCGGCCACGAGCTCGAAAGGGCTGAGCGGGGGCATCAGGGTGTCGACGATGTTGCCCTGGACCTTCGCGATCATCAGGGAGGACGAGGTGTTGGCAAAGGCGTTCTGGATGACCGCCATCATCATGATCCCGGGCGCGAGGAACGCCTCGAACGGAACCGCGCCGCCCGGGTCTCGCCGTGCGGCAAAGGCCAGAGTGAAGACCACGAGGAACAGGATCGAGGTCGCGACCGGGGCCAGAATGGTCTGCGAATAGACATTCAGGAAACGCTGGACTTCGCGCTGGCAGAGGGTCTGCACGCCGAGCCAGTTGATGCGGCCGAACCGCCTCACCCCCATGTTCCGGGTCTCGTTCATCGCACTTTGGTTCCTCCCACTTCTCAAGGCGCCTTGTAACCGACGCCGTAGCTCTTACAATAGAAGCCTGAATTCGAATGGCATGGCGGGCGGGGGATATGCCAGCGCGCGCCCTGATTTTTGGAACCCGATGGAGGACGCCCGATGTCGTGGACCGATGACCGCGTGGAAAAACTCAAGGAACTCTGGGCCGAAGGCATGAGCGCCAGCCAGATCGCGAAATCGTTGGGCGGCGTGACCCGCAACGCGGTGATCGGCAAGGTCCACCGGCTCGGCCTGTCGAACCGGAGTGCGGGCAGCACGAGCCCGGCCCCGGATGATGGCGGCGCAGCGGAGAAGAAGAGCGCCAAGGCCGCAAGTGCCAAGGCGGCAGAGGCGGAACCGGCCCCCGCGCCGAAACCGGCCCCCGCACCGGTGCCCCAACGGGTCGCCCCGGTGATCCGCGATGCGAGCCAGCCCCGCGCACCCGGGCTGCCGACGCCCGAGGAGGAAGCCGCACGCGCGACGCTCGCCGAGATCGAGAAGATGGCCAAGAAGCTCGACCTGCTGGAGCTGACCGAGCGGACCTGCAAATGGCCGATCGGGGACCCGGCGGAGGAGAACTTCTTCTTCTGCGGCCTGCCCTGTGCACCCTCCAAACCTTATTGCGAGCACCACGTCGCGATCGCCTTCCAGCCGATGTCGACCAGACGCGACCGGTCCCGGGCGAACCGCTAACCGAAACCTTCGAACCAAACGGCATGCGGCTGCGCCGCATATTTCCATGTGCGATCGGAGGAAAGGCCGTTGCTGCGCAACAGCCTTTCGGCCGATCGCTGGCGCATACTTCAAAAAATTTGCGCTCTGTCCCGCCAAAACGCTGTTCGTCAGAACGGTGTTTTCTCAGGGACAGCATAGACTTGCGCGCGGAACGCGCGCGCCGCTTGGTTCTCTCAGGCGCCGTAGGTCTCGTCCAGCGCATACCCAGCAGCGCGAACGGTTCTGATCGGATCCCGCTCTCCCCGCCGGTTCAGTGCCTTGCGCAGGCGGCCGACATGGACGTCGACAGTGCGGGCTTCGACATAGACATCGCGGCCCCAGACGAGATCGAGCAATTGTTCGCGCGAGAACACCCGCCCCGGGCGCTGGATCAGGCAATCGAGCAGGCGAAACTCCGTGGGGCCGAGGTGGATCTCCCGCTCTGCGCGGCGAACCCGGTGGGTCTCGCGGTCGAGCATCAGGTCACCGAAGGTCGCCACGTCCGCCGAGAGCGTCGGCCGCGCACGGCGCAGGAGCGCGCGCACGCGCGCGATGAGTTCGGGCACCGAGAAGGGTTTGGTGAGATAATCGTCCGCACCGGTATCGAGGCCCCGGATCCGGTCCTCCTCCTCGCCTTTCGCGGTCAGCATGATCACCGGGGTGTCGCGGCTCTCGGCGCGGGCCCGGATCCAGCGGCAGATCTCGATCCCCGACATGCCCGGCAGCATCCAGTCGAGCAGTACCAGATCCGGCTGATCCTCCCGGATGGCAAGCAGCGCGTCCTCGCCATCGGCCGAGACGCGGACGGCGAAGCCCTCCTTGCCCAGATTGTATTCGAGAAGGGCCGCCAGCGCCTCCTCATCCTCGACGACCAGCACCCGTGCCGACATGCCTGTTGTCCCGCCCTTCAAAGCTCGTCCATATCGGGAAACTCGCCCAGCGGATCGCCTTTCGGACGGTCGTCGCCCAATGGCTGGCCCTCGGCGACGAAGTAGATCATCTCGGCGATGAAGGTCGCATGATCGCCGATCCGCTCGAGGTTCTTCGCGACGAACAAGAGCTGTGAGCACAGGCTGATCGTGCGGTTGTCCTCCATCATGTAGGTCATCAGCTCGCGGAAGATCGAGTTGTAGACCTCGTCGATCTCGACATCGCGTTTCCAGACGCTGACCGCAAGCGCGGTGTCGCGGGCGGTGTAGGCATCGAGCACCTCGGCCACCAGGGTCTGGGTCTGCTTGCCCATGCGCACGATCGATTTGGAGACCTTGATCGGCCGGCTTTCGTTCAGGTAGCGCGCGCGCTTGGCGATGTTCTTCGAGAGATCGCCGATCCGCTCCAGCGTCGAGGCGATCTTGAGCGCGGCGACGACCTCGCGCAGGTCGCTCGCCATCGGCTGGCGCAGCGCCAGCATCTGGATCGCTAGTTCCTCGAGCTGCACCTCCTGCTCATCGATGCGCTTGTCATTGGCGATAACCTCGCTCGCCATCTCGCTGTCGCGGGTGGCCACGGCTTCGAGGGCACGGCTCAACTGCTCTTCGGCCATGCCGCCCATTTCCGAGATCCTGGCCGAAATCTCTTTCAGTTCGTCGTCGAAGGAAGTGACGATGTGACGGTTCATATCCGTTTTTCTCTTCTGCTCAGGGGACGCCTCAGCCGAAGCGTCCGGTTATATATTGCTGCGTCTTTTCGTGGTCTGGGTTGGTGAAGATCTTCGAGGTCTCGCCGTATTCGAGCACTTCGCCGAGGTGGAAGAACGCCGTCTTCTGGCTGACGCGGGCGGCCTGCTGCATCGAGTGAGTCACGATCACGACCGAATAGGCCCCGCGCAGCTCGTCGATCAGCTCTTCGATCTGTGCCGTCGCGATCGGGTCGAGCGCCGAGCAGGGCTCGTCCATCAAGAGCACTTCCGGCGCCGTCGCCACGGCGCGGGCGATGCAGAGACGCTGTTGCTGGCCGCCGGAGAGGCCGGTTCCAGGCTCGTCCAGGCGGTCCTTCACCTCGGCCCAGATCGCGGCCTTGCGCAGCGATTGCTCGACAATGTCGTCAAGCTCGGCCTTGTTGGCGGCAAGCCCGTGGATCCGGGGGCCATAGGCCACGTTGTCGTAGATCGATTTCGGAAACGGATTGGGTTTCTGGAACACCATGCCGACCCGGGCGCGGAGCTGCACCGGATCGATGCCTCGGGCATAGATATCCTGACCATCGAGGATGATCTCACCCGTCACCCGGCAGATGTCGATCGTGTCGTTCATCCGGTTGAGGCAGCGCAGGAAGGTCGATTTCCCACAGCCGGAGGGACCGATGAACGCGGTCACCGCCCGGTCCTCGATGTCGATATCGACCGCCTTGATCGCATGATTGTCGCCATACCGGACATCGACGCCGCGGGCGGTGATCTTGATCTGGTTGGTCATCTCGCCGATCCCATCATCCCACCTACCAACGCCGCTCAAAGCGTTTGCGCAATAGCACGGCCAGGGCATTCATGGCGACAAGGAAGAGCAACAAGACGACGATGGCGAGCGCCGTCTTGTCATCGAACAGACGCTCGGAATTGTTGTTCCAGAGATAGATCAACGAGGGCAGCACATTGGCTTTGTCGAGCGGGTCGGCCGGCGGATCCTGGATGAAGGCGTTCATCCCGATGATGATCAGGGGGGCCGTCTCGCCCAGCGCCTGCGCCATGGCAATGATCGACCCAGTCAGGATCCCAGGCATCGCCAGCGGCATCACATGGTGCGTCGCGGTCTGCAGCTTCGAGGCGCCGACACCCAGCGCCGCGTCGCGGATCGAGGGCGGCACCGCGCGGATCGAGGCGCGCCCGGCGATGATGATCGTCGGCAGGCTCATCAGCGCCAGCACGAAGCCACCGGCCAGCGGGGTCGAGCGCGGATCATCGGTGATCGACAGCAGCAGCCCATCGAACAGGTCGATGCCGAAAAGCTGTACCCCGGTGATCAGAACGGTGATGCCGAAGAGGCCGAAGACGATCGAGGGCACGGCCGCAAGGTTGTTGATGTTCACCTCGATCAGGTCGGTGAACCAGTTCTTTGGCGCGAACTCCTCGAGATAGATCGCGGCCATCACGCCCAGCGGGAAGGCGAGGACGAAGGTTACGATCATGGTCCAGAAGGAGCCGACCATGGCGCCCCAGATCCCCGCAAGCTCGGCGTTGGAGGAATCCGACTGCACGAGGATGCGCTGGTTCAGCACCTTCTCGACGAGGCCTGAGCGCATGAAGGTCTCGATCCAGATGATCTGCTGGTCAGAGACGTTGCGCGCGTTCTCTGGCCGCTCCATCAGTTCGGCCGTCCATTCGCCCTCGGCGGCGGGAGACGCGTTCTCAATAGCCTCGATCATGGTCGCCTTGGCGCTGGCGGGTGAAAGCTCGGTGACTTTCATCCAACCGCCATTGGCGCTGATCAAAAGCGATGGTTGGGTCTCGTCGAGCGGCAGGGTCGCGTTCGGGTCGGAGGAGAGCGCCTCGAGGTTTGCGGCCCGGTCAAGCCCCTGATCCCGCCGGGCGGTGAAGCGGTCGAGCGCTGATTGAAGATCGGCGCGCGTCTCGTCATCCGTCGCGGCGGCCAAACTGGCCTGGGTCACGCGGATCGCGTTTTCCTGCCGGCGAACCTCGGCGCGCGCGAGGCTGGCGCGGTTGGCAAGCTCCTGCCGCAGCGCCCGTCGGGCCTCCTCCATCGCGCCCTCGTCGAAGCCGAGCTCGACCCCATCGCCAGCCTCTTGAATGCGCAGCGTGCCGTCGCTGCCCGCATCCCGCAGCTTCCCGAGACCGCCCTTGATGTAGATCTGGATCTCGTCATCGAGGAGTGCGGGGTAGGTATGGCTCTGACCAGCAAGACTTGTGTCGCGCTTGACCGCATCCCCAAGCTCCAGCCCCGCATCGGTGGACAACAGCGCATAGAGCTGGCGGCGTTCCGTGCGGGTCAAGCTGCGCCCGGCCATTTCTTTCAGCCCGTCCCGCATGGGTTTGTCGAGGCTCACGCGCCTTTGCGGGTTGGGATCGCGCAGGCGCTCAAGCTCCTGCTCATCCGCTTCCACCACCAGGTCGATGTCGAGATAGTACTCGTACATCACCGAGGCGGCCTTGGTGACCACGGTGGAAATCAGGATCCCCAACGCCGAGGCCGCCAGCAGGATCGCGAGGATGCCGTAAGCCTTCAGCCGCCACTCAGCCCAGTGGCGGGCCCGCGCGCGCCTGTTTGCAGCTTCCGAGGTGTGCTGGGTCGAGAGGGCCGACATATCAACAGTGGTGGTCATGCTTCGGCCCCTCAGTCGTACAATTCGCGGTAATGCCGCACGATACGCAGCGCGACGATGTTGAGGACAAGCGTCACGAAGAACAGCACGAAGCCCAGGGTGTAGGCGGGCCCAGCTGCTGTCGCCGCATCGGTGTCTCCCAGGATCAGCATGACGATCTGGACCGTGACCGTGGTCACCTCCTCAAGCGGGTTCCAGGTCAGGTTGGCGCCCTGTCCTGCGGCCATGACCACGATCATGGTCTCTCCGACGGCGCGGGAGATGCCGAGCAGCACGGCGGAGACGATGCCGGGCAGGGCCGCGGGCAGGATCACCTTGCGCATGGTCTCGGCCTTGGTCGCTCCCAGGCCATAGGAGCCGTCGCGCAGGCTTTGCGGCACGGCGTTGATCACGTCGTCCGACAGCGATGAGATGAAGGGGATGATCATGATCCCCATCACGATCCCGGCGGCCAGCGCCGATTGGGCAGAGACGTCGAGCCCGATGGACTGTCCAACATCGCGGATGAAGGGGGCGACGGTGATGGCCGCGAAGAAGCCGTAGACGACCGTGGGGATGCCCGCCAGGATCTCGAGCAGCGGCTTCGCCCAGCTCCGCACCGTTGGGCTCGCAAAATCCGAGAGGTAGATCGCGGCAAAGAGCCCGATCGGCACCGCCACCGCCATGGCGATCACGGTGATCATCATCGTCCCGGCGAAAAGCGGGATCGAGCCGACCTTCTCATGGTCCATCTGGCCGGTATGCACGCCCGAAAGCGGGCTCCAGGTCGTGCCGAAGAAGAAGCTCGCCCAATTGCCGTCGATCTGCACGATGAAGAAGTTCAGCGTCTCGCCCAGAAGCGAGAGCACGATACCGATCGTGGTCAGGATCGCGATCGCCGCCGAGGCGAGCAGGATGGTGCGCAGAATGCCCTCGGCCCGGTTGCGGGCGCGGAAGGTAAGGCCGAGCTGGCGGAAGGTCAGGAAAAACGCAATGAGCGCCCCGGCGAGCAGGCCGATCGAGACCGAATAGTCCCGGGTCGTGTTCACGCTTGCATAGACCTCGGCCATCTCCTCGCGCAAAGCGTCGACGCGGGAGACGATGCCGCCGCTCGCCAGGCTTGCCGCATCGGTGATGACCAGATCCCGCTCGATCTGGCGCATCTCCGGCGCGGCTGAGGCGACGGCTGCCTGCATCTCGCTGCCGACGTAGGAGGTGAGCAGCGAGTTCAGAACGATGAAGACGCCGAGACCGGCGAGCAGCACCCACAAGAGACAATAGAGGCCATGGTAGCTGGGCCGGGAATGAAGGCTCGCGGTCCGCTGCCCGGCAAGGGCGACGGCGCGGCTGCGCCCCATGACGAAGGCGAGCATCGCGAGAAGCAGCATCGCCAGTAGAGAGATCGAGATCACTGCGCGGCTCCCCCACCGCTGAGTGCCCTCTGTCCGGCAGGCGGCTCGATTAGAACCGCGGGAGGATCAGACCAGGCATCGGAAAATCGTGGTCCGGGCGGAGAGTGCTCCCCGCCCGGGGAACTCCATTACTGCAGGTTCTCGTTGCCGGTCATCACGGTCAGCGAGGTGACGCGCTCGGCATTTTCCTTGTGCTCGTCCGACGCCAGCGGGATCAAGCCTTTCTCGGTCAGATAGCCTTCATCGCCCGATGCGCGCTCCGCCACGAACTCGGCCGCATACTCGGCGATGCCCGGGATCACGCCGACATGGGCCTTCTTGATGTAGAAATACATCGAGCGCGACACAGGGTAGTCGCCGGCAGCGATGTTCTTAAAGGTCGGCTCCACGCCGCCGATCGTCGCGCCTTTGATCTTGTCGGCGTTCTGGTCGAGGAAGGAGAAGCCGAAGACGCCGACCGCATCCGGGTTCGCCGTCAGCTTCTGGACGATCAGGTTGTCGTTCTCACCCGCGTCGACATAGGCGCCGTCATCCCGGATCTCCATGGCCTTGCAGGCTTTCTTCTCCAGACCGGCCTTCTGGCAGCCCTTCTGGATTGCGAGCTCTTCGAACGCGTCACGGGTGCCGGAGGACGGTGGGGGACCGAGAACCTCGATCTTGATGGCTGGGAGCGACGGGTCGATGTCGGACCACAACTCCGGCTCGCCCTGGCCCTTGGCGAGTGCCTTGAAGAGGACCTCTCGGCTCAGGCCGGTGAATTCGGTACCGCTCTTGGCGTTCGCTACAACGATGCCGTCGAAGCCGACGATCGACTCGACGATGTCCGTCACGCCATTCTCGTTGCAGAGCTTCCACTCCTTCGCCTTCATGCGACGCGAGGCGTTGGTTATGTCGGGGTGTTGTGCGCCAACACCCGCGCAGAACAGCTTCAGCCCACCGCCGGAGCCCGTCGATTCAACGACGGGTGCGTTGAACTCGGTGGTCTTACCGAACGTCTCGGCAACAGCAGTTGAGAAAGGGAATACTGTCGAGGATCCGACGATTTGGATTGTGTCACGCGCTTGAGCAGCGCCCGCAACGGCGAGGCCAGCGACCACGGCGGCGGTGCTGAGAAGGGTACGATTCATAAGCTCTCTCCAGAGGTCTCTGTCGATGACAGCCAAGTCATGGGCGCGTGATACTGATTTCGTATGTAGCTTTTGTGACAGAGGCGCGAAGGAGCGATGTATTCAGGCTAAAAATTCTACAAATTATGCTTTTGTGGATAAAGCTCTGGATAAAGCGCAACGATCCACAGGCTTATCACCGCAGAACCGTTTCATGGCGCAACCTAGGCGGCATCGGCAGAGCGGTCCTCATCGACTTCCTCGACCCGGGTGACCGGCAGCCAGACGATGAATTTCGACCCGTCGCCCAGTTCCGACTCAATCTCCAGCTCGCCGCGATGGCGGTTCACGATGTGCTTCACGATGGCGAGGCCGAGCCCGGTGCCGCCCCGCTCCCGCGAGCGGCTTATCGAGACGCGGTAGAACCGCTCGGTCAGGCGCGGGATATGCTCGCGCGCGATCCCCGGCCCCCGGTCGGTGACGGAGATCCCGATCATGTCCGGCCGGGCGGCATCCTCGGGTTCGACCACAATGGTAACGGTGGTGCCTTCGCCGCCATACTTGATCGCATTCTCGATGAGGTTGCTGAAGACCTGTGCCAGTTCCTCGCGGTTGCCGCGGACATGGGGCAGATCGCTGGCGGCGGCAACATCGAGCGCCACACCGTGATCCTCGGCGACAGGGAGGAGCGCGTCGGCGGTCTCCCACACGATGCGGCGGATCGGCTGGGTCTCGCGGGGCGCGATCCGTTCATTCAGCTCGATCCGGTTGAGAGACAGCAGATCCTCGACCAGCCGTTTCATCCGGTCGGTCTGCGAGGCCATCATATCGACGAACCGCTCAGTCGCCGCCGCATCACCGCGCGCGTGGCCCTGAAGGGTCTCGATGATCCCGGCGATCGAGGAGAGCGGCGTCTTCAACTCGTGGCTCGCATTCGCCACGAAATCCCGGTGGACCGCGGCGGCCAGATGATTTTGGGTCACATCCTCGATGACCACGAGTACCGTGGGTGTCTCGCGTTCCGGCAGATCCTCGCCGCCTAGCGAGAGGATATGCGCGCGCAGCCAGACCTCCGGCTCACGGGCCAGCGAGAATTGCAGCGTGCTGGAGATCCCCTCCGAGACGCCGAGATCAATCGCCTCGACCAGCTTCGGGATCCTGAGCGAGGAGCCGTGCTGTTCCGTGATCAGCTTGCGGCCGAAAAGCTCTCCCGCCTGTTCGTTGGCGAACTGGATCAGGCCCCGCCCGTCGATCAAGATGACCCCCATGGGCAGACGCTCGAGCAGCGCGCGGCCCTGACCGGGGGCGAGGCCCGCGGGGACGATCTCCTCAAACGGCTCAGCGTCGGCCTCCTCAACCTCCTCGGCCACGAGCGGGACGGGCTGGTCGGCCTCGGATTTCGCGAATATGAGCGCCATCACCGTGGCGCCCACGACCGCGGACATGATGGTCATCAGCGGATCGGACCAGATCGCGTTCCCGGCGAAACCCAGCGCCGCCGCGCCAAGCCCTGGTGCCAGTCTCTGATCGATCTTTCGCACGTGCTCTCCTGCCATTTTGTTTTCACCAAGATCTAACATAACCGGGTCATGCTTCAGAACTGGAAATGCGGTCATCGGAGCGTCATATAAAATGCGGTGGTGAAGTGGAGCAGGCAGCGAGATGATCCGGTATCGCCTGAAATGCGCCGAGGGGCACGAGTTCGACAGCTGGTTCGCGAGTGCTGACGCGTTCGAGGGCCAACAGTCGCGCGGCCTGGTGAATTGCGCGATCTGCGGCACGACCGATGTGACCAAGGCGATCATGGCCCCCTCGGTGACGTCGAAGGACGAGGTCCCGCTGTCCCAACCGCAGTCGAAGTCCGAAGAGGCGCTGAAGGCGCTCCGCCAGAAGATCGAAACCGAATCGGATTACGTGGGAAAGGACTTCACCGACGAGGCCCGGCGCATCCATCTGGGCGAGGCCGAGGCGCGCGGGATCTGGGGCGAAGCCAGCCGCGAGGATGCCAAAGCCCTGCATGATGAGGGGATTCCGGTGGCCCCGCTTCCCTTCATGCGCCGCCCGGACAGCTAAACCCGACTGCCATTTGCGTTCACCGGCCGTTCCCCTCATGGTAGAGGAGCGACCCGACGGGTCGCCTTCACCTCACTCATGCAGGGAGGACCCCATGATCATCTATCCCACGATCGAATTGCAGAACGGTCGCTGTGTCAGCCTGATCCGCGGTCTGATGGATCAGCCGGAGGTCTGGCATATCGACCCGGTGGAGCGCGCGCGCCTTTATGCAGAAGCGGGTGCGGAGTGGATGCAGGTCACTGACCTCGACGCGGTGGCGGGGACGGGTTCGAACGCCGAGATCATTCAGGAGATCATCATAAAGGCCGGCATTCCGGTTCAGGTCGCCGGCGGCGTGCGCTCGATGGAGCATGTCGAGCATTGGATCGACCAGGGCGCGGGGCACGTCGTGATCGGCACCGCCGCGGTTCGCCAGCCAAACCTTGTGAAGGCGGCCGCAAAACTGCACCCGGACCAGATTGTCATGGCCGTTGATTTCCGCGACGACAGGGTCGTGATCGAAGGCCGGACCGAGGCGAGCGCCTTTTCACCTGCCGAGTTTGTCAAGCAGTTCGCGGGTGCACCACTTGCGGCCATCCTGCTGACCGATGTAAACCGCGATCTCGACGAGCCAGGCTCCTCCATCGCCATGACATCGGCGATTGCGCGGGAGACCGATACGCCGGTGATCTCATCGGGGCTGGTGAAGTCGCTCGACGATGTCTCGACGCTCAAATACGTCTACAACATCGCGGGCGTGATCATCGGGCGGGCACTGTTCCAGCATGACGTTGATCTGGCCGAGGCGATCCGGGTCGCGCGCCCAGAACCCGAGAGGGTTGCCGAGTTTCAATAGGTTGCGGGAACCCACTCCACCGTCTATAGGGACGCGCGAAGCGGCCCCGGGCCGCGCATGGCCTATCCCCAGGAGCTGTCCCGATGCCCCGCCCCGCCCCCCGGCTCGTCATGAAGTTCGGCGGCACCTCGGTCGCTGATCTAGACCGGATCCGCAGCGCTGCGGCGAAGGTGAAGCGCGAGGTCGAGAACGGCTATGACGTTGCGGTCGTGGTCTCGGCGATGTCCGGGCAGACCAACCAGCTCGTGGGCTTGGTGGGCGAGGCTGCACGCCCTCCTGGCTCGAATGCGGGCGGTCTTTTCGACGCGCGCGAGTATGATGCAGTCGTCTCTTCCGGCGAACAGGTGACGTGTGGCCTGATGGCGCTGGTGCTTCAGGAGATGGGCGTGCCGGCGCGAAGCTGGCAGGGCTGGCAGATCCCGGTCCACACCTCTGGCGCACACAGCGCCGCGCGGATTGAGGACATCGACACCGCCAATCTGGAACGCAAGTTCGAAGAAGGGCTCCACGCCGTTATCTCGGGTTTCCAGGGACTTGGACCGGATAACCGGATCACGACGCTGGGCCGCGGCGGCTCTGACACCACGGCTGTAGCGTTCGCCGCCGCGCTGGGCGCGGAGAGATGTGATATCTATACGGACGTGGACGGTGTATACACGACGGACCCACGGATCGAACGCCGCGCGCGCAAGCTCGACAAGATCTCGTTCGAAGAGATGCTGGAGCTCGCCTCCCTCGGTGCCAAGGTGCTCCAGACCCGTTCGGTCGAGCTGGCCATGATCCACAACGTGCGCCTTCAGGTTCTGTCGAGTTTCGAGGACAAGCCCGGCACGCTGGTTTGCGATGAGGAGGAAATCGTGGAGAAGAACGTCGTCAGCGGTATCGCCTACTCGCGCAACGAGGCAAAAATCACCCTCCTCAAGGTGCCGGACCGCCCGGGCGTCGCAGCATCGATCTTCGGCCCCTTGGCGGATGCCGGCGTCAATGTCGACATGATCGTGCAGAACATCTCGGAGGACGGCGCGACCGACATGACGTTTTCGGTCGCGACCGAGGAGGTCGAGAAGGCGCGCCAGGCGCTCGAGGCCGCGCGCGACGACATCCGCCACGCGTCGATGATCGTCGACGATGAAGTTGCGAAAGTATCCGTCGTCGGGATAGGTATGCGCAGCCATACAGGTGTCGCGCAGAAGATGTTCGCCGCCCTTGCAGCGGATGGCGTGAATATTCAGGTCATTACCACGTCTGAAATCAAAGTCAGCGTTCTGATCGATCGCAGGTATATGGAATTGGCGGTCCAGGGGCTACACAAGGCCTTTGGGCTGGAGGCGGCCTGACCGGGCCTCCTCGGCGGAATTGAGGGAGGGCAGCCATGCCCGCCGACACCGGAGGATCGCGAGCCTTGCTCCGCACCCTGCGTGCCGTCCTCGCGGGCGCGGGGGGTGGCCAGCAGCGCCTCGATCAGGTCGTCCGGCTGGTCGCAAGCAACATGGTGGCCGAGGTCTGCTCGATCTACCTCAAGCGCGACGAACGCACGCTGGAGCTTTGCGCAACCGAAGGCCTGAACCCGGAATCGGTACATTCCGCGCGGCTCAGGATCGGCCAGGGCCTCGTGGGCCGGATCGCCGAGCGCGCCGAGCCAATCGCCACCGATCACGCCCAGAGCGAGCCCGGCTTCCGCTATCTGCCGGAGACGGGGGAGGAGATCTACCAGTCCTTCGTTGGCGTGCCGATCCAGCGGCTCGGCGAAGTGATGGGTGTCATCGTCGTGCAGAACCGCACCGCGCGGCGCTACACCGATGACGAGGTCGAGGCGCTGGAGATCGTCGCCATGGTCATCGCCGAGATGACCGAGGCGGGTGCGTTCCTCGGCTCGGACGGTGTTCTGGCAGGGCCAGGCCGTCGGGTTGGCCCGGTGATGGTAGAGGCGACCTCGGTCTCGGAAGGGCTGAGCGAGGGCACGGTGTTCCTGCATGAGCCCCGCCTCGTGGTCTTCGACCCGATCGCCGATGACATTCCGACCGAGCGCAAACGGCTCGCCGAAGCCATGGAGGAATTGCGCGACGATATCGACCAGATGGTCGATGGGGATGCGCTGGGCGGTGACGGGGAGCATCGCGACATCTTCCACGCCTACCGGATGTTCGCCCATGACAAGGGCTGGAACGCGCGGCTGCACGAGGCGATCGAGAGCGGCCTGGCGGCCGAGGTCGCTGTCGAGAAGGTCCAGTCCGCCGCCCGCGCCCGGATGGAGCGCGCCACCGACCCGTATCTGCGCGAGCGGCTGCACGATCTCGACGACCTCGCCAATCGTCTCCTGCGGATCCTCGCCGGCTCGGACGGGATCGACGAGATGCCCGACGGCGCGATCCTGATCGCGCGCAACATCGGCCCGGGCGAGTTGCTGGAGCTCGGCAAGAAGATCAGCGGGCTGGTGCTGGAGGAGGGATCGCTCTCCTCCCACGCCGCGATCATCGCGCGGGCCATGGCGCTGCCGATGGTGATCCAGGCGGACCGGATCACCCGCGACGTGAACCCTGGCGACCGGGCGGTGCTGGATGCGACCGAGGGGCGGGTGCACCTGCGCCCTGAGCCCTCCGTCCAGATGGCCTTCCGCGAAAAGCTGGCGCTCGAGGCGCAGGCGCGCGAGGCCTATCGCGCCCTGGCCGACAAACCCGCGATCTCGCTCGACGGGACCGAGGTCGCGCTCAAGATGAACGCGGGCGTTCTCGCCGATCTGCCCTCGCTCCGCCAGTCGGGCGCGGAGGGTGTGGGCCTCTTCCGCACCGAATTGCAGTTCATGATCCGCCAGAGACTGCCCGGGCGCGAGACGCAGGCCTCGCTCTACGGGCGGGTGATGGACGCAGCCGATGGCAAAGAGATCGTCTTCCGCACGCTCGATATCGGGTCGGACAAGATCCTGCCCTTCATGCGCCGGGAGGAGGAGCCGAATCCCGCGCTTGGCTGGCGGGCGATCCGCGTCGGCCTCGACCGGCCCCGTCTCTTTCAGATGCAGATGCAATCGCTGATCCGGGGGGCGAACGGGCGGCCGCTCTCGATCATGTTCCCGATGGTCGCGCAGGAGCATGAGTTCTTTACCGCCCGCGATATGTTTCATGGCGAGGTGGACCGGCTCGCCAAGCTTGGCTACCCGCCGCCGGAGAGGCTCAGCATCGGCTGCATGCTGGAGACACCGTCGCTCGCGTTCTCCAGCGACAGGCTGTTTGCCGAGACCGATTTCATCTCGGTCGGCGGCAATGATCTGTTGCAGTTCTTCTTCGCGGCGGACCGCGAGAACGAACGGGTACGGCGGCGCTATGACACGCTCAGCTTCGCCTTCCTCAGCCTGCTGGAACAGATCGTGAAGCGATGCGGCGAGCATGGGACAAGGCTCTCGTTCTGCGGAGAGGCGGCCGGGCGCCCGCTGGATGCGTTGGCCTTCAGCGCCCTTGGCTTCCGCGAGCTTTCGATGCGCCCTGTCGCCATCGGCCCGGTCAAGAAAATGCTGCGGGGGACCGATCTCGGTGAGATCCGCGAAGTCCTTCGCAAGGCGCAGGCATCGGGCGCGCCTTCGGCGCGGGACGCGCTGCGCGCATGGCGGGAACGGGGGATGGACCAGGCACAGCCGCTGCGCCGCGCTGACCGGCGGGACTAAGCGCCGGTTCTCAACTCACGCGGACATAGCCCGCGAGCCCGGTCTTCTGATGCTCGATCACATGGCAGTGGAACGCCCAATCGCCCGGATTGTCGGCGACGAAGGCGATGTCCACGATCTCGTTCTTCCTGAGCAGGATCGTGTCGGTGTAGTTCGCGGGTAGCACCCGCTGGTTTGAGCGGATCGGCTTGAACAGCAGGCCGTGCAGATGGATCGGGTGCAGGTTCGGCGACTCGTTGTGAAGCCGCATGACGTAGCTTTTCCCAAGCTCCAGTTCCGCCACCGGCCCCACACCCTGGACCGCGTCCCCGGGCCAGGGTTTCCGATCGATGGACCAGAAGGTGTACTCCAGCGTCCCGCAATAGCCGTTGTTCTGAACAGCGTCGTCGGGCGACCAGCCTAAGACCAGTTCCCGCAGCTCGGCATTCGCCAGATCCGGCACGGAGATCGGGTTGCGCGGCAGGGGCTTCAGCTCCGCCAGATCGCGGCCGAGCGACGGCCCGGTGGCACGAAGCGTGACGAGCGAGGGCGGATTGCCGCCAAAGGCATTGAGGAAGGAGAGCATCGCGCCCTCCTGATCCGGCATCCGAAGGGCGACATCGACCCGCTGACCGGCCGCAAGCAACAGCGGGGATGCCTGGGTCGGCCAGGGGATCTCCTCCTCCACCGGATGCCCGTCCCAGGCGATGATCCGGCCCGGGATATCGGGGAAGGCCAGCCGGTAGGTCCGGGTCGTGCCGGTCGCTGCGAAGCGCAGGCGCACGAGCCCACCGGCGGGCAGGTCATGGACCGGCTCGACCTGCCAGTTCGTCGTCAGCAGATTGCCAAGCGTGCCAGCCCGCGCCGCCCCGCGCGGAGTGAAATAGGGCAGGAGCTGCCCGTCGGCGTCGAGCCGGAAATCCTTGAGGTTGAGCGGCAGATCCACGTCGAAGCCGGGATCCTCGGCCTCCTCAACCACCAAGAGCCCGGTCAGACCCTGGGCCATCTGGCGCATGGTCATGCAATGGGGGTGGTACCAGTAAGTGCCCGCGTCCGGCGGCGTGTAGGCGTAGCGAAAGGTCTCGTCCTGCGCGATCGGGAACTGGGTGAGATAGGGGACGCCATCCATTGCGTTCGGGAGCCGAATCCCGTGCCAGTGCATGGTGGTGTAGTCCTCGAGCCCGTTGGTCAGATTGATCACCGCGGGCTCGCCCTGGCGGAGCCGGATCACCGGCGGGGGGGCGTTATCGGCCACGCTGACAAGACCCTGGGTGGTGGCAGAGCCGAAGGCATAGCTCGTCTCACGGGACAAGAGATCGAGCGGCGCGGCACTGCTTGCACGCAGCGACAGCGCGCCGGTGGAGAGGGCAGCGGTCGCCGCGCCCATGCCCCACAAAACCTGCCTGCGTGTCGGATTGATCATCACATTTTTCCTATTGCAGGCGCAGGATGGTCGCTCAAACGCTCAAAGGAAACCGGCCAATCGTCACGCCTGCGAGGGGTGCCCGGCCCAAAGGCGTGGCGTTTTGGGGTGTGGAACGGGCGGACATGTCACCGTGGAAGTATGCCAAACCATTGCCATACAATGATTATCTCACCCCTCGCCCTCGGCAAGAATTGGAAACTGCGACGCTGAGAAGATCGCGAGCGCCAACTTTGGCATCAAGATCTTGCGCGATCAGAAGCGCTCCAAGCGCAGGTGAGCGCGAAAATCACCGTCTCGCAGAGGTTGTGTCTTTCCACTCGCCTCGGATTCGGGGAATCGCTATTCTCCCACGATGCTTGCTCGTTTGATCACCGCTTGTTTTGCGCTGTTCGCACTCGTTCTTCCTGCACAAGGGCTGGAATTCGACCGTCTGCGCATGCTCACGGTCGAGGAGCACGTGCCGTGGCGCGGTGTCGGGCGGGTGAATATCGCGAACTTCTCCGAGAGAGGCATGTGCACGGGCACGCTGATCTCGGAGCAGTTGGTGCTGACCGCGGCGCATTGCGTGGTCTCTGACCGGACGGGCAAGCCGCATCAGCTGAATAATATCCACTTTGTCGCAGGTTGGCGGCAGGGGCAGCGGGTCGCGCATTCGCGGGCGGAAGAGGTGATCGTGCATTCCGAGTACGCGCCGGGCATCAATTCGGATCTCGATCAGATCGCGTCGGACCTGGCACTGATCAAGCTGAGGAACCCGATCCCCAACGAGACCGCGCCCTATTTCCTGGTGGCCCCGTCACCGGGCAAGGACAGCGATCTGACGCTGATCAGCTATCGACGCGACCGGGCCCATGCGCTGACCCGGCAGCGCGGGTGCAAGATCCTGGGCGAGAAGCAGGGGGTGATGGCACTGGGCTGTGATGTCACCTTCGGCGCGTCGGGCTCGCCGCTCTTCACCGAGATTGACGGGGAGAGCCGCCTGATCGGGGTCGTCTCGGCCATGAGCCGCTCTCGCGGGCGGGCCGTCGCCTGGGCCGTCCGGGTCGACAAGGCCCTTATGGAAGTGCTCGACCGGGTCGATTGAGACCCCTCTTGATACGCGAAAATCACCTTCCTACATGAAGATTGCGTGGATGCCGGAGATCGGATCTGCGCTGTGACCAGGCCCGCCAATCATGGGGGCCGATATCGCTATATCGCTTCTAGGAGGATACAGATGCGTACACTCGATCTTACCCCGCTTTATCGCTCTTCCGTCGGCTTTGACCGTCTTGCCAATATGCTGGATCAGGTCATGTCCCATGACGTGAGCGCGCCGAGCTACCCGCCCTACAACATCGAAAAGACCGGCGAGAACGCCTATCGCATTTCTATTGCCGTTGCCGGTTTCGCTGAGGAAGACCTCAACATCGAAGTGAAAGAGGGCGCCCTGACCGTTAGCGCTAACAAGCGCGAAACAGCAGAAGGGCCGGAGCCGAAATACCTGCATCGCGGCATTGCCGAGCGCGGTTTTGAACGCCGCTTCCAGCTTGCCGAGCATGTGCAGGTGGCCGGTGCCAACCTCGACCTTGGTCTGCTTCATATCGACCTGGTCCGCGAAGTGCCCGAGGCGCTGAAGCCCCGGACGATCGCGATTAACGGCCAGGCGTCGCAGAAGACGATCGACGCCTAATCCGAGCCTGATTGCCAAGTCTCGCGCCCGCATCCCCGCGATGCGGGCGCATTTCTTCTGTGCGCCTCCTCAACACCGGGTGAGGGCCGCCTGCGGGGCTTGACCCCTTCCCCTCCCTCCGCTTTGATCAAACTCGGTTTTCAGACAACCGGATAACGACAATTGGCCGGCCCGGTCCACCGCCGGGACCGTCAGTGGGGAGGAGAGATCTTGGCTGCAGAAACGTCCGGCTCCGGCGACACGTTTCCGAAACTCCTGCGCGCCAACGCGGCGAAGCTGGGCGACCTGCCCGCGAGTCGCGAGAAGGAATACGGCATCTGGCAGAGCTGGACCTGGGCCGAGGTGCATGAGGAGACCCGCGCACTGGCCCTCGGCCTGATGGAGCTGGGGCTCAAACCCGGCGAGCGCATGGCGATCATCGGCACCAACCGCCCGCATCTCTACTGGTCGATGACCGCAGCCCAGATGGTCGGCGCGATCCCGGTCCCGATCTACCACGACGGGGTGGCGGAGGAGATGCAGTATGTCCTCGAGCATGCCGAGGTTGCCTTCGTCGTCGCCGAGGATCAGGAGCAGGTCGACAAGATGCTCTCGATCCAGGACCGGCTGCCGGGGCTGCGCCATGTGATCTACAGCGACCCGCGCGGGCTGAGGAAGTACGATCACACCACCCTGCACCCTTATGACGAGGTCCAGAAGCTGGGCCGCGACAACGAGGCAGAACACGGCGCCGCGATGGATCAGACCATCGACGCGACGACCGGCCCGGACACATGTGTGATGCTCTACACCTCCGGCACCACGGGGCAGCCGAAGGGGGTGGTGCTGAGCCATGATAATCTCTTGGTGATGGCCCGTTCTGCGGCCGAGTTCGACGGGCTGAAATCCACCGACAGCGCGATCGCCTATCTGCCGATGGCCTGGGTCGGCGATTTCATCTTTTCCATGGGCCAGTCCTATGTCACCGGCATGTGCGTCGCCTGCCCGGAGAGCCAGGACACGCTGATGCACGATATGCGCGAGATCGGGCCCACCTATTTCTTCGCGCCGCCTAGGATGTTCGAGGGGCTGCTCACCAACCTCACGATCCGGATGGAGGATGCGGGGCGGACCAAGAAATGGCTGTTCGACACCTTCATCGCCCATGCCAAAGCGGTCTCGGCCAAGCGAAAGGCGGGCGAGGAGCCCTCCGGCATGGACCGCTTCAAGCTCTGGCTTGGCGAGATGCTGGTCTATGGCCCGCTGAAGAACACGCTCGGCATGAACCGCATCCGGGTCGGCTACACAGCGGGCGAGGCGGTCGGCGCGGATCTGTTCGAATTCTACCGCTCCATCGGGATCAACCTGAAGCAGCTCTACGGCCAGACCGAGGCCTCGGTCTTCATCACCCAGCACCCCCATGACGCAGTGGAGCTGGAGACCGTGGGCGTGCCGACGCCGGGCGTCGAGATCAAGATCGCGGATAGTGGTGAGGTCTTCTACCGCTCCCCCGGTGTGTTCAAGGAATACTACAAGAACCCGCAAGCGACGGCGGAGACGAAGGACGCCGAAGGCTGGGTAGCGACGGGCGATGCGGGCTTCATGGATGAACGCTCCGGCCAGTTGCGGATCCTCGACCGGGCGAAAGATGTGGGCAAGCTGGCAAATGGTGCGTTGTTCGCGCCCAAGTACATCGAAAACAAGCTGAAGTTCTTCCCCAACATTTTCGAAGCCGTGGTTTTCGGCCATGAGCGGGAGAGCTGTGTCGCCTTCCTCAACATTGATCTGAACGCGGTGGGCAACTGGGCTGAGCGGAACAATGTCGCCTATGCTTCTTACATGGATCTCGCGAGCCATCCCGAGGTGCTGAAGACCATGCGCGCCCATGTCGAGGAGACCAACGCCTCGCTGGCCGAGGACCCGATGCTGAGCGCCTGCCAGATCACGCGCTTTCTTGTGCTGCACAAGCAGCTCGATGCCGACGACGGCGAGCTGACCCGCACCCAGAAGGTGCGCCGCAAGACGATCGACGAGAAATACGCCGACCTGATCGAGGCGCTCTACAGCGGGGCGGAAAAGGCCTCTACGACGACTGAGGTGACCTATGAGGACGGCCGCAAGGGCTCGATCTCGGCCACCCTGAAACTCAACGACGCAAACACCTTCGCGTCCAAGCAGGCCGCCGCCTGAGGAGACCGCCATGAGCAACCATCCGGTCGCCGAGGCCGCCAAGGACGATATCGAGTACGCCCACCAGGAGATCGATCACGGGATCCAGCCCCGCGCGATCGGCAAGACGGTGATGGAGATGAAGAACATCACGCTGCGCTTTGGCGGCGTCACCGCGCTGGAGGATATCTCCTTCGATATCCGCGAGGGCGAGATCCGGGCGATCATCGGGCCAAACGGGGCGGGCAAATCGTCGATGCTCAATGTGATCAATGGCTTCTACCATCCGCAGGAGGGCGAGGTCTGGTTCCACGGCAAGAAACGCGGGCCGATGAAACCGCACCAGATCGCCAAGCAGGGGATCGCGCGGACCTTCCAGAACATCGCGCTCTTCAAGGGGATGTCGACGCTCGACAACATCATGTCGGGGCGGCTCACCAAGATGCACACCAACGTCTTCTGGCAGGCGATCTGGTCCGGCCCGGCCGAGCGCGAAGAGGTCGAGCACCGCAGGCGCTGCGAGGAGATCATCGACTTCCTCGAGATCCAGGCGATCCGGAAAACCCCCGTGGGCCGCCTGCCCTATGGCCTGCAGAAACGGGTAGAACTGGGCCGCGCGCTGGCGGCAGAGCCCTCGCTGTTGCTGCTGGACGAGCCCATGGCGGGCATGAATGTCGAGGAGAAGGAGGACATGTGCCGCTTCATCCTCGACGTGAACGACGAATTCGGCACGACCATCGCCCTGATCGAGCACGATATGGGTGTCGTGATGGACATCGCCGACCGGGTCGTCGTGCTCGATTATGGCAAGAAGATCGGCGACGACGTGCCCGATGTGGTCCGCGCCGATCAGAACGTGATCGACGCGTATTTGGGTGTGCCGCATGACTGAGCTCGAGGCGAAAAACGGGGGGCATTTTTCCGTAACTCTTCCGTACCTCTTTCGTAACTACAGTGGCTCGTTCAAGCCACCTGCCCAGACGGAGGGATTGGCCACGTTGGCGAACCCGGCCAAATCCTCGGAGGACCCTCGTGGCTGACGCATCGCTCCAAATCATCGCGATCATCGAGAACGTGCTGCCCACCACTGCGCTGACAGGCCGGGTCGAGAACCTGAGCGATGTGACCGAAGAGCCAATTTCGGCGCTTACCCAGGATGCGCTGGACGATCTCTTCCCAGCCTCCCTCCCTTGGCGCAACGCCCGCGCGTTTCGTGGGGGAGATATCGTTGTTGCGGGCGGAGACGGGCCGGTGATTGCGGGCGTCCTCGCCCGCCCGGTCGATCGCACGACCTTCACGAGTGAGGTCGAGGGCTTGGTTGCGCGCGCCGAAACTGGTTTCTCGCGGATCGAGCTGGATGATCCGGGCGAAGTCGCGCTCGCGCTGAAGAACCAGCACCAAGGCAAGGTGCTGGAGGCGTATATCTCATTCGACTGGCACGGGTTTGACGTGCTGGCAACGACCGCTTGGTCTGGGGAGACCATCGCCCCCATGGAGGGAAACTGACATGTTCCTGACCGATCCGTTTTTCTGGGAAGTCGTCATCTCGGGCCTTTTGGCTGGGGTGATGTATGCGCTGGTGGCGCTGGGCTTCGTGCTGATCTTCAAGGCCTCGGGGATCTTCAACTTTGCCCAGGGGGTCATGGCGTTGCTGGCGGCGCTGACGCTGGTCGGGCTGATGACGGGTCAGGTGCCGTTCGCCCATCTTATCGACTGGATCTTTGGCGCGGGCGCCCACCACCTCTATGAACCGCCGGTGACCGAGAGCGGATCGCCGCCTTTCTGGTTCGTTGTCCTCTGCATCGGGCTCACGCTCGGCTTCATGGCGCTGATGGCGCGGCTGATCGTGCGGGTGATCCTGCGCCCCCTGGTTGGGCAGGAGGGGATCATCCTGTTCATGGCGACGATCGGGCTTGCCTTTGTGATGGAGGGCGGCGGTGACCTGATGTGGGGCTCCAACGTCAAGGTGCTGGATGTGGGCCTGCCCTCGGGCCCGTCGGATACGATCATCGACGCGACGGGGATGTTCATCGAGAAGATCGAGATCTCGGCCGCGATCGTCGCGGCGATCCTGGTACTCAGCCTCACGCTCTTCTCGCAATACACCAAGATGGGCCGGGCGCTCAGGGCCGTGGCGGATGACCATCAGGCGGCGCTCAGCGTCGGCATTTCGCTGGAGACGATCTGGTGGATCGTCTGGACCGTCGCGGGGCTGGTCGCGCTGGTCGCGGGCATCATGTGGGGCGCGAAATCGGGGGTGCAGTTCTCGCTCTCACTGATCGCCTTGAAGGCGCTGCCGGTCCTGATGCTAGGAGGCTTTACCTCGATCCCCGGCGCGATCATCGGCGGGCTTCTGATCGGGCTCGGTGAGAAGACCTTCGAGTTCTACATCGGCCCCATGATCGGCGGCGCGACCGAGAACTGGTTCGCCTATGTCCTCGCCCTCCTGTTCCTGCTGTTCCGCCCGCAGGGGCTGTTCGGCGAGAAGATTATCGAGAGGGTGTAGATTTGAAGCTCTTCTCCAAACAAGCAATCGATTGGATGCTCCTTTTCCTGTTCACGTTGATGTTCTGGAACAGCAGTTCGAATTTGGAGCACGCTCAAGATAAGCCGATGAAAACGGTACGAACGATTGAAAGTGCTGTTGCGACGCAGGACTTTGCCAAGATCGACCTGTATTTCGCGTGGTTGCGAGAGGACATTCAAGCCATTCCGTCTTTGCAACTGGTTGGCTTTCTAGGACTGGCTCTAGGCATTCCTATGGGAATGATCATGGTGCGTATGTTTGAGCGCCGTTATAGGCGCCCGCTTTTCCGAGCGGCTGTTGAGGGGACCGAGGAATGAGCTCGCACCCAAACAGATCGAACCCGCATTTGAAGAAGGCTGCGACCAACGCGATGATGATCGCGACGACGCCGAAGGCGAGCATAATGCCGCAGAGGCTGTTCGGTGAGAAGATTATCGAGAGGGTGTAGTGGGCATTCTTGCGCCGCATATGTTCGTGGTTTCTATGATCGCATCAGCGATAGTGGCGGCGGTGATGGTATGTCTAAGCTCCGGCGTTGCTTTGTACATCCACAGATGGCGTGGTGGAGCCAAGGCTCGCCGGGTGTTTGGCGGTTGGGCGATGACACTCAACGCTCTGATTTTCGGCGCGATGGCTTCATTCTGCTTTGTTGGGGCACTCTTTGTGGAGGTTCCGCTAGATCAGCGCGCCTTTAGCCTGCCTTCCGAAGTTGCCTTGGTAGAGCGGATGGCGGCAACGACCTTCATTATTTGCGCGGTTTTTGCACTCGTCATGTCTGCCGTAAGTGGCGGGGTTGCCCGCTGGTGCTTTGGATCGTTAGAGCGGGAGCGGATCACATGAGATCTGCTCACCCGAACAGATCGAACCCGCCGTGGAAGAAGGCCGCGACCAGCGCGATGATGATCGCGATGACGCCGAAGGCGAGCATCATGGCGAAGGATTCGGAGAGGAAGGCCACGGCGCCGATCCCCGCGATCGCGGCAGCGCCGACGAGGACAAAGCTCAACGCGTTTGAGATGCCGGAGGCGAGGCCGAAGGTCAGGCCGCTCAGGATGGCGGTTCCGATGCCGGGTTTGGCTGCTCTTTCGGCGGTCAACCGGCTTTCCTCGCCGGATTTCAGCAGCTTTTCCTTGGCACGGATGAAATCCCTGTCCGAGATCACGCCCGACTGGCGCATGGTGTCGAGCTGCTCGAGTTCGTCTGCAAGCGACATGATCATCCCCCTTCTCCCAAGCAATTATGTGGGAATTGCCGGTGGGGATGCAAGCCGCGGGGCAATCCGGGCCGGGGGAGGCGTGCTGTGACCGTGCTGCCCGATCCGGCCCGCGTGAGCTGCCATTGCGGCGCGGTCGAGCTCTCCGTCAGGCTCGGCGATGCGCTGGAGCGCGCATGGCTCTGCGACTGTTCCATGTGCCGCCGGCGGGGGTCGCCCTGCGCCTCGGTGCCCGAGGAGGCGATCACGGTGGTCAAGGGAGAGACGCTGAAGCGCTACCGCTTCGGCACGCGGACGGCGGAGTACTTCTTCTGCGGGATCTGCGGCGTGCACACCCACGGGCGCACCCGCAACACGCCGACGCATTTCGGCATCAACACGGGCGCGATCGAGGGGCTGCACCCGCGTGATGTGCGGGCGGCCTGGTTCGACGGGGTGAATCACCCGAAGGATCAGGGGGAGGCTGTCTGATGGCGCATCGCTCCCGCATCGGTGTCATCGTGATTGATTGCCAGGAGGACGATCTGGGGCCCGCGACCGAGTTCTGGGCGGCGGCGCTGGGCGTCTCCGGCAAGGTCGATGACGACGGGAAGTATGCGGTGCTGGCCGATCATCAGGGGTACCCGAAGATCCTGCTGCAATCGGTCGATCATGACCCTCGCGTCCATCTGGACATCGAGACCGACGACCGCGAGGCCGAATGCGCCCGGCTGGAGGCGCTGGGCGCCAAGCGCATCGGCCCGGTGAAAGGCTGGATCGTCATGGAGGCCCCGACCGGCCACCGCTTCTGCCTTGTGAAACCTCAAGGCGATGATTTCCCGGGCGATGCCCCGGTTTGGGAGGGGTAAGGTGATAAACGACAAGACGATGTACAAGTCGGCCTTAGTTGGGCTGTGGGCCTACGTCCTCGCACAGTCAGTTATAAATCTGCATAGCTTCGTCTCGGAGTCATCTTTTTTGATCTACCTGTTTTCCGATGCAGCGGAGGGCTTTGTATCGCACCAAGGACCTGTTCTGCTAGCGCATGGGCTCATGTCCAAACTCGGCGCTACGATACTGCTGCTTTCTTCCCTTTATTGGGTGCCCAGAATTCTAAACCATATCTCGAAAGAGGTGAGCTAGATGTTCTACCGCGAAGCTGGTGAGTTCAAGACTTCCTACGCTGCCGATCAGGCGACGTTTCCGATCCGGTTCGACCTTTGGCGGTTCTGGCTGGTGGTGGGCGTTGCCTTTCTGGTCGTGCCGTTCTTCCTGAACTCCTATTGGGAGAAGGCGATCCTGCTGCCGTTTCTGATCTACGGAATGGCCGCGCTGGGGCTGAATATCCTGACGGGCTATTGCGGGCAGGTGAGCCTCGGCACCGGCGGGTTTATGGCGGTGGGGGCCTATGCCTCCTATAAACTGATGACCGGTATGCCGTGGATGGACATGACGCTGGTGATCCTGCTGAGCGGGTTCATCACGGCAGGGGTCGGGATTCTGTTCGGGCTGCCGAGCCTGCGCATCAAGGGGTTCTATCTGGCGGTCGCGACGCTGGCGGCGCAGTTCTTCCTCGTCTGGCTCTTCAACAAGTGGGAGTGGGCCTACAACTACTCCCCCACCGGGCAGATCACGGCGCCGGAGCGCACGGCCTTCGGCATTCCGGTCACGGGGGCGGAGACGGAGTCCTGGGCCACCTATCTCTTCTGTCTGCTGTTTCTCTTCGTCTTCGGCTGGGCGGCGACGAACCTGGTGCGCGGGCGGATCGGGCGATCCTGGATGGCGATCCGCGACATGGACATCGCCGCCGAGATCATCGGTGTGAACCCGCTGATGGCGAAGCTGTCGGCCTTTGCGATCTCGAGCTTCTATATCGGGATGGCGGGCGCGCTTTACTTCGCGGTCTGGAACGGGGCGGCGGAGCCGACGGAGAGCTTCGCGATCGACAAGAGCTTCGATGTCCTGTTCATGATCATCCTCGGCGGGCTGGGCTCGATCTTCGGCAGTCTCGTCGGCGCCGCCTTCATCGTGCTGTTGCCGGTCTTCTTCAAGAACGTGCTGGTCGGCGCCCTTGGCTGGCCCACCGACATTGCCGAGCATATGCAGATCATGATCGTGGGTGTCCTGATCATCTACTTCCTGATCAAGGAACCCGAGGGGCTTGCGGCCTATTGGCGGCTGGCAAAGGAGAAGTTGCGACTCTGGCCTTTCCCGCACTAGGTTAGCTGCCAATCACAGGAATTCCCGGCTTACGGGATGGATCACATGACTGAACATCTTGGGAGGAGTACAGCATGAAACTGACGAAACTTGCCATCGCGGCAGCGACCGCCCTAGCGACGGCGACACCCGCCATGGCCGATCTGGTTTTCCCGTCGCTCGACTACCGAACCGGGCCCTATGCACCCAACGGCATTCCGCTGGCCGATGGCTATCTGGACTATTTCACCCTGCTGAACGAGCGTGACGGCGGTATCGGCGGTGTCGAGGTCAGGGTCCTGCCCTGCGAGACCGGCTACAACACCGAGAAGGGTGTCGAGTGCTATGAGGCGACCAAGGGCGAGGGGGCGCTGGTCTACCAGCCATACTCGACCGGGATCACCTATCAACTCATCCCGAAGGCATCGGCAGACAACATCCCGATCCACTCCATGGGCTATGGCCGGACTTCCGCTGCCAATGGCCGGGTGTTCGAGTGGGTCTTCAACTATCCCGGCACCTATTGGGATGCGGCGACGATCCTTACCAAATACGTCACGGAGCTTGAGGGCGGCAGCCTCGCGGGCAAGAAGATCGCGCTCGTCTATCACAACTCCGCCTATGGCAAGGAGCCGATCCGGACACTGGAGAAGGTCGCTGCGCGTGACGGGTTCGAGCTGATCACCCTGCCGGTCGATCACCCGGGTCAGGAGCAGAAGGGCACATGGCTGCAGGTCCGCAAGGAACAGCCCGACTATGTCTTCATGTGGGGCTGGGGCGTGATGAACCAGGTGGCGATCAAGGAGGCCGCGTCGATCCGCTTCCCGATGGACCGTTTCATCGGTGTGTGGTGGTCAGCATCGGAGAACGACACGCTGCCCGCCGGGGATGCCGCCGATGGCTATAAGGCCATCACGCTGCACGGGGTCGGAGACGACTATCCGCTCTATGCCGATCTGAAGAAGTACGTCTACGACCGTGGTCTGGCCGCCGGTGCAGGCGATCAGCATGGCCGCGTGCTCTACAACCGGGGCATCGTTGCGGCGATGCTGGCTGCCGAGGCCGCCAAGAAGGCGCAGGAGATCCACGGCGTGAAAGAGATCACGGCCGCGCAGATGCGCGACGGGATGGAGTCGCTGGATATCACCGAGGCGGTGCTGGCCACCAACGGCCTGCCAAACTTCATGCCAACCTTCTCGGTGAGCTGCGAGAACCACGGCGTGCCCGGCTTGGGCGCGATCCAGCAGTGGGATGCGGGCACGCAGACCTGGTCGCTGGTGACGGACTTCATCGAGGCCGACCGTGAGATCGTCGACCCGCTGATCGCCGAGGATGCCGAGGCTTTTGCCAAGGAAAACAACATCCAGCCGCGGGACTGCAACTGATCTGACATCGGGGCGCCGCCTGTAGCGGGCGGCGCCCTTTCATTTGATTTGTCACTTTTCAAGATCGCACTTTCGGAACGGATGGAAACGGATGGACGAGATATCGATTGCGGGTCTTTTGGTTCTGACCTTCAAGCTGGGGGTCTTCGGGCTTCTGGTCCTGCACGCCCGTCAGGCCCGCCGGACCGCTGACGAGGCACGCGCCGAGCAGGCGGCCGCACGGGAGGCCGAGGAGAAGGCGCGCGAGGTGAAAGCCCTGCCCGAACCGATGCGCGAGGCCGCCTGATGCTGGAGAAGGCCGTCGCCAACGAGGCCGGGACCAAGATCCTGCTCGACGTCAACAATGTCGAGGTGATCTACAACCACGTCATTCTGGTGCTGAAGGGCGTCTCGCTGAGCGTGCCGGAGGGCGGGATCACAGCGCTTCTGGGCGGCAACGGTGCGGGCAAGACGACGACGCTGAAGGCGGTGTCGAACCTCCTCCACTCCGAACGCGGCGAGGTGACCAAGGGCACGATCACCTATCGCGGCCAGCCGGTCGCCGAGCTCAACCCGGCAGAGCTGGTCAAGCGCGGGGTCATCCAGGTTATGGAAGGTCGGCACTGTTTCGAGCACCTGACGGTTGAAGAGAACCTGATGACCGGCGCCTATACCCGCACCGACGGGCGCGCCGCGATCGCGGAGGATCTGGAGAAGGTCTACACCTACTTCCCACGGCTGAAGGAGCGGCGGAAGAGCCAGGCGGGCTATACCTCAGGCGGTGAGCAGCAGATGACCGCGATCGGCCGCGCGCTGATGTCGAACCCGGAGACGATCCTGCTCGACGAGCCGTCGATGGGCCTCGCGCCGCAACTGGTCGAGGAGATCTTCGAGATCGTCAAATCGCTGAACGAGCAGGAGGGCGTGAGCTTCCTGCTCGCCGAGCAGAACACCAACGTCGCCCTGCGCTATGCCCACTATGGCTATATTCTCGAGAGCGGGCGGGTGGTGATGGACGGCCCAGCAAAGGAGCTGCGCGAGAACCCGGATGTGAAGGAATTCTACCTCGGCATGTCCGACCAGGGCCGCAAAAGCTTCCGCGAAGTCCGCTCCTACCGCCGCCGGAAACGCTGGCTGAGCTGACCTGCCAGGGCCTCAGGGCTCGATCCCGATATCAATCGCCACCTGCAGCGCCAGATAGAAGATGTAGATCTGCACCAGCGCCGAAAGCACGCCGAAGAGCCGGCGTTCGAGATGCAGGTGCCGCGTCTCCCTGATCTTCCAGTTCGACAGACGCTCGGCCACCTCCGTGACCAGCCTGGGATCTTCGTAGTAGTAATTGTGCTGCATCCGCCCGCGCCCCCAGGCACTGGGCAGGAAGACATGGCGGATTTCCGCCCTGTTGCTGCCCATCCGGTCAACGCTGATCCTGCTCGCAACGGTCCATGACGGGGCCTCTCCACCGAACGAGATCCACCCTTTGCGGATGTACCACGGCAGATAGATACAGACGGGCGCGAAAATCGCCGTGAGGATCACGAGGATCATGATCGTCAGGCCACCGGCCGCGATCGCGTTGATGCCCAGCTCGTCGACCCAAAGGCGCGGGACCTCGGCCCCATAGACCCAGGAGAGACCCGGCAGGATGTAGTTTTCGGCCAGATACGCCTCGAGCCCCGGGAACAGGTCGAGCGCGAAGACAACGTCGAGCGTCAGCGCGGCGGCCGAGACGGCGAGCATGATGATCGCCGTGTTGATCAGGGTCGCGAAGAGCGTGTTCGCGACCCATGTCGGCAGGCTCCAGAATCTGAGCAGCAGACCCGCCTCGTCAAACCGTGCATGGTAATTCAGATGCGGGACGGAGAATTCCCGATACGGGTCGAAATCCGAGCAGAGATCATCGCGGACCTTGGCGAGATAACCCTTCTTCGCCTGGATCCATTTCTCGACCCGTCTGATCCGGCGCCAGATCGGCCGCACGAAGAGCAGAACGGCGAGAACGCCCCAGCCGACATCGGCCACGAGCCCAATGAGCAGCAGGACGAGCATCGCCACCGTGACCCACCAGCTCCAGACCATGGCCGTGACCATCCACTCGACGCGGCGGGGTTCGAACCGCACGAAGGGCGATCCGAAGGTGATGACACCATCGGGATCGAAGTCATGCGGGGCGAGGTTCACGGCCAGCCGAGCCACCGTGCCGCCATGGCTGTGGCCGATCAGGAACAGGCCGTCGGCGCAGTCCTCGCACCCCTCCTGCGCCTGGATCATCTCGTTCAGCTCCAGCGCCGCCTCGCGCCTGGCCTGGTGGCTGTTGTCTCCAGACCAGTTCAGGCTGGCGAAGGCTGGATCGACGTCGCGTTGGCGGAGCTCATCGCGCAACTGCCCTACAAAGGGGCTGTCGCCCTTGTAGATGTTGTGGACCGCGTCCTTTTCCTCCTCGCAATCATCCCAATTGGTCATGCTGGCAAATGTGCCATGCACGAGGATGACCTTGATCTTCTTCATGACCGCGTTCCCCCCTTAGGCTGCGATCGCGAGGCCGGTGCCGGGATCGGCGGAACCAGCACTCTGAATTTCGGTTTACAAATGGCGGATCTGCGGTAGCCTTTTGTCTGACAATAAAAGTGTCGCTCTGGGAGGATATCATGGCCGCCACGCGTAAATCATCAGGTCCGAAGGTGAAGAAGACGGCACCCAAGAAAGCCGCGCCCAAGAAGACATCGGCCAAGGCGTGCTGCGGGCCGGGCTACGCCTCGCCGCAGGAGGCGATGCAAGCCGAGCGGGAGAAGGTGCTCTACACCATCTGCATCTACACCGGCACCGGGATCGAGAAGCCGGATTACCTGGCGACGATCGAGGCCAATCCGCGCTCGAAGTATTATGGCAAGGTGATCCACCGGCTCGACATGCCGGGGATCGGGGACGAGCTGCACCACATGGGCTGGAACGCCTGTTCCTCGTGCCATGGCGATGGCGGGATGAGCCGGGATTACCTGATCCTGCCGGGCGTGCGCACCACCAACCTGCACATCATCGACACGGCGACCAATCCGAAGGCGCCGAAGCTGCACAAGGTCGTCTCTGGTGACGAGATCAAGGAGAAGACCAACCTCTCCGCCCCCCACACGGTTCACTGCCTGGGCTCGGAGATCATCATTTCGATGCTGGGCGATGCCGATGGCAACGGCCCCGGCGGGTTCCTGCATCTGGACAAGGACTTCAACATCGTCGGGCGCTGGGAGAAGAGCCTTGGCGACATGAAGTACAACTACGACTTCTGGTACCAGCCGCGGCACAATGTGATGGTCAGCTCCGAATGGGCGGCGCCAAACACCTTCATGCCCGGCTTCGACCTGAACGACGTGGCCAAGGGCAAGTACGGCCAGCAGATCCATTTCTGGGACTTCAAGAAGAAGAAGGTGAAGGAGACGGTCGATCTGGGCGCGGACGGCATGATCCCGCTTGAGGTGCGCTATCTGCACGACCCGGATTCGAGCCACGGTTTCGTAGGCGCCACGCTGAGCTCGAACATGTTCCACTTCTACAAGAAGGGGAAGAAAAACAAGGTGGAGAAGGTGATCGACATCCCGCCGGTCGACGTGGTCGGCTGGCCGATCCAGGTACCATCACTGATCACCGATTACCTGATCTCGATGGACGATCAGTGGCTCTATCTCTGCAACTGGCTGCATGGCGACGTGCGCCAGTACAACATCTCCGACCCGTCGAACCCGAAGTTCACAGGCCAGGTCTGGATGGGCGGGCTCTTGGGCCGCGCGCCGGAGGTGAATGGCCGAAAGATCGAGGGCGGGCCGCAGATGATCCAGTGCTCGCTGGATGGCAAAAGGCTCTACGTCACCACGTCGCTGTTCTCGACCTGGGACAACCAGTTCTATCCCGCGATGAAGGAGACCGGCGGCTGTATGGTGATGATCAACGCCAACACCGACGAGGGCGGCATGGAGATCGACAAGAGGTTCTTCGTTGATTTCCAGGATGAGCCGAACGGTCCTGCCCGTGCGCATGAGACGCGCTATCCTGGTGGGGACTGTACCTCGGACATCTGGATCTGAGGCGAAGGGCGGCCGGGGAGGCCGCCCGCATTCCTCGGGATCAGGACCCGAGGTAGATGGCGGTCAGTACCACGGTCGCTGCGCCAAAGACGAGCGCGTAACCGGTGATCTTTGCGCCGATCATGTAGAA
Source organism: Pseudomonadota bacterium (assembly GCA_039180675.1). Taxonomy (GTDB): domain Bacteria; phylum Pseudomonadota; class Alphaproteobacteria; order Rhodobacterales; family Rhodobacteraceae; genus Thermohalobaculum. The sequence continues at coordinate 80,027 of JBCDDC010000001.1, read as the reverse complement.
CGGGTCAGCCTTCAGCGCCACGACCGCTTCGTTGCGGATCTGACGGTGAATCGCTTCCTTTTCCTGCACCTCTGCGAGCCAACCTTTCGGCTCTGAACTCGCGGTTTTGGTCTTGGTCTCGATCGCCGTTGCGTCGGTGGTGCTGATCTCTTCGTGCTTCGTCATCTCGGTGCCCTTTCCCGATAAGAATTTCCAAGATGCGAGGTGGGCGTTGGTGCCAGCGTTTCAATTCGCGATCGGTGCTTTTCCGTTATACGGAAACGACTTGGCAATTATCGGAGCAGGAGACCCACGGAATTGGCGCCGGGCGCCGCATTCAACAGCATGATCACGGCAGTGACCCGCGCGCGACGGTCAAGTTCGGACAGCTCGGGCTCAAGGATCGGTTTCTGGCGCTCCTGAAAACGCTGAGCGATTTCGAGACGGCGGAAGGTCGTCTGGTCCCCTTCCGCCGTCACGCCCGCAGGACTCGCGAGGGCAAGCATGAGCAGTGCTGCAATGATGACCGCGATATTCTTCATGCGATGCCGCTCCAAAAAGAACACTGACGAGACACACCGAGTGTTTGTCGAGATCGCTCGGCGAGATCGCCATTGTCTGCCGGTTCCGCTCAGACCCTCAGAACATCTTTTCGGATCTGAACTCAGGCGAGTTAACGGTAAAGCGGTAAAGGAACGTCTAACCGGGGCCGCGCGCCTGCCGCGCCCTTTGCAAGCCCCGGGAATCCGGGTAAGGCGCGGAGCGAGGAGAAACCAGATGCTGAAGACCCGTGTGATCCCCTGCCTGGACGTCAAAGACGGCCGTGTCGTGAAGGGCGTGAACTTCGTCGATCTGATCGATGCCGGTGATCCGGTCGAGCAGGCCCGGGTTTACGATGCGGCGGGTGCCGATGAGCTCTGTTTCCTCGACATCACGGCGAGTTCCGAGAACCGGGGCACGATCCTCGACGTCGCACGGCGCACGGCGGAACAGTGTTTTATGCCGCTGACCATCGGCGGCGGGGTGCGGACGCTGGAGAACATCCGCGACCTGCTGCTGGCAGGTGCGGACAAGGTGTCGATCAACACGGCCGCGGTGAAGGACCCCGACTTCGTCGCCCGGGCGGCGGAGAAATTCGGCAGCCAGTGCATCGTGGTGGCGATCGACGCGAAATCCGGGAGGGCGACGCCTTCGGGCTATGAGATTTTCACCCATGGCGGACGCGAGCCCACGGGGATCGATGCTGTGGACTTCGCGCGGCTGGTGGAGGCGAAAGGCGCGGGCGAGATCCTGCTGACCTCGATGGACCGGGATGGCACGCGAGCGGGCTTCAACCTGCCTTTGACAAGGGCCATCGCCGATGCCGTACGGATCCCCGTGATCGCGTCGGGTGGGGTCGGCACGCTCGATCATTTAGTCGAAGGGGTGACGGAGGGCCATGCCTCGGCCGTGCTCGCGGCCTCGATCTTCCACTTCGGCGAGCATACGATTGCCGAGGCGAAGCAACACATGGCGAAGGCGGGATTGGCGGTGCGGCTGTGAGCGATATCCTGCACCGGCTGGCCGAGACAATCGCAGCGCGGCGCGGCGCCGACCCGGAGAGCTCGCACACAGCGCGGCTGATGGCGAAAGGGCCGGAGAAATGCGCTGAGAAGTTCGGGGAGGAGGCGGTGGAGGCCGTGATCGAGGCTGTGCGCAACGATCCGGAGGCCCTGACCCGCGAGGCGGCTGACGTGCTCTACCACCTGCTGGTGATGTTGGCGTCCCGCGGGGTGACACTGCGCGATGTGCTGGACGAGCTGGAACGGCGTGAAGGCGTGTCGGGCATTGCCGAGAAGGCAGGAAGAACGGCCGAGTAGCCGATCAGCTCTCTCAACCTACTGGCGGGGATCAGCACTCCTGACTGAGCTGTGCCGCGATAAACCGGCCAGCCGTTGAGACCGCCGTCTCAGCGGCCTTGAGCTTTCCCAGCAGAATCGGCCAGGCGTGAGGCAGGCCCGGCCACATCTCGAGCTGCACATCCCCGCCGGCTTCACGCAGTTTCTTGGCGAGCATCTTCGCATGATCGGACAGGATCTCGGTCGTCGATGCCATGATAAGCGCGGGCGGCGGTGCATCGAACTCGCCAAAGACCGGTGAGGCGAGTGGGTCGAAAGGATCATGGCCCGCGAGATAGTAATCCACTGCCTCCTGCGCCCGCTGGGCCGGCAGCATCACCTCGCGCCGCGCATTGCGGCGCAGACTGTCGGCAGTGAGCGTCAGGTCGGCGAACGGGGAGAAGGCGACCGTGGCCGCTGGCATCGGTAGCCCCTCAGCCTGGGAGCGGAGCAAAAGGCCGAAGACGAGCCCGCCGCCCGCGCTGTCCCCCGCGATCGCGATGTGACGCGGCACGACGCTTTCCAGCAGATGGCGATAGGCGGTGAGCGCATCCTCGACCGCCGCCGGGAAGGGCGCCTCCGGGGCCAGCCGGTAGTCGGGCAGCAGGCAGCGCACCCCGGCAGCCCCCGCCAGTTGAGCGGCGAGGTGGCGGTGTGTGTTGGGCGAGCCCGCCAGATAGGCGCCGCCATGGAGGTATAGGACAACCTTCTGCCGGTCGGGCCGCCCCCGGCTGGCCCAGAGTGCAGGCATCAGCGAGCCATCCTCACGCCGGATCTGGTGGCGGTTGAACTTGGCACCCTCTGGATCGCGGAACATGAACCGAGCGTCCCGCTCGAACCGCTCGCGGAGAGCCTGGGGGGTCTTGATGCGACCCAGCGGCCAGCGGACAAAGACCCTGAGAACCGCGTTGACCAGCCAGGGCGGCAGGTTCATGCGCGTTTCGCTTCGATCGCGTCCCAGATCAGGCCCGCGACATTGGTGCCGTCGAAGCGCTCCATCTCCTGAATACCGGTCGGCGAGGTCACGTTGATCTCGGTCAGCCAATTGCCGATGACGTCGATGCCGGTGAAGATCAGGCCGTACTTCCTGAGCGTGGGGCCGAGGCGTTCGCAGATCTCGCGGTCGCGGTCGGAGAGCGCGATCTTCTCGGGCCGCCCGCCGACATGCATGTTGGAGCGGGTCTCGCCCGGCTGGGGCACGCGGTTGATTGCACCCACAACCTCGCCATCGACCAGGATCACCCGCTTGTCGCCAGCGGCCACGTCGGGGAGGAATTTCTGGATCATCAAGGGCTCGCGGTTCAGGCCCATGAACATCTCGTGGAGGGCCGCGAGGTTCGAATCCGCCTCCGGCAGCTTGAAGACCCCGGCCCCGCCATTGCCGTAGAGCGGCTTGATGATGATATCGCCATGCTCGGCCCGGAAGTCGCGGATCTGATCCAGCGAGCGCGCTATCATGGTCGGCGGGATCAGGTCGGCGAACTCCATGATCAACAGCTTCTCCGGGCAGTTGCGCACCCAGAACGGGTCGTTGACCACCAGCGTGTCGGGATGGATCTGCTCCAGCAGATGCGTGTTGGTGATGTAGGACATGTCGAAGGGCGGGTCCTGGCGGAGCAGGACGGCATCCATCTCGCCGAGATCCACCCGTCGCTGCTGGCCGAGCGTGAAGTGCGCCCCCTGCTCTCGCCGCACCTCGAGATCCCAGCCGGTGGCCATTACCCGGCCTTCGCGCCAGACCAGATCCTCGACATGGTAGTAGAACAGAGCATGCCCGCGCCCCTGCGCCTCCATCGCGAGGTGAAAGGTCGAGTCGGCATGGACATCGACACTCTGGATCGGATCCATCTGAATGGCGACGGAAAGGGGCATTGGGAAACCTCGTCAGGCAGGCTGGTGCGCCTGCCTAACATGGAGATCTCATCTGCAAAAGCGAGAGATGGGCCGGGAACTTTCCCGGCCCGGGGTCTCAACCCGATTTCGCCAGTTGCTCCACCCGGCGCGGGTCGTCGATGACCACGATATGGCTGACGACTTTGTTAACGCCATCCACACCTGCAGCCACGTCGAGCGCCTTGAAGAGCTCATCCTCGGACCGGGCGATGCCGGTCATGTGGACGATCCGGTCGACCGTTGTGACGTTGATGTTCACCGAGCGCACATCCATGGTGGTGAGCAGCTCAAACCGGACCTTGTTCGAGATCCAGACGTCGTTGAGATAGGCCTTCGTTCCGCTGTCTTCCTCGACCGTCAACTCGTCGGAGACCTGGGTGACGCCCGGGACCTCCCAGGCCTGTTGGCTTGCGAAGATCTTGTCCTCGCGCTCCGGCACCGAGCCGGCCAAGAGAACCCGGCCTTCGTGCACGTCAACGTCTACGTCCCGATACAGCTCGCCCGAGTGGTTACCCAATCGGTTGGCGATAGAGACCTCGATCTCGAGATCGGTGAGGGCCTGTCCGGTGCTGCGTTCCTGCAGGACCGAACGGGTGCCCGCTGCGCCCGCTCCGACAAGGATGCCGGGCCCGGTGCAGGCGGCGAGTGTCGACATTACGACAGCCGACGCCAGAAGGGTCGTTATTGGTTTCATTGCTCTGCTCCGCCTCAAGGCATTTGTTATGTCATGCGGGCGTTCTCGATGACCTCAAGCCTGCCATCCGGGCCGATCAGAGCGGCGTCGAAGCGGCAGACAGGGGTCGCACCCGTCACGCTTATGCGATGCATCATATAGAATTCCGCCGCCAAACCCAAGCGTTGCCATTGTTTTTCGCTGATCGGGCTCTCAGGCCCGTGATGTTTGCGGGCTTTGACCTCGACGAAGACGAGGATGCCGGGCAGTTCGACGACCAGATCGATCTCGCCTTCGGGTGTGCGCAGGCGGCGTTCGAGGGTGCGTGCGCCCTGCGCCTCGTAGTGTCTGGCGACCTGCTCCTCGGCGCTGAGGCCCGCGTGAAAGCGCCGGCCGCTCATTTGCCTGAAAGCTCAAGCGCGCGGGCATAGACGTCGCGGCGGGGCAGTTTCAGACGTGCAGCAACCTCGCTGGCCGCATCCTTCACTGACAGGGTCTTGAGCGCCACCAGAAGCTGATCGTCGAGACTGCCGAGATTGGCGGCTTTCGCTTCGGCGGGGTCCGGCGGGCCGATCAGGATCACGATCTCGCCCTTTGGCGGATCCTCGCTCGCATAAGCGGCTGCCAGGTCCGCGAGCGAGCCGCGCCGAACTTCCTCAAAGCGCTTGGTCAGTTCGCGCGCGACGGCTGCGGGACGCGTGGCGCCGAGGCAGATCTCCATATCCGAGAGGCATTTCACAAGGCGCTTCGGGCTTTCGTAGAAGATCAACGTGGCGGGCACAGCGGCCAGGTCGTTGAGCACCGCCTGCCGCGCGCCGGATTTGGTCGGCAGGAACCCGGCGAAGAGGAACCGGTCGCTCGGCAGGCCGGAGAGCGACAGGGCGGTTATGACGGCCGAAGAACCGGGTGCGGCGGTCAGGCCGTGCCCGCCTACAATCGCCATCTCGGCCAGCCGAAAGCCCGGATCGGCGATCAGCGGCGTACCGGCATCGGAGCAATAGGCCACGACCTTGCCGTCCTCCAGCCAGCGCTGGATCTGCGGGCGCCGCTCCGCCCCGTTGCGGTCGTGGTAGGAGACGAGCGGGCGCCCGGCGAGCGGGATCGCGTGGATATCCATCAGCTTGCGGGTCTGGCGGGTGTCCTCCGCGGCGATCGCGTCCGCGCGGGCGAGAATGTCGAGCGCGCGCAGGGTAATGTCGGCGGCATTGCCGATCGGGGTCGCTACGAGATAGAGCCCAGGCGCGAGTGGCCGAGACGCGACACCTCCGCCAGCGGCAGATTGCGCTTGCGATGCGTCGCGTTTACTTTCGTCCCGCTCACCCATACCGTCCCCTGAGAGATCGCGATGCGGCAGATCTGGGGAAGCCCGCAGAGCCGGGAGAAAGAGGGGGCAGAATGACTAGTCTTCGGTTCAAACCGGGCCTCGCGCTCGCTGCGGCAATGGCGCTGGGCCTTGCCGGATGTGGCAATGGTCCCGCCGGACAGGGCGCCGTCGGCCAGCAAACGACGACACAGCCGCAAACTCAAGCCCCGGATGCGGTCGAGGAGCTGGGGCAGCCGGTCACGCTCGCCCTTCTGGTGCCGAGATCGAGCAGCCGCGCGGCGGCTGCACAGCTTGGCGATGCGCTGGCGCAGGCCGCCCGGATGGGCGTCTCCGACCTGAACGACAGCCGTATCGAACTGCGGATCTACGACACCGCGGGGGATCCGGCCGTTGCCGCCTCGGCTGCGGCGCGGGCGGTCGCGGATGGCGCGGATATCATCCTTGGCCCGCTGTTCGGATCGGCGACGAAGACCGTCGCGCCCACGGCGGCGAGCGCCGGCTTGAATGTTCTGTCCTTCTCCACCGATACCAGTGTGGCGGGCGGAAATGTCTGGGTCACGGGGTTCCTGCCTGAGATGGAGGCGGCGCGGATCCTGAGTTTCGCGCGGTCTCAATCCTATCTCGATGTCGGTGTCTTCTATCCGCAGACACCTTATGGCGACGCGGCGCTGCGCGGCGCGCTTGAGGCTGACCGCGCCGGGCAGACCGCCGTGGTCGGCTCGACCGCGTTCACCCCGGGATTTCAGGGGATCCAGGACGCGGCGGAGGTTTTCGCAAGCTCGGCCGCAGGCGCGACCGCGATCCTGATCGCGACCGGGGGGACGGATCTGAACTCTGCGGGATCATTCATGAATTTCTACGAGTTCGACCCGGTCGTGGTGAAGTATCTGGGCCTCGGACAGTGGTTCACAGCCCGCACGCTTAAGGAGGTCTCGCTCAGGGGCGGGTGGTTCCCGGCGCCTGATCCTGATGCCTCGCGCGCCTTCTCAGACCGTTTCGCGGCGCGCTACGGCTCGAAACCGCCGCTGCTCGCCGTGCTCGGCTATGATGCCGTGCAGATCGCGGGGCAGTCTGTCGCGCAGGCGCGGCGGAGCGGCGAGGAGCCATTCTCTGCCGCAGCGCTGACCCAACCCGCCGGGTTTTCCGGCGCCTTCGGTCCTGTCCGGCTTACGCCCGACGGGCGCAACGAGCGTGCTCTCGCGATCCTCGAAGTGAGGACGCGGGGCTTTGAGACGATCGATCCCGCGCCCGAGAGCCTTGGCGCCGGGTTTTGAGGAGGTCTGACACTGGGCGCCCCTGAAGCCATTGCCCGCGACCGCTCAGACGAGGCGACATTCGCCGGTCTGAGACACCTGATCGACACGGCGGATCGCGTTCTCGACCACCAGGCGCTTTTGGCCGAGGTCGACCGGATCGTGGAAGAGCGACCCGAAGCCGAGCAGCGGGATGCGGTCTGCGATCTGCTGGCCGAGACGCTCGCCGCCCGGCGGGAAGAGGTATTCCGCCATCTGATCGCGCATCCCTTCGCGGGCCTGCGGGTCGCCAGAAGCCTCGCCCATGTGATGGATGGCATCGTGCTCGCCTGCCACCACTACTGCGTCACCCACCTGCATGACGCCCCGATCCGCACCAAGGGTCAGAAGATCGCTGTCATTGCCGTCGGCGGATATGGCCGGGGCGAGATGGCGCCGTTCTCGGATGTCGATCTGCTGCTGCTGACGCCATACAAGCAGACCGCCTGGGGTGAGAGCGTGATCGAATCGATGCTCTACATCCTTTGGGATCTGAAGCTGAAGATCGGCCATTCCGTGCGCTCCATCGCCGATTGCCTGCGCTGGGGCGAGAAGGACATGACCGTGCGCACCGCGCTTTTAGAGATGCGGTTCATCTGCGGGGATGTGGAACCATTCGAGCAGATCAAGGACAAGCTCTGGTCACAGCTGTTCGCGAATACAGGTGCGGAATATGTCGAGGCGAAGCTTGCCGAACGCGACGAGCGGCACAAGCGTCACGGCGGCAGCCGGTATATGGTCGAGCCCAATATCAAGGAGGGCAAAGGCGGCCTCCGCGACCTCCAGACCCTGCATTGGGTCTCGAAATACGTCTATGTGTGCGACACGGCCTGGGATCTGGTCGAGCGCGGGATCTACACCCAGGAAGAGGTGCAGAAATTTGCCGATGCTGCGAAGTTCATCTGGGCGGTCCGCGCGCATCTCCACCACATAAACGGCCGCGCGCAGGAAGTACTGAGTTTCGACCGGCAGGTCGAGATCGCTGCACGGATGGGATTCGAAGACACAGAAGGCAGGCGGGGCGTGGAGCGCTTCATGCAGGCCTATTTCCGCCACGCCAAGAATGTCGGGGATCTGACCCGGATCCTCGCCGCAGCGCTCGAGACGAAACAGGCGAAACTACAACCCTCGCTGTCGCTTTTGCTGAGCGCGTTGAGTTTTCGGGCATCGAAAGACCAGAGCACGCCATTCCGCGTTCAGGACGGCCGGATCACGGTGCGTGACGACAAGGTATTCGAGGAAGATCCGGTCAACATCCTCCGCCTGTTCCACGAAGCCGCCCGGACCGAGGCGCGCACGCATCCCGATGCACTCCGGCTGGTCACGCACAGTCTCGACCTGATCGACGACAAGGTCCGGAACGACCCGGAGGCCAACTCGCTGTTCCTCGAGATCCTCTCGGACAAGAAGGAGGGGGCGCGGGTTCTGCGTCGGATGAACGAGACCGACGTGCTCGGCCGTTTCATCCCGGAGTTCGACCGCATCGTCGCGATGATGCAGTTCAACATGTACCACCACTACACGGTCGATGAGCACACGATCCAGACGATCCACATGCTCAACCAGATCGACCGGCTGGAGGCGGGCGATCAGCTCCCTGTTGCAACCGAGATCATCAAGGGCGGATTCAACCGGCGGGTCCTCTATGTCGCGCTGCTCCTGCACGACATCGGCAAGGGGCTGGACCGCGACCATTCCGAAGCGGGCGCCGAGACTGCGGCGGGGATCTGCCCGCGCCTCGGCCTCGACGAGGCGGAGACGGATCTGGTCGTCTGGCTGGTGCGTAATCACCTGCTGATGAGCGATGTGGCGCAGAAGAGGGATATCTCGGACCTCGGCACCGTGCGCGATTTCGCCAACCAGGTCCGCAGCCCTGAGCGGCTGAGGCTGCTGCTGCTTTTGACCGTTTGCGACATCCGCGGGGTCGGGCCGGGCACCTGGAACAACTGGAAGGCGCAGTTGCTGCGCAATCTCTATTGGGACACACGCGATATGCTGACCGGCGGCGCAGACAAGATCAGCCGCCAGCACCGGGTCGATTATGCGCGCGCACAGCTTTCAGGCATGCTTGAGGATTGGCCGGAGAAGGACCGCGCGGCGGAGCTCGCCAGGCACTACCCCCACTACTGGCTGGGGCTGGAGACCGAGATACAGGCGCGCTTTGCCGAGCTTGCCCGCGGCGATGCACGCGGGATCCAGAGCGCGTTTCTGCGCGATGAGGATCGCGACGCCACCACCGCACTTCTCTACATGGAGGACCACCCGGGTATCTTCTCGCGCATGGCAGGCGCATTTGCACTGGCCGGCGCGAATGTGGTCGATGCCCGGACCTACACGACGACGGACGGGATGGCCTGTTCCACGTTCACTATTCAGGACGCCGATCGCCGCCCGTTCGAGGAAAGCCGCCTGCCGCGACTGAAGCGCACCATCGACAAGACGCTGCTGGGCGAGGTGGTGGTGCGCGAGAGCCTGGCGGAGAAGTCGCGCAAACGCGCGCGCAAGCCCTTCATCGTGCCGACCCGGATCTCGTTCGATAACGAAAGCTCGGATCTCTACACCATCATCGAGGTTGATTGCCGCGATAAGCTGGGGCTTTTGCACCTGCTGACGCGGACACTGACCGGGCTCAACATCAACATCTTTACCGCGATCATCGCGACCTATGGCGAACAGGCGGTGGACGTCTTCTATGTGCGCGACCTCTTCGGGCTCAAGATCACGGGAGAGAGCAAGATCCGCCGCATCGACCGGCGGCTGCGCGAAGCGATCGACGGGATCGACAAGAGCCCGGGCGCGACCCCCACTTCGGACGCATGACCCCGGCACCGATCCGCATCCTGGCTGGGTTCGGCACCGTCGGCGGCTGGACGATGCTGAGCCGCATTCTGGGCTTTGTCCGCGACATCATGATCGCCGCGATCGTGGGCACTGGGCCCGTGGCAGAGGCATTCTTCGTCGCTTTCCGGCTGCCGAATATGTTTCGCCGCTTCTTCGCCGAGGGGGCCTTCAACCTCGCCTTCATCCCGCTGTTCTCGAAACGGCTGGAGGGCGAGGGCGCGGACGAGGCAAAGAAGTTTGCCGAGGAGGCGTTGGCCGTTCTCCTGACCGCGCTGATCGGCCTGACGCTGCTCGCGCAACTCATCATGCCGTGGCTGGTCTGGGCCTTGGCGAGCGGGTTTGAGGAGGGTGGCGAGCGCGAGAGGCTGGCGATCCTCTACTCCCGGATCTGTTTCCCCTACATCATCTTCATCTCGCTGGCGGCGCTGTTCTCAGGCATGGCGAACGGGTTCGGCCGGTTCGCGGCGGCGGCGGCCGCGCCGGTTCTGCTGAACGTGGTGCTGATCGCCGCGATGTGGCTGGGCGGCGAGATGGGCTGGGACCCGGGGCTCACGCTCTCCTGGGCGGTCTTCGCGGGCGGTATCGGTCAGCTTTTGCTGGTGCAACAGGCCTGCAGGCGGCTCGGCATGACGCTGAGCCTACGGATGCCGAGGATGACCCCCGGCGTGCGCCGGCTGGTCGCGCTCGGCATCCCGGCGGCGCTGGCGGGCGGGGTCACACAGATCAACATCGTGGTCGGCACGCAGATCGCGAGTTGGACCGAACGCGCCATCGGCTGGATGTGGTTCGCGGACCGGATTCACCAATTGCCGCTTGGAGTGGTCGGCGTGGCGATCGGCATCGTCCTCTTGCCGACGCTCAGCCGCAAGATCCAGGCGGAGGATCAGGAAGGCGCTGCTGCGTCGATGAACCGGGCTGCCGAGTTCGCGCTGTTCCTGACACTGCCCGCAACCGCCGCACTCCTCGCGATCCCGGAGCTGATCAGCGTTGTTTTGCTGGAGCGGCAAGCCTTCACTGCCGAGGACAGCGCGCAGACGGCACGGGCGCTGTTCGTCTATGCGCTGGGGCTGCCGGCCTTCGTGCTGCACAAGGTGCTCCAGCCTGCCTTCATCGCGCGGGAGGATATGAGGAGCCCGCTGCGCTATGCCGTGATCGCGATGATCGTCAATCTGGTGGTGGCGGTCGGCCTCTACCCGGTCTTCGACTGGCTGTCCGCGCCCATCGGAACCACGGTCGCCGGGTGGGCGATGGTGGTCCTGCTCTGGCTTGGGGCCCGGCGGCTCTCGCCGACCATCCGGCTCGACGCGCGGCTGTCTGATCGCTGGTGGCGCATGCTCGCCGCCTCTGCCGCGATGGCCGGTGTGATCCTGAGTATGGAAACGGTGTTGGACGGTCAGGGCTGGAGTGCCTTCGCGCGGCTCATCACGATCGTCCCGGCCGGGATTGTCTGCTACGCTGCGCTGGCAGGGGTGCTCGGTGCCTTCCGCGTCGATGACTTGAAAAGGGCCGTCCGGCGGAGCGCGTGACGATTTCCGCGCAAAACCGGTATCAGCCGTTTGGCAGTGCAGCCTTAAAAGCCCGGTGCCACCCGGAGCGCGGGCGGCGTGAAAACCCGGGCCAGAACCCATCCGGTGACGAAGCCGCCCAGATGCGCCTGCCAGGCGACGCTGCCACCCGCAAGGCCACCCTCGTCGAGGCTTTCAAACCCGAAGATCAGGATCAGGTGGATCACCAGGAGTGCGATGATCACCCTCCAGACCGGCATTTGGCTGAATCCCTGCAATGACAACATACGCGCCCGCCAGGCCAGCATCATGCCGAGCAGGCCGAAAACGCCGCCGGAGGCCCCGACAAGGACGGCTTTTGTCTCGGTCATCAGACCCATTGTCACCGCGCCCATGATGACCGAAGCGAAGAAGCAGGCCAGCATGGCCGTCACGCCTGCCGAGCGGCAAACCCCGTGGCCGATCGCCAGAAGGATGGCGGCGTTCATCGCCAGGTGCAGCCAGCTGCCATGCAGGAAGGCGTGGGTGACAAGCGACCAATAAAGCTGTTGCGGATGAGGCTCGCCCGCCAGCGCGGCATCGAAGTAGGGATCGAAGAAGCCAAAGGCGGAATGCATGAAAACCCAGCCGAACAGCGGCGAGACAAGCCCGGCGCCAGCGGCGACCTCGAGCGCATGGAGGATCACCATCACCCCCACGAGAATCCAGAGGCTCGCATGCACCGGCGTGTGCTGATCGGTCTGTTGATCGAGCGCGTTCATCCTCTCGATCTATAGGCGCCAGTCCGATCCGCCAAGCCCGCCTTGACGAAACCGGCGCCTCTCCCAATAAAAGGCGCCGCGCCGCTCGGCGCGATATGCAGCAGAGAGAAGAGTGATGCCACATACTCCGCGGGTCTTCTCAGGCGTTCAGCCCACGGGCAGCCTGACGCTCGGCAACTATCTCGGGGCGCTGAAGCGCTTCGTCGAGATGCAGCGCGAAGGGGCGATGGAGACGATCTATTGCGTCGTCGATCTCCACGCGATCACGCAGTGGCAGGACCCGAAGGAGCTGCGCGAGGCGACACGCTCGGTTACTGCGGCCTTCATGGCCTGCGGACTCGACCCGAAGCAGTCGATCCTGTTCAACCAGAGCCAGGTGCCCGCCCATGCCGAGCTTGGCTGGCTCTTCAACTGTGTCGTCCGCCTCGGCTGGCTGAACCGGATGACCCAGTTCAAGGACAAGGCGGGCAAGAACCGTGAGAACGCGTCGGCCGGGCTCTATGTCTACCCGGCGCTGATGGCAGCGGATATTCTGGTCTACAAGGGCACGCATGTGCCCGTGGGTGAGGATCAAAAGCAGCATCTGGAGCTTGCCCGCGATATCGCCGCGAAGTTCAACAACGACTACGGGGTTGAAGACTGGTTTCCGCTGCCCGAGCCGCTGATCGGTGGCCCGGCGCCGCGGGTGATGTCGCTGCGCGATGGGACAAAGAAGATGTCGAAATCCGATCCATCGGACATGTCGCGGATCAACCTGACCGACGATGCGGATGCGATCGCCAACAAGATCCGCAAAGCGCGGACGGATCCGGAGCCTCTGCCTGAAACGCTGGAAGGTCTGTCGGAACGGCCCGAAGCGAGGAACCTCGTGGGCATCTACGCGGCCCTCAGCGGGCAAACCGCCGAGGAGGTGGTTGCTGAATACGCGGGCCAGGGTTTCGGAGCGTTCAAGCCGAAACTCGCCGAGATCGCAGTCGAGCATCTGGCGCCGATCACAACCGAGATGAGCCGGTTGATGGACGACCCTGCCGAGATCGATCGGGTGCTGGGCGATGGCGCGAACCGTGCCACGGAACTGGCCGAACCGATCCTGGCCGAGACGTTCGAGATCGCCGGGTTCCTGCGCAGCCGCTGAGACAGGGGAGAGGGCCTGGGCGCGTCTTGGCCCTCTCCCGCCCCTCCGCTTTCACATCTGAACCGGCAGGTTGCACGCCTGCCCCGTGCCTGCCATGCTTGGCGGCTGTGCCAACAGCTTCGAGGAGCCGTCATGCGCAAATTCATGGTGGTTGTCGACGAGACGCCCGAATGCTCGCAGGCCATGCGCTTTGCGGCGCGGCGCGCGCAGAACAGCAACGGGGGCGTCGTGATGCTCTATGTCATCGAGCCTGACGACTTCCAGCATTGGATGGGTGTGGCCGAGGTCATGCGCGCAGAATCCTTCGAAGTGGCGGAGCGGCGGCTGGCGGAGCTGGCCGAGGAAATGAAAGCCTATTCCGGGCATTCGCCGGAGATGGTGATCCGCGAAGGCAAGCGGCCGGAGGCCGTTCTGGAGCTGATCAAGGAGGACCGCGAGATCGGTGTTCTGGTGCTTGGCGCCGGCGATAGCGGCGAGGGGCCAGGGCCGCTCGTAACCCATCTGGTGACGAAGATGGCGGGCAAGATGCCGATCCCCGTCACAGTGGTTCCAGGGCAGCTCAGCATGGAAGAAATCGACTCCGTCTGCTGACCCCAAGCTCCGAGGCGATTCGCGAATCAGAGAGCGATCGTGCGAATCGCACCTGCGTGCCGTTGGATTAAGCAGGAGGGCAACTCGGCTCGGCGCATTCGATTTCACCTTAAATCGCTCTTGTGAGGTATTCGCCCAGCAGTCGTGCGCGGTAGATATCTCGCGGTTTCCGCGCGCCGCAGCCGCCGCAAACCGGTGCTTTCGCCATCTTCCACCTGGGTCTGACCGCTAAAGTTTAGAATCATTCTTGATTTACCCCCGCGAAAGGTCCATTTCATGGGGCGTCCACAGGAGGGCCATCGATGTTCATTCAAACCGAAGCGACTCCCAATCCGGCGACACTCAAGTTCCTGCCCGGCCAGGCCGTGATGCAGGCGGGCAGTGCGGATTTCCCGGCACCGACCACGCCGGATGTCTCACCGCTGGCAGCCCGGATCTTTGCCGTGGACGGGGTGACCGGTGTCTTCCTCGGGCGGGATTTCGTCACGGTCACCAAAGGCGATGTCGACTGGGCGCATATCAAACCCGCCGTCTTGGGCGCGATCATGGAGCATTTCCAATCGGGCGAGCCGGTCATGGCGGCGGATGCGGAGTCGGCCGGTGGACATGCGGAGCATGACGGGCCGGATACCGAAATCGTCACGCAGATCAAGGAACTGCTCGACACCCGGGTCCGCCCGGCGGTCGCACAGGATGGCGGCGACATTACCTTTCATGGCTTCGACAAAGGCGTGGTCTATCTGACCATGCAGGGCGCCTGCGCGGGTTGCCCGTCCTCGACCATGACGCTGAAGCATGGGATTGAGAACCTGCTGCGCCATTATATCCCTGAGGTCACCGAGGTGCGCCCGGTCGGCGGTCTCTGAGCCCTTTGATCCTCGCCATCGACACGTCGGCGAGCCAGTGCGCGGTGGCGCTGGTGGGTGACGACGTGCGCGAGCGACGCTCCGACCGGATGGATCGCGGTCATGCCGAGGCGCTGATGCCGATGATCGAGGAGATGACCGGCGGCGACTATTCGGGCATCACGCGGATCGCGGTCTGCACCGGGCCCGGCTCCTTCACAGGGCTGCGCGTGGGCATTTCCGCAGCGCGCGGCCTTGCGCTGGGTCTGGGTGTTCCCTGCATCGGTGTCAGCCGGTTGGAGGCAATAGGCCATGGCTGTACGGGGGTCGTCGCACTCCGCGGGCGCGGAGAGACGCTGTTCCTTCAGGAATTCGATCGCGGCCGGCCTGTGAATGAGCCGTTTATCTCGACCGGCCCCGCGGTTGGAGACGTCACCGGCGATGGAGCACCAGGCGGCGGGGAGGAAGATGGCCTCGCCGATCCTTTGGTACTTGCAGAGATCGCGGCGGCGCGCGATCCTGGGCCACCGCCTGCGCCGCTTTATTTGCGCGACGCGGCGGCGGATCCGCCGAGGGACGGCCCTCCCAGGATGCTCGACTGAGGAAACCGCAGCAATGATCGACGTGATCGAACCCTCCCACGCCACGGCAGAGCGGATGGCGACGCTCGGCCGTGTGGCCTGGCAGGGGCGCGAGCGGCCGTGGAGTGCGGCGAAATTCCTGCGCTTTGCGGTCACCGGCGATGTGCTGTTCCTAGGCGATCGCGGTCTGACCGAGTGCCTGATCGTCCTGCGCATCGCGCTCGATGAGGCGGAGATCCTGAACCTGGGCGTGGTGCCGCCCGCCCGCCGGCGCGGGATCGCCACGCAATTGCTCGGCCGCGCCGAGCAGGAAGCGGGCCGTCTCGGCGTTGAGAAGATCTTCCTTGAGGTCGCGTGGGACAATGCGGCGGCGCGCGCGCTCTACCACAAGGCCGGGTATGCGGAGATCGGTTTGCGGAAGGCCTACTATCTCCGCCCCGACGCGACACGGATGGATGCGCTGGTGCTGCGCAAGGATCTCGAGCCCGGGCGGATCACGCCGCTGGCAGGCCTCGCGCACCGCAAACCGGCGTGAGACGCGAATGCGGAGACGGTTGAACACCGGGAATAGCGGCCAGTTGACGTCAACCCCGCCTGCGTTGACGTCCAGCGCCGTCGCGATTAGGTTCCGCTCGATTCCAGAGCCTTGGTGGACGTGAGAAGATGAGTCAGCCGAAGACCCTATATGACAAGATATGGGATGCGCATGTGGCGCATGAGTCCGAGGACGGGACCTGTCTTCTCTATATCGATCGGCATCTCGTGCATGAGGTGACGAGCCCGCAGGCTTTCGAGGGTTTGCGCATGGCGGGGCGCAAGGTGCGCCATCCTGAGAAGACGCTCGCGACGCCTGATCACAACGTCCCGACCAGCATGGACCGGGCCGAGGGGATCGATGACGAGCAGTCCCGGATCCAGGTCGAGGCGCTGCGCAAGAACGCGGCCGATTTCGGGGTGGAGATCTACGATGTCGACGATGTGCGCCAGGGGATCGTGCATATCGTTGGGCCCGAGCAGGGCCTGACCCAGCCGGGCATGACCATCGTCTGCGGCGACAGCCACACGGCGACCCATGGTGCCTTTGGCGCGCTGGCGCATGGGATCGGGACGTCGGAGGTGGAGCATGTGCTGGCCACCCAGACCCTCCTCCAGAAGAAATCGAAGAACATGAAGGTCGAGGTCGTGGGCTCGCTGCCCATGGGCGTGACGGCTAAGGACATCACCCTGTCGGTCATCGGGCTGACCGGCACCGCCGGCGGGACCGGCCATGTGATCGAGTATTGCGGCCAGGCGATCGAAGAGCTGTCGATGGAAGGCCGGATGACCGTCTGCAACATGGCGATCGAAGGTGGCGCGCGGGCCGGTCTGGTCGCGCCCGACGAGAAGACGTTCGAGTATCTCAAAGGCAGGCCCAAAGCGCCCAAAGGCGCGCATTGGGACATGGCGGTGGCCTATTGGAAGACGCTCTTCACAGATGAAGGCGCGCATTTCGACAAGGTCGTCACGTTGATGGCCGAAGAGATCGATCCAGTTGTCACTTGGGGCACGAGCCCTGAGGATGTGCTTCCGATCACCGGCACCGTGCCCGCTCCAGGCGACTTCGAGGGCGGCAAGCAGGAGGCGGCTGCCCGGTCGCTCGACTATATGGGGCTGACGCCCGGAACCCGGCTTCAGGATGTGGAGATCGACACGGTCTTCATCGGCTCCTGCACCAATGGACGGATCGAGGATCTGCGCGAGGTGCTCAAGATCATGGAGGGCCGTCGGGTTAAGGATGGCATCCGGGCGATGATCGTTCCCGGCTCGGGGCTGGTGCGCGCGCAGGCCGAGGAGGAGGGCATTCTGCAGAAGCTCTCCGAGGCCGGGTTCGACTTCCGGATGGCGGGCTGTTCGATGTGCCTGGGTATGAACCCGGATCAGTTGGTCGCGGGCGAGCGCTGTGCCTCGACCTCGAACCGGAACTTCGAGGGCCGTCAGGGCAAGGGTGGGCGCACCCATCTGATGAGCCCGGCGATGGCGGCTGCGGCGGCAGTCACGGGCCGGCTGACCGACGTGCGGGATCTCTGAGAACCAAGCGGTGAGGCGGCGGAGCGCCGCCTTGCGAGATCCTCCCCTTTCGGCCAAGGGCCTCAAGGGGCCCATTGCGGGCGGCAACCGAGCGACGCCAACCCAAAGCTTTTGAGGGAAGACATGCGGTTTCTGCCAAAACTCTTTGGGGCCGCCGTCAAGACGGGCGATCTGACGCTGGTCGGACCGGATGGATCGGTCTTGAGGTTTGGGGATGGATCAGCGCCGCATGTGCGGGTCCGGCTGGTGGATGCCGCGCTTGACTGGAAGATCTTTCTCAATCCGGAGCTGAAGGCCGCAGAGGCCTATATGGATGGCGGGTTGGTGATCGAGGAGGGCTCGATCGACGATTTCATCCGGCTCTTTTTCATCAACAAGCGCCATTTCGACCTGACGCCGAGCCAGATCTTCTGGCGCGGGATGGCACGGAAGTTCCGCCGGGCGATGCAGCACAACGCGATCGCGCGATCGCGCAGGAATGTCGCCCATCACTACGATCTGGGGAACGATTTCTACCGGCTCTGGCTCGACCGGGACATGCAGTATTCCTGCGGTTATTTCGACGAAACCGAGGATCTGGAGACGGCGCAGACGCTGAAGAAACGGCATCTGGCATCGAAGCTGGCGCTCAAGCCGGGCCAGAAGGTGCTCGATATCGGTTGCGGCTGGGGGGGCATGGCACTTTATCTCGCAGCGGTCGCGGAGGTGGAGGTCACGGGGATCACCCTGTCCGAAGAACAGCTCGCCGTGGCCAAGGCACGGGCGGAGGCGGCGGGGCTTTCCAACCAA
Source organism: Pseudomonadota bacterium (assembly GCA_039180675.1). GTDB lineage: Bacteria > Pseudomonadota > Alphaproteobacteria > Rhodobacterales > Rhodobacteraceae > Thermohalobaculum. The sequence continues at coordinate 61,874 of JBCDDC010000001.1, read as the reverse complement.
TGCCGGTTCGAGCTTTGCGATTACCGGGAGGTGACGGAGACCTATGATCGGATCATCTCGGTCGGCATGGCGGAGCATGTGGGGGCCCATTACCTCGATGACTACTTCCTTGCCGTGCGCGACTGTCTCGCGCCCAACGGGGTGGCGATGATCCATGCGATCACGTCGAAGGCGCCGCCGGGGGTGACGGGGCCATTCCTGCGCAAATACATCTTCCCAGGCGGGTATGCACCGTCGCTGTCGGAGACGTTTGCGAGTATCGAACGCTCCGGCCTCTGGACGCTGGATTGCGAGATCTGGCGGGTGCACTACGCCCATACGCTGCGCGCGTGGTGGGAGCGGTTCCAGGCGGTCCGGCCGCAGGTGGTGGAGATGTATGATGAACGCTTCGCCAAGATGTTCGAGGTCTATCTCGCCTCGTGCGAGTGCGTATTCTCGCACGGGCCGTCCTGTGTGTTCCAGATCCAGTTGGGCCGGGAGCGGGATGGGGTGCCGCTGACACGTGATTATGTTGCCGAGGAGAAGGCCCGGATCGCGGCGCGCGAGGCAGAGGTGATCGAGCGCCTGCTGGCCTCGACAGAGGCCGCATTTCAGGCGGCCTGACGCTCGAGCCCGATGCGGCGCATGACGCCCACGAAAACCCCTGCGATCAGAAGACACCAGAGCGCCATCCAAAGACATTGCTCAGGGAAGTCCGCACCCCAGTCGATTGCCCAGCCGGTCACGAAGGGCCCGATGGCGGAGCCAAAGACCATCGCCGCTGTCGCCAGTGCCTTGATCGCGCCGAGATGCCGGGTCCCGTAGCATTCCGCCCAGAACCCACCCCACATGGCATTCGCGATACCGGTGCAGGTGCCGACGAGAGCGAGGGCCAGAAACCAGACCTCGACCCCCGTTCCGGGACCGATCAGCCACGTGCCCAGCCCAAGCGGCAGCAGGTAAACGGGCAATAACGTCACCGCCCCGAACCGGTCCACCGCCCAACCGGCGACAAGTGCCACGCTGATCGTCGTCCCAGCATAGACGGAATAGGCGAGAGCCATGGTCGCGAGGTCCCAGCCCTTCACCTCGGCGATATGGACCTGGTGGAAGAAGATGACCGTGCCGATGAAACTGGGCGTGACGACGCCGGGCAGGATTGCCCAGATCAGCCAGTGGCTCAGCGCCTCGCGCCGGGTCCAGTGGCGGTTGCCAAGCCCGGCGCGGGCCGTCTCGATCGCGTGCTGGCGCGGTGTGCGCTCTCGCATCAGGAGCCAGAGGACGAGTGGCAGCAGGCCGAAGAGCAGAACCCCGCTGACGACGAGCCAGGTCTCACGCCAGCCCAGCACCTCCATCACCGGGATCGCGATGGGCGGCAGGATCGCCTCACCCAGCGCATAGCCGAGCCCGGCGAAGGCGACGGCCCGGCCCCTGTGGCTGTCGAACCAGCGCGCCATCGCGGTGATCGCGATATGGCCCATCATGCCCTGGCCGCAGAACCGGAGACCGAAGATCAGAAGGGCGAGCCCCCAGACGGACTGGTTAAAGGTCATGGCGACGGCGACCATCGCGTAGATCCCGAGGATCAGCGCCGCGAGGCGCCGCGCCGTCATCACATCCGCCAGCCGGCCCGCCTGAATCAGCACGGCTGCAGACGTCAGCGTGCCGATCAGATAGACGGTCGACCACGTGCCATGGCTCAGCCCATAGGCCGCCATGATGTGCCCGGCGAAGAGGGAGATGAAGAAGGTCTGGCCGAAGCTCGAGCCCGCTGTAAGCGCGACACCGGCGCCGAGCCAGCGGGCATTCTCGATGTAGAAACGGGCCGCCATCGGCCCGGTCTAGAGCAAAAATCGCTTCGATTGAAACAATCCGGATCGGCGGCTTCGCTCAACACACGGATCAGGGGCCGAAACACTCCTTCGAGCGAGATTTATCCGAAGATCTCCGGCTCACGAGGGTGCGGCGCGTGCCGCCACCCCCAGGCTGCTGATCACTTCACGATCACGACGTTCGGGCTGAAGAAGCCTTTGCCCTTGAAGCCCTTGGCAACAAAGCCGCGGCGGAAACCGAAGCCCTTGCGGAAGCCAAAGCCTCTCCGGACGCCGAACCCCTTGCGCGCGAACCCGCGGCGGCGGAAGCCTCCGCGAAAGCCGCGGCCACGGAACCCACGGCGAAAGCGAACTTCCTGGACATGGGCCGCTGCGGCAGGGGCGGTTGTCGAGGTGGTGATTTGCGGCGCCAGCGGCTGAGCCGGAGCAGCGCTCGATGCGGTTCCGAAGCCCAGCGCGGCGAGGCTGAGTGCGGCAGCAAAGACGGTTTGCTTGATCATCTGCGTTTCTCCTTGTGTCTCATCGGTCTGCGTCGTCTTGACAGATCACGTGGGGCCGCGACCCGAGGGGCGCAAATGACGTCTACGTCACGTTAACGTCAACTTGCCATCCCGGGGAGGAATGAGCTAGGCGTCGGAGCGTCCAGGAAAGGAGACTGTGATGGAGAAGTTCACCACACTGACCGGGGTTGCGGCGCCGATGCCGCTGATCAATATCGACACGGATATGATCATCCCGAAGCGTTTTCTGAAGACGATCAAGCGCTCCGGCCTCGGCGTGAACCTCTTCGACGAGCAGCGTTACCTCGATGACGGCTCGGAAAATCCGGATTTCGTCTTGAACAAGCCCGCCTATCGCGACGCCAAGGTGATCGTCGCCGGAGACAATTTCGGCTGCGGGTCGAGCCGGGAGCACGCGCCCTGGGCGATCGCCGATTTCGGCATCCGCTGCGTGATCTCGACCAGTTTCGCGGATATTTTCTACAACAACTGCTTCAAGAACGGGATTCTGCCCATCGTGCTGCCGCAGGAGGATGTGGACAAGCTGATGGACGATGCCGACCGGGGCGCGAACGCGGTGCTCACGGTTGATCTGGAGAACCAGACGATCAGCGGACCCGATGGCGGGGAGATCGCATTCGAGATCGATCCCTTTCGCAAGCACTGCCTTCTGAACGGGCTCGACGATATCGGCCTCTCGATGCAGAAGGAGGACGATATCGCCGCCTTCGAGGCCAAGCTCCAGGCGAGCCAGCCCTGGCTCTGAGAGCCGTCCTCGCCGCGCTTCTGGCGGGACTTATGGCACTCCCGGCCACCGCGCTCGACCTCGCGAAACCCGAGGGCAGTGTTCGCGTGGCACTTTTCAACGCAGCGCTCAGCCGCGAGGGGGCGGGCAAGCTGATCCTCGATATCGAGGCGGGAAAGGACCCGCAGCCGAAGACCGTCGCCGAGATCATCCTGCGCACGGCCCCCGATATCCTGATCCTGAACGAGTTCGACTATGACCCGCTGCAGCGCGCGCTGACCTCTTTCGCGGGGCTTCTGGCGGGCGGTGTCGCGGGGCTTCCAGGCGTGGACTATCCGCACCGCTACCACCCGGCGGTCAACACGGGCGTACCGTCCGAGCATGATCTCGACGGCGACGGGGTGGTGGCGGGACCCGGCGATGCCTTCGGCTTCGGCCGCTTTCCCGGCCAGTACGGTATGGCGGTTCTCAGCCGCTTTCCGCTCGGTCCCGCACAGACCTACCGCCTGATGCGCTGGGCCAACCTGCCGGGTGCCCGGCGCCCGCGCAACCCGGATGGGACCTCTCATTACGACGATGCGGCCTGGGCCGATCTCCGGCTGAGCTCAAAAACACACTTCAACCTGCCCGTCACCCTGCCGGACGGTCGGGTGATCCATCTCCTCGTGGCCCACCCGACGCCCCCGGTCTTCGACGGGCCGGAGAACGCGAACGGGTTGCGCAACGGCGACGAGATCAAACTCCTCACGGCAATGATCGACGCGCCCTCCTGGCTTATCGACGATGCCGGGCTCGGGGCGGAGGAGCCGGAGCATTTCATCGTCGCGGGCGATCTCAACGCCGACCCGGTAGATGGCGAAGGCGATCATGTTGCGATGGACGGGCTGCTCGGCCACCCGAGGCTCGTCGACCCGCGCCCGACCAGCCCCGGCGCGCTTGAAGCAGCAGCACAGGGCGGCGCGAATGAGCGGCACTTGAGCGATCCCGCCCGGGACACCGCAGACTGGCGCGATCAGGGCGGACCCGGCAACCTGCGGGTCGACTATCTGCTCGGCTCGGAAGACCTCACCGTCCTCAAATCCGGTGTCTTCTGGCCGCCCGAGGGCGACCCGCTCGCGCCGCTGGTCCGCATGGGCGCATCGCCGGCAAGCTCCGATCACCGGCTCGTCTGGATCGATATCGCAACGCCCTGAGCCTGCGCCAATCCACGTCCGGATGGACGTGGCAGGCATCGGCGTATCGCGCGGCACGCGCGATTCCGCTTGGTTCGCCACGGCTGGCTATCGTGAGCAGACCGGGCAGTCCTGGGCTTTTCTCAGCCGGATCGTGCGCGTCTCGGCCGCGAGCGCATCGTAAAGCAGCATCCGGCCGTCCAGCACCTCACCCGCTCCGGTGATCAGCTTCAGCGCCTCAGCCGCCTGCATCGCGCCCATCACCCCCGCCAGCGCCCCCAGAACCCCGGCCTGCGCGCAGGTCGGCACCGAGCCAGGCTCAGGCGCCTCGGGGAACACACAGGCATAACAGGGGCCGCCCAAGTGCGGACGGAAGACACTGAGCTGGCCCTCCCATCGGCCGATCGCTGCCGAGATCAGCGGCACCCCGGCCCGGCAGGCCTCGGCATTCAGCAGATACCGGGTCTCGAACGTGTCCGAACCGTCGAGCACCATGTCGTATCCCGCGATCAGCTCCGCCGCATTCACCTCGTCGATCCGTGTCCGGTGCGCGATAAGCGTTACATGCGGGTTGATCCGGGTGACAGCCCGCCCGGCGCTCTCGACCTTCGGCTGACCGACCTCCTCGGTCGCATGCAGCACCTGGCGCTGGAGATTGGAGAGCGAGACCGCGTCATCGTCGACCACACCAATCGTGCCCACCCCCGCGGCAGCCAGATAGAGGATCGCGGGCGAGCCTAGGCCCCCGGCGCCGATCACCAGCACTTTCGCGGCCTTCAGCTTCTGCTGGCCCGGTCCACCAACCTCATGCAGCACGATATGCCGGGCATAGCGCTGCAGCTCCTCAGGCGAGAAGCTCATTCCCCGTCCCGCTTCGCCGCCCGCTCGCGAGCGACCCGCAACAGCCGGGCATAGCCGATGATCACGGAGATGATCGCCGCCGCGATCAAACCGTCGGCAGCGATGTCGCGCCAATTCTCGATCAGATAGCCCCAATCGACACCGCTGAGGATGACAAGCACGATCGCTGTGCAGGCGCCGGCGAAGATCAGCGTCATCTTCCGGTTCTGGCCCCGGTCGGTCATCCGCGACCAGATAAAGCGCAGGAAGAAGAACAGGATGACATAGACGCCGATTTCGAGGATCGGAACCAAGGCGCCTCAGAGCCCGTCGAAGAGAGGGGTGGAGAGATACCGCTCGGCAAAGCTCGGCAGGATAGCGACGATGCGCTTGCCCTCCATATCCGGGCGCTCGGCGATCTCAATCGACGCCGCGATCGCCGCACCCGAAGAGATCCCGCCTGGAATCCCCTCGATCCTGGCAAGCGTCCGCGCATGGTCGAAGGCGGTTTCATTGGCAACCGTCAGCACCTCGTCGATGACAGACCGATTGAGGATGCCAGGTACGAAACCGGCGCCGATCCCCTGGATCTTGTGCGGCCCGGACTGTCCGCCAGAGAGCACAGGGCTGTCCTCAGGCTCCAGCGCCACGACCCGGATATCGGCATTGCGCGCCTTGAACACCGCACCGCAGCCCGTGATTGTGCCGCCCGTCCCGACGCCCGAGACGAAGACGTCGAAATCGCCCCCGGTATCGGTCCAGATCTCCTCCGCCGTCGTCTCGATATGGACCTGCGGATTGGCCGGGTTCTCGAACTGCTGCGGGATCAGGGCACCGGGCGTGGAGCCGGCCAGTTCCTCTGCCCGGGCAATCGCGCCCTTCATCCCCTTGACCGCCTCGGTGAGCTCCAGTTCCGCGCCCAGGAGCGCGAGCATCTTACGCCGCTCGATCGACATGCTCTCGGGCATGCAGAGGATCAGGCGCACCCCCTTGGCCGCGCAAGCGAATGCCAGCGCAATCCCGGTGTTGCCCGAGGTGGGCTCGATCAGAACGGTATCATCCTCGAGCTTGCCCTGGCTCTCCAGCGCCTCGAGCATCGAGACACCGATCCGGTCCTTTACCGAGGCGATCGGGTTAAAGAACTCCAGCTTCGCCAAGATCTCGGCCTTGAGGCCCAGCTCTTCCTGCAGCCGCTTCAGCCGCACCAGGGGTGTGGCGCCGATCGTTTGTGTGATGCTGTCGTAGATCCGACCGCGGGGATGGGCTTCGAACATGACGGGGGCCTCAGATATTGAAGTCAGCGTCCGTCTTTACACCATGGGCGATGTGGAGGGAACGCGCCTTCTGGCAGAGATCTTCCATCGTGATCCGGTCGAGCTCGGCCAAGAGCGCCTCCTGCGTCTGGGCCCAGAGCGGCGCGATCACCTGCTCCCCAAGCTCGGCGGCCGAGATCGGGTCCTTGTCCGCTTCCTCGTCAAGCTGGTCGACCACGCGCACGACATCGGCGACGGTGATCTTGCGCCGCTCGCGCGCCAGCGTGTAGCCGCCCTTGGGTCCTCGCACGCCCTTGAGGATGCCGCGATGGACAAGCTGTTGCATCACCTGCTCGAGGTAGCGTTGCGGAATGCCCTGACGCTTGGTGATGTCCTTCGACTGCACGGGATCAGGCCGCGCGTTGTAGGCGACGTCGAGCACTGCCTCCATCGCCAGCATCGTCTTGCGCGATAATCTCAGCATCAGCCCTGCCCCGTCGATCCGAAACCGCCCGCGCCGCGCGTGGTCGGCGCCAACGCCTCGACCCGCAGCGGCGTGGCGCGGGTCACAGGGGCGAGCACCAGTTGGGCGATCCGCTCGCCATGCTGGACGTAGTAGGTCTCAGCCCCGAAATTGATCATGAGGACGCCGATCTCGCCCCGGTAATCGCTGTCTATGGTGCCGGGCGTGTTGATCAAGGTCACGCCGTGGCGCGCGGCGAGGCCCGAACGCGGGCGGACCTGGATCTCGTGATCCTCCGGGATCGCGACCGCCAGTCCGGTCGGGATCAGCGCGCGGTAGAGCTGGGGAAGCGCGATCCCCTGCTGCCGGTCCGCCGGGTCGAGGCAGGCGCGTATGTCCATGCCAGCCGAGCCCTCGGTTTCGTAGCTCGGAAGCGCGATCTCGCCGTCATGGTTCTCAAGCGTTTTGAATTGCAGCGGGATCATGTGGCGCCCTCCCGGCTGAGCACACCGGCGATGCGTTCGGCGAGTTTGCGCGCCACATCGGCCTTCGAAGCGCTTGGCCAAGCTTCGGCGCCGGTCTCCGTAACTATCGTGACCGTGTTGCTGTCCCCGCCCATGATACCAGTCTCGGGCCTGACATCATTGGCGACGATCCAATCGCACCCCTTGCGGGCGCGTTTTGAGGTCGCATTGGCGATCACATCGTCGGTCTCTGCCGCGAACCCCACCACCAGCACCGGGCGCTGGCCAGGTGGCAGGTGGCTCACCGTTTTGAGGATGTCGGGGTTTTCGGTGAGCTCCAGGGCAGGCGCAGCCCCCGACCCGTTCTTCTTGATCTTCGAGCCGGAGGCCGAGGCGACGCGCCAGTCGGCCACGGCGGCGCAGAAGACCGCGGCCTCGACCGGCAGCCTGGCCTCGACAGCCGCCAGCATTTCCGCCGCGGTCTCAACCTCGGTGAGATGCACGCCGTCCGGCAAAGCGGCGGTCGCGGGGCCTGAGATCAGCTCGACCTCAGCGCCCAGGTCGCGCAGGGCAGAGGCGATCGCCGACCCCTGAGCACCTGAGGAGCGGTTGGCGATGTAGCGCACCGGATCGATCGGCTCGTGGGTCGGGCCGGAGGTGACAAGAACACGCCGCCCCTTTAGCGGACCGTCCCCAAGCCGTGCCGTGATCGCGTCGAGAATTTCGGCGGGCTCGGCCATGCGGCCGAAACCGTACTCGCCGCAGGCCATGTCGCCCTCGTTCGGTCCCACAACGCTGATGCCATCCGCCTTCAGAATCGCAAGGTTGCGCCGGGTCGCCGCATGCTCCCACATCCGAACATTCATGGCGGGCGCGACCAGAACCGGCGTGTCGGTCGCCATCAGGACGGTCGAGGCGAGATCGTTCGCCAGACCGCTCGCCATCTTCGCCATAAGATCAGCGGTGGCGGGCGCGACAACGACCAGATCGGCGACACGAGAGAGCTGAATATGCCCCATCTCGGCCTCGTCGTTCAGGTCGAAGAGTTCGGTGAAGACCCGTTCCTCTGCCAGGGCCGAGACGCTGAGCGGGGTGACGAATTCCTCCGCCGCGCGGGTCAGAACGGGGGAGACTGATCCGCCCGCCTTGCGGATCAGTCGGATCAGCTCGAGGCATTTGTACGCCGCGATCCCTCCTCCGATGATCAGCAAAATCCGTTTGCCTTGCACTTTGTCTCCTCAATCCCCGCAACGAACACAGGAAACCCGATAAATCCCGTTCTAGGGCTGTAGTATATATCGCCTTCGGTGATTTCAACTGATCCGGCCCTGATCCGTTTCAGGACAGCCGAGGCAGAAGTGCGCCGTTAACAAACAATTTACGCGAAATCGCTTGCGGTTCGCCTGAAGCATCTTGCGAAAGAGATTTTGCTCTGCGACAACTGGTTAAGTGTTTGGGAAAAGGGTTAGGGTAATGATCCGCGTAACGATCGCAGCTGCCGCGTTGGCGGCTTTTAGCTCTCTCGCATCAGCGCCGGCACATGCCGCGTTCTTGGGCGAGTACTACGACTCGAGCTCAAGCCTCAACAGCATCGCCGGGGCGCGTGCTGTTATCAGCGCATCGGGCAGCACACCGACCGCCGAATTCGACGCTTTCGCGATCGATTATCCGGCGGGCGCCGAGGATATTTCATCCGGAACTGTGCTCTCGGCCTTCCTCGGCCCGAACGGCTCGATTACAAGCGGATCAGATAACGCCTTGGCCACCTCGGTCATTCTGATCAACGGCACGCTGGATCTGGCACCTGGAACGTATTCGTTCTCCGTTGGGTCGGATGACGGGTTCGAGCTGTCTTTCGGCGGCTCTGTGATTTCGTCCTTTGACGCAAACCGGGCCTTCAACACCACGACCCAGAGCGTCACAATCGAAGCGGGCGACAACCAGGACTTTGAACTGCTGTTCTGGGAGAACCTGGGCTTTACCGGCCTGCTTTTCGAGATCGACGGGAATGTCGTCGATCAGAGCATTGCGGCGGTGCCGCTGCCGGCGGGTTTGCCGCTGCTGCTCGCAGGTATCGGGGGCATCGCCCTGTTCCGCCGCCGAACCTGAAATCGGCGATTCTGAGAAAAAAGGCCCTGGCAGCTGCCAGGGCTTTCTTCTTTGAGAGCTAGCTTGCGATCATTCCAAGAAGCCAGAGCGCGAGCGCAGTCAGTCCGCCGCCCATGCCGAGCCCGAGCGCGAGAGCGGGCCACCGGGCAGGAGGCGGTGGTGGCGGCGCCTCAGGTTTTGACCGCCTTGTCCGAGCCTCTTCAGCCATCATCACAAGCTCATTCGCAAGCCCGGGCAAGCGCGTGCCAACCCGGCTCAGGATCTGAGCCGTCTCCACCACGTCCCGGGCCAGTTGTGCCGGGCCGATGTTGGAGCGGATCCAGTCCTCAACCACCGGTCGGGCGGCGTTGAAAAGATTGGCATGTGGATCGAGAGACCGCGCCACCCCCTCAACGACCACCATGGTGCGCTGGAGCAGGATCAGCTCCGTCCGCGTTTCCATGCCGAACCGCTCGGTCGTCTCGAAGAGATAGGCCAACAGGTTGGCCATCGAGATCTGACTGACGTTCTGGTCGAAGATAGGCTCACCGATCGCCCTTAGCGCCTGCGCAAACTTCTCCACGTCCCGGTCGGGCGGCACGTAGCCAGCCTCGAAATGCACCTCGGCCACCCTGCGGTAATTCCGCGTCAAAAACCCGTAGAGGATCTCAGCATAATGCCGACGGGTAACCCGGTCCAAACGCCCCATGATGCCGTAATCCAGCACAATCAGAGTGCCGTCGGGCGCCAGACGCAGGTTGCCCTGATGCATGTCGGCATGGAAGAACCCATCGCGCAGCGCATGCGTCAGAAAGGTCGATATGATCGTCGTCGCCAGCACTGTTACATTGCGGCCCTCGGCCTTCAACTGGTCTGCATCCAACGGTGCGCCGGACAGCCATTCCTGCGTCATCACCCGGCGGGAGCAGCCGTCCCACTTGATCTTCGGCACGCGCAGACGGTCATCGTTCTTCGTCTTCTCCGCGAATTCATTGGCGGCCGATGCCTCGAGCCTCAGGTCGAGCTCGGTGTTCACAACCCCCTCGAAATGGGCGACCACGTCCTTCGGGCGCAGACGCTTGGCGCCAGGGACCAGCGCATCAACGAAACCGGCTATGAAGTAGAAGGTGCCGATATCGCGGCGGAATTTCCGCTCGATCCCGGGCCTCAGAACCTTGATCGCCACCTTCTCACCCGATGGCGTCCAGGTTGCGGAGTGGACCTGAGCGATCGAGGCAGCGGCGACCGGTTCCCCGAAGTCATCGATGAGCTGCACGATCTGGGGCCCAAGCTCCTGGCGCAGTGTCGCGAGCGCAGCGTCGCGGCCGAACGGTGGCAGCCGATCCTGCAGATAGCGCAGCTGGCGCACCACATCGTCGCCGACCACGTCGGGCCGGGTCGACAGGATCTGGCCGAATTTCACATAGGCTGGCCCCATGGCCTGAAGCGCGCGGGCGATGGGTGGCAGGCTCGCATCGCCTGAGCGGCCGAAGAGCCCGACCGGCCGGGTGATCAGGCGGATGATGATGCGCGGCGTCCCCTTGACGCCAAACGAGTCCAGCAACTCGCCCAGCGCGCCGGTCCGCTCGAACGTCGCGCCTGTGCGCAACAGCCGCCAGATCTGCGCAGGCGCTGAGAACATCAGAGGCGCCAGCCGGAGTGAAGCGCCGCGACGCCCATGGTCAGGTTCCGGTACCGCACCTGGCCGAAGCCCGCATCGCGGATCATCTGGGCAAATGTCTCCTGATCCGGGAAGCGGCGGATCGACTCGACCAGATACTGATAGCTGTCGCGGTCGCCCGTGACCGCCTGGCCCATCGCCGGGATGACGTTGAAGGAATAGCGGTCGTAAGCCCATTGCATCGCGGGCACCGGGAGCTGGCTGAATTCGAGGCACAGAAACCGCCCGCCGGGTTTCAGAATGCGATAGGCCTCGGCCAGCGCAGCCTCGATCCGCGTGACGTTCCGGATGCCGAAGGCGATGGTGTAGGCATCGAAGCTACAGTCCTCGAACGGCAGCGCCATCGCATCGCCGCAGACCCAGTCGATGCCGTGGATGCCCTTCTCCTGCGCGCGCGCGGCCCCTTCGTCAAGCATGGCCTGCGTTATATCACAGACGGTGACCTCGCCATCCGGCACCCGGTCGAGGAAGCGGAAGGCGATGTCGCCCGTCCCCCCCGCCACATCGAGAAGCCGCGCGCCGGGGCGCGGTGCCAGCCAGTCGATCATCGCCTCTTTCCAGAGCCGGTGGATGCCTGCCGACATCAGGTCGTTCATCAGATCGTAACGCGCGGCAACCGAGGAGAAGACCCCATGGACCCGGCCTGCCTTCTCGTCCTCGGGGATGGTCTCGAACCCGAAATGGGTCGTCTGATCGTCAGTGCTCATGGCCCCGGACAATAGCGCCTTGGGCGAAAAGGGAAACGCCCGTGTTCTGCGGCATAGGGGCCGAAGGATTGATCGCCAACGCCTTACTCCTTACCGTGACGATCATAGGCTTGCGACTAGGTGAATTTTGATGATCGATCAGCTTTCAAATGACTTTCTTATGCGCGCATCGCTTTGGATTTTCTTACTTGGCTCTGGAGTCGTACTCCTTGCAACAGGTCTAAGTGCTCTGCCCTGGCGCACCTACAAGGTACCCGACAAAGCCGGGCGCAAACGCGCAAGCAGCGCTCGGTATTTTGTGGTCTGCTTTGGTTTGCTTCTTTTGTCGCCAGTCCTGCATGGGCTGAGTCTGTGGATCGACCTAGTACTTTCAAACCGGCGGTGGGGGTATAGCCGAGAACTCGATTTTGAAAGAGCCGGGATCTTGGTTTTAGTTTTTGCGGCAGTTTTATTGATTGTCTTTATCCTCTCGAAACTCTTCGCGAAACCGAACGAGTTCATTGTGAGAGAGGCGGAACTGGATGAAAGCACACTCTATTGGAGCGGTTGGTTTGGCAGGAAAGGGTCGAAACCCATCTCAGCGATAACGGATGTGAATGACAATTGGTACAATTGGAGTGGCGGTGATCCCAGTATCAGGTTTGACGACGGCACAACGCTTAAGCTTCCGCCAAACTTGCTGGGCGGCGTAGCCCTGATGGAAACCCTCAGCAACAGAGTGCAGAGAACCCGCCCCGATGGTGGCGGGGCAGATCCCAAGCAGTGATATGGCTCAGGCGTATAGGCTCCGCTCGCGCCACTGGATGACCCAGGCGGCGACGACTGCGAAGACGATGTGGCCCCAGAGCGCGACCCAGGTGATTCCGCCAAAGCCGAGGAAGGGCGGGTTGCCGGCCACCAGATGCGCCATGAAGTAGAGCGCGAAGACCCAAAGCGCGACGCCATAGAGCACCGCCGGGATGACCCATGGCAGATCCGGCAGGATGGCCCGGTAGATCGGCCGCGCGATCAGGAGCCAGCCCAGCGGATAGGCGATCAGACCCGTCAGCACATGCATCCCGTGCGGAATACCGAGCGCGCGCAGATCCTTGCCCGGGATGCCGGACAGCTTTGCCAGCACCGACTGCGCCAGCGGCACGGGCGCGAGCTTTGCCCCGATGAAGTCCGACCCCAGCCCCTTCAGCAGCGGGCTGATCGTCTGCCCGAAGAAGTCGAAGGCCACGGTCGCCATGGCGCCAGCCAGGAGGATTGTCAGAATGAGGGAGGCATTGACCTCCGGGAAGAGTTGGTCTTCTTCATACATGTCGCGGGTCCTTTTCTTGGTGGTCTCGGGATTGCGATGTCTGGCGCCGATATTGGAGTTACGCGAACGTCAACAAGAGGCGTGAAACACTCCTGACGCGGCTGTCAGATCGTGAAACCTGACGGGAGAGCACGTGCCTGAACTACCAGAAGTAGAGACCGTTCGGCGAGGGCTTTTGCCCGTGCTCGAAGGCAGAACCCTGCGCGAGGTGGTCCAACGCCGCCCCGATCTGCGCTGGCCGCTGCCCGAACGCTTTGCCGCGCGGCTCGAGGGCCGCAGGGTCGAGCGGCTGGGGCGGCGCTCGAAGTATCTGCTCGCGCATCTCGATAGCGGAGAGACCTGGATCACGCATCTGGGCATGTCGGGCCGGTTGCTGATCGACGGCACGCAGACAGTCAACCTCCACCATGAACGCGCGGCGCCCGGAAAGCATGACCATGTGATCGTGACGACCGATGCAGGCGTGATCATCACCTACAATGACGCGCGCCGCTTCGGTGCGATGGATCTGTGGGAGACGGAAAAGCTGGAGGCGCACCCCCTGCTCGCCCGGCTGGGGCCTGAACCCAACAGCAACGCGTTCAGCGGCAGCTATCTTGCCGCTGCGTTGGCGGGCAAGCAGACGCCGGTGAAGTCGGCCCTTCTCGATCAACGGATCGTTGCGGGGCTCGGCAATATCTATGTGTGCGAGGCACTGTTTCGCGCCGGTATCCACCCGGCACGGATCGCGGGCGCGATCTCCAGGCCGCGTGTCGAGCGGCTGGCGGTGGAGATCGTGGCAACGATTGGCGACGCGATTGCGGCCGGCGGATCCTCGCTCAGAGACTATCGCCAGGCGGATGGGGAACTCGGCTATTTCCAGCACAGCTTTCGGGTCTACGACCGGGAGGAGACCGCCTGTCAGCGCGATGGATGCGCGGGCGTCGTCCGCCGGATCGTGCAGTCCGGCCGGTCGAGTTTCTACTGCCCGCGCTGCCAGCGCTGATGTGACCACCCACACCTGTGCCGTGCTTGCTCCGGACAAGACGGATCGTTATCACCCGCTGACGCCCGCACACCCGGCAAAGGGAGAAACCCATGGCCTATGAAAACATCATGACCGAAACGCGCGAAGATGTCGGTCTGATCACGCTGAATCGTCCGAAGGCGATGAACGCGCTCAACACGGATCTGATGCGGGAGCTGGGTGATGCGCTTCTGAAGTACGATGCCGACAGCCAAATCGGGGCGATCGTGATCACGGGTTCCGAGAAAGCCTTTGCAGCCGGTGCCGACATCAAGGAGATGCAGTCCAAGACCTTTGACGAGGTCTACTCGCAGGACTTCATCACCGCCGAATGGGAGACCGTGACCCGGGTACGAAAGCCCGTCATCGCGGCGGTCGCGGGCTATGCGCTCGGCGGGGGGTGCGAACTGGCGATGATGTGCGACTTCATCCTCTGCGCCGATACCGCGAAATTCGGCCAGCCGGAGATCAATCTGGGTGTCATGCCAGGCGCCGGCGGCTCGCAGCGCCTGACGCGGTTCGTGGGCAAGTCGAAATCGATGGAGATGAACCTGACAGGGCGCTTCATGGACGCGGAGGAGGCCGAACGCTCCGGCCTCGTCAGCCGCATCATCCCGGCGGATGATCTGATCGACGAAGCGGTCGTGACCGCCCAGAAAATCGCCGACAAGGGACCGATCGCGGTCATGGCCACCAAGGAGGCGGTCAACCGCGCTTACGAGACCACCCTGTCGGAGGGCGTGCGGTTCGAGAGGCGGATCTTCCACGCCCTGTTCGCGACGGAAGATCAGAAGGAGGGCATGGAGGCCTTCGTCGAAAAGCGCAGCCCGAAATTCAAAGGTAAGTAACCGAGCCTGTCCCTATTGACGGGGCCTGAGTGCTTCCTGTATCAGCGCCGCTCACCGGTCAACAGACAGGAACAGAATCACATGGCCAACTCGGCTTCCGCCAAGAAACGCGTGCGCCAGACAGCGCGCCGCACCGCGGTAAACACCGCGCGCCGCTCGCGTGTGCGCACCTTCATCCGCAAGGTCGAGGAAGCGATTGCTTCCGGCGATCAGGCGGCCGCGACCGAAGCGCTCAAGCAGGCACAGCCCGAGATTATGCGCGGCGCGAGCAAGGGTATCCTGCACTCGAACACCGCGAGCCGGAAGGTCAGCCGCCTTCACCAGCGCGTCAAAGCGATGGGCGCCTGACTCCTCAAAACCGATCTCGATCGACGTTCCGACAGCCTGTGTCCTTGATGGCGCAGGCTGTCATTTTTTGTACATGAAAGCGTTGGGAGTTTGTCATTTTGCACTTGTGTTGGCGAAGTCATCCCAGCTACGATTGTACCCATCAGACCAAGCGCCTGCCAACGCGCCTCGACCTCAGACCAAAGCAAGTATTGAGTCGACTTTTGCAAATGCATTAGTCGCTTTATTTGCTTTTTTACAAATATTTAAGCTTGACCTGGTGGCGATCAGAAGATTCCTCCAGAAGAATCTTGAAAACTACTTGAACCGAATCTCCGGCCGTGGATAACCACATTCCTTAACGGGCGAAAACGACAAGTGGTGTGAGATGGAGCGGGCAGCGGGCATTGTTGATGAAGACGCCCCTGCTCAATGCTACGCAGAACTTGCCGCGACCGAACGCAGCCTCCTGATAGACGTGCGCACCAGGGCGGAATGGCAATTCGTCGGATTGCCTGACCTCGCTGGTATCGACCGCGAGCTGAAGCTGTTGGAATGGATCGTCTTCCCGCAGATGACCCCCAACGCAACCTTCGGCGAGCAGATCCGAGAGGTGGTGGAAGCAGCCAAGCCGGAGCGGATGTTTTTTATCTGCCGCTCAGGCCAGCGATCGCTCGCAGCGGCGCAAGCAGCGGCGCATGTGGGCGAAGAGATGGGTATCTCGCTTCACTGCACGAATGTGACGGAGGGTTTCGAGGGCGATCTGGATCCGGAGGGCCATAGGGGACGGCTCAACGGTTGGAAGGCCACAGGCCTGCCATGGCGTCAGGGATAACAACAAAGAAGACCGTTCGCGGGGCAAGCGGGCGCGTCTCATATATTAAAGGGCGAACAGAACAATATGTCGAACGGGGACGAGAGAGGGACGGAGCGGTCCACCGAAGAATTGCGGAGAGTGTGGGACAAAACGGTCAAGGCGCTGGAACAGGAACTCGGCCATGAATGCGTCGAGCAATGGATCCGCCCTATGACGCTCAGCCGGGTTGACCGGGACACGGCGGTTCTGGCGACCGGGACGAGTTTCCTGGCCGATTGGGTTGAACGGAACTACGGGCGGCAGATCCTGCACCATGTCAGCCATGTCGCCCCCGACATACGGCGGCTGAACGTGACGGTGAGCGGAAGCGCCCAGCGCAAGCCGGTGGCGCCGCGCAGGGCCCCGCAGCCCCAGCATATGGCGACGGCGACGCAACCGGCCGAGGAGGCGACGGTCGATCATCTCGCATCGTCGATCCTCGACCCGCGCTTCACGTTCGAGAGCTTCGTTGTCGGCAAACCGAACGAATTGGCCCATGCGGCCGCCCGGCGGGTTGCCGAGACGGCGGATGCCTCGTTCAACCCGGTGTTCCTCTACGGTGGCGTCGGTCTCGGCAAGACCCACCTGATGCATGCCATCGGATGGCATCTGAAGGAACATCATCCGAACCGGCGGGTGCTCTATCTCTCGGCCGAGCAGTTCATGTACCGCTTCGTTCAGGCGCTCCGTTTCCGGGACACGCTGACCTTCAAAACCCAGTTCCGCAAAGTCGATGTTCTGATGATCGACGACGTCCAGTTCATCGCGGACACGGACTCGACCCAGGAGGAGTTCTTTCATACTTTCAATGCCTTGATCGAACAGAAGAAGCAGATTGTGATCTCCGGCGACCGCTCGCCCGACCGGATCGACGGGCTGGAGGATCGGATCCGCTCACGCCTGCAGCAGGGGCTCGTCGTCGATATTCACCCGGCGGACTACGAACTGCGCCTCGGCATCCTGCACCAGAAGATCGAGGATATGCGCCGCTCGGACCCCGGCATCGAGATCGAGCCGAAGGTTCTGCAATTCCTCGCGCAGCGGATCTCGTCGAATGTCCGCGTGCTCGAAGGCGCGCTCATCCGCCTCTTCGCCTTCGCCGCACTGATCAACCGCAAGATCGACCTCGAAGTCACTCAGGAATGTCTGGCCGACCTGTTGAGCACGGTGGAGCGCAAGGTGACGATCGAGGAGATCAAGCGCGTCGTCTCCAACCATTTCAACCTGCGCATGTCCGACCTCACCTCGGCCCGGCGCTCGCGCATGGTGGCCCGGCCGAGGCAGGTGGCGATGTATCTCTGCAAGACGCTGACCCAGAAAAGCCTGCCCGAGATCGGGCGCGGCTTTGGTAATCGCGACCACACGACTGTGATCCACGCGGTGAAAGTGATCGAGAAGCTGAAAGAATCCGACGGTCAGATGGCGGAGGACCTCGAGGTTCTCCGCCGCAATCTCGAAGGCAGATAAGCAGCAGAGGCGCCCATGGCGATAACCGTTCATGAGGCGCTGACCTCGCGCCGCTCCGTGCGAAGGTTTCTGCCAGACCCTGTGCCGCGCGAGACGATCGAGCGGATCCTCTTGGGCGCCTCCTACGCGCCCTCCGGCCATAACATCCAGCCCTGGCATGTCTGGGTCGTCACCGGTGAGACCAAGCAGAAGGTCACCGATGCGGTGATCGGCCATATCACGGCGGGCGGCGAGACGGATGAGGAGTTCGACTACTACCCCGTCGAGTGGTTCGAGCCCTATCAGGCGCGCCGACGCGCGGTCGGCTTCACGCTCTACGAATTGCTCGGCATAGCGCGTGACGACTATGCCCGGCGCAAGGAACAGATGTTGGAGAATTTCAAGTTCTTCGGCGCCCCGGTCGGCCTCTTCATCACCTTCGACCGCAGGCTCGCAACCGGCCAGTTCATGGATGTTGGCATGTTCATCGAGAACATCCTGATCGGCGCCCGGGGCGAGGGGCTTCATAGCTGCGGACAGGTCGCCTGGACGCCCTACCACAAGGTCATCCGCCCGATCCTGGGCATCCCGGACGAACAGATCCTCGCCTGCGGCATGTCGATAGGGCACGAGGACGAGACGGCGCCTGAGAACCGGTTGCGCGTCGAGAAGGTTCCGCCCGCCGAATTCACCACTTGGATGGATTGACCCCACCGACTATCGTTTTTGAGGGGACGAGGGATTTGAGTGGAATTTCAGCATGTGATTCAGCAACCTGACCAAAGGCGCGTTCGCTGCCGCCTTCCTTCTCGCTGCCACGCCTCTACAGACACAAGCGGCGAGCGTGACAGTCGACCTGCTTCTTCCACTTTTCTCGGAGGATTACGAGAGCGGTATCGATCCTTTCGATCCGGACGAGCCCGCATCGGCCGAGATCTCCTTTACCTTTGACGATGAGGCACCCACAACCGGCGGCTTTGACACCGGCGACACGGCTGGCAGTGATTTTGCTGGAGCGGTATCAGGCTACTCGATTGTCATCCGGGACACAGACGATACGAGCGGGAACACGATCGCTACGCTTTCGGCTTCCGGTGGCGGTGTCGCAGATCTGTTCACGGGCAACAACGCCCTCTCGGCGCTAGGGCTCACTGATTTTATATTGTTCACCGCAGATCCAGCTGAGGCAGACGTTGCGACGGGCGCGTTTTCGACGATCGACTTCGTTTCTCTGGTGGCGGTGTTTCCTACCGACACCTTCGCGACAACGTCTCTGGACATCGTAACGCAGGCCAGCTTCGACCAAGCGTTGCTGCTGCCTAACCCCTCTCTGGAGGGCGAGGATGTTCCTGCCCTGTCTCTCGATCTATCCCGGACAGTTCTAACCCCGGTCAATGGCAGCCTTGAGATCGACTTCGACACGGCGCTCTTCGGCAATGACAACCCAGTTGCTGTTCCTCTGCCACCCGGTGCCGCTCTGCTGGTCGCGGGATTGTGCGGGTTGATCGTGATCAGGCGTCGCGAAGCCTGATCGACCCTGCTTTCGTGGAATTCCGCGCTTTAATTCATTGATCCCGGCAAAATCTCGGATAGGCTCTTTCTCCCGCCGCCGCGTGGGGGAATAGCCAAAACGGACTCCGGGAAGAAGAGCCCATGAAAGTCAGCATTGAACGTGCGCAGCTCCTGAAAGCGATGAGCCGCGCCCAGGGGGTGGTCGAGCGTAAGAACACAATCCCGATCCTGTCGAACGTCCTGATCGAGGCGGAGGGTGGCGAGGTGTCGCTCCGCGCCACCGATCTGGATATCGAGGTGATCGAGACCCTGCCCGCAACGGTCGAACAGGCGGGGGCGACGACTGTCGCCGCCCATCTCCTGCACGAGATCGTCCGCAAGCTGCCGGACGGCGCGCAGCTCTCCCTCAGCGCCGATTCCGCGACCGGGCGGCTGGATGTGGTGGCAGGCCGCTCACGCTTCGCGCTCGCCACGCTGCCGCGGGAGGATTTCCCGGTGATGGCATCGTCGGAATACGCCTGTTCCTACTCCGCGCCCGCCCCGGTGCTCAGGCGGCTGTTCGACAAATCGAAATTCGCGGTTTCCACCGAGGAGACCCGCTATTATCTCAACGGCGTCTTCCTCCATGTCTCGGAGGAGGCGGGTGAGAAGGTGCTGCGCGCGGTGGCGACCGATGGCCATCGGCTTGCACGCATCGATGCGAACCTGCCTGCGGGTGCCGAGAGCGCCCCCGGTGTGATCGTGCCCCGCAAGACCGTGGGCGAGTTGCGCAAACTGCTGGATGATGACGAGGCGGAGATCGCGATTTCGGTTTCGGAGACGAAGATCCGGTTTTCTACCGACGGGCTGGTTCTGACCTCCAAGGTCATCGACGGGGCGTTCCCCGACTACACCCGCGTGATCCCGACCGGGAACACCAAGCGGATGGAGGTCGATGCATCCGATTTCGCCTCGGCCGTGGACCGGGTGGCGACCGTCAGCCAGGAGCGTTCCCGCGCGGTGAAGCTCGCCATGGACCACGACCGGCTGACCCTGTCGGTGAATTCGCCAGATGCGGGCAGCGCGGCGGAGGAGCTGGGCGTCGCCTATCCGGACGAGGCCATGGAGATCGGCTTCAACGCCAAGTACCTTTTGGAGATCGCGGGCCAGGTCGACCGGGAGAACGCGGTCTTCATGTTCGCCGACCCGGGCGCACCAACCCTGGTGCGCGAGGGGGACGACACCTCGGCTGTCTATGTCGTCATGCCGATGCGCGTTTGAGCGCAGGCCTCCTCATCCACACATGATCTCCCTCCTGATCCACGCGAAGACCGCCCGCGCCTCGGACCCCTGCATCCTCTTCTGTGCAGAAAGGGTGGAGCAGAACGTCTGGCTGACCGGGTACCTCAGCCAGTCCGAGGTCGACAGGCTGGCCCGGATGGGCGATGCGCCATCCGAGGCGGATGTGAAATGGCAGGAAGCGCTGATCAAACGGTTCAGCCTGGCCAACATGCTCGTCGATATCAGCGAGTACATCTACACGCGCAGTGATCTGACCAGCGACGATGTCATCGACCGGGAAAAACTGACCCGCTCGGTCGACCGGCTGGTCCCGGCCGCGGCGGAAGGCGAGCCCGATGTCCTGGACCAAGCCTTCGAGGTGGCAAACCGCATCACATCGGAACGGGCGAAGGAACTAAAGGCGATGGAGCACTAGCTGCGCCCTCTGCCCCCATGTTTGCGTGAAGCGTGCAGAGCCTGCTTGACCAGATGATGCGGAGCGCCACGCTTCCTTGCATGACCTATCGCCACCTGGTCCTCTCTATCCTCCTGCTTGCCGCCGGGCCCACGGTGGCGGAAGTTGTCGAGATCACCGAGTGCAGCGGCGCGATCGCCTGTGAGATCACGGAAGAGCCGCCCAACCCGGTGACGCCCGATCCGAACAACGGCAAGCTGATCGTCTGGAACGAGGCGCAGAACGTGATCCTCGACGCGGACCTCGCGCTCGACCGCGTGGCCGACCCGACATTGCCGTTTCTGAAACGGCTGCCCAATGGCAGCCTTGCCCTGCCAAAGGGCACCATCGTCTCCAGCCACTACCTGCAATGGGACCCGATGCGGCCCGAGAGCGAGGGGTTCGTGTCGGCCACCATCACGCTCGATGCGCCGATATTCGGATTCATCATCGGGGACCAGAAGCTCTTTGACAGCGACGCGCTGGTCGGCCTCCCCGAGCTCGATTATGCGGATTTCTGGCTGCGGGGTCTGGAGGAGGGTGACTGGACCCTGATGCGCGACAACGAGGTGACAATCACCTGGTTCGCGAGCAGCCCCGGTGACTGGACGCGCCTGATCACGGCGGGAACCCTGGTAGGCATGCGGGGCGCAGGGACGTCCCCCGTCCGGTAGCCGGCCCCCACCCGATGGCGGGGACCGAGAGGAACTGAGTTACTGCGCCGCGAAGTTCGACGGGAACATCGCGCGAGCGGTCTCCTCATCAAAGGCGGCCTTGAACTCGAGATCCTTGCCGATGTTGCGGGCACGGGCGACGGCCGGGCGGGCATCGATCCCCTCGAACCAGGCTTTGACATTCGGGTAATTGTCCAGCTCCCCCTCGCCCAAAACGCGGACATGGCGGTCGACCCAACCCCATGCGGCGATGTCGACAATGGTGAATTCACCCGAGACGAAGAACTCTTTCCCGGCGAGGTGCTTGTCCATGACCTCATAATGGCGGTGCGCCTCGAATTTGTAGCGCCGCTTCGCGTAGTCACCGCCATCCGCTGCGCCTGCGGTCTGAAAATGGACCCACTGGCCCGAGTACGGGCCGAGGCCGGTCGCCACCCACATGAGCCACGAGAGGAATTCGCCACGATCCTCGGCCTTACCCTGAAAGCCTCCGGCCTTCTCGGCGAGGTAGAGCAGGATCGCGTTCGAGTCGAAGACCCGCTTGCCGTCATGCTCGATCGCGGGCGCCTTGCCGTTGGGGTTGATGGCGCGGTACCACTCGGCATGCTGATCGCCCTTGAAGACGTCGACGGAATGGGTCTCGTAGTCCAGACTCGCCTCTTCGAGCATCAGGGCGACCTTCATCGGGTTGGGCGTGTGGTGGTAGTAGAACTTGATCATCGGGGAGCTCCTCGGAAACTGTCGGGCGCGGCCGGGGAAGGCGCGCAATCGCGGGTGTGCGATAGGCTAGATAAGCCGTCACAGCCAGACACAAGCCCGCGAGTTGCCAGATGAAACCAATCCGCTGTGCGATCGGGGAGCTGAGGCTGAACCAGTTCCGCAGCTACGCCTCAGCCGTGCTTGAGCCTGACGGCGCCTCCGTTGCGCTTTACGGCCCCAACGGCGCGGGCAAGACCAACGTGCTGGAGGCCGTCTCGCTCCTAGTACCCGGCCGGGGCTTGCGCCGAGCGACCTCCGAAGAACTCGTCCGCAAGCCGGCCGGACCCGGTTGGCGTATCCGGGCCGGGATCACGGGTGCGGAAGGCGACGCGGAGGTGATGACGGGGACCGAGCAGGACGCTCCGGGGCGCCGTATCGAGATCGACGGGAAGACTGCGCCGCAGCTCGCGTTGGGCCGGCATCTGCGCATGGTATGGCTGACACCCGTGATGGACCGGCTCTGGCTCGAAGGAGCGGGCGACCGGCGCCGTTTCCTCGACCGGGCGGCGCTCGGCTTCTTCCCGAACCACGGCGAGGCTTCGCTTGCCTATGAGAAAGCGATGCGGGAGCGGAATAGGCTTTTAAAAGATGGGGTTAGCGATACGGCATGGCTGAGCGGGTTGGAGGGACAGATGAGCCGGCAGGGGGCCAAAATCGCACGGGCGCGCGCGCTCACCCTGTCCCATCTCGCGGCGGCTCAGACAGCGGCTGAGTCATTGTTTCCAAGGGCCGATCTGGCTATTCTGAACCCTATGGAAAATCGCTTCGCCGAGGTGATTCGCTCACAAGGTTTCGTGGGCGACACGCTTGACCAGATAGAGATCGAGGAAGCCGCCAGCCTGGCCCATGAATTGGCCGCAGGCCGTGGGCGGGATCAGGCCGCCGGGCGGGCGCTGACCGGGCCGCACCGCGCTGATCTCGAAGCGATCTACGCCGCCAAGGAGATGCCCGCGCGGGTCTGCTCCACAGGTGAGCAAAAGGCCCTGCTTATCTCGCTCATCCTCGCGAACGCCCGGGCGCTCAAAACGTCGGGCGTCACGCCGATCGTGCTGCTCGACGAAGTGGCCGCACATCTGGATCAGGATCGCCGCGCCGCGCTTTATGGTGAGATCGACGCGCTCGGCTGTCAGGCCTGGATGACCGGAACGGGGCCGGAACTATTCGAAGAACTGCCAGCCTCGACCCGCCAGATCCGGGTCAGCGATGACGGCTCCGGTTCGGTGCTGGAGCCTGTCTCATGACGGTCACCCTCACCGAGCTTGCGCTCTTCGCGGTCGCCATGTTCGTGCTGGTCGCGTCGCCCGGGCCATTCGTGGCGGCACTTGCTGCGCGAACCGCGGCGCTCGGCCCGCGCTCCGGTGCGGCGATGGCATTGGGGGCGAGCCTGACCGAAGGCATCTGGATCGCGGCGGCGCTGCTCGGCCTTGGTGCGATCGCGGCGGCCCATGGTTGGGCACTTGTGGTGCTGAAATACGTAGGCGCAGCCTGGCTGATCTGGATCGGCCTTCGACTGCTGACGGCTAGGCACTCGCTGGTCCAGTCCGGTGATGCGCCTCTGGTGCAGGAGCCGTTGTGGCGCGCTTTCACGACCGGAGCGCTCCTCAATCTCGGCAACCCGAAGGCGGCTCTCTTTTACATGGCGGTCTTCCCGGGCTTTTTCGACATGACGGCGCTGACCGTGGTGGACGGCATCGTCATCCTGGCTGTCGCCATGCCCATCGGGCTTGGCAGCGATCTCTCCTATGTCTGGGCCGCGGGACGGGCACGCAGGCTTCTGGCTCGGGGGAAATCGGCACGCAGAGTGGATCAGGCTTCGGGAGGGATCTTGACCGGAGCAGGCGTGGCCATCGCCGCCACATAAGGAAAAGAAATGTCTGAGAACGAGCAGAACGACAACCCGGAGAACGGGGACTACGGCGCCGACAGCATCAAGGTTCTGAAGGGGCTTGAGGCGGTCAGGAAACGCCCAGGCATGTATATCGGCGATACCGATGACGGCTCTGGCCTGCACCACATGGTCTACGAGGTCGTCGACAACGCGATTGATGAGGCGCTGGCCGGTCATGCAGACTTGGTCAAAGTCACCCTGCATGCGGACGGATCGGTGAGCGTCAGCGATAACGGGCGCGGGATTCCAACCGATATCCACCCGGAGGAGGGCGTCTCCGCCGCCGAGGTCATCATGACCCAGCTCCACGCGGGCGGGAAATTCGACCAGAACTCCTACAAGGTCTCCGGCGGCCTGCACGGGGTCGGTGTCTCAGTTGTCAACGCGCTGTCCGACTGGCTGGAGCTGACGATCTGGCGCGACGGTAAGGAGCACACCTGCCGGTTTGAGCATGGCGAGACTGTCAAACCGCTCGCGGAAATCGGCGATACGGATCAGAAGGGCACGCTGGTGCGCTTTCACGCCTCGGCCCAGACCTTCACCATGACCGAGTACAACTTCAAAACGCTGGAGCATCGGCTACGCGAACTGGCCTTCCTGAACTCGGGTGTGCGGATCCTGTTGCGGGACCAGCGCCATGCCGAGGTTGTCGAGACCGAACTGTTCTACGAAGGCGGGGTCGAGGCCTTCGTGCGCTATCTCGATCGCTCCAAGACCCCTCTTATTGAGACACCGATCTATGTAAAGGGCGAGAAGGAGGGCATCACCGTCGAAGTCGCCATGTGGTGGAACGACGCCTATCACGAGAACGTCCTCTGCTTCACCAACAACATCCCGCAGCGCGATGGCGGCACGCATCTGGCCGGTTTCCGGGGCGCGCTGACGCGGACGATCAACAACTATGCGGGAAGTTCAGGGATTGCGAAGAAGGAGAAGGTGACCCTCTCCGGCGACGACGCGCGCGAGGGGCTGACCTGTGTCCTCTCAGTCAAGGTGCCGGATCCAAAATTCTCGAGCCAGACCAAGGACAAGCTGGTCTCTTCGGAGGTCCGGCCAGTGGTCGAGAGCCTCATGAACGAAAAGCTCGCCGAATGGTTCGAGGAGAACCCGCAGGACGCGCGGATGGTCGTGGGTAAGATCGTCGAGGCGGCGTTGGCCCGCGAGGCGGCGCGCAAGGCCCGCGAGATGACCCGGCGCAAGACCGCGCTGGATGTGAACTTCCTTGCCGGTAAACTCAAGGACTGTTCGGAGAAGGACCCCTCGAAGACCGAACTCTTCCTCGTCGAGGGCGACAGTGCCGGCGGCTCAGCGCAGGGCGGACGAAATCGTCAGCTCCAGGCAATTCTACCGCTGCGCGGCAAGATCCTGAATGTGGAACGCGCGCGGTTCGACCGGATGCTCTCAAGCCAGGAGATCGGCAACCTCGTCATGGCGCTCGGGACGGGCATCGGGCGCGACGAGTTCGATATCTCGAAGCTCCGCTACCACAAGATCATCCTGATGACGGATGCGGACGTGGACGGCGCGCATATCCGCACCCTGCTGCTCACCTTCTTCTACCGCCAGATGCCCGAGCTGATCGAGGGTGGTTACCTCTACATCGCCCAGCCGCCGCTCTACAAGGTCTCACGCGGCAAGTCCTCGCGCTACTGTAAGGACGAACGGGAGCTGGAGGATTACCTGATCGGCGAAGGGACCGAGGAGGCGATGCTGCGCCTCGGCTCCGGCGCACAGATCATCGGGGCGGACCTGAGCCGATTGGTCGACGAAGCCCGCAGGGTCCGTCAGATCCTGGCCGCCTTTCCGACCCAGTACCCTCGGTTTGTTCTTGAGCAGATGGCAATCGAAGGCGCGATCGGCGGAACCGTCGATCAGCGGGCCGCCGAGCGGGTTGCGGCCCGTCTCGACACCCTGGCGCCCGAGACCGAGAGAGGCTGGCAGGGGGAGGTCTATGGCAATGGGGGCGTGCGCTTCACCCGTGTTCTGCGCGGCGTCACCGAGACCCGCACGATCGACGCCTTCGCCCTGCGTTCGGCGGAAGCCCGCGCGCTCGCCGTCCTGAGCGAGAGCCTGAACGAGACCTACGCGGAGCCGGCGACGCTCATCCGCAAGGATCGGGAGACACCGGTACGCGGGCCCTCGGAGCTTCTCGATCTTGTCATGGCCGAAGGCGAGAAGGGCCTGACCCTGCAGCGCTACAAGGGTCTTGGCGAGATGAACGCCGACCAATTGTGGGAAACCACGCTGGACCCCGACGCGCGCACCCTGCTGCAGGTCCGGATCGACCACATGGCCGAGGCCGATGAGATCTTCACCAAACTGATGGGAGACGTCGTCGAACCCCGCCGCCAGTTCATCCAGGAAAACGCGTTGAGCGTGGAGAACCTGGACATCTGAGCGCGCCCGCCCAGCCCCACCAAGCGCGCCGTCCAATCAGTAACCTGACCGTCTTCTTGGGCACGGGTGCACGTGATGCTAGTGAGGACCCAACCATGCGTGATTGGTGAACCTGAGATGACAAACCCCGACATCGTGATCGTTGGCGCGGGCGCTGCCGGGATTGGCGCGGCGCTCGAACTTCAGGAGCGTGGGGTATCCCATCTGATCCTGGAAGCCGCGGGTCGTGTCGGGGGCCGGGCATACACGGATGCTACCTCGCTGCCGGTTCCATGGGATCACGGCTGCCACTGGCTCCACTGTGCCGATGTCAATCCGCTGGTCGCCTGGGCCGACAAGCTGGGTGTCGACTACCTGCGGGAGGAGTGGGTCGATCATTTCCAGGTGTGGACCGACGGCGCCTGGGAAGCGAAGACCGAGGTGGACGCGGCGCGGGCAACTCTGCTCGACGCCTATGAGGTAATCGAGGCCGCGGGCGAGGGCGGCGACGAGCGGCCCATGTCCGCCCTGATGCCCGATCTCGGCCGCTGGAACCGGGCCGTGCCATATATCATGGCGCTTCTCCACAGCGAGGATCCCGGCCGGATCTCCTGCGTTGGCGTCAGCGACTATGACGAGACTGATCTCAACTGGCCGGTGATCGAGGGCTATGGCGAACTGATCCGCCGGATGTCAGAGGGGCTGAGCATCCACCTGGGCGTGCGGGTAGCGGGGGTGGCGGAAACACCGTCCCGCACGAAGATCTCGACCGATCAGGGAGATCTGGAGGCGAAGGGCGCGATCATCACCGCATCGACCAACGTGATTAACTCCGGCGCGATATCGATTGGCCCCGGGCCAGCACGCGATCTGCTCGATTTCATCGCCGACGTGCCCTGCGGTGCGTATGAAAAGGTGGCGATCTCGCTATCCCGTCCTCTAGTGACCGATCAGGCGAAACGCTTTGCGATGGTCGATCCCGGCCCGCCGCAATCGCCGCTGGACTTCCAGATCGTCCAGAAGCCCGCGCCGATGATGATCGCCCATATGGGTGGCGATCTCGCGCGGGAATGGGTCAAAGCCGGGGCGGAGGCGCGGAAGGCCTTCGCCCTCGAGCGTCTGGAAATGGCCTTCGGCCGCGAGGCACGCGACGCCGTAACCGGTGTTGCCACAACCAACTGGCTTGAGAACCCGAATGTCCTGGGCGCCTACAGCTATGCTGTTCCGGGCGCGGGCCAGCGGCGTCACGAGATGATCGCGGCCGATACCGGGCGGATCGCCTTCGCAGGCGAGGCGTTCTCGAAGCCCTGGCAGGCGACCGCCCACGGTGCCTACCAAAGCGGTCGCGACGTGGCCGCCCGCATCTGCGCGCACATCTGATGCGATTGGCCCGCTTTGCAGCGATTGAGGCTGTGGTCTAAAAGGATCCCATGCCGTTCGTTCGCGCCCTCGTCTTTCCCATCCTGCTGTGCCTCACCTTCGTGGCCACGGCCAATGCCTGCGAGACTGTCAGCCTCGATCTGGCTGGGCGCGGGGACACATGGACCGATGATGAAACCGGCGCGATCTGGCATATCGGCATGCTTGGCGCGACGGATCGGTACGCCCATGGCATCATGGGCGGGCTCAGGGACGCCGAGGCCCTGGTGATTTCGTCAGTTTTTCCGGGCGGCATGCCCTGTCACATCGTCCGCAGGCTTCCACCCGATGAGGTAATCGAAGACATCGCCCCAAGGCTCGCGGATGTCACGGGCGACGGGGTGCCAGAGGTCGTGACCGTGGTCGCCTCGAGGTCTGGCGGGGCCCGCTTGGTGATTTTGGATCTGAGCCTCTCCCTCATCACGCATGGGCCCGAAATTGGCCGCCCATTCCGCTGGCTGGCGGTGGCCGGCATCGGTGATTTCGATGGCGATGGGCAGCCCGACATCGCCTATGTCGAGACGCCGCATCTGGGAAAGACGCTCAAGTTCTGGACCCTGGAGGGCCGCCGGCTGGTGCAGATCGGGGAACAAAGAGGACTTACCAATCACCGCATCGGCGATGAGTTCATCGCCTCGGCCGTACGGCGCTGCAATGGACAGACGCAGGTGGTTCTTGCCGATGGGGACTGGCAGACGATCACCGCCGCCTCGCTCGCCGATGGCGTGGTCGCGCTTGAGGAGATCGGGCCCTATGGGGGGCCGGAGAGCATCGAGACCGCCGCCGAATGGTGCCCGTAGCCTGCTGCGGCGGGAGTTTGGCGACCGGCAAAGGCTAAACTCAACGTTGCATCTTCGCCCGGTTCGCCAAAGAGCCATCTATGTGATAGGCTTTTGCCGTTGCAGATCAGCTTCGCCTTGGGGACCTTAGCTCATGCGTGCCATTCTCGCCCTTGCCCTTTTGCCGCTCATGGCCTGTGAGCAGGAATTCAACGAGGGCCTTTCCCGCGTTGCCGTGCTCGAACCGCCACTTTCGCCGTTGTCTGTCTCGTTCGCCTGTGAGGAGGGGCCGGCCATTTCGGTCATCTTCTTCGAGCGCGACGGAACCGTCACCGTCGCGGCACTCGGCGTGGGGCAGGAGGTGCTCTACGCGGTCGAGGAGGGGAGTGGTGGCTACCACTACCGCTCCGACGACTATGAGCTCAAAGGTGCGGGCGATCGGGTGACGTGGTCGAAGCTCGGCGCTTACACGACGGACTGCACCGCTGTAGGCGATCGGATCTGACCCTGTTCGAAGGTTTCAGCTTTACCGAGATCGAGACTTCCGGCGCGAAGATCCGGACTTGTCACGGGGGTTCGGGGCCGCCGGTTCTGCTGCTTCACGGCAATCCGCAGACACTCGCGATCTGGCGGCATGTCGCGCCGAGGCTGGCGGAGCATCATACAGTCGTCTGCACCGATCTAAGAGGTTATGGCTTCTCATCGAAACCGCCAGCAGGGACGGATTTCATCAACTACTCCAAACGCGAGATGGCCCGCGATCAGTTGGAGGTGATGGAGGCGCTCGGCCACACGCGCTTTGACCTTTGTGGTCATGACCGCGGCGGCCGTGTCGCGCATCGTCTGGCCATGGACTGGCCCGACCGCGTGCGCCGCATAGCAGTCCTGGATATCGCGCCGACCCGTGAGATGTATGCGGGCACGACGGATGCCTTCGCCCGAGGCTACTGGCACTGGTTCATGATGATCAAGCCAAGCCCGCTGCCCGAGCTGATGATGGGCGCCGACCCCGATCAGTTCTGGAGGCTGAAATGCGGCGCCCAGAGCGCAAAGGGGCTCGAGGTCTTTGGCGATGCGCTCGACGAGTATCTCGAAGCCTTCCGCGACCCCGAGATGCGCCGGGCAAGCTGCGACGACTACCGCGCGGCGGCGCATATCGACATCGACCATGACAACGCGGACGGGGACGCCAAACTGCCCATGCCCCTGCTCGCACTTTGGGGTGCCAAGGGCAAGATCGAGCAGTGCTTCGATTGCCTCGCGCTATGGCGCCAACGGGCCGAAGACGTGCGCGGCCACGCGCTCGACTGCGGGCATTACCTTCCAGAAGAGGCGCCGGATGAGGTCACCTCGGCCCTTCGGGAGTTCTTCGCTGATCATCATGGTTAGTGGCGTTTAACGCCGATTTCTCACTGCACCTTAACGGCCTTCCCGCATTCTCAGCCCCGGGTGTGAGAACGGGAGACGGGTATGCCGACGCTGGAGACAGCGCGGGTCCATCACGATATGGACCGCGCGCACTGGGCGGATGAGATCTTGGTGCAATTCGCGGCCGATGCTGATCCGGCATCGGTCGCGGCGCTGAAGGCGGAGCTGGGCGCGGAAACGCTCGGCCGGACGGCGGTGATCGGGATCGAGCGGCTGAAGCTGCCGGACGGCGCGGATCTCGACGCCACGCTGCATGCGCTCAACGCCAGTGCATTGGTCGAGATGACGGATCTCAACTATCAGGTAGACCGCCATACCAGCTCCCCCTTCGTGCCGAACGATCCGACCTTCGACCTGCAATGGGGCCTTGAGAACGACACGACATTCCCAAGCTTTGGCAACGAGGGCCTGCGCCAGACCATGGAAGCGCGCGCCCGCTTCGACGCGGATGTGGACGCGAGCGGGGCCTGGCAGCACACAACGGGCGAAGGCGTTGTGGTGGCCGTGATCGACACCGGCGTCGAGCTTTCCCACCCCGATTTGAACGACAATCTCTGGATCAACCCGGGCGAGATTGCAGGCAATGGGATCGATGATGACGGCAACGGTTACATCGACGATGTTCATGGCTACGATTTCGGCGGCGAACGGTTCAGCGTCATCGACGATCGCGACAGCGACCCGTCCGACCGCGACGGCCATGGCACCCATGTCGCCGGGATCATCGCCGCCGAAGGCGGCAACGGGATCGGCGGCACCGGCGTCGCGCCCAACGCACAGATCATGGCCTTGCGAGTGCAGGCCGACGACAGCCCGTATCTCAGCGGCTTCGCAATTCTCGAGGCGATCGAATACGCGACCGCCAACGGCGCGCGGGTCTCGAACAACAGCTACGGGCCGCTTGGCGCTTTCCACCGTTCGGTGATCGAGGCGGCCGGCGCGGCGGGGCATATCTTCGTCTACTCCGCGGGAAACTCCAGCCAGAACCAGGACGTCCTGAACCCGGCCAGCACGATCTATGACCTTGAGAACGTGATTGCCGTGGCCGCGAGCACCCTAGATGACACTTTGGCAGGATTTTCTAACTATGGCGCGCAGACGGTGGATCTCGCAGCCCCCGGCGACCTGATCGCCAGCACCTATCTGGGCGGCGGCTACTCGTTTCTCTCGGGCACATCCATGGCGGCCCCTTTCGTCGCAGGCGCCATCGCCCTTGCACTCTCGATCGACCCTACGCTCACGGTGGCTGAGGTGACCGAGGCGATCAGGGAAACTGTTGACCCCGTCGCCGCTCTCACCGGCAGGGTCGAGACGGGGGGTAGGCTGAACGTGGCCAACCTTGTCGATTATCTGCTGGAAGACAGGCCCGATATCAGCGGCACAGATGGCGACGAGATCCTGATCGGCACGGCGGCGGCGGAAGAAATCGTCGGCCTCGCGGGCGATGACCGGCTCGATGGTGGCGCAGGTGACGACAGCCTCTATGGCGGGGCGGGGGATGACACTCTGACCGGTGGGGCGGGCGCGGATCTCCTGGTCGGCGGTGCAGGAAACGATGTTTATCGCGTCGAGGACAGCGAGGACCGGGTGATCGAAGCGGCCGGAGAGGGCCGCGACACCGTACTCGCCGATTTCTCCCTGACCCTCTTCGCGGAGGTCGATCACCTCACCTTCGACACGGGCGCCGGCGATGTCTCAGGCACCGGCAACGCCCAGAACAACCGGATCATCGGCAGCGCGGGCGACAACGTGATCATCGGCGAGCGCGGGCATGACAAGCTCTATGGCCGCGATGGAGATGATCACCTGATCGGCAACAATGGCCGCGATCTGCTGGGGGGCGATGCGGGAGACGATCATCTCGAGGGCGGTTCCGGTGCCGACCGGCTTTTTGGCGGTGACGGCGACGATCTGCTGGATGGCGGAACGGGTACAGACACACTCTCGGGTGGCGATGGCGATGACCGCTACATCGTGGACCATGCCTCGGATAAAGTGATCGAGGATGCTGGTCAGGGGGTGGATCATGTCCAATCATCGGTTGACTGGACCCTGAGCGCGCATGTCGAGCATCTGACGCTCGACCCCAGCGCCGGAGCGATCAATGGGACCGGCAACACGCGTAATAATCGCCTGATCGGGAACGAGAGCGGCAATCGCCTGAGCGGGGATCGCGGCCATGACAAGCTCTATGGCGAAGGGGGTGACGATCTGATCACCGGCGGACGCGGGCGCGACTTCATCGTCGGCGGCGCGGGCGATGACCGGATCGAAGGAGGGGCGCATTCCGACCGGCTCTTCGGGGGCCTGGGCAGCGACACCTTCGTCTTCACCGACGATGGAACGGTCTCGAGCGACCGGATCCACGATTTCGCGCTTGGCGAGGACAGTGTCCTGCTCGTCGGCATCGGGATTGACACCATCGACCGCATCGCGGGCGACGCGATCGTGTTTCTCGATACCGGAAGCGAGATCCGGATCGAGGGCGCGAGTGCCATCGGGCTTGATGATTTCCTGTTCGCGTGATCAGGGCCCGGGGATCACCCCCGGCTGAACCCTGCTCAAAGCTCGCCCCGCTCCTCCAGCACCCTGCGCGCAATGCGGAAGCATTCCAGAGAGAGCGGCACACCCGCGTAGATGCCGACAACGTGGATGATCGCGCGGATTTCCTCCTTGCTGACGCCGTTGTTCAAGGCGCCTTTGAGGTGAATCTCCCATTCATGGCTGCGCCCGAGCGCACCGAGCATGGCGAGGTTCATCATCGAACGGGTCTTGGGCGGGATCACATCGTCGCCCCAGCCGAAACCCCAGCACCACGCCGTCATCGCCTCCTGAAACGGCCGGGTAAAGTCGTCCGCCGCCGCCAGGTTCTTCTCGACATACTCGGCACCCAGAGTGCCCTTGCGTTTCGCCAGACCCTTTTTGAAGAAATCGCCGTCCATCACATTTTCTCCCGTCTGTTCCCAGACCGACATGGTCTGGCGCTGACGTGTTTGACAGAGCCCGCCGGGGACACAACCCTAAACGGGTTTTCAAAGACGAACGGTGCGTGATGCGAACAGGCGCAGTCAGGCTGGTATCCAGTTCGACGGGACCGATCGCGCTCGTCCTGATGGCCATGGTCGGGTTCGCCATCCAGGACATTGCGGTGAAGGTGGTCTCAGAGGACGTCTCGCTGTGGCAGCTTATGTTCGTGCGCTCCACCGCGACGCTCGGGCTGATGGTGATCATCGCAGCAGCGCTCCGCCAAGGGGGCTCGCTCGTGCCCAAACGCTGGGGCTGGCCGCTGATCCGGGCGTTCTTCATGGCAGGCGCCTATCTCTTCTTCTACGCGGCGATCGCCTACATGCCGGTGACGACCGCGGCCGCGACGTTCTTTACCGGGCCACTTATGATCACGCTGATGGCGGCGCTCGTCCTAGGTGAGCCAATCGGTCCGCGCCGGATCATCGCCGTGCTGGTGGGGTTCGCTGGCGTGCTGGTGATCATTCGCCCAGGATATGAGGGGTTCAATCCCGCCGCTCTTCTGCCTGTGCTCTCCGCCTTCTGCTACGCGGCCGGGAATGTCATCACCCGCTGGCGCTGCCGGGAGGAGCCGAATTTCGCCCTCTCGATGGTGCATAACCTGCTCTATGCGAACATCGGCATGGCGGGGGTGCTGATCATCCCGATCCTCGGTTTCGCGCCAGAGCGGGTGGCCGAACTGCCCTTCGTTCTTTCAGCCTGGCTGGAGCCATCGGGCCTCTCCATCGCATTGATGCTGATGACAGCGGCGACCCATCTGGTAGGGATCCTGTTCATCGTCCGCGCCTATCAGAACGAAGATGCGAGCCGGCTTGCCCCTTTCGAGTACAGCTATCTGATCTTCATCCCCCTCCTCGAATTCGCAATCTGGCGAACGCTGCCCGACCAGTTCACCCTGATCGGCATGGCGATGATCATGGCGGCTGGTGTCTTC
Organism: Pseudomonadota bacterium; assembly: GCA_039180675.1. Taxonomy (GTDB): domain Bacteria; phylum Pseudomonadota; class Alphaproteobacteria; order Rhodobacterales; family Rhodobacteraceae; genus Thermohalobaculum. Next base: position 27,857 of record JBCDDC010000001.1, on the reverse strand, counting down.
GTCGCCTGGCGCGAGGGCCGGCCGCCCCGGCCGCGCATCCAGACCCAGGGTGAGCACCCGTGGACTCCCGATGCGGGGGATGGCAAGTAGCAGGGGATGACAGACCCCCGTACCTTGCTCCGCCGGCTTTTCGATGCCGCTGTGGCCGCCGCCGACCCGATGGTCGCAGTGCCGAAGCATCTGCCCGAGCCGCCGAGGGGCCGGGTCGTGGTGATCGGCGCGGGCAAGGCTACGGCCCGCATGGCAGAGGCGCTGGAGCAATCCTGGGATGGCCCGCTGTCGGGGTTCGTGATCACCCGCTACGGCTATGAACGCCCATGCGAGCGGATTGAGATTCACCAATCCGCCCATCCCGTGCCGGACGAGGCTGGCCGTGTCGGCGCGGCCCGCATGCTCGAGATGGTCTCGGGCCTGACCGAGGATGACCTGGTGATCGCGCTGATCTCGGGCGGCGGCTCGGCGCTGATGCCTTTGCCCGCGGATGGGATCACGCTGGAGGAGAAGCAGGAAGTGAACCGCGCCCTTCTCGCCTGCGGTGCGACGATCGGCGAAATGAACGTGGTGCGAAAGCACCTCTCCGCAATCAAGGGCGGGCGACTGGCGGCCGCCTGCTTTCCAGCAAAACTGGTCAGCCTGATGATCTCCGACGTGCCCGGTGATGATCCCGCCGTGATTGCCTCCGGCCCTACGGTAGGTGAGGCCTCCACCCCGGCAGATGCCCGCGCCATCGTCGATCGCTACGGGATCGCCCTGCCCGAGAGCTGCGCGCGCCATCTAGACAGGGCCGAGGGATGCCCGGCGCCGGGCGATGTCCGGCTGGTCCGCGCAAGGAACATCATCATCTCCGCCCCTCAGATCTCGCTCGAGGCCGCAGCCCGCACGGCACGGGAAGCCGGGGTCATTCCCTTGATCCTCGGCGACAGCATCGAGGGGGAGGCGCGCGAGGCCGGCACCGTCATGGCGGGCATCGCCGCTCAGGTGCTCAACCATGGCCAGCCCCTCCCGCGTCCTTGCGTCCTCCTCTCGGGTGGTGAGACGACCGTGACGCTTCGCGGCGACGGGCGGGGCGGGCGCAACGTGGAATTCCTGCTCTCAGCGGCGATCAAGCTGGGCGGCAAACCGGTCTGGGCGCTCGCAGGCGACACGGACGGCGTCGATGGAGCGGAAGAGATCGCGGGCGCCATCGCAGCCCCGGACACGCTTGCCCGGGCCCGGGAGATGGGCCTAGACCCCCATGCCGAGCTTGCCAGGAATAACGCCCACGGGTTCTTCGAGGCCGTTGGCGATCAGGTTGTAACCGGGCCGACATTGACCAACGTCAACGATTTCCGCGCGATCCTGATCCCTTGAGCTTGAAACCGGGCCGGGTTCGGGAGGGCGGGTGGGCGCGCGCTCCGGCCCGCGGCCCGCGCAGGTCTTGCATGGGAGCCCGGACCAGGCTTGGGGGCGTTTCGGACATGGAAAACCCGGCGGCGAGGGATCCTACCGCCGGGCCTCTCCCGCCCGCTCCTGCCTCACACGAGGGTAAAGTCACTCTCCGTCAGACCGAGATCCCGGCCGATGCGCGCGATGAACTGGGCTTCGGCCTCCCCAGTGCCATCGGCATCATAGAGCACGTGGCCCGAATTCGCGTCATAGATCACCCGGTCCTCGGCCGATTGCGCCTCACTCGCCGTGATGAACTGATCACCCAGCGCATCGCCGTTGATCCCATCGAACACGCCTTGATCAAGTGCGATCTTGTCGATGCCAACTTCGAAGTCACGGATGTGGTCAAAGTTGCCTAGGCCGAATTCCGCGAAGCTGAACGTGTCTGCACCGTTGCCGCCAGCGACAATATCATTGCCTTCGCCGCCAACGATCAGATCCTCTCCATCTCCACCTCGGATCCGGTCGTCGCCTGCACCGCCATAAACTTCGTCATCATCCGCATCAGTCTTGATCCGGTCGTCGCCTTCACCGCCATAGGCCGTGTCAGATCCCGCGCCGGTCACGATCCGGTCGTTTCCGGCCTCGCCTGATACCTCGTCATCACCGGTGCCGGTGCCAATCCGGTCATCGCCTTCACCGCCATGGGCGATGTCGTTGCCATCGCCTGTGAACAGCAGGTCTTCGCCACCACCGCCATAGGCAATATCGTTGCCGTTGCCGGTACCGATCCGGTCGTTGCCAGCGCCGCCTGTTGCCTGATCGTCGCCATCGTGCATGTAGATCCGGTCGTTTCCTTCGCCGCCATAGGCCGTGTCGGATCCCACGCCGGTTGCGATCTGATCGTCTCCGGCTTCACCCCATGCTTCATCATCGCCGGTGCCGGTATTGATGCGATCATCATCATCACCACCATAGGCGATGTCGTTGCCATCGCCTGTGCCGATGAAGTCTTTACCAGCACCACCGGCCGCCTCGTCGTCGCCAACCTGAGTGTAGATCTGATCGTCGCCCTCGCCGCCGTAGACCACATCGTTGCCTTCTCGTGACACGATCCGGTCATTGCCGCCGTGGCCGTTGATCTGTTCGGCTTCCTCCGTGCCACGGATGAGCTCACCCGCTTCGGTCCCGTCGATCACGGTGAGGGCGGGGGTTTGATCATCCTCCTCGTCGATTGGATCCTCACCACCGGTCTCGCCATCGCTGTCATCCAGCAAGACAGCGATATCGCCGCCGGCTTCAGAGATCAGGATGCTCTCCAGCAGGGTCAGCGGCCGGTCGAGGAACGAGACCGGGCCGATATCGCCATTAAACAGCCACTCTGCATTGTCGTTGTCCCCCTGGCGCGTCCGGGCCGAGGCGCCGACCAGCGTCTCCTCGGTATTGCCGGTCATACCGCCGGGGAACCCGTCCTCGGCATCGACCAGATCGCCGTTCACATAAAGCGCCAGCGTGTTCTCATCAAAGGAGAAGGCGACGTGATAGGTCGCGCCCGCCTGGATCTTCTCGTCCGAGAACTTCAGATAGCGGCTGATGTTGCCGTCATCCTGGAAACGGACCTCGAGATGGCCGCTGTTCCCGATCCAGGCCGTGAAATGCCCGCCATCCTTGTTGCCGGAATGATCCTTCGAGAGGATCGCCTGATTGCCATCGCCGGGCGTGTTCGCTGTGAACGAGAAGGCAATCGTCCCGTCCTCCTGCTGCAACGCCGGATCATGCGCGATCTCGCCATAGCCGGATCCGTCAAACGACGCGCCTTCGTTGGTCAACAGAACATTGAGCGGTGCCAGGTCGTCGATAGTCTGATCCTCGTACGTGACCAGATCGGCATAGGGGTTCTCGGCAAACGCTTCGGGGTCCGACCCGATGGGATCGCCCTCGACGTCACGACTGTCATAGCCGAAGAGCTCGACCCCATTGTAGTCGCGCACCTTCGTCTCGCCGGTGGGGGCAAATGCCTCCTGCAGCTCGTCGATGGTATCGACCACGCCGTAATGAGCGCCCGCGTCGGTCTCGATCATGTCCTCGGTGACGATGTCCCCGTGGACCACGACATAGCCGAGGTAATCCTCGTCATGCGCACCGCCGCCATTGCCCTGTTGCGAGTAGACCGTGATGACCGAGACCACGCTATCCGCCTGCCCGTCGCCATCGCTGTCGTGGGATTTGTAATCGACCTCGACCTGCGTCGTGTGGCCGATGATCGAGATATGGTCTTCATCCGCCTTGAAGTCGGCGATGACATCGATCCCAATGGAGTCGACCCAGTGATCGTGGACCTGGTTGTTCTCGCCTGCGACCCCGTGCCAGCGAATGCCGCGCCCGTCGTCCTTGGTGTTGTCCAGGATCGAATCCCGGGTGCCGTTGATCAGGGTCTCGATCTGGAAGTGATCGTTGCCCTCGCCACCGTGCAGGATGTCATCGGCGACCAGCGGCTGATCGATCCAGTCGACAAGCTTGAGGTACTGCTCGTCGATCTGGTTGCCTGACGGCCTCGACGGCTCACCCAGCACAAGCTGCCCGGCCCGGTCCTCGCCCGCGTCCGACCGTGCGATCAGCGTATCGTCACCGGCGCCGCCGAACAGGGCGTCAGAGCCCCAGCCACCATCCATGGTGTCGTTGCCTTCGCCACCATAAATCAGGTCGTCGCCATATCCGCCCTCGACACTGTCATCACCTGTGCCCGCGTTCACAGTGTCATCACCCGCACCGCCATAGACCACGTCGTTGCCGGAACCCGCGTTGAAGGTATCGTTTCCGGCCTCCATCGGCTGGTTACCCGAAGGGCCAGGGATTGCCGCCGCATCGAAGCGAGGGGTCGCGATCTGCTGGATCTCGGCCGCCGTCAGCGCATCGGTCGGCTCGTATCCGCCCCAGATCGTGAAATCGGCGATCGCGCCCTCATAGGCGTTATCCAGATCCTCGTCGTCGATCGCAAAGGCGCCGGCGGTCTCGTTCCTATCGGTGCGCGCCTGATCGGCACCGAGCACCCAGGGCTCGGCATTCGCGATGAGATAGGCTTCGGTGTAGACGTTCGGAGACGGCACATCGCCCTCATCCGGTGTCCACGCGTTCGCGGGAACCGCCTGCCCGTCGAGATAGACGACCACGCCAGTTGCAGTGAAGCTCACGGCCACATGCTGCCACTGGCCCTCCGTCAGGATCGGCCCGGTCTCCCAGCTCTTGTTCGAGCCGCCATCGCCCGGCGCCATGCGCAGGAACAGGCCGCCATCCTTGGTGTGGCCAAGGCGGAAATGTCCGCCATCGCCCGAGTTTCGCTGATCCTTGGTGACGAACATGCTCTCGTCGTCCAGATCCTCGGGCTTCACCCACATGGCGATGGTGCCCTGGCTGAACTGGAACTTCGGATCGTGCGGGATGTAGGCGAATTCATCCTCGCCATTGAACGACAGGGCTGAGAGCGTGCCGTCCGGGCCTTCGACCAGGCCATCCGTGCGCAAGAGCGCCTGATTTTCGTAGAGCGTGTAGGCCTTTGCTGTTGGGCCGCCCTTCGCATCCTCGGTCGCACCTTCGGACATCGATGCGAAATCCCAGACTGCGAGCGCAGCAGGCAGATCGCTCTCAGCCGCGGCCAGAGCCGCCGCATCGCCATCCGACATCAGCACGTCGGCTCGCCCGGTGCCGATGACGGTCACGCCCTCGACCTCGACGGTGCCAAGCGGCTCGAACGGCTCGCGCGTGTACTCGATCTCGGGCGCGTCTACCGGATCGACGGTCTGGACCTGCGCGAGATAGGGGTTTTCGATGAAATCCTCAGGGCGCTCCGTGATCGCGCCCAACCCACCTTGATCGTCGCGGGTGTCGTAGCCATAGACCATTTCGCCATTGATCTCGGTGACCTTGGTCTCGCCGAACGGGTTCAGCGCCTCTGCCACATCGGCGATGTTGTCGACGATCCCATAGGTGACGCCCGCATCGAGCTGGACATCGTCTTCCTCGACCCTGTCGCCGTGCACGACGATATATCCAAGGATGTCGCGGTCATGAGCACCGCCGCCGCCGTTCGAGAGGTCAGCCTGGCAGTTGCAGGTGGGCTGACCCGTGCGGGCACAAGGGCCGGACTGGTTGGAATGGACCGTGATGATCGACTCGAGATCGCCATCGCCGTCCACGTCGCGATAGGAGATATCGCAGATCTCGGCAGTGTGTCCGATGATCGCGATCTGATCCTCGCCCGCGACATAGTCGGCGATCACATCGATCCCCCAGGCATCGACCCAGTGATCGTGCAGCTCGTCATTCTCACCGGCCACACCGGCCCAGTTGATCGAGCCGTCGGCGCGGGTGTGCTTTTCGATGATCTCGAGCTTCGCGTTGATCTGAGGGGAGAAGAGGAAGATGTCCTCTCCCTCGCCACCGACCAGGATATCGTCCGAGACCAGGGGCATGTTCTCCCAGCCGATGAGCTTCTGGCGGTCTTGATTCACTTCGCCGTCCGGGTCGGGCCGGGTCGGGTTGCCGATTGCGAGCTGCCCGATGCGCTGTTCGCCCGCATCCGAGCGGCTGATCAGGATGTCGTTGCCCGCGCCGCCGACGATCATGTCCGAGCCGCGGCCGCCATCGATGACATCATCGCCATCGCCGCCATAGATCTGGTCGTCGCCATAGCCGCCATAGATCTCGTCATCGCCGCCCTGGCCGTCGACACTGTCGTCGCCGCCCTTGGCTTCGATCACATCGCGCGCGTCGGAAGTTTCGATCGGTGTGGTGTCGTCGATCACCTCATCCCCGAGCGTGTAGGAGGAGTGGTAGTCTTCGGGCGGCACGGTCGGTGTGCCCGCCGGGGGGTTCTGGAAGTCGTCGATCGACTGGTAGAAAGCGCTTTGATCGATCGGGAGCCCGTCAAGCTCGAGCACCAGCTCCATACGCCCGCCAGCATCGAAATACGTGATCTCGATCTCGTAGAGACCGCCTTCGAACTCGGCCACACGGCCGGTGTCGTCGGCGCTTCTGACCCCGGCGAATTCCGTGAAGTCGACGCCGCCAAGCTTGAGATCGAACCCGTCGTCCGAGCTTACCGCAACCTCATGGGGGCCTGCGGGGATGTAGACGAAACCCTTCATGACCAGGCCTGACGGTCCCATCTCGACCGCCCCGTTGCCTTCGATCGAGCCCGCGTCCTCAGCGAGGAACTCTGCCAGCGACGTATCGCTGTCCTTCGCGCCATAGACCAGTTCGCTGGCTACAAAGGTCGCATCCGGCTCATTATTCGCAATCACGTCGGCAAGATCGTCGAGCGACCTGATGCTGTCACCAGGCGCGTAAGCAGTGCCCATCAGGCCCGTGCCCGCTAACGGGACTCCGCTGATCTGACCAATTGGAATGGCTGGCGAGAGGCCCTCGGGCGTTGAGATATCCGAGGACTCATAGAGCGGAGTGAAGGTATTCATGGCGATGTCCCTTGTGTTGCCGCTGGACGCGGCAGCTCCCTCGAGCTCCGCAGGACGCGGAACTCCGACTTTGGTGGTCTTCCGAGAACGCGAACTGGGCGGCCCATTCCCCCGGGCCTGACTTCACAAGCAGGTGAACACACGCCTCAGTGGAACGGCGGGCGCTCTACACTCCGTCGCAGATCGAGGTAAAAAATTACCAATCAGGGGGAAAGTTTTCGCACGCCACCTGCGGCAGATCGATGCTATCCTGCGGGTGAAGTTGTCAGTTGCGAGGGGGCAAAATAAGTTTCGGCCATGTCGATCTGGAAATACGCCAATCCGTCCGAGTTCATGCGGATCAGCAGTCACGCCCTTGCGCCGCTATGGGTGATCTCATCGGCGCTTTTGATCATCGGCATCGGTTGGGCGCTTTTCGTGATCCCCGATGACTACCAACAGGGATCGACGGTCAAGATCCTCTACATTCACGTCCCCGCCGCCTTGCTGGCGATCAATGCCTATTTCGTTATGGCTGTCGCCTCAACCATTGGGCTGATCCGTCGTCATCACGTGAGCTTTCTGGTGGCGAAGGCAGCAGCCCCCTTGGGCGCGGCCTTCACCCTGATCGCGCTGATCACCGGCGCTGTCTGGGGCCAGCCGATGTGGGGCACCTGGTGGGTCTGGGATGCGAGACTTACCTCAGTGCTTGTCATGTTCTTCTTCTACCTTGGCTACATGGCGCTCTGGGCCGCGATCGAGGAGCCGGAGAAGGCGGCGGATCTCTCCGCTGTTACCTGCCTCGTCGGCGTCATCTTCGCCTTCCTCTCGCGCTATGCTGTGAACTTTTGGGCCACGCTGCATCAGGGCGCGAGCCTGAGTGTGCAGGAAGGGCAGCGGATTGATGACGCCTTCCGCATGCCTCTCTATATCTGCATGGCAGGCTTCATGGCGCTGTTCGTGGTGCTTCTGCTCATGCGCACGCGCACCGAGATCCGCCAGCGCAGATTGCGCGCGCTGCGCCTTAGGGAAGCCGTGTAATGTTCGGGGACCCGCATGCGGCCTATGTCATCGCTGCCTACAGCGCGACGGCGGTGATCCTGGGCGTGATCATCTGGGCCACGCTGAGCGCAAATGCACGTGCCCGGAAGGACCTGGAGGATCGCCGGTGACCGACGAAACTGCCACGAGGACGAAATCCGGGCTGAGGCCATGGATGCTGGCCCCGGGTCTTCTGGCGCTGCTGGTCATGGGCGGCTTCTTCCTTGGGCTGCTGCGTGACGATGTGCAGGACCTGCCATCGGCCTTGATCGACCGCCCGGCGCCTGAGTTCTCGCTTGACCCACTTCGTGCGGACGCGCCCGGCCTGTCGACGGCCGACCTCAAGGCACCCGGTGTGAAGCTCGTGAACATCTGGGCAAGCTGGTGCGGCCCCTGCCGGGTCGAGCATCCACAGATCGAGGCGATGGCGGCCGAGGGCATCACCGTGCACGGTATCAACTACAAGGACGCGCCGGCGCATGCGGAGCGTTTTCTGGTGGAGCTTGGGGACCCCTATACACTGATTGGGGCAGATGAGAGCGGCCGCGCGGGCATCGAATGGGGCGTCTACGGCGTACCGGAAACCTTCGTGATCGATGGTGACGGGCGGGTGATCTACAAGCATATCGGCCCGATCATGCCGGGCGATATCGAAGAGAAGATCCGCCCGGTGATCGAGGCCGCCTCTGGCCGATCGTGATCGTCAGAAAATTTCCACGACACTGATCGACGCGCCGCCGGGGATGGCGACCGCATGCAGGTCGAGACCAGTGGCCGCCATCGGCTTGTGGATCGCCGCGTTTGCGGTAACATCGGACCCCGGCAGCCGCACGACGTAAGCGATGTCGATATCGCTCTGGATCAGGGCGATTCTGGCATCCTCGGGCGACGCCGCGCTCACCTCGACGCCGCCGTTCAGCGCGATCGTTTCGGTTGCCAGTTCCGGCTCCTCAACAATCGGAACCGCGTTGTACTTCTCATCCCGCAGGGCACCGCTGTGCCACCAGATCTTGACCGTGCCGGGCATCCGACTCCCTTTCCAAAACTGCCGGGCGATCCGCGCCGCCCGCAAAGAAACCGGGCGAACGGTAGTCGCCAGACAGCATCCGTTGCAGATATGGAATGAGGAGCGCGCGCTCAGGCGAAGTGTCCGGCAACCGTCGCCCCTTCCTTCAGACAGGCATCTCGCGCGATACAGCCAATCTTGTGGTCGTTCACCATGCCGACCGCCTGCGCGAAAGCGTAGACAATCGTCGGACCGCAGAATTTGAACCCCTCAGCCTTCAGCGCCTTCGAGATCTCTCGGCTCAAGGGCGTTTCAGCCGGAACCTCGCCCATGGATTTCCAGCTATTTACCAATGGCTTGTGATCGAAGAACTGCCAGAGGAATCGGTCGAACCCTTCGCGGCTCTCGATCTCGATCCAAGCCCGCGCATTGCCGATGGTCGCCTCGATCTTGCCGCGATGGCGCACGATGCCCGGATCCGCGAGCAACCGCTCGATCTCGCGCTCACCATAGGACGCGACCTTCACCGGGTCGAACCCGTCAAAGCCGGCCCGGAAGGCGTCGCGCTTGCGCAGGATCGTGATCCAGGCGAGACCCGCCTGAAATCCATCAAGGATCAGTTTCTCGAAGAGTGCCCGGCTGTCGAGTTCGGGTCGCCCCCATTCCTCGTCATGATAGGCCACATAGAGTGGATCATCGCCGCACCAGTCACATCTAAGACCGTCCATTTTACCTCTCAAAGGATTGTTAAGGAAAAATTTAGAACAAAGTAGGAACTTTTTGAAGCAGATTCGATGTCGGGGAATACGAAAAATGCAGCAGAAGATGAGCTTCACGCCCTTCTCCCTTACATCCATGGGGCCGGGCCGGCACGCGATGCTCCTGATCGCAATCGATCATCTCTTTCCTCTCGAACGGCTTTTCGGCGACGCGGTCGTGAATGATGTCGTTCGCGAGAGCTATCGCAGGCTGGCGGATATTTGCCCACGGGTTGCCAGTCTCTGGCAGCCGCATCCGCGCCGTTTCGCAATCACCGTCCCTGGCATGGCTGAGGACGGCGCCCGTGAGCTCGCCGCATCGATCCAGGCGGCGCTGTCGCGAGAACCGATCAACACGGCAAATGGCGAGACGACGATCACCGCCTCCGTCGGGTGCGCCGTCGCCAGCAACACGTCGCTGGAGAAGCTTGGCACGGCAGCCCGCGATGCGCTGATCGACGCGATGAATGCCGGGAACAGCTCGATCCGGATCGCCCGCTCTGACCGGGAGGTTGAGATGCAAAGGGCGCGGGTGCTCACCACCGCGCAGGCCGCGCTCTCGGCGCTTGGCGCCGGGCATTTGTCGCTCGTCTACCAACCGGTGGTCAGCTCGCTCGGCGACAGAAACATCTGTTTCCACGAATGCCTTGCGCGGCATGTTCAGGAGGACGGGCAGGTCTTCTCAGCGCGCGAGTTCCTGCCAAGGGTGGAACGGCTGGGGCTCTGCGAGATGCTGGATCGGCAGGTACTCGTGCTCGCCCTCGACAAGCTCAGCAAGGATCCGTCAGCCCGCCTCGCGATCAACCTGTTCCCAAGCGCGTTTCGCGACCGCGACTGGATGGAACTCCTCAGAAACGCCATGCGCGACTGCGAGGATGTGGCGGACCGGCTGATCGTCGAGATCCGGGAACCCGATATGCACACCGATTTGGGTCAGATCCGCAAGTTCCTGAACACGCTGCGCGAAGCTGGAACCTGCCTCGGCCTCGCGGATTTCGGAGCGCGGCGTAGCACGCTGAGCCAGCTCGCGGATCTGCGCTTCGACATGGTGAAACTGGACAGACGGCTAACCGACGGAATTGCCGCCCTGCCCGAAAACCAGCTCATGATCGACACGCTTGTGGTCAAGGCAAGCCGGTTCGAGATGATGGTGGTCGCGGAGGGCGTGGAAAGCGCCGAGGACGCGCACACCCTTTCACAACTGGGGGTCGGGTACCTGCAGGGTTATCTCTTTGGCAAGGAAAGCGCGGTGCTCGAGCCGCGTCAGGAACCGGACCGGACGCTGGGCCTGACGGCCTGAGAGGCCGGGCGGCGGCCTCCAGAACCGCCACCCCACAATATCAGACCACGCCGAAGGCCAGCATCGCGTCGGCAACCTTCTTAAAGCCCGCGACATTTGCGCCGCGGACATAGTCCACATGGGTGCCCATATCGCCCTGCTCGACGCAGGACGAGTGGATATCCGCCATGATCTTCTTCAGCGCCGCGCGCAGATCTTCTTCGTCGCGGTGCAGGCGTGCCGAGTTCTGGCTCATCTCGAGCCCCGACATGCCGACCCCGCCCGCATTCGATGCTTTGCCCGGCGCATAAGGGATTTTAGCTTCACCAAAGGCGGCAATTGCATCGAGATCGCAGGGCATGTTGGCCCCTTCTGACACCGCCTTGCAGCCGTTGCCCAGCAGCGCTTTCGCCTCTTCCCCATTCAGCTCATTCTGCGTCGCGCAGGGAAGCGCCAGATCGCATGGCACGTTCCAGGGCCGCTCGCCCTCGTTAAACGTCCCACCGAAGACATCAACATAGGCCGAGATCCGCGCACCGCGCTGCTTCTTGTGGTTCTTCACCCAATCGAGCTTTTCCTGCGTGAAACCGTCCGGATCGTGGATGAAACCGCCCGAGTCTGACAACGTGATCGGCTTCCCGCCGCGGTGCAAAATCTTCTCCGCCGCATGGGTCGCAACATTGCCGGACCCTGAGATCACGGCCGTCTTACCCTCGATCTGATCCTGCCGGTGATGCAGCATGTTCTCCAGGAAGTAGACCGCGCCATAACCGGTCGCCTCGGGCCGCATGAGCGAGCCGCCATACTCCAGGCCCTTCCCGGTCAGCACACCTTCGAACAGGTTCGTCAATCGCTTGTACTGCCCAAACATGTAACCGATCTCTTTGCCACCGACCCCGATATCGCCCGCCGGTACGTCGATGTCGGCTCCGATATGGCGGTGGAGCTCGATCATGAAGGACTGGCAGAACCGCATGATCTCATGCTGCGACTTGCCCTTCGGGTCAAAATCCGCGCCACCTTTACCACCCCCCATCGGGAGGCCGGTGAGCGAGTTCTTGAAGGTCTGCTCGAAGCCAAGGAATTTCAGAACACCTTGGTTCACGGACGGATGGAATCGGATCCCACCCTTGTAGGGCCCGATCGAGTTGTTGAACTGGACGCGGTAGCCGCGATTGACCTGGACCTCGCCTTCGTCATCAGCCCACGAGACCCGGAAGGAGACCGTGCGGTCCGGTTCGGCCATCCGATGCAGAACCTTGATTTTCGCGTAGACCGGGTTGTCGTTGATGAAGGGGATTACAGTCTCCGCAACCTCATGCACGGCCTGGTGAAAGACCTCCTCGGCCGGGTTGCGGTCGACCACCCAATCCATGAAATCGCTCAGGTTGACCTTGTCCGTCATCTGTTGTTCCCCCCTTCTTCGGTCGTGAGCCGCTGCGGTCGCAGCAGCAAGATGCGTTCAGAGTTTCAGGCGAAGCTCTGCACGAACGCCCGACAGATCCTGTGCGTCGAGCAGATATCCGTACATGGCATCGGCGCGGAAGATGAGACGGTTGGTCAGAGGCTTCTGATAGCGAACGCCAAAACCGAACTGCGGATCCTTTGCTGGGCCTTCACGGTCATCATAGGGGAAAACGGCTGCGAACTCGCCGACAATCTGCTGATCGAAGCCAAAAAGATACTGAAGCCCGATCGCGCCGCCGAAGGTATCGATCCCGGTTGCATCAAGGGTGGGAAACCCGGTCAGCCCATCAGTCTCGAAGTTAAGACCGATATTCTTGAGGACCCCGCCAGCGGCGGCATTGCGCGAGGCGGATTGCACCGAGTCCACGCCAAACCAGAAATTCGTAAAGGGAATCAAGGTAAGCGGCAGATGGGTGATCCAGGAATTCTCTGAGATGAAGAGAACCCCCTGCGCGGTCTCGTTGAAGCCGAACCCCGGGTCCTGACCCACATTCACGATCACCCGCGTCGCGTTGGACACCGTCGCCTGGTAGCGCTTTGAGAACGCCAGCGTGAAATTGTGATAGCTGAAGTCGCCGTTCGAACCGTCGCGGTCATCGAGATAGGCATACCCCGCTTCGAGATACCCCTCGCGCAGATCGAAGAAGCCATGGAAGCCGTAGATATTGGCGTCATGCTCCGCCTGCGCGCCGGTCGGCCCGTCGATGATGGCCGGGCTGTCGATCTCATCGAACCCGGCGAAGAAGGTGATGTCGAAGTTGGTGATGTCGAAGGTCGCGGAGTTCTGCGCGACGAAAGGCGTGACCGCGAAGCCCAGGAACTGATCGTCGAACCAGACACCGTTTTGCAGGAAGAGCGGCACCCGCCCCGCCGCAAACGGGATATCGTTCTTGTTGTACTCCCCGGTCAGACCCGCGAAGATCGCGCCGAGATCGCCCTCGAGGAAGGCATTCGTCGGCTGTTCCGTGGTCTCGAACTGAACACCCCTGTCGCGATTTCCGTCACCGCCGGCGAATTCCCAGCGGGTGAATTCGGCACCATTCTGCATCGGCTGGAAGAACAGGTGGATTCGCTCGGTCGCGGTCAGCTTGAAGTCGATATTGATGTTGGCGCGCGCCGCGATCTGCGCGATCTCGGTGTCTCCATTGTCGTTGAACGCAATCGCCGAGCGAAGATCACCGAAGACGAGGATTTGGGGAGTTAACCGGTTCTTGTCCCCGAACAGGCTGAACCCCTCGCCGAGCGGGCCTTCGTCATACATGTCCCGGAAAATCTCGAGCGGAGGACGCGGGGTCGAGATCGCCGACTTGCCGCCATAGATCTCGATCTCCGCCTGCGGATCAAAGGTGATGCTGTATTGCGGGTCCGAGGAGAAAAGCTCGCGGTCATAGGGCACCTCCCTGACCTGCTCGTCCCGCTGGATCGGCCCTAGATCCTCGGCCGCGAAGGCGAGCTCGGCTGCTGAGATACTCAGCAGAGCCGTGCTCGCCAGAAGCGTCGCTAGCTTGCTCATCACGCTTACTCCGTAACTTCGAACTCGACCGCCGAGGGATGGATATCGATCATCCACTCGTTCATCGTGCGCTCCATCTCCTGCGTCGCGAGGACGAAGCGCATGAAGTACATCGGCTCAGCACGGGAGCGCATGCGGAACTGGAGCCGGTAGGTTCCTGGCTTCTTGATCATGTCGCCATCGACTGTGTAGTTGGCATCGCGATAGCCAAGCGGCGGGATCGAGCGCCCCTCCATCCTGATCAGCGGCGGGTGGTTCAGAACCGAGCTCGGCACGCCCGAGGGGCGGATGTGCGGGATCTGATCCACGTCGAAGTTCACCGGCAGATACATCTCCCGATCCGGACCTTTGACGCCGGTTACCAGGAATTTCGTCTGCAGGTTCACGAGCTGATCATCATGCTCGATCTTGCCGGCCGCGAGATCGGTGGAATGCAGATCGACCATGTCGCCGATAGAGTCTGTGTACCCGCTCTCAAAGACGATCTCGCCATCGGGATCGGTCAGCACGACATTGGCCCATATCTCCGGCTGAGCGCCGAGCGAACCGGAGGGTAGGTTATGCCCCTCGTCGAGATTGGTGATCCGGTAGCGGAACTTGAACGTCTCGCCGACCTTCGGCGGGCCATTCTCGAAGAACGGTCCATCGATGCGGGAGCCGTTCTCCATCACCGCGATCCGGTCCTGGCGCTTGAGCTCCAGCATCCGCTGGTTCTGATCGATCACGTAGCGCGCGGTCTCCCGGTCCACGCGATCCGACCAGGCATCCGGGAAATCGACCTGAACGAGGCCCTCGGCAACCTGATCCTCCCATTCCGGAACCCCCCAGGGCTCACGATGGTTGAACTGAAGCCACTCGGTGATCTTCCACTTCAGGGCGCGGGGGTTGAACGGGAAGATGCCCGGGTGAGCAATCGGGTAGCCGGGACCGTAGAAGGCATGGTTCTTGTGATCCCGGTTCGGGTCGCCAACGATCCGGCCGTTGACGATCGCCACGGGCCATTTCTCGTAGTTGTCTTCCTTCAGAGCGACACCCTGCACTCTGCCCATGTGACACTCCTGGCACTGGATACCGAGCGACGCTGCGGGCGAGGCGCGGTACTGCTCGTAGACAACCTCGAGCTTGATGCCCGGGTGCACGGCAACCTGATGGCAGGAAACGCAGAACTCGGATTTCGAGATATCCTCGAAGGCGATCGCGCCGGTGTGGATCGGCGAGCCGTCTTCGTTTTGGTTCTTCGAGACGTTGAAGCGGTCCTTGTCCGCCAGAACCGTCGCGACCCCGGGGGCGTTGCCCGCGCCGATCATCGGCTCGTAGATCGTGCCAGGCCGGATGTGGCGCTCACCGTTCACGCGTCCGAACTCCGAGCCCACCCGGTGGCAGGTAACGCAGGTAATGCCTTCGCGCGCGATCTGGCTCCGCTCCCAAAGCGGTGTCTCACGCTGTTCGCCAAGCTGGGTGCCGATCTGCTGGTGGCAGCGGACGCAGAACGTGCCAACCGTGCCGGATGCCAGCGTATTCAGGCGCTGTTCGAACTTGTGGAACATCGGAGAGATCGAGGCGTAAGCGTGGTTCGACGATGCCCACTCCCAAAAGATCTTCTGATGACATTCGGCGCACTGCACCGCCGAGGGGAAAGGCGATGTCTTGTAGGCCGCGACATGCGGATCGCGCGGGACGACGAGTTCGTTCTGCTCGGCGACCGACAGGGTCGCTGTCTTAACAGGCTCGAGCGCGAGCGCGAGCGCCTGGGTCGGATCATCGGACCCCGGAGGCGAATAGACCGCTCCGGATGAGGCGGTACTCGTCGCCGGCAATGCGGCCTGGGAGACCTGCTTTGTACCCGCCTCGGCCGCCTCGCCCTTCAGATATGCGGAGACCTGCTCTTTCAGATCGGGATCGGCAGTGAAGGTAATCACCTTGTCCCCGGCCTTCATGTCGGCAGGTGCGCTCTCCCACTGAGATTGCGCCATCGCGTTCGTGCCCAATGCGGCCGAGATCGCGATCGCGGCCGCCGTGGTCACAGTCCGTTTGGTCAAGGATGTCATCGTCAACTCCACCTTCTTCCAAGCGAGGTCACTGAGTGGTAACCGCGGCCACATCCCTCAAAGCGGCGCGCAGTTCCCCCTGGCTGTAGCGGTCGACCGAGACAAAGGCGGCGAGGCCTCGGGACACCGCGGATTGCGCCGCATTTGTCTGTTGCGGCGTAAGTTCTCTGAGACGCTCCAGTTCATCGACCAGCGAGCCGGTTGCGAGCACGGCTTGTTCGGCGGCGATGTAGCTGGAGAAGACGCCCCGCTGTGCGCCCGCGGAAATCTCGCGGATCGCGCGGCGGGTATCGTCAACCGTGTACTTGTGCGTATCGAGCCGGGCGACGAGTTGGTCGAGCCTGCTCTTCAGGCGCCCGGCAACAGCACGGATCGCGGGCCAGCCCTGACCCTTGGCCGATCTGAGCGCGTCGATATCGCTGCGCACCGAGGCTGCGAGCCCCGGATCGACCAGCCCGGCCGCGACCTCGACGAAGAACAGGTTGGCGTCGTTCAGGCGTGGCAGGCCGAGCGTCCCCTGAAAGCCCTGACCACTGACCTGTGCGTTATGGCAGGAATGGCATTCGAAGAACGCGAATTCGGGGAATGCACCGTTCGAACCGGTCTTCGGGTCGGTCAGCAGCTCAAGCAGTGTTCTCGCCTGGATCGCTTGACCGATCGCCCAGACCCGAACGCCAAAGGGCCACGGCTTTCGCTGCAGATAGTCGTCATCGACCTTGAAATGCGAGTAGTTCGAGATCTTGCCCGGCGTGCCCTCGCTGAACCAGGTGTAGAAGCCAAGCTCGAAGGGCAGTCGCGGGTGTCCGACCGCGAGCATGTTGTGGTTGACGAATTTGTCCTGCGAGCCAACGTGGCAGGAGAGGCAGAGTTCAGCCCGCTTCTTGGCATCGGTGGTCGGGTACATCCCCTCATCGACATTGCGCTGGTAGAAGTAGAGACCTGCCTGATGCACGCCCAGCCATTCGGATGCCTTGCCGTGGCAGGCTTCGCATTGGACGCCAAGCGTATGATCGAAGGTCGTCTCGATCTCCTCCGGTTCCGGCGTGTAGCTGTGGCATGAGAGGCAGAGCGATGCCTGCGTGGCATCCCCAAGGCCCAGCCTGCGGGAGATGCTCTGGGCCCGCTCCCCGGTCAGGGTTTCATAGGCTTTCGCGTGCGGATCTTTCTGCTTCCAGACGACGAATTCCTGTTGGGTGACGGATGAGTTCGGCCAGGGCTTTTCAGCAGAGTGGCAGGTGGAGGCCCCGCAGGTCATCGCGCCAACAGCTTTCGCAGGCCCCGCGACCGCGTTGGCGCCAAACCCGGAGATGGCGAGAGCAAGGGTTACAAAGAACGCGACAGACCATGCTCTTCCGCTGTCTGAGAGGGCATTCAAGCCACTGATTTCAATCATCTTTATCACCTTACCACATCCTTCCGGGACGCAATGTAGCAATCATCACTCCGCCCCTCCGTTTGCCTGATAAAGCGCCGCGTGGGCGGGCGAGATCGGCTCCTGTCCATCCTTGTGGAAGCTGTGGCAGGTCGAGCAGTCGGCCGAGGCGGCTTTAGTCCCAGGCTTGGGTGCAGGCGCATCTGTCGCCGTGGTCTGTCCGGCAATCTCTCTGAGAAACGCCATTATCTCGTCCTTGTTCTCGGCTTTCACGCTGTGGCAGTCGCGGCAGCCCGAGATCTGCGGCATCAGCACATCCGTGGCGCTCGCCGAAACCGTGGCCGAATGACAGCCCTCGCAATCCATCTCCTTGTGGCGCTCGTGGCTGAAATTGGCGCGCGGCATCCAGTGGCGTTGGAGGAGAGCTGGCTGGACGAGCCAGCCGGATGCAACCTCACGGTCGGCGACCTTCTGCGCCTCATGGCAGGTGGCGCAGAGGCGCAGTCCGAAGATCGCGTCTAGCTGGCGTTCGGTCTCCTCGGCAGCCCAGTTCGCATTGACCAGGAGGCCGCCTACATTCTGCTCCTGCCCGCCGAGCCTGCGGCGGCGGTTCTTCCTGACGGGCTCGACGGTGACCGACCCCTCGGCGACGCGGGCGTCGAAGTACTCCCGCACGATCTTCGCAACGGCGGCTTCATCGGCGTGCGGCAGGGAGATCGCGGTCCCGGCGGGTGCGAACTCGAGCTGGTGGCAGCCGCCACAATCCCGCTCCATCTTGATCGGACGCATCAGATTGCCGTCCGCTTCGGTGGAGTGACAGTCGGCGCAGCCGAGGGGTTGCCTGCCGGTCAGCAGGGCAACGCCGTCCTTCGCCATGTGCTTGTCATGGGGAAAGCGGAGGCCCGATTTCTCTTGCAGCACGGCGTCTTTCGGGAAGGGGCGCGGGATCAGCTCCGGCTTGAGCTTGCCATCCGGCCTGCGAACAACCGCCTTTATGATCTCTGGCTCGAAATTCGGGTGGTCGGTCGTGAAGGTCGATATCGGGCGCAGCTTCGATCCGGTTCCCGCTGCGATGGCGGTCGCGTGGCAGTCGGTACAGAGGGCCGACGTCGTCACCACGGGGCGCTCGCCCCCCAGATGCTCCTTGTGGCAGTCCGAGCAATTGCCGGTGTCCAGCCCGACATTCGGGTGATCATCCGCGCTCGCGTGTTGCGCGGTCGTCGCATGGCAGGACAGACAGGCGGCATCGGTCGTCTTCTCGAAGGCGCGCAGATGGCAAGAGCCGCACTCCCCGCCCATTTTCTGATGCGCCTCGGAAAGCGGCCCTGTTGACCAGAGCGCCTCCATCAGATGGGGTCTGCGCTTCTCACCGTCTTTCAAGTGGACAACAACGACCTCATCCTTCGCCGGGACGGTCCGGGTCAGCACATCGCTCATCGGCCAGAGAACGAAGGCGCCAAGGATCGTGAGTGCACACATCCAGGCCAGCGACCGCTTTCCAGGCAGAACGTCGGACAAGGCCCGCTTTTCCCGCCGCGCGGCCCGTGTTCCGGGCGCCTCAGCCAGCACCTTCATCACCAGAACATGATCCGCGCCATCGCGTCCCGCTTCTGCGGTGAACTCGAACCGGTCGATCCGCGCGGTCGTGCCCGGCGTGAACGCGACATCGCGCAGTTTCTTCCTGCCGACCATGATGCCGTTGTCACCTACAGCGATCAGTTTGAGCTGCCCGCCCTCGGCACGGAGGCTCGCATGGTGATAATCGACGTCGATCTCCGGGAGGCTGATTTCCATCGGGCTGCCACGGCCCATCTGGATCTCGTCTCCCTCAAGCACCGTCTCACGGCGAGAGATTTCGTCGGAGCCCGGTCTGATGCGTTCTGTGACGAGGATCAAACGCATCGCGGTCACCAGTAAAAGAAGACCAGCGTGATATGGCTGATCAGCGTAACGAGAAGGGCGACCGTGATCGGGATGTGGATCCAGAGCCACAGCGTGAGAAGAGCCTTGTAGCGCGTATCGCGGCGCAGGCATCTGACAACATCGGCCTTACGGCTGAGATCGGCGGCAAGATCGTCGACACGGGGGCCGACATCCGGATCATCGCGGAACTGCTCGCGCAGCTTTTGGACCTGGCTCAGCGAACGCCGGGTTGCGCACCCAACCCATGGACCGAGAAGGATGGAGAACAACCCACCACCGATCCTGGTGCGCTCCCGGCTTTTCACGATGGGGTCGCGGAACGCGTCCGGCAGATTTTGAAGCGACCGTTCCATCCGCTGATCAATGTCGCGGATGTCGAGTTCGAGCTGTTCGGTGTCCGAGAGATCCGGGTGCTTCTTCTCGACGATCGCGGATGCAACGTTTGAATTCATCGCGCGCGGGGTCGAGGCGTAGAAGTAGATCCCGAAGATACCTGAAAGCACAACGATAACCAGAAGCACATAAGCCAGCGTGTGTACGTTGAAGCTGAACTGAAACCCCGAGTGCAGCGCGACGAGAACGATCAGACTCAGCCCAAGCCAGACATGCGCCGAGACCTTGTTGCGCCGCCTGACAGAGGAACTGGCAAAGCGGCGCTTCATCACGCCAAGCCAGGAGAGCCAGAGGACGATCAGCGCTGAGAGGCCGCCAAGCCCATAGCCAACAACGGTCGAGCCGTCCCGCCGCCCCTCCGGCGCGTAAAACACCCAGATCGCGGCCGCCGACGCGCACAGAAGGAAAGCTATGATCGGCCAGGTTCGATTTGCCAGGAAACCCTGATGAATGCGCATCAACGGGCCTCCTGAATGCTCTCAAAGAGCTTTTCGGGGCTCGTGCGCATGACCGCGCCGGTCGGGCAGGCGCGCACGCAAGCAGGCCCACCGTGTACATCCTCACAGAGATCGCACTTGCGCGCGGTTTCCTTGTTTTCCTTCGACTTTTGCGCAGGGCCGCGCTCTCCAGGCCGGTCGCCGTAGCCGAAAAGAAGCTGTGTGAGCAGGTTGCCGCGTTTCGCAGGGACGGCGCTCATCTTGATGGCGCCGTAGGGGCAGTTGCGCACGCAGTTGCCGCAACCGATACAGCTCTCATCGACCGCGACTGCACCGGACGCCGTGCGATGCAGCGCATTCGGCGGGCAGTCCGCCATGCAATGCGGATGCTCGCAATGGCGGCATGAGATCGGGATGTGCAAGTCGCCCTGCGTCGGCCCCTGGGCCCGATGCAGCCGTGTAATGCCTTTATGCGTCTCCGCGCAGGCTTTCTCGCAGAAATCGCAGTTAACACAGAGTGTGTAGTCGATGATGATCGCGTTGGTGGCTTCGCCAATGCCGTTGGCGAGCAGGAACTCGATCGCACGGTCCTTCGCCGAATTGCCGACCGAGCGTTTCTTGGCCTGCTCGGCTCGGGTCTCGGCCATGCTCTCGACCTTCGCCTTGAGCGCGGGCTTCTTTTCCATCAGCTCCCGGAAAAGATCGCCCCGGATTTTGATTGCCTCGACCCCGATTGCGGCGCGCACGCTCGCGTTACGGGGCGCCCCGGTCAGAAGGGCTGTCTCGCCCAGCAATTCGCCCGCGGGCACGTAATTGATGATCGTCTCCTGATCGCCGACCATACGGCTGATCGCGCAGGAGCCCGATTGGATCAGGTAACAGGCATCCGCATCGGTATCGCCTTCCCTGATGATCTCATCGCCGCGAGAGAATTTGACAATCTCGTAGGACGCAAGGATCTCTTCGACATCCTCCGCGGTGATCGTCGGTGCGAGGAAGGTCTGAAACTTGCGCAGCACCAGCGTGTCGTTGAGGTTGCGTCGCGCCGCCTCTGAGCTTGCCAAAAGCTTCAGCGCCGCCATCCGCGGGATCTCGATGACGATGCAGTCATCTCCTGCGATGGCATCCGAGGTCCGGCGGCGGCCCATCACCAGACCCATCTCGCCGAAGAACGCCCCCTTGGACAGCGTGAAGCGGGTCTCCTTCGAGATCGGGATGTCGACGGTGCCGCGCAGGATCAGAAAGAGCGAGGCCCCAGCATCGCCCTTTCGAATGATGTGATCGCCCTGATCAGGCGCGTGCACGTCCGCCTCCAGCAGAAACTCGCGAAGCTGCAGGATCGTGAGATCGCCGAAGAGCGGGATCGACTCTTTGACGGTATCCAGAGTCTGATAGATCGCGGAGTCGTTCTTCTGCAGCCCAAACTTCTCGCGCAAAACGTCCAGGTCAGCGCCATCGACCGGATCGCCCGCGATGGTCTGGATCACCTCATAGCCCTGGTTGAGACAGTGCTTGATGAGGGGATATCCCGCCAGCGCGCCCACGAAATAGAGGCCAGGCCGGTCAGACTCGTATTCGGCGCTGACGCGCGGGAATTGCGCGCCTTCCTCGAAGATCCCGCCAACCTCTTCGACAAACTTGCGAGGGGCAATGGCGCCGAGGCGCGCGATCACCCGGTCGGCGCGAACAATCTGCTCGCCATCGGGGTCTTTGAGCGTGATCGCGCTCTCCTGCACCGAGACCGGGTTGGCGTTGTAGGCGCAGGCAATCCGCTCCTCTTTGATGGCAGCGAGGATCTGACTGATGTTGCCCGGCTTCGCGCGGGCGAATTCACGCTTGCGATTGACGATCGTCACCCGGTTTTCATTGTCCGCGAGACCGATGGCGTTCTCGATGGCCGCATCGCCGGCGCCGACCACCACGACATCCTTGTCCCAATAGTCTTTCGGGTCATCGAGCTGGTAGTGGGTCAGGCCATTCTCTTCGCCCGGAACACCCATCTTGCGCAGATTGCCCTGCAGGCCGATGGCGATCACCACAGTCTCAGCGGTTACCGAGGTGCCGTCCGCGAGCTGGACGACGAAGTTACCCTTCTCGCCCTCAATGCTCAGAACTTCGGCATTCAGCCGATAGTTCACCCCCAATTGCCTAGCCGTTTCCTCCCAATTCTCGAGGATCGTCTCACGCACATCCGCCTCAAAGTGGAGTTCCGAGCGCAGGGGAAGGCTATCGGGCGTCGCCATCACCGGCTTGCCCTTCTGAAACTTGAACAGCGTGTTGTTGAGATTGGGGGCCCGCTCGAGAAGAACATGCTCGAGACCCAGTTTCGCTGCACGGGTCGCCGCGCTGATACCCGCCGGGCCCGATCCAACTATCGCTACTTTAAACTCTGCCACCCTACGTCCTTTTGCGTGCAAGCCGTTGTCCGGGACCGGGCGGGTGCGCGACCCGCCCGAGACCTTGTCAGCGGGTAAACGCCTCGAGCGATTTCATCGCTGAGGCGAAACTCTGCGGCTGGAACGTTTCACTGTTCTGAATTGCATCGTACGCTTTATCCAATTGACCGAAGAGCGCGTCGCTCTGCGCCGGAGTTATCTCGCCAGCCTGCTCGAGCGCGTCGATGGTGGCGCCGACCACCAGCGTCGCCTGCTCTGCCTGAGCGAAGTCGATGATGCGGCCCGAGCTTCCCTTCTCGATCAGCGCTGCGAGGATCGACTGCATGTCCGACCCGCTCAGCGTGTGGTTCGAGATCGCTATTGCGGCTTCGTTGGCGAGCGCCTCCATTTTCTTGGCCTGGGCGACCAATTGCGGGCGCCCCTGGGTTGAGCTTTTGTGGAGCGCGAGCATCTGGGCATCGAGCCGGTCGGCCAGTTGCGGATCAGCGCTTCTAAGCGCGATCAGAAGAACCGCCATGTGGCTATCATCCAGCTTCGGCGTGCCCGGGGCCGTGCCCGTGCCACGCGGGCGGTATCGCAGATCGCTCATACGGTGATGGCAGGTATTGCAATCGAAGAAGGCGAACTCCGGGAAGAAACCGTTCATCCCGGTCTCCTCGTCGGCGAGAAGCTGCATCCGCCGCTCGATCATCTTCGCAGCACCGATCGCCCAGGTCTTCACGCCGTCGGAGACCACCTTGCGCTGGAAGTAATCCTCGTCGGCGGAATGGTGCGCATTGATCCAGGTGTAGCTGTCGAGCTCGAAGCTGATCCGGGGGTGACCAGCTCCGTACAGACGGTGGTTCGCGAACTGGTCCGCTGCGCCGAAATGACAGTCGAGGCACATCTCCGCGCGGCGGACGGGATCGTTGGTCGGGAAGAGACCGCGTTCTTGGAGCTGCGCATGGGTGTAGCGCTCCGAAAGCCGGTGTGGGCCGAGCCACTCGACCGATGCGCCATGGCAGACCTCGCAGGTGATGCCCTCAGCGATATCGAAGTCCGGACCCTGGTTCTCTGCAGGGACACTGTTCGCGTGGCATGACAGGCAGAGCTCGGCGCTCGTCGCCTCGGCAAGGCCGAGGTTCGTCGCGATCCGATTGGCGCGATCGGTTGTCAGGCTTCGATAGGATTTCGAATGGGGGTCCTGATTGTGCCAGACCGTGAACTCATTGCGGTTCACCCGGCTCTCGGTATTGATCGAGGCCGCGCCATGACATTGCGCATTCGCACAAGTCGCTACGCCGGAATAGATGGCATCCGACTGCGCCTGCGCTGGTGTTGAAAATACTCCCCCCACCGTGGCCACCAGGACGGCGACCGCAGAAAACCGAAACATTTTTCCCTCCCCCGAAGTATCTCGGTCGGTACTTGAACACACGCCCAAATAGCAGGCGTTTACTCACTCGCGGGTGAGTCTACTCCACAAAAGGTGATCCGCGAAGTGGTAAGAGGACTTGACAAACCGCTAAATCATAACGGCGAGTCATTTTGGGAGATGGGTAGCCCGTATTTCGCTAGAATTGTTGCTCTTCCATCAACAGTTCCAAGTTGGCCTCAGGGCGCGCGCCCAGATGACTGATCACTTCGCCGGCGGCGATGCAGCCCATATGAGCCGATGCGCGATCATCATGGCCGCGGATCTGCCCCGCCAGAAAACCGCTTGCGAAAAGATCACCGGCGCCGGTGGTATCCGCCACGCTCACGGCCTGGGGCGGCACCGCTGTTCGCGCGTCGCCACGCAGGATGATCGCACCTTCCGCGCTCAGCGTGACCGCCGCGCAATCGACCATCCGCGACAGGGTCTGCAGCGCAATCTCTCGCTCATCGGTACGAGCGAGCGATTTTGCCTCTGCATCGTTGGCAAAAAGCAGATCGACATGGTCGCGGATCAGATCGAGCATGTCATCGCGGTGGCGCTCCACGCAAAACGGATCGGAGACAGTAAACGCGATACGCCCGCCCCCGCGCTTGGTCGCCGCGATCGCTTTGGCATACGCCTCCTTCGCCTCGGGCGTGTCGAAGAGATAGCCCTCGAGGTAGAGCCAATCGGCCTGCTCCAGCAGCTTCGCGTCGATATCGGCGGACTCCAAGGTCGTCGAGACCCCGAGATAAGTGTTCATCGAACGCTCCCCATCCGGAGAGACCAGGATGAAGCTGCGCGCGGTCTCCAACTGGCTCTCCGCCGATGCGAAGGGGCCGTCGTAATGCACCTTGGCTGCCCGAATGTCGTGGCCGAAAATCTGGCCCAGCTGATCGTCGCGAACCTTTCCGATATAGGCGGTGGAACACCCGATCTGAGCCGCACCGACGACCGTGTTCGCGGCAGAGCCGCCCGAGATCTCCCGCGCTGGGGGCATCGCGGCATAGAGCTGTGCTGCCCGATCGGTGTCGATGAGGTTCATTGCTCCCCTGACGATACCATGCTCATCGATGAAGGCATCATCGACTTGGGCAATGACATCGACGATGGCATTGCCAATCGCGACCAGATCGAAGCGGCTCATAGGGTCTTCTCCTCATAGGGGCAGAGATCATTGATAAGGCAGGTGGTGCAGTCCGGCTTGCGCGCCTTGCAGACATAGCGTCCGTGCAGGATCAACCAATGATGGGCATGCAACTGGAACTCGGCCGGGATGTTGTCCTCGATCGCACGTTCGACCACGTTAACGTCCTTGCCCGGACAGATCCCGGTGCGATTACCGACCCGGAAGATATGTGTGTCGACCGCCTGGGCAGGCATCCGCCACCACATGTTGAGGACGACATTCGCGGTCTTCCGCCCGACACCCGGCAAGGACGACAGGGCGGCACGACTGGAAGGAACGACACCGCCATATTCCTCGACCAGAATGCGGCTGAGCTTGATCACGTTCTTCGCCTTGTTGCGGTAGAGCCCGATGCTGCGGATATGCTCGATCAGGCGCTCCTCGCCCAGTTCCAGCATCTTCTCAGGTGTATCGACGACCCGGAACAGCCCCTCGGTCGCCCGGTTCACGCCCTTGTCGGTGGCCTGCGCGCTCAGCGCCACGGCGACGAGCAGGGTGTAGGCGTTCACGTGATTGAGTTCGCCCTTGGGCTCGGCGTTGTGCACCTGGAACCGTTCGAAGATTTCATAAATGGTGGCATAATCGAGTTGGCGGGCCATGGTTGGCGCCTTAGCACCCGCTGCTGGGACCGGCAAGATCGGTATCTTGCGGCAAGAACCGGGTGGGAGCGCGCGGCCCCTTAAGCTAGATTGGGGACAGCAATGACAGGTGAAATGAGATGAACGCCCCAGCGCATCAAGACCAGTTCCAGTACGATCTGATGGCCGCCGCGCTTCGCTATATCGAGGCGCGCGCAGGCGAACAACCGACCCTCGACGAGGTCGCCAAGGCGATTGGTCTTTCGCCCACCCATTTTCAGAAGGTCTTCAGCCAATGGGTCGGCGTGAGCCCGAAGACCTATCTTCAGTATCTTACGCTCGATCACGCCCGGAGCCTCCTGAAGGACCGCTTTACGGTCCTGGACGCGAGCATCGACACCGGGCTTTCCTCGGCGGGCAGGCTGCACGATCTCTTCGTGAAATGGGAAGCAATGACCCCGGGCGAGTATGCGCGCAACGGCAAGGGACTGACGATCCGATGGGGCTGGTTCGACAGCCCGTTCGGCGACACGCTCGTCATGGCGACCGATCGCGGGATCTGCGGCATGGCTTTTGCGGCGGATATGGGCCGTGACTGGGCCCTGGCCGATATGCGGGGCCGGTGGCCTGCGGCCACTTACGAGCAGGATGAGGAGGCGCTTCGTCCATGGGTCGACGCGGCCTTCGGCGGGACGGGTGAGGTAAAGCTCCTGCTCTGCGGCGCGCCGTTTCAGGTTAATGTGTGGGAAGCGCTACTCCGTGTGCCCTCGGGCCATGTGACGACCTATTCCGAGATCGCCCGCCACATCGGCAAGCCGCGCGCGGTGCGTGCCGTCGGCACAGCCGTTGGCCGCAACCCAATCTCCTGGCTGATCCCGTGTCACCGCGCGCTTCGCCGCGATGGGGCTTTGGGCGGCTATCACTGGGGTCTGCCGGTCAAACGCGCGATGATGGCCTGGGAAAGCGCCCGGCTCGAGGCCGGGTGACGACGGACCGGTTCTATCACTGGACACAGGCCAGCGCGCTGTTCGCCCGGCGCCCACTGGTCTTCTTTGCCGCAGCAGGCGTGATCTTTGCGGCCCATGCCTTCCAGACCGATGACTGGTTTATCGCGCTCTCGGCCGCACGGTTCACAGCGATCGTCACGGCTGCGGGCTTCGGCTACGCGCTTCTGCAACGATCAGGGTATCAGATCGAGCCGGGAACATGGGTGAAGTTCGCCTGCTTCATTATCCTGCTCTACGTGCCCGTGCTGTCGCTCGGGTTCGTATTCTTTGGCCCGGGAATTCCAGAGTCTCTGGGAATTTGGATGATCCCGCTGGTCCTCGCCCTCGTCTCGATATTTGCCGCCGGGCAGATCCTGCTGGGCGCGGTACTGGCCGGGATTGTCGAGACTGGGAAGGCGCAGGTTGCAGAGGGCTTTCGCCGGGCGAAGGGCATGGCTCGGCACACCGGGCGCGCGCTGGTTTTCGGGCCGTGGATCGTCAACGGCCTGATTGCCGTTCTGAAAGTGATGTCGCATCAGGCAGGCCTGCCCGATCAGCCATTCGACCCGGTGACGGGCGCTTTTCTCTGGGCGTGGCTGCCTGTGAACGCGCTGCAGGCCGTGGCGGTCATCTTTGCTGCACTGCTGACATCGTCGATCTTGCATCGTGCCTGGGTCCACGGCGGTGAATTGTGACGCTCTCGCCCTAATCGCCTCAAGGCGTCATGAAATGAGACAGAAAACTCCACCGCTGAACCGCGAATCTGCCCCGATGCGCGACGACAATCTTCCTACTGGCAGATGGTCTTCGCATTGAGCGTTCCGAAGGGCACGAGACAGAGTGGTCGTTGAGTAGCGTTAACTGCTGGAAAGCTCGTGCAGATTTGCGCTGCGGCGCTGCAGCGCCGCAAGTACCGAGTACTCTGAGTTGCTTTCCCTGTTTCCCGAACTGTGAGACCGGTGCCTCGGTCGGGTCGCTCGCACAAGGACCCCTCCGAGGCCTTTTCACGTTTGGCGTTGATCGGCCCGCTTCTTCACATAAGACCCCGGCGCAGGTTCGATCATGCCGAGCGTTGCGCCTGCCTCGCGCGCTGGAACCTTCTTCTTGGACTTCGCCGCCAGCCATTTGTCCCAGTCCGGCCACCAGGAGCCCTGGGTCTGAGTGGTCCCCTCGCGCCATTCGGCGAGCGTGTCACCCTTGAGCCCGGTCTTGGTCCAGTAGTGATACTTGCCGAGATCGGGATGGTTCACGACGCCC